>NZ_JBXAJE010000003.1:0-350612 GCF_058796955.1 Janthinobacterium sp. GW823-FHT03B06
CACTCAAAAAACTGACAGGCCACTACTTGCGTAGCGCCTATTTCATTATTTCTTGTGAACATTTGATATTTTAAGTTTTACGCTGCTTGCGCAGCGCTGCACTTACATCAAATGCCCACACTTATCGACTGTTAATTGTTAAAGAACTGTATTCGGCTACTGCTTTCGCGCTATCGACAAAGCGTTGTGTTTGTCAGCTGCGAAGAAGGAAGAGTATGAAGCGTTTCGGCTAATTCGTCAACTTTCTTTTTTACTACCCAGCCCCGGAAGGCCGCCCCTTTTGTGCCGCAAACTAGTGCGTCTCATCGGGGAGGCGAATCATATCAAAGACCGTCGAAGTTTGGCAAGCGCTTTTCCAGGAAAGCGTGCATGCCTTCTTTTTGTGCAGGCGTGCCGAAGGCAGCCTGGAACAAGCGGCGCTCATAGGCGACGCCATCGGTCAAGGTCGTTTCAAAGGCGCGGTTGACGCAATCCTTGATCATCATTGCAACCGAGGTCGGCATGGCGGCGATGGTCTTGGCGGCGGCCAGGGTTTCTTCCAGCAATTTATCGGCCGGCACCACGCGCGACACGAGGCCGATGCGTTCCGCCTCGGCGGCATCGATGGTGCGTGCCGTCAGCAGCAGATCCATGGCCTTGGCCTTGCCGATGGCGCGCGGCAAGCGCTGCGTACCGCCCGCGCCCGGCGTGACGCCAACCTTGATTTCGGGCTGGCCGAATTTGGCGCTGTCGGCGGCGATCAGGAAATCGCACATCATGGCCAGTTCGCAGCCTCCACCGAGCGCATAGCCGGCCACCGCACCCACCACCGGTTTGCGCACGCGCAAGATATGCTCCCAGTTGCGGCTGATGTAGCCCTGGGTATAGGTATCCGGGTAGGTGTAATCGGCCATGGCGGCGATATCGGCACCGGCGGCAAAGGCTTTTTCGCTGCCCGTGAGCACGATGCAGCCGATATTCTCGTCCGCGTCGAATTTCAGCAAGGCGTGGCCCAGTTCATTCATCATGTTGTCGTTCAAGGCATTCAAGGCCTTGGGACGGTTCAGGCGGATGACCGCCACTTTGTCCTGGATGTCGATGATCAGGTCTTCGTATTGCATAGTGTCTCCTCTCGATGAACGGTGCAACGATTGTAGCGGCTAACGGCAGCGGCGCGGCAGGTGCGCTGCTATTATTGTGAGTCCGATCACCTTTATCGAGCAGCGTATTTTCTCCTCCTTCTTCCAGTACTGCACCCGCTATCTGCGCGGCGACGGCAGCGCCGCCAGCGTCAATTTCCGCCGCCTGTGGTTCAGCAACGGCCTCAATTGCTTCGGCGCCCAGATCACCTCGCTGGCCCTGCCCCTTTGCGCGGTACTGCTGCTGCATGCGACGCCGGAACAGATGGGCGTACTGGTCGCGCTACAGGCGCTGCCGTTCGCCCTGTTCGGTTTGCCTGTCGGCGTGCTGCTGGACCGGCGCAGCAAGCACCCGATCATGCTGTTCAGCGAAAGCATGTCCGGCCTGGCCCTGGCCAGCGTGGCCGTGGCCTACTGGTGCGGCGTGCTGTCGATGCCATGGTTATATATAGTGGGATTCATCATCGGCACGGGCTTCGTCGTCGGCGGCGGCGCCGAACAGGTGTTTCTGACTTTCCTCGTGGGCCGCGATGGCTTGATCGATGCGCAATCGAAATTTGCCGCCACGGAATCGGCTTCGCGCCTGATCGGCCCCGGCCTGGCCGGCGTGCTGGTGCAAATGCTGTCGGCGCCCGTCGCCATCCTGTGCACGGCCTGCGGATACTTGATTTCCGTTTTCAATCTGCGCGCCATGAGCGTGCGCGACCCACGGCCGGCCCCCTCCGACAAGCACGCCCTGCGCGACATCGCCGACGGCTTGCTGTTCGTCTGGCACGAACCGCTGCTGCGCGCGCTGGCCTGGGGCGCCGGCATCTGGCACTTCCTGTTTTATGCCAGCATGGCCTTGACGGTGCTGTTCGCCACACGCGACCTGGGCATGAGCCCTGGCGTGCTGGGCATGACGCAGATGCTGGGCGGCGCCGGCGTCTTGCTCAGCGCCTTCATCGTCAAGCCGCTGACGAAGCGCTACGGCGCTGGCCGCACCATCCTGATCGGCCTGGCTTCGACCTCGCTCTGCTTTGCCCTGACGCCAACGATTCCCGCCGCGCTGTTCGGCAGTGCGGCGGCCAGCGCCGTGGCCTATGCCATATTGATGTTCTTTTTCGATTGCGGCGTGATGCTGTTCTTTATTCCCTACCTGGGCTTGCGCCAGAAAGTCACGCCCGATCCCATGCTGGGCCGCATGACATCGACCATGCGCTTCCTGACGGTGGCGACGGCGCCGCTGGGCGCGCTGGCCGCCGGCTGGGTAGCGGAACACTTTGGCGTGCGCAATGGCCTGGCCTGCATCGCGGCAGGCAGCATTGCGTTGACGGTCGCCATGGTGTGGGGCACACCGCTGCGTGGCGTGCGCACCTGAAGCGAGGAACGGGCATACACTGATGAAAGATTGCCTTGGCGACACTATTCATGCCAAAGCCTGTGAGGTTTGATTTACATCAAGGTTTTAATTGATGTAAATCCATAAGCTGTCTTACATCACTTGAGGAGCACGCCATGTTTAACACCATCTTATTTCCCACCGACGGCTCGCCGTTGTCCGACAAAGCCGCCGAGACCGCCCTCGCCTTCGCCCAATTGAACAAGGCCAAGCTGGTCGCCATCAGCGTGGTGCAGCCTTTCCCGTTCTCGCCGATGGCCGACGGCGGCATCGTGCTCGATGCCAGCCTGTATGAACAGCAGATGCAGGAAGCTTCGCAACGCGCCATCGACAAGATCGGCGCAGCGGCGCGCGCCGCCGGCGTGCCCTTCGAAGGCGTGGTAGCCGTGTCACCGAGTCCGCACGACGAAATCGTCAATGCGGCGCAAACCTACCATTGCGACATCATCCTGATGGCCTCGCATGGCCGCAAGGGCTTGAACAAGCTGTTCGTGGGCAGCGAAACGCAAAAGGTGCTCGCGCATACGCATTTGCCGGTCATGGTTCTGCGTTAAGCCAGGCCATCGCTACCCCGGCGTCGCGCGCAGCAACTCAGCGCGCCGGCGCCTGCTTCGGCAACAACACCCACACGGCGCCGCTCTGCTTCATGCGGCCCGCATTCTCGGCCGCTTCCGCGCCAAAGCCAAAGAAATAATCGACACGGATCGGCCCGCGAATGGCGCCGCCCGTATCCTGCGCCATCACCAGGCGCTGCATGGGAATCTCGCTATTGGCTTGCGTGGTGGACAAAAACACGGGCGCGCCCAGCGGCAGGAAGCGCGAATCGACGGCCACCGAGCGCTGCGGCGTCAACGGCACGCCCAGCGCACCCTTCGGCCCCACTTTCGGATCGGGCAAACGCTCTTCCTTGAAGAAGACATAGCTGGGGTTAGCGTTGAACAATTCATCCTTGCGCGTCGGGTGGCCGGCGATCCACGCCTTGATGCCTTGCGCGGACGCCTGGCTCAGGGTCAGCTCGCCCTTGTCGACCAGGTAGCGGCCAATCGACTTGTAGGGGTGGCCGTTTTGATCCGCATATGCCACGCGCACGGTTTCCTGCGTATCGGTCAGCTGCACGCGCCCGGAACCCTGCACTTGCAGGAAGAACGCCTCGACTTCGTCATCCACCCACAGCAATTCCTTGCCCGTGACGGACGTGGCGCGCTCGATGTCGGCACGGGTCGCGTACGGGATCACCTTCTTGCCGACCAGCTTGCCCCGCAGGCGCATGTTCTTCAGTTCCGGATACACGCCAGCCAAGTCCACCGAGACCAGGTCGTCAGGCACCTTGTACAGTGGCGTCTGGTATGGACCGCCGCGCTTGCGCGCGCCGTGCAGCAGCGGCTCGTAGTAGCCGGTGACGAGGCCCGTGCTGGCACCATCGGCCGTAATGACTTGATTGGGCACAAAGAAGGTCTCGAAGAACAGACGGATGGCCTTGTCGCTGTCGGCATTCACCTGGCGCGCGATCGTGCACGATTCCTTCCAGTCCGGACGCTTCACCAGCACGCCGCACGAAGCCATGAAGGCTGGCCAGGCGGCGCGCATGTCGTCGCGGGCCCAGCCAGGCAAGGCGGCGAACTTGGCGGGCACAAAGGTGGGCGCTGCCACATCCGCGGCATCCTTGGCGTCGGCCGGCTTGGCGGGCACGGGCCTGACGACGGTCGGCGCGATGGGCGGCGCCTTGCCGCCGGCGGCGGCCGGTGGCGCCGATGGCGTGGTACAGGCGGAAAGCGCAAGCGCGACGGCGCCGATGGAAACGGGTAGACTACCGCGTGTCAACAGACGGCGGGTAAATACTAAGCTGCGGGTAAATAACATAGGGGTGCGTATGTGGATCTTGATGATAGAGGCGCTGGTGGCGTTCTTCTTGCTGGCATTTATAGTCTGGTGGACCATGTATTCGGGTAAAAAACCCGCGCCACCGGCACGCAAACAGCTCGGCGAAGAACAGGACGGCACCGAGAAACTGAAATAAGGGGCCAAGCCCCCCGGCGTTGCGTCAATGCAGGGTGCGCGGCACCGACAGCACGAACTCGGGAATCAAAGCTTCGAACTGATGGCCGTCTTCGGCCACGCAGAAGTATTCGCCATGCATCGAGCCTTGCGGCGTGCCCAGCATGGTGCCGCTCGTGTACTCGAACTGCTCGCCCGGCTGCAGCAGCGGCTGGTGGCCGACGGCGCCCAGGCCCCGTACCTCTTCCACCTTGTTGTTCGCATCCGTGATGACCCAGTGGCGCGAAATCAGTTGCGCGCCGGCCGTGCCCGTGTTGACGACGCGGATCGTGTAGCTGAACACGTGCCGCCCCTGGTCCGGTGCCGATTGCTCGGGCAGGTATTGCGTCTTGACCGTTACCGTAAATTCATAAGTCGCCATCGTCATTCCTATTCAGACATTGCCAGTCGTATTGTGTGTCGCGCGCGACGCATTGACCATCGCGCGATGCGTATTCTGTGTTTCACGGTCCTTCAATGAAGCATGGTACCGGCGTCAAGCGTAAAATAGCGCATCTTCGCATTTTCTACTCTCAGCCTTTAGCCACCATGACAACATTCCGTATCGCTCCCAGCATCCTGTCCGCCGACTTTGCCCGCCTCGGCGAGGAAGTGCGCAACGTCGTTACCGCCGGCGCCGACATCATCCACTTCGACGTGATGGATAACCATTATGTGCCGAACCTGACCATCGGCCCGCTGGTGTGCGAAGCGATCCGCCCGCACGTGCAAGTGCCCATCGACGTCCACCTGATGGTCAAGCCTGTCGATCGCATTATCCCGGATTTCGCCAAGGCTGGCGCGAACATCATCACCTTTCACCCGGAAGCGTCGGATCACGTCGACCGTTCCTTGCAGCTGATCCGCGACAATGGCTGCAAATCGGGCCTGGTCTTCAACCCGGGCACGCCGCTGCACTACCTGGAACACGTGATGGACAAGATCGACATCATCCTGATCATGTCGGTCAACCCGGGCTTCGGCGGCCAGTCCTTCATCCCGCAGGCGCTGAAGAAGATCGCCGAAGCGCGCCGCATGATCGACGAATCGGGCCGTGACATCATGCTGGAAGTCGATGGCGGCATCAAGATCGACAACATCGCCGCCGCCGCCGCGGCCGGCGCCGACACCTTCGTCGCCGGCTCGGCCATCTTCGGCAAGCCCGACTACAAGGCCGTCATCGACGCCATGCGCGCAGAATTGGCCAAAGTGGCGGGCGCCTGATGCAAGCGGGCACGGTGAAAGACCACGTACTGGCCGGCGTGCGCGCCGCCATCATCGACCTCGATGGCACGATGCTAGACACCGTGCCCGATTTTCATGTCGCCATCAATGGCATGCGCGCTGAACTGGACCTGGCACCCATCAGCGCCGAGGCCATCAAGCGGATGGTCGGCAAGGGCTCGGAAAACCTGATCCGCACCGTGCTGGCGCTCGACTTCGACGCGGCCGGCGTGGAACAGCATTTCGAGCAGGCGATGGACGGTTACCAGCGCCACTACCTGGCCATCAACGGCCAGTTCAGCACCCTGTATCCGGACGTGGAAGCGGGGCTGGCGGCGATGAAGGCGGCGGGCCTGCGCCTGGCCTGCGTCACCAACAAGCCGATCGCCTTTGCCCTGCCCCTGCTGAAACTGAAAAACCTCGACCAGTATTTCGAGATCGTCTACGGCGGCGATTCGCTGCCGAAGAAAAAACCGGATCCGCTGCCGCTGCTGCAAGTGTGCGCGGACTTCGACCTGGCGCCCGCCAAAGTGGTGGCCATCGGCGACTCCTCGAATGACGCGCAAGCGGCCAGGGCTGCGGCTTGCCCCGTATTGACGGTACCGTATGGCTACAATCACGGACACTCTATACACGATACCGATTCCGATGGTATAGTAAAGACACTGCTCGAAGCAGCACGTTTTATTAGCATGCAAAACTAAGCGGCATACTGACCAAACCCAACACCATATCGTGAACACGTTTCTCATCAAAAAACACAATGTCACCCAAACCGGCTCGATTGAGGCCTGGCTTTGGCGACGCTGGCAATCTTGGCAGGCTTAAGGGCCGAGCCGTTACGATTGCTGCCGGCTGCACACGCGTCCTTTGCGCCTCTTGCGCAAGTTCCATGTACCGGCAAGTTTTTTGATAACCCACCGCAGGGTTTGTGCACTATGCACACTCATACCCTGACGGCATGGAGAGAAACATGACCGAACTCGAATTCAAATCGCTGGGCCAGCAAGGCTACAACCGCATCCCCCTGATCGCGGAAGCGTTCGCCGACCTGGAAACTCCGCTCACCCTGTACCTGAAACTGGCACAGGCCCAACAAGGTGGCAAGAACACCTTCCTGCTCGAATCCGTCGTCGGCGGCGAACGCTTCGGCCGCTACTCCTTCATCGGCTTGCCCGCCACGACCGTGTTGCGCAGCTACGGCAAACGCACCGAAATCGTCAAGAACGGCAGCGTGATCGAAGAACACGAAGGCAATCCGCTCGACTTCATCGAACAATTCCAGTCGCGCTTCAAGGTCGCCCTGCGCCCCGGCATGCCGCGCTTCTGCGGCGGCCTGGCCGGCTACTTCGGCTACGACACCGTGCGCCACATCGAGAAAAAGCTGGCCGGCGGCGCGCCGAAAGATGACTTGAAGCTGCCCGACATCCAGCTGATGGTGACGGAAGAACTGGCCGTCATCGACAATCTGTCCGGTAAACTCTACCTGATCGTCTACGCCGACACGACGCAGCCCGAATCGTTTTCGAAAGCACAGCAGCGCCTGAAGGACTTGCGCATGATGCTGCGCCGCGGTGTCGATGCGCCCGTCACCAGCGCTTCCGTGCGCACGGAAACCATCCGCGATTTTTCCAAGGAAGACTACCTGAAGGCGGTCGCCAAGGCGCACGAATACGTGATGGCGGGCGACCTGATGCAGGTGCAGATCGGCCAGCGCATCCGCAAGCCGTATGTCGATTCGCCGCTGACCCTGTACCGCGCCTTGCGTTCGCTCAATCCATCGCCGTATATGTACTTCTATAATTTCGGCGACATGCAGATCATCGGCGCCTCGCCGGAAATCCTGGTGCGCAACGAGAAGACGGCGGACGGCGGCAAGAAAGTCACCTTGCGTCCGATTGCCGGCACGCGTCCGCGCGGCGCCACGCCCGAGCGCGACGCCGAGCTGTCGGCCGAGCTGCTGGCCGATCCGAAAGAGATCGCCGAGCACGTGATGCTGATCGACCTGGCGCGCAACGACATCGGCCGCATCGCCGAAACGGGCAGCGTGCAAGTCACCGACCGCATGGTCATCGAAAAATACTCGCATGTGCAGCACATCGTCTCGAACGTGGAAGGCACCCTCAAGGAGGGCTTGTCGAACCTGGACGTGCTGCGCGCGACCTTCCCCGCCGGCACCCTGACGGGCGCGCCGAAAGTGCGCGCCATGGAAGTGATCGACGAACTGGAAATCACCAAGCGCGGCATCTACGGCGGCGCCTGCGGCTACCTGTCGTTTGGCGGCGAAATGGACGTGGCGATCGCCATCCGCACGGGCGTGGTCAAGGACGGCATGCTGTATGTGCAGGCCGCGGCCGGCATCGTGGCCGACTCCATCCCCGAAATGGAATGGCAGGAAACTGAAAACAAGGCGCGCGCCGTACTGCGTGCCGCCGAACAAGTGCAAGATGGCCTGGATGGAGGGTTTTAAGATGCTGCTGATGATCGACAACTACGACTCCTTCACCTACAACATCGTGCAGTATTTCGGCGAGCTGGGTGAAGACGTGCGGGTCTACCGCAACGATGAAATCACGATCGCACAGATCGAGGCGCTGAACCCGGACCGCATCTGCATCTCGCCCGGCCCGAAAGCGCCGGCACAGGCGGGCATTTCGGTGGAAGTACTGAAACACTTCGCCGGCAAGAAGCCGATACTGGGCGTATGCCTGGGCCACCAGGCCATCGGCGATGCGTTTGGCGGCAAGGTCATCCGCGCCAAGCAAGTCATGCATGGCAAAACTTCCCTCATCGCGCATACGGGCGTGGGCGTCTTCAAGGACATTCCCAGCCCCTTCACAGTGATCCGCTACCACTCTTTGGCGATCGAACGCGCCTCGCTGCCTTCCTGCCTGGAAGTGACGGCGTGGACGGACGACGGCGAAATCATGGGCGTGCGCCACCGGGAATACGATATCGAGGGCGTGCAATTCCACCCTGAATCGATCCTCTCGGAGCACGGCCACGCCCTGCTGAAGAATTTCCTCGAGCGCTGATCCCATGCGCACGCCCCGGCGTGCCATCAGTGTCCTCCTGCGCCATCATTGAAGAAGGAAGCATCATGCCGATCACCCCACAAGAAGCCCTGCTGCGCTGCATCGAACACCGCGAAATCTTTCACGACGAAATGCTGTACCTGTTCCGCCAGATCATGTCCGGCGAAATGTCGCCCACCATGATCGCGGCCCTCACCATGGGCTTGCGCGTGAAAAAGGAAACCATCGGCGAAATCGCCGCCGCCGCGCAAGTGATGCGCGAGTTTTCCACCAAGGTGCCCATGGCCGACACCACCAACCTGCTCGACATCGTCGGCACGGGCGGCGACGGCGCGCACACGTTCAATATTTCCACCGCCTCGATGTTCGTGGCGGCGGCGGCGGGCGCCCGCGTGGCCAAGCATGGCGGGCGCAGCGTGTCGTCCTCGTCCGGCAGCGCCGACGTACTCGATTCCTTGGGCGTCAACATCAACCTGCAGCCCGAGCAGATCGCCCAGTCGATCGCGCAAACGGGCATCGGCTTCATGTACGCGCCGAACCACCACGCGGCCATGAAGCATGCGGCGCCCGTGCGCAAGGAGCTGGGCGTGCGCACGATCTTCAATATCCTCGGTCCCCTGACCAATCCCGCCGGCGCGCCGAACATCCTGATGGGCGTGTTCCACGCCGACCTGGTCGGCATCCAGGTGCGTGTGCTGCAGCGCCTGGGCGCACAGCATGCGATCGTCGTGTATGGCCGCGACAATATGGATGAAGTGTCGCTGGGCGCGGCCACCATGGTGGGCGAATTGATCAACGGCGAGATCCGCGAATATGAAATCCATCCCGAAGACTTCGGCATGTCGATGATCGCCAGCCGCAATCTGAAGGTGGCCGATTCCATCGAATCGAAAGCGAAGATGATGGAAGCGCTGCGCGGCGAGCCTGGTGCCGCCGCCGACATCGTGGCCCTGAATGCGGGCACGGCGTTGTACGCGGCCGGCGTGGCCAGCTCGATCGAAGACGGCCTGGCGCGTGCGCGCACCGCCGTCAGTTCGGGCGCCGCGCTGGCGAAACTCGACCAGTTCGTGCGCGTGACGCAGCAGCTGGGTACCCCGCCGCAAGCGTAAGCTCTCCGCCCTCCTTGATAGAATAGCGACCATCATGTCCGACATACTCGATAAAATCCTGGCCGTAAAAGCCGATGAAGTGGCCAAGGCCAAAGCCCGCCGCAGCCTGGCCAGCCTGCGCGGCGACGTGGAAAGCGACAGCGCCCTGCGTGCAGGCCTGCGCGGCTTTGAAGCGAGCCTGCGCCAGCACATCGCCGCCGGCAAGCCCGGCATCATCGCCGAAGTCAAAAAGGCGTCACCGTCGAAAGGCGTGATCCGCGCCGACTTCCGTCCGGCAGACATCGCCGTCAGCTATGCGGCGCATGGCGCGGCCTGCCTGTCCGTGCTGACGGACGAACAGTTCTTCCAGGGATCCGTGGATTATCTGCAGCAGGCGCGCGCCGCCTGCGCCATTCCCGTGCTGCGCAAGGATTTCATGGTCGACATGTACCAGATCTATGAAGCGCGCGCCATGGGCGCCGACTGCATCCTCCTGATCGTCGCGGCACTCGACCATGGCCTGATGGCCGAGATGGAAGCGTGCGCCCACGAACTGGGCATGGGCGTGCTGATCGAAAGCCACGACGGCGAAGAACTGACGGCGGCATTGAAACTCAAGAGTGCGCTGATCGGCATCAACAACCGCAACCTGCGCACGTTCGAGACGTCGCTCGACACGACCATCAATCTCTTGCCGCGCATCCCGCAGGACAAATTGATCATCACGGAATCGGGCATCCACAGCACGGCCGACGTGCAACGCATGCGCGATGCGCACATCCACAGCTTCCTCGTGGGCGAAGCGTTCATGCGCGCACCCGACCCCGGCGTGGAGCTGGAACGCCTGTTCAGTTAAACCATGGTAGTCTGGCAGACATGAGACACGCGATCACCGTCCTTGCCACTGCTGCCCTGCTGTCGGCTTGCCAGACTGCGCCCCCGCCAGCGGAGCGCATGCCCCGCACGCCGGCCGCGATACAGCTTGCCGCCAGCATCGACGTCTACAAGTCGCTGGTGGCGCAGCAGATCATGGCGGCCAACGCAGAATACACGTTCAGCGGGCGCCTGCCGCCCATGCTGCCGGCCATCGTCGTGCTCGACCTGAGCGTGGGTCCCGATGGCGAACTGAAAAGCGTGCACGTGCACCGTTCGCGCGACAGCGAAGCATCGGCCGCCGCGCTGGCCGCCGTGCGGCGCGTGCAGGTCCTCTTTCCGCCGGCCGCACACCTGATGCGCCGCCACGCCCGCACCTTCGATTTTTCCGAAACTTTCCTCTTCAACGACCAGTACCGCTTCCAGCTGCGGACATTGTCCGGTCCTCAGTAAACGCACAAGCATCGAGTTCGATGCGGTCGCGTCCCCGCTCCTTGGCCAGGTACAGGGCCGCATCGGCGCGCGACAGCAACTGTTCCAGCCCTTCCACCACCGATGCCTGGCAAGCGACGCCGATGCTGACCGTACACGGTGGCAGCCCCGCATGACTGGGCTCGCGCAGCAAGGCGCGGATGCGTTCGGCCACGCCCAGCGCGTTATGCACCGGCATATCCGGCATCAGCACGACGAACTCCTCGCCGCCGAAACGCGCCACGCAATCCGATTCGCGCAGGGCGCCTTTGATAACGGCGGCCACATGCGCCAGCACCTGGTCGCCCACCGCGTGACCGTGGCGGTCATTGATCAATTTGAAGTAATCGAGGTCGATGCTGAGCAGTGTCAGCGGCAAACGGCGGCGGCGCAGATTGCCGATTTCGCGCGCATAGGCGTCGCCAAAGCCGCGCCGGTTCAGCACCTGCGTGAGCGGATCGTGGGTCGAGCGGCGCTCCAGTATCTGCTGCAGGCGCCGGGTCGCCACCGTCATGAAGCCTACCGTCAGCAGCAGCGCCATGAAATTGGCAACCGCCAGATAGATGCCGGCCGGCGTGCCTGCCACCGTCAGCTTCACGCTGGCGCCGCCATGCAGCAAGGCCGACACGCCGCGCACCAGCACCACGACGGCTTGCAGCAGCATCAGCGCGCCAAAGAACAAACTCGAGAAATGGCGCTCGCCATGGCGCCATACCAGTTGCACCTGGCGCGCATAAAACAGGAAGACCAGCAGGGAGAAGAGCGCCACGCGCGCCGAGAAGTCGGGGTACGCCAGCAGCCACCAGCAATTGCCGGCGATGGCCAGGACAAGTATCAGCAGATAGGCACGGCGGCTGGGCGCCAGGCCAAAGAATTTCTCCGTGCCCAGCATCGACAGGCCGATGCCGGCCACCAGCGCCGCATTGGCCGCGATTATGGACAATGCCGGCGGCAGCACTTCGCGGGTGCCGAACAGCAAGGATGCGCACACCAGCAGCAGCAAACCGGCCGCCCAATGTCCGAGGCCATGCACCTCGCGCCGGAAACTGCGGTACACCGAGAACATGACGACGCTCATCGCCCCGCACATCAGGGTCGTCATCAGCATAATCGTTCGAGGATCGAGGGTTTGCACGTTGGGCGCGGTCGAAAAGAATCAGTTCGGCAATTTTAGTTTAGTTAAAGAAAAATTAGTTCATTTGCAGTAAATATGATGGCAATACGCCAATTTCAGGGGAGGCGTTACATTGAGACATTGCTGCCTGAAATAGAAAACCGGCCAGTGAGGCCGGTTTTCTGTCTTACTGCATGACAAACAGCATCATGCCGCGCTAGGACGCTTCGGCCCCGTGACCTTCTTGGGCGCCGGCAGCAGGGCCAAGCTGACACCGGGCACGCGGTCGCCCTGCAGAACGGCGGCAAACGTCATCAGCTCGTCGCGGCGGAAGGCGTGCACCGTCACTTTGGCACCGACGGCATAGCGGCCCAGCAAGGTGTCGAGGTTCGCCGGGTTGCCCGTTACGCGCAAGCCATCAACGGCCGCCAGCACGTCGCCCGCCGACAGGCCCGCCACGTGGGCGGCGCCGCCCTGGTGCACCTGCGCCAGTCTGGCGTCGTTGCCGTCGCGGCCCAGGTTGACGTCCAGGCTGGCTTTTTCCGCCTTGCGCGCGTCGCTGTATTTCACGCCGAACGGCGCCAGCAGGCGCGCCAGCGGCACGTCGTCCGTGCCGCGGATGTAGCGCTCGAAGAACGGTTTCATGCGCGTGCCGGAGACCTCGTCGAACAGGGCTTCGACTTCGGCCGGCGTCACGCCGCGCGCTTTACCCTTGTAGAAATCGCGGCCGTAGCGCTGCCACAGCGCCTGCATCACATCGTCCAGCGATTTTGCGCCATTCGTCTTGCTGCGCAAAGTCAAATCGAAAGCCAGCGCGATCAGCGAACCCTTGGTGTAGTAGCTGACGATGGCGTTCGGCGCGTTTTCATCCTGGCGATAGTACTTGCCCCAGGCGTCGAAGCTCGAATCGGCCACGCTTTGCTTGGTGCGTCCGCTGCCGCGCAGCACGCTGTTGACGGTCTTGCCCAGCAATTTGAAATAGGCCGCCTCGTCGATCAGGCCAGCGCGCACCAGCATCAGGTCGTCGTAATAGCTGGTGAAGCCTTCGAACAGCCACAGCAGCGGCGAATAGCTTTCCGCCTGCAGGTTGTACGGCGCAAAGGCGGCCGGCTTGATGCGCTTGACGTTCCAGGTGTGGAAGTACTCGTGGCTGCACAGGCCGAGGAATTTCAGGTAGCCGTCGCCGATCTCCGTGCCGTTTGACGCCGTCGTCGGCAGGTCGGCGCGCGCGCAGATCAGCGCCGTCGAGGCGCGGTGTTCGAGGCCGCCGTAACCGTCGCCGACGGCCATGGTCATGAACACATAGCGGTCCATCGGCGCTTTCTTCGTCTTCGGCTCGAAGAAGGCGATCTGCGTTTCGCAGATGGCTTTCAGGTCGCGGCACAAACGCGGCAAGTCCAGGTTCGGCACCTTGCCCGTGACGACGATATCGTGCGGCACGCCATATGCGGTGAAGGTGGCCAGCGCGAAGTCGCCCATTTCCACCGGGTGGTCGATCAGCTCATCGTAGTTGGCGGCCTGGTAGCTGCCGAAGCCGTAGCGCTTGGCCTTCAGTTCCGGCAGGGTGGTGGCGACTCGCCAGGTCTTGCAGGCCGCATCCTTGGGCTGCACGATATGCACTTCATGGGCGTCGGATTCCTGGCCCAGCACGCGCAAAAACACGCTGGTGCCGTTGAAGAAGCCGTGATTCTGGTCCAGGTGGGCGGCGCGCACGGACAGGTCCCAGGCGTAGACGTCGTATTCGACCGTCAATGGGCCCTTGCACGGGGCGGCTTGCCACGAATGCTTGTCCAGTTTGGTCAGCGCCACGGCCTTGCCCTCGGACTCGGCGCGGATGCTGACGATGTTGCGCGAAAATTCGCGGATCATGTAGCTGCCCGGGATCCAGGCCGGCAAGGCAAATACCTGGCCGATGGCGGCTGGCGACTTGACGGTCAACGTCACCTTGAACATGTGGCCAGCCAGATCAGCGGCGGCGATGCTGTAGATAATGCCGGCGGCCGGCGTGGTTTTCACTGCGATTTTCACTGCGGTTTTCGCCGCGGCTTTGCTTGTGGCTTTGCCGCTTGCCTTGGCTCCCGCCTTGGCGGTGATTTTTTGAATCGGTGCTTTCTTCATGTTTTCCTCGTGTCTGGCATGGATGTTCTACAATCGCCCGGGCGCGCCAGGCACCGGCGACAAATCGTCAGGGGTATCAATATCGCGCAAGATGCCGACGTCGTCCACTGTCACTTCGCATACGGCATGGCTGTTGACGATGCTGCGCGCGCCCTGGTCGCCATCGAGCGCCAGCAGCAGCGGCAAGTGAAAGGCGCCGAATGCGACAGGATTGCCGCGCCGTCCCTGGAACACGGGCACGGCGATGTGCGCACCATCGCCGACGGCTTGCGACAAGGCGGCGATTGTAGCCGCTTCCACGAAAGGCATGTCGCCCAGGGCGATCAACCAGCCCGGCGCGCCGCGCACGTAATCGATGGCGCAGGTGAGCGACGCGGCCATGCCCGTGTCGGCGTCATGGCAGACGCGTACCTCGCAGCCGAGCGCGCCGAGCACGCGCGCCACCTGCGTATCGTCGGCGCGCACCACGGCCAGCACGCGCGGCAGGGCCGCCAGCATGTTCTTGGCCGCTGCCACTACCACGGGCAAGCCCGCATGCGGGCCTTCGGCCAGCGGCTGCAATAATTTGTTCTGTACGCCGGAAGGGTCGAACCTGCGTCCCCTTCCGGCTGCCAGCAAGATGCCGACCGTACTCAAAAAACCGCTGCCGTCATGCGGCCGCCAGGTCGAACGGCAGCTTGCGCAGGCGCTTGCCCGTCAGGGCGAACAGCGCGTTGGCAAACGCGGGCGCCAGTGGTGGCACGCCCGGTTCGCCCATGCCCGTCGGCGCATCGCCCGACGGCACCAGGTGCACCTCGATCACAGGCATGTCGGGCATGCGCGGCACGGGGTAGTCGCCGAAGTTCTGCTGCTCCACCACGCCATCCTTGAGCGTGATGGCCGCGCCGGGAATGGTCATGCCCAGCGCCATCAGCGCGGCGCCCTGCACTTGCGCCTCGATCGTCAAGGGGTTGACGGCCAGGTTGCAATGCACGCCCGCCCATACCTGGTGCAGCTTGGGCGCCCCCTCCACCACGGACGCCGTCACCACGTAGGCGACGACGGAATTGAACGACTCGTGCATGGCCACGCCCCAGGCCTGCCCTTTCGGCAGCTTCTTCTTGCCATAACCGGACTTGGCCACGGCCAGGTCCAGCGCGGCGATGTGGCGCGTGTGCTTGGCGTCGATCAGCTGCTTGCGGTAGGCGACGGGATCCATCTTCGCCACGTGCGCCGCTTCGTCGATCAGTGTCTCCATGACGAAGGCCGTATGCGTCGAGCCGACGGAGCGCCACCACAGCACGGGCACGTTTGCCTTGGCCGTATGCACGGACAGCTTCATCGGCAAGGTGTACGGCTCGCCCATGCCTTCGACCATGGTGCCGTCGACGCCATTTTTCACCATGAACGCTTCGAACGGCGTGCCGGCCATGATGGACTGGCCCACGATGGTGTGGTCCCAGGCGAGTATCTTGCCCTTGGCGTCGAGGCCGATCTGCGCGCGGTGCACATGCGACGGCCGGTAGTAGCCGCCCTTGATGTCATCCTCGCGGCTCCACATCAGCTTTAATGGACCGCTCTTGCCCGCAGCCCGGTACGCCTTGGCGACGTTGACGGCTTCGACCACGTAGTCGGACGAGGGCACGGCGCGCCGGCCGAAGCCGCCGCCCGCCATCATCGTGTGCAGGGTCACCTGCTCCGGTTTCAGGCCGGAAGTAGCGGCAATCGCCGCCTGGTCGCCCGTCTGGAATTGCGAACCGACCCACATCGTGCATTTGTCGGCCTGCAGGTCGACCACGCAATTGAGCGGCTCCATCGGCGCGTGCGCCAGATAGGGGAATTCGTAGACGGCTTCGATCTTCTTCGGCGCCTTGGCCAGTGCGGCGACATCGAATGCGCGCGCCACCGTGCCCGGCGTCCTGGCCAGCGCCTTGAAAGCGGCCAGCTGCTTGTCGCTGCTGACCTTTTCCACGGCGCTCGTATCCCACTCGATCACCAGCGCATCGCGTCCCTGCTTGGCGGGCCAGTAGCCGTCGGCGATGACGGCCACGCCGCTGCCGCCACGGTCGGTTTTCACTTCCAGCACCTCCAGCACGCCCTTGATGGCTTTCGCCTTGCTGGCGTCGAATTTCGCCACCTTCGCGCCAAACACGGGCGGGCGCGCCACCATGGCCACTTTCGCGCCGGGCGGCTTGAAGTCGATGCCGAACTGCTGTTTTCCCGTGGACTTGGCGGCCGCGTCCAGGCGTTTCACGGGTTTGCCGATGATGGAAAATTCGCGCGGGTCCTTCAGCTTGACGGTGGCGGGCAAGGGCTGGCGCATGGCCGCGTCGGCAAACTCGCCATACGTCGCCTTTTGTCCGCCGGGGCCATACAGCACGCCCTTGGCGGCCCGTACCTGGTCGGGATTGACTTTCCACTGCGCGGCGGCGGCGCCCACCAGCATGGCGCGCGCCTTGGCGCCGATTTCGCGGTACTGCGTAAACGAATGGGCGATGCTGCCCGAGCCGCCCGTCATCTGCATGCCATAGGCGGCATCCTTGTACTGCTCGCCGGCCGGCGCCAGTGCGCCATGCACCAGGCTCCAGTCGGCGTCGAGTTCCTCGGCGATCAGCATGGGCAAGCTCGTTTGCACGCCCTGGCCGAATTCGAGCCGGTTCACCTGCACCGTCACCGTGTTATCGGGGGCGATGTGCAAAAAGGCGTTCGGCGCATACACGGGCTTGGCGGGAGCGGCATCGGCCGCCTGCGCCAGCTTGCCTGCGCCGGGCAGGAAAAATCCCAGCATCAAGCCGCCGCCCGCCGCCGCGCCGGCCTTCATGAATCCACGCCGCGAGACGCCATCGGCCACCGGCGCCGATGCCAGCGCCGTGCCCAAGGTCACTGCGCCATGCTGCAATGCTTCCTGATTCAACCATTCGATACGCATGTCGCTCTCCTCAGGCCAGGGTCTTGGCCGCGTCCTTGATGGCTGCGCGGATCCGTTGATAGGTGCCGCAGCGGCAGATATTGCCGCTCATGGCGCCGTCGATGTCGGCATCGCTGGGCGCCTTGTTCGTGCGCAGCAGCGCCGTCGCGCTCATCACCTGGCCGCTTTGACAGTAGCCGCATTGCGGCACGTCGTGGCGCACCCATGCCGCCTGCACGGCCTTGCCCACCTGGTCGTTTTCCATCGCTTCGATGGTGGTGATCTTTTGCGCGCCCACAGATGAAATGGGCGTGATGCACGAGCGGATCGGCTGGCCGTCGAGGTGCACCGTGCAGGCGCCGCACAGGGCCGCGCCGCAACCGAACTTGGTGCCCGTCATGTTCAGGTTATCGCGCAGCGCCCACAAGATGGGCGTGGAAGGATCGGCGTCGACTTGCGTGTCGCGTCCGTTGATATTCAAGGTAATCATCTGCTGCTTCCCCTTTTTTGGATTGTTATGGCGTCTACGAACTACACTTGATGATACGACAGCGGAAAAAAACGCAAAAAAAAGCGCGCCTTGCGAGGGCGCGCCGTCCAGCCTTCCTGGCGACAGCCCGGATTACTTAATGGTCGAGAATTTCTGTTCCAGCGTCTTCGCATCGACCGCGCCCGGAATGCGGCTGCCGTCGGCAAAGAAGATGGCTGGCGTGCCCGAGACGCGCAATTGCTGGCCCAGGGCGAGGATTTTTTCGTGCGGGTTGGCGCAAGTGGCGGCGACCGTGGCTGGCGCCTTGCCGTTCAACATCCAGTCATCCCAGGCCTTGTTGCGGTCCGGCGCGCACCAGACATTGCGCGACTTGACGATGGAGTCCGGCGACAGGATGTTGTACATGAAAGTGTAGACGGTGACGTTGTCGATTTCCTTCAGTGCGTTCTGGCGGAAACGCTTGCAGTAGCCGCAGTTCGGATCTTCGAACACGGCGATCACGCGCTTGCCGTTGCCCTTGACGGTTTTCATGGCCGAATCGAGCGGCAGGTCCGAGAACTTGATGCGGTTGACTTCGTCCAGGCGCACCTTGGTCAGGTCCTGCGACGTCTTGGCGTCGAAGACGTGGCCGACGAACAGGTATTGCGCGGATTTGTCCGTGTACAGGATGTCGCCGCCCGTGCGCACTTCGTACAGGCCGCCGTACGGGGTTTCCTTGACCGAGTCCACCTTGGCGCCTTCGCCCAGGCGCGGTTCGATCAGCTTTTTGATGCTCGCTTCCGTCGGCGTTTCCGCGCCGGCGCACGACATCATCAGGCCCGAGGCCAGTACCAATGCGATTCTGCTCATTTTGATCACTATCACTTCTCCACTTGAAACGCCCGGCGGGACTGGCCTCTGGACCGGCGTCGTTATCTCTTCGACAAAACGATCGCCGCAGACCAGCTGCGGCGACCTTGAATTTTCACTGCTGCCATTATCCGGCGATATCTTAAGATACGCTGATATTTACGGATGTCCCAATGCGTGCGAGATCATTTTTCGCTTCAGCGCAGGTAATTTATCCAGCAAGTTTAATCCCAAATTGCGAACCACGCGCAACGGCTCCAGATCGGCGCCGAATAACCGCGCCAGGCCGTCGGTCGCCAGCTGCATCAACAGCACGTCTTCCTTGCGCGCGCGCGCATAGCGCGCCAGCACGCGCTCGTCGCCGATGCCGCGGTGCGCTTCGCGTTCGCCGATCGTCTTGACCAGCTGCGCCACGTCGGCAAAACCCAGATTCATGCCGTGGCCGGCCATCGGGTGCACCACGTGGGCGGCGTCGCCCACCAGGGCCACGCGCGGCGCCACCATGGCGTGCGGGCGCATCAGGGTCAGAGGAAACGCGCGCACCAGCTCCGGCTGCAAAGGCGTCAGTTTGCCCAGCTTGTCGTGGCAATACGCGGCCAGGCGCGCAGCCAGGGCGTCGGCCGATTCGGCCATCAAGGTATCGGCCAGCGCATCGGGCGCCGACCAGACGAGAGAGACGCGCTCGCCCGGCAGCGGCAGCAGCGCGACGATGCCTTCGCTGCCCGTAAACCACTGGTGGGCCGCGCCATGGTGCGGCTTTTCGCAGGCGAAGTTGCTGACCACGCCGCGCTGCCCGTAGGAGCGGTAATCGAGACCGATGTCGCACTGGCCCCGCACCCACGACTGGGCGCCGTCGGCGCCCACGACCAGCGCGCAAGTGATGGTGTCGCCGCCGTCGAGGTGCACGATGGCCGAGTCGTTCGTCCATTCCAGGCGGCTGGCGCGGCCCTGCAGCACGCTGACGTTCGGCGCGAATTTCAGGGCGGCGTCCAGCGCCTGGCCCAGGTTGCGGTCTTCGACGATCCACGCCAGTGCGCCCACATGGGCGCCGTAGGCGTCGAAACCGAGTCCGCCCGCCTGCGCGCCGTCGCCGTTGACCAGCATGGCATCGACGGGCGCCACCCTGTCGGCCTCTAAAGCGCCCCATACCTTCAGCGACGACAGCAAGTCGTGCGCCGTGTGGTTGAGCGCATACACGCGCACATCCCAGCTGGCTTCGACCGGCCTGGCGGTGGGTGCCGGAGGGTTCGCCGGGGATAACAGCGTGACGCTTTGTCCTGCCTGGGCAAATGCCAGCGCCGTGGTTTTCGCGATGGCGCCATTGCCGACGATGCAAACGTCGCTGTGGCTGTGCATGAAGCGCCGCATGGTGGGGGGAGTGGGACTGTTCATGCGGCCATTATAGCGTTTGCCCCACCCTTTTCAGCTAGTCCGGAAGTACAGAACGCATGCCCCAGGTCAAGCGGCGCCATGAAACACCGGCAGCACGTATTCGCCGATCTCCTGCATCGTCTCGGCCAGCGGGCGGCGGTTCTGCCGCAGCTGCAGGCCAATATGCCGCACGCCGGCCGCGCGCATGGCGTGCAGCTCGGCGATCAGTCCATCGCGCCCCGTGCGACCGCCGAAGTGGAAACGCTGCAGCGGCAAGGTCGGATCGTCGTCCAGGTCCAGGTGGATGAAGCTGACATACGGCTTGTCGTCCCCGGCCACGGCCCGCCATTGGGCGGAACGCCGGGCATGGTCTTCCGGCGTGCCCGGATAGGCGAGCCAGCCATCCATCTGCGCGCCTATCCAGGCCGGCGTTTGCTGCGCCAGCCCGGCCACCAGCAGCGGCAACGGTGCGGCCGGCTTGGGCAGCAGGCGAATGCCGGGCGGCAGGCGTATATCTCCCCAGTCGCGCAGCATGGCCACCTGCTCGCGAAAAGCCTCACCGCGCTGCGCGAAATCGCGGCCGAAGACGGGATACTCGACGGGCCGGTCGCCGCTGGCCACGCCCAGCAGCAAACGCCCGCCGCTCAACTGGTCGACGCTGGCCGCCGCTTTTAAAGTCAGCACCGGTTCGCGCAGGGGCAGCACCACGGCGGCCGTGCCCAGCAAGATGTTCTCGGTGATGCCGGCCAAATAGCCCAGATAGGTAAATACCTCGAAGACCTGGGCCGCGTCGCCGAACGACGGATCGTACAGGGGCACGTCGCGCAGCCACAGGGCCCGGAAACCCAGGCGGTCGGCCAGCTTTGCCAGCGCCGCATGCTGTTGCATGTCCGGCTCGCCCGGCACGCGGCCGCAGGCCGCATGCGCCTGGCGTCCCGTGGACGACCAGTCATTATCGAGCGGCAGTTCCAGGCCGATACTGAAACCGCCCTGCCCCAGCTTCGTCATGGCGCCCATCTCAATCCCACTGCGGCGCCAGGCCGTCCGGGTTGGCCAGGCGCTCGCCCCGTTCCAGAGTCGCCATCTGCGCCATCTCGTCCGGCGACAGGGTGATGCGCTGGAAATGCAGGTTCGCTTCCAGGTTGGCGCGCTTCGTCGACGACGGAATCACGGCAAAGCCCTGCTGCAGCGACCAGCTCAGAGCCACCTGCGCCGACGTCACGCCGTGTCTGGCCGCAATCGCCATGATGACCGGATCGACGACCACCTTACCGTACGCGAGCGGCATGTAGGCCGTGATGTGGATGCCCTGGCTGCGCGCGAACTCGATGACCTTGCGGTTTTGCAGGAAGGGGTGGATCTCGACCTGCTGCGTGGCGATTTCCGCCGCGCCCACCGTATCGATGGCTTGCCGCAGCTGCGCATTCGTGAAATTCGATACGCCGATGGCCTTGGTCAGCCCTTGCGCCTTGGCCTGCGCCAGCGCCGCCATGTACTCGGCCACGGGAATCGCGTCCTGCGGCGACGGCCAGTGGATCAGCGTCAAATCCAGCTGCTCCAGCCGCAGCTTGTGCAGGCTGTCTTTTAAACTGGGAATCAGCTTGTCGCGCTGCAGATTGTCGATCCATATCTTGGTGGTGACGAACAACTCGTCGCGCGCAACGGCGCTGGCCGCGATCGCCTGACCCACGTCGCCTTCATTGCCGTAGATTTGCGCCGTGTCGATATGGCGGTAGCCGACGTCGAGGCCCGTCGTGACGGAATCGATGACGACCTGGCCCTGCAGGCGGAAGGTGCCCAGACCGATTTCAGGGATGGCGGTGTGTTGGGTAATGGCGTGCATGCGGTAATCCTCTCAAGTCAGTAACGATGGCCACACTATGCGCCCATCCTTTGTTGAGAAAAATACCGTTTATATCAAATCATATTTGACCCGGGCGCAAGTAATGGAGGGTGAATCCTGGAAATGCAGGAAAAGTCGCAGCCGGCTCTTGCATTCCCGTTTTGGTCTGCTATAATTCGCCACCTTGGCCTGGTAGCTCAGTCGGTAGAGCAGAGGATTGAAAATCCTTGTGTCGGTGGTTCGATTCCGCCCCGGGCCACCAAGAATTCGTTTCACGTTCAAAAACGCCACCTTCGGGTGGCGTTTTTGTTTGTAGTCCACATAAAAACGGGCCGTTTCCGGCCCGCAGTTACGCCAGTCCGGTACCGTCGGCACCGGGCAATCACCCTCTTACCACATCAAATCATCAGGAATCTGGAACGCCGCGTACGGATCGTCCTCATCCACTTGCGTGCTGGCCTGTTTCACGCGCACGACGATGGCGGGGTCGCGTTCGGCGATCTTGTCGGCGATGATGCGCGGCACCAGCTCCACGGCGCCACCGAGGCAGACGATCACCAGACGGCCCGCCACCAGATGGGCTTGCACGGCGGCCGTCACGTAGATGCGCTCGATCTTGTTGTTGAACGTGAAGTTATACGGCACGTCGCCGTTGTTGCCCTTGCTCTGGCGGTTCTTTTGCACCATTTGCGCGATTTGCGCCACGATGGCTTTCTGGTTCGCGGCCGCATCGCGCTGGGCGTTCAGTTCGCGCGCGCGTTCCGCGTTCTTGCGCTGGGTCTCGAGCGCGGCCAGGCGCACCTCGTCGACGCTTTGCGTGCCGCTCTTGCGCTCGTCCTTTTTCTGCTTGCTCTTGTCCTGGTTGGCCAATTTGACCTTCTTCTTGTCGACCAGGCCGGCCTTTAAAAACTGCTCTTGCAACGAGACCATAACTACTCCGTAATGAGGGTGCGCCGGCCAAGGCAGCGGCATCGGCCGGTGGAAAGACGCTAGCATAGCAAAAAACGGGGCCGCTGCCGCCGCAACATGGCTGCCCGGGCCAGCCGGCGGGGGCCTGGCGCCGGGCAGTAACAAAAAGACACACTCGAGTGGAAATTTTGTTGATAAATGTCATATAGTTAGTTACGTTCTGCATATCGGCAGTTTCCAGCCGGTTGCATGCCCCTTCCATCGTTTGCGTCTAAAGGATTTGCCATGAAACAATTAATCGCCCTCTGCATCGCCGCCGCGTTTGCCAGCACCGCGTTTGCCAGCACCGCCTTTGCCGCCGCACCGGAAGCGGCGCCCGTCGCCAAGACGGCGCAACAGTCGAAAATGACCACCTGCAATGCGGATGCCGCCGGCAAGAAAGGCGATGAACGCAAAACCTTCATGAAGGAATGCCTGAGCGCCAAGCCGGCGCCGGCCATGACGCAGCAAAACAAGATGAAGGCGTGCAATGTCGACGCCAAGGACATGAAGGGCGACGCCCGCAAGGCGTTCATGAAAGAATGCCTGAGCGCGCCAAAGAAATAAGCGCCGCTTCGAAGCGCCCGTGTGCGCTTCACTGCACAGCGCCAGCCGACAGGCTGGCTTTTTTTGCTCGCATCAAACGGCGCGGCGCCCAGGGCAGAATGACCATCCCCGCCAAAGGGCCGATGAATGAGGCAGCCACGCGGAACGCCGGCAATCATGATTAATGATCAAGATGACAAGAGGATTAATAGCGCGTAATATTTACTCAGCAGTAATGCACGGCGCGGCAGCAGCTTACCCCAGGGGAAGGATGGCAGCGTGGCGATATCGAGCGATCTCGCGCACTGGCGCGGCCTGGTCTTTACCCGCCTGTTGCAGGTGGTGCTGCTGCTTGGCATCGTCACGGCCATTCCCAGCGCGCTGCTGGCCGCGAGCGAGGCGATCTGGTCCATCGTCGTCCTCGACTTGCTGGCCATCGGCTGGATCGGCCTCATCTGGCATCTGCGCGCCATGCCCTACCGCTGGCGCGTGTGGCAATTCCTCATCGTCGCCTATCTGGTGGGCGTGGGCCTGCTGCTGAAAATCGGTCCCGTCAGCCAGATCTACATGATGCTCATGCCCGTGCTGGCGGCACTGCTGCTGGGCATGCGGCCAGCCTTGTCGACCCTGGTCCTGACCACGCTGACCATCTTTTTCCTCGGTCTGCATCCCGACGTCGCCCTGCGCCTGCCGGGCACGCCCGACTCTCCCGTGCTGCGCGCGCTGATCGTGGCACTGAACTTCCTGTTCATCGCCGCCGTGCTGACCCTGTCCTGCGCCTTCCTGCTGCGCCACCTGGAAGACAGCAGCCAGGCTTTGTCGCAGCTGAACGCCGAGCTGCGCCTGACGGCCACGGCGCTGGCCCGCCTGAACGACATGGTGATGATCGCCGAAGTGCTGGACGGCCCGCCCGACCCCGGCGCCGGGACGGTATCGGCCACGCGCATCATCTTCGTCAATGACGCCTTCGAACGCAGCAGCGGCTATGCGCGCGCCGAGGTGCTGGGCCGCAGCCTGCTATTCCAGCAAGGCCCCGCCACCGATGCGGACGAACTGGCGCGCATCGCCGCCGCCATGGCCCGTGCCCAGCCGGCCAGGGCGGAATTGCTGAACTACAACAAGGCGGGCAAGGCGTACTGGGTCGAAGCGGAACTGGTGCCGTTCACGGATGCGGAAGGCAGGCAGACGCACTGGGTGGCCGTCGAGCGGGAAATCGACGAGCGCAAAAAATCGGAAGCGGACATCCACCGCCTGGCCTTCTACGACGTGCTGACGGGCTTGCCCAACCGGCGCCTGCTGACGGACCGCATCGGCCACCTGCTGGCCGCCGCGCCGCGCAACCAGACCATCAGCGCGCTGATGTTCATCGACCTCGATCACTTCAAGCACATCAACGACGCGCGCGGCCACGCCACGGGCGACGCGCTGCTGCGCCTGGCGGGCGAACGGCTGGCGCAGCTGATGCGCAAGGCCGACACGGTGGCACGCATCGGCGGCGACGAATTCGTCGTGCTGCTGGCGCACCTGGCCGATGACCTGGACAGCGCCGCCCGCGCGGCGGCCCAGGTGGCCGAGAAAATCCGCGCTGCCATCGCGCGCGACTTCGAGATCGGCGCGCAGTCCTATCATTGCAGCGCCAGCATCGGCGTGACCCTGCTGCCGAAAGCGGGCCAGCAGGCGCACGACCTGCTGCGCGAAGCGGACATCGCCATGTACCGCGCCAAGGCGGAAGGACGCAACGGCATCGCCTTCTTTGAAGCGGCCATGCAGGCGGGCGTGGAGCGCCGCCTGACCCTGGAACGGGCGCTGGCGCGCGCCCTCGACCTGGGGCAATTGTGCATGCACGTGCAGCCGCAGGTCGACCGCCACGGCCGGGTGACGGGCGCCGAATTGCTCATGCGCTGGCCGCAGGCGGACGGCAGCCATATCGCGCCGGATATCTTCATTCCGATTGCCGAGGAATCTGGGCTGATCGTCAAGCTCGGGCACTGGGCCCTGCGCGAAGCGTGCCGCGCCGCCAGGGTGCTGGCGCAGGCGGGCCGGCCCGTCCCCCTGTCCGTGAACGTCAGTCCGGCGCAGTTTCGCCAGCCCGATTTCGCGTCCCGCGTGCAAGCGGCGCTGGCCGAACACGGCACGCCGGCCGGCGCCCTGATCCTGGAACTGACGGAAGGCTTGCTGATCGACCAGCGCGACGCCTCGCTGGCGCGCATGCGCGAACTGGCGGACCTGGGTATCCGCTTTTCCATCGACGATTTCGGCACCGGCTATTCCAGTCTCGCCTACCTGACCTCGATGCCGCTGTACGAACTCAAAATCGACAAGCGCTTCATCGACGACACGCCGCGCGATGCGCGCGACACGGCCATCGTGCAGGCGATCCTGGCCATGGCGCGCCACCTGGGCTTGCGCGTCGTGGCCGAAGGCGTGGAAACGCAGGAGCAGGCCGACTTCCTCGTCGCCCACGATTGCGACGGCTTGCAAGGCTTCCTGTATGCGCGGCCGATGCCGCTCGATGAGTTTCTCGTCTGGCTGGCCCGGCATCAAGCTTAGCTTTCCGACATTTCCTGCACGAAACTCCTCCGCTAGAATACCGGCCTCATAGCCTGTACCTTCACCATCCCCTCTCGTTAAAGTGATCTCCGATGCGTCTGGTTCTTCCCCTGCTGCCGCTCCTGCTGCTATCTCTGCTGCCCGCCGCCAACGCGGCCCCCTCTGCCACCGCGCCCACGCCGATCACGCTGGACCAGGCCATGGCCGATCCCGACTGGATCGGCACACCCGTCGAAGCGGCGTGGTGGGGCTGGAACGGCCAGCTCTACTACAAACAAAAACGCCTCGGCTCGCCCCTGCGCGACACGTTTCACGTATCTGGCGCGCATGCGAAACTCAATAGCGGCAAGAAGGTCGACGATGCGCAACTGGCGAACCTCGATGGCCAGCAGATGGTCGTCAACCGGGCCGGCACGCGCGCCATCCTGCTGCGCAACGGCGACTTGTTCGAGCGCGACCTGAAAAACGGCGCCTTGATCCAGATCACGCGGGGCGTCTCCGCCATCAGCGACCCGCAGTATTCCGCCGACGGCAGCGCCGTGCAGTACCGCAGCGGAACCGACTGGTTCAGCTGGAGCCGCACTGACCGCCTGAGCGCCCCCGTCGCCCTGCTGCGCGCGGCCAAGGACCCGGACGCCAAGCCGGAAGCGGACGCCCTGCGCGAGCTGCAGCTGCGCCTGATCGTCAACCTGGCGCGCCAGAAGGAAGACCGCGACGCGAGCCGCGAGCGACGCCACGAAGAGCGCCGTCTGGACGCCACGCGCGCGCCGGAACCGATCTACCTGGGCGACAAAGTGACCATTTCCGGCAGTGCCCTGTCGCCGGACGGCCGCTGGCTGCTGTTCGTCACGCAAGACAAGGCCGCCGAAAAGGGCAAGCTGGGCAAACTGGCACGCTACGTCACGGAAACGGGCTATCCGGAAGCGGACGACGAGCGCACGCGCGTGGGCCGCAACATGCCGATCGCGCAAAGCCTGAAACTGGCCGACCTGCGCACGGGCCAGGTGCGCGAGATACCGTTCGACAGCCTGCCCGGCATCGCCACCGATCCGCTGGCCTCCCTGCGCGCCGAACAGAAGCTGCCGCCGCTGAAAGGCAACCGTGCCGTGCGCGTCGACGCCCAGCGCGACGGCATCGCCTGGACCGATGACGGTTCCAAAGCGGCCGTGCGCGTGCGCGCCATCGACAACAAGGACGGCTGGCTCGCCACCGTCGACCTGGCCAACGGCGCCCTCGTTCCCGCGCACCGCATCAGCGACACGGCCTGGGTCAACCGCCGCGCCGAGGAATTCGGCTGGCTGCCCGACAACGCCACCCTGTGGTATCTGTCCGAGGAAAGCGGCTACGCCCATCTGTACACGAAAACGGGCGCCGCGCCCGCGCGCGCCTTGACCAGCGGGCAATGGGAAGTGAGCGCCGTCGAATGGAGCCGCGACGGCAAGACCGCCTATTTTATGTGCAACCCGCAAGCGCCAGGCACGTATGAAGTGTGTGCCAGCACGGCCAAGGATGGCGGCGCGCGCGAAGTCACCAGTTTGAAAGGCGTGGAAAACTTCGGCCTGTCGCCCGATGGCGGCAAGCTGCTGCTGCGCTATTCGAGCAGCTATATGCCGGCCCAGCTGGCCACGGTTTCTGTCTCTGGCGGCAAGGCGACTATCCTGACCGATACGCGCAGCGACGCCTTCAAGGCGCGCAACTGGGTCATGCCGGAACTGGTGCAAGTGCCGTCCACGCATGGCGCGGCGCCGATCTGGGCCAAGCTGTATCGCCCGGCGCAGCTGGAAGCGGGCAAGCGCTACCCGATCGTCATGTTCGCGCACGGTGCCGGCTACCTGCAAAACGTGACGCAGCGCTACCCCGTGTACTTCCGCGAACAGATGTTCCACAACCTGCTGGTGGAGCAGGGTTACATCGTGCTCGACGTCGATTACCGCGCCTCGCTCGGCTACGGCAGCGCGTGGCGCACGGCCATCTACCGCCAGATGGGCCACCCGGAACTGGAAGATTTCATCGATGGCGCCAACTGGCTGGCAGCCCGGCACCAGGGCGACATCAAGAACGTGGGCATCTATGGCGGCAGTTATGGCGGCTTCATGAGCCTGATGGCCCTGATGCGCGCGCCGGAAATCTTCAAGTCGGGCGCCGCCCTGCGTCCCGTGACGGACTGGACCACCTACAACCACGAGTACACGGCCAACATCCTGAACACGCCGGACGTCGACCCGCAGGCGTATAAAATCTCGTCGCCCATCGAATACGCCGACAAACTGACGGGCAACCTCCTGATCGCCCACGGCATGATCGACGACAACGTGTTTTACCAGGATTCCGTGCGCCTGTCGCAGCGCTTGATCGAGCTCAAAAAGGACAACTGGGAAATGGCCAGCTACCCGATGGAGCGCCACGGCTTCGTGCAGCCGGAAGCGTGGTATGACGAGTACCGCCGTATCTATCAGCTGTTCAATCGTACGTTGAAATAAGCGATATCAACAAAAAATGTCGGATTACGCGGCTGCGCCGCTAATCCGACCTACTCGCTCAGGTGTAGGTCGGATTAGCCCGCAAGGGCGTAATCCGACACCACACCCACCACAAGCACTCAGTCAAACGGCACCGGCCGCGGCGTCGTGTCGCTCGATGGCGGCAGGATCGGCAGCACGAGGTGCGGCTGCTTGCCCGTGAGTGTTTTCAGGAAAGCGACGAGTTGCGCGTTTTCATCGGGCGCAAACGTGCGGCCCAGCTGTAAACGGCCCATCACATCGACGGCCTGCGTCAGGGTGGCCGCTTCGCCATCGTGGAAGTAGGGATACGTCAATTCCACGTTGCGCAGGGTCGGCACCTTGAAGTTGAAGCGGTCGGCATCCTTGCCCGTCACGGCCGAGCGCCCTTGCGCCGTCATCGCCGTCTTGTACGGTTCCACCACACCCATCTTCTGGAAAGTATTGCCGCCGACGGCGGGGCCGTTATGGCAGGCGATGCAGCCGCTGGATTTGAACAGCTGGTAGCCGGCCAGCTCGTCTTTCGTCAGCGCGCTTTTCTTGCCCATCAGCCATTGGTCAAAGCGCGAACCGGGCGTCACCAGCACTTCCTCGAAGGCGGCGATGGCGCGCGTGACTTGCTCGATGGTCAATTTATCCTGGCCAAATACTTGCCGGAATTCCGCGCGGTAGGCGGGAATCGAGGCCAGCACGTCGATGGCCAGCTCGTGCGTAAAAGCCATCTCGCCCGGATTGGCGATGGGGCCGCCCGCCTGCTCCTGCAAATCCTTGGCGCGGCCATCCCAGAATTGCGCCACGTTCATGCTGGAATTGAGCACCGTTGGTGAGTTGATGGGTCCGCGCTGCCAGTTGTGGCCGATCGACGTCTTGATGTTATCCGTGCCGCCCATGCTCAGGTTATGGCAGCTATTACAGGAAATAAATCCGGAACGCGACAGCCGCGGATCGAAAAACAGTTTCTTGCCCAGTTCGACCATGGCCGGATTGGCCACCTTGGCGGCCGTGATGGGCTGGATCGGCTCCTTGCTGGCGGCGTGCAGCGTGCCGCTGAAAGCGAGGCTGGCGATGAAGACAAAGGGGGAGAGGGTACGGCGCATAGTCTAACTCCTGGAAGCATTCCCGAATCGGCGGTGCACGCCGGCGCGGGAATGCAGCGCAGCGGCCCGGTCGCCACCCGACCATCGCTGATTGGATGTTGATTTATATTAACTTTGACGGCTTGATAATGAAAATGACCGGCGTCAAGGATCGTCCAGCGCGCGAATCGCGCTTGCCATTTGGGCAAGCGTGGCACATGATGAAGGCATGCATACTTCTACCTACTCCGCCCTGCGCACCGCGTGCGCCGCCATCCTGCTGCTGGCTACCAGTGCCTGCGGCAGCGCCCCCGCACAAGATGCGCCACCCGCGCCCGGCAATGCCGGCTTGCTGGCGCAAATTCAGGCGGAAGTGGGCGCCGCCGCCTGCGATTCCACCCAGCAATGCCAAACCATCGCCATCGGCGCCAAAGCCTGCGGCGGTCCCGAGCGCTACCTGGCCTGGTCCAGCAAGGACAATGACGGCAAAAAACTCAAGGCCTTGGCCCAGGCGCAAGCCGAGGCCAGCCGCAAGCAGCAGCAGGCTGACGGCATGATGTCGACCTGCTCCATCGTCACGGACCCGGGCGCCACCTGCGAGGCGGGACGCTGCGTGCTGCAAAAGAGCGCCATGGGCGGCAGCTCGGCGATGTAAAAAAGCCGCTGGATCAGCGGCTTGCGTGATGCGGCAACACGTCAGGACTGCAGCTGCAAGGTCTTGACGATCTTGCTTTCCACCTTCTCGCCCGCGCCCGAGGTGGCATTCTTGCTTTCCTTGCGCAGCAACAATAGATGGTCGCCGCTGACGCCATACTGGCGCGTCTCGTCCGTCTTTTGCGTAAAGCTGACGACGACAAAGGCGCGCCCGCTCACATCAAAGTGGAAATGGCTGGCCAGCGGCGTGCCGTCGGCGGCGATCCACACCTCGATACCACCCTCGAACTTCTTCACATACTTGCGGTCTTTCTCAGGCACCTTGTCGAGCGACAAGGTAAAACTGAGCAGGCGGGCCGGCTTGCCCTTGTAGCTATCCATCTTCTCGCCGCTGAACACGGCTTCCTCGATCTCGCGCGACAGGGAATCGGCCGCCGACACCATGGAACGCAACTCCGCCGCCTTCATCTCCCCCAGCGCAAAGCCGATCGGCGTCTTGACCTTCGGATCCTTCACCCTGGCGCGCTGCTCGGCCTCCACTTTCGCCAGCAAATCCTTGCTGTAGAGCACTTGCAAGCCCGCCGGTCCGCCCTCGACAGCCACCGTGGCCTGGCCGCTATCCTCTTCCGCCGCCTTGCCCTCGCCCTCGCGGCGCCAGGTTTTCGATTCCACCTGCGCCTTGATGGGCAGCTGGCCCTGCAAGCGCGCCAGCGCCGCATTCAGATCGGCCAGCCCGTCGGCCCGCGCCGTACCGCAAAACAAACTGAACAAGCCCGCAGCCGCCAGGCCCTGCACTCCAATACGTCGCCGCATCGCCACATCCCTTCAGCTCATACAAGGATGCCAAAACACCATGTTTTGGCCATCTGTTGCATTTGAACACAGCTAGCTCTGGTCAGGTGGAAAGTCTTTCTGCTATAATTCGCCGCCTTGGCCTGGTAGCTCAGTCGGTAGAGCAGAGGATTGAAAATCCTTGTGTCGGTGGTTCGATTCCGCCCCGGGCCACCAAGAATTCAGCAGAACATAGCAAAAAGCCACCTTCGGGTGGCTTTTTCTTTTCACAAGAAGATCTTCAACACTGGTCCGTTTCTATTGAAACGCTTCTTGCTATGAAAAATTGCACAGGAGCGAACTGTAACTGTTTCAACGATACAGACCATTATTGGCCCGCTCTTGTACGAATCAAAAACGATCTGTTGACAATTTCGAACCTGCCCTCATCAAACGAGAGAATTCGCCTTTACAGTTCGCCACTTCTGCTCAAAATTTCGCTCATCAGCCTGTGAAATGCAGCATGCAACGTAGATGCGCGTTGCAAGTGCTACAAATCAAGCCATTTCGTAGGCCGCGTGAAGTCGACGAAACGGAATTACTAATGAGCAGTGATCTTGCCCCCGTATAACCAGACATAGCCAATCGTTTAGTTAGCGCCGCTTTCCTGAGCCCGGCGCGCCAGCTCTCTCCTGAACATGCGAGGCGATTTCCATTTCAGCGACGAATGCGGATGGACCTCGTTGAAGTGCATAAAGGCGTCTGGCAGTTGAGCCAGAACAATTTTTGCGCTGCTGCGGTCCATCAGGCTGACGTAGTCCCGTTTAAACGTGTTCACGAAGCTCTCGGCCATGCCGTTCGACTGCGGGCTGCATACCGGTGTATGCACCGGTTCAATCCCAAGTGCGCGCACCAGCGCGTGCGTTTCATGGGCTCGATAGGCGCCGCCGTTGTCGCTCAAGAATTCCAGCCTGGTCGAGCCGACGCTGGCCTGGCCGAATCTTGTCTCGACCGCTTCCACCAGCATGTCGCGCACGGGTTCGCCTGGCAGGCCACGTTCAGCCCACGCACGCCAGGCAATGATTTCGCGGTCACAGCAATCCTTCATGAACACACCGGTCACCACTTCGCCGTTGTCGCAGGCGATCTCGAAGCCGTCCGAGCATCAGCGCTGATTGGGTTCGTCCACCGCCACCACGCCATTGTGCACGCGGCTGCTCACTGGGCGTTGCGGCGCCTTGGGTAGCAGCAGACTGTTTGCTTTCATCACGCGATAAAACCGCTTGTGATTGATTGCTGGCAGGCCCACCAAGGCGCGCGTGCGGTTGACCAGAGCGCCAGCCCGGCGGTAGCCATAGGTCGGCAGCGCCGTAATCTCGGCGCGCACGGCGTCGACCAGGATAGCGTCGGCAGGCTGGTGGAACGTCTGAGTGGTGCGCCCGTCGATCCAGTCCGCGGGACGAACCAGCAGCTGGGCGACGTGTGAGCGCGCTACGCCAAGGGCAGAGCAGACCGGCTTCACTGGTCGTCCTTGCCCGACAAGGGCGAGCGCGCAATCCACTTTTTTTCGCGAGCGAACTCGACGGCCTCCTTCAGGATTTCTGCCTCCATCGTCTTCTTGCCGAGCATGCGTTGCAACTGGGCTATCTGCGCGCGTGCAGCGGCCAGTTCGCTCGCTGGTACCACCGATTCGCCAGCAGTGACCGCCGTTAGCGCGCCTTCCCGTTCGAGCTTACGCCAGTTGAACAACTGGCTTGCACCGACGCCGTGCTTGCGAGCGACCAGCGACACGTTCATGCCTGGCTCGTAAGTCTCGCGCACCAGCGCCGCTTTTTCCTCGGCAGACCAGCGCCTGCGGCGCTCCTGGCTCACCGTCACCACCTCGATTGTTTGCTTGTTCCTAGTCATATGCACAGTCCTATTCCTATCCGTAAGAATAACGCATAGGCTGTGTCTGGTGAATCAAGGGGCTATTTCAAGCAGAACTCTTGCGCTTATCACAATTGTGTACCAAAGTGTGCTTTAGTGAGGACGATATCAGGGATCGTCGAGACAATTACAGCGATGAGTATGCAAACAACCGAGGCATTGACAGTGACAGACGATCTATACGGTTCATCTTCAGCCAGCGCAAAAGCCACGCTAGAGCTAGCAGCTGCTCAGTTACGCGACGCCATCCTCATATGCGCCCCCAAGTTCTTGTTAGTCTTTCTTTGGCAGCAGGCGAGTACGTACGATGTCGGCGTCAATCGAAACAAAGCCTTGGTGGAAGTTGAAGCATGCGACGTCACTATGGCAATGGAATATTTACATGCGGTCCTGTCGAGCTATAGCGCAGACGCTTGGGGCACTGAAACGTCCGTCGAATCCGTCAATGACGTCCTGCACCACGCAGCTAATGTCCGCAAAGCCAGCATGGACTATTCCAATCGCGTCAACAACGAAAACCAAGACAGGCAATTTTTCCAGCATTCAGGTGAACTGCATTTCTTGGCTTTAAGCACTTGGATACTTAGTCGTGCTTATCGGTATGCGGTGCTGGAATCTGAATTTCTGAAATTTGTACTCGAACCACACTCCAAGTCGCTACAGGAAGCCTACGGTGTCGACTCCGACGCCATTGCGAAGGGTCTGCAGGCTTCCGTTATCACCTTAATAAAAACGAGGGGAGAACCGCACCTGCCATTGCCAAACAAGTCAGGCGACTCAATCGAACTGTTTGCCCTCGAACTCAACAATGTCAGTCGCACTAGTAAACTCCCAGCTTCCTTACTGGACGATCTATCTTATACACCTGGCGAAAACTCCGAGTTCTTTGCGTCCGGCCCGCTCTGCGCTACACCTTTACGCACGCTACCGGGTCGATTAAAACCGCTCATCCACCTCAATGACGGCTACTACGCATGTGATCCTTATTTTTTACGCGACAGCGCATACCGTGCTATCCAACGCGGTATGCGCAAAAGGCTCCCTTTGAACGACGCTGAATGGACAAAGCGACAAACGGAAGCCACAGAAGCAGGATTTGCTAAAATTTTCCATAAACAACTTGTTGGCTCAAAGGTGTTACGTTCAGTCTACTATCGAGAAGTTGAGACCGGAGATTGGTGCGAGCTCGACCTTCTTATTATGCAAGATGACGTTCTGTTCGTCGTCGAGGTAAAGGGGGGTGTGATGCCAATTCATTCGCCGGAGCTTGATTTTGACAAGTATCGTACAAAGGTTGAAAAGTTGATACAAGATGCATACCATCAAAGCAAACGCTTCCTCGAATACGCAAACTCCGGCAATGAAGTAACACTATTTAGAAAAGATGAACACAACAAAAAACGACCTGCTGGCAAACTGCGGCTATGCGACTATCGGCTTGTTTTCCCAATCGGATTAACCATTGAAAGCTTCGTTCCTTTTTCAGCCGCTAGCAAACAACTTCCCAATGTAGAGGCGATCTTAGGAAGATTCCCGTTTATCTCCATGGCTATTGACGATCTGTTCATTCTGAATCGTTTCCTGCCGACAACTGGTGAACTAATGCATTATTTAATGGTTCGTCAACGAATAGCTGGCATCCGTGAGGTAATGCTTGTAGATGAAGCCGATCATCTTGGGCTATATGTTAGCCATATGCGCTACGATATCGCGGCCGACTTCTTTGTATCGCAGGGAATAGACAGGATCATGAACATGCATCCCGCAAGACCCGTCGATATGTATTTCAATCTGGAAAAATGGGAACAGGCAAGTCCACCTCGACATTCTTTTCCGCACTGGTTGCGGCAGATTTTGAACGCACTTGACGGTAAACGCAGTCCTGGCTTCCTCCGAACCGATACAATCATTCGGGACCTCAGTACAACGATAAGTGAGCAATTGGAGAAATTTATTGATGCTGAACTCTCCCAACTTAACGTGGTTACACATAGACGTATCATAGTCAAAGAAAATTTCCCGTGCGTACTTTGCTTACAACGAGCAGATCATGTGGATTTTATTGGTGATCATAATCAAGTAGCGGAAAACGTGGCGAAAGAGCTTGGTAGCGATACGTGCCGGCTGCTGATCGTGCACGTACGCAATGGCACCATTTGCGATGCATGGGGAACTATAGTCGACGCACCAGATTGAGCGAAAAAAGGGAGACTGAAAGAATGCAGCCACTAGGGGACGTTCCTCACTTTGACGACAGCTTCTGAACTATCTAAAGTACCTATCAATAGACGAATTTTCACAGATACCCAACGTCGATAAGAACATGCGGCTCAGGATTAGAGGGCCTAGCAAAAACAACCAACATTTTTGTTTGTTTTTGTTTTCCGGCTTGCGTCATCCATCGCCGCTATGTACGCAAACGTACGGACTGCGGCCGCCCAAGAGCCCATGCTGCAGGCAGACCATCACTTTCCCTCCCGCCGCGAGCGCCCTGCGCGACACGGCAGACGGGTCGGCTGGTCAGCTCTCCCCGCCACACCGCCATGCGAAACTCGCGCCCGACGCCGTCGAGCCGTTCCGTACATTACGGCTCACTGCCAAAGGATGCATCATGAAACCTACCCTGATATTGCTCGCGCTCGCCTCTACTCTCGCCCTGACCGCTTGCCAGCGCGAAGCGCCACCCGCACCGACCGTCGTCCAAGTCGTTCCCGGCCCTGCCGGCGCGCCTGGCCCTGCCGGCGCCACGGGTGCCACGGGTGCTGAAGCGCCTCCCGGCGCGACCGGTGCCACCGGCGCCACGGGCCAGACCGGCGACAGCGGTGCCGCCGGATACGATGGCGCCAAGGGCGCTACCGGTGCGCAAGGCAACGACGGCGCCAAGGGCGACGACGGTGCCAAGGGCAAGACGGGCGATACGGTGATTGTCGTTCCGCAACGCTAATACCGTTAGCGCCGGCTATCGGCGACAACCTTGTTCAGCCACAACGCCAACCCTTGCGGTTGGCGTTGCTGCGTATGCGCTGTACCGCACAGTCACATCGGCCGCATCGGCCTACCCTGTTGTCATGACACAGGGAGATATCGCATGCTGACGCTCATACTGATGGTGGCCCTGCTGGGCCTGGTTGTACTGTTCGCGCCCGGCCCCGTGCGCCGCGCACTGATTACCCCGCACCTGCTGGCCCTGTTCAAACGCATCCTGCCGACGATGTCCGACACGGAACGCGACGCGCTCGAAGCGGGCACCACGTGGTGGGATGCCGAGCTGTTTTCCGGCCGGCCCGACTGGAAAAAATTGCTGGGCTATGGCCGCGCCACGCTCAGCGCCGAAGAGCGCCATTTTCTTGACCATGACGTCGAGCGCTTGTGCGAACTGGTCGACGACTGGGAAACCCAACAGGCGCAGGATTTGCCACCGCAAGCCTGGGCCTACATGAAAAGCCAGGGTTTCCTCGGCATGATCATTCCCAAGCAATACGGCGGCAAACAGTTCTCCGCCTACATGCATTCGCAGGTGGTGATGAAACTGTCGAGCCGCTGCTCGGCGCTGGCCGTGACCGTGATGGTGCCCAATTCGCTGGGACCGGCCGAGTTGTTGTTGCACTACGGCACCGAGGAACAGAAAAACCATTACTTGCCGCGATTGGCTGCCGGCACTGAGATCCCGTGTTTCGCGCTGACCAGCCCGTATGCGGGCTCCGACGCGGCCGCCATCCCCGACCTGGGCGTCGTGTGCATGGGCATGCATGAAGGTCGCCCCACCCTGGGTTTCCGCCTCACGTGGAACAAGCGCTACATCACCCTGGCGCCCGTGGCGACCTTGCTGGGGCTGGCTTTCCAGACCAGCGATCCCGACCACTTGCTCTCCGACAACGATACGCCCGGCATCACCTGCGCCCTGATCCCCGCCAGCCACGACGGCGTGGTGATCGGCCGCCGCCACCATCCCTTGAACGCCGCCTTCCAGAACGGCCCCACGTCCGGCAACAATGTCTTTATCCCTATCGACTGGGTCATCGGCGGCCAGGCACAAGTGGGCAAAGGATGGCGCATGCTGATGGAATGCCTGGCGGCGGGACGCGCCATCTCTCTGCCCTCGTCCAGCGTGGGCATGGGCAAGATGGCCGTGCGCGGCACCGGCGCGTATGCGGCCGTGCGGCGCCAGTTCAACATGCCCATCGGCAAGTTCGAAGGGGTGCAGGAAGCGCTGGCCCGCATGGGCGCCAATCTGTACCTGATGGATGCGGCCCGCACCCTGGCCGCGCATGCCGTCGACCTGGGCGAGAAGCCGGCCGTCATTTCCGCCATCGTCAAATACCATGTGACGGAACGGGGCCGCGCGCTCGTCAACGACGGCATGGACATTCTCGGCGGCAAGGGTATCTGCGTGGGCCCGAACAATTTCCTCGCCAGCGCCTACCAGCAAATCCCCATCGCGATCACCGTCGAAGGGGCCAACATCCTCACGCGCAGCCTGATCATCTTCGGCCAGGGCGCCATCCGCGCGCATCCGTATGTACTGAGGGAAATGGCCGCCGTCAACGAAAGCGACGGCCGCAAGGCCTTGCGCGATTTCGACGCGGCCTTCTTCGGCCATGTGGGCTTTGTGCTGGGCAACGTGGCCAGGGCCTTGTGGTACGGACTGGGCGGCGCGCGCCTGGCGGCCGTGCCCGACGCCGTCGCCCCGGCACTGGCGCCCTACTACCGCGCCCTGACGCGGCTGTCGACGGCGTTTGCCGTCATGACGGATATGTCGATGTTCGTGCTTGGTGGCGAACTCAAGCGCCGCGAGCGGCTGTCCGCCAGATTGGGCGACGTGCTGGCGCAACTGTACCTGGCTTCTTCAGTGCTGAAGCGCTACGAGGACGATGGCCGGCCCGAGGCCGACCTGCCCTACGTGCACTGGTCGCTGCAGGATGCGCTGGTCAAGGCGCAACAGGGCTTGACGGGCGTGCTCGACAATTTCCCCGCGCGCGTGCTGGCCGTGCTGCTGCGCACCTTGCTGTTCCCGTTCGGCCTGCCCCACCGCCCGCCGTCCGACGAGCTGGGCAGCGAAGTGGCGCTGGCCCTGCAAACACCGGGCGCGGACCGCGAACGCCTGCTGGCCGACGGCCATGTCGCCAGCGAGGGCAACGATCCCGTCGCCTGCGCCGAGCGGGCGCTGGCCCTGCTGCCCGAGGTTTTGCACATCGAAAAACGCCTGAAGGACACGCCCGAAGGCGCGGCCCTGCGGCACCTGCCGCAAAGCCTGTCCGCCATGCAGCCGTGGCTGGCAGCGGCCAAGGCCACAGGCAACGTCAACTGCCAGGAGCACAATAGCTTGCTGGAATATGCGCGCCTGGTCGACGGCTTGATCCAGGTCGACGATTTTGCGCCCGCCGCAGCGCACGAAACGCCGGACGCCTATCCCCGCGATGACGCCGGCGTGGTCGAGGCCAACGACAAGCCCAGCACGAGCGGCACCAGTGCCGCATACACGACGATCACCGACAGCCAGACGGCGCCGGGCCAGTACGCCCTGACGCCAAAATAAATGCTGGAAAATACCAGCGGGCACAGCACGGATGCCAGGCTCACGGACGAGGCCAGCACGCCCTGAAACTGGCCTTGCCGCTCCTCGGCAACTTGCCGCGTGGCCAACGACTGCAGGGCCGGCGCGCCGATGCCGCCCAGGGCGAACACGGGCATGATGGCGAAGATCATCCAGCTGCGGGTGGCGAAGGCCATGACGACCAGGGCCACGCAGGCGCACGCCGCGCCCGCCAGGATGGTGGCGCGCTCGCCCAGCAGTTTCACGGCCGGGCCGGGCAGGAAGGCCTGGGCCAGCGCCTGGCACACGCCAAACGCGCCCAGCGACAAGCCGATCCACATCCCGTTCCATTCGAACGCATCGTGGCCCCACAGCGCCCAGCACACGCCATACACCTCGCCCGCCGCGCTGAAGGTAAAGAAGATGGCAGTGATCGGCAGCAAGCTTTTCTGAGACAAAACCCAGCGCAGCGGGCGCAGGGGATTCAATGCCGCCAGGTCGATAGCTTCACGCGTGGGCATGCGTGATTCGGGTAGCGCAAGCAATGCCAGCAGCAAGTTGCCGGCATTCAAGATCGCCGCCGCCATGAACGGCAAACGCAGCCCGTAATCGCCGAGCGCACCGCCGAGCACGGGGCCGATGATGAAGCCGGCGCCGAACATGGCGTTGAGCAAGCCGAAGCGGCGCGCCCGCGTTTCTTCCGGGGAAATATCGGTGATGTAGGCCGTGGCCACGGACACATTGGCGCTCGTCAATCCTGCGATGGCACGCCCCAGCAGCAGCATCCACAGGCTGGGAGCGAAGGCCAGGAACAGGTAATTGACGGCCGCGCCCGCCAAGGAGAGCAGCAGCACGGGACGCCGCCCCAGGCGGTCGCTCAGCGCGCCCAGCACGGGCGCAAAGATGAACTGCATCAACGCATACAGGGCCGTCATGATGCCGATGTACGCCGCCACGTTATCGGCATGCGTGACGTCGCGCAGCAACGCGGGCAGGATGGGGAAGACCAGGCCGATGCCGATCGCATCGAGCACGACCGTGGCAAAGATGACAGGCAGCGCTGTCGCCGGAATGGCTATTTTCATATACTCAATCTAAATATGTACTCAGTACATAAATAGTACGCCCAGCCTGGCTGCACCATCAAGCCTTATCTGTACTCAGTACACTTCGTGTATGATCGCAGCAACATGACGATTCCTTCCGACCTCCGCTCCCGCAAACGCCTTGCCACCCGGCAAACCATCTCGAATGCCGCCACGCGTTTGTTTTTCGTGCGCGGCTTCGAGCAGGTGACGGTGGACGAGATCGCGGCGGCTGCCAGCGTGGGACGCATGACGGTGTTCAACCACTTCCCCCGCAAGGAAGACATGTTCTTCGACCGCGAGGAAGAGGGACGCGAACTGCTACGCGCCGCCTTGCGCCAGCGCGATCCCATGGTGCCCCCGGTCGAAACGCTGCGCCTGCTGGCGCACCGCCTGGTGGCCGAAGACAGTCCCTACGTCACGTTTTCCGCCGCCGGCCAGGGTTTTATTGCCACCATCGAGGCCAGCGAGACCCTGAAAGCGCGGGCGCGGGCGATCCGCGACGAGTTGGCGCAAGTGGTGGCAACGGCGCTGACCGACAGCACGGGGCGCGACGCGCACGATCCCCAGGCCCGGCTGGCGGCCAGCCTGCTGCTGGCCACCTGGAGCACGGCCCTGATCGAAGCGCACCGCGCCTTCGCGCGGCATGGCGACGCGCAGCTGGCCAAGGCCCGCTTCCTGGCCCTGGTGGACCAGGGGCATGTCGGCCTGAAGGCAGCGTTGGCGGGCACGCCTTACGTCTGACGTTTCCGGGCATCGGATGTCAATCCCTTGACCCAAGGCAAGGCAATCTGGCGCCAGCCCGCCTACAATCGCCGGCTTTGCCCATCCCATGCGCCACGCTCCCGAACTCCTCCTGCCTGCCGGCTCCCTGGCCAAGATGCATGCCGCCTTCGACTATGGCGCCGACGCCGTCTACGCGGGCCAGCCGCGCTACAGCTTGCGCGTGCGCAATAACGATTTTTCGACCTTGCAAGCCTTGCAGGAGGGCATTGATGGCGCGCATGCGCGGGGCAAGCAATTCTTTGTCGCCAGCAATATCTTCGCCCACAACGCCAAGCTGAAGACGTATTTGCGCGACATGGAACCGGTGATCGCCATGCGCCCCGACGCCCTGATCATGGCCGATCCGGGCCTGATCATGATGGTGCGCGACAAGTGGCCGGAGATTCCCGTGCACTTATCGGTGCAGGCGAATGCCGTCAACTGGGCCGACGTGAAGTTCTGGCACCGCATGGGATTGACGCGCGTGATCCTGTCGCGCGAACTGTCGCTCGACGAGATCGAGGAAATCCGCCAGCGCTGCCCGGAAATGGAACTCGAAGTGTTCGTCCATGGCGCCTTGTGCATCGCCTATTCGGGCCGCTGCCTGCTGTCCGGCTATTTCAACCACCGCGACCCGAACCAGGGCACGTGCACGAATTCCTGCCGCTGGGATTACAAGGTGAAAAATGCCGCCGAAGACGCCAGCGGCGACCTGGGCGGCATGCAGGTAGTGCCGCTGGAATTTCATCAGGCGCTGGCCGAGGCGGACAACAATGCCTTTTCCGCCCTGCACCAGCAGCCGCGCCACCCGCTGGCCGACCAGCCCTACTTCATCGAAGAAGCGCAGCGGCCGGGCCAGCTGATGCCGATACTCGAAGACGAGCACGGCACCTACATCATGAATTCGAAGGACTTGCGCGCCGTCGAACACATCGAGCGCCTGGTCAAGATCGGCGTCGATTCGCTGAAGGTCGAAGGCCGCACCAAGTCGCTGTACTACGCGGCGCGCACGGCGCAAGTCTACCGCCAGGCCATCGACGACGCGGTGGCGGGCCGCCCCTTCGATATCAGCCTGCTGGGCCAGCTGCAAGGCCTGGCCAACCGCGGCTACACGGACGGTTTTTACCAGCGCCACCACACGCAGACGCACCAGAACTACATGCGCGGCGCGTCCGAGGCGGACCGCAGCCAATATGTGGGCGACGTGCTGGACGTGACGGATGGCTGGGCCAGGGTGGACGTGAAAAACCGCTTTGCCGTGGGCGACCGCATCGAAGCCCTGCATCCGGGCGGCAACCGCGACTTCACCATTACCCGCATGCTGGCCGACGACGGCAGCGAAATCCAGGTGGCGCCCGGCAGCGGCCACTTCGTGCGCATCGAACTCGACGGGGCGCTAAATAAAGCCTTGCTGGCGCGCTATTTGTAACCGCCAGTCTGGCGGCGGCATCGGCAAACCAGTCAGCAAGTGTTTGATTTGACAAGAGAAGTTTCGATTGCTAGCGCCTAAATAATTTGTTTAGGCTTCAACATTGCTATACGATACGGCCACCCTGCGCCCGGGGGCCTGATCGGCATCCCGGGCATCCCTGACACGTTCACCGGAATCCCCGATGCCACCTGCCACCTCTGCCCTGATCACCAATGACGCCGTCGTCCTCGGCCTGCTCGCCATGACCCTGGGGGGCGTCTTCTGGACCGCCTCGCGCGCCAACGGCTTCTGGAAAAAGTTTTATACCTATATCCCGTCGCTGCTGATGTGCTACCTGATCCCGGCGCTGCTCAATACCTTCGGCATCATCGACGGCAACGCCTCCGGCCTGTACGCCGTGGCGCGCGACTACCTGCTGCCCAGCGCCCTGGTCCTGCTGTGCGTGGCCATCGATTTCGGCGGCATTATCCGCCTGGGCCCCAAGGCCATCATCATGTTTTTGACCGGCACCCTCGGCGTCATGCTGGGCGCCCTCGTCTCGTTCGAGGCGCTGCGTTTGATCCACCCGGAAACGGTGGCGGGCGACACCTGGCGCGGCATGACGACTGTCGCCGGTTCGTGGATAGGCGGCGGCGCCAACCAGGCGGCCATGAAGGAAGTATTTGAAGTGGACGCCACCCTATTCGGCCAGTTCGTCGCCGTCGACGTGCTGGTGGCCAACGTCTGGACGGCCGTGCTGCTGTTCCTGGCCGGCCGCGCGGGCGCCTTCGACCGCTGGACCGGTGCCGACTTGACGGCCATCAATGCGCTCAAGGACAGCATCGAAAGCTACCGGGCCCAGCATGCACGCGTCGCCAATCTGACCGACATCATGATCATCCTCGGCGTGGGCCTGGGCGTGACGGGCCTGTCGCATTTCCTGGCCGGCCCCATCATCAGCTGGATCACCACCCTGCCGGCAGAATGGCGCCTGCAGGATTACAGCCTGACGTCGAACTTCTTCTGGATCGTCGTGCTCGCCACCACCTTCGGCCTGCTGCTGAGTTTTACCCGGGCGCGCAGCCTGGAAGGCGCGGGCGCCTCGACCATCGGCTCGGCCATGCTGTACGTGCTGGTGGCCACCATCGGCATGCACATGGACTTGAAAGCCCTGTTCGACAAGCCTTTCCTGTTCCTGCTGGGCCTGATCTGGATCGCCGTGCATGGCGGCCTGATGCTGCTCGTCGCCAAGCTGATCCGCGCGCCGCTGTTCTTCATGGCCGTCGGATCGCAGGCGAACATCGGCGGCGCCGCCTCGGCCCCCGTCATCGCCAGCGCCTTCCACCCGGCCCTGGCGCCCGTGGGCGTCCTGCTGGCCGTGCTCGGCTATGCGCTGGGCACCTATGGCGCCTACATCACGGGCTTGATCCTGCGCAGCATGGCGGGGTGATGCCCACCCGGCTTGAGCAGCCAAACTTGCCACGACAACGCCAGCCTTCGGGCTGGCGTTGTCGTTTACTGCTCGCATCGGCCGCAGTGTCCTGAAAACTCCCCATAATGTAGCAGAAACCCCTCAAAACCAAACTTCCGCACCATTTTTGTGCGAAATCTGCGATGATAGTTGCCCAAATAACCGATTACCTCCATGGAATTCTGATGAAATACGCATCTGCTCACGAGTATGTCCAGCATGTCGCCGCACGCAATCCAGGTCAGCCCGAGTTTCTGCAAGCCGTCACCGAAGTCATGGAGAGCTTGTGGCCGTTCCTGGAACAGCACCCGAAATACGCGGAACAAGGCTTGCTGGAACGCTTGATCGAGCCGGAGCGCGTGGTGATGTTCCGCGTGTCGTGGGTCGATGACCATGGGCAGGTGCAAGTCAATCGCGGCTACCGCATCCAGCACAGCATGGCCATCGGGCCGTACAAGGGCGGCATCCGCTTCCACCCTTCCGTCACCCTGTCCGTGCTGAAATTCCTTGCCTTCGAACAGACGTTCAAGAATGCGCTGACCACGTTACCGATGGGCGGCGGCAAGGGCGGCGCCGATTTCGATCCGAAGGGCAAGAGCCCGGGCGAAGTGATGCGCTTCTGCCAGGCGTTTGTCAGCGAACTGTTCCGTCACGTGGGTTCGGATACGGACGTGCCGGCCGGCGACATCGGCGTGGGCGGGCGCGAAGTGGGCTATATGGCCGGCATGATGAAAAAGCTCAGCAACCGCGCCGACTGCGTGTTTACGGGCAAGGGCGCCAGCTTCGGCGGCTCGCTGATGCGTCCGGAAGCGACGGGCTACGGCACCGTGTATTTTGCGCAAGAAATGCTGAAGACGCGGGGCCGCTCGTTCGAAGGCATGCGCGTGTCCGTTTCCGGCTCGGGCAACGTGGCGCAGTACGCGGTGGAAAAAGCCATGGCCATGGGCGCGAAAGTCATCACCGTCTCCGATTCGAGCGGCACCGTCATCGACGAAGACGGTTTTACGCCGGAAAAGCTGGCCATCCTGATGGAAGTCAAGAACCATTTGTATGGCCGCGTCAGCGATTACGCCGCGCGCACGGGCGTGCGCTTCGAAGCGGGCGTGTCGCCATGGCATGTGCCGGTCGACATCGCCCTGCCCTGCGCCACGCAAAATGAATTGCATATCGACGATGCGCGCCTGCTCATCGCCAATGGCGTGCAATGCGTGGCCGAAGGGGCCAACATGCCCACCACCATCGAAGCGGCCAAGGCCTTCGAGGCGGCTGGCGTGCTGTACGCGCCGGGGAAGGCCAGCAATGCGGGCGGCGTGGCCACTTCCGGCCTGGAAATGAGCCAGAACGCGGCCCGCATTTCCTGGCCGCGCGAAGAAGTCGACGCGCGTTTGCTGCAGATCATGCAAGGCATCCATGCCGCGTGCAAGCAATACGGCACGCGCGCCGACGGCACGGTCAGCTACGTCGATGGCGCGAATATCGCCGGCTTCGTCAAAGTGGCCGATGCGATGCTGGCGCAGGGGGTGATTTAACCGTAGGTCGGCTTAGCGCGAAGCGCGTAAGCCGACACCACCGCAAGCGTCAACAATGTCGTCGGATTACGCGCGGCGTTGCCGCGCTAATCCGACTACAACATCTCGGGCTTCATCAGGCTCTTGCGGCTGATGGTCCGGCCCGACACCATGAACTCGCCGTTGCCCCGGTAGTGCAGGGTTTCGGGCAGCTTGGGCGAGGTGGCCACGTGGGCTTTCACGCACTCGAAGATGAAGAAGCCGCCCTTCGGGTTGCCCGCCACCTGGGCCAGCTTGCATTCGAAGTTGGCATAGCACTCGGCGATCAGCGGCGCGCCCACCAGCTCGGCCGGCTGCGGCGTCAGGCCGAAGGCCGTGAACTTGTCCGTGTCTTCGCCGCTGCAATTGCCGATAGCGACCACCTGATCGACCATGTCGGCCGTGGGCAGGTTGATCACGCACTCCATGCTGCGCTTAATCATTTCATAGCTGTGGTTCGCGTCGGAAATAAAACAGCCGAGCAAGGATGGCGTAAATTCCATCAGCATATGCCAGGCCATGGTCATGACGTCGCTTTCGCCCTGCCACGTTGAACTGACGAGCACCACCGGGCCAGGCTCGAGGAAGCGGCGGATATCGGCGACGGGATAATCTTCTTTGTGATAATTTTTCATCTGCTCTCCAGGACGCGGTACGCCATAGCATAGACCAACGGCGCCTTTGCGGGCGCGCGGCTGGGCGATGGCGGCGTGTCATCCGCGCCGCGATTTGCGCCGTTCATCGCAAATTTCTCCCCGTTGGAGATGTTGCAACATAGAATACACTGATCAACTACTCAAGGAAACCGCCATGCGTCCTCTGTTCCTGTTGCCACTCCTATCCTTCGCTTGCCTCGCTACCGTCGCGCATGCCGACGAGCAAACCCGCACGGTCGCCGCCTTCAACGCCATCGATATTCGCGGCCCCATCAGCATGGAAGTGGAATCGGGCAAGGAGCAAAGCCTGCTGCTGCGCGGCGACCAGAAATTCCTCAGCGGCGTCATCACGGAAGTGGTCGATGGCGAGCTGAAAATTTCCATGAAGGATAAAGATATCAAGAAGACCGAGGGCGACCCGCGCATCATCATCACCATGCCCACCTTGCGCAAGCTGATCGCGGAAGGCGCGGGCGAGAAGATCTTGACCAAGCTCAATGGTCCAAGAGTCGACATCAGCTACAAGGGCGCGGGCCGCCTGGCCGCCGATGGCCAGGTCGACTGGCTGCGCCTGAAGGCGCAGGGCGTGGGCGAAGTCGATACGAAAGCCTTGCTGGCGAAAAACGTCGACGTCAATTTCGAGGGCATCGGCTCCGTCAAAGTGTATTCCTCGGGCGAGCTGAACGCCGTGGTGCGCGGCATGGGCGAACTGACGTATTACGGCAAGCCGAAGATCGTGCACAAGTCGATCGCCGGCATCGGCAGCGTGAATGCCGCCAAGTAAGCTTTTCCATAAAAACAAGGCCATCAGGCCACTGGAGACCGCATGACCGCTTTACAAGATAACGATGCGCCGCTGGTGCTGCGCGAGGACGAGGGTGGGCTCGTCACCCTGCGCCTGAACCGTCCCCTGCAATTCAATGCCTTGTCGGAAGCCATGCTGGCCGCGCTGCAGGAAGCGTTTGATGCCATCGCGCAGCAGCCGCACGTACGCTGCGTGGTGCTGGCCGCCGAAGGCAAGGCGTTTTGCGCGGGCCACGATTTGCGCCAGATGCAGGCCACGCGCCAGCTTGATTACTATCAAACCCTGTTCGCGCAATGCTCGCGCGTGATGCAAGCCATTCAAACCTTGCCCGTGCCCGTGATCGCCCGCGTGCATGGCATCGCCACGGCGGCCGGCTGCCAGCTGGTCGCCAGCTGCGACCTGGCCGTGGCGGGCGCGTCCGCCCGCTTTGCCGTGTCCGGCATCAACGTGGGCCTGTTTTGCGCCACGCCGTCCGTCGCCCTGTCGCGCAATGTGTCGCCCAAGCGGGCTTTCGACATGCTGGTGACGGGCCGCTTCATCGACGCCGACACGGCCGCCGACTGGGGCCTGATCAATGAAACGGTAGCCGACGCGGCGCTCGACGAGGCCGTGGCGCGCCTGGCGCAGCAGATCATGGCGAAAAGCCCGACGGCCATCCGCTACGGCAAGCAGATGTTCTACCGGCAGCGCCAGCTGCCGCTGGACGAGGCGTATGCGTACGCGGGCGACGTGATGGCGCGCAATATGATGGAAGAGGATGCGGAGGAAGGCGTGAGCGCCTTCCTTGAAAAGCGGCCGCCCGGCTGGGCGACCGTCAAGTAGCTTAACGCTCCTGTTTTAGTTGCTGCTGCACGGAAAGACTCAAGGTACCGAGGTCTTCCTTGCCCAGCAGCGGCAATTGCGCCAGCAGCTGCATCAGGGCCGAGCTGCCCGTCACGTCCAGCTCGGACGACTGCACCAGCACCGTGCCGGCACCCGTGAAGTCGATCTGCTTTTCCTCGCCCGACAGGGTAAAACCCGTGAGCGCGCCGGCGGCCGAGGCCCAGCCCTGCACGTGGGCGTAATCGTAGTGATACGAGGGGCTGGGGCAATCGGCCCAGCCCAGCACGGCCTGCTCGTCCACGCGGCACGGCAACTCGAGGAAATGCACGGGGCCGTTCGACGAGGCGATCACTTTACCGGTGCCTATCATGGTCAGATAGCCGGGCAAGGTCGATTCCTGGCAAATCACGTCCTTGGTAAACCCCAGCAGGTTTTTCGCGCGGATGGTCATGTTGGCGTTGTCCAGGTCGTAGCACGCCAGGTCGTTGCCGTTGTCGCCCAGGATCAACTGGCCCTGGCCTTGTGCCACGACAAAGTGGTGCACGTATTTCGGTGCATTGAAGGCATTGCGCACGATCAAGTCGAGCACGCTGCTGCCCATGGCTTCGAAGCGCAGCTCGCCATAAAAGGCGATCATCTTGCCCTTGCGAATGAAGATCTGTTCCTTGACGTCGATGACATACGAAAAACGGTTCAGGTTATCGTTCTTCGGCAAGGTATCGGGGTTGTAAATCGTCATGGCTTACCTTTCGCTCGCTTGGATGTAGACCGTGCCCTGGCCCGTAAATTTCACCTGGTACGATTCGCCGGACGCCTGGCCGACAAAGGTTTTCCAGTTCAGGTCCGTGACGATGGTCGAGCTCAGCTGGCCCGTGTGGCCGATATACGCTTGCGGGTCGACGAAGACGGGCACGTCCGGCGTGACGGGCAAGCCGATGGCATTGCCGTCGGACAAAATCGCCACTTCGCCCGTGCCTTGCAAGGTGGTGGTAAACAAGCCCTGGCCCGAGGCCATGCCGCGCACCACGCCCTGCACGCCGCCCTGGTTGCCGAGGAACATGGTGCCGGCCGTCAGGCGCGCATCGAAGGCCAGCAGGGAGTCGCTTTCCACATAGAACGTTTCGCCGCGCACGGGCACGATGGTGACGAACAGGCCGCCCTGCGCGTAAAACACGCTGCCCGTGCCGCGCGCCGACATCAGGGCATAGCCCTCGTTCGTGACGGCGCGCATGGCCAGGCTTTGCACGCCCTGGCCGGCCAGGAAGGAGCGGCTGAACGCCACGTCGCCCTGGTAGGACACCATGGCGCCCTTGCGGGCGAACACTTCTTCATTGCCGAGTTTAACCTCGAGCATCTTTTCATTGATCTGCTGATAGACAGGCATCGCGGGTCCTCGCTGACTTAACGTTCGGCGGGCTGGATGAACACCACGCCCTGGCCTGTGAATTTGTGCTGGTACGATTCGCCCGAGCTCTGGCCGATCATGGTGCGCCAGTTGACATCAAAAACGAATTCCTGGCGGATATCGCCCTTGAAGCCGACGAAGGCGTCCGGGTCCACGCGCAGCGGGTGCGCCGGCGTCACTTCCAGCATGATCAGGTTGCCGCGCGAAATGACGGCCAGGTTGCCGTGGCCTTCGACGGTGGTGGAAAACAGGCCCTGGCCGGAACTGGCGCCGCGCAGGCCCGCAAAGCTGGTGCCCGTCTTCAGGCTCGTGTCGTAGGCCAGCAGGCTGCTGCTTTCGATGGTCAGCTTTTCGCCGGCCAGCGCCATGACGGTGATTTCGGCCGCGTTCTGCGCGAAAAACACGGTACCCGTGCCGGCGGCCTGCATCACCTGCATGCCTTCGTTCGTCACCTTGCGCTTGAGCGCGCCGAAGAGGCCCTCGCCGCCCAGCAGGGATTTTTCAAATTTGATGCTGCCCGTATAGGCGACCATCGCGCCGGCAATCGCCAGCACTTTTTCATCCTGCAGGCGCACTTCCAGCAGGCGGTCGGTATTGGTGCGGAAACTGGTCACGCGCGACTCCCCAAGAATGCCAGGGCACAAAGCCATGGCTATCCGACAAGATACCGGGGGCGTTACCGCCATGCAAGTGCTATTCCTCCCGAACGGGGGCGTGCATAAAAAAAAGGCGTGCCAGGAGGCACGCCTTGCGTTCACGAAAAGAACGGTTTATTCAGCCAGCACCGGCCTGGCGGCGCGCGCGTTCTGGAACAGCGGCACGGGATCGTTGGTATTGACCTCGACCACCGTGACGCCCTGCACCACGCCAGCGACCTGGTAGCCGACGGCGCCCAGGTGACGCTTGCCTTCGGCCAGGTTGGACCAGCTCAGGGAGACCGTCGCCGTGCCGCCCGTGTAGGCCGTGCCCGGCATCAGCGCCTTGAAGTTGCCGTTGTTCAAGCCCGGCGCCAGCACCCACGACGACAGGGTGTAGTCGGCCTGGCCGTTTTGCGGCGCAAAGCCGATCACGCACACCTTGTACGTGCCGGCGGCCGGCAGGCGCAGTTCCACCTGCTCATTGGAACTTTCATTGCCGCTGCTGCCGACCAGTACATTGGCGGCGTTGTAGACCTCCATGTCCATGTCGGTATTCGCGCCGCCCGTCGTTTCCGCGTCGTAGGTGGCAAAGCGCGCCGCCAGGGTGCCGGCCGGGATCACCACGTTGTGCACGTTCACACCCGTGGCGCCGCCCGCCTTGCAGGCAGCCGATGCGGCAGCGCCCGTCGTCGCCTGGCCGATCGTGCGCGTCTGGCGCACGGCTTCGACGAGACCCGACTTGACGCCGACCAGCGCCCCCGAGAAGCCCGTGCCCAGGGTCAGCACCTTGCTGCCCGTGGCCGCTTCGCTGCTGACCAGCGGAATGGCGGCCAGCGAGGTGCCGCGCGCCGTCAGCGGGCTGCGCACCGTATGCGTGCCATCCGTCCAGCTCAGGGCGCCGTAGGTCCAGGTATTGGCCGGCGCCGTGGTGCGCGTCAGCTTGACCTGGTACTGCGCCTTGGCGCCCGGCGCCAGGCTCAGGCTCGTTGGCGTCACCGCCACCGTGTAGCCGGGCAGGCTGGCCGAGACGTTGTAGACGGCGCTGCTGGCACCCACGTTGGTCACCGTGCGCGTCAGCACTTGCGTGCCCAGTACGTTGGCCGCCGTCAGCGACGCCAGATTCAGGTTGTAGGCGGGAATGGTGCCGACGGCCTGGCAGGTGGCGGGACTGTAGACCTTCAGGTTCAGGCCGCACAGGAAACGCGCATAGTCGATTTCCGACACGTCGTACACGAGCCCGGGATCGGCGGCGCCGTTCGGCGCGATGTGGCCGGCACCCTGGCCCCACGGCAACTGGCCCGAGTTCTTCGCCGTGGCATCCCACGACACGGAACCGTTCAAGCCATCGGGATACGTGCTGAACGCCGTCGTCATCAGCGCCGACTTGATGGCCGCGGGCGACCAGCTCGGATGCTGCTGCTTGAGCAGCGCCGCCACGCCGGCCACGTGCGGACTGGCCATCGAGGTGCCGGAATAGAAATCCCACTCCGCTGCTGGCGCCACACCACCGGCGGCCACGGCATCGCGCTGCGCCGGCGTCAGGTCGGCCGTCACGCCGGCCAGGATGTTGGTGCCGGGCGCCGACAGGTCGGGTTTCAGGATGTTCGCGTTGGCCACGTTCGGCCCGCGCGAGGAGCGGTCGCTGACGATCGGCGCCTGCACCGTGGTGTCGGCGATGGTGTGGATTTCGCCCAATGCCGCCGTGCCGTCCGGATTGGCCGCCATGAAAGCCTTCAGCGCGTCGCCCTGCGCCTGCGCCAGGTGCACCGTCGACAGCACGTGCGCCTGATTGATGATGGTATTGGCGCCGCCGACCACGTTGGCGATGACCACGCCCGCCGCGCCCGCCGTCTTGGCATTCGCGCTCTTGTTGACCAGCACATTGCCGCCGCGGTCGCACACGAGTATCTTGCCCGCCACTTTCGCCGGGTCCAGATAAGCCGGTGCGGCATCGGCCGCGCCGAAGCAGCGCAGCAGATTGACGTCCGTCGGCGGCACGCCGGCCAGGCCCGCGTCGCGCGAGCGGATCAGCGGCAGCGCCGGCGTCTTCGCGTTGCTCGATGCGCCTTCCAGCTTGCTGCCGTTGCTGAGGATGACGTTGCCCGCGTACAGGCGGTTGTGGGTGGAATTGGCCACCGTTGCCAGCCAGGGGCTGATGTGCGAGACGGGCGCCGGCACGTCGGGCGCGGGCGTGGATGGACCGGAATTGCCGCCTGAGGTGGCGACAAACACGCCGGCCGCCGCCGCGCCAAGGAAGGCGACTTCCGTCGGTTCGTCGAAGGCGCCGCCGCCCGCGTTCGGGCCGATGGAGAAGTTAATGACGTTGACGCCATCCTTGACCGCCTGGTCGATGGCGGCCACGCTGTCGGCCGTGGCGCAGCCGTTGCGGCCAGTCGACGCGGCCGTCCAGCAGACTTTATAGGCGGCGATACGGGCGCGCGGCGCCATGCCCGAGGCCTTGCCCAGCGACACACCGTTCGAGGTGGCGATGGCGCCATTGTTGCCGCCGGCCGTGGAGGCCGTGTGCGTGCCATGGCCGCCGTGGCCCGTCAGGCCGGCGACGGAATCGCGCGGCGACAGGAATTCCGTCCAGTGCAGCGCCGCCGTGGAAGCGCGGTAGTAGCGCGCGCCGATCAGCTTGTTGTTGCAATTCTCGGCGGAGAATCCCTCGCCCGTCTGGCACGTGCCTTGCCAGCTGGCCGGCGGCGCGCCGTACACGACATTGCTGCCGCTGTGGCTGGGCACGCCGTTCTCGTCAAGGCGGTCGGCAAAGGCCGTGTTCTCGGGCCAGATGCCGCTGTCGACGATGCCGATGACGATGTCTTCGCCCGCGTGCGCCTTGCCGCCCAGCTGCTCCCACAGGCCGCCCGGCTTGTCCAGGCCCAGGAAGCTGGGCGTGTAGGTGGTGTCGAGCTGCAGGATGGAGTCGGCGCTGATGCTGGCCACGCCGCTGTTTTTCTTCAGGGCCCGCACTTCATCGTCCGTCAGCAAGGCGGAAAAACCGTTGAAGACGACGCTGTACTGGTGCGTGATTTCTGCCGCGCTGACGGTGCCGGCCACGGCGGCCTGCTTGCTGTCGAGGTAGCTCAAATAGGCCTGCACGTCGGCGGCGCCCACATTGATGCGCGCGCCCGGGGCCGGCTTGGTGGCGGCCAGGCCGTCAACCTGGCCCGTGTAGGTGGCGGCCGGCTTGTCGACCAGCTGCACGATGTAGGAACGGCGTTCCTGCGCCTGCGCCGTTTGCGCCAGGCTGGCGGCCAGCAGGAGGATGGCGAGTGAAACGGGACGTAACTTCATCTCACGCTCCTTGCACGGTGAACGCGGCGACCTTGCCGCTGCGGCGGCGCGACAGCATGCCGATGGCGCCCAGGCCGGCCAGCAGCAGCATGTAGGTCGACGGTTCCGGCACGGCGCTGACGTTGATATTATCGAGCGCAAACTGGCCCTGGTTAAAGGCCGGGAAATCGATGGAATTGCTGCACACGCCGGTGTCATTGAAAATGCAGGCGTTGAAGGTCAGGCCCGTAAACGCATAGTTGCTGAAACCGCCCAGCAGGGAAGCGCCCTGGAAATGGTAATTGCCATCGCTGCCCTGGCCGGGAAACGCCAGCGAGGTGCTGACCACCTGGCCGTTGCTGAGGGTGCCGCTCAGCTGCAGTTCGCCCCACTGCATGTTGGGCAAGCCGGAGACGGGCGCGATGAAGGAATAGTCGAATCCGGCCAGGCTGAACGCCTGGCGGTCGGCACGCGCGAAATTTACGCCGCCATCGTTGAGGATGGCCAGGTAGTTGCCGGTGGCACCCTGCGGGCAGGCGGCGATATCGCACGACGAACCCGCGCGGCCATCGAGGATGGCACCCACGCCGCTGACGCCGCCGCCGGCAGCCGTGGTCGGGTCGGCCAGGAACCGCAGATTGTAGCTCGACGTATTGAGCGTCTGGCCGCTTTCATACACGTCGGGACGCAAATTATCGAAGGTCAAAACATCGGCCATGGTCGGCGCCGAGACCAGCACGGACACGGCGGCCAGCGCGGCCAGGACGGTGGTGCGGCCGCGGGTAGCGGGTGGATAGACGGTGGCGGGTGATACCCGCGCATGTGATGGACGATTCATTCTATTCCCTTGTTTGTTGTGGATAGATAGGTCGGCAGGTCTGGTGCCCGCTTTCAGCTTTTTCACAAAAGTGTCAACAAATATAGCAAATCGCATAAAACAAATATCATATTTTTAATATCATTTATTTATTTTTTATCTAAGCCTGCGAAACTTTGTTTTGTTTTATCTATGAAAGTTTGAGTAAGCTCAACGTTACATTGGAACAACAATGCATCGCACTGCAGGCGTGCGCGCCAGCGTGCCGGCGCGACTTCAGATAAGCTCGAAAACCGTGCCTGCGGCCAGCGCAAGCGCCCACCGTCACATCGCGGTACACCTGTTCCATCCTGGAACAGTCATCCCCTCCCCTGCCCCGCATGACGCGCCCCCAGAGGCCCCTGCGCCGGTGGCATGAAGCTTGCACAACAAAGAGATCGACCGTGCTCAGGGAGCAGCATCATGGAACACTACCAACTGGCCGGCAGCGGCCGCGCAGGCACGCGGCCGGCCCGGCGCATCCTCGTGTGCTGCGCGCTGGCACTGGCTTTTTTCCTGCTGGCCGCCAGGCTGGACCTGGCCGAACGGCTGACGCACGCGCTCTGGCGCCACGAACGCTGGCAACTCGATGAACTGGCCATGAGCCTGTTGCTGCTGGCGCTGGCGCTGGCCGGCTTTGCCGTGCGGCGCGGACGCCAGGTGGCGCTGCTGCTGGCGCAAAACCGCGCCCTCACGCAGCGCCTGCTGCGCACGCAGGAAGAGGAGCGCTGCGCGCTGGCGCGCGAGCTGCACGATGAAGTGGGACAGGATTGTACGGCCATCCGCGCCGCCGCCAGCTACATCCTGCGCGCGCGCGACGGCGATCAGGCGAACGTGCAGGCCTGCGCCGCCAGCATCGCCCGCTCGTCGGAAGCGCTGCACGCGATGGTGCGCACGATGCTGCGCCGGCTGCGCCCGCCCGTGCTCGACAGCCTGGGATTGGCGCCGGCCCTGCAGGCGCTGTGCGACAGCTGGGCCCAGCAGCACGGCATCGCCTGCCATTTCGCGCCGCACGCCGTCCCCGCCAGCCTCGACGACTGCACCGCCACCGCCGTCTACCGCCTGGTGCAGGAAGGCTTGACGAACGTGGCGCGCCACGCGGGCGCCGACCGTGCCACGGTGGAATTGCGCGCCGATGCGCACGGCGTGCTGCACCTGACCATCGAAGACAATGGCCAGGGTTTGTGTCCGGATAAAACGCCAGCAGATGGCTTCGGCATGCTGGGCATGCGCGAGCGCGTGGCCGGCCTGCGCGGCCATATCCGCTGGATCAGCGCGCTGGGCAAGGGCTTGCGCATCGAAGTGGCGATGCCGCTGGCGGCCGGTGCGGCATGAACGCGGCCATGCCCCCGATCAGCGTGATGCTGGTCGATGACCACCCGGTGGTGCGCACGGGCTACCGCCGGCTGCTGGAACAGGGCGGCGATATCGCCGTCGTGGCCGAGGCGGGCAATGGCGAGACGGCATATGCCCTGCACCTGGAGCACGCGCCCGACGTCTGCGTGACGGATTTGTCCATGCCCGGCATCGGCGGCCTGGAATTGTTGCGCAAGCTGCTGGCCCGCGACGCAGGCGCGCGCGTGCTCGTGTTTACCATGCACGACACGCCGCAACTGATCGCGCGCGCGTTGGACGGCGGCGCCTGCGGCTTCGTCAGCAAGCAAGCCGACCCGGAACACCTGGTCGACGCCGTGCGCGCCGCCCACGCGGGCCGCCGCTACCTCGATCCGCACAGCGCACCGGGCGTGCTGCACGGTACGGCCCGCATGGAAGCGGACCGTTTGAGCAGCCTGAGCCAGCGCGAATTCGAAATCTTCCGCCTGCTGGCCGAAGGCCGCAGCGCCGCTGACTGCGCCCGCCTGCTGCACCTGAGCAGCAAGACCGTGGCCAACCACCAGACCTGCATCAAGGAAAAGCTCGACGTGCCCGGCCCCGCCGCCCTCGTGCACCTGGCGCTGCGCAATGGCGTCATCGAGCACGTCCAGCCTTAAAACACGTAGCGCAGACCCGCATTCACGCTGCGCGGCGCGCCGGCCGCATAGAACGTCGCGTTGACCATCGGATAGCCGCCGTTCATGGCGGGCAATGGCCGGGCGGCAAAATTGCCGTTGGCGTCGAAGCCCGTGGCGCCCAGTTGGGCCGCCGTCGCGTACTGGCGGTCGAACAGATTATTCACCTGGGCGAACACGCTGAGCCGTGGCGTCAGCTGAACCTTGCCGTTCAGCTCCACCACGGCGTAGCCGCCGCTCTTGCCGGAACCCAGGTATGCCGGGCCGCCCGCCTGGTGCCGGTTGTTCTCGTTGCCGCGCGCGTAGGAACTCGACACGGCCGTCATGGCCAGGCCCACCGTCCAGTCGCGTCCGCCCTGATAGTCCACGTGCGCCTTGAAGATATGGCTCGGTGTCAGCGGAATGCGGTTGCCGGGCGTGATGACGATATTGCCTTCCAGGCCGGGCGCCTGCGCATCGCTGCTGCTGTTGGCGCTGCCGTTGACGAGCTCGCGGCTTTGATACGTCGCCTGCAGCCACGTGTAGTTGACGCCGAAGTCCAGCGCACCGGCCTTGCCACCCGCCGCCAGTTCCACGCCCTGGTGGCGCGTCTTGCCGAAATTCTTGAAGTAGCCGAAACCGGCCTGATTGTTGGCCACGAACAGGATATCGTCGTGGTTTTCCGCGCGGAACACGCCGGCGCTCCAGCGGGCCACGTCGGCGAGCTTGCCGCGCAGGCCCGCTTCCCACGTCTTGGTGACGACCTGTTTCAAGGGCGGATCGCCCGCCATGGCGTTGGGCAGGCGGCACGGGTTGTCCGGGTCGGCGCAGCCGAGTTCGATGGCCGTCGGCGTGCGGCTGCCTTCGTTGTAGCCGAGATAGGCGCTCACGCCATCGGCCGGCGCATAGGCCAGGCCGATGGCGGGATTGAAGCGGCTGAAACGGTGGTCGCCATCGAGCGAGCCGCTGCCGCCGCCGGGCGTGATGGCGTCGCGGTTGCGCACGGTGCTGCGGTTGTAGCGGCCGGAAACGGTCAAGGTCAATGCTTGATTCAGCGCAATGCTGTCGCTCGCATACACGCTCCACGTGCGCATGCGCCCGCTCAAGTCGACGCGGTTGTCGACGGGCGTGCCGTCGTCGTCGATTTCCGTACCGTCGGCAAAGAAGTCGACGGGCGTGATGCTGCGGTCCGGGTTCAGATAGCCGAACTGGCTGGTCTGGCGAAACGTGGCGTGGCTGGCATCGAAGGCGGCGCCGACCGTGACGGCGTGGCGCTGCCCGGCCAGGTCGGCCAGCGCCGTGAACTGACCCGACAAACCATAGTTTTCCTGCTGCGTATGGCTGCGGTTGAGCATGCCGTTGCATTTTTCGGCCGGTTCATCGTTCAGCAGCACGTTGCCGATGCAGCGCCACTTCGGGAAAGGCGTATTCGACGCGTTCGCCCCGCTGGCGGGAAAGCCCGTGTAGCCGGCCGCCGCCAGGGCCGCCCGCTCGGCCGCGCCGGGCTGGTAGACGGACTGGTCGAGCGACTCGTCGTTCAAGTCGCCATTGAACGTGTGCGTGTCGATCTTGCGGTAGTACACATTGCCGGACAAGAGCAAGCCAGCGCCGGCTTGGTGCTTGCCCGTCACATTCAGCAGGGTCGACTTGTTTTCCGTCAAATCGGGCTTGGTGTAGACGCTGCGGTAATCGCGCGCCAGCAGACGCTGCTCCTGCAAGCCGTTGCCCGTCAGCGCATTGTCCGCGTGGGCCACGGTGACGGCGATGTCCGTGCGCGCATCGCTCCAGCCCAGCTTGCCGAAGACCTGGTGCACGTCGGACGGGGAATCGTCGCGCCAGCCGTCTTCCTTGAAACGGTTGCCCGTCACGTACCAGTGCCAGCCGCTGGCATGGCTGCCGCCATGCTCGACCTCGACGCCGCGACGTTGATCGGAACCCAGGCGCGCCTCGACGGCGGTGCCGGGACTGGTCTTGCCATCCTTGGTCTGCAGGGCCAGCGCGCCGCCCAGGGTGTTCAGGCCGAACAGGGGGTTCGAGCCGGGCATCAGGGTCAGCGAGGCGATGGCCATGCGCGGGATCAAATCCCAGCTGACGACATCGCCAAACGGCTGGTTCAGCCGCATGCCGTCGAGGTACACGGAAAGTCCTTGCGGCGTGCCCAGCAGGGGCGAGGCCGTGTAGCCGCGGTAGCTGACGTCGGGCTGGAAGGGGTTGTTCTGCACCTCGTTCACATAGACGCTGCCCAGGTTGCGGCGCAGGAAGGCGGAGATATCGAGCGCGCCGCTGCCGGCGATCTGCTGCGCGCCGGCCGTCTGCACGGGCGCGGCGAAGGCATCGCGCGGCTGCTCCACGGTGGGCAGCGGCATGCTGCCCGTGATAATGACGGTGGGCAAATCGTACGCCGGGTCCAGGTTGGCAGGATGGGCAAGCTCGGCGGCTTGCGCCTGGCACAGCGCCATGGCGGCCGCCGCGAATAAGGTCAGTCTCATGCATATCCCCGATTTATCGTGTTTTTTATTACTGCCCAGTATCGGACAGCCACCGGGGGATGGCCTAGGGAAAAACTCCCGCCGTGCTGGGAAGGGATAACAAAAGTCAGCGCTGCAAGGGAAGATAGCTTTGCTTGAGCTGGCGCAACACGAAACTCGATTTGCTGTGGCGGATGCCGGGGATTTTATACAGGCGCTCGCGCAGCAGCCGTTCATAGTCGCGCGTGTCGCTCACGGCGATGCGCAGGTAGTAGTCGTAGTCGCCGGAGACGAGGAACGCTTCGAGCACCTCCGGGATCATGGCCAGCGCGTGGCCGAATTCAAACAGGGCCTGGTCGGAATGGTCGTCCAGGGTGACTTGCACGATGACGGTATCGGCCAATCCCACCTTGGCCGCGTTGACGTTCACCGTATAACCCTCGATGACGCCATCGTCTTCCATGCGCTTGATGCGCGCCCAGCATGGCGACGAGGTCAGGCCCACCTTGGCGCTCAGGTCGTGCAGACTGATGCGGGCGTCCTGCTGCAGGGCCGTCAGGATGGCGAGGTCGAATTTGTCGAGCTTCATTCTGTTAATTCCTTATTTCACAGCAAATTTTGCTGAATACTGCATTCTATACGAGAAAACCAGCAGCCTTTTCTGCCGCATCAGGCAGAAAATAAGGCCATGAAACCCGATCCAGCTCCCCTCCTCGCCCGCGCATCCCATAACGGCGCCAGCACCCTGATCGACACCCTGCTGGCGCTGGGCGTCGACACCGTCTTCGGCTATCCGGGCGGCGCCGTGCTGCCTCTGTACGATGCGCTGCACGCCCAGCCCCGCCTGCGCCATATTCTCGTGCGCCACGAACAGGCGGCCGTGCACGCGGCCGAAGGCTATGCGCGCAGCACGGGCCGGCCCGGCGTCGTCTTCGTCACGTCCGGCCCCGGCATGAGCAATACCACCACGGGCTTGCTCGACGCCCTGTGCGATTCGATCCCCGTCATCTGCATCAGCGGCCAGGTGGCCACCACCAGCATCGGCACGGCCGCCTTCCAGGAATGCGACGCGCTGGGCATTTCGCGCCCCGTCACCAAGTGGAACCGGCAAATCCGCGCGGCAGAGGAAACGGCGGCCGTCGTGCGCGAGGCGTACGCGCAAGCCACGCAAGGCCGGCCCGGCCCCGTGCTGGTCGACTTTCCCAAGGATCTGCAGCTGGCGCCGGTGCGGGAAGCGACGGTGCTGGCCCCTGCCACGCCGGCCCCGATGCCGATGCCGGCAGCCTCCGATCTTGAACGGGCCGCCAGCCTGATCGCCGCCGCGCGCCAGCCCGTGTTCTATGGCGGCGGGGGCCTCGTCAATTCCGGCCCCGCCGCCTGCGCCGCCTTCGGCCAGCTGGTGAAACTGGCGGCCGCGCCGTGCACCCTGACCTTATTGGGCCTGGGCGCCTTTCCCGCCTCGCACCCGGCCTTCCTGGGCATGCTGGGCATGCACGGCACCCTGGAAGCGAACCTGGCGATGCACCATGCGGACCTGATCGTCTGCGTGGGTGCCCGCTTCGACGACCGGGTGACGGGCAGGCTCGACGCCTTTTGTCCCGGCGCAAAGGTCATCCACGTCGATATCGATCCGGCGTCGATCCACAAGGTGGTGCGCGCCGACGTGGCCCTGCGCGGCGACTGCGCGCCCGTGCTGAATGCCCTGCTGGCGCAGCTGCGCGGGCGATTGCTGGCGGACCGCCAGCCGTGGTGGCAGCGCATCGACGGCTGGCGCACGCAGGACTCGCTGGCGTTCGACGACACGCCCGACGTCATCGCGCCGCAGGCGCTGATGCGGCGGCTGCAGGCAGCGCTGGACAGCATGGATGGCGGGGACGCCATCGTCTCCACCGACGTGGGCCAGCATCAGATGTGGGCGGCGCAGCACCTGCGCTTCGAGCAGCCGCGCCGCTGGCTGACCTCGGGCGGCGCCGGCACCATGGGCTATGGCTTGCCGGCCGCCATCGGCGCGCAGATCGCCCACCCGGACAAGTGCGTCGTGTGCGTCAGCGGCGACGCCTCGATCCTGATGAATATCCAGGAACTGGCCACGGCCGTGCAGCACCGCCTGCCCGTGAAAGTGGTGCTGTCGAACAATGGCTACATGGGCATGGTGCGCCAGTGGCAGGAACTGATACACGGCGGGCGCTACAGCCACAGCTACACGGAAGCGCTGCCCGACTTCGTCGCCCTGGCGCGCGCGTTCGGCTGGCAGGCGCACACGGTGAGCCGGCGCGAAGACCTCGACGGGGCACTGGCGGCCTGCCTGGCGTCCGAAGGCCCGTACTTCCTCGACGTGCGCGTGCACGGCGCGGAAAACTGCTTCCCCATGATGGCCCCCGGCGCGGGGCACCATGAAGTAACCTTATCCAAGGGCAAAATGTACAGCGGACGGTAGGTCGGATTACGCGAGGCGAAGCCTCGCTAATCCGACTTACGCCAACCTCCCATATGAAGCCCGGCACGAGGCGCCATGAAGCTGCCTGATCAAGGGCAAAATGTACAGCGGCCGGCAGGTCGGATTAGCGGGGCAACGCCTCGCGTAATCCGACACCACCACCGGCCGCGCCAACGATGTGGTCGGATTACGCTCTACGAGCTCATCCGACCTACGCCCATATCCGGTAGATCCAGTAGCTTTCATCTTCTTTCATGGCGCGCGCCAGTTCCGTGGGACTCAAGCCCGTGATTTCGCGCGTCTCGCGGCAGAAATGCGCCTGGTCGGCGTAGCCGCCGCTGGCGGCGACGTCGGACCATGACGCCGTGCCCTGCAGGATGGCGCCGCGCTCGTCGAGGAACAGCTGTTCCGCGCGGCGCATACGGCGCAAGGTGCGCATGGGCTGGCCGGCCCAGGCCTTGATGCGGCGCTCGATGTTGCGCGCGCTGCTGGCCAGGCCCGTCGATGCGGCCTGCACGCCCAGCCGGCGCACCCAGTCCTGGATGGCGCCGGCCGGTTGGTCGCCGTTCTTGCGCGCCAGCAGCCAGCGCGGCGCCAGAAAATCCTCCACCAGCCTGACGCGGGCGGCATCGTCCGGCGCGGCCAGCACGGCGTCGGACAGGGACAGCCAGTCGGCATCGAACAGCGCGCCGAGGGGGCGGAACTGGTCCAGCAAGGCATCCATCGATATGCCCGTCAACGCATGCAGGGCGGCCGGATAAAACATCACGATAAACGAATGCACGGGGCCGGGGTTGTAGCTGACCAGCGGATACGAACGGGGGCCGCCGAACAGCGCGGGCGGCATGCGCACGTCCGCCAGCGACAGGCCCGGCGCGGCCGCTTCCACGTGGCCGGCGACGGTCCAGACGATGCTGCACATGGGCGCGGCGGGAAAGCGGTTCAGGCGCTGCGCCGGCGGCAAGGGCGCGCAGCCCGTGGTGTCGCGCACGAGGATGGCGCGCACGCAGGAAGCGAGCGCGGCGCGCGGGGCGATCAAACGGGTCAGGGGCGTAGGGGCGGCTGGCATGGCGACGATTGTACCGGCAATTTCTGGCCGCGCACGATGTCGTATTCGTTCAATACAAACGGGCCGCAATCGCGTAGAGTGTGGCCATTATTGCAAGCAATCCTCGTACTTTTACCGTATCGACAGGAGATGTTCATGCCGCCACTCGACCACGCCGCCCCCGCCGTCGCCACGCCCCTGCGCCAGATCCGCCGCCTGCCGGGGCCCTTCGCCTTGCCCATCGTCGGCAACAGCCTGCAGCTCAAACTCACGCGCATCCACCGCGACGTGGAACAATGGGTACAGCGCTACGGCCCCTTCATGCGCGCCTGGTTCGGCCGCACCCTGGTACTGGTGGTGGCCGACAGCGAGGCCGTCGGCGCCGTGCTGCGCGACCGGCCCGACGGTTTTCGCCGCCCCCTGAGCAGTTCGGTGGTCTCCGACGAAATGGGCGGCGTGCCCGGCCTGTTCCTGGCCGAGGGCACGGAATGGCGCAACCAGCGCCGCATGGTCATGGCCGGCATGGCGCCGGGAGCCATCAAAGCCTACTTCCCCGCGCTGGTGACGGTGGCGCAGCGCCTGCAGCGGCGCTGGCATCTGGCCGCCACGCAAGGCCAGGCGATCGACCTCGATGGCGACCTGAAACGCTACACGGTCGACATCATCGCCGGCCTGGCCTTCGGCACGGAAGTCAATACGCTCGAATCGGGCGAAGACGTGATCCAGCGCCACATGGACGATATCCTGCCCGCCGTGGCGCGGCGCAGCCTGTCCATGTTCCCGTACTGGCGCTATGTCAAGCTGCCCATCGACCGCCGGCTGGACCGCGACGTGGCGGCCCTGTCCGCCGCCGTGGCGGACCTGGTGCAGCAGGCGCGCGCGCGCATGGCGCACGACCCGGCGCGCTGCGCGCATCCGCCCAACCTGCTCGAAGCCATGATCGCCGCCGCCGATCTGGAAGGCAGCGGCGTGACGGACCGCAACGTAGCCGGCAATGTGCTGACCATGCTGCTGGCGGGCGAGGATACGACGGCCAACACGGTGTCCTGGATGATTTATTTGCTGCAATGCAATCCGCAGACTCTGGCGAAGGCGCGCGAGGAAGTGCGGCGCCTGGCGCCCGACGCGGCCCAATTCACGATCGAGCAGATGGATAGCCTCGACTACCTGGGCGCCTGCGCCAGCGAAGCCATGCGCTTGAAGCCGGTGGCGCCCTTCCTGCCCGTCGAGGCGCTGCGCGACACGGTCATCGGCGACATCGCCGTGCCGGCCGGCACCCTCGTCTGGTGCGTGATGCGCAACGACACCGTATCGGATGCGCACTTTCCCGACCCGCTGGCCTTCCAGCCCGAGCGCTGGCTGGCCGACAGCGGCGAGGCCAACAACAAGCGCGCTTCGATGCCCTTCGGCGCCGGCTTGCGCACGTGCCCGGGCCGCTATCTGGCCTTGCTGGAAATCAAGATTGCCATGGCCATGCTGCTGGGCAGCTTCGACATCGCCGGCGTCGACACGCCCGATGGCGGCGAGGCGCAGGAACTGATGGGGTTTGTGATGTCGCCCATCGGCCTGACGATGCGCCTGGCGCGGCCGCAGTGATACCATGGGGGAATCTCAGTCAACGTGCTTTCCCCATGCAAATTCACCTGGAATCGCCGCAGCAAGCGGACGTGCAAACCCTGATCGCCGAGCTGGATGCCTATCAACAAACGCTGTATCCGGCCGAGTGCGTCTACTCGCTGGACCTGGCATCGTTGCCGCCGGAAACCCTGCTGTTTGCCGTCGCCCGCGATGCAGCAGGTGCGGCGCGCGCCTGCGGCGCCATCGTCGTCACGCCCGATTTCGGCGAGGTCAAGCGCATGTATGTGCACCCGGACAGCCGCGGCCTGGGCCTGGCCAAGCGCCTGCTGGCCCTGCTGGAAGAGCAGGCGCTGGCGCGCGGCTGCCGCTTGCTGACCCTGGAGACGGGCATCCACCAGCCCGAGGCCATCGCCCTGTACGCGCGCCACGGCTACCAGCGGCGCGGACCGTACGGCGACTATCCCGACGATCCGTTCAGTGTCTTCATGGAAAAACCGCTGCAGGCGGCCGCATGAGCGCCCCATCCGACAGCCTGCTCGACATCCGCGCGCGCCTGCGCGCCTTTGCCGACGAGCGCGACTGGGACCAGTTCCACACGCCGAAAAACCTGGCCATGGCCCTGTCCGTGGAAGTGGCGGAACTGGCCGAGCACTACCAGTGGCTGCCCACGGGCGCGGATAGCGAACTGGACGAAGCGAAACGCACGGGCATCCGCCACGAGCTGGCCGACGTACTGATGTATCTGGTGCGCCTGGCCGACAAGAGCGGCGTCGACCTGCACGCGGCCGTGCTGGAAAAGATGGCACTGAACGCGCAAAAATACCCGGCGCAGCAGGTACGTGGCGACGCGCGCAAATATAGCGAGTACTGATAGGCCCACCCGTGCGTGACTGCCGCGCAAAAAGGCGTAGCATCAAGCCATGCCTACTTACCGCCCTCTTCTGCTGCCCCTGCTGGCAATGCTGTTCCATGGCACTGTTGCGCTGGCGCAAACCGCGCCCGTGCCGCAAGTCAAGGTGGACGCCACGCGCGACCCCGTCGACAAATCGTATCGCAAGATGCTGCAGGGCGTCGACCGCTTCGAGCGCGACCATGCGCTGGCGCCGCAGGCCGTGCTGCGCTTTCGTCTGCTGCCGCGCCAGCCCGGCGTGGACATGACGGGCGTGCAGCTGCGCATCGCCGGCGACACCGTCAGCATCCCCTTGCCGCTGGCCGAGGACAACAGCTTTGCCCCCGTGCGCAATGCACAGGCCGCGCGCGAGGATGCCGTGCTGATCGCCAACCGCAAGGCGACCACCATGAGCTGGCGCGCGCAGGTCATCACGCCCGGCTTGCCGCCCGGCACGCGGCGCCTGGGCGACCTGCGCCTGGAATGCCGCGCCGGCATGGATTCGGGCCTGATCTCGAACGACCCGCAAATCATCGCCTGGCTGTCCAGCATGCTCTACAGCACCGACAAGGTCTGCTCGCAGCCGGACGGCAATTATCTGTTCTTCACGGACCGGCCCCTGTTCGGCGTGACCCTCGTGCATGGGGAGCGGCGCCTGGCCCTGCCGTTCAAAATGCTGTATGCGGGCGGCGAGCAGACGCCCGCCTCGCTGCCCTATTGCGATTGCCAGGTGCTGCTCGACCGCACGTATTACGCGCCCCTGTGGGATGCCAGCTGGCCCGACGATACCCTGCTGGAATTTGACTATATGGACGAGGTGGCGCCATGAAGTGGCTGGTATTTCCCGTGCTGGCATTGCTGGCTGCCTGTTCCGGCACGCGCGCCTTGCAAGCAAGCAAGAACGTACCTTACGCCACCCTGGAACAGACGGTGCAACCGGGCAGCAGCACGCGCGAACAGGTGCGCGCCGCGCTGGGCGAGAGCACGGCCATCCGTTTCGACAGCGGCAATGAAGTGTGGATGTACACCTACCCGGCCGCCTCTGGCGCGCAGGGAGAATATGTCATTTTGTTTGGCGGGGATGGGGTGGTGAAGAAGGTGCGCAGCGAGGACGTGTACCGGGTGAAGAAGTAAGAGTAACCCCACAGACAAAACCCGGGGGGAATGCTCCCAATGGGAAGCATTCCGGTCACGCAGTGACTGACCCCAGCCTTTCGCCGTTGGGGTAATTATCTTGCCTTCAGCAAGGCCCGTGCCGCCACGCCCGCGCCCGCGCTACGCCCCACGCCGGCAGCCTTGCGCTTGGGCGAGGCCTTCAATTTGAAGATGCCGATCGACTGGGCCACGCTCTCGGTGCGCTGCGCCAGGCTGGTGGCGGCCGCGGCCGCCTGCTCGACCAGGGCCGCATTCTGCTGCGTGATGCCATCCATGTGGATGACGGCCTGGTTGACTTGGCCGATACCCTGGTTCTGCTCGCGCGTGGTCGAGGAAATCTCGTCCATCACTTCCGTCACGCGGGCCACCGAGGCGATCACTTCCGTCATGGTGGCGCCCGCATTGCTGGTCAGCACGCTGCCCGCATTCACGGTGGCGATCGAATGGTCGATCAGGTTTTTCACCTCTTTCGCCGCCGTGGCAGAACGCTGCGCCAGGCTCCGTACTTCGCCCGCCACGACGGCGAAGCCGCGGCCGTGCTCGCCTGCGCGCGCCGCTTCCACGGCCGCGTTCAAGGCGAGGATGTTCGTCTGGAAGGCGATGCCGTCGATCAAGCCGATGATGTCGAGAATCTTGCGCGACGACGAGCTGATCTCGTCCATCGTGGTGACCACTTCGCTGACGATGGTGCCGCCCCTGGCCGCGACGGTCGATGCCTGCACCGCCAGGTCATTGGCCGTGGCCACGTGGTCGGCGCTGTTTTGCACGGTCGATGTCAGCTCTTCCATGCTGGCCGCCGTCTGCTCCAGGCTGGACGCCTGCGACTCCGTGCGGCTGGACAAGTCCATATTGCCCGTGGCGATTTCCGCCGTGGTGATGCGGATATCCTCGAAGTTGGCGCGCACGTCGCCGATGATGCTGTGCAAGTTGATATTGGTCTGGCGCAAGGCCGCCATCAATTGACCCATATCGTCGTCGCGCACCTTGTCGATCACGCCCGTCAAGTCGCCCCCGGCCATCTTGCGCGCCACCGTAATGGCGTCGCCCAGCGGCGCGACGATGGAATTGTGCAGATGGGCCCAGAAATACAGCATCAGCGCGACGGCGGCAGCGGCGGCGCCGCTGAGCCAGCTGCGCGTGGCCGTGCTCGTGTCGCCGTCGATATTCCACACGGCGCAGCCGAGGATGGCCAGCACCACGCCCAAGATGATGCAATGCAGGGCGATGTCTTGCGACAGGCTCAGCTTGCGCCACTCGGCCAGCTTGGCGGCCCAGCCCTGGCGCACGACGCGGCCATTGCGGATCGCCAGGTTCGCGCTATTGCCGTCTTTAAAACTTTTATACAGGGCTGCCGCTTCGTTGATCTGCTCGCGCGTGGGCTTGGTGCGCACGGACATATAGCCGATCGGGCGGCCGTTTTCGATGACGGGCGTGATATTGGCGAAGACCCAGTAAAAGTCGCCATTCTTGCAACGGTTCTTGACCATGCCGGTCCACGGCATGCCCGTCTTGATGGTGTCCCACAGGTCGGCAAACGCTTCAGCCGGCATATCGGGATGACGCAGGATATTCTGTGGCGCACCCAGCAGTTCCATTTCTGAAAAACCGCTGACCTCAATGAAATACTGATTGGCGTAATTGATGTTTCCCTGTAAATCCGTGGTGGAAACAATCGTCATGCCTTCATTTAATACGTATTCATTTTGCGTGATAGGCGTATTGACCCGCATCGTCGCTCCTCTATTTTTATCAACTAGCATAACAAAATCATAAAAACAATATACCACATCAAGCACCCATGATATATCGCCCCGGCGGCAGTGACACTGGTCAAAAAATTTAATAAAAACCAATTCATTTATGTTTTAGAATTTACTTTGATTCAACTAGATTGATTTTATTGAATGTAAAATTCAAATTGGAAGCAGACACAATAATTAATAAAAAATTATGTATCGATGCGGCAGCCAATAAATATGGTGTTTGCGCCGATAAAAAAACGCGCAAGCGCCGCAATATGCGCCGGCCCATGACGGGGCCTGCCGCCAACCATAACGCCGCAACCACGAACATTTCTTGAGGGAAAATAAAAACTGGCGCGAACGCGCCAGTGGGGGAACTGTCTCCAATCCGCGACACAGGCGCCGGGGAGGCGCCTGTGCAGGGACAGCTTACTTGAATGATTTACGCGGTGGCGATTTCGGACGCGGCGGCGCAGGCTTGCGCTCCGTCGTGCCGTCATCGAGGCTGATGCGCAGTTTCTGGCCCGACACGACGACCGATTTCAGGTGGTCGAGGATTTCCGGCGGCATGCCTTCCGGCAGGTCCAGCACGCTGTAGTTGTCAAAGATATCGATGCGGCCGATATGCTTGGCTTCCAGGTTCGCTTCGTTGGCGATGGCACCCACGATGTTGCTTGGCGTCACGGCGTGCTCACGGCCTACTTCGATGCGGTAAGCCGTCACGCCTGGACGTGGACGTTCCTTCTTCGGCGCGCGCGGCGCAGGTGCTGCGTCGCCCGCGTCCGCTGGCGCATCCTTGAACGCTGGCGCGGACTTGGCTGCAAACGGCTTGCGCGGCGCGGCTGGCGGCGCCAGGTCCGGCGCGTCGCCGTCGCGGCTGATGCGCAGCTGCTGGCCCGCGACCCACACGGTCTTCAGCTGATCCAGCAATTCTTTCGGCATGCTGTCTGGCAAGTCCAGGACGCTGTAGTCGTCATAGATTTCGATGCGGCCGATGTTTTTCGAATCGATGCCCGCTTCGTTGGCGATGGCGCCCACGATATTGCCCGGTTTCACGCCATGCTGATGACCGACTTCAATACGGAAGGTCTGCATGCCGGCGTCGGCCGGACGCTGGATGCGTTCCTTTTTCGGGAAGGCCGGGCGTTCGCTGCGCTCGTTACGGTCGAAGCGGTCACCGCGTTCCGGACGGTCGTTGCGCTCAAAACGGTCCTGGCGCACAGGACGGTCGTCTTGCCACGTGGCTTGCTCGCGCGCTTTGTTCTTGTCCAGCAGCAGCGGCGTATTGCCACGCGCCATCTTCGCCAGGGCGGCGGCGATCTCGATGGCGGGAATGTTCTGTTCGCGCTCGAAATCCTCGATCAGCGACTGGAACTGCTCCAGTTCGCCCAGGGCCAAGGTTTCGCTGATCTGTTCCTTGAACTTGGCGATGCGCACGTCGTTGACGGCCTGGATCGTCGGCAATTCCAGCATGCCGATCGGCTGGCGGGTCGAGCGTTCGATGGCTTTCAGCAAGTTCTTTTCACGCGGGGTGATGAACAGGATCGCTTCGCCGCTGCGGCCGGCGCGGCCCGTGCGGCCGATGCGGTGGGTATAGCTTTCCGGATCGTGCGGCACATCGTAGTTGACGACGTGGCTGATGCGCTCGACGTCCAGGCCGCGGGCGGCCACGTCGGTTGCCACGAGGATGTCGATCTTGCCGTCTTTCAACTGCTGGATCGTGCGCTCGCGCTGGGCTTGCTGGATGTCGCCATTGATGGCGGCGGCCGAGAAGCCACGCGCTTGCAGCTTGCTGGCCAGCTCTTCCGTGCCCAGCTTGGTGCGGGCGAAGATGATCATGCCGTCAAACGCTTCCGCTTCCAGGATGCGCGTCAGCGCGTCGAGCTTGTGCATGCCCGACACCAGCCAGTAGCGCTGGCGGATGTTGTCGGCCGTGCCCGTCTTGGCGGCGACCGTCACTTCGGCCGGGTTCACCAGGTAGGTGGTGGCGATGCGCTTGATGACGGAAGGCATGGTGGCCGAGAACAGGGCCGTTTGATGGCCGTCTGGCGTTTCTTTCAAGATACGTTCGACGTCGTCGATAAAGCCCATGCGCAGCATTTCATCGGCTTCATCCAGCACCAGGGTTTTCAGCTTGGACAGGTCGAGCGAACCCTTGTCCAGGTGATCGATGACGCGGCCTGGCGTGCCGACGATGACGTGCACGCCGCGGCGCAGGGCCGACAGCTGCGGGCCGTAGCTTTGGCCGCCGTAGATCGGCAGCACGTGGAAGCCGGGAATGTGGGCGGCGTACACCTGGAACGCTTCGGCGACCTGGATGGCCAGTTCGCGCGTCGGTGCCAGGACCAGGGCTTGGGGTGAGCTTTGTTTCAGATCGATGCGCGACAGGATAGGCAAGGCGAAGGCGGCGGTTTTACCCGTGCCCGTTTGCGCCTGGCCCAGCACGTCGCGGTTGGCGAGCAATAATGGAATCGTGGCCGCCTGGATAGGCGACGGTGTTTCGTAACCGACATCCTTGAGCGCGCGAATCAGCGGCTCGCTCAGGTTAAGGTCGGAAAATAAGGAAATTGGTGTATCAGACATGAAATCACTCACAAGTTCGCTCGAATCGCCCAATGCGAAAGAGTGTATCTGCTAGTTTACTCTTTACTGGACCTTACCGGGTGGAACGAGGCGGCAGAACGCCATTTTTTGCATCCTAAAACGCAGAAAAATCGGCGATCCGCACGCAATTGGTGCAAAAACCAAGCAATATTATGTGTTTTGCAATAGATTCGGCTGTTTTACAGATGCGCCTCGATATTGCTTGCCGCATCGACCGAGTGGCGCAAGAACTCCAGCAAGTCCTCGTTCAGGCGGTCCTTGTGCGTCGTCGCCAGGCCGTGCGGCGCGCCCGCATACACGAGCAATTTGCTGCCGATGATGAGCTCAGCCGTGCGCCGCGCCGAGGCGGCGATCGGCACGATCTGGTCGTCGTCGCCATGGATCACCAGGGTCGGCACGTCGAATTTGGCCAGGTCGCCCGTGAAATCCGTTTCGGAAAATTGCTTGATGCACAGGTAGGACGCCGGCATGCCCGCCTGCATGCCTTGCAGCCAGAAGTGCTCGCGCACGCCCTGCGACGGTGTCGCGCCGGGCCGGTTATAGCCATAAAAGGCCTCGCTCAAGTCGCGGAAGAATTGGCTGCGGTCGGCCTGCACGCCCGCGCGGATGGCGTCAAACGCGGACAGCGGCAAGCCCAGCGGGTTTTCCGTGGTTTGCAGCATCAGCGGCGGCACGGCGCCCACCAGCACGGCGCCGGCCAGGCGCTCGGTGCCATGGCGGCCGATGTAGCGCGCCACTTCGCCGCCGCCCGTCGAGTGACCGACGAGGGTGGCGCCCGTCAGGTCGAGCGCGGCTATCAGCGCGGCCAGGTCGTCGGCATAGGTATCCATGTCGTTGCCATCGAAGGGCTGGCTGGAGCGGCCATGGCCGCGCCGGTCGTGCGCGATGACGCGGTAGCCGCGCGCGGCAAGATAAAACATCTGGTCTTCCCAGGCGTCGGACGACAATGGCCAGCCGTGGCTGAAGACGACGGGCGGGCCGCTGCCCCAGTCCTTGTAATAAATCAAGGTGCCGTCGGCGGTACGCAGAGTATTGGTTGAATGCAAGTCAGGGGTAGTCATGGAACGCTCCTTGTCGGTGGGCCAGCGGCCATTGTGGCCGCAATCGGCTTGCGCACGCCGCGCGCTACGCCAGAGCATTGCGGTAGAGTAAGATTGCCGCTGCTTTGCTTTCCCGTATTCACTTTTGGAGTTGTCATGCGCTTTCCCGTCGTCCTCGCCGCCAGCCTGTTCAGCACGGCTGCCCTCGCCCAACCGCTCGTTGCCGAAGCGCCCTTGCGCGCCCATCTGTCCTTCCTGGCCGACGATTTGCTCGAAGGACGCGGCACGGGCCAGCGCGGCGGCGACCTGGCCGTGCGCTACCTGGAAACGCAGGCGGCCGTGGCCGGCTTGCAGCCATTGAAAGATGGCAGCTACCGCCAGGCGCTGACCATCGTCGGCAGCAAGGCCTTGCCATCGAGCACAGTGACCTTCAGCGCAGGCGGCAAGACCTTGTCTCCCGCCTTCGGCAAGGACATCGTCTTTGGCGCGGCGAATGGCCAGCAGACAGTGGCGTTCGACGCGCCCGTGGTGTTTGCCGGCTACGGCATCCGCGCGCCCGAGGAACGCTGGGACGATTTCAAGGGCATCGACTTGAAGGGCAAGCTCGTCATCATGATGGTCAACGACCCGCAGCCGACCGCCGCCGAGCCAAACCGTTTTGCCGGCAAGTCCCTCACGTATTACGGCCGCTGGGTCTACAAGTACGAGGAAGCGCTGCGCCAGGGCGCCGCCGGCGTCTTGCTGATCCACACGACCGAGTCCGCTTCCTACCCGTGGTCGGTGCCCGCCAACGGTTTCGGCCATGAACGCTTCAACCTGGCCGGCGCGGGCAATGCGATGGAAGGCTGGCTGCAGGAAGATATGGCGCGCGCCCTGTTCCAGGCGGGCGGACAGGACCTGGACGCCTTGCGCGCCCAGGCCGAAACGCGCGAATTCCGCCCCGTGGCCCTGAATGCCACCGTCAAGGTGAAACTCGACAGCCAGATCCGCAGCATCGAGCAATTCAACGTGGCCGGCATCGTGCCGGGCACGGACCCGAAGCTCAAGGATGAAGCCGTCATTTACTCGGCCCACTGGGACCACCTGGGCAAGGATGAGGAAGGCAGCGCCCGCGCAGGACAGAGCGACCATATCTACAACGGCGCCATCGACAATGCCTCGGGCGCGGCGGCCCTGCTGGCCATGGCGCAAGTGGCCGTGAAACAGCCGGCGCGCCGCACACAGATCTTCCTGTGGCCGGCCGGCGAGGAAACGGGCATGCTGGGCAGCACGGCTTATACGCGCGCGCCCCTGTGGCCGCTGGCCAAGACGGCAGCCGACCTGAACCTCGACAGCATGAATTTCGTCGGCAAGACGCACGACATCGGCGTGGCCGGCGCCGAGCGCAGCAGCCTGTACGCAAGCGCCGCCAAGGTCGCCAAGCGCATGGGCTTGCGTTTGGCGCCGACCATCCCCGACCTGTCCGGCGCCTTTTACCGGGCCGACCATTTTGCCTTCGCCAAGGCCGGCGTGCCCGCCTTCAACGTGGGCTCGGCCGTGTTTTCCGGCGACGGCTCGTTCGACTTCGTCAAGGAGCCGACAGCGTCGAGCGAGCGTCTGGTCGCGTTTAAAAAGGATTACCACCAGGTCACCGATGAGTATCACCCGTCGTGGGACTTGTCGGGCATGGTGCAGCAGGCGCAGTTCACCTTGAACCTGGGCTACGAAGTGGCGAACGACAAGAATTTGCCGGTATGGAACAAGGGCGAGGCATTTGGAAAAGTGAAACGCTGACGTCAAGCGTAGGTCGGATTAGCGGGGCATCGCCCTGCGTAATCCGACAACATTGTCAGCAGAGTTGGTGGTGTCGGATTACGCGGCGTAGCCGCTAATCCGACCTACCTCGTTGATTCAAATCGCCATGATGCGTTTCAGGTCGACGAATGCCGTCTCGTACAAATGCTGGAACGCGCCCACCATGACCTCTTCCACGCCTTCGGCCGCGTCGAACTCGCTAGACCATTCGGCCACACAGGAAGCGGCGCCCGGTTCGCCCGTGACGCGCAATGTGGAACGGTAGTTCTTGACGGGGATCGGGCCCGAGACGATGGTGTAGCTGTAGCTCTTGTCCGCTTCGCTGTAGCTTTGCAGGCGTTCGGCGATGATGGCGCCGTCCGTGGTTTTCAGGCGGCGCACGCGGCCGCCGTGTTCGGACAGGCTGGTCTTGATCGAGCTCGACCATTCAGCCAGCGACTGGAAGCCGCCGATAAAATCCCACACTCTTTCGGCGCTTGCCGCCAATGTTACAGAAACAATTACTTGGGCCATCTTTAATTCGGTTCCTCATCCAGGTTTGCCGGGCGCCGCGCCCGGCCGGCCGGAGTTGCCCGGCACAGCCGCTATTTTAGCGCCCATGCGGCTTTGCTGCTGGGCGCGCAAGGCCGGCGATCCTGTTTTCGGCGCAAGTCTTACAGATTTTCCGCCAAGAAAATCAGAGAATTGCCGTGCGCGTGGGCCGCCGCGCGCTGCTGGTAGCTGTCGCGGTGGGTGCAGTTGAAGCCGTGCTCGGCGCCCGGGTAGATATGGATTTCCACGTCTTGCCGGTCTTCGAAGCGCTCGGCGATCTTTTGCACGGCTTCCGGCGGGATATGGCTGTCCTGGCCGCCGAAATGCATGAGCAGCGGCACCTCGATCTTGTCGGCCAGGTCCAGCTTGTTCTGGATGCCGCCGCCGTAATAGGCGATGGCGGCGTCGACCAGACCGGCCGCGGCGGCCTGGTACGACAGGCGGCCGCCGAAGCAGTAGCCGACCGAAGCGAGCTTGCCCGTCGCTTCCGGACGCGCGCGCAGGACGGCGACGGTGGCGGCGATATCGGCGTCGGCGTGCGGATTGTCGGTGGCCTGCATCAGTTCGACGGCACGCTTCCAGCCGTCCGCGTCATAGCCGAGTTCAATGTGCGCGCCGGCGCGCCAGAACAGGTCCGGCACCAGCACCACATAGCCATCGGCCGCGTACTGGTCGGCCACGGCACGGATGTGCTCGTTGACGCCGAAAATTTCCTGCAACAGGATGATGGCGGGGCCCTTGCCCACGTGCGGCACGGCCAGGTAAGCCTGGAAGCTGCCGTCCGGGCCGGCGATATCGATCCACTGCGAAGTTGTGCTCATAGAAACTCCAGTCTGAGGTTGGGGAGGATGCCACAAGCAGGCATGTTACTGGTTTTTCGCCGTGTCTGCGCCCGCCCTTGGTCCAGGCTCAATACATCTCGCGCAGGTAAATCACGGGACCCGATCTGAGGATGCCAAAGACGACGTGCCCCAAGGTGCTGGGCAGGTAATGCAAGCCGCTGACAGACACGTCGACGCTACCCGCCACGCCGGGTGCCAGCAAGACCAGTTGCCCATTGGGTGGAGGCAAGGCGCCTTGCTTGAATGCATAGGTGCCGCCCTGCACTTTCAGAACGCCATTGCACGCGCCAGCGCCTGAGGTAAATCCCTTGCCGCAGTTGGCTAGCGTGACCCCGGCACTCCCGAACTGCGTGACGCTATCGGACACATTGCCCAGCCAGCCGCTATTCCAGTATTGCACCTGTACGGGCAGGCGTATAGGCAGGCGCTCGGAACCGTAGCTATGGGGCACCATGATGCGGCCCGTAAGCACGGTCAGCTTCGCTTCCGTGCCGGCATCGGACGGCGCCGACGTCACGGCGGTGCCGCCGGCATAGGTAGTGGTGGCGCGGAACAGCACGTCGGTCGGCGGCGCCAGCGCGACCGTACCGGCCGGTACCGCAAATGCGCCGGGAAAGCGGTAGGCGATCTGGCTGCTGGCCACGCCCGCCGTGAAGCTGGAGGGCGCGATGCCCGTCACGGTCGTTTGCGCGGCAGTCCCGTCGCTCAGCCGGCTGCCCGACGGCGCCGCCGGCGGAGAGGCCGTCAGGCCCGTGGCGGCATCGTAGGCGCGCAAGGCCACCTGGGTCGTCAAGGCCGTGTCGCGCCCGTCGAAGTTGAGCGTCGTCCCGTTCGTGGCATTCTGCGCCGTGACGCGCAGCTTGAACGGCTGCTGCGCATAGATGAAACTGCCCGCCGCGCAGGACAATGGCGCCTTGCAAGGCATGGGCTCAGTGCCAGGCACCTCCGTGACGAAGTGGTGCGGGATGAATTGCACGCTGTTGCTGGCGCCCGTGGTGAACGGCGGGATGACGCCGTTGACGGCGGGCGGCGGGGCCCCGAGGTAGGTGGCCATCGTCGCCGTAAATTGGACGGTGCCCGCTTCCGCCCAGCTCAGGTTGCTGGCGGTGCCGATGCCGTTGTTAAAAGTCAGGCTGCCCGCGACTGCGGGGTTGGCGGCGCCGGAAAAGGTGGGCGCGACGAGACTACTGCCCAGCAGCACCGTCTGCGCCGTCGTTTCCCTGCCAAAATTGGCCGTCACGGCGTCGGTCACATTCACGGCCGATACGCTGATGCGGATGGCGGGCGCCACGGGCAACGCGGCCAGGCCCGCCCGCTGCGGCGTGGCGATGGCGCTGAACACGAAACGCTGGGGCCCCACGATGACAGTGCCGCTGCCCGTCATGGTCAGGCCGCTGTCGCTGCCGCTGGCCGGGGCATACGTGGCCGTCAGGCCCAGCGCACCCGCATCGGCGTACAGCATGTTCGGCGTGGCCAGGCCGTTGGCATCGAAGGCCAGTTGCACGGCGGTACCGTTCGCGCTGCAGGCACTGCCCGCGTTGGCGGCCAGGGGTTTATACGTGCCATCCTTGTCCTGTATGCGCGCGGGCAAGGTGCCCGTGCCGGGATTGGCGTAGTTGCAGCGCAGCTGCAAGGTCTTGTTCTGGTTGGAAAACAGGGGCACGCAGGCGCGCGGATTCGATGCCGACGCCTGCAGCGCGCTGATGGCGATGGGCCCCTCGGCCTCGGCATAACGGGGGAGGCCGCTCACCTGCAGCGCGCTGCTGACAAATGCCATCTGACAATTGGTCACGCTGCCGTCGATGCTGCTCTTGCAAACCAGCGCCCCCGTCGTCGCCGGCGTGCTGCTCAGGCCCAGGGGAACGTTGCTGGCCGGCGTGGTCTGCGCCACGCTGGACGCGGCCGTGCCTGTCGCCGGTAGGGTCGCGTTGAGTTGTGCCACGGCGCCGCCCGGCGTCAGCGTGACCTGGGCCGCGCCCGTGTAGACGGTGCTGCAGGCCGCGTCGGCGCAGGCCGTCACGGTCACGGGCGCGGGCGCACAGCTGAGCGCCGAAGGCGGATGCGTGATCTGGAAGTGATCCGGCCCGGCCTGGGTACCCGGGCCGCACTTCGGCCCCATCGGCTCATTGAAAGCCCAGCCGCTGTTGTTCGTCACGCAACTGCACGGGTTCGACGGCGTGTAGGCCTTGCAAGTGATCGTCTGCTGCACGCGGCCCTGCCAGCCCAAGGTGATGTGATCGACCTTGGCGTTGCCCGTGATATAGGCGTTGGACGAGTCGAGCGTCACCTCGCCGGCGTCCACATTGCCCTTGATGCCATTGCCGGAAGCGATCGACAAGGAATTGCTGGCGTCCACGTCGCCCGTGACGAGCAGGCCCGATGCCTTCAAGTCGATCGTCGGCGATTTCAGATTGCCCGTCACCTGGCTGCCGGAACCGATGGTCAGCGAGGTGGTCGCCGTGATATCGCCCTGGATGCGGGTACTGGAAGCCAGGATATTGACGACGGTGCCGCTGATGGGACCGTTGATGACGGAACCCGAAGCGATTTCCACCGGGCCCTTGGCGCTGATCTTGCCCGTCACCTTGACGTTGTTCGAGCCCATCTTGATGGTGGTGGCGGAAATATTCGCCGTAATGGTCTGTTCCTGCGCGCCCATGAGGAAAGTGCCGCCCTCGGCGCTCAAGCTGCCCCCCGTCACTTTCAGGTTCGACGGATTGATGTCCTTGATGTCGAGATTGCCCTTGACCGTCAGCGCGGCATTGCCGCTCATCGTCAAGCCCTGGTTGTAGCTCATCGCCAGGGAACTGTTGACCGTCACGCCATACGCGCTGCCGATGACGATGACGTCGGTGGAGCCCAGCGCCAGCGAGGCGCACGTGTATTGCAAGCCGTCCGTGCTCAGGCTGCAGCCGCTGACGGTGCCGCCATTGAAGTTGAGCGTGGCCGCGTGGGCAAGCGAGGAGCCCAGCAGCAATGTCAGGACGGCAAAAAAGTGAAGTAAGCGCACGATATCGAGGAATCCGGTGGGTGGGGAGCCAGCGGGCGCGCGGATTATTCCATGCTAATCTACGCCATCGCTGTTATTGCATTATGGCAGTATTTATCTCCTTCACGCATATCGCATGATCAAGCAAAGCCCCAAAGAATTCCCCCTGCGCACCGTCGACATCATCGTCTATCCCGGCTTCAAGGCGCTCGAAGCCATCGGCGCCATGAAAGTGTTTGACTACGCCAACACCCATTTGCGCCTGCGCAATCTGCCCGGCGGCTACGACGTGCGCATCGCCTCGACGGCCATCGGTCCCGTCGAGTCCGACACCCTGATGTCGCTGCACGCCAGCAAGGCGCTCGACGCCAGCCGCCTGCCCGACCTGGCCGTCATCGTCGGCTGCCACCACGTCGAGCAAGTCTTGCAGGACATTCCCGCCCTCGCCGCCTGGGTGGCCGAGGCGGCGCCCCGCATCGATACGCTGGCGGCGCTGTGCACGGGCTGCTTCTTCCTGGCCGAGGCCGGTGTACTCGACGGCAAGAGCGCCGCCACGCACTGGAGCGCCGTGGACAGCCTGCGCCAGCGCTACCCCCAGATACAGGTCAATGCGGATGCGATTTTCGTGCGGGAAGGGAAATTCTGGACGTCGGCCGGCGTGACGGCCGGCATCGACCTGGCGCTGGCCCTGGTGGAAGACGATTTCAGCCGCGATATCGCGCTCGAAGTGGCGCGCGACCTGGTCGTGTATCTGAAGCGGCCCGGCGGCCAGTCGCAGTTTTCCGTGCACCTGTCGAGCCAGATGACGACGCATCCGACCATCCGGCAATTGCAGGGCTGGATCATGGAGCATCTTGCCGACGAGCTCACGGTGCCGCTGCTGGCAGCCAGGCTGGCCATGAGCGAGCGCAATTTTACGCGCGTCTTCCAGCGCGAAACGGGCACCAGTCCCACGGAATTCATCGACACGGCGCGCTTCGAAGTGGCGCGCCGTTTGCTGGAAGACAATGTGTCTTCCTTAAAACAGGTGGCCGTGCAGGCGGGCTTGCATAGCGAGGACAGGCTGCGCCGCCTGTTTCAAAAGAAACTCGCCATCACGCCGCGCGACTACCGCGAACGCTTTTCCAGCACGGCGCGCTAGGCGCAGCGAAGGTCAGCGCGGCTTGCCGTGACGCACGTGGCGCGTGGCCACTTGGCGGCTTTGCCGGGCCAGCGGCGTAAACAGGAGTGCGCACAGCAGATAGGTGGCCAGCAGCGCCAGCCAGATGGCGGGCGTGGCGAGGATGGCGACATTGCTCCACCACAAGGCCAGCAGGGAAGACAGGGCCGCGCCGAGGAAGACGGGCAGCATGCGGCGCAAGGTCGCGAGATAGGCAGTGGCAAACATGGACGGCTCCCAAAGCAAGACATGATGTCTTCACACTAGCAGGGGCAGGCAGCGAAGTACAGCCTGCCGCCCAGCCCCGTCCGTCAAGTGTTGCGCAATGAGTACATCCGATAAGATTAGTACAACACGACGGAACGGATCGATTCGCCGCTCTTCATCAGGTCGAAGCCTTCGTTGATGCGTTCGAGCGGCAAGCGGTGCGTGATCAGGTCGTCAATGTTGAGCTTGCCTTCCATATACCAGTCGACGATCTTCGGCACGTCCGTGCGGCCGCGTGCGCCGCCGAAGGCGGAACCGCGCCATTCGCGCCCCGTCACCAGCTGGAACGGACGCGTGGAGATTTCCTGTCCCGCTGCCGCCACGCCGATGATGAACGATTTGCCCCAGCCCTTGTGCGTGCACTCGAGCGCCTGGCGCATCAGGGTCGTATTGCCCACGCATTCAAAACTGTAGTCGGCGCCGCCGTCCGTCAGTTGCACGATGGCGTCGACCACGTTGTCCACTTCGTTCGGGTTGATGAAATGCGTCATGCCGAACTTGCGCGCGATGGCCTGGCGCGCCGGGTTGATGTCGATGCCGATGATCTTGTCGGCGCCGACCATTTTCGCCGCCTGGATCACGTTCAGGCCGATGCCGCCCAGGCCGAACACGGCCACGTTGGCGCCCGCCTCGACCTTGGCCGTAAACAGCACGGCGCCCACGCCCGTCGTCACGCCGCAGCCGATGTAGCAGACCTTGTCGAACGGCGCGTCTTCGCGGATCTTGGCCAGGGCGATTTCCGGCACGACGATGTAATTGGAAAAGGTGGACGTGCCCATGTAATGGAACAGCGGCTGGCCATTCAGCGAAAAGCGGCTGGTGGCGTCCGGCATCAGGCCGCGGCCCTGGGTCGAACGGATAGCCTGGCACAGATTCGTCTTTTGCGACAGGCAGAATTTGCACTGGCGGCATTCCGGCGTGTACAGGGGAATGACGTGATCGTCCTTTTTCAGGGTCGTCACGCCCGGGCCCACGTCGACGACGACGCCGGCGCCTTCATGGCCGAGGATGGCAGGAAAAATACCTTCCGGATCGGCGCCGGACAAGGTGTAGTAATCGGTATGGCAAATGCCCGTGGCTTTGAGTTCGACCAGTACTTCGCCGGCGCGCGGGCCGGCCAGGTCGACTTCTTCGATGGTCAGCGGGGCGCCCGCCGTCCAGGCAATCGCGGCTTTGGTTTTCATGGGGTGTCTTCCTGCTCGGTTTCAGATGCGCCATTATCGGACGCCGGTGAGCGGGGCGGCGCAAGGGACCCCGCGCTTGTCTGAAAACGCGGCGCATTTGTCCGATGGCGCCGCACGTTTGTGCCAGCTCAATCTTCCCGCCCTACAGACGCGCATTCTTGGCACAAGCCCAGCACCGATCGAGCAGCCATTGCCGCGTTCCCGCAGGAGACTGACATGCGCCCTTTCCTTCACCGCTCTGCCCGCCCCTGGCTGGCCCTGCTGCTGGCATGCTGCCTGGCCCTGCTGACCGCCTGTGGCGGCGGTGGCGACGACGACCCCGCGCCCGGCTCCACCACAGGCAGCCTGGCGGTCAGCATCGGCGGCTTGCCGGCCGGCGTGGCGGGCGCCGTCACGGTCACGGGGCCTGCGTCGTACAGCAAGACATTGACGGCAAGCACCACCTTGACGGACCTGGCGCCCGGCGCCTATACGCTCAACGCCGCCAGCGTGGTGCAAGGCACGGGGACCTTGGCGCCCACGCCCGTCACGCAGCAGGTACAAGTCAATGCGGGGGCGACGGCCAGCGCCAGCATCCAGTATGCGGCGGCCGCGCCGCTGGCCCTGCGCCTGCAGGAAGTGGCCAGCGGCTTGAGCGCGCCCCTCTTCCTCACGGCGCCGCCCGGCGACAGCCGCCTTTTCATTGTGGAGCGTCCCGGCCGCATCCGCGTGGTGCAGAACGGCAACCTGCTGGCCACGCCCTTCCTCGACATCAGCACGCTCACCACCACCAGCGGCGAACGGGGCTTGCTGTCGATGGCCTTCCATCCACAGTACGCCAGCAATGGCTATTTTTTCATCTACTACACCAACCTGGCCGGCGATATCGTCATCGAGCGCAGACAAGTGTCGGCCGGCAACGCCAACGTGGCCGATCCCCTGTCCGCGCTGACCATCCTCACGATTGCCCACCCCACGTTCAGCAACCACTATGGCGGCTTGCTCAGTTTTGGGCCGGACGGCTATCTGTATGCGGGCACGGGCGACGGCGGCGGTGGCGGCGACCCGCCCCGCAATGCGCAAAACACGAATGTGCTGCTGGGCAAGCTGCTGCGCCTGGATGTCAACGCCAGCACGGTAGCCCAGCCTTACGCCATTCCGCCCGGCAACCCATTTGCCGGCACGGCGGGCGGGCGCGGAGAAATCTGGGCCTACGGCTTGCGCAATCCGTGGCGCTACGCCTTCGACGTGCCGGCCCAGCTGCTGTACATCGCCGACGTGGGCCAGGCCAACTGGGAGGAAGTAGACGTGCGTCCCGTGGGCCAGGCGGGCAACAACTATGGCTGGAACATCATGGAAGGCGCGCACTGTTACAACAGCGCCAGTTGCAATCAGGCGGGTCTGGTATTGCCCGTTATCGAATACGACACCGGCAGTGCGGGCAACTGCTCCATCACGGGCGGCTATGTGTACCGGGGCACGGCCTTGCCGGAACTGACGGGACAATACCTGTATTCCGACTACTGCGGCGGCTGGCTGAAAAGTTTCAGCTACAGCAATGGCGCCGCCTCCGCTGTGACAGACTGGGGCATCACGAACGTGGGCAACATCCTGTCCTTTGGCCAGGATGCGCAAAACGAGCTGTACATGCTGAGCGGCACGGGCAAGGTGTACCGGATTGTCCGTAAATAAGCATAGGCCAGTCAGCGTGCGCAAGCAGTCATGGCAGCGCACGCCTGAGGCGGCGTTTTTCGACGGGGCACGGCGAACCGGCTAGAATTGGATTTTTTCGCCGCGCCCTGCGCACCAGCCCAAGAGAACACCATGGCCCGTTTGAAACTTGAATTCCCTGAAGACCAGTACTGCTATTCCTCGCAACTGACGGTACGCACGACGGACATCAACGCTGGCAACCATCTCGGCAACGATTCCATGATTTCCATGATTTCCGAGGCGCGCGCCCGCTTCCTGTTCGAATATGGCGTGCGCGACATCGAAGCGGACGGCACCGGCATCATCGTCACCGACCTGGCCACCACCTACCGCGCCGAAGCCCATGCGCGCGACCAGCTGCTGTTCGAAGTGGGCGTCATGGATTTCAACAAGTATGGCGGCGACATCACCTTCCGCATCACGCGTCCGCGCGACAACACCCTGATCGCGATGGCCAAGTCCGGCTTTGTCTTCTTCAACTACAAGCGCAGCCAGGTCGTGCCCATGGCGGAAGAGTTCGCAAGCAAGTTTCCACTGGTGAACTGGATCGATTGAAGGATCGATTAAACGGGCCGTCATGCCGCCATGCTGTATGCTTATCAGGAAGACATTAAATCTGGAGCGGCATGCAATCAGCAATCACGGCAAGACTCTGCCTGGCCCTGGCCCTGCTGGGCATGTTGCCGCCCGCCCTGGCCGCGCCGCAAACCGTCATCCTGTACGGTGACGATGACTATGCGCCGTACAGCTATGTGGAAAACGGCGCCTTCAAGGGCATGTACATCGATATCCTGCGCCAGGCGGCCAGCCGGATGCCCGGGTACCGGCTGGAACTGCAGCCGCGCCCCTGGAAACGGGGGCTCGATGCGCTGGAAAAAGGCAAGGTTTTCGGCTTGTTTCCGCCCGGACGCAAGACGGAACGGCCATACGTGCAGCCGTACTCGGCCATGCTGCACCGCGAATCGGTGGTGCTGTTTTGCCATGACGCCGTCATGCGCACGCCGCGCACGCACTTCCCGGCCGACTTTGCGGGCCTGACCATCGGCGTCAACACAGGATTTTTACTGTCGGAAAAATTGATGGTGCCCGCCCGCCAGGGGCTGCTGCGCCTGGATGCGGCCAAGGGCAATGAGGCGAATCTGAAGAAACTGGCCCTGCGGCGCATCGATTGCTACGCCAGCGACCGCGGCGCGGCACGCCATACGGCGCGCCGGCTGCAAGGCGAACTGGCCGGCTACGGTTTTCACTTGCGCGAAGTGCTGGAACTGTCGTCCGAAGCCACCTACATCGCCTACAGCGCGCGCAACACGCCTTCCTACAAGACCGATTTCATCGAGAAGATGAATGCCGCCCTGCTTGCCATGCGGCAGAACGGCCAGCTGGCGCACATCGAAGACGCTTATTTGCGTTGATTACCTGCGCTGAACGGCGCGCGGCTGCAAGGTCAGGACGGGACTGCTGCGGCCCTGGGGCTTGACGCCGAAGGTATTCTTGAACCACTCGTCGATCATGCGCTTTTCATAGCGCAAGGCATCGTTGCTGGAATAACGGTTGATATGTTGCAAATAGGACATATCCGACAGATAAGCATTGCCGCTGGCAATGACTTTGCCATGCTGCTCGAGCGTATAGCGCAAGCGCAGACGGGGCCAGTCAGCACGGCCCGTCATCACGCGCACATCGAAGGCGCCGCGGCGCGCCGGGTCTTCGCGTCCCGCCAGGTCGACATCGGTGATCTCGATTTTGAGGTCCTGACCTGGGGGCAAGCTCTTGCCCAACCAGCTGAAGTGATCCGCCAGGCCCGCCAGCACCTGCTCCCGGTCGCGCGAGCTGAACGGCACGTCGGAATAGTCGTCGGGTTTTTCGAACGTCACCTGGACGCCCGCCCAGGCACTGCTGCCCGCAGCCAGCGCCAAGGCGGCTATCCATGTTTTCGTCATCGTGGAAATACGCATATGCCTTCCCTCCAGAAAGTTCACGGCCCGGCGGCAGCTCCATGCCGGCCTCTGCCTGCCCTGCTTGACTATAGCCTGAAGTGAACATTTCCGGAGCGCAATACGTTTCGCGTGGCGCCACGCGACTGACCGGGCCGTTTACTTGCGCGCGTGGCGCTTTACCTTGATGCCAAAGGTATCGGCATACCAGTCATCGATCATCAACTTTTCATAGCGCAACTTTTCATTGCTGAAGTAAGGATTGAGACGGGTCAGGTACGACATGTCGGACAGGGCAGCATTGCCGCTGCTGATGACCTTGCCATCCTGTTCCAGCACATAGTGCAGGCGCATGCGCGGCCAGTCGACCCGGCCATTCATGACGCGGATATCCTGGCCCGCACGCAGCGACGGGTTTTCACGTCCCGCCAGATCCACGTCCGTGACGTCGATTTTCAAGGTTTGCCCGGGCGGCAACAATGCGCCCAGTTTCTCGAAATGCCGGCTCAGTTCCTTCAGCACGTCGTCGCGGTCCTGCGGATTGAACGGAACGTCCGTGTATTGATCCGGTTTGCTGAACCGCACTTCAGTTCCTGCCCAGGCCGCGCTGCTGGCCAGCAAGGCCAGGCCGGCGATCAGGGCGCGTGTCGTTTGCTTTTGCATGATGTACCCTTTCAGGAAATATGAGTGGCATGGAGCCACTTCTTATGCCTGTCCAATATAGCGCGCTCCAGTCCCTTCTGGCGCGTAATTCATACCTTGTTACTTTTCCGGTTTTTCGCCAAGAAGGAAAGACGCCGTATTTTTTTGCAGATTCATTAGCAATATTAATTAAAACAAAGTATTGTCTTGAAAATATAGTTGCCTAAGCGATAAAGTATAGATAGTGTAGACAGCATGGATTTAAAGTGCTTTTTTAGCACGTGTGTTGCATGATTTTAGTCAATTGTTCTTGCTTATTGTTAATACTTAGCGGTCGGTCTACAATCGACAGAATGCGCCCGAAAAACGCGCAACGCCGGTCATGGCGCACAGGAATTCCTGGCGCGGGCGTCTCAGCATTGCGTCAGTTATGCCTTTTAGCGGAACTCGCCCTTATGTCATTTTTGTCATCTGCATCGCCCAAGTTACCTCCCTGGAAAGTCCTGCTCGTCGATGATGAACCCGACATCCACGACATCACCGAACTCACGCTGAGCCGTTTCCGTCTCGAGGGCCGCGCCCTGAGCTTTGTGCATGCGTACAGCGGCGCCGAGGCCAAGCAGGTGCTGGCGCGCGAAGAGGGCATCGCGCTCGTCTTCCTCGACGTGGTGATGGAACGCGAAGACAGCGGCCTGGAGGTGGCGCGCTGGATGCGCGAAGACCTGGGCAACCAGTTTACGCGCATCGTGCTGCGCACGGGGCAGCCGGGACAGGCGCCGGAAGAACGGGTGATCGTCAACTACGACATCAACGACTACAAGGAAAAAACCGAGCTCGACCGCACCAAGCTGTTTACCACCACCTTTGCCGCCCTGCGCGCCTACCGCGACATCATGAAGGTGGAAGAGGCGCGCCAGGCCCAGCTGCACTACCGCGAAGGCCTCGAGCGCGTCATCGCCGCCTCGGCGCACATTTTCAAGCAGCGCAACCTGCGCGACTTCGCCAGCGGCCTGCTGCAGCAAGTCGTCGCCCTGCTGCGCCTGGAAACGAGCATGCTGCTGCGCCTGCGCGGCGCCAGCGCCATCACGGGCGAGCAGGACTATGAAATCCTCGCGCAGATCGGCGACCATGAAGCCGATGGCGGCATCCTCAGCCCGTCTCTGCTGTCGCAGCTGGACGACGCCAAGAGCAATAAAATTTCGCGCCTGCATGGCGACACCTATGTCGGCTATTTCCCCAACAGCAGCGGCAAGGCCTCCCTGCTGGTGCTCAAGGGCGTGGAAGAGATTTCCGACCTCGACGCGCAATTGCTGGAAGTATTTTGTTCCGGCGTGGCGATCGCTTTCGACAACATCCTGCTGACGCAGGAAATCACCGATACCCAGGCCGAGCTGATCCTGCGCCTCGGCGACGTGGTCGAATCGCGCTCGCACGAAGGCGGCAACCACGTGCGCCGCATGGCCGAAGTGTGCCAGCTGCTGGCGCAGGCCTCCGGCATGTCGGAAGAAGAAACCATGGTGCTGCGCCACGCGGCGCCCATGCACGACATCGGCAAGATTTCCACGCCCGATGCCGTGCTGCTGAAACCCGGCAAGCTCGACGCGGCCGAGTGGGAAATCATGAAACAGCATCCGACGGTGGGCATGTCCATCCTCGACGGTTCGCAGCGCCCGCTCTTGAGGGCGGCCGCCGTGATCGCCCACCAGCACCATGAAAAATTCGACGGCAGCGGCTACCCGCAAGGCCTGGTGGGCGACAACATCCACAAATACGCGCGCATCGCCGCCGTCGCCGACGTCTTCGACGCCCTCATGCACAAGCGCTGCTACAAGGATGCCTGGCCCCTCGAGCGCGTGGTCAGCTACCTGCGCGAAGTGAGCGGCAGCCATTTGGACCCGCAGTATGTGGAGTTGCTGATTGCGAACCTCGATGAGGCGCTTGCGCTGAATCAACGTTTCCCTGATTAAAAGCTGGCGGTGGTGTCGGATTACGCGGCCTTGCCGCTAATCCGACCTACGTAGCATGCCTTGAACTAACGCTTCCCCGATAAAAAGCTGGCGTAGGTCGGATTAGGCCGCAGGCCGTAATCCGACACCACCGGCAGCCACGCCAACGATGTTGTCGGATTACGCGATCTGCACACCAGCAAAACACGCTTCGGCCCAAGCCCCCAACACAGGTATTCCGGGCCAAGCGGGCCTGAAAAATGTCGAGGGCAAGGCGCGGCGACGCAGACAGTACGCATGTACGGCAAGGAGCCGCAACGCCGCCATCGGCATTTTCTCAGGCCCGCATCTCCGGCCCGCCGTTTTTAACCTAGCCGCCGGCGTCGGATTACGCGGCCTTGCCGCTAATCCGACCTACGTGGCTCCAGCGGGAAGCGGATCTTGTAGTGCAACCCCATCCCCGGCGCGCTGACCACCTTCACCGTGCCGCCCAGCGGCCCCGTCACCAGGTTGTACAGGATGTGCGCACCGAGGCCGCTGCCGCCCGAGCCCCGCTTGGTCGTGAAGAAAGGATCGAACAGCTGGCCCAGGGTGGCGCTGTCCATGCCCATGCCGTCGTCGCTGTAGTCGAGTTCCAGCATGTCGCCGGCCGTCCTGGCACTGATCTTGATCCTGCCCGGCTCGCCTTCCGCAAAGCCGTGCACCAGTGAATTGACCACCATGTTCGTGACGATCTGCGAGACGGCGCCCGGATAGCTGCGCAGTTGCACCTCGGGCGCGCAATCGATCTCCACCTTGACCGGCTTGCCCTTGAGCTTCGGTTGCAAGGACAGCAGGATTTCATCGAGATATTTGCGCAAGTTAAAGCTGCGCAATTCGTCCGAGGACTGGTCCACGGCCACCTGCTTGAAGCTGCGCACCAGCGCCGCGGCGCGCTGCGTGTTCGTCGTCATGATGCGCAGGGTCTGGTCGATGATGTCGAAAAATTGCCGCAAGCCGTCTTCATCGAGCTGGCCGCCGTCCAGGTCTTCGCGCGTGAGCTTCAATTCCTGCACCAGGTGGCTGGTGGCCGTCACGCAGATGCCCAGCGGCGTATTGATTTCATGCGCCACGCCCGCCACCAGGCGTCCCAGGGATGCCAGCTTTTCCTGGCGCACCAGTTCCGACTGCGCTTCCTGCAAGGCGCTCAAGGCGCTGTTCAGGGCCGCATTCTGCTCTTCCAGCGCTTCCTTGGCCTGGCGCATGGCGCTGTCGGCCTGGATGCGGGCCATCGCCACGGCCACATGGCTGGCCATGAAGGCCAGCACGTCCAGTTCCGCCTGCCCATACACGACGGATTCGTCGTAGCTTTGCACGATGATCACGCCATACTTTCTCTCGCCCAGCAGCATGGGCGCGCCCATCCAGCTGGCGATGCCCACATTGCCCAGCGGCTCGTCCATCTCGCCGCTGGCCACCAGCGCCGCATAGCTGTCCGCATCGAGCAGGCACGCCTTGCGCCGCGCCAGCACATAGGAACTCATGCCGATGCCGTAATGAAAACGTTTCACAGGCGCCTGCGCATCCTTTTCATCGACGAAATACGGGATCGTGATGTCCTTGTTGTCCGGGTGGTACAGGGCGATGAGGAAATTCTTTGCCGTCACCAGTTCGCTGATGATGGCGTGCAGGCGCGCATACAGAGTCGTCGCGTCGGCCGCCTGCGCCGACAGGTTGGCGATTTCATACAGCGCATGCTGCAGGTTTTCCGCGCGCCGGCGCTCAGCCACCTCGTGCGCCAGCAGGGCCGTGCGCTCCTGCACCGCCTTTTCCAGCCGGTCCATGCTTTGCATGCCTTGCAGGGCGCTCGACACGTGCGTGGCGATCAGCGCGAACAGGGCCTGGTCTTCCAGGCTGAAACGGTGCTGGGCGTCGTAGCTCTGGATGACGATGGCACCGAGCACCTGGTGCTGCTGGTCCAGCAGCGGGCAGCCGATCCAGTGCTCGGCCGCCGTGCCGCCGCCCCAGGCGCCGCCGCCGATGGCGCGCATGGCGTCGTCGTCGGCCGTCATCACCAGCTGCTTGCGGTTGACGATGACCCAGGCCGTGGGCGACTGCGCGGCGCTGGCCAGGCGCACGCCCTCGTCCGGATCGGGCGCGGCGTCGAATTCGTCGACAAAGTAGGGAAAGCGCACGAGGCCGTCGTCGCGGTCGCTGAGCGCCACGTAAAAGTTGGCCGCATACATGATGCGTCCCAGCGCCGCATGCACCGCCTGCAGGAATTCGCTGATATCGCTGCAGGTGCTCGAGCGCTGCCCGATTTCCAGCAACACGGTTTGAACGGCTTCCAGGCGGCTGAGACGGCTTTCCATGGGTGACTATGTACCTTGTGCAAGTATATGTTCTGAAAATCAATATTATCAGTTCAGCCCAGCCTTGGCACGGCATAAAACGCAGAATCTTGCCTTGAGCGATAGCAACACTCGCCACGCGCGCATTTGCCACCTGGCCGATACAGTGGCAGACTAGGCCCCTTCCTACAGACCAGACCGTCCTCATGACTGCCACGCTACGCGCCTCGCTTCGCCCCTACACCCTCGCCGGCCTGCTGGCCTTTGCCGCGCTGGGCATGCCGCCATTGTGCGCCGCGCCAGCCAAGGCGCCGGCGGCGGAAACGGCCGATGGCGGACGCTATTTCGGTCCCCTCGTCGCGGGCAAGATGCACGGCCAGGGCCGGCTCGAATACGCGAGCGGCGCGTTTTACGAAGGGGGCTTCGCGCGCGGCGTGTTTTCCGGCCAGGGCAAGCTGCGCCAGGCGTCCGGCGTCGAATACACGGGCGCCTTCCGCCAGGGCGCCTTCGACGGCATCGGCCGCTACACCTCGCCCAAGGGCGAAATCTATGCGGGCAGCTTCGTCAACGGCAGCTTCGAGGGACAAGGCCGCTTCCAGGGCGCCGACGGCGCCACCTTCGAGGGCCATTTCAAGCACTGGCGCCCGCACGGCGCCGGCAAGCTGACCGACACGGACGGCACCGTCTTCGAAGGCGAATTCGTCCAGGGCCAGGTGCAGGGCAAGGCGAAGGTCACCACCAGCGACGGCATCCACTATGAAGGCGAGCTGAAAGACTGGAAATTCGAGGGCGAAGGCGTGCTGCGCACGGTCGACGGCGACGAATACCGGGGTGGCTTCAAGAATGGCCAGTTCGACGGCAAGGGCGTGCTGCGCTACGCCGTGGCGCAGGCGGACGGCCGGCGCGAAGACAGCGGCAACTGGACGGAAGGCCAGCTGGACGACCCGGCCGCAGACAAGCTCACGCGCGACAATATCGAGCTGGCCCTGTACAACCAGCGCACCCTGCTCGACGGCGCCCTGGCCCGCATCGCGCCGCGCGACCCGGCGAAAAAGATCAATCTCTACCTGCTGGGCGTGGCCGGCGATGGCGCGCAGGAAGTGTTTCACCGCGAAACGGCCTTCGTGCAGCGCCAGTTCGACCGCGATTACGGCACCGTGGGCCGCTCCCTGATGCTGGTCAACAGCCGCAACACGGTGGCGCAGCAGCCGATGGCCACGCGCACCAGCATCGCCGCCAGCCTCGACGCCCTGGGCGCGAAGATGGACAAGGCCAACGACATCCTGTTTTTATTCCTCACCAGCCACGGCTCGCCCGAGCACGAACTGGCGCTGGCGCAAAACGGCATGGATTTGCACAGCCTGCCCGCGCAAGAGCTGGCGGGCATGCTCAAGCACAGCGGCATCCGCTGGAAAGTCATCGTGATCTCGGCCTGCTACGCGGGCGGCTTCATTGCGCCATTAAAAGATGACAACACCCTCATCATCACGGCCGCGCGCAGCGACCGCACCTCGTTCGGCTGCGACGACCAGAACGATTTTACTTACTTCAGCGAAGCGTATTTCAAGGAAGCCTTGCCCAAGAGCGCCGGCTTTGCCGAGGCGTTCGACAAGGCCAAGGTGCTGGTGCAGGCGCGCGAGGCGGCCGATTTCCTCGAAGGCGGCATGGAGGCGGAAGAGCATTCCGAGCCGCAGCTATTCCAGGGCAAGGCGATTGCCGCGCAGCTGAAGGCGTGGCGCGCCCAGCCACGCTAAGCACGGCACGGCCGCCCGCCTTTCTGTACAATAGCCGTCACCATGCGACAATTCTTCCTCATTTTGCTGCTGTTCGTGCTTCCGCTCCAGATGTCCTGGGCTGCGGCGAGCGCGTATTGCCTGCACGAGGAAGGCAAGGCGGCGCAGCACCTGGGCCACCACAGCCACCAGCACAAGGCCGATGCGGATAAACAACCCGCCGGCGGTAAAGCTGAGCAGCAGAAAAAAGGCCAGCCGCACAGCGATTGCAACGTCTGCCATGGCATCGGCCACGCATGGCTGCCGGCCGGCTCCAGCCTGCCGGTCGGCGACATGGCGTCCGTCAACGCGGATACGTCCCCCTTCTTTTACGCTTCCCACATCCCGGACGCTCCCAAGCGCCCTGACTGGTCGTCGGCCATCTAGGCCGACGGGACGCTTCTTTCACTGATCGCAATATGCGGGCCTGACTAAAGCAGGCGCCAGCCTGCGCGTCCCGTCGAATTCTTTTTCCACTCCCTGGAGAATTCGATGTACCAAATCATCTTGTTACTTTCCGCTGGCCTGCTGGCCGGCAACTTTGCCCATGCGCAAACACCTGCGGAACCCGCCGGTCCCCTGACCCTGCCCGCCGCGCTGCTGCTGGCCGAAGGCGGCAACGCCACCCTGTCGGCCGCCCGCCATGAACTGGCGGCGCAGGGCGGCGCCCTGCAGCAGGCGCGCGCCCTGCCCAACCCGGAACTGCAAACCGTGCTGGAAGACACGCGGCGCGCCACGCGCAGCACCACCGTGCAACTGAACCAGCTCATAGAACTGGGCGGCAAACGGGGTGCGCGCGCCGCCGTCGCGCAGCAGGGCCAGGAACTGGCGCAGGCCGGCCTGTCACTGCAGCAAGCCGACACGCGCGCGCTAGTGACCACCGCCTTTGTCGACGTGCTGGCGGCGCAGGAAGGCTTGCGCCTGGCCGACAGCGCGCAAGCCTTGGCCGCGCGCGCCAGCGACATCACGGCGCGCCGGGTGACGGCCGGCAAGGCCTCGCCTGTCGAGGAAACCCGCGCCAGGGTTGCCGAAGCGAGCGTGCGGCTGGAACTAAACCTGGCCCGCAGCACGCTGACCAGCGCCCGCAAGCGCCTGGCCGCCCTGTGGGGCAATGCCGCGCCCCGCTTTAGCGTGGCCGAAGGACGCCTGGAAACCTTGCCCGAGCTGCCGCCACGCAGCGAACTGGCGGCACGGCTGGAGCAGGCGCCGGCCGTGCGCCAGGCGCGCAGCGCGCTGGCCCAGCGGCAAGCCATGCTGGACGTGGAACAGCGGCGCGCCACGCCCGACGTCACGCTCAGCATCGGCATGAAGCGCTCGGAAGAACTGGGCCGCAACCAGGCCATCATCGGCCTGGCCCTGCCGCTGCCTTTGTTCGACCGCAATGCCGGCAACAAGCTCGACGCCTTGCGCCGCAGCGACAAGGCCAGCGACGAGCTGGCCGCCGCCCGCATCGCCGTGCAGACGGACGTGGCCGCCGCCAGCGAACGCCTGGCCATGGCCCGGCTCGACGTGGAAAGCTTGCGCCTGGACATCTTGCCCGGCGCGCAAAGCGCCTACGACACGGCCAGCAAGGGCTTTGAGTTCGGCAAGTTCGCCTTCCTCGACGTGCTCGATGCCCAGCGCACCTTGCTGCAAGCCAAAAACCAATACCTGCGCGCGCTGACGGAAGCGCAGCACGCCGCCGCCGAGATCGAGCGCCTGCTGGGCACACCAGCTCCCCTGTAAGGAATACCCTCCATGAACATCACACTGAACAAAAAGCAGGCGATCGCCATCGCTTCCATCGCGGCCGCCGGCATCGTGCTGGCCATCCTCATCCTGGGCACGGGCAATTCCAAGACCGCGCCGCCCGCCGCCGTCAAGGTGGAAGCACATGCTGAAAAGAAAGACGAACACGGCCACGAGGAAGTGGAAGGCAAGCTGGAATTGACGGCTGCGCAAAGCCGCGCGGCCGGCGTCGTCATCGCCACGGCCGCGCCCGGCCGCATCAAGACGACGGTCGCCCTGCCCGGCGAAATCCGTTTCAATGAAGACCGCACGGCCCACGTCGTGCCCCGTCTGGCCGGCGTGGTGGAAGCCGTGCAGGCGGACCTGGGCCAGCTGGTGAAAAAGGGGCAAGTGCTGGCCGTCATCGCCAGCACGGAACTGTCGGAACAGCGCAGCGCACTGCTGTCGGCGCAGCGGCGGCTCTCCCTGGCACGCTCCACGTATGAGCGCGAGGAAAAACTGTGGCGCGAGAAAATTTCGGCCGAACAGGATTACCTGCAGGCGCAGCAGGCGTGGCGCGAGGCGGAAATCGCCGTGCAGAATGCGCAGCAAAAACTCAGCGCGCTGGGCGCCAGCGGCGCCGGGACCGGGGCCAGCAAAGGGCCGCTGAACCGCTACGAGATCCGCGCGCCGTTCGACGGCATGGTGCTGGAAAAACACATCACCCTGGGCGAAGCCGTCAAGGAAGACGCGAACATCTTCGTCATTTCCGACCTGTCGACCGTGTGGGCGGAAATCGCCGTGCCGGCGAAAGACCTGGCCACCGTGCGCATGGGTGGCAAGGCAGAAGTCAAAGCCAGCGCTTTCGATGCCAGCGCGCAAGGCACGATCACCTACGTGGGCGCGCTGCTGGGCGAGCAGACGCGCACGGCCAAGGCACGCATCAGCTTGCAGAACCCGGACATGGCCTGGCGCCCGGGCCTGTTCGTCACGGTGGAAGTGGTGTCCGGCGAAGCGGACGCGCCCGTTACCGTGCAGAGCACGGCCATCCAGACGGTGGAAGACAAGCCCGTCGTCTTCGTGCAGGTCAAGGACGGCTACCAGGCCACGCCCGTGGTGCTGGGCCGCAGCGATGGCAATCTGACGCACATCAAACAGGGCCTGGCCGCCGGCACGCCGTACGCGGCGCAAGGCAGTTTTGTCCTGAAGTCCGAGCTGGGCAAGGACTCCGCCGGCCACGAACATTGATCACGTCAAAGCTAAGGAAACCATCATGTTTGAACGCTTGATCCGCTTTGCCATCGACCAGCGCTGGCTGGTGATGCTGGCCGTGGCGGCCATGGCCGGCCTGGGCATCTACAGCTACCAGAAGCTGCCCATCGACGCCGTGCCCGACATCACCAACGTGCAGGTGCAAATCAATACCCAGTCCGCCGGCTATTCGCCGCTGGAAACCGAGCAGCGAGTCACCTTCCCCATCGAAACGGCCATGGCCGGCTTGCCCAACCTGGAGCAGACGCGTTCGCTGTCGCGCTATGGTTTGTCGCAAGTGACCGTGATCTTCAAGGATGGTACGGACATCTATTTTGCCCGCCAGATGATCAACGAGCGCCTGCAGGAAGCGAAGGAAAGCTTGCCGGCTGGCATCACGCCGAAGATGGGGCCTGTTTCCACGGGCCTCGGTGAAATCTATCTGTGGACGGTGGAAACGCAGGAGGGCGCGAAAAAGCCGGACGGCACGCCCTACACGCCGACGGACTTGCGCGAAATCCAGGACTGGATCATCAAGCCGCAGTTGCGCAATGTCACGGGCGTCACGGAAATCAATGCCATCGGCGGTTACGCCAAGCAATACCAGGTGGCGCCCTACCCGGAAAAACTGGCCGCCTACGGCATCAGCCTGCAAGACGTGGTGACGGCGCTCGAGCGCAACAACAGCAACGTGGGCGCCGGCTACATCGAAAAGCAGGGCGAGCAGCTGCTGATACGCGCGCCGGGCCAGGTGGCCTCAAAAAGTGACATCGGCAACATCGTCGTCGCCAATGTGCAGGGCGTGGCGATCCGCATCCGCGACGTGGCCGACGTGGTGCTGGGGCGCGAGCTGCGCACGGGCGCGGCCACGGAAAACGGCCGCGAAGTGGTGCTCGGCACCGTCTTCATGCTGATCGGACAGAACAGCCGCGCCGTGTCGCAAGCCGTCGACAAGAAGATGGTCGAGATCAACCGCAGCCTGCCGAAAGGCGTGCACGCCGTCACCGTGTATGACCGCACGGTACTCGTCGACAAGGCCATCAATACGGTGAAGAAAAACCTGCTGGAAGGCGCCGTCCTGGTGATCGCCATTTTGTTTTTGTTCCTCGGCAATATCCGCGCGGCCGTCATCACGGCCATGGTGATTCCGCTGGCCATGCTGTTCACGTTTACGGGCATGGTGCAATACCATGTGAGCGCCAACCTGATGAGTCTGGGGGCACTCGATTTCGGCATCATCATCGATGGCGCCGTGGTCATCGTGGAAAACTGCGTGCGCCGCCTGGCCCATGCACAGCAAAAACTGGGACGGCCGCTGACCTTGCAGGAGCGTTTTCAGGAAGTGTTTGCGGCATCGCAAGAAGCGCGCCGCCCCTTGCTGTACGGCCAGCTGATCATCATGGTCGTGTACCTGCCCATCTTCGCGCTGACGGGCGTGGAGGGCCGCATGTTTACGCCGATGGCCCTGACGGTGGTCATCGCCCTGCTCGGTGCCATGCTGCTGTCGATCACCTTCATTCCGGCCGCGGTGGCGCTGTTTATCGGCGACAAGGTGGCGGAGAAGGAAAACGCCATCATGCGCGCCGCCAAGCGCTGGTACGCGCCGCTGCTGGACAAGGTGATGCGCAACACGCCCGTCGTGTTGACGGGCGCGGCGGTAGCCGTCGTGCTGTCGGGCTTGCTGGCCACGCGCATGGGCAGCGAATTCGTGCCCAGCCTGAACGAGGGCGACATCGCCATCCAGGCCCTGCGCATCCCCGGCACCAGCTTGACGCAATCGCTGGCCATGCAGCAGCAGCTGGAAAGCAAGCTGATGGCAAACCACAAGGAAATCGCGCGCGTGTTCGCCCGTACGGGAACGGCCGAGATCGCGTCCGACCCCATGCCGCCGAATATTTCCGACGGTTACATCATGCTGAAACCCCGCGACGCATGGCCGGAACCGAAGAAGTCGCGCGAGCAATTGCTGGCGGAAATCGAAGCGACGGCCACGAGCTTGCCGGGCAATAACTATGAGTTTTCGCAACCGATCCAGCTGCGCTTCAATGAACTGATTTCCGGCGTGCGCAGCGACGTGGCCGTGAAACTGTTCGGCGACGATATGAGCGTGCTCGACAGCACGGCGGCGAAGATCGCGGGCGTGCTGGGCAAGATTCCCGGCGCAACAGAGGTAAAAGTCGAGCAGACGACGGGGCTGCCCATGCTGACGGTGCAGATCGACCGCGAGCAGACGGCCCGCTATGGCCTCAATATTGCCGACGTGCAAGCGGCGATCGCCACGGCCATCGGCGGGCAAGAGGCGGGTACCCTGTTCCAGGGCGACCGCCGCTTCGACATCGTCGTGCGCCTGCCCGACAGCCTGCGCAGCGACCTGGAGCAGTTGAAACGCCTGCCGATCGCCCTGCCCCTGGGCGCGGCGGCGGAAGGCCGCGCCCGCTTCATCCCGCTCGGCGAAGTAGCCAGCCTGCAAGTGGCGCCGGGGCCGAACCAGATCAGCCGCGAAGACGGCAAGCGCCGCATCGTCATCAGCGCCAACGTGCGCGGACGCGATATCGGCTCCTTCGTGGCCGATGCCACGCAGCAGTTGCAAGCGCAGGTGGCCATTCCGGCCGGCTACTGGACCAGCTGGGGCGGCCAGTTCGAGCAATTGCAGTCGGCCACGAAACGCCTGGAACTGGTGGTGCCCGTGGCCTTGGCCCTCGTGTTTGTGTTGCTGTTCGCCATGTTCGGCAACGTCAAAGATGGGCTATTGGTCTTCAGCGGCATCCCGTTCGCCTTGACGGGCGGCATCGTCGCCCTGTGGCTGCGCGACATTCCCATGTCGATTTCGGCGGCGGTCGGTTTCATCGCCCTGTCCGGCGTGGCCGTGCTGAACGGCCTGGTGATGATTGCCTACATCCGCCAGCTGCGCGAACAGGGCATGCCCTTGCAGGATGCGATACGCGAGGGGGCCATCACGCGTTTGCGGCCCGTCTTGATGACGGCGCTGGTGGCGTCGCTCGGTTTCGTGCCGATGGCCATTGCCACGGGCACGGGCGCCGAAGTGCAGCGTCCGCTGGCCACCGTGGTGATCGGCGGCATTTTATCGTCGACGGCATTGACGCTGCTGGTGCTGCCGCTGTTGTACCGGCTGGCGTATGCCGTAAGAGGCAGGTCGGATTAGCGGGGGCCGCCGAGGTCGCAAGCGCGTCATCCGACACATTGTTGACGCTGGCGGTAACGTCGGATGACGGCCTTGCAGGCCTGATCCGACCTACCTGTCCATGCGTCGATTCCGCGGACGTAGGTCGGATTAGCTCCGAAGGAGCGTCATCCGACACATTATTGACGCTGGGGGTAACGTCGGATGACGGCCTTTCAGGCCTGATCCGACCTACCTGGCCATGCGCCGGTTCCGCGGACGCAGGTCAGATTAGCTCCGAAGGAGCGTCATCCGACACATTGTTGACGCTGGTGGTAACGTCGGATGACGGCCTTGCAGGCCTGATCCGACCTACCTGGCCATGCGTCGGTTCCGCGGACGTAGGTCGGATTCGCTCCGAAGGAGCGTCATCCGACACCAGCACCAGCGCCAACAATATGCAGCTTAGGGCCGGCGGTAGCCGCCTTCGATCCAGTTCGCGGCGGACGTGGCGTTGAACTTGAACGCGGCCGAGGTGCGCACCTTGGCGATCTGTTCGCCGTCGGCGTCGTAGGCGCTCAGTTCCGCGTACGGGTGGTCTTCGTCGGGCACGATGTCGAACATCACCTTGATCTGCCCCTCGTCGGTGGCGACGAACAGGTTCTTGTGCAGTTGCGCATGCAGCTGCTGCTCGTGGCGGCGCAGTACCTCGGACGCCGTCTTGACCAGGGTGTTGAAGGCGTTGACGTCGAGCGGCTTCGGGTTTTTCTTGTCGCGGCCCATGGTCCACGGGCCCACGAGGGCCGGCTCCGGTTCGCCATCCTTGATCATGGCCACGGCCCAGCCTTCATCTTCCTCGTTCTTGATCACGCGCGCCGTCCAGCCATTGCCTACCCACAGGCGCGGCTCCTGGATCGGGGCGTCATTGTCGTGCTCGGCGGCTTCGTCGGAAAAGTCGGGGAAATCGGTACTCATGGCGGTGCTCGTGATGGAAGGTCGGGGCTAGCATGATAGTCGAAAACGCCCGCCCGTGCCGCCTTCACGGCGGCATGGGTGAACGTTCAATGCTTCCGTCCGGCATCTTCCCAGGCAACTGTCAGCACATGGACATGGCAGGCCGGTTGGGCCAGGTCAGCGGCGGGCCGGGCGGTATCCAGCGCGGGTCGATGGCCGGCAGCGGCGCATGATAATTAAAAGGATTGATGATGATCGGCGGGATCGCCGATGGCGCGCCGACAGGCTCGGCGCAGGACTGCGTGGCGCTACGCTGGCGCGTGGTTCGATGGTGAAAAAGGGATAGCGATTGATCCCCGGTATCTGCAAACAAAAGCATGTTGCCCTCCTTGCGAGACTGAGGTGTTCAGTATAGGACGGCTTGCGCACATTACAAGAAAAGAAATCTTGTTCCAAATCAGTGTTTTCTGGCCGCCAGCGCCTTCCATACCGTGAAAATGACGGCCTGTCGCACGCCGCTGGCGGCAAGCGGGGCACGCGCCTACAGTGTGACCATGCAATACCCGATCACCCACACACCGAGGCTTACCATGAAAAAATTGCTCACCTTCGTCCTCATCGTCATGCTCGCCTGCCTGTTCCTCGACAAGATCGGCGCCACGGACATGCACATGCAGCTCAACGGCGACGAGATCGACGGACCGCTGGAGTGGCTGTTCGGCCTGGTGTTTGCCGGCGGCGGCTTGCTGATCGCCGCCATTGCGCTGGTATGCGGCGCCGTCGTCACGGGCGTGGTGCTGGCCGGCGTGGGCGTGGTGCTGATCGCCGTCGTGGCCCTGTGCGTGGCGCTGGCGCTGGCCTTGAGCACGCCCGTGCTGCTGCCGCTCTTGATTCCCGTCGCCATCGTCTGGCTGATCGTCAGCCGCAACCGCAATCAGGCACAGACGCGTCAGCACAGCCTGTAATCACTGCGCCATGAACTTGCTGAGCACGCCGTCGCCGCCGCCGTCATTCTGTTCGATGCGGTTGCGCCCGCCCCGCTTGGCCCGGTACAGCGCCTCGTCGGCGCGCGCCAGCACGGCGTCGCAATCAGCATCGGTACCGACCATGGCGGCCATGCCGATGCTCACCGTGATGGTGAGCACAATGCCGCCATCGATGGTCAGCGAACTTTCCGCCACGCGCCGGCGCAGCCGTTCGGCAAACACGGCGGCGGCGCTCAGATCCGTGCCCGGCAGCAAGATGGCGAATTCCTCGCCGCCCACGCGGCCCGGTACGTCGACCTTGCGCAGCGCCTGGCACATCAGCGCGCCCAGGTGGCGCAGCACGGCATCGCCCACGGCGTGGCCATGCTCGTCGTTGACGCGCTTGAAGTGATCGATGTCGAGCATCAGCACGCTGGCGCAGCTGGCCAGCTCGCGCTGCAAGCGGGCATGCTCGTTTTCCAGCGACGCCATGAAGTGACGGCGGTTCGGCAAGCCGGTCAGGAAATCCGTGGTGGCCAGCTGCAGCAGTTCCGCGTTCATGCGCTTGCGCTCGGTGATATCGAGCGAAGACACCATGACGAAATCGAGGCTGTCCGCATGCCCGGGCATCACCAGCAGGCTCAATTCATTTTGCCGCGCCGCGCCGTCGAGACGCACGAAGCTGCTTTCGCACTCGTACAGGTGGGCGCCGCCAGCCAGCGCCAGCAACGCATCGCCGAAACGGGGCAAGGCGCTGTCATCGAAATTCTGTGCCAGGCTCAGCGCACCGCGGCGCTGGTCGTCCTCGTTGGCGCGCACCTGCGCCAGCGCGGCGCCGTTCGCATCGATGATGCGCACCAGGCCCGCCAGCTTCCGCAGCGCATCCGGATTGGCCTGGAAGTGGGCGCCCAGGTCGCGCACGCCCGCCTGCTCGAGCGCGTCGAGCGCGGCGCGCACGGCCGACCAGTCCTGTTCCCACAGGGCCACGGGCGCGTGGTCGTACAGGCTGCGGAAACGCGCTTCGCCGGCGCGCAGGGCCAGCGCCACCTGCGCCTGCTCGATGGCCATGCCGGCCAGGTGCGCCGCCTCGCTGAGCCGCGCCAGATGCGCCGCGCCCGGCAAGGTCGGCTGGCGGTGATACGCCATCAGCACCCCGAGCAGCTTGCCCGAGCCGCCACGCACGGGCTCGGCCCAGCATGATTGCAGCTGGGCCCGGTACGCCAGTTCCATCGTTTCCTGCACATTGGCATGCAGGTCGCCCACGATCACGCGCTGGCCGTCGCGCACGGCTTGCGCGGCGATGCCATGCACGCCCTGCAAGGTGTCGAGGTCGTGGCCGTGGCTGGACAGGTTGAAAAACGCGGGCAAGCTCGGCGCCGCGCCCAGCACCAGGCGGTGGCGGCTTTCATCGAGCAGCAAGATGCTGCACAGCATGGCGGGATGGTCGGCTTGCACGCTGAGCACCACGCTTTCCAGCACCCGTTCCAGCGGCGCGCCCGTGGCCAGCATTTCCAGCACTTGCCGCCGCGTATGCTCGCGCCGCTCCATCTGGCTGCGCTCGCTGATATCGCGGAAGGTCCACAGGCGCGCCTGCTCATTGCCTAACTGCATGCTGCGCACATATTGTTCGACCACCCGCCCATCGCGCAGGTGCAGCACGTCGCGCCGCTCGCGGTGGCCGTGCGGCGCATGGGCGCGTGCTCCCAAGAAAGGTGCAGCCTGCTCCAGCTGACTTTCCACATGGCGCACCAGCGCCGCGCCATCGGCTTGCCAGTCGAGCGCGTCGGGCACTTGCCACAGGTCGCGGAAACGCCGGTTCGAGGTAAAGATGCGGCCATTGATGTTGTCGACCAGAATGCCGTCGATGGTCGAATCGAGGATGCTGCGCAGCATGGCCTGGCTCCGTTGCGCCGCCTCGGCCATCGCCAGCACGCTCGCCTGCCCCTGCTCGAGCTGGCCGGCCAGCTCGCTCGAGCGCGCCAGCGCCACCTGGGCGCGGGCGCGGCCCGCCGCCAGCAGCCAGGCCGCCAGCGCCAGCACGATGCTGGCCAGCAAACCGGTCCAGGCCACCAGGCGCGGCCGCGCCAGCAGCTCGCCATCGAAGCCCGGCATGGCGCGCACGCGCAAGGTCCACGGCCGGCCGGCGATGGTGATGACTTGCCGCGATAACAGGCTGTCCGAGGCGGCAGAGGACAAGCCGCCCGGCAGGCTGTCGTACATCAGGGCCGCCTCGGCCAGCTGCGCGCCGTCATAGATTTCCAGGTCCAGCTGGCGCGCCGCCTCGCCGCCCACGCCCGCCATCAGGTCGCCCATGCGGAACGGCGCAAACACCCAGGCGCGCAAGGCGGCGCGCCGCTGCTCCACGCTGGCATGCGGCAAGCCGTTGTCATACACGGGCAGCACAACCAGGAAACCATGCGCCTGGTCGCTGCCGCCATCCTGCACCAGGTGTATCTTGCCTGTCATGGCGGCCTGGCCAGTGTCGCGCGCCTGCTCGAGCGCGGTGCGGCGCACGGATTCGGACCAGATGTCATAGCCGAAGGCCAGCAGGTTGCTGTCGCTTAAAGGTTCCAGATACGTGATGGGCGCATGCCAGGCCCGCTGGCCGAACGGACGCACGGCATAGCCGGGATAGCCTTCCGCGCGTACGCTGGCCTCGTGCCGCGCCAGGGCGGCGCCGGGCACCAGCGGCAGGTAGCCGATGCCGTGAATGCCGGGAAAGTTTCGGTCGACCTGCTGCACCGCCAGATAGGCATGGAATTCGCGGCGCGTGACTTCCTGCGAACTGGCATACAGTCCCTGCACCCCGTGCAGCACCTGGATATAGGTCCGCATGCGGCCGGCGATGTTGTTCACCAGTTCGCGCACGCGGAAATCGAAATCGGCCTGCACCTGCTGTTCGCTGGCGTCGTGGGCATTGCGCCAGGCGCCATACGTCAATCCCAGGCACAGCGCCAGCACCAGCGTGGCCAAGGCGCGCGGCCCCACCCAGTGCGACACTGGCCGGGCAAACCACGACGAAGACGCGCGTGTAGACATGGCAGGCTGACAGGCAGGACGACATCAAACCGCGACACTGCCGGCAACATGGCTGGCAGCGGGCTGCACGATTACCATCGGTAGTCGATGAGAATGATAGTACGTTACAGCGGGCGCCCTTGCAATGCCGAATATTGTATTAAAAAGACCACATATTTCATCGATGCAATGATGTGTACTCCAGGAAAATTCAATGCCATGAAAACCATTCCCGCCGGCTGCTATGATCGCCCCGTCATCCATCATCAGGGAGCCGCGTTTGCAGCACGATAGCTGGCAGGGAACACTGTGGCTGGCGCCGGATTTTGCCATCTTGCATGGCGCAGCGGGCGCCACGGACAGTCACGCCCATTATGCGCACCAGCTGATGCTGAGCACGGGCGCGCCCTTCACGGCCGAGCTCGACGGCATCGTCCACACGGCGCGGCACTTGCTGGTCGAAAGCCTGCGCCCGCACGCCATCGTCGCCGCACCGGCGCCCATGCTGACCATCTATGCGGAACCGCAGCGCCTGGGCGGTGCAGCCTTGCTGGCGGCCGCCGGCGGCGCAGGCGCTCCCACCCTGGACGGCATCGCCGCCGCCCTGCAGGCCCAGCCCCGGGAAATCCTGTCCGACGCCCGCGTGCGGCGCGCGCTGGAGCAGGTCGACATATTGTTGTCGGGCAAGGTCAGCGCGGCCGCCGTGGCCGGGGCCGCGCATTTGTCGCTGAGCCAGCTGGAACGCCTGTTCAGCGCCCAGCTGGGCTTGCCCGTGCGGCGGCTGGTGCTGTGGCGCCGCTTGCGCCTGGCCATCCGTTTTATCTTGCTCGGCAGCACTCTGACGGACGCGGCCCACGGCGCCGGCTTTGCCGATGCCGCGCATTTTTCGCGCACCATGCGCAGCCTGTTCGGCGTGCGCGCCGACCGCAGCTTGCGCCAGCTCGACGTCAAGTTGCTCGATTGACCTGCCGGCTACGACCCGTTGCGCAAGCCGGCCGGCAGCTCGGGCGCGCGCACGCCCTCTTCCGCGCGGAACGGCTCGATCAATTGCGCCCCATATGCGACGGGGTAATCGGGCCGGCTGCCGATGCCCAGGTCCTCGCTCCGCATGCGGTAGCCCGGGGCGTCGAAACAGGTGCCCAGCAGGCGGTCCCAGCACGTAAAAAACAGGCCGAAATTCACGTCGCCGGCCGTGCCGTATTTCATGTGATGAAAACGGTGCAGCGGCGCCCAGGCAAACACGTGGCGCAGCGGCCCCATGCGCATATCGACGTTCGCGTGCTGCAGCAACAGCTGGATCGCCACGGCAAACGCCAGCACGGCCATGACACGCTCAGGTATGCCCAGCAGCAGCAAGGGCAGCATGCCGCCCGCCGCTTCCAGCAGCAAATGCAGCGGGTGTTTCATCCATCCATTGAAACCATACAGGCGCTGCACGCTGTGGTGCACGGCATGCAGTTTCCACAGAAAATAAAAACGGTGGCTCAGGTAATGCACCAGGGTAATGCCGCAGTCGGCGATAAGGATGGCCAGCAGCAGCTGCGCCCAGAACGGCCACGCGCTGGGCCAGAACGCGCCCAGCGCCAGGTGTCCTGCCAGCAAGGGAAAGGCAGCCAGGCCGAGCAGATATAGCGCTTCATTGACGAGCGCGTGCAGCACGTCGCGCCAGCCTTCGCCGTGCGCGTGGTTCCACGCGCCGTCATACGGCAGATAGCGTTCGGCAAGAAGGGACGTGAGCAGCGCCAGCAACAGCAAGGGCGGCAAGACCCAGAACGAATAGTGGCACACCGCGATCAGGTAACTGGCGGCGCCGATGAAGCCGGCCCAGAAGACGGGGCCGTACAGCGCGGCAAAGAGGGATGTCATGGCAAGGTTCTCCTGTGGCAAAAACCACAGCATGGCTTGTCCCCCTGCCGCGCCGCTTGAAGAAACGGCGCAAACTGATTATTTCAGGGCCGGTTTCGCCGCCTTCCTCGCCGCGTATTGCTGGTAGCCGTTCGCGCGCAGGGAGCAGGCGGGGCAAGTGCCGCAGCCGTAGCCCCAGTCGTGCAATTCGCCACGCTCACCCAGGTAGCAGGTGTGCGTACCGCTGCGGATCAGGTCGACCAGCGGCTGGCCGCCCAGGTCTTCCGCCAGGTCCCAGCTTTGCGCCTTGTCCAGCCACATCAGCGGCGTTTCCAGCTTCAGGCGCGTATTCATGCCCAGGTTCAGGGCCACTTGCAGCGCTTTCATTGTGTCGTCGCGGCAATCCGGGTAGCCGGAAAAATCCGTCTCGCACATGCCGCCCACCAGCACCGTCAAGCCGCGGCGGTAGGCCACGGTGGCGGCTACCGTCATGAACAGCAAGTTGCGGCCGGGCACGAAGGTGTTCGGCAAGCCGTTTTCCTGCATGACGATCTCGACGTTCTGCGTCATGGCCGTATCGGAAATGGCGGAAATCAATGACAGGTCGATCATGTGGTCCTGGCCCAGGCGGCTGTCCCACTCGGGCGACTGCCGGCGCATCTGCTCGAGCACGCCGGGACGCACGGTCAGTTCGATCGCATGGCGCTGTCCATAGTCAAAACCGATGGTTTCCACTCGGCTATAGTGCTTGAGAGCCCAGGCCAGGCAGGTGGTGGAATCTTGTCCACCGCTAAAGAGCACCAGTGCGGAGTCCGTTGCTAGCATAATTTCTTTCTTTTCAGTTTGATTCTGTTCCAATTGTGCGCGGAGAAACATGATTCCCAGCGCAAAAAATACTTATTCGTCCGCCATCAGTTTACCTATTCCGGTAACATGCAGTCAGCATTTACTCATCTGGAGCACCATGTTTTCTGCACGACCCATACGGCATACGGCTGCCGGCAAGGCGATACGACCACGAATTTTGGCACAAGTAGTGACAAAAGCAATGGGTCAACTGACACTGGCGGCCGCCGGCAGTGTCATCTCGCTGTTTCCCATCGCCCATGCCGGGGCCCAGGAGGCCACGCAAGATGCTGCTCCAGAGAGCGCCAGCGCCACGGAAACGGCGCCCGCCCCGCTGCAGTACGAGGTCAAGGTCAACGCCCCCGGCGACCTCGATGAACTGCTGGAAAAAAACCTGGACCTGGAACGCTTCCGCGGCAACCCGCGCATGGACCGCGAGCAATTGCAGCGCCTCGTGCGCGATACGCCCGAGCAAGCCAAAAACCTCATCGCCACGGCCGGCTACTACACGCCCGTCGTCACGGTGCGCGTCGACACGACGGGCGCCAAACCCGTCGTCATCGTTGACGTCGATCCGGGCCAGCCGGTGACCATCGACAAGGTCGAGCTGGAATTGCGCGGCTTCGATCCCACGCCGCCGCTGGCCGCTTCCGAACCCTACGATACGGAAGCCCTGAAACGCAGCTGGGCCCTGAAGACGGGCAGCGTGTTCCGCCAGGCGGAATGGGAAGCGGCCAAGCGCGCGCTGCTGCGCGAAGTGGTGCAGACGCGCTACCCGCGCGCCCAGCTGGTCGATACGCAAGCCGTGGTCGACCCGGAAACGCACAAGGTCTCCTTGCTGGTGGTGCTCGACAGCGGCCCCGAGCTGCGCTTCGGCGAGCTGCGCATCGAAGGCTTGAAACGCTACGATGCCAGCATCATCCGCAACCTCGACAAGATACGCCCGGGCGACTATTACAGCGAATCGGCGCTGCAATCGTTCCAGGCGCGCCTGCAGGACACGGGCTACTTTGCCAGCGTGGAAGTCAGTGCCGACATGAGCAGCATCCTGGGCGAGCAGATCGAGGCGGGCCAGGAAAGCCAGCAGGCCGAGGCCGCCGGCGCCGCGCCAGAAGCCAGGCCCGCCAACCGCGGCCCCGCGCCGCAGCTGCCGCTGGTCGTGCGCGTGACGGAAAACAAGCAGCAGAACGTCAGCGCCGGTCTCGGTTTCAGTACGAATACGGGGAATCGTGCCCAGCTCAACTATGACAACCTCAACGTATGGGGCACGCGCTTCAAGAGCGCGATCACCATGGAAACGAAGAAACAGGCAGCGCACGCCAATTTTTACTTTCCGACCACCGAGCGCGGCTACAACGACAGTGCGGGCGCCTCGTTCGAGCGCAGCGATATTTCCAATGAAATCACGGCCGTCACCACCATCTCGGCCAAGCGCAACTGGGGCGGCACCAACCTCGAGCGCAGCCTGACGTTCGAGTTCCTCAGCGAAGACAAGACGGTGGTGGGCCTGGAACAGACGCGCAGCAAGAGCTTGCCGCTGACTTATGCCATCACCAAGCGCAGCCTCGACAGCCTGCTGTTCCCCACCAAGGGCTACGTCATCAACGCCCAGGTGGGCGGCGCCCTGCTGCCCCTGCTGACGGACGAGCGCTTCGTGCGCGTGGCCGGCAAGGCCGTGTATTACCGTCCGCTCGGCGAAAAGGGCGAGCTGATCGTGCGCGGCGAAATGGGCGCGCTGGGCTCGAAGGAAAAACGCGGCGTGCCGGCCGTCTACCTGTTCCGCGCGGGCGGCGACCAGTCGGTACGCGGCTATGGCTACCAGGAACTGGGCGTGAAGGAAGGCGACGCCACCATCGGCGGGCGCTACATGCTCACCGGCAGCGCCGAATACCAGTACTGGTTCAAGCCGAAATGGGCCATTGCCGCCTTCTATGACGCCGGCAACGCGGCCGACACGGTCAAAGCGGCCATGACGCCGAAATCGGGCTATGGCCTGGGCGGGCGCTACAAGAGCCCCGTCGGCCCCATCAATGTCGACGTGGCGTATGGCCACGCCGTCCACGCCTACCGTTTGCACTTTTCTCTGGGATTCACTTTCTGATGTCCGATATTTCTACCGAGTCCCCCAACGGCGCCGCGCCGCCACCGCCGGCGAAAAAACCGCGCCGCTGGGTGCGCTATGTGCTGATCGCCGTCGCCAGCCTGGCCGTGCTGCTGGGCGCCGGCTTCTGGTTCCTGGGCCGCGAATCGACCTTGCAGATGCTGGTGCAAAAAGTGGCCAGCGCCAGCGGCGGCGACATCGCAGTGTCGGGCGTGTCCGGCTCGCTGTACAACCGCATGCACCTGGGCCACGTCAGCTACCGCAGCAAGACGCAGCACATCACGGCCGACAACATCGACATCAACTGGTCGCCGTTCCAGTTCTTCTCGGAAGGCATCGCCATCAGCGAACTGCACGTGGCCAGCCTGTCCGTGGAAAGCACGGCGCCGTCCGAGGAACCGTCGACCATGCCCGCCAGCCTGGCCGCGCCTTTTAAAATCGGCATTGCCGACGCGCGCCTGGACAAGGTGACCCTCGTCAGCGCGGGCGGCAATACGGTGTTTGAAAAAATCCATTTCACCTTGTCGGGCGACAAGTCGCAATGGCAGCTGGAAGATGCCTCGGCCGTCACGCCGTTCGGCCAGGCCACGGCCAGCGCGACGATCGCCGCCACGCAGCCGTTCAAGCTCAGCGGCAAAGCGGGCTTGACGCAGCTCAACCCCGCCGCCGGCGAAAAACCGGCCGCCCTGGCGCTGCAGCTGGGCGGCGACCTGAATGTACTGAACGTCACGGCCAAGGGCAGCGCGGGCGCGGCCACGGCCGACGCCCAGCTGGCGCTGGCGCCGTTCGACCCCGTCATCATCCTGCGCTCGGCCAGCATCAAAGGCCGCAACATCAATCCGGGCAAGTTCGACGCCACCTTGCCGCAGGCGGACCTGAGCCTGGAACTCGATGCCGCCATCGACACCCGACCGACGAAGCAAACGGTGTCGGGCAAGCTGGCCATCCTCAACCACGCCACGCCGGGTCCCATCGACCAGCAAAAGCTGCCGCTGCGCCAGTTCGAGGCGCGCCTGGGCGGCACCCTGACGGCCACGACCTTGGAATCGGCCATCATCGATTTCGGCAACGCGGGCAAGTTCACGGGCGGCGGCAAACTCAACCGCGACGCCGTCGATGGCCCCATCGGCAATGCGCAACTGACCTTGCACACGGACAAGATCGACTTGCAGCACATCTACAGCAGCATCAACAGCACGAAGATCGTCGGCGACATCGTGCTCGACAGCGACGACAAGACGCAAACCCTGCGCGCCAAGCTGGGCGAAGCCAAGCTGCGCCTGGACATGGAAGCCACCCTGGCCGATTCGCTCGTGCAACTGCGCAAGGCAACCTTGCAGGCAGGCAAAAGCAGCGTCAACGCGACGGGCCAGATCAGCCTGAAGGATGAGCAACCGTTCAAGGCCGTGGCCAGCACCAGCCGCCTCAATCCCGCCGACTTCGGCGCCTTCCCCGTGGCCGACCTGAACCTCGACGTGCGCGCCCATGGCCACGTGGCCCCCAAGTGGCTGGCGAACGCGGACTTCACCGTGCGCCCCAGCAAGCTGCTCGACCAGCCCCTGACCGGCAAGGGCAAGCTGACGGCCGATGCGGCCCATTTCAGCGGCATCGACGTGCAGTTGGCGCTTGGCAAGAACAACGTGACGGCCAAGGGCAACTTTGGCGGCGCCGGCGAAAAGCTCAACTGGAACGTCGATGCACGGCAACTTTCCGCCCTGCAGGGCGACTTGCTGGGCACGGTGCTGGCCAGCGGCGTGGTGCAGGGCACGCTGCAGCAGCCGCGCACGAGCTTTGTGGCCGACGCGAAAGGACTGGGTTTAACGAGCGGCAAGCGCCCCGCGCCCGACAGCGCCATCCACGCCAGCGGCGACGTGGGCTTGACGGGGCCGAAGCAGCAGGCGGAATTGAAAATGACGGGTTCCTTGCAAAAGATCAACCCGGCCGCGTTTGGCGCATCCATGCCCAACGGCAACGTGAATGCGGATTTCAACGGCAGCGGCCGCCTCACCAGCGACTGGCAAGTGGCCCTGAACCTGGCCCTGCGCGAATCGACCCTGCAAAACGCGCCGCTGGCCGGCTATGCCAAGCTGTCGGCCAACGCGAAACGCATCGACAGCGTGGATACGGAACTGCGCCTGGGGCCGAACAGCTTGCTGGCCAAGGGCGCGCTGGGCGGCGCCACGGACCAGCTGACATGGAAACTCGATGCGCCGCAACTGTCGACCCTGGGTCCCAAGTTTGCCGGCGTGCTGCATGCGGCCGGTTCCGTCTCGGGCAAGATGGACGCGCCCGCCGCGCAGCTGACGCTCGATGGCAAGGATCTGACCTTCTTTGGCGACCAGCAATTGAAAGCCGTGAAAGGCAGCGCCAGCGTGGGTGCCGGCCAGGGCGCGCTCGACCCCATGGTCAGCAGCCTGGAAATCACGGGCTACAGCACGCCCACCTTCAAGCTGGCCAGCGCCCGCCTGGGCACGACGGGCACGCGCGGCAGCCATACGGTCAGTTTGACGGCGCGCAATGACGATTTCGATGCCACCGTGCAAATCCGCGGCAGCCAGAGCGGCGCCGCCTGGACGGGCAGCATCGACAGCCTGCAAAACAAGGGCCGCTATGCGCTCGTGCTGCAAGCGCCCGTGCCCGTGAAAGTGGCGGGACCGGTCGGCAGCGGCGTGGCGGGCCTGGGCCAGCCCGAGCAGATCAGCGTGGGCAACACCGTCATCAAATTGCCGGCAGGCAGCATCACCATGCAAAACCTCGTCAAGAACGGCCCCCGCTGGACCAGTTCCGGCCAGGCGGCTGGCGTGGCCCTGACCTATCTGGCGCAAGTGATCCCGTCGCTGCAAGCCAATGCGCGCAGCGACCTGACCCTGGGCGCGCAATGGTCGCTCGACATGCAGGTGCCGACGGCGAAACAGAAAGATCCCTCGCTGGCCGGCATGCTGCACATCTACCGCGAAAAAGGCGACGTGACGGTGGGCGTGGAACAGCCGCTGGCGCTGGGCTTGCGCACCTTCGATGCGCGCGTGGATGTCGCCAACCAGCAGCTGCGCCTGGCCGTGAAACTCGATGGCGCGCGCGCGGGCCAGAGCGATATCAATGCCACCGTGCAAATGCTGAGCGGGCGCATCAGCAACGACAGCGCCCTCTCCCTGACGGGCACCACGAATATCGATTCGCTGGCGTGGCTGGCGCCGCTGACGGGCCAGCCGGGCCTGGAACTGGGCGGCGCGTTGAAGGTGGCCCTGTCCGGCAGCGGCACCATCGGCGCGCCGCAATTGAATGGCGACATCAACGGCAGCAAGCTGCTGGTGAACTGGGCCGACCAGGGCTTGAAATTGCGCAATGGCGTGCTGCAAGCCAAGCTGGCCGGCGATCAATTGCAATTGCAGCGTTTGAGCTTTGATGGCGGCGACGGCAAGGTGCAGGCCGATGGCTGGGTGCGCTTTGCGAATGGCGAAGCGAGCCTGGAACTGAAGCTGATGGCCGACCGCCTGCAGGCGCTGTCGCGTCCCGACCGGACCCTGGTGTTGTCAGGCAACAGTACCCTGGTGCGCAACGACAAGCGCTTCAGCTTCGAGGGCAAGTTCAAGGCCAACCGCGCGCTGATCGAACTGGCGCCGCAGGATACCCCCACGCAAAGCAGCGACGTGGTGGTGCTGGGCAAGGAAGTCAAGGGCAGCAAGGAAGCGCCTTCGCTGCCCCTGAATATCGACCTGGAATTTGACCTGGGCAACGCCTTCCACCTGCGCGGCATGGGGCTCGATGCCGACCTGGCGGGCAATGTGCGCGCCAGAGTCATCAACCGCGCCGCGCCGCGCGTGACGGGCAGCATCAAGGTCACGAACGGCCAGTACGCCGCGTATGGACAGAAGCTGTCGATCGAGCGGGGCCTGATCGCCTTCACGGGCGCCTACGACAACCCGTCACTGAATATCCTGGCCGTGCGCAAGCGTCCCGAAGGCGAAGCGCTGTCGGAAACGAACGTGGAAGCGGGCGTGGAAGTGCGCGGCACGGCGCAGGCGCCGACGGCCAAGCTGGTGTCCACGCCGAGCGTGTCGGACAGCGACAAGCTGGCCTGGCTGATTCTCGGCCACGGCGCGGAAACGGCGGCCGGCGATGAAATGGCGCTCTTGACGACGGCCGCAGGCGCCCTCTTCGGCGGCTCCGGCGGCGGCTTGCAGGGCAAGCTGGCCAATTCGCTGGGCCTCGACGAAGTGGGCCTGTCGCAGGCGCAAGGGCTGGAAAGCACGGTCGTCACCGTCGGCAAGCGCCTGTCGTCGCGCGCCTACCTGACGTTCGAGCAAGGCACGAGCACGGCGACGAGCCTGGTCAAGCTGCGCTACAAACTGAACCGCCGCATCACTTTGCAGTTCCAGACGGGCACGAACAATGCGCTGGACGTGTTGTATACGTGGGCGTTTGACTAGAATGGCGGCCAACAATGTTGTCGGATTACGCGGGGCGTGGCCCCGCTAATCCGACCTACGGCCCATGTGCCTCCACGTAGGTCGGATTCGCGGCGCAGCCGCGTAATCCGACACCACCGAAACAACAAAGGGCGCCTCGGCGCCCTTTGCTGTTTCTACTGCCAACCCAAGAAAATACTGGGGTCAGACCCGGCGGGTCTGACCCCGGCACTCACTTACTCGGCCACGTCGAGCCCCCGCTCGATCATGCCTTCGACATACGCGCGCAGATATTGCTCCAGCGCGGGGCCGGACAGCACGTTGGCCGTCAGCGCGCCGTGCGGCGAGCCTTTCAGCACGCCGTCGTGGTACACGCGCGCAATCCAGGCCACGTCCGCGCCCTGGGTGTAATCGAGTTCATAGTCGAACGATTCTCCGCTGACTTTGCGTGTGTAGACTTCCTTGACAATTGCCATCTAAAACAGCCTTTCTTGACGAGATTAGGATGCGGGTGCGGCACAGGATCTTCCTGCGGCACCGGGTGCACGGGCCCCGGGTGGCGCCCGGGCGCTTCTTGCGGCTCCGGCGCCGGCATGGGTTCATCGACGGGCGCCGGGTCGGGCGCGCGGTGGGCATGGATGACGGTCATGGCTGGCCTCCCTGCAGACAAAGGAAGACCATACCACGAGTTGCGCGCCGCCGCCCTTATTTGCCGGCCGGCTTGACGTCGGCGGCCGGCGGCGCCGCGTTCTTCACATATTTCTCCAGCCAGTTGTTGCTTTCATACAGCATCTGCATGATCGATTCGCGCGCGCGGTAGCCGTGGCTCTCGTTCGGCAGCATCACCAGGCGCGCCGTGCCGCCCAGTCCCTTGACGGCCTGGAACATGCGCTCGCTCTGGATGGGGAAGGTGCCCGAGTTGTTGTCCTGCTCGCCATGGATCATCAACAGCGCATCCTTGATCTTGTCCGCATAATTAAACGGCGACATGGCCTGGTAGACGGCCGGCGCCTGCCAGAACGAGCGCTCTTCGGCCTGGAAGCCGAACGGCGTCAGGGTGCGGTTGTAGGCGCCGCTGCGGGCGATGCCGGCGCGGAACAGCCGCGTGTGCGCCAGCAGGTTGCCCGTCATAAAGGCGCCATACGAGTGGCCGCCGATGGCGATGCGGTTGCGGTCGGACACGCCACGGCGCACCACCTCGTCGACGGCCGCCTCGGCATCGGCCACCAGCTGCGGCAGATACGTGTCGTTCGGCTCCTGCTCGCCATTGCCGACGATGGGGAACGATGGATTGTCGAGCACGGCGTAGCCCATGGACAGGAAGGCGGCCGGGCCCCAGTAGCTGACGGCATTGAATTTGTACGGCGAGCCCTTGGTCTGGCTGGCGGCGCTGGCCGTCTTGAATTCCTGCGGATACGCCCACATCAGGGTCGGCAGCGGGCCGTCGCGCTTGACGTCGTAGTTCGGCGGCAGCATCAATGTCGCCGTCAGGTCCACGCCGTCGGCGCGCTTGTAGCGGATCAGCTCTTTCTGCACGTCCTTCAGTTGCGGCAGGGGATGGGGGAAATGCGTGAGGGCCGTCAACTGCGCGGCGCCCTGCTGTTTCAGATTGCGCACATAGTAATTCGGCTGCTCGGTCGGCGATTCGCGCGTCGACAGCAAACGGCTGCCATCCTCGTCCAGCACGGCCACCACGTTTTCATAGTAGGGGGCGGCGCTCTGGAACAGGCGCTCCTTCTGCTTCGTCGCCAGGTTCAGGCGGTCGATGAACGGCCGGTCGCCCTCCTTCGATGCGCCCTGGCCGTCGAGCAGGATGGAACCGTCAGCGGCGATGAGCAAACGCGGCAAGCCGGCCGCGTCCGTGCGCATGACGGGCTGGCCCGGATCGTTGTAGCGGTCTTCGAACGATCCCGCGTACACGAGGTCGGCCGGCGTGGACGGTTGATCTGGCGCAATGCGCCACTGCTTGACGGCGCGCGTCTTGTACCACGCTTCGCCGAGCAGGGCCAGATCGCCGCGGCCCCAGGCCACGCCCGCGTAGCGCGAACCGAGCCTGGCCAGCACGGCCGGTTTGCTGGTAAACGGCGCCGCCTGCGTGTAGACGATGTCGCGGATTTCGGCCGCCATGGCCGGGTCGCCACCGTCCTGCGCTTCGGCCCACACCAGGGTGGCGGGCGCATCGACCCTCCAGCTGACGGAGCGCACGCCGGCGGACACGGCATCATTGCCCGGCGGCAAGCCTTCTTCCAGCGGCAGGGCCGCCACCGCGTGTTCCACCTTGCCATTCAGGTCGCGCACGTCGATCTTGTGGCCGAAGTCGTGCGCCGGCACGATGTAGGAGTATGGACGCACGAGGCTGGTCGTCAGCAGGTGCTTGCCATCGGGTGAGGCCGACACGCGCGAGAACTGGCCCGGCTGGCCGACCAGGCGCTGCTTGCCCGCCACGTCCAGCAAGGCCAGCTGCACCGTGATGTAGTGTTCGAACAGCTGCGCATCCTGTTCGTTTTTCAGCAAGTCCGGATAGGTGCGCAATTGCTTGACGCCGCCGCCCGGCACGCTGTCCTGGATGGACGGGCCCGTCGGGATGCCGCTGGCCACGGGCGCCGCGCCGAGCTTGGCCGGTTTCAGCTGCACCAGCAAGGTCTTGCTGTCTGGCATCCAGGAAAAGCCGCGGCCATACACGGCCGACAGGGGGGTGCTGGACAGCTTGCGCGCCGCTTTCGTCTGCACGTCGAGCAGCCACAGTTCCACGCCCGACTCCTTCACGCCCCTGGCGGGATCGGCAAAGGCGATGTGCGTAAACGCCAGGTAGCGCTGGTCGGGCGACCAGGCCAGGTCGGCGATGCGGGGCGCTGCGGGCAAGCCGCTGACCTTGATTTCCTTCTGCGTATCGATGTCGAGCAAGCCCAGTCCCGTGTGGAAACTGAAGCGGCTGGCCGAATACGTGCGCGGATTGATGCGCAAGCCCGCCAGCTTCAGTTCCGGCTGCGCCACTTCGCTGATGCCGGGCAAGGATGGCGTGGGCAGCACGGCGGCCAGGTTGCGTTTCGGGCTCAGGCTCAGGGTCGGCGCGCGCGGCGCATCGACGATGGCTTGCAGGGGCGCGGGCGGGGCTTGATAAGCGCCATCTTGCGCCATGGCCAGGGAAGACGAGGCCATCAAGCCGACAGTGATGGGCAGCAAAGGCAAACGTGTAGACATGGAACTCCAGTGTATGAAGGTGGTGACAACAAGCGAGCGCACCGCGCCGCTCATGGCGGCGCTTTGTGACAGGGCATAGTGCGTTCAGGCCAAGTAAATGTCAACCAGCAACTTTTACCGTTTGACAAGCATCGCCGCCCATCCCCATCTGGCTTACAATCGCTGTTTTACCCGCACCCGATTGCCTACATGGAAACCACTACCCTCGCCCTGCTGTTCCTGGTCCCGCTGCTGGTCTGGCGCATTTATTCGCGCCTGAAGAAACTGGTGGCGCGCCAGAAGTCGCAGCTGTGGCGGCACTGGAGCGTGGCGGTCGCGTTTCCCGCGCTGCTGCTGTTCCTGGCGACGACGACGAAATTCGAGCTGCTGCCCCTGTCGAGCCTTGGCGCGGCCGCGCTGGCCGGCGGCTGGCTCGGTGTGCTGGGCCTGAAGCTGACGCGTTTCGAGCAAGTCGGCAAGGATTTCTTTTTTACCCAGCACCGCTATCTGGGCCTGGCCATCACGATGCTGTTCATCGCCCGCTTGCTGTACCGCGGCATGGAAATCTACCTGAACACGCGCCTGGACGTGCCCGTGCCGCCGCCGCCGTTCGGACAGAGCCCGCTGACCATGGCCGCCTACGGCCTCGTCATCGGCTACTACGCCGTGTATGCGTGGGGCCTCGTGCGCTGGCGCCAGCGCAACAAGCCGCTGCAGGCCGCCGAGTAACTCAGTAGTACTGGCACAGGCCAGTACACGTCGTCACCGACAGCGCCTGGCGTATCGTCGCCAGCACCGGCGCCAGGGCCGGATCGAGATCCTTGTCCGCATCGGCCAGGCTGGCCAGCAAACGCTCGCGCAAGGGAGGCGCCATCAGATTGGCATTCGCCGTGGCGTGCTGCGCCGCCGCTTCCAGCATCCGCTTCTTTTGCGCCACGTTCCAGAACGGCACTTGCACGAACTGCACCACGCTCGTGAAAACAATGGCCGTGTTCTTGCTGAACGCCCGCGCGCGCAGACGCTCGGGCCCGCTCACCGCATCGGCCGGCTGGGCGCTGAATTCCTGCTCCATCAGTCCGATCAAATGGCCATGGCAATGCATGCTGAAAGCAAACAAGCTGCTCATTTCATCGCCATAATTGGCCAGGTTCTGCGTCACTTGTTCCTTGCGCGCCTGCTGCAGCTCGGCGCCGGACAGCGGCAACGGCCGTTCCAGGCCAAACGCATAGTATGTTTTGCCCAGCCGCATGGCCTTTTCGCACACGGCCACGCTTTCGTTCACGTCCTGCAGCGCCGCGACGGGCGCCTGGAACAGGCGCGGGCCGTCGGCGATCTGCGCAAACAGCTGCGCCACGCCAGGGTCGCCCAGGCGCGGCAAGCCGCTGTGCGGCGTCGCCTTGGCCATCAGCGCTTCCAGCTGGCCGCTGGCCTGCTGGAAATCGGTGTAGCTGTCGGCCCAGGCGGCGGGCGCCACGAGGGCGGAGGAAAGGCAGAACAGGCGGCCGAGGCGGCGCAGCGGCATGGAAATCAAGAAGGACATGGGATCAGGAAAGCACTATTGGAAAATTGGCAATTATAGGCAATTTGTATCCACAGTGCATTTAATTGCTTTTTACACCACATTTTTCCAGGCGATGATGGTGACGCGCGGCCAGCGCGCCGCATAATCCTTGCTGGCCAGGCGCTGCGCATAGCCGTCTTCGCTGATGCGCGCCGGGTTGCGCCGGATCACCATATTGAACAAGTCATCGAGGCCATGCGGCGCGACGATGCCGATCTCGCCGTCAGGCTGCAGATAGATGCCGACAGCCGTGGCGAACTCGGGCCAGGAAGCGATGGCGTCGTCGAGCGACAGCAAGGGCGGCACGGCATAGCCAAACTCGTCTTCAAACCACAGGTGCACCCGGGCCTGGTTGCACACTTCCCACGGCACGCCGGGCAGTACAGTTTCCAGGCGCTGGCGCAGCCGCACCTCGCTTTCCGCAAGCACATCGTGCGCGTCGAAATACGCCACGTCGACGTCGTTCAATGCCGACGGTTGGGTGAAACCGTGCAAGGCGTCCCACACGAGCTTGCGCACGGCGCCGGCGCCGATGCAGCAGTGGGGCAAGCCCAGCTGCGCCACGGCCTGCAGCATCTGTATGCACCATGGCGTGGCGCGGACGATGGCGCGCAGGCGCGCGGCCAGCGCTTCCTGCGTGCTCATTCCTATGGCCGGATCTGCGGCGCCACGCCGTCGTTGCTCACCGTGCCTTCGACATTGCCGAAGTACACGTCCAGATCCTGCTTCGGACGGAAGTTGCGCAGCTTGACTTGCAAGGTGGTGGGATTGATTTTGGTGAATGTGCCGGGGAAGCACAGGCTGACCAGCTCGTCCGGCTTGCCCTTGATCAGGTTCAAGGTGAAGTCTTCGATGCCATTCTTCCAGGTGTTACCCGTCGTCAAAATGTACGACACCCACACGGCATTGACGAAGCCGCTTTCGCCCTGCTGGGCCGCCAGCCGGTTCCACGTCTTGTAGAAGGCCTTGTCGCCGCAGTATTTCTTTTCAAAGGTATTGCCATCGCCCAGGTAGGAGGCGCCGGGGCCGGCTGCGACGAACGGCGCATATTGATGACGCACGCGCACGACTTTACCGGCGGGGAATTTCTGCTGCCACAAGTAGATGACTTTCACGGTCCAGGCCGGCACCCACTCCTCGTCGTACAGCTGGGCCAGCAGACCCTCCTTGATCATGATCTTGCTCTGCGCGGCCGTCAGCGGCACCACTTTCTTGTCGAACGGCGTGTGCGAAGGGAAATACGCGATCTGCGCGTCGGACAAGCCCAGCTGGCGCAGGCGGGCCGTCACGTCGGAGCTGCCGAGCTTGGCGACAAACGTGGTTTTATACTCCTTGCGCTTGCCGTCCACGTCGACGGTAAACTGCTGCGGCTGGCCGTAATACGTGGGCGAGCCATGGTAGCCGGAAGAGTATTCGGGCAAGGGGAAGAAGATCGTCTCTTCCACATCCTTGGCCGATTCATTGAGGAATTCATACTCGACCTTGATCAAGTCCGTGCTCACGCTGAGCACTTCCTTTTTCATGGCCACGGCATCCGTCTTGCCGAACAGGATGCCGCCCGCGCTGACGGAGCCGATGCCGTCGTTGGCCACGGCTGGCGCCGAACACGCCAGCGCCAGGGCCGCGGCCAGAACAAGCTTGCGCACGGTCATCACGCCGCCTTGCCCGGTGCGGGTTCGATCCGGCGCTGCAGCACGAAAATCGGTTGTGCCCATTGGGTATCCTTCTTTTTCTTACTGGTGATCAAGGTCAGCTCCGAGGGATCGTAGACATCCGTGTTGTGCGTCAACGGCGTCGTCATCAGGTATTGCGCTTCCGTATTTTTCAGGAATTCGCCGACCAATTGAATATTGCGGATATCAAGGTGGGCAAACGGTTCGTCGATGAAGACGAAGCCGCCGGAACCGTCTTCCGATTTCAGCAAGCCGATCAAGAGCACCAGCGACTTCATGACCTGCTGCCCGCCCGACGCTTCGCCATCATTCATGCCGATGACGCCCTTGCCGTCGAATTTGAAGCGCACGTGCAAGCCCGCCTGCGACAGCTGCACATCGTCGTTTTCCAGGCGCACGGGGTCGGCATGCACTTCGATGCCGGCCAGTTCGCCCAGCTCCTTGATGTTCTTGCTGTAAGTCTTGATGGTGTAGCGCAAGCGCTCCATGTAGGCGCCGCGGGCATTGCCCGTCGCTTCGATGGCGCGGTTGTTCTGGTAGCGGCGCTCGTCCGTTTCCGACTGGCGGCCATGCAGCTGCTCCGACAGGCGGTGGTGCTGGTCGATGACGGTGGCGTCCAGTTCCCAGTCGTCGCGCGCGAGGCTGTTTTGCAGGCTGGCCACGCGCAAGTCGACCTGGTGCGCATTCTGGTGTTCGGCCACAAGCGCCGCGCGGCGCGCGAGACGGCGCCAGCTTTTCGGCAGGTGGCGCCACGCATGGCGCAGCGCCAGCAAGGCGCGCGCATGCTCGGCGCGCTGTTCAATTTGTTTCTTGTAGCCAAGGCGCGAACCCGCTTCCGCTTCGGACAGGGCCAGGCGTGCGTTTTGCCACACGGTATCGGCACGCGTGCGCGCCACAGTGGCGTTCTTGGTGAGATTTTGCAACTCGCCCAGGCGGCCGCCCACTTCCAGGCGCTCTTCCTTGAGCGGCTTCGAATTGCGCAGCGCTTCGGCGAATTCTTCCTGGCGCGCACTGAGTTCCTTGGCCGCATCGACGCCGGCGATGCGCGCTTTCAAGGCGCCCACTTCCGCCGCCAGCTTCGAGATCGCCAGGGTCAAGGTGTCTTCCTGGCCTTCCAGGCCCGGCAAGGAGCGCAGCAGTGCTTCCAGGCGGCCGCTGCGGCCAGCCTGGCCGAAGCGGTAGCGCGACGCTTCCACGAACAGCGAGCGTCCGCCGCGGCGTTCGCGGTGGTACGCCTCGGGCGTGATCCACTCTTCGTGGTTGCCCAGCTTGAAGCCTGCTTCGACGGAGTCGACGCGTGCAATGCGCGACAGCTGCTCGATCAGCCAGCTGGGCACGGGCGCGGAAAATTTCACCACCGCCAGCAAGCTCTCGTCTTTGGCGACAGGCGCCGTGACCAGGTCGGGCACGATGAAGTGGCGGTAGCGCTCCTTCTCGGCCAGGCGGTAGGCGGCGGCCGCATCCTTGGCCTTGTCGAGCAGCACCACCGAGGCGTAACCGCCCAGTACGCCTTCGACGGCGCCCTGCCAGCGGCTGTCCGTCACTTCGACGATGTCCGACAGCATGGCGTGTGCAATGCCCGCGTCGCGCAGCGCGCGGCGCATGCCGCGTACATTGTCCGGCTCCGGCATGGCCGTCTTGCCTTGCAGCGCGGCAATCGTCGCCTGCTCGCCCGCGATGCGGGCCGACAAGGCGTCGCGCTGCTGGCGCTGCTGCAGCAATTGCGCTTCCTTCTGCTCCAGCTGGGCCGCCACTTCGGCGATGTCGCTGCCCGAATCGGCCGCCAGCTTGTGCAAACGGTCCTTCTGCTCCAGCAGGCTGTCCAGCGGTTTCAGCTTGGCATTGATCAAGGACAAACGGCTCTGCAAGCCGATCGATTCCTGCTCCAGCAGGGTTTCATTCATCTGCGCGTCGGACAGGGCCTTCGCCTGCGCCGCCAGCGCATTGCGTTTATCCGTCAGTTGCTGGTCCGCCTGCGCCATCGGTTTGCGCGCATCGCGCAATTGCCGGCTGGCGATGGCCGCCTTTTCGCGCGCCTCGTGGTATTGCAGGCTGGGCAGCACTTCTTCCAGCAGGTTGCGGCGTTCCTTATGTAAACCTTCCCACTGGTGGTAATTGGCCACGCGCAGGCGCAGGCCTTCCAGGTTGGTCTTCGACGCTTCGAGTTCCGTTTCGAAGCGTTTCAGCTCCACTTCCGTATCGCGCTGGTGGCGCTTGGCTTCGTCGTAGGCATCGAGCACTTCCTTGTCGCCGAACACCTGGAACACCAGGTCGAGCAGCTGGCGCGGCGCGTATTCGCACAATTTGTCCGTCTCGCCCTGCTCCAGCGCCAGCACTTTCGACATGGCCGGCGACAGGCCCGCATTGGCCAGGCGCTTGCGGTAGTTTTCCACGCCGAGCCAGTCGTTGGCGTCCGTGATGTCCTCGATCTGCACATTGCCCGGGCGCATCAAATACTGGCGTTTCCAGTCGCCGCCATTCTTCTGGATCTGGCAAAACAGCGTTACTTCATCGTCGCTGAAGAAGCCCGAGCTGCGGAACGGCCGGTTCGACAGCTGCTTGCCCACGTTCTTGTTGTCGACCACGGCGCGCAGCCAGGCCGTCTGCTGGCCCGAATGGCGCGCATAGTGTTTATACGTGCGCCCCATCGAGCAGTCGAGGCCGAACAGGGTGCGCAAGGCATCGAGCAAGGTGGTCTTGCCCGAGCCGTTCTGCCCCGCGATGGTGATGATCTTCGCGTCGAGCGGAATATTCTTGATGCGCTGCCAGTAATCCCAGTGCACCAGTTCAAGTGATTTGATATGAAACATGGGCGCTTTCAGTGAGGGAGATCGGACACGGGCTCGTCGCCCGCGTCAGGCAGGTCGCCGATGTCGGCGGACAGGTCGGCGGACAAGTCAGCGTCCAGGTCGACGGCCACCAGGCGCGCCGGCGCGCGCTTGAACACGTCGGCCAGGGCGCCGTTGATGATGCGCTCTTTCAAGACGTCCGTGTCCATCATCAGGTCCAGCAGCGGGCCTTCCAGGATGACATCGCCGCGTCGCTCGATGAAGCCCAGCTTGGCCAGGGTGCCCAGGTTCATGTCCATGCGCGTCTTCTTGCCCAACTTGTCGCCGAAGTCGGACAGCAGCGCCTTGTAGGAAATGCCGATCGACGCGTCTTCCGCGCGCGGCAGCGGTTTTTCCGTGCCGAACATGTCATTTTGATCGTCGTCCGCGTGCTGGTGCGTTTCCTGGCGTTCGCGCTTGGGCAGGATGATCTGCGCCCACAGCACCACCAGCAAGGCCACGCCATCGCGCGCCAGACCGAAATTATTGTTTTGCCACACGTCGCGCGCGCCGAAGATCTTCGGCTCGATGGTGCGCGTCAGGGCCAGGGTCACATGGTCGGCATACACGTTGTCGAGCAGCTTCAAGCCGCAGGCCAGCAGGCGCGCATCGATCTCGGCGCGGAACAGCTCGTCGGACAGCACGCGCTTGACGAGCTTGTCGTCGCGGCGCAGGGTTTGATGCGTGAGCAGGCGCGCAATCAGGATTTGGGAATCGTCATTCATCGGCGGTGCCGCTATCTAAATCAAGTGAAACATTCAGTGAAAGCGAGGCGATCGACATGGCCGCCACGTGGGGGTCGGTCAGTTGGACCATCTCGTCGGTCGGTGTAAAGGTGATCGGCAAACGGGCCAGTTCGGCCGTCGAGCCTTGCAAGCTCGCTTCGGACACGTCGCCGAGCAGCGGCAGCATCGAGGCGCGGTAGGACGCCACGGCAAAGCTGGCCGGCAGCAGCGAATCCTGCACGGGCACCGATTTCGGTCCTTCTTCGCCGATGCTGGGGAAATTGCCCAGGCTGGCAAAGTTCGACAGGCGTTCGAGCAAATCATCGAGTTCAAGCTGCATGGCGGGACCGTCGCTGATGGTGGTGGGCGCGTCCTCTCCGCTGGGCAGGCCCGTGTTGATGACGCCTGCCGCCCGTTCGGACAGCAGTTCCGTTTCGGCCACGTCGATCATTTCGGCCGGCGTGGAGAACAGGGGGACGACGGGCTGGTCGATGGCGCCTTCGGCCAGGCTGGCCAGGTCGTCGTGCAGCAAGAGCCAGCGCTTGATGTCGGTGGTTGACAGGCCGGACTGGCCCAGGTGCACGCGCTGGCGCTCGATCTGGTTCAGGGCGCGCGAAAACATGCCTTGCATGTTGAGCAACTTGCTTTGCGCGCGGCCGATCGCCTGCGCCGCCTTGTGCGTGGCGCTGTCCGCGTTTTCATCGGAGGTGATGGCCACGAGAATCTCGGAACCCTTTTCCACCCAGTCGCAAGCCATGTTCCACTTCGCCTGCGCCGTGCGCAGCCGGAATTCGGAGCCGGAAGCGATGGCGTCGGAAAACTCTTCCGTCAAGTCCACCAGGCGGCCCAGCAAATGCTGGAGTTGTTCGACCGATACGCCGCCCACGGCTTGCGCGCCCGCCACCTGAGACAGCAGAAAACCCATTTCCGCTTCGTCTTCCGTCTGGCCCAGGCCCAGCAAGCTGTCGATGGCCGACAGCACATTGCGCGCCATTGGCGTGACGCGGTACACGCCCTGCTGCGCATCCCAGGCCAGCAGCTGGTTCGAACGCAGGCGCAGCAAGACCGTTTCCAGGCTTTCCGGCAACAGATACGCGAGCTTGGTGTTGATATCGGCGCGCGTGTAGGCGGACGTGGCGGCATCGGACGCCAGCTCGCGCAACACCAGCAGACGCACCAGCACGCCATCGAAACCGCCGTGAAACAGGGCCGTAAACACTTGCAGCAAGGGCTGCGCCCGCTTCAAGTGAAATACCTGCTCGATTTCATCGGCCGAAATATTGGGCTGGAAATGCGCCTGCAAGGAATCGTGATGCTCTTGCTCTGTCTGATTTGCATCCGTAGCCACGGCTGCACTTGCCATTATATCAATCATTCTTTTCCGGATGAGTGTTCAGCGGGCGGCGCGGCGGGCTAACGCAGCGCTGCGGGGCGGGGGCGTCAGTATATCAGTTCTGACATGCAATTCGACTTGTGGAAGAGGGGCGATGGCGCTGTCGACAAGCCGAGTGTTGCATCAGCAAAAAAACCAACAGCGAAAATCCGGGGTCAGACCCGGCGGGTCTGACCCCAGCATTTGCCGTTAGGGGTGAAAAATAGAGAAAATCAATATTTGCTATGATAGCAAGCGCTTACTTCTTGACGATCTTCTGCAAGGTTTGCTCGACGTAATCGCCGCCGTCCGCGTCGGCGAATGTCACCTTCACGGGATACCATTCCAGCGACGGCGCCAGCCACAGGTCCACTTGCTGGCCCTTCTTGTCCGGCGGCGGCGCCTTGACCAGGTGGATGGCGGCGACCTCCCCCATGCCCGTGGCGACCGTCTCTTCCTTGACCACCTTGAAGGTCCACGGCTCGGCATCGTGCGCGCCGGCGACGAAGAAGGCCCATTCCGAGCCGGGGACGAATTTCTCGGGCGCGGCGCGCGCCACGCTGGCCAGTTGCCAGACGGCGCTATTGCGGTCCTGTTCGCCGCCTTTCAGCGGATAGGTTTCATCGCCTTCGCCAAAGACGATGGTCTTGCTGTCGCGCTTGAAGGTGGTCGTGACGGCATCCTTGCGGAAGCGCTTTTCCACGAATTGAACGGGCGCCAGGCCGTAATCGTCGACCGCGCCTTCGCTGCGCTGTTCGAGGATCTTGCCGAACAGGGCCGCCTTGGTTTCGGCCAGCAGCGAGTACTTGCCATCGCCCACGCGCCAGTTGCTGAGCGATTCGCCGGACAGCGCAATGCCGCGCTGCCTGGCCTTGATCGAATAGACGAGGTCAGCCGACGGCGCCAGCTTGTACGGGCGCTTGACGACAGGATGGTCCACGGGCTCGTTCGCCGCCATGGCGGGACTCAGGGTGGCGGCCAGCAAGCTGGCGATCAGAACGCGTTTCAAAGTTATTAAAGTAGTCATTTATTTTCCTGTAGCGTCATTGACGCGAATTTGGGTCACGGTTTGCGTGGTCAGCGCCCCGTTCGCTTCGGTATTGCGTATTTGTACCGGATACCATTGCATGGACGGCGCCAGCCAGATATCAAGCTGCGACGAATATGTGCCCGGCTTCGGCGGCCGGCGCAAATGCCAGGTCACCAGGCGGCCCATCTTGGTGTCCAGCTCTTCCTCGCCCACCAGCTGGAAGCGGAACACGGTCGCTTCCTTTTCCTCGCCGACAAGGATGTCGATATTGCCCGCCAGCTGGTTGACGTCGGCACGGCCGATGGCGGCCAGCTGGAACGGCACGGTCGCCTTGTCCTGCGCCCCCTCCTGCCATGGCACCGTCGCCGTCGTGGCTGAAAACGTGATGGTCTTGGCGTCGCGGTTGAAATGCGTGGCCGTTTGCGCGCGGCCCTTGCGTTTTTCCGTGGCCGTGACGGGCACGATGCCGCTGCCGTCGATCAGGCCCTCGCTGGTCAGCACCAGCAGGTTGATGCGCGTAATCAGCATGCTCAAGCCCACTTCCAGCTTCAGCTGATACGTGTCGCCCCGGTTTTCCCACGCCATGCCGGCCACGCCCTGCCACTTGGTGCCGTCCGCATCGCGCCGGTCCACGTGCAGGTCGAACTGGGCCGAAGCGGGCGCATTCGTCTTGTAGCGCCGCGCCTGCTCGACAGGCGGTGGCGGCGGCGCGGGAGTCGGCGCGGCAGCTTCCGCCACGGCGGGCGCGGGCGCCGTGATGGCTGGCGCGCTGGCCGCCGGTGCCGGGGGCGTCACCGGCCCTTCCGGCGCGTCGCTGGCAGGCGCCGTCAACTGGGCCGACTCGCTCGACGGCAGCTCCGTCGGCGGCGGTGGCGGCGGCAAGCGAGGCTCGGGCAAGGGCCGCAGCGTCGGCGGCGGCGGCGGCGCCACCGGCACGGGTTTGGGCGGCTCGGCGATCAATGCCATGCTCACCACCTGCGCATGATCCTGCCCCAGCGGCACCATGCTGGCATGCGAGGTGAGCCATTCCAGCGCCACGTAATGCAGTGCGCCGATGACCGCGACAAAAATGACGGTGCGGCGGCGCGGTGGCGAAAAGAAGGAGTCAGGCATCATAGGCCGTAGTGTAACGCCTTCCCCCCACTTCCTGCTTCTTGCCTGTGCTCAACTCCTGCTGTTTTATGTAAGAAAATGTTGGCGGCTTTGCGTCAGTTGCAAGCTGATATCTGCTACGCTAGGCACATCCACCTACCAGGAGATTTCGCATGGCAAACCCGCAAATGCCCCAAATGCCGGGCGCAGCAGTTGTGACCGACACCCTCGACTTCGTCAAAAACCTGTGGGGCAGCATGAGCGTGCCCGGCATGGGCGTGCCCGGCATCACTGCGCCCACCATGTCGGTGGAAGAGCTGGACAAGAAAATCAATGACTTGAAAGCCGTCGAAGCCTGGTTGAACCTCAATACCAGCATGCTGCGCGGCAGTATCCAGGCATTGGAAGTACAGCGCGGCACCATCGCCACCCTGAAATCGATGGGCGCGTCCCTGGCCGCGGCCATCACCCAGCCCGGTGCCAGCGAGAAAACCGTGTTTGAATCGGTGCCCTACGCTTCCGCGTTTTTCCAGCAAGCGGCACCCGCAGCGCCAGCGCCTGAACCGAAACCGGCGCCTGCACCCGCGCCCGCGCCCGAACCGGCTGCGGCGGCGCCCAACGATGCCGGCAGCCAGGCGGCAGCCCAGCTGGCCAATCCAAGTGCCTGGTGGAATTTGTTACAAGATCAGTTCAAGCAGGCCGTGTCGACAGCGATGTCGCCCGATGCAGCCAGCGCGGCAGCGGCCAGTTTTGGCGGTGGAGCCACGGCCGGCAAGTCCGCCAAGCCGGCAGAAGCAGGCATGGCAGCCAAGGCCAAAGCCCCGCTGCGCAAGGCGCCGGCAAAACGCGCGGCACCCAAGTCCAAGGCGCCAGGCAAATCCTGACGTCGCGGAGAGGCGATGTGATCAGGCGATACGATGAATGCGGATCGCCTCGATCTGATTGTCGGCCTGGCGTTTTACGTCACCGATCGTGATCAGGCCTTCGTCGGCCAGCGCCTTGGCGTGCTCGTACGAAGACTGGAATGTTTCCAGCGTGTCTCCCTTGGCGGCCACCGGGCGTACCCAGGCAACGGCGCCGACTTTCATTTTTTTGTATACTTCATTGACCACATCACGCATAGTTTCTTCCTTATTGTTGTAGAGCAACTCAAGCACGGGCGAACCCACGCTGGCCCCTAGTTTATCATCCGGCACGCTCCCGCACGGCTTTTCCCCCTTTTTCCGGCGCCGGCGGCGCTTTTTCCGCCACCTCGACAGCCTCGTCCGGCCCGGGCGGGGGCGTCAGCTGCACCAGTTGCTCCATCAATTGCGCAAAGCGCTGCTGGCCTGGTGCAATTTTGTCTACATACAACAACACTTCCATCGCCTCGGCCGCCAAGGCCGCCTGGTAGCCGCGCTGCTCCAGGAACGATACGATGATTTGCGCGGAATTGAACAGGATGCGCAAGTTGTTCGGCAGTTTTTCGCGCGCCGCGCGCATCCAGGCCACCGCTTCGTTGAGCTTGTCCGTCTTCCACAGCAGCACGCCCTTGTTCATCAAGTCCGACGCTTCCTTGCGCGAGGCGATGATCAGGCTCGTGCCTTCGTCGCCCATCTTCGCCTTGTCGAAGATCTTTTGCACCTCGTCCTGCACCACCTGGTTGTCGTGGTTGTTCTTCACCACGTAGCACAGCAGGCCGGCCGGCGCATCCTTGACGCCGACGGCGAACAGCAGGGTCGCCAGTTCCATGCAGATGCTTTTCTCGGGCCGCGCCGGGTCTTCCAGCAGCATGGCTTCGAGTTCGTCGCCGCACTTGCGCGCGCGCCGGTAATCGCCCGTTTCGTGGTGCACCATGCCTTCCGTGATCTTCGCGCGCAAGCCGATCTGCTCAGGCGAGAATTCGCGCTGCGCCAGCAGCAGCCATTGCAGCGCCTCCTTGGCATCCTTCTTCAGGCCGCACACGCGCGCCAGTCCCAGATAGGCGTCCGGCGTCTTCATGACGGAAAACTCGCCGATGGAAATACACTTGCGAAAAGCCTTTTCCGCCATGCTGACATTGCCGATCTTTAGCGCCGCCAGCCCCAGGTTGCGCTGGCGCGGCACGGAATTGGGCGACAGGCGCGCCGCCTTTTCCAGCACGCCGCACGCTTCCTCGTGCTGGCCCATCAGCTGGTAGGCGACGGCCATCTGGTCGTAGGCGTCGATGTAGTACTTGTTCTCGACGATCACGCCCTGGAAGATCTGGCGCGCCGCCTCGTGCTCGCCGTTATTCATGCGGATCTTGCCCAGGCCTGCCTTGGCCCAGCTGTAATCGCGCTCGGCCAGCACTTTTTCGTACACGGCGCGGGCCTTTTCCGGCTCGCCGCTTTTCAGCAGCAACGACGCCTTCATGCGCAGCAATTCCAGCTCGTGCAGCTTGTTGACTTCGATCTGCGCATCGCACAACTTGGCCGCGCGCAGATAATCCTTTTCCATGCAGGCCTGGTCGATTTCACGGAACACCTGCTTCTTGTGCCACACGCGGTTCAAGCGCGTCAGCAGCACGCCTTCCGTGATCGGCTTGATCAAATAGGCGTCGGGCTGGTGCTCGGCCGCGCCCATCACGGATTCCACGCTTTTCTCGGCCGACACCATCAGCCAGACGCTCGACGGCGCCGTCAGGTTGCGCACGCGCGTCTCTTCCAGCACTTGCTGGCCATTCTTGCCTTCGCCCAGGTTGTAATCGCACAGCACCACGTCGTAGCGCGTCTTGGCCAGCAGCTTCATGGCTTCGCCGCCGCTGGCCGCCTGGTCGATATGGCGCGCGCCCAGGTTGCGCAGCGATTCTCGCAGCAGGATGCGGATGCCGATGAAGTCGTCGACCAGCAGATAATGTTTGTCGGCCCAGTCGGTGCTGCCCGCTTCGGCGGCAGTGGCGTGGCTGTCTGTCGTCATGGCATCCTCGTTCAGGGCAGGCGCAGGATGAAACAGCCGCCGCCCAGGGCGCCGCCATTTTCCAGAGCGATGCTGCCGCTGCTGCCCCGGTGCTTGTGCATCTTTGCCACTTCGCTGGAAAAATACAGGCCCAGGCCCGTGCTGTTGGTGGAAAAATTCACGCCGGCGGTCATGCCATCCATGGCCGCGCTGCCCGCGTCGAGCAGCGCCTGGGTATAGCCGTCGCCATTGTCTTCCACGCGCAGCTCGAGCATATCGTCGTGCTCCCGCACCGACAGGCGTATCGTATCCTTCGTGTAGCGGATGGCGTTGTTGATGGCATGCGCGAGCACGCCGATGACCAGGTCTTCGTCGAGGGTCCAGATCAGCTCCGGCGGGCAGGCCGTCTGCAGATGGATGCCTTTCGAGGCCAGCAGGATCTTTTCCTGGTCCACCACCTGATCGATGACCTGGCTCACCAGTTGCGGCTGCACGTCGAAGGGGTAGCCGGGCTTGCCCACTTCCTTGTACAGGGCCAGCAGCTGGATCAGGTTATCGTTGAGGCGCTTGGTCTGGTACAGCATCTGCGCCATCTGCAGATAGGCCGGGTCGGCCTGGGGCGCGGGCTTGGCCTGCTCGGCCGCCAGCAACGACTCCAAAGTGCCGCTGACGACGCTGATCGAATTTTTCATGTCGTGCACGGTCGACGCCAGGAACAGGAATAGCTCGGGCGAGCTGTGTTGATCTTCCACCGGATATCTCCTTGGGCCGCAGCTTGAATATTGCCAAGGATAAATTATACCGCCAGCCTGCGGGCGCCAGCCAGCCGCGCGCAAAGTCCGTGATTTGACTCAACAATGCCGCCCCGCTGGCGCAGGGGCGGCATCAGCTTGACAAGCGGGCAAGATCAGCGGCGCGCGCCCGCCAGGCGTTTGACCACGACGATCATGCGGTCGATTTCCTCATACGTGTTGTAGAAGGCGAACGAGGGCCGCACGGTCGCTTCCACGCCGAAGCGGCGCAAAATCGGCTGGGCGCAGTGGTGGCCCGAGCGCACGGCGATGCCCTCGTCGTTCAGGGCGCGCCCCACTTCCGCCGGCTCGTAGCCGGCCAGCACGAACGACGCCACACTGGCCTTGTCCAGCGCCGTGCCGATCAGGCGCACGCCGGGAATCGCTTGCAGCTGGTGCGTCGCGTATTCCAGCAACGCGTGCTCGTAGGCGGCGATGTTTTCCAGGCCGATGCGCTGCACGTAATCGATGGCCGCGCCCAGACCGACGGCATCGGCGATATTGCCCGTGCCCGCCTCGAAACGGTTCGGCACGCCCTGGTAGACGGTGCGCTCGAACGTGACGTCGGCGATCATGTTGCCGCCGCCCTGCCATGGCGGCAACTGCTCGAGCAAGTCCGCCTTGCCATACACGGCGCCGATGCCCGTCGGGCCGAACACTTTATGCCCCGAAAATACATAGAAATCGGCGCCCAGCGCCTGCACGTCCACGCGCAAATGCGACACGGCTTGCGCCCCGTCGACCAGCACGCGCACGCCGGCCGCATGCGCGAGCGCGATGATCTGCGCCACGGGCGTCACCGTCCCCAGCGCATTCGACACCTGCGTCACCGATACCAGCTTGGTGCGCCCGTTGAGCAGCTTGCGGAATTCATCGAGGAGGATTTGCCCGCTGTCGTCGACGGGAATCACGCGCAGAATCGCGCCCTTTTCCGCCGCCAGCTGCTGCCATGGAACGATGTTGGCATGGTGCTCGAGCTGCGAGACGATGATCTCGTCGCCGCTGCCGATGTACTTGCGCCCGAAGGTGTTGGCGATCAGATTGATGCCCTCCGTGGCGCCGCGCACGAAAATGATTTCATTGGCCGAGGCGGCGCCCAGAAAACTCGCCACCTTGGCGCGCGCCGCTTCATAGGCATCGCTGGCGCGCGCCGCCAGCGCGTGGGCCGCGCGGTGGATGTTCGAATTCTCGTGCGCATAGAAATACGACACGCGGTCGATCACCGACTGCGGCTTGTGCGTGGTGGCCGCATTGTCGAACCAGGCCAGCGGCTTGCCGTTGACCCGCTCGGCCAGCACGGGAAAATCGCGCCGCACGGCGTGCACGTCGAATGGCGCGGGGGTTTGGCCATACCCTTGCGGCCGCGCAGGCAGTTCGGTCTGGAAATAGAACGCGGGCGGGCTGTCAGATGGCGATACGGGCAGCTGGCGCGCGGGCGTCCGCTGCGGCGTGGCAAACGCGTCGGGCGCGGCCTGTCCCAGTCCCTGGCCCGCCAGGCCGTCGAGATTATGGTTCGACACGGGATAGCCATGCGCGCCGCCGACAAAATAGTAGGGCGACGGTGCACCGATGGCGGACAACCGCGGCGTGGGCACCGATGCCGGCGCCGGCGCAATGGGGGACTCCAGCGGCGCCGTCACGGGCGGCACCTGCGCCGTCGCCACGCCGGGCGCGATGGCGGCGAACGACGGGCCGGGCTGGGGCGGCGGACGGTTCGCATAGCGGGGCGCCGCATCGAGCACGCTGCCCGAGCCGCCAGGGCTGGGCGACTTGTCAAGCGCAGGCGCGAGGCCAGGCAAGCGCGCGAAAAACTCGCCGGCCAGGCGGTTCAGGGTCGCTTCGTCAGGCAGAAACGGGACGGCAGGCAAGCCCGCCGCGCCATCACTTGTAGGTGTCTGGGTAGTCATGGTATTTACCGATCTCCACGTCTTCCAGTACGGCCAGCGCATCGTCGGTCAGCACGGCCAGCGAGCAATACAGCGAAATCAAATAGGACGAAATCGCGTGGCGGTTGATGCCCATGAAGCGCACGGACAAGCCCGGGCTTTGCTCGCCCGCCAGGCCAGGTTGGAACAGGCCGATCACGCCTTGCCGCTGCTCGCCCGCGCGCAGCAAAATGATCTTTGTCTTGCCGTCTTCGATGGGCAGCTTATCGGACGGCACCAGCGGCACGCCGCGCCACGTTAAAAACTGGGAGCCGAACAGGCTGACGGTGGGCGGCGGCACGCCACGGCGCGTGCATTCGCGGCCAAAGGCGGCAATGGCCAGCGGGTGCGCCAGGAAAAAGCCCGGCTCCTTCCACACTTTCGTCAGCAGTTCGTCGAGGTCGTCCGGCGTGGGCGCGCCCGTCAGCGTAAAGATGCGCTGGTCGTCATGCACGCTGGCCAGCAGGCCGTAGTCGGGATTGTTGATCAATTCGCTTTCCTGGCGCTCCTTGATCGTCTCGATGGTCAGGCGCAGCTGCTCCTTGATCTGGTCGTGCGGGCTGCTGTACAGGTCCGACACGCGTGTGTGCACGTCGAGCACCGTGCTGACGGCATTGAGAAAATACTCGCGCGGCTGGTCGTCGTAGTCGACGAAGGTTTGCGGCAGTTCCGATTCGTCGCGCTGCGAGCAGGCCACGCGCACGTCCTTCGGATTTTTCACGCGATTGAGGCGGTAGATACCCGCTTCCACGGGCAGCCATTGCAGCAGGTGCACGAGCCAGCGCGGCGTGATCGTGGATAACTGGGGGACGCTCTTGCTTGCATTGGCCAGCTGGCGCGCGGCGTTGTCGCCCAGCGCAAACTGGCTCTCTGTTGCTACTGTCATGACTACTCCTGATGAGAAAAGTGAATATGCTTATCTGAAAAACAAATAAAGTATCGGACGTCTCCCCTCTTCTCTCAACATGCTATCGCCATCATCGTGACGCTTGATCCACTCGATTTAATCCACCAGTTCCGGTTCGCAGCGCGCCATCAATCCCGCCAGGCCGATGCCCAGCGCGATGGCCAGTTTTTCCACCGTCAGCAGCGATGGCGTGGCGGCGCCCCGTTCGATTTCGCCGATGAACGAGCGGTTCAAGTCGGCCGCTTCGGCCAGGCGCTCCTGCGACCAGCCACGCCCTTCGCGCAACTGGCGCACGGCCAGTCCAAACTGTTTGATCAACATGCTGTCCTCATGGGTGATGGGCAAAGGCGGGGTGGGATGGCGCCGGCGACTCCGGTGCCTCCTGCTGGTTGTGCGCTTGCGTGACATGGCTGCCGGGCGCCACGCTGCGGGTGAGCCAGACATTGCCGCCGATGACGGAGCCCTGGCCGATGGTCACCCGTCCCAGGATCGTCGCGCCCGCATAAATGACCACGTCGTCCTGCACGATGGGATGGCGCGCCAGTCCCTTTTTCAACACGCCATCAAAGCCGGCTGGAAAGCGCTTGGCGCCCAGGGTGACGGCTTGATAAATGCGTACCCGTTCGCCGATGATGGCCGTCTCGCCGATCACCACGCCCGTGCCATGATCGATGAAAAAGCTGCTGCCGATGATGGCGCCCGGGTGGATGTCGATGCCCGTCTGCGAATGGGCCACTTCGGCGATGATGCGCGCCACCAGCGGCGCGCCGAGCGCATACAAGGTATGCGCCAGGCGGTAATGGATGATGGCCAGGATGCCCGGATAGCACAGCAGCACTTCGTCGACGCTGTGCGCGGCCGGGTCGCCATGGAAGGCGGCCGCCACGTCCGTGTCGAGCCGGGCGCGGATGCGCGGCAGCGCGCGGGCGAAGCGCTGCACGATGGCCAGCGCCTGCTGTTCTATGGACACCGTCTGCTGCAAGCCGTGCTGGCGCGCGTGGTAACTGAGTTCGCGCCGCACCTGTTCGTGCAAGCCCGTGAGCGTCGTGTCGAGCGTGTGGCCGACAAAGAAATCCTCGCTCTCCTGCTGCAGGTCGAGGGGACCCAGGCGCATGGGGAACAGGGCCGCGCACAGGGCTTTGATGATGTCGTGCAAATGCTGGCGCGACGGGAATTCGCGCGCACCGCATTCCTGGCTGCCGGCCAATCCTTCGCGCCACTGCGCGCGCACGGCGCGCAACTCGCCGACGATCTGGTGCAGCTCCCATTGCGGCTGCGCGGCAAGGGAGACGGGGGGAATGGCTCGCTGGTTCATGGTGGTCCCGGGAAGCGGGTTAATCTTGCAGCCACGGCAGCGCATGCCAGCGCCAGCCGCCGCTGTGGCCACGCTGCTGCTGTGCGTCGAGGTCGCCCTCGAAGCCTTGCGCGATATTGAAGACGTGCGTAAAACCCGCCTTGGCCGCCGCTTCGGCCGCCGCGGCCGAGCGCTTGCCGCTGCGGCACAGCAGCACCACGACGGCATCCTTGCCGCCCACCTTCGCTTCGAGCTCGCGGGTAAAACGGGGATTGCGGTTCATGGCCGTGCCGGTGGCCCACGCCACGTGCAGCGAGGCGGGCACGTAGCCGACAAAAGTGCGTTCTTCGTTGGTGCGCACGTCGACCAGCACGGCTTTGCCGGCCTGCACCAGTTGCCACGCATCCTGCGCGCTGACGATGCCCGCATACGGCAAACCCTGCGCCTGCGCCTGGCTGCGCGCGAGATGGAGTACTTCATCAAACGCCGCCTCGCCGTGCGCGGCGCGGGGATCGAAAATCAGTTCTGCAGCAGCCATCTGTCCACCTCTTTATTCCGTCGTCAAAAACCAGCACGAGTCCACTGTAGCGAACTTATGTTGTTCGGAAAACAAATTAAAAAGAGTTTGGAAAGCTGAAAAACAGATATGGGGACTACGCGCGGAGCGTCCGCGTATGGGGTCAGACCCTCACGCGCGTTGGCGCCAGGCTTTGCGTCAGCTGTGTTGGGGGTCTGACCCCAGCCCTCGCCTGCTCTGCGCCAACGCTCAACCAGCGCGGCGGCGCTCGCGCAGCAAGAACCGCGCAGGATCCAGGGCGGCGGCCAATTGACTCTCCAGCGGCAACGGCTCCCCCTCCAGCTGGCAAGCCAGCAGCTCGGCCGCCAGCGGTGCCCAGATCAGGCCGCGCGAGGCATAACCGAGCAAGCCGAACAGGCCGGGCCAGCGCGGCACGTCGCGCAGGCGCTCGCAGCGGCCCGGTATGCCGGGGTCGGGCAAGGCGCCCGCCAGCGGCAGGCGGTCCGCTGCCATGCAGCGAAAGCCCGTGCGCCCGGCCAGCGGCGCCTCGAACGGGGCCACGTCCAGGATGTCGGCGATCTTCGCGATATTGTCTTCCTGGTTCGATGGGCGCAAGCCGGGGTCCGCGTCCGCATCGTAGCTGGCGCCCACGCACACGACGCCCTGGTACGCCGGCGTCACGTAGGCTTCGCGGCAGACGACGAACGGCAGCGACGGCAAGCTGCCTTCGGCCAGGTGCGTGACCTGGCCGCGCACGGCGTCCAGCGGCAAGCCGGCCGCCTGTTCGAAATCCACGGCGCCCGTGCCCGCCGCCAGGATGACGGTGGGTGCCGCCGCGATCAGGGCACCGTCCGCATCGCGCACCAGCCATTCGCCGTCGCCACGTTCCAGGCGCAGGGCGCTGCTGGAAAAGCGCCGCGTGAGCAAGGCGCCGCAGGCGTCCAGCATGGCCGCGCAGACGGAAGACGGGCGCGCCCAGCCGCCCTGCTCGAACCACCAGGCGCCATCGGGCGCCGGCGCGCCCAGCATGGCGGTTGCCTCAGGCGCTTCCAGCCAGCGGGCGAATTCACGCGGATACAGGCCGCTGGCGGCGATCTGCCGCTGCACCTGCGCATGCGCCCCGTCGCGCGCCAGGTGCAGCACGCCGCTTTGCGCACCCTCGATGGCGGCGCCGATACCGCCCAGGTCTTTCCAGCGCTTCAGCGAGTACAGAAAGGCGGCGCGCACCAGGCGCGTGGCGATATTGTCGTCCTTTGACATCAGCGGCATGAAGATGCCGGCCAGGTTGCCCGACGCTTCGCTCGCAGGCTGCGCGTGGCGTTCGATCAAGGTCACCTTCCAGCCGCGCGCGGCCAGCCGTTCGCAGGCGGCCGCGCCGGCCACGCCCGCGCCGATGACGACGGCGCACCGCTCGGGCGCGGCAACGGCCGCGTACTCGTCGCGCCGCGCATAAAACACGGCGCGCAAACGGCTCTCGTCAAAAACAAAGCCATGCTTTTGCAGCGCCGTGCGCTGCGCCTCGTCCAGGTGCACGGCTTGCAAGTGCGCGCCATCGGCCATCAGGCGCGCCAGCACCGGGGTGGCCGCCGGCACCCAGGCCAGATGCACTTCATCGACACGCGCCGACAATTGCGCCAGACAGGCATCGGGCTCGCCGATCAGCACATCGAGTGTGACGAGACCATCGTGCGACACCATGCGGTGCAGACCCGGCACGCAGGGCGGCCACTGTGCGCGCCAATCGTCGGGCAAGTGATGCGCATCGACAGGACGCGGCGCCAGCGCGATGTAATGCAGGCGGCGACCGCCATGCGCGGCGCAGGCGGCGCGCAGGCGGGCAGCGTCAAAATCCGTGTCGAGCAGGACCAGGGCGCGGCGCATCAGCGCCCCGCGCGGCAAAAGCAGACGGGCGCGTGGTCGTTGACCATGCCGATGCCCTGCATGTAGGCGTAGATGATGGTCGAGCCGACGAACTTGAAGCCACGCTTGAGCAAGTCTTTCGACAGTTTGTCGGACAGGGCCGTCTTGGCGGGAAACTCGCCCGGCTGCCAGTTGTTGACGATGGGCTGGCCGTCGACATACGCCCACAAAAAGCTGTCCAGGGTCTGCCCTTCCGCGCGCAGGCGCAAATAGGCTTGGGCATTCGTGATGGCGGCCGCCACCTTCAGGCGGTTGCGCACGATGCCAGGGTCCGCCAGCAGCTGCGCCACCTTGTCCGGGCCATATGCGGCGATCTTTTCCGCATCCCAGTCGTCAAAAGCGGCGCGGTAGGTGTCGCGCTTGTTGAGAATGGTTTCCCAGCTCAGGCCAGCCTGCGCGCCTTCCAGGTTCAGCATCTCGAACAGCCGGCGCTCGTCGTGGCAAGGCACGCCCCATTCCGTGTCGTGATACGCAAGGTAGCGGGGATTGGCCGGATTGGCCCAGGAGCAGCGGATGGTGGTCATGGTCGGGTTCTTCATGTGCGGGCAACCGCCAGTATAGTTTATCGGCCGCGCAGGATGCGCCCCAGCTCCTGCAAGCCGTGCGCCATCTCGGCCGGGGGAATGGCCGCAAAGCCCAGCAGCAGCCCGGGCGGCGTGGCGCATTCGGGCCCCGCCGCCGGGTCGGCATAGTGTCCCAGCGGGCGCAGTTCGATGCCCCGCGCCAGGCCCGCCCGCGACACCGCTTCCTCATCGTGATCGCCGCGAAAATACGCGCACAGTTCCAGGCCGCTGTCGGCCGGGCCGCACGCGAGCTGGTCGCCCAGTTCGTGCGCCAGGCCGCGCACCAGCAGGTCGCGCCGTTCGGCATTGCTGTCGCGCGTGCGGCGGATATGCCGGCCAAAGTGGCCTTCGGCGATGAAGTCGGCCAGCGCCATCTGCGGCACGATGGCCGTGTGCCGGTCCATCACGGCCTTGGCCTGCACCAGCGCCTCGGCCAGCGCGGGCGGCGCCACCATGTAACCGAGGCGCAGGCCGGGAAACAGCACCTTCGACAGGGTCCCCACGTACACCACGCAGCCGGCCCGGTCCAGGCTTTGCAGCGACGCCAGCGGCGCGCCCGTGTAGCGGTATTCGCTGTCGTAATCGTCTTCCACCAGCCAGGCTTTATTGTGCGCGGCCCAGGCCAGCAAGGCCAGGCGGCGGGGCAAACTCATGCTCACGCCCAGCGGCATCTGGTGCGACGGCGTCACGTAGGCCAGCTTCGCCTGCGGACAGTGCGCCACGCCGTAGGCCACATCCAGCCCCTGCGCATCGACGGGGACGGGAAACACGCGCGCGCCGGCAGCGCGCAGCGGGCCGCTGGCACCCCGGTAGCCGGGCGACTCCATCCAGGCGGCGTCGCCGGGCGCCAGCAGGATGGTCGACAGCAGGAACAGCGCCTGCTGCGAGCCGGACGTGATGACGATTTGCTGCGGCGTGCACTGGACGCCGCGCGACGCCTTCAGGTACACGCACAGCAGTTCGCGCAGCGGCAGGTAGCCGGCCGGATCGCCGTAGCCGAACTGGTGGTCGGGACGGCGCCAGCGCCGCGCTTCCAGGCGGTTCCACACGTCAAATGGAAAATGGTCGATGCGCGGCATGCCGACGCGGAAGGCGCGCAGCGGCCCCCGGTGGAACGCCACCTGGCGCATGGCCGTCACCACGCCCTGCCCGCGCGCCGACAGGGGCCGCAGCAGGCCGGGCGCAGCTGCCGGCGGCACAGGCAGCGGCACCTCGCGGCTGACAAAGGTGCCGCGCCCGACGGCGCCATCGAGGTAGCCTTCGGCCGTCAGCAGCGCATACGCATTGAGCACCGTCTGGCGCGACACAGCCAGCAGGCGGCAAAAATCGCGCGTGGGCGGCAGCTGCATGCCGGGGCTCATGCGCCCGTCGAGGACGGCCGCCTTGATGGCCGCGTACAGCTGGCGGAACAGCGGTTCGACGGCGCCGCGCTGCAGCGGCAAGGCGGCGATAAGCTGGTTCAGGTGGGAAGCTGGCATAGTGTGGCTCTCGAATTGGTATCTTCAAGATAGCACTTATTGGCTGTTTTAAATAGCCAAGACTGGCGCTAAGATGGCGTATCCCTCTACTTTTGCGGAGTACCCATGCATCAGTTTTTTGCCACCGTGGCCTGGCAGCGCGACGGCCAGGATTTCGCCGGCCAGCGCTACAGCCGCAGCCATGAATGGCAGTTCGACGGCGGCCTGACGGTACCCGCCTCGTCGTCGCCCCTGTCCGTGCCGCTGCCGATGTCGGTGGCGGAAAACATTGACCCGGAAGAGGCGCTGGTGGCCGCCACGTCGAGCTGCCACATGCTGTTCTTCCTGTCGCTGGCGGCCCAGCGCGGCTACGTCATCGACGATTACCGCGACGATGCCGTCGGCGAACTGGGCAAGAATGCACAAGGCCGCCTGGCCATGACGCGCATCGTGCTGCGTCCGCGCATCGCCTTCGCGGGAACGCCGCCCTCGCCAGATGCCTTGGCCGCCCTGCACCACGATGCGCACGAGCGCTGCTACATCGCCAATTCGCTGACAGCCGACGTCGTCGTGCAAGGAGCCGCCTAGATGTACACGCCCTCCACCTTCCGCGAAGAGCGCCTCGACGTGCTGCATGGCCTGATCGACAGTCACCCGCTGGGCGCGCTCGTGCGCCACGGCGCCGATGGCCTGTGCGCCGACCATCTGCCGTTCGAGATCGCCGCGCCCACGCTTGATGCGCCATTCGGCATCCTGCGCGCCCACGTGGCGCGCGCCAACCCGCTGTGGCGCGCCGCCGGCGGGAGCGACGACGCACTGGTGATCTTCCAGGGGCCGCACGCCTACATCACGCCCGCCTGGTATGCGGAAAAGCAGCGCAGCGGCAAGGAAGTCCCCACCTTTAACTATGCGGTGGTGCATGCGCACGGCCCCCTGCGCGCCATCGACGATGCGGCCTGGCTGCTGGGATTGGTGGAGCGGCTGACGGCGCGCCATGAGGCGGATCAAGCCGCGCCGTGGAAGGTGGGCGACGCGCCGGCCGGCTATATCGCCAAGCTATTGAAAGCCATCGTCGGCATCGAGATTCCCCTCACGCGCCTGGAAGGAAAATGGAAGCTGGGCCAGAACCGCAGCATGCAGGACCAGGCCAGCATGGCGCACGGCCTGGCGCTCGATCATCACCCCGGCCCGGCGCAGGCGCTGGGCGCGCTGATCGCCGCCAACGTCACGCCAGCCAGCTGACGGCCGCCGAAAACGTCAGGAACGACAGCGCCGTCGACACTAAAATGATGCGGGCGATGCGCGTCGTCGCTGTGCTCCCGATGATGCGCAAGGCGCGGGGCGCGCCCCGTGACGTTGACTGTCCCTCACGCCAGCCAGCTGACGGCCGCCGAAAACGTCAAAAACGACAGCGCCGTCGACACTAAAATGATGCGGGCGATGCGCGCCGTGTTCGCGCCGAAGCGTTCCGACAGCAACGCGACGTTGCTGGCGCTGGGCAGGCAGGCCACCAGCACCATGCAGGTCAGCGCGAACGGATCGAGCGGCGCGCCGAGCGCGATGGCCGCGTGGCCGATGCCCCACACCAGCAGAGGATGCAGCAGCAGTTTTTTCAGCGCCACGGGCACATATTCTCCCAGCGGCGCCGGGTCGCTCGTGCTCATCTGCGAACGGGCCAGCACGGCGCCGATGGTAAACAGGGCAACGGGAGAGGCGGCATCGGCCAGCAGGCCCACCGTCTGCGTCAAAGGCTCGGGCAAGGCCAGTTCCAGCCACGACGACAGGGCACCGAGCACGATCGCCCACGGCATCGGGTTGCCCGCCATGCCCTTCAAGGCGTTGACGACGGCGGCGCGGCTGCCGTGCGCGCCGCCGCTGCCGATGCGCGACAGGGCGATGCACAGCGAGCTGGTAATGAGCATGTCGACGACGATGGTGACGATGACGGGGCCCGAGGAACGGGGTCCGAGCAAGGTCAATAGCAGGGGCACGCCCATGAAGCCCGTGTTCGGGAAGGCCGCCACCAGCGCGCCGAAGGCGGCATTGTTCCAGTCGATGCGGTGGCTCAGAGTCATGGCCGTGGTGACGCCCACCATGATCAGGGCGCACAGCAGATAGACGCCGAACACGCTGGCGTCGAGCAGTTGCGCGACGGGCGTGGCGGCGCCGAAGCGGTACAGCATGCACGGCAGCGCGAAGTACAGGACAAAACTGTTCAAGCCGCCGATGGCGGCCAGCGGCAGCAGCGTGCGCCGCACGGCCAGGTAGCCGCACAGCACCAGGGCGAAGAAGGGAAAGGTGATGGCAAGGATGGTCAGCATGAAACGCCATTGTAGCGCGCCGCACTGGCCGGCCGGCTGGCGCAAAAAAAGGCCGCTCGCGCGGCCCAAGGAGGTTTCGGAGAAAACGCCGGGGGCAGGCTATGGCTTGAGCTGGGCGCGGATTTCGCCGGCCGGGTAAGCCGCGCTGTGCACGTTCACATACAGGTTGCCGGCCTGGTAGCTCGCATACTGGGGCGGCGTCAGCATGGTGTTCGGCGGCACGGCAAACATGCCTTCGGCGGTTTTCACCAGCGGCACGATGACGGGGCCGTTGACGCCCGCCGGCGCTTCATGGATATGCGCGACGGTGGCCACCATGCCCGAGTAGCGCACGCCCCCGCTGACGCTGCGGTCGTGCGCGACGCGGATATTGCTGCTGCCGGTGGCCATGCTGGTATTGGCCGGCACTTCCTGCGCGCCCGTCAGGGTGACGTCATGGCCGCCCGGGTGATGCGGGCCATGGGAACAGGCGCCCAGCAGGGCGGCCAGCGCCAGCACGCTGGCGGCGCGGCGTAGGTGTTGCGGCAATGTGGTCATCGCAGTACTCCTTCAACGGACATCGGATCACGGATGGCGCCATGCCCGCACAGCCGGGTCTGCGCCGCACTTGAGTTGCATGGTGCGACAGTAACGCCATGCCGTGCAGTCCGTCTTGCTTTGCGACAAACTTGGCGCGCGCCCGCCACCCGGCCTCAGACCAGATGCCCTTCCGCCACCCAGCCGCGATTGGCGGCTGGCGCCTTCGGCTTGGGCGCGATGCCGCTGCTTTTTTCCGCATCGAGGATGATGCTGCGCATGCTGTCGCTGGCGGCAGGCCCTGGCGCGAACGCGTAATACTCATCATTGATGGGCAAGCCAGTCGTGGCGTCGACCAGCACCGGATCGGCGGCCAGGCCCGTGTCGCGGCTGGCAATGACGAGGCTGGCGCCTTCGGGCGCGAAGTTTTCATTGCCCCAGGCGATAAACGCCAGCAGGACGGGCTTGAAGGCGCGCCCGGACTTGGTCAGCACATAGTCGTAGCGGGGCGGCTTGGCGCAATACAGGCGACGCGTCATCAAGCCCCCTTCCACCAGGTCGGCCAGGCGGCGCGTCAGGATGGTGGGCGCGATCTTGAGGCTTTTTTCAAATTCGTCGAAGCGCGTCTTGCCATAAAACGCTTCGCGCAGGATGAGGATGCTCCACCATTCGCCGACCTTGCCCAGGCTGCGCGCAATCGGGCAAGGCAAATTATTAAAGTTGGTATGTTTCATGACCGTCTCCTCACGTTGATCCAACACAACAATTAAAAAAAATCCTACGGTTGCCACACGGAAACTTAGTTACTATCGCTTTGCAAGCCGTCTCCCGCCCCGTGGAGGGCTTGAAAATACGCGAAAACTCACACTTTTCTTGCTCCAGTACAATCATGCCTAGTCCAGCTTCTCCCGTCCCGGTGTGCGAAACGGCGTCAGAGAATGTTGTTTCCCGTCCGTTTTTCACCTGATACGCTTACGATGACTTCTTTGAAATTTGCCTCCCTGCCAATGTTGCTCGCCCTCTCCCTCTGCCAGACCACCGCCGCCGCCACCGTTTCCTCCGCATCGTTCCAGGCCACCTTCGTCGTCCACGAAGCGTGCACCGTCGTCTCGCAGCGCGGTAGCACCCAGGTGCGCTGCCAGCACAACACGCCCTATCTGCTGCAACAGCAGGCGACGCCATCGGACACCGGTCTCATCACCGTTACGTTCTAAAAATAGATCGTTGCCGTCACCGTGTCCTTGTAGTCGCCGGGGCGCGGCGACACCTGCGCCGGCACGCGGCCGTAAATCGTCAGCGGCACGCTGGCGCCCGTGCCCGTGCCTGTCACCATGCTGGTGCCTGACGTGCCATCGCCCCAGAGCGGGCCATCGAGCGTCGACGACAGCAGGTAGCTGACCTTGTCCGTCGTTACAATGTTTTTCATTTGCCGGTTCGCCACGTTGGCCGCCACGCTGCCGCCGTTCAGGGCAATCTGGTAGGCATTGTTGTTCACGCAGCGCACGGACAAGGTACTGGTGCTGCGCAAGTTGCCCGTCAGGATGGAAGCGTTCGCGAATGCCATCGGACTGGCCGCGATGGTGCAGTCGTTGACGGCCGTGGCATTGACCGCGAAACCGAAGCTGCCGCTGCTGGCCGTGCAGCCAAACAGGTTGACGAGGCCATACGTGGTGTAGGTGTAGGTGCCCTGGCCGGCAAAGCTCGACGTGTACACCGTATTGGCATTGGCGGCCGTGGGCACGGCGGCCAGGGCCGTGCCAGCGGGTATCCTGGCATACACGGTAAAGGTGGTGGAATACGTGCCGGGCGGGGCCAGCAAGCCGGCCGACAAAATGATGCCGAAGGTCGACGGCGCGCCCGCCACGCCGGCGCCGCCCCAGATCTTCGCCGTGGCATACGAATTGTCCACGTACACGTTGTACTCCATGCGGTTGCTGCCATTGCCCAGCTTGCGCGGCAGGGCCGAGGTGGAATTCGTGCCCAGCCCCAGCGAGATGCACACTTGTGCGTTGGGCGTGAGCAACTGCCCCAGGTTCAGCGACGAAAACAGGCAGCTGAAGGTGCCCGTTGCCTGCGCCACGTAATCGCTGCCGGAAATCGGGCTGACGGCGCCGAAATCGATATTCGTCATGCTCACCGTGCAGGTATCGGCCGCCTGCGCCGCGCCGCCCCAGGCGCATCCCAGCAGCAGGGTCAGACATGGCAACAGGCGGCGCATCAGCGGCCTCCCCCGGCGCCGGCGGCAGCGCAGCGCAGCGGTCCGATCACGGGCAAGCCGCCCGCGGCAGGACGCACATAGGCAAAACCTACCGTGCACGCGCTGTCGCCCTCGCCGACTTGCAGCTGATTCTGCTCGAGCAGATCGTCGACGAACACCATGCCGTCAAATCCCATGACCGTCTGCTTGCCGCTTTGCACATGCAGCACGGGCAAGCCCGTGGCCAGCGGCTTGCCGTCGGCGCCTTGCACGATGACGGTGGCGGCGCTGTAGCGTTCGACGGGAAAGGCGGCCAGCACGCCCGCCAGCTGTTGCGGCACGACATTCATATTGGTCACGGGCACGCGCGCGTCAACGTCGAGCTCATCCGTGGCGATGCTGATCTGGTTATTGCCATAAGGATTCAAATTCGGTACCAGCAGATAGCCGCCCCTGTCGGTCACGCCGATCTGGCGGTTTTCATGCAGCACGGGAATATTGCCCACACCGCCAGTGGACACCAGCGCAAAACCGCGGCCCACCTGGCGCGCCGCCTCGACATGCCCATCCATCAGCACCAGCGCGCCGGCCGCGCCCAGCGAGGAGGCATTGCCCATGCCGCCGCTTTGCGTGCGCACATCCACGCGGCCGTTATTGCCCAGGTATTCCACTTGCGCTTGCCGATAGGCATTGCGGCCCACCGTGCCAGCCTGCAAGTTCCAGCCGGCACCGCCGCCAAAGTCCGCCGCGCGCTGCGCGCTGACGCTGCGGCCGCTCTCGCCGTTTTGCCGGCTGCCGCTCGTGCTGATGGCCAGATTGTTGTCGAAGGCCATGCTCAAGCCGACATAAAAGCCCCGCTTCTCGCGTTGCCGCAAATCCTGGAACAGGCTGGCGTTCAGGAACAGGCCGTGAAACAGGGTCGCCGAATAGCCCAAGGTGGCCAGCTTCGATGACGGTGCGCCGGGCGTGCGGTAGCCGATATAACTGCTGCTGATACTGCTTCCCGCCGGCAAAGGCAGGCTCACGGTGACGCGGTCCGCCGCGCGCACCACGGGGCTGCCATCACGCGAAGCGAGGTCGCCAAACCCGGCGCTGGCGTGCACGCTGTACGCATCGACGCTGAAGCTTGGCCCCACATATTGGTACCCGGCGCCCAGCTGCGCACCACGGCTGCGGCCGGCGCTGGCCGACAGCGAGCCGCTGAGCACGCCCGCCTGGCCCAGCCGCACCAGCGCGCCCGCCCCCGCCTGGTACAGGCCGGCAGCCAGTTCCGCATGGCCTTCGATGGTGAAGCTGTCGCTGACGCCATGGCGGCCGGAAGCGCTGGCAAGCAGTTGCCGCTCGTAGCCGAACAGGCGGCGGCCATAGTCGCGCCGCACGGCGCCCGCCTCGACCGAATAATCGCTCAAGCCGCTGGCCAGCATACGCGTATCGACATACAGGGGCAGTACGGTCGTCACGCTGCGCCCCAGTGCATCGCGCGTGATGAGGGTGGCTTGTCCCGCGCCATTGATGCCGGCCACCTGGTTCAGCACAAACGGACCGCTGGGCACGCTGGCCGCATATTGCTGCACGCCATTGACGTACAGGCTCAGCGACGAAGGCACGAGCGCCGTGCCATCGACGGAGGCGACGGGAAAGGTCAGCAGGTCCGGGCGCAGCTGGAAGTTCTTGCGCCACTGCACCCCGCCCACGCGCACGGCGCGGCTCCAGCTGAGCGATGAGGAGATCAGGTCGCCCACTTGCCACGTTTGCAGGGTTTCCGGGTCGGCATGGCTCCAGAAGGTGTCAAAGCGCATGTACTTGCGCTGGTCTCCCCCCCCGTTCACGGTGCCGGTATGGCTGAACACGCCGCTGTCATTGAAATAGCGCAAGTCGTTGAAGATGGCGGCGCGCCGTGTCCGGCCCAGTTCCGCATAGGCTTCGTAATTGAGCACGGCGCCGGGCGTGACGCGCGACGGCGGCGTCTGCGCCGCCAGGCGCGCATCGATGCGGTACGGCGCGCGCAAGTCGTCCGTCACCTGCAGCGACACGCTCTGGCGCGCCGCATCATATTCATAGCTGAGTCCCGGAACCGCATCGAGCGCCACCTCGGTCTGACCGGGCGCGACCAGGCGCGCCGGGTCCAGCCCCAGCTGCTGCAAGTTCGCCACACTGCTGCGCAAGGTTTTGCCCACCTGGGTAAAACGCAAGATCAGCCCGGTTGAAACAGCATTCACACTTACCTCCAGATACAGTTCATTCGGCGCCGCCGGATCGGTGGGCAAGCTGGCCGGCCCCGGATCGGCGCCCGTCACGGCCGCCGCGCCATCGGCCCTGGCCAGCGGCGCCATGACCAGCAACAGCAACGCTGCCAGCGCGCGTTTCATGCTTCACGCCGGTCGCGCCCGCCATGGCGGCCATGTTCAGGGTGTCGAATTCTTGGCAATGAGCGCCTTCGCATTCACATTGACCGCAATACTCAACGGCCCATCCAGTTCGGCCTCCCTGGCGACGGGCAGGCGCCATACGCGCATGCGTTCGGCCAGGACATAACCAAACAGCCCCTTGCTGACGGCAAACTCCTTGCCCGCCTGGTTCGTCAACGTCATCGCCCCGATCTGCGCATGGACATTGCCGCTGTTCTTGATACGCAACATCCACTCACCCCGCTCGCGGAAGACTTGCCAGTCGAGCACTTCCTTGCCCGGCGCAGCGGCCGGCAGCACGAAAACGGGCACAGAATAGCGCAGCCGGATATCGACGCCGCTGCGACCCGCATCATCCTCGCGGCTGATTTCATCGATGAGCACGCGATACGTCTTTTCCTGCGCGACAGGGCCAGCCTGGGCACGCACGAGGCGGATGGTCTGCCGGCTGTTGGCGGCGATTTCGACGATCGGCGGACTGGCCACCAGCTCCTGCGTCGGCGCCAGCACTTCTTCGCCATCGCGCTGGTCCCAGGCGAACACCCGCACCTGCCCGTAGATGGCTTGGTCGCCGAGATTTTGCAAGTTGATACCCGCGGCATTCTGAGCGGCGCGCAAATTGAGCGTCACCGGCGAAATCTGCAAATTGGCGCCGTTCGCGCCGGCGCAGCAGCAGGCCAGCAGCGCCAGTACGCTTTTCAGCAGCGACATCGAACCGGCGTTCACGCAGCGCCTGGCTTAAAAGTACACGGTGGCCGTGATGGTCGACTTGTAGGTATCAGGCGCCGGCGTCGCCTGCGGCGGAATGTTGCCGTACACCGTGAGCGGCTGCGACGCGCCGTTGCCGGTGCCGCCGACGGTATTCGTGCCCTGCGTATCGCCCCACAAGGTGCTGCCGGCCGTCTGGAACAGGTTGAATTGCACCGTCCCCAGGTTGCCGCCCGTGCCGCTCAGATAGCGCGTGGTGCCGCTTGAGCCCGTGCCCGTACCCGCCGTCAAGCCCACGTTGTACGGCGTGGTATTGGTGCAGGTGACATTCACGGTCGTATTGACGTTCACGGCAGTAGCCAGTACGCCCTGACTTTGGCCAAAGTCGAGATTGGCAGCCGCAATGGTGCAGTTGGCGATGATTTTCAGGGTCACGTCAAAGGTCGTGGTATTGCTGCCGTTCAGATACACGGCGGCATCGGCGTAGCCAGGCAGGAGGGCCGTCACGGCAAGGACGACACTGGCGGCAGCGGTGAAGCGGGGTGAAATAACTCGCAACATGATACCTCCTGATGACGGAACATCATTAATGCGCCCATCGGCATGAAGGGCTCGAGGATAGTCACGGTATTGCCGGCGTTTTCTGGGGCACGCAAACCAGGACGACAACATACTTGCGCCGAGAATCAGAAAGCGAGGGACTCCGGCATTGTTTGCAGCATTGGCAAAACAGATTTTTTGGCAATCGACATTGCTTAAAATCAATGCATGAGTGAATTATTGGCGATATAGGAAATCCGCGCTTCTTCTCGCGGAGAAACATCTTTTGAAATACGAGAAAAGCAGAAAAAAAAGAAAAAGCGAGGCATAATAAGCCACAACTTGCTATTTGGTTAAGTCATCCATTCCATGCCATTGACCAGCGAAACCATCAGAAAAAACATCTTGATCGTGGACGATTCCGCGTTCGAGCAGCGCATGCTGATGGAGCTGCTCAGCGAGCAGCCCTACCGCTTCAGCATTGCCTTCAATGGCTACCAGGGCTACCAGCTGGCATTGGCCACGCATCCCGACCTGATCCTGCTCGACGTGCGCATGCCCGAGATGGATGGCTACACGGCGTGCCGTTTGCTCAAGGCCAATCCCGACACGGAACAGATTCCCGTGATCTTTCTCAGCGGTGCCGACGCCGCCAAGGAGCGCGTCATGGGCTTGCAGGTGGGCGGCGTCGATTACATTGCAAAGCCGTTCCTGCCGGAAGAACTGGCCGCGCGTATCCATATCCACCTGGGATTGATGCGTAAAAGCAACAGCACATTACCCGCGGCGACCCCGGTCGGCGACCGGCAGCAACATCCGGACCTCGTGTTCGTCAATGCCGTCAAACAACTCATCCTCGACAACCTGGGCAGCCTGCCCAACCTGTCCGAAATCGCCCGCAGCGTGGGCACCTACCGCGAAAAGCTGACCCTGATGTTCCGCGAGCAGACGGGCATGACAGTCTTCGCCTTCATCCGCGAAGCGCGCATCGCGCGCGGCGTGGAACTGCTGCAGCAGACGGAAATCGACGTGCAGGATGTCGCCCTCCTGATCGGCTTTCACAACGCGGGCAACTTCGCCACGGCCTTCCGCGAACGCATGGGCGTCACACCCAGCGCCTACCGCCAGCGCCTGCATGAACAGGCGGGGCAGCGGCAGGTGTCGAACGGGCACTGAGGGGCACGCATGCCCCCCGCACCCTAGAACTTATAGTTCAGCTTGAGCGACGCGAAGCGCCCGCGCGGATCGGCTTGCGTATAGTCGAAGCCCGAGGCCGAGTAATCCCACGGCGCGCGCTTGTTGGCCAGGTTTTGCACGATGAAGGTGACGTTCGCCGCCGGCGTGACTTGCCAGCTGGTGGTCACGTCGAACGTGCTGAAGGCGGCCACCGATTCATCGAGATGCGTATTTTGCGCATAGCTGCCCACGTAATTCCAGGTCAGCGTGGACGACCATTTGCCCTGCTCCCAGGTGGCCGAGGTGACGCCGCGCCATTTCGGGATGGAGCCGAAATAATTGGTGCCGGCGCCATCGGTGAGCGGCGCGCCGTCCGACAGCGGTTCGGCAAAGCGCAGCACGCGGCTCAGCTGGCCGGCCAGGGTCAGCTTGCCCCAGTCCTTGTCGACGAAGCGCTGGCGCAGGTCCAGGTCGATGCCGGACACTTCGCGCTGGCCCTGGTTGCGGTACTGGCGGTACAGGGTCGTGATGCGGCCATCGGCGTCGCGCGTAATCTTCTGCGGCGCCGCTGCTTCGTTGGCGAGCGTGGTGGTGGCGCTTTCCGTGCCGATCACGCCATCCTGCCTGATGCGGTAGTAATCGAGGCCGATGCTCGAACTGCTGGTGGGCGAGACCACCACGCCCAGGTTCAGGTTATTCGACCGCTCCGGACGCAGCGCCGTATTGGCGATGGTAATGGCCGTCACGCCGCGCGTCTGCGTGGGCGTGACGGGGTCCTTCGGATCGAGCACGCTGACATAGCTGACGGCCGTGCTTTGCGTAATTTCCGGCAGCGACGGCGCGCGGAAGCCGCGCGACACGGTGCCGCGCACCAGCAGCCACGGCGCCGCCTGGTAGCGCGCGCTGGCCTTCGGCGAAAACGCATTGCCGAAATCGCTGTAATGGTCGGCGCGGCCCGCCAGATTGACGGACAGGTCTTTCACCACCGGGACGTTCAATTCGGCAAACAGGGCCGACACGCTGCGCGAGCCGTTGATGATGTTGATCGCCGGGCGCAGCTCGGTGCCGGACAATACCGCCGTCGAGGTTTGCGAATCCATCTTTTCGCGGCGCCACTGCGCGCCGGCGGCAAAGCCCAGCGGACCGGCCGGCAACTGCCACAGGTCTTTCGCGGCCGAGAAATCGACGGTGTCGAGGGTCGACTCGGCCGGGCGCAGGGTCGACAGACGCAGGCGGTTGCGCACCGTTTCGCTGTTTTGTGCCTGATCAAAGAAGTTATAGCTGCCGTCGGCCAGCACCTGCTGGAATGCGTAGCGGTTGACGAAGTTCTGCACGGTTTCCTCCAGCTTGCTGCTGGAGTGGCCTACGGCCGCATCCCAGTCCCAGCCCGCCAAAGTGCCCTTGACGCCCGCCAGCGCGCGGTAGAACGTGACCTTGTCCTGTTTCAGGCGCGGCCCCAGGTCGAACAGGGTGGCCGTGAACGGCAGGGGCGTGGCGCCCGGATTGTTCGGATGGCCCACGGGCAGCACGACGGGAATCGTGTCGAGCGCCTGGGTAGCGTTGTTCCACACGCGCGTGGCGTTGTTCACCGTCAATGGCGCGCTGAAGGTCTGGTCGGCGCGCGAGTAACTGTGCAGCAGGTCGACATACGCTTCCGTATCCGCATTCAGCTTCAGGGTGCCGCGCGCGGCCGTGTGCACGCGCTGGATGCCGGGAATCAGGGTTTTATATGGCGACGGGTTATACGCCAGCACTTGTCCCGTCTTGCCGGGTGTGATGTCGCCATAATTAACCAGCTGCAATGGTCCGCGCACGCCGCCCAGGGTCTTCGTCGGGTCCGTGCCCGCATAGTTGGTGATGGCCCAGCCCAGGCTGCCCCGCTGCTGGTTGCGGAAGTCCGCATCACGCATCCACGCCACATCGCTTTGCTGCAGCTTGTCGCGCTGCTGCGCATCGACCGAGAAGACCAGGCTGTAGCCATCTTCCTCGAGCTTGCCGAAACCCGTCTGCAGCGCCGCGCTCTTTTCATGCTGGCCCGTGCCTTCGGTCGAGCCGCCCCACTGCGCCGTGATGTCCGTGCCCGTGAACTCCTTGTACAGGATAATATTGACCACGCCGGCCACGGCATCGGAACCGTAGACGGACGAGGCGCCATCCTTGAGCACCTCGATGCGCTGCACGGCCGCCATCGGCAGGCTGTTCAGGTCGACAAAGGTTTCCTGCAGGTTTTGCGCCGTCGCATAACTGGCCACGCGCTTGCCATTGACCAGGATCAAGGTATTTTTCTGGCCGATGCCGCGCAACGACAGGCCCGAGGTGCCGGCCGAGAAACTGCCCGTGTATTGTTCGTTGTAGCTGTTGCCGCTGTTGGCGGAGATGGCCCGCAGCACATCCGACACGCTGGTCTTGCCGCTGGCTTTCAATTCCTTGGCCGTGATGACCTGCACGGCGCTGGCACCCTCTTTTTCGCTGACGCGGATATTCGATCCGGTCACGTTGACGCGCAACATGTCGTCCTCGGCATGGGCGATGGTGGAGACGGCGGGAAAGGCGGCGGCGATGGCAAGACTGATGGCGAGTGGTTTGAACATGGTTTCCTCTTATTGGGATTGCAGCCTTTTTCCGATAAAAAGGCCGAGCAGGGGCACGCGGACCGGGTAGGCCAGCGGGCAAACGACAACGAAACGGATGGGAATGACTTAGGGGATGCGTGGCCGGGCACGCACCGGCATCCACTGCGCCATGCATTGCATGGTCAGCTGGTGCCGGACGGCATAAAAACAGGGAGAAGGACTAATGCGCAACATAAAAGACACCGGTAAGCGGGGAAAGGCCACTATATCCCGGCGTCTTTATGGCGTGAACGAATTAAAAATTGATTGTATATACGATTTGAATCTAAGGACTTGGTATTTGGCAATATCAGGCGTCGGCCATCGCCTGCGGCGCGGCCGCCGCGCGGCGCGCCTGCACGCTCCACCAGTACCAGGAAATGACGGCATTGACCCAGTAGGCCGCATACAGAACGGCCGTCAGGTGCAGACCGCGGCTGTAGTAGAGCGGCACGGCCACAGTGTTGACCAGCAGCCAGAAGGCCCAGGTTTCGATGCGCCGGCTCATCAGCAAAAATTGCGCGATGATGCTGAACACCAGCACGGCCGAATCGATGAAGGGCGCGTAGGCATTCGTGAAGCGGTGCAGCAGCATGCCGTAGATCGCCACGGAGGCGATACCGGCCGGCACCACCCAGGCCAGAATGCGCCGGCCCGTGCGCGTGATCGGCAAGGGCTTGCCGCCGGCGCCGCGCCGCCATTGCAGCCAGCCGATGACGCAGGTGACGATGAAAAACAGCTGCAGCATCACGTCGGCGTACAGGTTGACCTGGAAAAACAGTACGGCGAACAGCACGCAGCCGACCATGCCGATCCACCAGGAATGGATATTATTGCGTCCAGCCAGGATGATGGAGGCAGTCATCAAAACATTGGCGGCGATCTCGAGCGGGGGAGTCAAGCGGATTTCCTTTGCGGGGCAGTGGTGGCACCGCGCCACTATAGCCGATTTGCTCCCCCGCATCACGCGATGCAGTATCAGCCTGCCCGACGACGACGCACGATGCCACATAAAGCCAGGCCGGCCAGCAACATCGCGTACGTGGACGGTTCCGGTACGGCCGAGAGCGGGGCATAGGTGAGCGTCAGAACGGGATTGAGAATGCCCAGCTTGGCAGTCGATGGTGTCATCCAGGAATAGTAGCCGTCATCTCCCTCTCCCGGAAACCATTGTCCGCCACCTGGCGTCCCCGAAACCCAAGCATAGACCTCAAGCCAAATCTTAAACGTTTGCGGCAGCTGCTGCGTACTATTTTTCAGGGAAAACGGCACAGTGCCATTAAGATCTGTGAAAGTTAATACTTTTTGCGAATTATTGGCCAGGTCGGTGTCTTCGGCGTAGGTACCAAAATATGCCTGCGAATTGTTTGTCGCGGTGCCCCCCCAATACGAATAAGGCCAACTGTCGGGGTAATCAGGTGCCGGTATCAATTCGCCGCTGATCACGCCGCTATACTCAACGCTGATCACGCGATAGCCATCGCGCGCGCTGACATCGAAAAAATCGAGTGTCCCATTGCCAGCCGACCAAGGATTCGTATCCGTTAACGAATAGTTGAGTCCGGCGATATTTGTCAGGTCGAACTTGGCGACATTGTTGCTATCGGAGATCAACCTGAGGCCCTCGCCCCAAGTATCCTTAATCGTAAAACCTTGCGTTCCTATCGTGGTACCAGCAAATGCACTGGATGAGAGGGAAAAAGCCAGAACGGCAGCCAGAGCGGACAATTGATGTGCCATAGATTCCTCAAAGTGGCAGTTGCCAAAATTAGCAACTAAACAATTAAACCACTGTTTTTTAATATTATCAAATAGATATTTTAAAAGAGAAAATGCTGTCACCGGCCGATGCATCTTGCGCAGAGCCCTTGTGTCGGGTCCCTTTAAGTCCTCCGTATAGGGAAAAGTGGATGCCATGCTTGACTTCCCTGGCCATTCTGGCAAATTGAATATCAAGTTGAAACTCTATGGAAGCACCCGTATGCGCATGCGCCATCTCCTGTTTGCGGCAGTGCTCGGCGTATCGGCCCTGCCCGCCCAGGCCTGCCGCATGACAATGGCGCTCGAGCAATGGCCGCCGTACCTGTATCGCGACGCCCAAGGCAGCTATACGGGTCTGGACCTGGAATTGCTGCAGGCCATCTTCAAGGAAGCGCACTGCACCCTGGTCACCTTGCCGGAACTGCCCACGGCGCGGCGCCAGCTGCTGTTCCAGACAGGCGGACTGGACCTGATGCTGGCCGCGTCCGAAACGCCGGAACGCCAGTCCTACGCCCGCTTCTCCATCTCGTACCGCGATGAAGCCGTCGGCGTCTTCGGCAAGGCCGGCACGCCCGCCGCGCAGCGCCATGTCGGCAGCTTCGGCCAGCTGGCGCGCGGCAAGGCCACCCTGCTCGCGCCCAAGGTGGGCTGGTATGGCGCGCAGTACGCCGCGGCCCGTCCGGCGCTGGAAAAAGACGGCCGCCTGAATACCTTCGGCAGCTTCCGGCAAGGCATCCTCATGCTCGACGCGGGCCGCGCCGACCTGTTGCTGGGCGACGTGCTGGCCGTGCGCCACGAAGCGCGCCTGCAGGGCGTCGCCTTGACCGCCCTGCCCTTCCTCGCCCTGCGCGCGCCCGTGCACCTGATGCTCAATGCGCGCAGCACCAGCACGGCCGATCTGGCGCGCCTGAACGCCGCCATCACGCGCCTGGAGCAGCGCGGCGTGCTGGCGGCGATACGCGCCCGCTACGACGCGCCGTAAGGCGATCAGCCCTTGCTGGCCGCCTCGAGGATTTCCAGCTTGGTCTCGCGGCCATTCTTTTGCACGCCCTGCGCCTTGTCGTAGCTCTCGATCAGCGCGCGGTACGGCGGCACGATGTGGTCCGTCATGATGGCGGCGAAATCCATCGCATCGGCGCGGTTCCAGGTACTCATCACTTCAGCCAGCACGGCATACGTGTCGATCGGCACGGCGCCCGCCTGCGTGACGCGCGCCATGGTGATGTCGGTGGCCATCTTCGACCAGTTGCCCGAGGCATCGATGATGGCAAACACCTTGTAGCCGGCCGCCAGCGCGCTGATGGTGGGGAAGGCCATGCATACGCTGGTGAGCGTGCCGGCGATCAGCAGGGTCTTGCGGCCCGTCTTTTCGATGGCCTCGACCCAGGCCGGGTTGTCCCAGGCGTTGATCTGCCCCGTGCGCGGGATGTAGACGGCGTCCGGGTTGAAATGGTGGATCTCCGGGATCAAGGGGCCGTTCGGGCCGTCGGGCACGGAAGCGGTGGTAAAGGTCGGCATATTGGCCAGGCGCGACAGCTTGGCCAGCGCCGTGACGTGGCCGCGCAGCACGTGCTGCTCGATGTCGCGCACCAGCTGGAACAAGCCGCTCTGGTGGTCGATCAGCAGCATGACGGCGTCGTCGGGATCGATCATCGGTGGCAAACCTTGGAAGTTGGCGGGGGTGCTCATGGTGGTCTCCTGAAAAACCATGCCGCGGGATGCGGCATGGGTACTGCACAAATTAATGACACAAACTATGTCGCGATGCGGGCGAAGCGGCCGCTGTTGAAATCCTCAAACGCCTGCGCGATTTCCGCTTCGCTGTTCATGACGAAGGGGCCATGGCCGACGATGGGCTCGTCGATCGGCTCGCCGCTCAGCAGCAGCACCACGGCGTCGCTGTTCGCCTCGACGGTGATGCTGTCGCCGTCGCGCCCGAACAGCGCCATCTGCGCTTCGCGCACCACGCTCTCGCCATTGACCAGCACCGTGCCATGCAAAACGATCAGCGCCGTGCTCCAGCCGGCGTGCACCGGCAGCTCCGTCAGCTTGCCCTGGGCCAGGCGCACATCCCACACCTGCATCGGCGAGAACGTGCTGGCAGGGCCATGCCGGCCGTCGAAGTCGCCGGCGATCACGCGCACGGAACCGGCGCCGTCGGGCAGCGCCACCGCGGGAATCGTGTCGCTGGTGATGGCCTGGTAGCCGGGCGCCGTCATCTTGTTTTTCGCCGGCAGGTTCACCCACAGCTGCACCATTTCCAGCGTGCCGCCCGACCGCGTGAAGGCAGGCGAGTGAAACTCTTCATGCAGGATGCCGGCGCCGGCCGTCATCCATTGCACGTCGCCGGGGCCGATCACGCCGCCCTGGCCCGTCGAATCGCGGTGCGCCACTTCGCCCTTGTAGACGATGGTCACCGTCTCGAAACCGCGGTGCGGGTGCGAGCCGACGCCGGGCGGACGCGTGCCGGGCGCGAATTCGGCGGGGCCGGCATAGTCGAGCAGCAGGAAGGGGCTCAGTTGCTTGCCATGGCCGCTGTACGAAAACATCGAGCGCACGGGAAAACCGTCGCCGACCCAGTGCTGGCGCGGTGCGCTGTAGATACCTGTGACTGTGTTCATCTCGATCTCCTGTTGGTTTGCATTACGATGGAAACAGAATACGCTTGCAACGATGAAGCCGGTAGACGGTAAAATAGGCCATCAGCGTTCCAAAAATAGAACGATCAAGGAGGCGACATGCAGGACCTGAATGACTTGTATTACTTTGTGCAGGTGGTCGACCATGGCGGCTTCGCCCCGGCCGGGCGCGCGCTGGGCATGCCGAAGTCCAAATTGAGCCGGCGCATCGCGCTGCTCGAAGAGCGCCTGGGCGCGCGCCTGCTGCAGCGCACGACGCGGCATTTTTCCGTCACCGATGTGGGGCAGACGTTTTACGAGCATTGCAAGGCGATGCTGGTGGAAGCGGAGGCGGCGCAGGAAGCGATCGAACTGACGCGGGCCGCGCCGCGCGGCACGGTGCGCCTGTCCTGCCCCATCGCCCTGCTGCATGCGCTGGTGGGCCCCATGCTGGCCGGTTTCATGCGCGACCATCCGCAAGTGACCCTGCTGCTCGAAGCGAGCAACCGCCGCGTCGACCTGGTGGCCGAGGGCATCGACGTGGCCATCCGCGTGCGCCCGCCGCCGCTGCCCGACAGCGACCTGGTGCTGCGCGTGCTGGCCGAACGCAGCCAGTGCATGGTGGGCAGCCCGCTGCTGTTCGGCGACGCGCCGCTGCCGACAGCCCCGGCCGACCTGGCGGACTGGCCCAGCCTGGCCCTGGGCATGCCGCAGCAGCACTACCAGTGGGATTTATATGGCCCCGATGGCGCGCGCGCCCAGCTGCGCCACGTGCCGCGCTTCGTCACGGGCGACATGCTGACCCTGCGCGACGCGGCCGTGGCCGGCGTGGGCGTGGTGCAGCTGCCGACCATGATGATCACCGAACAGGTGGCCAACGGCAGCCTGCTGCCGCTGATGGGACAATGGCGGCCGCAGCGCGAAATCATCCACGCCGTCTTCCCGTCGCGGCGCGGCCTGCTGCCGGCCGTGCGCGCGCTGATCGACTACCTGGCGCACAGCTTCGCCGCGCTGGAGGAGGAGTGACGGTTTTCAGGTACGATGGCGTACTCCCGAATCGCCTGGATACCGCATGCGTTTATTGATTCTGTCGGACCTGCACCATGAGCTATGGCGCGACGAAGCGCCGCAGGGCAACCTCGCGCTCAGCCGTCCCGACGCCGTGATCCTGGCCGGCGACATCGACACGGGCGCGCGCGCCGTCGCCTGGGCCGCCACCGCGTTTGCGGGCCTGCCCGTGCTGTACGTGCATGGCAACCACGAAGGCTATGGCAACCACCTCGACAAGGTGCGCCAGGAGCTGCGCGCGGCCTGCACCGCCACGCCGAACGTGCATTTTCTCGACGCCGATACCCACGTCTTCACCGACCCGGCAGGCAGCAAGGTGCGCTTCCTGGGCGCCACCCTGTGGACGGATTTCCGCCTGCTGGGCGACGACACGCGGCAAGCGGCCATGCGCGACGCGGAAGCCGTCATGAACGACTACAAGCGCATCCGCCTGGCCAACATGGGCTTTCGCAAGCTGCGCGCGGCCGACACGGCGATGTTCCACGCGCAGCAAAAAGCCTGGCTGGCGCGCGAACTGGCGCAGCCCTTCGACGGCCGCACGGTGGTCATCAGCCACATGGCGCCGTCGCTGCGCTCGGTCGACGACGCCTACGGCAGCGAGGGCTGCTCGCCTGCCTATGCCTCGCGCCTGGACGATCTGGCCGCGCAGGCGGACCTGTGGGTGCATGGCCATATTCACGTCTCGCGCGATTACCGCATCGGCCCGTGCCGCGTCGTAGCCAACCCCTGCGGCTACAAGACGCGCAGCGGCACGCCGCAAAATCCCCAGTTCAACCCGAACTTCATCGTCGAACTGCCGTTGCGTTAATCCAGCGCGCTACTCCTCGGGCTTCAGGCGTCCCGCCAGCAGTTGCTGCAGCCGGTGCTTGCCGGCCCGGCGCGCCGCGCGCGGCGACGCTTCCGACTGATGCGCGCCGGCGCCGCCGCGCAGTTTGGCGGCCGCCACCAGCGGGTTGCGCGGCTTGGGCGGGATTTTCACTTTGATCTTCATGGCCACTCCTTTCAGCCCTTGATGCAGACGACCTGGCGCAAGGTATGCACCACTTCCACCAGGTCGCTCTGATGCGCCATGACGGCGTCGATATTTTTATAGGCGGCGGGGATCTCGTCGATCACGCCGCCATCCTTGCGGCACTCGATGCCGGCCGTCTGCTCGGCCAGGTCGAAGCGGTTGAAGCGGCGCTTCGCCTCGCTGCGGCTCATGCTGCGCCCCGCCCCGTGCGAGCAGGAACAGAACGATTCCGGCTTGCCCTTGCCGCGCACAATGAAGCTGCGCGCGCCCATGCTGCCGGGGATGATGCCCAGCTCGCCCTGCCGCGCCGAAATGGCGCCCTTGCGCGTCACATATAAATCCTCATTGCCATGCGTTTCGCGCGCGATGTAGTTGTGGTGGCAGTTGATGGCTTCCCCGTCGAGCCGGAACGGCGGAGCAAACTTCGCCAGCACGTCGAGCACGCGGCGCATCATTTCGCTGCGGTTGAGCAGCGCGTAATCCTGCGCCCAATCCACCGCTTCCACATAGTCGTCAAATACCGTGGAGCCCTCGCTCAGGTAAGCCAGGTCCGCGTCCGGCAGCTGCAGCTGGTGGCGCCGCATGTCCTTCTGCGCGGCGGAGATAAAGTAACGGCCGATCACGTTGCCGATGCCGCGCGAACCCGAATGCAGCATGATCCACACCCGCTGCTCCTCGTCGAGGCAGATTTCAATGAAGTGATTGCCGCCCCCCAGGGTGCCGGCCTGGCAAATCCACGTGCGCTCGAACTGGCGCAGCATCTTGGCGATGCCCCGGTGGCGCTCAACGATGTGCGCCAGGCGGTCGCCGAGCGGCCGCACGGCGCGCGCCTGGCGCGAGCCTTGCACGCGGCTCCATTCATGTTGTGCGAAGCCGATGGGCACTTCGGCTTCGATGGCGCTGCGCAGGCGCGCCAGGTTATCGGGCAGGTCGCTGGCCGTCAGGGTCGTGCGCACGGCGTTCATGCCGCAGCCGATATCGACGCCAACGGCGGCCGGGATGATGGCAGCGCGCGTGGGAATCACGCTGCCGACGGTGGCGCCGATGCCGGCATGCACGTCTGGCATGGCCGCCACATGCGGATGGACGATGGGCAGGCAGGCAATATTGTGCAGCTGGCGCAGCGCCTGCGCGTCGATATCGTCGGTAAAGATATGCACGGGCACATGGGCGCCGTGCAGTGTCTGATGAATGGGCATAACGTCTTCCTTGGTATTGTCGTTATGCCGGGGTCGTCTAAAAGAAAAAAACCCCGGCGAGTTTCCTCACCGGGGTTTTGCAGGACACCGGCTCGGGATCGGCAATGTGCCGATGGCCCCGAGCGTCATGCACGGGGCTAGTGGTAGTACAACTTGCTGCCAGCCTGCTCGAACATGGGTTTCCTTTCTTTTGTCTGGTTAATCTGAACTGCGCTGAACTGCGGACGATGATTCTGCACCTTATGCTGCAGTGCGTCAACCGCTTTTCATGGCGAAGACGCCAACGTTGTTATTTTGTCGCAGCCGCTTTTTCCTTCGCGATGCGGGCATCGAGCTTGACTTCATTTTTGGCCGCGTAATTGCGGCACGCCTGCGCATCGATGAAAGGATTCGGCGTGACGCCTTCGAGCAATTGCGTCAGTTTCAGGTCGCCGCCCGAGTGGTCCGGGTGGGCCGAGATCAAAATGTCGCACGGCAGTTTGGCAAAGTCCTGCATGACGCGGCGGAAGGCCGGCGTCAGGTCCCCATGGCGTTCATCGCCCAGGTAGTGAAAATCGTCGGCCGCCACCGGCGTGAGGCTGGCGCCGAACACCACGTTCAGGCATTCCTGACGCTCGGCATCCTCGCACGAGACCCAGGTCCAGCTGGTGCTGCCCGGCGTATGGCCAGGCGTGTAGCGCGCCGTGATGGTCACGTCGCCCAGTTGCAGGGTTTCGCCATCGGCGATTTCGCGCACGTTTTCCACGGCCGGCATGGGGTCGATTTCGCCCGCTTGCGGATCCGTGGCGAGTACCGAACCCGCGCGCAGCGCCTGCGCACCGAGCGGGCTGGCGACCACCTGCGCGCCGCTGTCGCGGGCCAGGGCGGCGATGCCGCCCGAATGGTCGAAATGCGCTTCCGTATTCAGGATGAACTTGATGTCTTCCAGGCGAAAGCCCAACTCGAGGATATGTTCCTTGATGGCGGCCACCGATTGCGGCAGCGCGCCATCGATCAGGATCAAGCCTTCGCGCGTGTCGATCAGCACCACGCTCAAGCCGCCCACGCCCACGTAATATGTGTCGCCGTGGATGCGCGCCGGCTGCTGCGGGCGGTTCCACTGCGCCGCATAGGGCGAGGCGATCGGCTGCGTCAGGGGGTCGATGGCGGGCGTGGCGGCATGCGCGGAAAATGGCAGCGCCAGGGCGGCCAGCGCGATGCCGAGCAGGGACTTGGGAAGGAAAAAAGGCGGCATGCGGCTCCAGGAAAATAGGCGGTATGAATCAATACCACAGGGTAACGTCGCTCCCCCGTGCGGTCAAGCAGACGGACGCAGCGACTTGCGCTACGATAGAGGCCCATAGACTGCCGCGCGCCTAGTCGCCTTATTGCCATGCGTTTGCTGATCCTGTCCGACCTGCACCTGGAAGTCTGGGGTGAAGACACGCCCGCCATCGACCTTGCTGCCAGCCGCCCCGACGCGGTGATCCTGGCCGGCGACATCGACACGGGCAGCAACGCCATCGCCTGGGCCGCGCGCACCTTCGGCGCCCTGCCCGTGCTGTACGTGCATGGCAATCACGAGGGGTATGGCCACCAGCTCGAACAGATGCAGGACGCCGTGCGCGACGCCTGCGCCAGCGCCAATGCGCACGGCGCCAACATCCGCCTGCTCGACGGCGACGCCGTGGAACTCGGCGGCGTACGCTTCCTCGGCGTCACGCTGTGGACGGATTTTTTACTCTTCGGCGCGGAGCGCCGTGAAGAAGCGCTCAACGCGGCGCAAGCCTACATGCCCGACTACAAGCGCATCAGCACGGGCGGCGGCACGCCGCGCCTGCTATGCGCCAGCGACACGGCGCAGCTGCACGCGCAGCACCGCTCCTGGCTGGAACGGCAGTTGGCGCAACCGTTCGATGGCAAGACGGTCGTCATCACGCACATGGCGCCGTCGATGCTGTCGGTGGAAGAGCAATACGCGACGAACCTGGGTTCGCCCGCCTTCGCCTCGCAGCTGGACGAGCTGGTAGCCCAGGCCGACCTGTGGGTGCATGGCCACATGCACGCCTCGCTCGACTACCGCGTGCAAGGCTGCCGCGTCGTCTGCAACCCCTGCGGCTACAAGCGGCCCGATGGCACGCCGGAAAACGATCGCTACGATTCCGGCTTTATCGTCGACCTCGCCGGCACGGTTTAATTTTTCAGATAGCGCAGCTGCGCCACGCCGCTGGGCAGCTGGCGCGTGTGGTCCAGGCGCCAGTGGCTGCGCGGCAAGCAATCCTCGAACAGGCGCACGCCCTTGCCCAGCACCACGGGCAGCACGGACAAGGTCAGGCTGTCGACGACGCCCTCGCGCAAGCCGGCGCGGATGACGGCGCCGCCGTCGAGATACACGTGGCGGCAGCCGTCTTCGGCCAGCCCCTCCAGTACTTCACGCACACTGCCCTCGCGGCGCTGCTCGCCATGGCGCGGCGCGAAGTCGCGGTGGCTCAATACCACCACGCGCTTGCCCGCATACGGCCACGGCTCGAATCCCAGCACGGCGTCATACGTGGTGCGGCCGATCAGCAAGGTATCGACCTGCTCCATCAAGGCCGTGTAGCCGGTGGCGTCGGGCGAGTCGGGCGCCAGCTCGGCCAGCCAGGACAGGTCGCCGTTTTCTCCGGCGATGCAGCCGTCGATGCTGATGCCGAGAAATACGCTGACAACAGGCTTTTTCATGGATGTTCCTTCAATTAATTCTACGGTGTAGAATTATGCCCATGCAAACCCAAAAACTTCAAGACCTGGAATCTCCCGTGCGCCGTGCCGGACGGCCGCGCCGCGTGGCGCCCGCGCTGGACAGCACCGCCATCCTGCAAGCGGCCTTGGCCCTGCTGGAAGAGCAAGGCGAAGCGTTTTCCATGCGCGCGCTGGCGCAGCGGCTGGGCGTCGATGCCATGGCCCTGTATCACTATTACGCGGGAAAAGAGGAATTATTACTGGCCCTGATGGCGCAGCGTTTTGCCGCGCTCGATCCGCGCCAGCCGCCGTTTACGCAACGCCAGGGGCCGCAGCGCCGCCTGCTCGCGCTGTGCGCGCTGTACCTGGAACTGGTCAGCGCCACACCGTATTTCGTGCGCCTGATGGCGCGCGGACTCGTGACGCAAGCCGATGTGGCAGAGCGCTTTACGGCGCTGTTCGAACTGGCCGTGGAGGCCCTCGATCTGGATAAAAAAACCCGCTTGCGCGGGCGCGATGCACTCGTCGATTTCCTGCACGGCTATGCGCTGGCGGGCAGGCCCGCCAGCGAGACGGCCTGGCATGCGTCCGTCGGCCTGATCCTGGCGGGCATGGCCGCCGGACGCACCGGTGGATGACGCCCGGCGGCCGGCCGTCCTACCGGCGCATCAAGCCAGCAGCTTGAGCAGCGCCTGGGCGGCCGCTTCCGACGAGGCCGGGTTCTGGCCCGTGACCAGCAAGCCATCGGTGACGGCGTACGGCTGCCAGTCGCCCAGCTTCGAGTAAACGCCGCCGTTTTGCCTGAGCATGTCCTCGACGAGGAAAGGCACGATGGCCGTCAAGCCGACGGCGTCTTCCTCGGTATTCGTAAAGCCCGTCACCTGCTTGCCGCGCACCAGCGGCGAGCCGTCGGCCGCCTTCACGTGGCGCAGCACGCCAGGCGCGTGGCAGACGGCGGCGACGGGCTTGCCGGCGGCGATCATCTGCTCGATCAGCGCGATCGAGTGCGGGTCTTCGGCCAGGTCCCACAGCGGGCCATGGCCGCCCGGATAGAACACGGCGTCGAAGTCGGCCGCCTTCACGTCGGCCAGCTTGCCCGTGTTGGCCAGCACGGCTTGCGCAGCGGCGTCCTGCTTGAAGCGGCGCGTGGCGTCCGTTTGCGAATCGGGCTCGTCGCTTTTCGGGTCCAGCGGCGGCTGGCCGCCGTTGGGCGAAACGACCGTCAGCTGCGCGCCCGCTTCCTGCAAGGCATAGTAGGGCGCGGCGAATTCTTCCAGCCAGAAGCCGGTTTTCTTGCCCGTGTCGCCCAGTTGATCGTGCGAGGTCAGTACCATCAGGATGTTCATGTTGTTTCCTTTTATGTCAGGGTTACAGTGCTGCTTCGAGAATACGGCGGCTACGCGCGAGGTCGATATCGCGGTGTTCGCCGAGGGAGGTCATGCCATGTGCTTCCAGTTGCGTCAAAACCGCTTCCACCGCTTCCTGGCCCAGCTGATAGGCCGACAAACGGGTCGGAATGCCCAGCCCTTCAAAGAAGGCGCGGGTGCGGGCGATGGCGGCGGCGATGCGCTCGTCGTCGCTGCCCTGCGTGATGTTCCAGACACGTTCGCCATATTGCAGCAATTTGCCGCGTTTCTGCTCGCGCTGCACGTCCAGCAGTGCGGGCAGCACCAGGGCCAGGGTGCGCGCATGGTCGATGTCGTACAGGGCCGTCAGTTCGTGGCCGATCATGTGGGTGGCCCAGTCCTGCGGCACGCCGGCGCCGATCAGGCCATTCAGGGCCAGGGTTGCCGTCCACATCAGGTTGGCGCGCGTGGCGTAATCGTCGGGCGAGGCGATCGCCTGCGGTGCGATCTCGACCAGGGTCTGCAGCAAGCCTTCGGCAAAGCGGTCCTGCACCTTCGCCTGCACCGGATAGGTCAAATACTGCTCCGTGGTATGGACAAAGGCGTCGACCAGGCCATTGGCTACCTGCGTGGCCGGCAAGGTAAACGTTTTGCCGGGGTCGAGCACGGAAAACTGCGGGTACAGCAGCGGGTTGCGAAAACTCAGCTTGGCATGCGTGGCTTTTTTCGTCACCACGCCGCCGCTGTTCATTTCCGACCCGGTGGCCGGCAAGGTCAGCACCGTGCCGAACGGCAGGGCGCGCTGCACGTTGGCGCCGCCGCGCTCGGCGATTTCCCACGGCTCGCCGTCGTACAGGGCGGCCGCGGCGACGAACTTGGTGCCGTCGATCACGGAGCCGCCGCCGACGGCCAGCAGGAAGTCCAGCTTCTCGCTGCGCACCTGTGCCACGGCGCGCATCAGGGTTTCATAGCTGGGATTGGGTTCGATTCCGCCAAACTCCTGCACCGTGCGCTGGCCCAGCGCAAGAGCAGTGCGCACTTCGGCCAGGGTGCCCGTCTTTTCCGCGCTGGCGCCGCCGTACAAGATCAGCACGCGCGCATCGTGCGGCACCAGCGTGGACAATTTGATGACGGTATCAAGACCGAAGACGATACGGGTCGGGTTGTGGAATTCAAAATTCTTCATGCTGCCCCTTTATTATTAGACTGGTCGTCTAGAATGCTGTTCAAAAAAACGCGGACGTCTGTCATCCGCGTACCTGGCGCCCTTATTGATCCGGCGGCAGCTGCAGCATGGCCAGGGTCGCCCGCCAGGCCGTTTGCAAGGCGCTGGCGTCGCGCCGCAGCTTGGTCAGCATGGCCGCGCCCAGCCACAGCTGGTACAAGGTGGCGGCCATCTGCGCCGGGTCGGCCACCGATGGCAGCGTATCGTCCACCCTGCCCCGCGCGATGGCCAGGGCCAGCCTGGCGATGATGCGGTCGGTGCCGCCAAGCAGCGCCACGCGCATCGGTTCCGACATGTCCGCCACTTCGCTGCTGAGCTTGACCACCAGGCAACGGCAGTCGCAGCCGCTGCCATCGAGGCTGTCGCTGGTCCAGCTGGCCCAATACGCCATCAGCGACTGCGCCGCGTTCCGGCCGGGCTGGCCCAGCACGCGCTCCATTTCGTCCAGGTAGCGCGTTACGTAGTCTTCCAGCATCGCTACACCAAACAATTCCTTGGACTTGAAGTAATGGTAGAACGAACCCTTGGGCACGTCGGCGGCCGATAAAATCTCGTTCAGCCCCACGCCGGCAAAACCCTTGCGCGTGATGATGGCCTTGCCCTGGTCGATAATGTGCTGGCGCACGTCGGTGTATTCAGCTTTCATGCGGGGCATTGTAGCACAATTAGACCAGTCGTCTAGATCCGTCTATTTCAATGCAACGACGGCGAACTACGCGCGCTTGTCACGCATGGCGTCTTCACCAGCATTCTCGCGCAGATCGATGGCGCCATGGTCCTGGGCACGCCATTCGCGGCGCAATTGCGCCATCCTGTTGAAGGCGGCCCTCGCCAATTTCCACCAGGCGAATGGACGCGGATCGGCCAGCATGCTGAGCGCCCTGGAATAATCGAGCGTCAACCCGGGCGTCCACGCCATCGTCACGGCACGCTTGCGGATCTGGGCGGCTACCCACAACTCCGGCGTCGCCAGGATGCGGAAAAACACTCTCCAGCCTGCGCGATCCCCATACAGGCGGCCAACGGCGCCGTCGATCGCCGCCTCCAATGCCCGGGCAACAGTACTGGAACAATTACGATGCGTGAGATTGTAAGTCTCGTCGCAGCGATACTGTCGCCAGAAAGCCTGCAGCTGGCGCGGGTCGTAATTCCGGATACGGACCTGAACGGTGGACGGGCACCATGCCTTGGATTCTGTCGCATAATCCGGCTGGAATACGCCCGGCACGTCATTCTCCCGGGTGGCGCGCAGCAGGCGCCCGAAATCGTCCGGCGAACGGTCGATCTCTGTGCGCGGATAGAGGCTGATATAAATACCTTCAGGCGATTCCAATGCCGCATGCCCGGTAGAGATCACGCCGTTGACATCGACTGCGGCGATATAGCGATCGACAATCGGATAATGTTGGGTCGGCGACCTGGCTGAACCGGCAGGCGTCCAGACATGCACCGTCAGCGCCTGTTCATGCTCCGCTGGAGGACCGTCCCACTCCACTTGGGTATATGCAGAAGCAAGGTGTTCATCCGGCTGGACTGCGGAATGCGCCGATTCCGACAGGGCCGGATTACCGCTCATGCGACGAACACGGGTTGCCAGCCCCATCAAATTGGCGCCGCCAAACATCAGAAACAGGCCCAGGCAATACGGTAGTGTTCCAACATAATGCGTCGGATATGGCTGATAAAAGAAGATTGCCAGCGCAATCTCGGCCAGGCCCCAGGAAAACGCCACGCGCCAGCGCCGATAGCGGACCATGTAGGCAGAGACGCACTGTATCAGTCCGTCGGCGAGAAAAAGCGTTCCAAAAATCATCGATAACAGGAAATTGCCATGGTGGTGACCGGCGAAGATCAGCATCGCCGCCAGCACCACGGCGCAGCCTTTCACGTAGCGCAAGATGCGCTGTCCGCCGACGCCAGTCCATGCCACAGCCAGCGTTGCCAGACCTTCGACCAGGAACAGGTAAGCAAAAAAATTGATCGGGAAGTACATCGCATTGTCGAGCGCGTCAATAAAGATGACCAGGCCTGCGAGCAGCCATATCAATCCGATCAGCAGGATACTGCGCCAGCGCTTGCGTAGATATTCAACGCCCAATAACAGCAACACCAATCGAATCATGAATGCTCCTCCTGTTTTACCTGCAGCAGCAATACCCGGACAATACGCGTCAACTGGTCGTCATGGCCGTGAAAATACATGACGATGAACTTTCACATCATTTGAGAATGGAAACTGTCGCAATCCATGCATTAGCATAAAACATGAAATTCATCAGGAAAGTATCATAAAAGATAAAAATGTCAGGTTTGCTTGTCGGCAGCCGTAGCCGCACCAAGCAATCGTTATTGGACCCTGTTTTCAATCAGGCTCGCCGCGACGTCAAGACCAGCCCCCGTTGCAGGGGCGCAGCTGAGAAACTTCTTTTATATTCAATGAGTTGCGGTAGCGGCTGTAAACGTGGTCGTTTTCGCGCTGACCGGCCACCGCATTCTCATCGTCGATCGTCATTTCCGCATCAGATGGTGAAGGTCCGACGCGATGTCAGACCCTGCCTTAGGCGAACTTCTTGAAATCCGGCTTCCTCTTTTCAAAGAAGGCCGTAAACGCTTCCTTCGCCTCGGCGCCGCCCAGCATGGCGCTGAACAGTTTGTTTTCATCGGCGATGGCCGCCTTCATCGGTTCCATGCGGCTTTGCTTCATCAGGCGCTTGGTGGCGCGGATCGAGGCCGCCGGAAGGGCCACCAGCTTGGCCGCCTGGCCTTGCGCGAACGTCATCAGGTCGTACAGGGGCACGACTTTCGACACGAGACCCATTTCCAGCGCTTCGCTGGCGGGGAAGGACTCGCCCAGCATCAGCTTTTCCGCCGCGCGCGGGTAGCCGGCCAGTTGCGTGAGCAGCAGGCTGGAGCCGAATTCCGGGCACAGGCCCAGCTGCGTGAACGGCATCGAGAAGCTGGCGTTGTCTGCCGCGTAGACCAGATCGCAGTGCATCAGCAAGGTCGTGCCGATGCCGATGGCCGGGCCGGACACGGCCGCCACCACGGGCTTGCTGCTGCCGTACAGGGCGCGCATGAACTGGAACACGGGACGGTCATGGTCGAGCGAGCCATCCTTCGGACGCGCCGTCTTCATGAAGTCATCGAGGTCGTTGCCAGCCGTGAAAATCTCGCGCTTGCCGCAGATCAGGATGGCGCGTACGGCGTCGTCCGTCTCTGCCGCCACCAGCGCGTCGGCCAGGGTCTGGTACATGGCACCCGTGATCGCATTCTTGCGTTCCAGGCGGTTGAATTCCAGGGTCAGAACGCCCTCGCTCTTGCTGCACAAAATATCCATGTCATCTCCAAAAAGATAAAGGGCGCCGGGGTAATCCCGCAGCGCCCTGTTGTATTGCTTACTCAGCCAGATTTATACGCGTTCGAAGATGCCTGCTGCGCCCATGCCGGCGCCGACGCACATCGTGACCATGCCGTACTTCTGCTTGGTGCGCTGCAGCGCGTGAATCACGGTCGCGGCGCGGATGGCACCGGTGGCGCCCAGAGGGTGGCCCAGGGCGATCGCGCCGCCCATCGGGTTCACCTTCGATGGATCCAGGCCCAGGTCACCGATGACGGCCAATGCCTGTGCGGCAAACGCTTCGTTCAGCTCGATCCAGTCCAGCTGGTCTTGCGTGATGCCGGCGGCGGCGCACGCTGCTGGAATGGCAAATTTCGGACCGATGCCCATGATTTCCGGCGGCACGCCGCGCACGGCGAACGAGGAGAATTTCGCCAGCGGGGTCAGGTTATGCTCCCGCAAAATCTTCTCGCTGACGATCAGCAGCGCGCCGGCGCCGTCGGACATCTGCGAGCTGTTGGCGGCCGTGACGGTGCCCTTGGCGGCGAACACTGGTTTCAGTTTTGCCAGCGACTCCATCGACGAATCGGCGCGTGCGCCTTCGTCAGTGTCGACGGTGCGGCGCGATACGTCCACCTGGCCCGTAGCCAGGTTCGGCGTGCGCGTGATGATTTCCACTGGCGTCGTTTCCGCCTTGAAGAAGCCGGCTTGCTGCGCGGCGATGGCGCGGCGGTGCGATTCGACGGAGAACGCGTCCTGCTGTTCGCGCGACACTTTCCATTGCTGCGCCACTTTCTCGGCCGTCAGGCCCATGCCGTAGGCCATGCCGATGTTTTCATCACTGAACATGTCCAGGTTCATCGATGGGTGGTGGCCCATCATCGGCACCATCGACATCGATTCGATGCCACCGGCAATCATGACGTCGGCTTCGCCCACGCGGATGCGGTCGGCCGCCATGGCAATGGCCGTGATGCCCGAGGCGCAGTAGCGGTTGACGGTGACGCCGCCCACGGTTTTCGGCAAGCCGGCCAGCAGCACCGAGTTACGCGCGATATTGAAGCCCTGCTCCGCTTCCGGGAACGAGCAGCCGATGATCGCGTCGGTGATCAATGCCGGGTCGAGGCCAGGCGCTTGCGCCAGGGCCGATTGCAGCACGCGCACCAGCAGGTCGTCCGGGCGGGTGTTTCTGAACATGCCGCGCGGCGCCTTGCCGATCGGGGTGCGGGTTGCAGAGACGATGTAGGCGTCTTGAAGTTGTTTGCTCATTTTGTTCTTTCAAAGATGTTGAACGAGGTTCGTGTTCTGTCGAATGTCCGGGGTAGTCAGGTTGCCGCTTAGCGCTTCTGCGACAAATACCAGTCCACCGTCACCTGTGCCGCCAGCGTGCCCTCACAGTCGAAAATATCGACTGCCACGGGAAACGCCACCTTGCCGTCCTGCGCCAGCTGCGCCTTCAAGGCAGCCAGGTCGCCCGGCACGCGGCCTTCAGCGCGCGTCGCGCCCCGGGCCACCTTCTGGTAGGCGATGCGAGACTCCTTGGCTACCGGGCGCAAGCCCAGTATCAGCTCGGCGAAGCCGCCAGCCATGGCCGCGCCGGAAGCCGTTTCGGCCAGGGTAAACAAGGCGCCCGCATGCTGCGTGCCCAGGTGATTATGCAGTTTGGGATCGTCCGGCAGCGACACCTTCGAGGTGCCGGCGCCGATCTCGTCGATGCTGATCCCCAGCAGCCGCACGAAGGGCAAGGTGTCCATCATCTGTTGTTTGATACGGTCATACACCATGCTTGGCCTCACGCGCAGCAGTACTTTAAATACGAGGGACAGGATCGTCATCGACGCTGTGCTTAGTTGCGTACCGGCTTACCGGTCTGCATCATGCCCATGATCCGTTCCTGGGTTTTCGGATGGTTCAACAGCTCCAGGAATGCCTTGCGTTCCATATCCAGCAGCCACTGTTCGCTGACGAAACTGCCCTGGTCCACGTCGCCGCCAGATACGATCTCGGCGATCATCTCGCCCAGCTTGAAATCGTGCGCCGAAATGAAGCCGCCGTCGCGCATGTTGACCAGCTGCGCCTTGATGGTGCCCCAGCCGTAACGGCCCGTGACCTGGATCAGCGATGGGAGCGCCGGACGGAAGCCGGCGTCGAACATGGCGCGCGCTTCGACCTTGGCCACGTGCAGCAGCTCGTAGGCGTTGAACACGATTACGTCGTCTTCCTTCAGGTAGCCCATCTTCTTCGCTTCCAGCGCCGATTTCGACACGTTGGCGGTGGCCGCATTGGTAAAGCCCGTTTTCAGGAATTGCAGGATGTCGTTACCCTTGGCTTCCTTGTAGGCGCGCTGCGCCGCTTCCTTCAAGCCGCCGCCGGCAGGAATCAGGCCCACGCCCACTTCCACCAGGCCGATATACGACTCGATCGAGGCCACGCGCTTCGATGCATGCAGCGCCAGTTCGCAACCGCCGCCCAGTGCCAGGCCAGCGACCGCGGCGATCACCGGCACGTTCGCGTACTTCAGCGACATGAAGGTGTTCTGCAGTTCGGCGATGATCGGATCGACGGCTTTCACGCCGCCTTGCATGAAGGCCGGCAGGGCCGATTGCAGGTCGGCGCCGGCCGAGAAGGCGCCGCCTTCGGCTGCGTCCGCGTGCCAGATCACCAGGCCCTTGAAGTTCTTTTCCGCTTCGGCCAGGGCCAGTTTCAGGCCATTGATGACGCCTTCGCCGATCACGTGCATCTTCGTCTTGAACGAGATGATCAGGACGTCGTCGCCCGTATGCCAGACGCGCACGGATTCGTCTTCGAAGACGGTGGTGCCGGCGGTCTTGCCGTCGACGGCGCCGCTGCCCAGGACTGGCGCGCGGAACTGCTGGCGGTCGTAGACGGACAGGTTAGAGCGTGGCACGAAGCTGTTCGACACGGCGGAGTACGAACCTTCCGGCGTGTGCACGCCGCCTTTTTCAGCGACCGGGCCTTCGAAGACCCAGGCAGGCAAAGGCGCGTTGCACAGCGCGTGGCCGGCGTCGATGTCTTCCTTGACCCAGTTGGCCACTTGCAGCCAGTTCGATGCCTGCCACGTTTCAAACGGGCCCACGTTCCAGCCGAAGCCCCAGCGCATGGCGAAGTCGATGTCGCGCGCGTTGTCGGCCACGGTGTCCAGATGGATGGCGATGTAGTGGAAGGCGTCGCGGAAGATCGCCCACAGGAACTGGCCTTGCGGATTCGTCGATTCGCGCAGCGCCTTCATCTTCTTGACCGGATCCTTTTCCTTCAGGATGCGGGCGATGATGTCGGCGGCCTTGGCGCCGCCGGCCACGTATTCACCGGTGGCGAAGTCGAGGCGTTGGATTTCCTTGCCGACCTTCTTGTAGAAGCCCGCGCCGCTCTTCTGGCCCAGCGCGCCCTTTTCCACCAGCTGCGCCAGCACGGCCGGCGTCTTGTAGACGGCGGCGAACGGATCGTTCGGCAGGTAGTCCTGCATGGTCTTGATCACATGGCCCATGGTGTCCAGGCCGACCACGTCCGCCGTGCGGAAGGTGCCCGACTTGGCGCGGCCCAGTTTGGAACCGGTCAGGTCATCGACGACGTCCACGGACAGGCCGAATTTTTCCGCTTCATGCACGATGGCCAGGATGCCGAACACGCCCACGCGGTTGGCGATGAAGTTCGGCGTATCCTTGGCGCGGACCACGCCCTTGCCCAGGGTGGTGGTCAAAAAGCCTTCCAGCTGGTCGGCGATTTCAGGCTTGGTGAACGCGGTCGGGATGATCTCGACCAGGTGCATATAGCGCGGCGGATTGAAGAAGTGCACGCCGCAGTAGCGCGATTTCAGGTCGGCGTCGAAGCCTTCGGCCAGCTTGGTGATCGACAGGCCCGAGGTGTTCGAGGCGAAGATCGCGTTCGGGCCGATGTGCGGGGCCACCTTCTGGTACAGGTCGTGTTTCCAGTCCATGCGCTCGGCGATGGCTTCGATGATCAGGTCGCAACCGGCCAGCAGGTCCAGGTTGTCTTCGTAGTTGGCCACCTGGATCAGCGCGGCGTCATCCTTGTTGCCCAGCGGGGCAGGCGACAGCTTTTTCAGGTTCTCGATGGCGCGCAGCACGATGCCATTCTTTGGACCTTCCTTGGCCGGCAGGTCGAACAGCACGACCGGCACTTTCGCGTTGATGCAATGGGCGGCGATCTGCGCGCCCATCACGCCGGCGCCGAGGACGGCTACTTTTTTAACGATGAAATTGGTCATATTTTCCTCAAGTCTTAGAACAGGTCTGCGTCGAGTGCCATCAGGTTGGCCGAACCGGAACGCGCCTGACGGATCAGGGTTGCCGTCTCAGGCTGCAAGCGGGCGAAGTAGAAACGTGCGGTAGCCAGTTTGGCGGTGTAGAACTTGTCGCCGCTGGATTCTTTTTCGAGGGCGATCTTGGCCATCTGCGCGAACAGGTAGCTGTAGATCATGTGGCCGACGACGCGCAGGTAAGGCACGCATGCCGCGCCCACTTCGTCAGGGTTCTGGAAGGCCTTCATGCCGATTTCCATGGTCAGCTTGGTGACTTTGTCGCCCAGGTCGCCCAGTGGCGTGACGAATTCGCTCATCGCTTCATCGGTGCCGTTGTCTTCGACGAAAGCCTTGATCTTTTCGCCGAACTTGTGCAGCTTGGCGCCGTTGTCGCCGAGGATCTTGCGGCCCAACAGGTCCAGCGACTGGATCGTGTTCGTGCCTTCGTAGATCATGTTGATGCGCGCGTCGCGCACATACTGTTCCATGCCCCATTCCGAGATGTAGCCGTGGCCGCCGAACACTTGCATCGCGTCCGAGGTGGCGATCCAGGCGTTGTCGGTAATGAAGGCCTTGATGACAGGGGTCAGCAGCGCCACTTCGTCGGCCGCTTCCTTGCGCACGTCGGCGTCCGGGTGGTGCAGTTCGCGGTCGATCTGCAGCGCCACGTACGAGGTGAAAGCGCGCGCGCCTTCCGCGTAGGCTTTACCCGTCAGCAGCATGCGGCGCACGTCAGGATGCACGATGATGCGGTCGGCCGGCAGTTCCGGGTTCTTGATGCCGGACAGCGAACGCATTTGCGTGCGGTCCTTGGCGTAGATCAGCGCGTTCTGGTAGGCGATTTCCGTCAGGCCCAGCGACTGCATGCCCACGCCCAGACGGGCCGCGTTCATGAAGACGAACATGGCGTTGAGACCCTTGTTCGGCTGGCCGATGATCCAGCCTTTCGCGCCGTCCAGGTTCATCTGGCAGGTCGAATTGCCGTGGATGCCCATTTTTTCTTCGATGGCGCCGCAGGTGATCGGGTTGCGTTCGCCGACCGTGCCATCCGCGTTCGGCAGGAATTTCGGCACCAGGAACAGCGAGATGCCTTTCGAGCCTTCCGGCGCATCCGGCACGCGGGCCAGCACCAGGTGCAGGATGTTTTCCGCCATGTCGTGCTCGCCGGCCGAGATGAAGATCTTGTTGCCGGTGATGGTCCAGGAACCGTCCGCCTCAGGCAGCGCTTTCGAGCGCAGCAGGCCCAGGTCGGTGCCGCAATGCGGTTCGGTCAGGCACATGGTGCCCGTCCATTCGCCCGACACCAGCTTCGGCAGGTAGACTTCCTTCTGGTGGTCGGTGCCGTGTTCCTTCAGGCACTCGTAGGCGCCGTGCGACAGGCCCGGGTACATGGACCAGGCCTGGTTCGACGAGTTCAGCATTTCATAGAACGAATTGTTCAGCACGACAGGCAAGCCCTGGCCGCCGTATTCCGGATCGCAAGCCAGTGCCGCCCAGCCGCCTTCGACGTACTGCTTGTAGGCTTCTTTAAAACCTTTAGGCGTGGTCACGCTTTTCGTGACGGGGTCGTGGTGGCAGCCCTCGCGGTCGCCGGAATGGTTCAGCGGGAACAGTACTTCGGAGGTGAATTTGCCGCCCTCTTCCAGCACCTGGTTGATGATGTCGGCGTCGACGTCGGCGTACGACGGCATTTGCTTCAGTTCTTCTTCCACTTGCAGGAATTCATGCAGGACGAATTGCATATCCCGGATTGGCGCGACGTATTGACCCATAATTTTCTCCTGAAGGCGATTAGCTAAAGTGTTGTACTTGTAAGTGCGTGTGCGTTGTTGCGGATACTGCCTGACGGCTTATTTGCTTGTGACGGAATTCTGGTACGACGCCAGCAGGCGGATAAAGCCCGCTTGCGCCCGTTCGATGCTGCCCGGCACGCGCAGGAAGCGCGCGTCGTGATGCAGGGCCAGGATCAGGCCATACATCTCGTACACCAGCTGCTGGGCGTCCGTATCCGCTTTCAGGTCGCCCGTGGCGATCGATTGCTCGACACAGCGCAGCAGCGCGCCCTGCCAGGCCCGCACCATGGCCACCAGGGCCTCGCGGATGGGACCGGGACGGTCGTCATACTCGACGGCGCCACTGATATAGATGCAGCCGGAAGCGATTTCCACGCTGACCCGCTTGACCCAGCGCGCAAACATCGATTGCAGGCGCTGGATGCCGCGTGGTTCTTTCATGCTGGGGAAAAAGACTTCTTGCTCGAAACGATAGTGATAAAGCTTCAGCACTTCCATCTGCAAGTCCTCGCGCGAGCCGAAGTGGGCAAATACGCCCGACTTGCTCATGTTCATTTTGTCCGCAAGCAGCCCAATCGTCAGGCCTTCCAGGCCGTCGCGGCTGGACAGGTCCAGCGCCACGTCGAGGATGGCTGCACGGGTCAGCTCGCCCTTGCGCATGAATTTGACTGAAGTATTCAAGATGTCCGTTCTAAAAGTGATGTTGCCGATTTGGCGGACTGAAGCGAGGGTAAAAAAAAGCACGCTTCGAAAAAATCCGAACGCTCGTACTATTATCCACTACCACGTAAAAGTCAAACGGGAACTTTAGAGCCGGCGTTCTATTGGTGCAGCGCAGCATTTTCTGACTGCGTGTTTGTATCGGTTTCAGACGGCAAAAGCGCCGTGCGCCCTTGCCTTGCAGCAACAATCGCGCCTCAGTCGAGGCCGCCAGCCTTGCTCAATTGCCGGCGGTCGCGCTTGGTCGGCCGCCCCTTGATGGTGGTGCCCGGTTCGCGGAACAGCTTGCGCTCCTCGGCCAGCTGCTCGCGGCGGGCGATGCTGGCCGGCGTTTCTTCATACAGCAGGCGCGCCACGGGTACCGCGCCGCGCTTGTCGGACAGGCCCAGCACGGTCACTTCCCACGTCTCCGCACCATTGTCGATGGCCAGCTCGTCGCCCACGCGCAGGCTGCGCGCCGGTTTCACGCGCTCGCCGCCCACTTTGACCTTGCCCGTGTCGACGGCTTCGCTGGCCAGCGAGCGCGTCTTGAAGAAGCGCGCCGCCCACAGCCATTTGTCCAGCCTGACCGTTGTCATCTCGTTCATGCGTACTTGCCTACTGAAAAAATGCGCATCACCAGCCGGTACACGAGGAAGGCGGCTTCGTAACCGATGCGCCGGAAACGGCCGATGTGCTTGAAATCATCCTGGTGAATCACGATGCCGTCGGCCACGCCTTGCTCGATATGCTGGCGCAGGCTTTGCGCGAAGGCCACGTCCTTGATCACCACGTTCGCTTCCTGGTTCAAAAACAGGCTCAGCGCGTCAATATTGCTCGAACCCACCGTCGCCCAGTCGTCGTCGACGACGGCGACCTTGGCGTGCAGCTGCGTCTTGCGGTATTCGACGATTTTCACGCCGGCAGCTAGCAGTTTCGGGTAAAACGAGTGCGCCACAGCATCTTGCATGCGGAATTCGCCCACGCCGATCAGCAGTACCACGTCGACGCCCCGCTGGGCCGCCTGGGCCAGGGCGTGGCGCAGCTTGTGACCGGGCGCGAAATACGGGTTGGCCAGCATCACGCTTTTCCTCGCCTGGCCCAGCGCCTGCAGGTAGGCGCGCTGGATGGTGCGGCGGTTGCGCAGGTTGTCGCGCACGACAAAACCGGCCACGACGGGGTTTTTCGCCAGCTCCTTGCTGACGACGCGCATCTTGCGGTACAGCTTGATACGCCGCACCAGGTTCATCTTGCCCAGACGCGCCCACTGCGCCTGCACCTCTTCATGGATAGCGTCCACCAGCGGACCCTTCACCTGCACGGCGAAATCCCAGCGCGGCGCTTCCAGGCTGATGCTGTGATCGTAGTCGCAAAACATGTCGTCGTTGATATTGATGCCGCCCACCAGGGCGATCTCGCCATCGGCGACGCAGATCTTGCGGTGCGTTCGCGTGATGCCGCGCCGGAACCAGGGATTGAAGATGCGGTGGTGCACGCCGGCCGCTTCCAGCTGCGCATGCATGGCCTTGACGCGGCGGTTGCCCGTGCCGAACCAGTCCGTGATCATGCACACCAGCACGCCGCGCGCGGCCGCCCGTTTCAGGGCGTCGAGCACCAGGGTGCCCGTGGCGTCATCGGCAAAGATATAGGTTTCGAAATAGACTTCCGAGCGTGCGCCGTCAATGGCCGCTATGAGCGCGGGAAAGTAATCGGTGCCGCAATACAGCAGCTTGATGTCGTTGTGGGCGATGAAATTGACTGTGCGCATGCCGGCAGTCTACGCGAGTTTCAAAGCAGCAACTATCGGCGCGTGGTCCGACAATTTTGCCCACAGGGTGCCATGCATCACTTGTGCACCTTCCACGTGGAAACCGCGCACATAGATGCGGTCCAGGCGGAACCACGGCAAGGCGGCGGGAAAGGTGCGTGCCGGTACGGGGACGGGTGTTTTCGTCTGGCGCCGCGCCAGGGTGCGCACGAGGTCACCCAGGGCCGAGTTCGATGCACGCTGGTCAAACACTTCCACCACGCCCAGCGCATTGCGCAGCTTGTCGCTGAGCGTGTTGCGCCAGTCGTTGAAGTCGCCCGCGATGATGACGGGTTCGCCGTTGGGCGCCGATTCCATCACGGCATCGATCAGCGCCTGCGTCTGCCGTCCCCGCCCCGATTCGAACAGGCCCAGGTGGACCACGTAGCAATGCACGTCGGCCTGCGGCGTCTTGAGCACGCAATGCAGGATGCCGCGCTGCTCGTAGGCATGGTCGGACACGTCATGGTTGGTTTGCGAGGCGATGGGAAATTTGCTGAGCAAGGCGTTGCCATGGTGGCCATGGTCGTACACGGCATTCATGCCGTAGGCGGAATGGTGCTCGGCGCCGGCAAAGAATTCATGCTGCGACGCTTCCGGCCAATGCTTGTGGCCATTTTTCTCGGCGCCAAAGCGGGCCGCATTGCGGTCGTGCTTGCCTTGCACCTCTTGCAGGAAGACGACATCGGCATGGAACAGGGCGATCGCCTGCTTCAATGCGTGGACTCTGGGCAAGCCCCGCACGGAAGAGACGCCCTTGTGGATATTATAAGTTGCTACGCGGATTTTCATGCATGGATTCTACTCCCAGACGGGCCCCGCGCGGCGCCAGCGTAGGTGCGCGTGCGCACCTAATTCCTCGATTGGCTCGCCTTCGGCCTCGCCTGGCTCAGGCAAACATGCGCGCCAGGCCGCTGGCGACACTGACGCCGGCCGCCGCGATGCCGGCGGACCACACCACCTTGACCAGCAACGGTGCGCCGCGCCAGGCCACCGTGCGCTTGCCCTTGCTAAACATACCGGGATGCAACAGCAGTCCCACCACCATCAGCGGCAAGCCGACGGGCGGCGTGCGTTCGGGCGGCGTGTACAGGCTGGCCGCCACAATCACGACCAGGCACAGCGCCAGGCAGAATGTGCCGGCCAGTTTTTGTTGCAAGGAGAGATTAAACCAGTTCAACATGGATAGCTTTCGAATGAGATCAACGATGGCGCGCCAGGCCCGTCATGGCCGGCAATTGCAGAATCGCTTCCGCGTTGGACGACGAGAAACAGCGGTCGGCCGCCGCCAGATAAGGCAGCCACGCGTATTGCAGGTGTTCGCGGGGGCTCAGGGTGATGGCGATGTCGCGCGGCACTTGCACGCTGAACACGTGTTCCGTGTTGCGCGTCACGCCGGGCGCATAGCGGTGGCGCCAGATCGGATAGATCTCGTACACATTCGACAAGTTCCAGTCGCGCAGCACGATATCGCATCCATCGGCAACGATGCCGGTCTCCTCGCACAGTTCGCGTGCGGCCGTCTGCAGCAGCGGTTCGTCGACGGCATCGACGGAACCCGTCACCGATTGCCAGAAGCCGGGCTGGCCCGCGCGTTCGATCAGCAAGACGTCAAGGTCAGCCGTATGAATGACGACCAGCACGGAAACAGGAATTTTATGAGTCATATCAACAATGAAAAAGGCGCCACGACAGCGCCTTTTTTTGCATAGTGGATCAAACAGCGGCCGCCGGGGCAGCCGCATGCTTCATTACACTACTTTAGGCTCGGCGCTGCGCAAACGGATGTGCAGTTCACGCAATTGCTTTTCGTCCACTTCCGACGGCGCATGGGTCAGCAAGTCTTGCGCGCGCTGGGTTTTCGGGAAGGCGATCACGTCGCGGATCGATTCGGAACCCGTCATCATGGTCACGATACGGTCCAGGCCGAATGCCAGGCCGCCATGCGGTGGCGCGCCGTATTGCAGGGCGTCGAGCAGGAAGCCGAACTTCAGCTGCGCTTCTTCCGCATCGATCTTCAATGCGCGGAACACTTTCGACTGCACTTCTTCGCGGTGGATACGGATCGAACCGCCGCCCAGTTCCCAGCCGTTCAAGACCATGTCGTAGGCCTTGGCGATGCAGGCGCCCGGATCGCTTTCCAGCATGTCTTCATGGCCGTCTTTCGGCGCCGTGAAGGGATGGTGGGTCGCCGTCCAGCGGTCCGCTTCTTCGTCGTGCTCGAACATCGGGAAGTCGACCACCCACAATGGCTTCCACACGTCTTCGAACAGGCCGGCTTTCTTGCCGAACTCGCTGTGACCGATTTTCACGCGCAGCGCGCCGATGGCGTCGTTGACGACTTTCGCCTTGTCGGCGCCGAAGAAGATCAGGTCGCCGTCTTGCGCGCCCGTCTGCTCAAGGATCGTGGCCAGCACGTCGGCAGGCAGGAACTTGACGATCGGCGACTGCAGACCTTCAGGACCCTTGGCTTTCTCGTTGACCTTGATGTAAGCGAGGCCCTTGGCGCCGTAGATGGCGACGAATTGCGTGTAGGCGTCGATTTCCGAACGGGGCATGCTGCCGCCTTGCGGTACGCGCAGGGCCACCACGCGGCCGCCTTTCATGTTGGCGGCGCCGTTGAAGACCTTGAACTCGACCGACTTCATGACTTCGGTCAAGTCCGTGAAGGCCAGCTTGACGCGCATGTCCGGCTTGTCGGAACCGTACAGGCCCATCGCTTCGGCGAAATCCATCACCGGGAACGGGTTCGGCAGGTCGATGTTCAGGGTGTTCTTGAAGACGACGCGGATCATGTCTTCGAACAGGTCGCGGATTTCCTGTTCCGTCAGGAACGAGGTTTCGCAATCGATCTGCGTGAATTCAGGCTGGCGGTCGGCGCGCAAGTCTTCGTCGCGGAAGCATTTGGTGATCTGATAGTAACGGTCGAAGTTGGCGACCATCAACAGTTGCTTGAACAACTGTGGCGATTGCGGCAAGGCGAAGAAGCTGCCGGCGTTCACGCGCGACGGCACCAGATAGTCGCGCGCGCCTTCTGGCGTGGACTTGGTCAGCATCGGCGTTTCGATGTCGATGAAGCCCAGCGCGTCGAGGTACTTGCGCACTTCCATCGTCACCTTGTAGCGCAGGCGCAGGTTGTTTTGCATTTGCGGGCGGCGCAGGTCCAGCACGCGGTGCGTCAGACGCGTCGTTTCCGACAGGTTGTCGTCGTCCAGCTGGAACGGCACGGGCACGGACGGGTTCAGCACTTCCAGCTCCGAGCAGACCACTTCGATCTTGCCCGACTTCAGGTTGTTGTTGATCGTGCCTTCGATACGGTTGGTCACGACGCCCGTCACGCGCAGGCAGAATTCGTTGCGCACGGCTTCGGCGACCTTGAACATCTCCGCTTGTTCCGGGTTGCAGACGATTTGCACCAGGCCTTCGCGGTCGCGCAAGTCGATGAAAATCAGGCTGCCGTGGTCACGGCGGCGATGTACCCAGCCGCACAGGCTGACGGTTTGTCCCAGCATGGCTTCGGTAACGAGGCCGCAGTATTCAGTACGCATAGACATAAAATTCTCAGTTCAGGTTAGTGAGTGTTCAATCCGGCCACGTCCCGCATGGGACGCCTGCCTTTATTCTTTGGCTGCCGGGGCCGGTACAGCAACAACTTCCGCAGGTGCCACCACGCCCATCGAGACGATATATTTGAGCGCCGCATCGACGCTCATGTCGAGTTCGACGACATCGCTGCGCTTCATCATCAGGAAAAAGCCTGACGTCGGGTTCGGCGTCGTCGGCACGTACACGCTGACATAGTCGCCCACCAGGTGGTTCGCCGCATCGCCGCCCGGCACGCCCGTCAGGAAAGCGATGGTCCAGGAGTTCTGGTGCGGATACGGCACCAGCACGGCCTTGCGGAAGGCATTGCCCGACGGGGAAAACAGGGTATCGGATACTTGCTTGACGCTCGAATACAGGGAATTGACGATGGGTATGCGTTGCAGCAATTTTTCCCACAGTTTCACCACGTAATTGCCGACCAGGTTATTCGTCAGCAAGCCCGTGAAGAACACGATCAGCACCGTCAATACCGTGCCCAGGCCGGGAATGGTGCTCAGCGCGGGAATCTTGTGGCCGAACCAGACGCTGGGCTGCGTACTGCCGGGCACCAGCAACAGCGACTGGTCCATCGTGCTGATGACCAGATTCAGCACCCAGGCCGTAATGGCCAGGGGCACCAAAATCAGTAATCCGGTAATAAAGTATTTACGCATCAGTTTCTCGGTAATGGATCGTATCGGCGCGGCGCGCTTTTCAGTCCGCTTTCGGCGCGGTGGCAGCAGGAGCGGGCGCAGGCGCAGCGGCAGGCGCGCTCTCGGCGGCCGGGGCAGGCTTGGCGTTATCGGCCGGGCCCGTCGGAATGGCCGTGGTGGGCGCCGTACCGCCGCGGAAATCGGTCGCGTACCAGCCAGTGCCCTTCAATTGGAAACCGGCGGCCGTCAATTGTTTCTTGAAACTGGGCTTGCCGCACGACAGGCACACCGTCAGTACTGGATCGGAGATCTTTTGCAAGACATCCTTGGCAAAACCACACTCGTCACAACGGTAAGCGTAAATCGGCATCTCTACTCCGAGAAAAAACTTCAAAAACCCTGAATTATAAAGCTTTTCCTTTGTCGCCAGCGGAAAATGCCCCGCCCGCTTCAGTCCGCCCGGCGGCGCCAGCTCATCCAGCGCTCCTTGCCGGCGAAGACGGCGATGGAATCGCCGACGGCCTCATCGGCCAGGCAGTCGAAATGCGGCACCAGCAATTCCTGCAGTTTCTCCCGCGAAATGCCGAACGGCGGCCCCTTGGCGTTGTCGTCAAAGAAAAAGTAACCGGCCAGCATGGCGCCCGGCGCCAGCAGCTGCGCCCAGCGGGCCGCCACTTGCGGCCACATGGCGCGCGGCATGGCGCACAAAAACGCCCGTTCATAGATCAGGTCCAGCGGTGCCTCGGGCTGCCAGGCAAAGAAATCCGCTTCCACCACCTGCCCTGCCCGCTCGCCCAGCTGGGCACGCGCGGCGGCCACGGCGGCCGGCGAAAAGTCGATGGCCGTGGCATCCCAGCCCTGGTCGAGCATGAAGACCAGTTCATAGGCGGAGCCGCAGCCGGGTATCAGGCAGCGCAGCGGCGCCGGACTGCCGGCCACGAAGCTGCGCAGGCGCGACGGCACGCCGCCGTGGTCCCAGGGCGTGAATTGCTTTTCGAAACGCTCGTCCCAGAAGGCAGGCGAGAGCGGGTCGCGGTTGTGGAAGTCAGCCATCACTTACGTCCTCAGCGAGTTAAAACGGCAGTTGATGCCAGCGCATGAACACTTGCAAGCCCAGCGCGCCGAGCGCGAAGGCACCGACAAAGTACACGATAAAACTCAGCAAGCGGTTCGTCTGGCGTTGCTCCGCTAGCAAGGTTTTCATCAATTCCACGTCGTTTTCACGCGGTTCGCCATGCACGGTCAAGGCCTGGTGCAGCAAGCGCGGCAGTTGCGGGAAAATGTGCGCATAACGGGGCGCCTCCGCGCGCAAACGCTCCATGAAGCCTTGCGGCCCCACCTGGTTGCTCATCCATTTTTCCAGGTAGGGCTTGGCCGTTTGCCACAGGTCCAGTTCCGGATCGAGCTGGCGGCCCAGGCCTTCGATATTGAGCAGGGTCTTTTGCAGCAGCACCAGTTGCGGCTGCACTTCCACGTTGAAGCGGCGCGAGGTCTGGAACAGCCGCAGCAATACTTGCCCAAAAGAAATATCCTTCAGCGGGCGGTCGAAGATCGGCTCGCAGCAGGCGCGCACGGCCGCTTCCAGCTCGTCGACGCGCGTGTCCTTCGGCGCCCAGCCCGATTCGATGTGCGCCTCGGCCACGCGCTTGTAGTCGCGGCGGAAGAAGGCGAGGAAGTTTTGCGACAGATAATCCTTGTCGTAGTCATTCAAGGTACCCACGATGCCGAAGTCGAGCGCGATGTAGCGGCCGAACGAGTCGGGCGCGATCGACACGAGAATATTGCCTGGGTGCATGTCAGCATGGAAAAAGCCGTCGCGGAACACTTGCGTGAAGAAAATCTCCACGCCATCGCTGGACAGTTTGCGCAAGTCCACGCCGGCCGCCACCAGGCGCTCGGTCTGCGACACGGGGATGCCGTACATGCGCTCCATGACGATGACGCTGCTGGAACAATAATCCCAGTGCATTTCGGGCACCAGCAGCAAGTCCGAATTGGCGAAGTTGCGGCGCAGCTGGCTGGCGTTGGCCGCCTCGCGCATCAGGTCCAGCTCGTCGTGCAGGTATTTGTCGAACTCGCCCACCACCTCTTTCGGCTTCAGGCGCTTGCTGTCGGCCCACAGGCGGCTGGTCCAGTCGGCGGCGATGTGCATCAGGGCCACATCTTCGTCGATCAGCTTTTTCATGCCTGGACGCAAGACCTTCACGGCCACTTCGCGGCCGTCTTTCAAGGTGGCAAAGTGCACCTGGGCAATAGATGCGGACGCCACCGGCTCGCGCTCGAAGCGGGCAAACAGTTGATCGGGGTGCGCACCGAGCGACTTGGTGATCTGCGCGATGGCCAGATCGGAATCGAACGGCGGCACCCGGTCTTGCAGGCGCGCCAGTTCTTCGGCGATATCGGGCGGCATCAAATCGCGCCGGGTCGACAGCACCTGGCCGAACTTGACGAAAATCGGACCCAGCTCTTCCAGCGCCAGGCGCAGGCGCAAGCCCCGTGGCGACGACAGGTCGCGCCAGAAAATCAGGGTGTCGATCAATTTGGCGGTGCGGGGAACTTGCAGACCAGAAATCGCTATCTCATCCAGACCGTACTTGATGGAAACACGGATGATTTTAAACAGGCGCAGGAATTTCAATATCATGTAGACAAATCCGGTGAGGAGGACTGCGGCTGGACGGCGGCGGCCGCCTTTTCCAGCCGGGCAAGGCGCTTGGCCAGGCGTTCGACGTCATCGCGCACGCGCGTCACGCCAGCGGAATACTCTTGCAGGGTAGAAGGACGGATCAGCATGGGCTGTTCGTCGAGAAAATATTCGGCCACGTTTTCCGCCAGCTTTTGCTGGCCCGTGCGCACAAAGGCGGCGGCATCTTTCGCACCGGAAACGAGGCGCGTGGCCAGCATGGGGCCGACGACCTTTTCCAGGTCGTGCTCGGCTTCCCAGCGCAAACCCTTGCTCAATTGCGAAATCGCATTGGCAAACTCGGCATCGCCTTCGATCTTGACGTAGGAAAACGCCCGCTCGCGGTTTTGCAGGATCAGCGGCACATCGGACAATTTCACGCGGATGGTCACATTAGCAACTACGTCCGCCGGTGCCGCCTCCAGCATGCCGGCGCTGTCGACGCGCAGGCGCAAGGCCACGGCGCCCGTATCGATGCAGGCCAGCTTGCCGGCGTGCACGGCCAGCTGCTGGCGCGCCCACGGCTCTTGCGCCAGCAAATGGTTGATAGTGGCGATGACGGGCGTCATCAGGGAAAGATCGGAAAGTGGTGCCATCGTGTGCCTGCGCGCCAAACGCGCCCCTAAAAATGAAAAACCGCCCGTACAACAACGCGGGCGGTTTCGATCTTACCAGTTCAGCAGGAAATATCTGTCAAGCATCATGCATTCCGCATGGACTTAAGCCATTATTCAGCAAGTTTTGACAATTAATTCAATTGCTGGATGCCTGCCAGGACCCAGCCGCTGTTGCCGCTGACGGGTTTCGACATATTCCACACTTCCGAAAACGGTTCCGCTGCCGCGCCCGGCGCCGAACGGATCAGGCCCGTAAACTTGACGCTGGCCAGGTAATCGTTGACGCTCGTCTCGATACCGAGCAGTTCGGCATCGATGGTGACGACATCCGTAAAGTCCGGCTGCGCGCCCCGTTCCTGGATTTGCATGCGCAGTTCCGCATACACTTCCGGCGACGTGAATTCGCGGATATCGTTGACGTCGGCCTTGTCCCAGGCCGCTTGCAGGCGAATGAAATTGCTTTTCGCGTGGCGCAGGAAGGCTTCCTTGTCGAAGTCGCCTGGTACGCCCCATGGCGCGGCAGCCGGTGCCGGCTTGTCCAGGCCGACGCCGGACGAGACGGGTTGCAGCGGCGGCAGCGGCGGGATGTGCGAACCGATGTCGGGCACATTGCCGGCCGGTGCAGGCTGGTTGCCGAAACCGGCGAACGGCGCATTGCCGCTGGTATTGTTGTCGCGCTTGCCGCGCACCATGCGGTAGATGAAGAAGGCCACGCCAGCGAGCAAGGCCACCATCAGCAGGGTGCTGATCATGCTGGCCAGGGCGCCGCCCAGGCCAAAGTGCGACAGCAAGGCGCCCAGACCCAGGCCCAGCAAGGCGCCGCCCAGCAAGCCCTTCCAGCGGCTCGGTGCCTTGGCGGCAGGCGCCGGTGCGGGGGCAGGAGCCGGTTGTGCCTGGCGTGGCGCGGCAGCCGGCGCCGGGGTGGGCGCAGGTGCAGGCGCCTGGCGGCCCACGTTTTGCGACTGGCGGCCAAACGAACGGCCACCGCCCATGGGACGGGCCAGCGCCTCGCCCAGCATGGATACCGCAGCCGCGGCCAGCATCATGCCGACCATAAATTTCTTCAATTTCATTCCATCTCCTAAAATCACCAACGTTGATGCATTACATCTTGATACCGGTGTGCAAAGCGGCAATGCCTGCCGTCAAATTGTAGTACTGCACGCGCTCCAGGCCCGCCGTTTCCATCATGGTCTTCAAGGTTTCCTGGTCCGGGTGCATGCGGATCGATTCGGCCAGATAGCGATAGCTTTCCGCGTCACCGGCGATTTTCTGGCCGAACCACGGCAAGACCGAGAACGAATACAGGTCGTACGGTTTTTGCAGCGGCGCCGCCACCTTGGAAAATTCCAGCACCAGCAGCTTGCCGCCCGGTTTCAGCACGCGGCGCATTTCCGCCAGCGCCACGTCCTTGTGCGTCATGTTGCGCAGGCCGAAGGCCACGCTGACGCGGTCGAAATAATTATCGGGGAATGGCAGTTTTTCCGCGTCACACAACAAGGTGGGGGTGAGCAAGCCGCGATTCAAGAGGCGATCGCGGCCCACGCGCAACATCGATTCATTGATATCGGTCAACCAGACTTCGCCCGTAGGACCCGCCTGCTTGGCAAACGCCTTCGACAGGTCGCCCGTGCCGCCGGCGATGTCGAGCACCTTGAAACCGGGGCGCACGCCCGCGTTGGCGATGGTAAACGTCTTCCACAGACGGTGCAGCCCGCCCGACATCAAGTCGTTCATCACGTCGTATTTGGCAGCGACGGAATGGAACACCTTGGCGACTTCGCGCACTTTGTCGTCTTCTGCAACTGTTTTGTATCCGAAATGGGTCGTATTGGTCATGGTAGGCAGTCTGTTTGAACTTGCATGCATTATACAAGCGGCAGGCGCATTTCCCCGTGACGCCGGAGAAGGTATTGCCTTTCCACTGCATTCGACGCCAGCATGGCCGCCCGCGCATACGCCGCCAGCGCCCCCGGCCGGTCGCCCTGGCGGCGCAGCAAGTCGGCCCGGGCCGCGTGCAGATAATGCGAGTTGGCAAGGCTGGACACGGCTTCGAGCCGCGCCAGCCACGCCAGCCCGTGTGCGGCGCCGTGCGCCATGGCGCAGGCGATCACGGCATTGAGCAAAATCATGGGTTCCGGCTTGTGCCGCAGCAAGGCGCCATACAGGGCGCTGATCTGGCGCCAGTCCGTCCCGCTGGCCGTGGGCGCTTGCGCGTGCAAGGCGGCAATGGCGGCCTGCAGCTGATACGGCCCTGGCGCGCGCGCCGGCAAGGTCAGCGCCAGCACGGCCAATCCCTCGGCAATCAGGGCGTCATCCCACAGGCGCCGGTCCTGCTCTTCCAGGGTCAGCAGTTCACCGCCTGGCGAGAGGCGGGCCGGGCCGCGCGACGCCTGCAGCAGCATCAGGGCCAATAACCCCTGCACTTCCGGCTGGCCGGGCTGCAGGCTGTCCAGCAGGCGCCCCAGGCGCAGCGCTTCCGCGCACAGGTCTGCGCGCAGCAACGTGTCGCCGCCGCTGGCGCAATAACCTTCGCTGAACACCAGGTAAATCACGTGCAGCACTTGCGCCAGCCGCAGCTGCAGTTCTTGCTCCGGCGGCAACTCGAAGGGAATGCGCGCTTCGGCGATCTTGCGTTTGGCGCGCAACAAACGCTGCGACAGGGCCGCTTCCGCCACGCCGAAGGCGCGCGCGATCTCGCCCGTGGACAGGCCACACAGGGTGCGCAGGGCCAGCGCCACCTGCGCCTCGGGCGCCAGCGCGGGATGGCAGCAGATGAACAGCAGGCGCAGGCGGTCGTCTTCGATAGGCTGCGCGTCAACAGTCTCGACCGCAGGCAGGCACGACAGCACGGCCTCGGCATCGCTGACGCTCTTGCCCGCCCGGCGCACGTGGTCGAGAGCCGCGTTGCGCGCCACGGCACTGAGCCAGGCGGCAGGATTGTCGGGGATGCCCGTGCGCGGCCACAGCTCCAGCGCCTTGCGGCACGCTTCCTGCAGCACATCTTCCGCCAGGCCCAGGTCGCCGAAACGCCGCATCAGGCCGGCCAGCACCCTGCCCTTTTCCTGGCGAAAGACGTGCTCGACGGCCGTAACGGCGTCGCCGGCCATGGTCAAGCCGTGACGGGCCGCACTTCGATCGTGCCCAGGGAAGCCGCCGGACAACGCCCGGCCCAGGCCAGCGCTTCGTCCAGGTGGGCGCAGTCCAGCAGATAGTAGCCGCCCAGCTGCTCCTTGGTTTCCGCGAACGGCCCGTCCGTGATGACAGGCTTGCCATTTTGCACACGCACGCAGGTGGCGCTGCCCACCGGCGCCAGCTCGGCCCCGCCGCGCAGCGCGCCGGCCGCTTCCAGCGCCTGCGTGTAGCTGGCAAAGTCGGCCATCAGGCTGGCCATCTGCCCTTCCGGCATGGATGCATAACGGGATTCATCGGCGTAGATCAGGATCATGTATTCCATAGTCTCTTCTCCAAAGAAAAATGCCCGCAAGCGCGGGCATTCATACGACGAATGGGGCGGCGGCAATCCGACAAGAGTACCGCATTATTTTTTCAGCTTAGTGTTTATGCCCGCAGCTCGGACCGTGAACGTGGCCGCCGGACGACTGCTTGACCGTCATGTCGGCCTTGGCGTCGCGGCCGCTGTCGCCCGGGTAGCCGGCTGCCGCCAGCTGGTCAAGGTAGGCTTGCCACAGTTTGTCCTTTTCCGAGCCCAGCTTGTACAGATAAGCCCAGGTGTACAGGCCGGAATTGTGGCCGTCGCTGAAGGTAGGCTGCACGGCGTAGTTGCCGACGGGCTCGATGCCCGTGATGCCGACCAGGCGTTTGCCTAATTGCAAGGTTTCCTGGCCCTTGCCATGGCCCTGCACTTCGGCCGATGGCGAGTACACGCGCAGGTATTCGAACGGCAGCGCAAATGTGCTGCCATCGTCGAAAGCCACGTCGAGCACGCGCGACTGGTTGTGCACGGTCAAGCCGGTCGGTTGGGGTGTTGCTATTTTTTCGGTCATGACGATACTTTATGCGGATAAACGTTGAATGATGGCCTCGCGCAAGGCCGGCAACAGGGCGCGGCGCGCGGCCAGCACCTCGGGCGCCGTCTCGCGCTGCACGACTGCCCAGCTCGGGTGCGGGAAATGCGCGTCGTCACGATAGCGCGGGATCACGTGCCAGTGCACATGCGGCGTCATGTTGCCGAAACTGGCCACATTGACCTTTTCGGGCGCCATCACTTCGCGCACGGCCAGCTCGACTTGCCACACGACTTCCATCACGTAATTGCGCTCGCCGGGCGTGAGATCCGTCATTTCCTTCACGTGCTTGTTCCAGATCACGCGGCAAAAGCCGGGGTAGCTTGGGTCGTCGACGGCCACCACGGACAGGCGCTCGCTGCGCCACAGCAAGACCTCACAGCCCTGCTTCTTGGCAAAGCCATCGAGCAAGTTGCACAGATCGCAGGTCGAGGACGTCACACCAGCACCCGTTCGATGCCGCCGTCATTGGCGCGTTTCACGTAATCGGGCATCCAGTTCTCTCCCAGCAAGTGTTTGGCGATCTCGACGACGATGTAATCGGCCGTCGTACCCGAATCGTCATTGTAGCGCGACAAGCCTTGCAGACACGACGGGCAGCTGGTGAGGATTTTAACGTCACCGGTAAAACCGTCGCCGCGCAGCTTGTCGGCGCCCTTGACCATCTCTTCTTCCTTGCGGAAACGCACTTGCGTGGAGATATCGGGACGCGTAACGGCCAAGGAACCCGATTCGCCGCAGCAACGGTCATTCTTCTCGATCTTCACGTTGTCTACCGTGCTGATCAGGGAGTTGATCGTCTTGCCCGATTCCTGCAGCTTCATCGGATTGTGGCATGGCTCGTGGTACATATAGCGCGTGCCGTTGACGCCTTCCAGCTTGACGTTTTTCTCCAGCAAATACTCATGGATATCCATGATGCGGCAGCCAGGGAAAATCTTCTCGAACTGATAGGTGGCCAACTGGTCGTAGCAGGTGCCGCACGAGACGAGCACCGTCTTGATGTCCAGGTAATTGAGCGTGTTGGCCATGCGGTGGAACAGGACGCGGTTGTCCGTCATCATCTTCTCGGCCTTGTCGAACTCGCCCGCGCCCCGCTGCGGATAACCGCAGCACAGGTAGCCAGGCGGCAAGACCGTCTGCACACCCACTTCCCACAGCATCGCCTGCGTCGCCAGGCCCACTTGCGAGAACAAACGTTCCGAACCGCAACCAGGGAAGTAGAACACGGCTTCCGTATCGGCCGTCGTCGTCTTCGGATTGCGGATGATCGGGATGACCTTGTCGTCTTCGATGTCGAGCAGCGCGCGCGCCGACTTCTTCGGCAGGTTGCCCGGCATCTTCTTGTTGATGAAGTGGATCACCTGCGCCTTGACGGGCGGCTTGCCCGTCGATGGCGGCGGCGCCTTGGTTTGCTTTTTCGCAAATTTCTTCAGCAAATCGTGGCCCAGGCGCTGCGCCTTGTAACCCCAGCCGATCATGACCTTGCGCGTGGCGTTGATGGTCACGGGATCGGTGGCGTTGAGGAACATCATCGTCGCCTTGGTGCCCGGATTAAAGCTCTTCTTGTCCATCTTGCGCAGCAAATTGCGCATGTTCATCGACACATCGCCGAAGTCGATGTTCACGGGGCAAGGCGTCACGCATTTATGGCAGACCGTGCAGTGGTCGGCCACGTCCTCGAACTCTTCCCAATGCTTGATGGAAATACCGCGGCGCGTCTGCTCTTCGTACAGGAAGGCTTCGATCAGGGACGAGGTCGCCAGGATCTTGTCGCGCGGCGAGTACAGCAAGTTGGCGCGCGGTACGTGGGTCGAGCACACGGGTTTGCACTTGCCGCAACGCAAGCAATCCTTGACGCTGTCGGCGATGGCGCCGATATCGCTTTGCTGCATGATCAGCGACTCATGGCCCATCAGGCCGAACGATGGCGTGTAGGCATTGCGCAAGTCGGCGCCCATGCCCGGCAGGTTCAGCAGCTTGCCCTTGTTGAAACGGCCTTCGGGATCGATGCGCTGCTTGTAGCTGCGGAAGTCGCCGATCTCTTCTTCCGTCAAAAATTCCAGCTTGGTGATGCCGATACCATGTTCGCCGGAAATGACGCCATTGAGCGAGCGGGCCAGGATCATGATGCGGCCCACGGCTTCGTGGGCGTCCTGCAGCATTTCGTAATTGTCCGAGTTGACGGGCAAGTTCGTGTGCACGTTGCCGTCGCCCGCATGCATGTGCAGCGCGACAAACACGCGGCTACGCAAAATGCGCGCGTGAATGGCAGTGGCCTCGTCGAGAATCAGTTTAAAGGCGGCGCCGTTGAAGATCTGGCGCAGCTGGGCGCGAATTTCCTGCTTCCACGTGATGCGCACGGTGCGGTCCTGTACCACGTCGAACAGGGTGGCGTTCGGCTGCGTTTGCAGGCGCGCATCGAACACGGGCAACAGGCGCTCCATGCCCAGTTCGGCCAGTTCGCCCTTCACGTCGACCAGCGGACGGTCCAGCTGGGCCAGCAGATAGGTCCAGCGCGCCGTCACTTGCGCCAGCAGCTGCTGCGCCTGCTCGGCGCGGTCGCCCAGCATTTCAGCATCGTCGACGCGGTCATCCGATGCATCGTCGCTCTTGCCGATTGGCAAATTACCCTTGGCAAAGAATTCGCTGAGGGCGTCGGCCAGTTGCAGCTTGTTCTTGATCGACAGCTCGATATTGATGCGTTCGATGCCATCCGTGTATTCGCCCATGCGATTGAGCGGGATCACGACGTCTTCATTGATCTTGAACGCATTGGTATGTTTGGCGATCGCCGCCGTGCGGGCACGATCCAGCCAGAATTTCTTGCGCGCTTCGGGGCTGACGGCCACAAAGCCTTCACCCACGCGGGTGTTGGCGATGCGCACCACTTCCGACGCCGCTTGCGCGACGGCGTTTTCATCGTCGCCGACGATGTCGCCAAACAGGGCCATCTTCGGCAGCACGCCCCGCTTCGACTTGGTGGCGTAGCCGACGGCGCGCAGGTAGCGCTCGTCCAGGTGCTCGAGGCCCGCCAGGCGGATGCTCGTGTATTGCTCGCCCTTGGCCGGCAAGCCATCGAGGTAATCCTTGATTTCCACGATCGACGGGATCGCGTCGCGCGCCTGGCCGAAGAATTCCAGGCAGACGGTGCGGGCGAACTTCGGCATCTTGTGCAGAATCCAGCGCGCCGACGTGATCAGGCCGTCGCAGCCTTCTTTCTGGATACCCGGCAAGCCGGCGAGGAATTTGTCCGTCACATCCTTGCCCAGGCCTTCCTTGCGGAATTTACGGCCAGGAATTTCCAGGATTTCCGTCTTGAACGGCGCGTTCGGTTTTGTCGCGTCGCGCGTGCTCGGGTGACGCCATTCCAGCTGGAAACGTGCCAGCGCGATATCGTGGATCTTGCCCAGGTTATGGTCGAGGCGCGTGACGTCGAGCCAGTCGCCGTTCGGGTCGACCATGCGCCACGAGGCCAGGTTGTCGAGCGCCGTGCCCCACAGCACGGCTTTCTTGCCGCCCGCATTCATGGCGACGTTGCCGCCGATGCAAGAGGCGTGGGCCGAGGTGGGGTCGACGGCAAACACGAAACCGGCCTTCTCCGCCGCTTCCGAGACCTTGTTCGTGATCACGCCCGCGCCCGAATTGATCGTCGCGTATTCGTGCGTCAAGCCAGGCAAGACCGTCATTTCCACGGCGCCCAGGGTGATCAGTTTTTCTGTGTTGATGACGGCCGACATCGGCGTCAATGGAATCGCGCCGCCCGTGTAGCCGGTGCCGCCGCCGCGCGGGATGATGGTCAGCCCCAGCTCGATACAGCCCTTGACCAGGCCGGCCATTTCCTCTTCCGTGTCGGGCGTGAGCACGACGAACGGGTATTCCACGCGCCAGTCGGTGGCATCCGTCACGTGCGACACGCGCGTCATGCCGTCGAAGCGCACATTGTGCTTTTCCGTGTAGCGGCCCAGCACCTTGACCGTGCGCTTGCGCAAGTCGTAGGTCTTGCGGAATTCATCGCCAAAGTCGGCCACGGCCTTGCTGGCGGCCTTGAGCAGCAGTTCAACGTTATGGCTGCGCGCCTGCGCCACTTCCGGCGTCTCGCCGCTGGCGGCCACGTCGCCGCCGGCCGCATCGATGGACAGGCGGCGCTTGTCGACTTCGGCCAGGCGGTGATGCAAGGCATCGATCAAGCCCTGGCGGCGCTTCGGATTGTCGAGCAAGTCATCCTGCAGATAGGGGTTGCGGCGCACGACCCAGATATCGCCCAGCACCTCGTACAGCATGCGGGCCGAACGGCCCGTCTGGCGGGCGCCGCGCAGCTCGTCGAGCAGGCGCCAGGAGTCCTCCCCCAACAGGCGTATGACGATCTCGCGATCGGAAAACGACGTGTAGTTATACGGGATTTCGCGCAGGCGGCTTGCTGCGGGACCATTCGGCGTTTCTGCCAGTAAAGCTTGGATTTGTGCGGGAGCGTTCATGGAGTGTGGTGACGATGTGGACTGGACCCTAAAGACCCATTTTATCTTATTGCGCCGCACCATGCGGGAACAGCCTTAGGCAGCCTAAGGTTTAAGCACCGCATCCGCCACCATAGCAAATATGGAAAAGCCCTCCATTGCCGAATAAAAAACCAGATTCTACGAATTTTCAACGAAAAAATACCAAAAATCAGACCCTGCTGCGAACTATCGAACTGCACGAAATGGGGCAAACTGGCGTTGCAGGCCGTCCCATTCAAGCCAGCATCTGGCCGATCCGGTGCCAAACACCATCGGGGACGTAGAGCAGCAAGCCTGTCATGGTCAGGTAGCGTGCGCACTTGCCGATGGCCATATAGGCCACGCTGGGCCAGAACGGCAACTTGAGCCAGCCCGCCAGGGTACACAGGGGATCGCCCACGAGGGGCAGCCAGGCCAGCAGCATGGTCTTGGCGCCATAGCGGGCCAGCCAGCGGAACCAGCGCGTATCGCGCTCCTTGGCGAACGCCTGCTTGGCCCGGTAGCCCATCCAGTAGTCGACGATGCCGCCCAGGGTATTGCCCAGGGTGGCGACGCCGATGGCGGCCCAGAACAGCGCGGGATTGGCCTTGATCACGGCAAACACGGCCGGCTCCGAGCCGAGCGGCAAGAGGGTAGCGGAAATAAAGCTGATCAGAAAGACCGATGTCAGCCCGACTTCCGGTGCTGCGATCAGCTGCAGCAGCCAGGCGATTGCGGATTCGATCATGGAACACTTCGCGATGCGGTAAGGCTCTCCATTATAATGAAGAGCAGCCTGGGCGCCGCACACATCGCGCCGGCTGGCAAAGGCAGACCCGCCCGCAGTTCCACAGAGCATTATTGTCGCCAGGCTATCCGCCGCCGCGCCGCCGCTATCGACAGACACGCTCCAGACCCTTTCTGGCCCAGAATCACTTGCTTGCAGACTATGAACATCGACTACCTCAAGAAAATCCTGACCGCCCGCGTCTATGACGTCGCCACCGAAACGCCGCTGGAACTGGCCCCTGCCCTGTCGCAGCGCCTGAACAACCAGATTTACTTCAAGCGCGAAGACATGCAAAGCGTGTTCAGCTTCAAGATTCGCGGCGCCTATAACAAGATGTCCAAGCTCAGCGAAGCGGAACGCAAGCGCGGCGTGATCTGCGCCTCGGCCGGCAACCATGCCCAGGGCGTGGCCCTGTCGGCCGCCCGCATGGGTTGCCGTGCCGTCATCGTCATGCCCACTACCACGCCGCTGGTGAAGGTCGAGGCGGTCAAGGGACGCGGCGGCGTGAACGTGGAAGTGGTGCTGCACGGCGAGTCGTACACGGATGCCTACAACCATGCGCTGACCCTGGAAAAGGAACAGAAGCTGACCTTCGTGCACCCGTTCGACGACCCGGACGTGATCGCCGGCCAGGGCACGATCGGCATGGAAATCCTGCGCCAGCACGCCGGCCCCATCCACGCCATCTTCGCCCCCATCGGTGGCGGCGGTTTGATCGCCGGCATTGCTGCCTACGTAAAACAGATTCGCCCCGACATCAAGATCATCGGCGTGCAAAGCGTCGATTCAAATGCCATGGCCCGCTCGCTGAAGGCGGGCGAGCGCGTGACCCTGAACGACGTGGGCCTGTTCGCCGACGGCACGGCCGTGCGCCTGGCCGGCGAGGAAACCTTCCGCCTGGTGCAGGCGTATGTCGATGAAATCATCACCGTCGACACGGACGCCATCTGCGCCGCCATCAAGGATGTGTTTACGGATACGCGCAGCATTCTGGAGCCGTCCGGCGCCTTGGCCATCGCCGGCGCCAAGGCCTATGTGGAACGGGCCAGCCTGACCAAGCACCCCGTCAACAATGAAACCCTGGTCACCATCGCCAGCGGCGCGAACATGAATTTCGACCGGCTGCGTTTTGTGGCGGAACGGGCCGAGTTGGGCGAATTCCGCGAAGCCGTGTTCGCCGTTACCATGCGCGAACAGCGGGGCAGCTTCAAGCGCTTCTGTTCGCTCATTGGCGCGCGCAACGTGACGGAATTTAACTACCGCATCAGCGATGAAAAAGCCGCGCACGTGTTCGTCGGCATTCAAATTGCCGACAGGCATGAATCCAGCGTGCTGGCGAAGACCTTCGAGGAACACGAATTCAAGACCCTCGACCTGACCCACGACGAACTGGCCAAGTCGCATATCCGCCACCTGGTGGGCGGCAAGAGCCGGCTGGCGCAGGACGAGCTGCTGTACCGCTTCGAATTCCCCGAACGCCCGGGCGCGCTGATGCGCTTCCTCGACAGCATGGCGCCGAACTGGAATATTTCCCTGTGCCATTACCGCAGCCAGGGCGGCGACGTGGGCCGCATCCTGATCGGCCTGCAAGTGCCGCCCGATGAAATGGGAGAATTCGCCCGCTTCCTCGATACCCTCGGTTACCGTTATTGGGATGAGAGCAGCAATCCCGTCTACAAGCTGTTTTTAGGTTAGTTCTAACCCAGGCGAACAAGCTGGGGTCAGACCCGACGGGTCTGACCCCGAAATAGGCTACCATGCGTGCTTGACTGAATTCACGCCACACGACCATGACCACCACCAACGACCTCGCCGAACAATCCCCGCTGGGCAAAAGCTCCGCCTACCGCACCGATTACGCGCCGGAATTGCTGTTTCCGATTCCGCGCCAGGGCAAGCGCGACGAGCTGGAACTGCACGGTACATTACCGTTTTTCGGCATCGATATCTGGAACGCCTACGAACTGTCGTGGCTGAACCAGCGCGGCAAGCCGCAGGTGGCCATTGCCAAGGTCAGCGCGCCGGCCGATTCGCCCAACATCATCGAATCGAAATCGTTCAAGCTCTACCTGAACTCGTTCAACCAGACCAAGCTGGACAGCCCGCAAGCCCTGCTGGCACTGCTCAAGCAGGATTTGTCGAACGGTTTCGGCGCGCCCGTGCAAGTGGAACTGACTTTGCAGGAAGATTTCGGCAAGCTCAAAATGGGCGAGTTCGACGGCGTGCTGCTCGACCGCCTGGACCTGGAAATCACGCAATACACGCCCTCGCCGCTGCTCTTGAAGGCGGCGCTCGATGCAGCGCCGGTGGAAGAAAAACTCGTCTCGCACCTGCTCAAATCGAATTGCCTGGTGACGGGCCAGCCCGACTGGGGCAGCGTGCAGATCGCGTATGCGGGGCCGCAGATCGACCAGGAAAGCCTGTTGCGCTACCTGATCGGTTTCCGCGAACACAATGAATTCCACGAGCAATGCGTGGAGCGCATCTTTGTTGATATTTTGCGTCAATGCAAACCGCAAAAACTGTCCGTGTATGCGCGCTATACGCGCCGCGGCGGCCTCGACATCAATCCCTGGCGCAGCAACTTCAGCACGGGAGCGATGCCGGGCAATCTGCGCAACGCGCGCCAGTAACGCTAGGCAACACCGCGCAACACCCCAAAACCATGCCAACAGGAATGTTGGCTGTGTTTTAAAACAACGTTGCAGTAGTGCCGCAGAGCATGTCAAAGACGCTGAAAAATCGGAAAATCGGCATTCGGCGGCGGAAAAACCGGCGCGCCGCGTGTTTTTAATCAAGAAATAGCCGATACACGCCGATGTTATTTTTTTGCTAAAATGATGGTCACATTGGCTGTAGCGCCCACTGCGCCCGCAGCGGACGTATACTGTTGAGAATTGGCGTTACAGGCCGCGAAAACAGGCCTATAATTCGGCTCGCAAGCCCTCTGTGCATTGCACCATTTCATTGAGTGTCATGACTAATCTTAGCAAAATATTATCCCTCGAAAACGTCCTGCTGGATCTGGAAGTTTCCAGCAAGAAGCGCGCCTTCGAGCAAGCCGGCCTGATCTTCGAAAACAATTACGGCATCGCCCGCTCTACCGTCTCGGACAATCTGTTTGCCCGCGAACGTCTGGGCTCGACCGGTCTGGGTCATGGCGTGGCCGTGCCGCATGGCAGAGTCAAGGGCAGCAAGACCTTGAAATCGCCGCTGGGCGCCTTCGTGCGCCTGGCCGAACCGATTCCGTTCGAGTCGCCCGATGGCAAGCCCGTCAATCTGCTGTTTTTCCTGCTGATTCCCGATCATGTCACCCAGCAACATCTGGAAATCCTGTCGGAAATCGCCGAAATGTTTTCCGATGACGCCTTCCGTACGGCATTGGCCACGGATCCGGAACCGAAATCCGTGCATTCGCGCATCGTCAATTGGCAACCCAGTCTGCAAGCGGCGGGTTAAACTTCAGGTATTCCTCCACTCCTGAAGAAGACTGCCATGTTGCAAACGCCGCTGACGATACAACGCCTGTACGACGATAATCGTGAAAGTCTGCAACTGGGCTGGTTCGCCGGCTTCCCCGGCGGCGAGCGCCTGATCTCGGGCGACGTCTCGTCGGCCGCCGACCAGGTAGGCCACTTGAACCTGATCCATCCGGGCCGCATCCAGGTCTTCGGTCACCAGGAAATCAACTACTATCAGCGCCTGAAGGTCAACACGCGTACCCACGTGATCGGCGAACTGATCGCCGGCGGTCCGCCCGCGCTGATCATCGCGCAAGGGCTGGAAACGCCGCCCGACATCCTCGCCATCTGCGACGAGCAAAACATCCCCCTGTTCTCCACCCCGCTGCCGGCCGCGCAAGTGATCGACTTTCTGCGCGTCTACCTGTCGAAAAAACTGGCGCAGCGCATCATCATGCATGGCGTGTTCATGGACGTGCTGGGCGTGGGCGTGCTGATCACGGGCGATTCGGGCCTGGGCAAGAGCGAGCTGGGGCTGGAGCTGATTTCGCGCAGCCACGGCCTGGTGGCCGACGACGCCGTCGAATTCTCGCGCATCGCGCCGAACATGATCGAAGGCCGCTGCCCGCCCCTGCTGCAAAACCTGCTGGAAGTGCGGGGCCTGGGCTTGCTCGACATCAAGGCCATCTTTGGCGAAACGGCCGTGCGCCGCAAGATGCGCCTGAAACTGATCGTCCATCTGGTGCGCCGCAACGCGCTGGAAGAGGAAGTCGAGCGCCTGCCTTTCCTGTTTCCCACGGAAGACGTACTCGGTCTGCCCGTGCGCAAGGTCGTCATCCCCGTCGCCGCCGGCCGCAACATCGCCGTCCTGCTGGAAGCGGCCGTGCGCAACACGATTCTGCAACTGCGCGGCATCGATACCTTGCAGGAGTTCATGGAACGGCAACGCCTCGCCATGAGCGGCGATTAGCAACGTAGGTCGGATTAGCGGGGCCGCCGAGGTGGGGCAAGGCCCCGCGTAATCCGACAGCATTGTTGGCGCGTGCAGCAAAGAAATATCACAGCCCAAATTGCAATAATTTGTAAAGATAATTGCATCGGGAGCGCGGTGCCGGTCTTTATTGTATGATCGGGCTATGCATATCGTCCTTATCACCGGAATATCCGGCTCCGGTAAATCCGTCGCGCTCAATGTGCTGGAAGATACCGGCTACTATTGCGTCGACAACCTGCCGCCGGCCTTGCTGCCGAGCCTGGTGCAAACCTTGCTCGACGAAGGCACGCCGCAACTGGCCGTCGCCGTCGATGCGCGCAGCGCCGAATCGCTCGTCAGCTTGCCGCACAATGTCGCGCTGTTGCGCGACCAGGGGCATGACGTCAAGGTCATGTTCCTGACAGCCACCACGCATTCGCTGGTGGCGCGCTTCTCGGAAACGCGGCGCAGCCATCCGCTGTCGCACGAGTTGCGTCCGAACCAGAATCCGGCCAGCCGCCGCACCCTGATCGAGTGCATCTCGGAAGAACGCGAACGCCTGTCGGCCATCGAACAGCTGGGCCATGTGATCGATACCTCGGACCTGAGCGCCAACAAACTGCGCGCGTGGATCAAGGATATCGTCGCCTCAGAGCGCGCGCCGCTGACCCTGTTCTTCGAATCGTTCGCCTTCAAGCTGGGCGTGCCGCTCGATGCCGATTTCGTCTTCGACGTGCGGGCCTTGCCCAATCCCTATTACGACCTGGCCCTGCGCCCGCTCGACGGCCGCGACGCGCCCGTGATCGCCTTCCTCGACGCGCAACCGAGCGCGCTGGAGCTGCTGGCCGACATTCGCGCCTTCATCGAGAAATGGCTGCCGTCGTTCAAGTCCGACAACCGCAGCTACCTGACGGTGGCGCTGGGCTGCACGGGCGGCCAGCACCGCTCCGTGTACATGGCGGAACGGCTGGCGCAGTATTTCGGCCCCAAAGAAAGAGTCGTGCTGCGCCACCGCGAGCGTTCTTAATCAGTCGAGGTGGCGCAGCGGATGGGCTTGCGCCGGCCAGACGGGGGCGAAGAAACGCGCCACCATGGCCGCGTCGACCCCGTCCAGGCTGGCAGGCTGCCAGCGCGGCGCATTGTCCTTGTCGACCACCAGCGCGCGCACGCCCTCGAGCACTTCGCCATGTTCGAAATTGTGGCGCACCACCGTGCGCTCCATGCGCAGGCAATCGGCCACGCCCAGGTGGGCGCCCCGCTGCAGCAACTCCAGGGTCACCGACATCATCAAGGGCGAGCGCAGGCGCATGGCCGCCAGCGCCTTCGCCGCGAACGCGCCGTCATCCTGCGCCAGCGAGGCCATGATGGCGGCCACCGAACCCGCGCTGAAGTGGCGGTCCAGCGCCGCGCGCGCCGTGGCCAGGGGGGAAGCGCCCGCCTCGGCCTGGAAAGGCGCCGCCAGCGCCTTGATGGCGACCGGCAAGCCTTCGCCCGGCGTGGACTCGAACAGGGCCAGCAGCGCCCCCATCTGCGCCTCGGGCAGATACACGTCGGCCAGGCCCGTGTACAGGGCGTCGGCCGCGTTGATCGTCAAACCCGTCAAGCCCAGGTACAGGCCCAGCTGACCCGCCAGACGGGATAAAAAGTAACTGCCGCCCACGTCGGGGAACAGGCCGATATTGACTTCCGGCATAGCCATGCGCGTGCGGCCCGTGACGATGCGCAGGCGGTTGCCGGGCCCCGCTTGCGCCACGCCCATGCCGCCGCCCATCACCACCCCATCCATGACGGCGATATACGGTTTCGGGTAGAAGTGAATCAGATGATTTAAAGCATATTCTTCCGTAAAGAAATCTTCCAGCAAGGCGCTGCCGCCCTGCGGCGTGGCCAGGCCCGCGTCGTAAAAGAAACGGATGTCGCCACCCGCGCACAGGGCTTTTTCGCTGCTGGAGCGGATCACCACGGCGTCCACCTGCGGATCGTCGCGCCAGGCCAGCAAGGCCGCGCTCAGGGCGCGCACCATCTCCAGCGACAGGGAATTCAAGGCTTTCGGACGGTCGAGCACGATGTGGCCCGTGCGGTGGCGGATGGAAATCTGGACGAGGTCGCTCATGGCAGGCAGGAAAGAAGTGAAAGTGCAAACATTCTAGCGCCTGCGCGGCGAACATTGCGTTTCGCTGGACGCAAAAAAGGGCGCAATGTGCGCCCTTAGTTGATCACAGCCGGTTGAAAGTCGCGGGCCGCTTAGGCGGGGGCGAATTCTTCTTCCGAACTGTCTGGCAGATGCTTGATCGCCTCTTTACCGTGCCCTTGCACTTTGGTTTTGTATTTCATCACTTGCCTATCGAGCTTGTCGATCAGGGTATCGATCGCGGCATACAGGTCGTGCGCCAGGCTTTCCACATAGACAGTTTTGCCACTCAGACGCAGGTTGACTTCGGCCTTTTGACGTTTTTCTTTCTCTTTGAGGTTATCCACGGTCAGAATCACGGCGATATCGATAACTTGATCGAAATGACGTTTCACGCGCTCCAGCTTCGTTTGTACGTATTCACGGATGGCTGGTGTCACTTCGAGATGATGTCCGCTGATGGTGAGATTCATACACACTCCTAAAGATGATCGGGTTCGTGCGGTCCATCGTATCCGGCCCGCAGAGGAACCGAAAAAAACTTACAAACACTTACGCAGGCTCACTGGCGGAATTTTTAACGCTTCCCGGTATTTGGCAACAGTACGTCGCGCAATCACCATGCCTTGTTCCCCCAGCATGTCCGCAATCTTACTGTCGGATAAAGGATTTTTAGGGTCTTCTGCTCCTGTCAGTTGCACGATCAATGCCCGTATCGCCGTCGATGACGCTTCGCCCCCCGCTTCGGTGGCGACGTGGCTACCAAAGAAATATTTCAACTCGAACATGCCGTGCGGGGTCAGCATGTACTTTTGAGTTGTTACCCGCGAGATAGTACTCTCGTGTAAACCCAGTGTATCAGCTATTTCACGGAGCACAAGGGGGCGCATGGCAACGGCCCCATGCGAAAAAAAGTTCTTTTGTCTTTCTACTATCGCCTGCGCCACGCGCAGAATCGTGTCGAAGCGCTGGCGCATATTCTTGATCAGCCACTTGGCTTCCTGCAACTGTGCACCCATGGCGCCCTCGCCCTTGCCCTGCTTGAGCAAGTTGGCGTACATGGCGTTGACGCGCAGGCGCGGCATGACGTCGTTGTTCAGGGTCACTTGCCAGCCATTGCGCGCGCGCTTGACGACGACGTCGGGCACCACGTAATCGGACACGTCCGCAGCGAACACGGCGCCCGGATGCGGGTTGCACTGGCGAATTACCGTCTGCGCTTCACGCAAGTCTTCATCGTCGCAATCGAGGGCTTTTTTCAGCTTGTTGAAATCGCGCTGGGCAAACCAGGCCAGGTGCTTTTCCACGATGACGAGGGCCATGCGCCGCGTCACCATGGCGATGTGCGGCAAGCGCTTGATTTGCAGCGCCAGGCATTCGGACGCATTGCGCGCGCCCACGCCGGGCGGATCAAAACTTTGCAGCAGCGACAAGGCCGTGCGCATCTCGTCGGCATCGATTTCCAGCTCTTCCGGCAGGCGCGCCAGGATGTCGTCGAGCGACTCTTCCAGGTAGCCATTGTCGTCGAGCGCGTCGATGATCAGCTCGACCAGCGCGCGGTCGCGCAATTCGAGCACCGTCACGCGCATCTGCTCCATCAGGTGTTCGCGCAGGGTACAGTGATGGGCCTCCAGTTGCGGGCGGGAATCTTCGTCGTCGGGCGCCTTGCCCCGGCTCGCTTCGCTCCAGTCGCTGTCGCCGCCATCCGCGGCGGCCGGGCCCTCGCCCGCCTCGCCGTCAAAGGTTTCCGCTTCGGCCGGCGCCGCGGGCGCCTCCTGGCCTGGCGGCTGGGGCGGCGCTTCGGCCGGCGCGGCCGTGGAGCTCAAGGCCCCGTCGGACAGCAGGCGCAGCGAACGGTCGAGCGGATCGTCGAGGCGCTCGAGCAAGGGATTGTCCGTCAGCAGTTGCTCGAGTTCCTGATGCAATTCCAGAGTAGACAATTGCAACAGGCGTATCGATTGCTGCAACTGCGGCGTCAGTGCCAGGTGCTGCGAAGTGCGCAGCTGCAATGATTGTTTCATTGGCTTACATGCGGAAGTGTTCGCCCAGATAGACCCGGCGTACCGACTCGTTCGCGATGATGTCGTCGGGGCGTCCCGACGCCAGTACCGAGCCCTGGTTGATGATGTAGGCACGGTCGCAAATACCCAGCGTCTCGCGCACATTATGATCGGTGATCAGCACGCCGATATTGCGCTCCTTCAAGAAGCGCACGATGCGCTGGATCTCGATCACGGCGATCGGGTCGACGCCGGCGAACGGTTCGTCGAGCAGCACGAAACGGGGATCGGTGGCCAGGGCGCGGGCGATTTCCACGCGGCGGCGCTCGCCGCCCGACAGGGACAGCGCCTGGTTCTCGCGCAACTTTTCAATCTGCAAGTCGGCCAGCAGTTTATCCAGGCGTTCCTCGATCTCGGCCTTCTTCAAAGGACGGCCTTCGACGGTCTGGATTTCCAGCACGGCGCGGATATTGTCTTCCACCGTCAGCTTGCGGAACACGGACGCCTCCTGCGGCAGATACGACAGGCCCATCTGCGCGCGGCGGTGGATCGGCAGGCTGGAAATGTCCACGCCGCTGATGTCGATGCTGCCGCCATCCGACGGCACCAGGCCGACGATCATGTAGAACGAGGTGGTCTTGCCGGCGCCGTTCGGGCCCAGCAGCCCCACCACTTCGCCGCATTCGACTTGCAGCGAGACATCATGCACGACCTGCCGCTTGCCATAGGTTTTCTGCAGTCCGCGAACGATCAGGGTGCTGCCGCAACGGGTATTGTCCATTATTTCGTTCCTGGCACAGGTGTGGCCGGCGCTCTCTCCGCCGCGGGCGCCTTGGTCTTCGGCTGGATCACCATGCGCACGCTGCCGCCATCGGAGGTGCTGGTGCCGCTGTCGGAATTTTCCATCTTGAATACTTCCTTGCGGCTGTCATACGAGATGAAGGCGCCATTGGCCACATCGGTCACTTTCGTGCCCTCCAGGCGCGTCAGCTTGGCCTTGGAAAACAGTTTCACCACTTCCGTCTTGTTGTCGTATTCCACGCGCTCCGCTTCGCCTTCGACCCACAGGTCGCCGGCGCCATCGCGCTTCTGGCGGAACGTGGCCAGCTTGCCGGGATCTGCCCAGAAGGTGATGAACTGGTAGCCTTGCGGGTCTTCCGTGATCAGGGCCCGGCCCGCCTTCATGGTCAGCGTGCCCTTGACCAGCACGACGTCGCCCGTCAGGGTACGAATCTGCTTGACGTCATCGACGTGGCCGCTACGCGCCGTGATGACGGCTTCCTTCTCGGAATCGGCCTTCTCGGCATGCGCCACGCCCATGAGGGCCAGAGAAAATACGCTCAACAGCAAGATGTTCTTCATAGTATGGTTTCCTTGTTTCATTCTGTCATTTTGCCGCCGCGGCCGGGCGCGGTTTCGGCGGGAGGACCATGCGCAAGGCATTCTGCACTTCCACCACGCCGGTGGCGTTATTGGCCTTCATGCCGATACCATTGATGCGCGAGGCGCCCGTCAGGATATCGACAGGCACGTCCGTTTCCATTCTTTCTTCGTCCGGAAACACCGTCAGCGCTTCCGTCCTCACGGTCAGGTTCTGCGCCTTCGGACTGGCCACGCGGTCGATCACGACCTTGCGGTGCAGTTGCAGCCGGGTATTGTCCTGGTCGATATGCGCCAGTTCCGCATTCATGTTCAACGGCGGCATGCCCGGCGTGAGCTTGCGCACGAAGGGCTGGTCGATATCGGACGAATCGTCGGCCGGATAATGCGTGAGCTTGTTGCCCGACACGATATAGCTGGGCTTACCCGTCAAGTCCATGCGCACCAGGCTGAAATTGGTGATGAAATAGTCGGGCTCACCCAAATTCTTGCTGGCCTTGATGTCCTGGCCATTCTTGTTCATCACTTCAAGCAGCCAAAAGCTGGCCAGCGCGACGACGACCGCGCCCAGCAGGGTAAAAATCATGCGCCAGCGATGGGCGCCTCCTGGCTTACGCATAGGGTTTCACTCTTTCATAGGTCACTGGCGGCAAGGCGCACCTCACTCCAGGAACGGCGCCATGACGCGCGCATAGTTGTCCTGGGCGCGCAGCAGGAATTCACAGATTTCGCGCACCGCGCCGCGGCCGCCGCCGGCCTGCGTCACATGGTGTGCCAGGCCCTGCGCTTCCGGACGCCCGCCCGGCACGCTGACGGCAAAGCCCACGCGACGCAGGATGGGCGCATCGATGACGTCGTCGCCGATGTAGCCGCATTGCTCTTCCGTCAAGCCCGTCAGCGCCAGCAGTTCGCGAAACGGCGTCAGCTTGTCGTGACCGCCCTGGTGCACATGGGTAATGCCCAGGTCTTGCGCGCGGCGTGCCGTGATGGCCGAGCGGCGCGCGCTGATGATGGCCGTCTGCACACCGGATTCCTGCAGCAGCTTGATGCCCAGGCCATCATACACATTAAACGTTTTCATCATTTCGCCGTCCGGGCCGAAATGCAGGCTGCCGTCGGTAAGCACGCCGTCGACGTCAAAGATCATCAGTTTGACCTTGGCCGCGCGCGCCAGGTTGTCCGCTACGCTCTCCATCAGATCACCTTCGCTTGCGTCAGATCATGGATATGCAGGGCGCCCACCAGCTTGCCGTCGGCATCGACGACCAGCATCTGGTTGATGCGGAACTGTTCCATCACGGCCACGGCATCGACAGCCAGGCGTTCGGGCGCGATGCTGCGCGGCTGCGCATGCATGACGTCGCGGATCGCCACTTGCGTGAAGTCCTGCACGCGCTCGAACATGCGGCGCAAGTCGCCATCCGTAAACACGCCCACGGGGCGGTTGTCCGCATCGACGACGGCCGTCATGCCCATGCCCTTCTTCGTCATTTCTTCCAGCGCCTGCAGCAGCGAGGCGTCCACGGGTACTTTCGGCACCCGTTCGCCGCTGCGCATGACGTCATGCACGTGCGTCAGCAGGCGACGGCCCAGGGCGCCGCCCGGGTGCGAGCGGGCGAAATCTTCTTCCTTGAAGCCGCGCAAGTCGAGCAAGGCCACGGCGATCGCATCGCCCAGAGCCAGGGTGACGGTGGTGCTGGCCGTCGGCGCCAGATTCAGCGGACAGGCCTCTTTTTCAACAGAAATATCCAGGTGCACATCGGCCAGCTGGGCCAGGCTGGAATTCGGTTTACCCGTCATGGAAATCAGTACGCCCCCCATGCGCTTGACGACGGGCATGATGGCCATCAGTTCGGACGACTCGCCCGAGTACGAGATGGCAATAAAAGCATCGTCCGAGGTGACCATGCCCAAGTCGCCATGGGCCGCTTCGGCCGGATGCACGAACAGGGCCGGCGTGCCGGTGGAAGCGAGGGTGGCGGCGATCTTGCGCGCGATATGGCCGGACTTGCCGATGCCCGAGACGACGACACGCCCCTTGCACTGCAGCAGCAGCGCCACGGCGCGGCCCACGCTGTCGTCCGTTGCCAGGCGCGCGTGCAGCGCATTGATGGCGTCGGACTCGATCTGCAAGGTGGTGCGGGCCAGCGCGACAGCGCGCTTGGTGGTCGCTTGCATGTCAATTCGATCAAAAGCTTTCAGCATTGTTTTTTCATGGGTTACACTCATGCCCAAAGTATAAACGAATTAGGAAAGCAAAAAACTTGCCAGTCACAACAAACAACGATTTCCATTGACCGTACCGGGCAACCCATGTTTTCCTCGCTTGAACTGACCCTGATGTTACTCGGCAGCGCCGTGCTGGGCGTGGTCGCTTTCAGAATGTTGCATTTGCCGCCCATGCTGGGCTATCTGGCCGTCGGCATCGTCATCGGCCCCCATGCGCTGGGCCTGGCGGCGGAAAACGAAGCCAGCCATACCCTGGCCGAGTTCGGCGTCGTCTTCCTGATGTTTTCCATCGGACTCGAGTTTTCTTTGCCCAAGTTCCTCGCCATGCGGCGCATCGTTTTCGGCCTAGGCATGGCGCAGGTGGTCACCACCATCATCGCCACCGTCGTCTTCGGCTGGTTCGTCGGGCGCTACCTGTCCGCCTACATCCACCTGAGCTGGCAAGCCGCGTTCGCCCTGGGCGGCGCGCTGGCCATGTCGTCGACGGCCATCGTCTCGAAAATGCTCACGGAACGGCTGGAACTCGAAAGCGAACACGGCCGCAAAATCATCGGCATCCTGCTGTTCCAGGACCTGGCCGTCGTGCCCCTGCTGATCCTGATTCCCGCCCTCACGCGCGATTCGGACAACCTGGCCGAAACCCTGGCCTGGGCCGGCGGCAAGGCCCTGGTCGTGCTGATCTTGCTGCTGTTCCTCGGCCAGAAGATGGTGCGCGGCTGGCTGACCATCGTCGCCAAGCGCCGCTCGCAGGAATTGTTCATGCTCAATCTGCTCCTGATCACCCTGGGCGCGGCCTGGATCACGGAGCGCGCCGGGCTGTCGCTGGCCCTGGGGGCGTTTGTGGCCGGCATGCTCATTTCCGAAACGGAATTCAAGCACCAGGTGGAAGAGGATATCAAACCGTTCCGCGACGTGCTGCTGGGCCTGTTCTTCATCACCGTCGGCATGCTGCTCAATATCCGCGTGGTGCTTGATAACTGGTGGCTCGTCCTGCTCTTGCTGTGCGGCCCCGTGCTGCTGAAATTCACCCTGATCGCGGGCCTGGCCCGGCTGTTCGGCTCATCGACAGGCGTGTCATTGCGCACGGGCCTGGCGCTGGCGCAGGCGGGCGAGTTCGGCTTCGTGCTGCTGAATCTGGCTGGCGGCATCAAGCTGATGGACCCGTTCGTCGTGCAGGTGGTGCTGGCCTCGATGGTGCTGTCGATGCTGGTGGCGCCCTTCCTCATCGCCAAGTCGGACGCCATCGTCATGAAACTGGCCGCCAACGACTGGATGATGCAATCGCTGGCGCTGACGAAGATCGCCACGCGCACCATGGCTTCGCAGAAACACGTGCTGATCGCCGGCTTCGGGCGCAGCGGGCAAAGCCTGGCCACCCTGCTGGCGGAAGAAAAGATCGAATACCACGCGCTGGACCTGGACCCGGAACGGGTGCAGGAAGCGCAGCTGGCCGGCGCCCACGTCTCGTATGGCGACGCGGGCCGGCGCGAAAGCCTGGTGGCGGCCGGCATCTACCGGGCCAGCGCCGTGGTGATCACGTATGCGAATACCGCGTCGGCACTGAAGTTATTACATTTACTCAAAGAAATGGCGCCGACCTTGCCCGTCATCGTGCGCAGCCACGACGATACCGACCTCGACCAGCTGAAAAGCGCGGGTGCGGCCGAAGTCGTGCCGGAATTGATGGAAGGCAGCCTGATGCTCGCTTCGCACGCGCTCATCATGATGGGCGTGCCCTTGCGCCGCGTGGTGCACCGGGTGCAGGCGGCGCGCGAGGAGCGCTATGCGTCCCTGCGCGGCTATTTCCACGGTTCCAGCGACGCGGGCGACGATGCCGAACTGGAGCGCCTGCATACGGTCACCGTCAGCGAAGGGGCGCACTGCGTGGACTTGCCCTTGAGTGCGATCGACGTGGCCGGCTGCGGCGCGTTTGTGACGGCCATCCGCCGCGGCCGCGGCAGCCTCGATGTCAGCCCCGAAACGCAGCTGGCCAGCGGCGACGTGGTGGTGCTGCGCGGCACGGCCGACGCCGTGGCCAAGGCCGAAACCTTGCTATTGAAATAATCAGCCGATCTTGCTCAGCTGCTCTGCGGCTGCCAGCTGACGACCTTGTTGCGGCCATCGGCCTTGGCCTGGTACAGGGCCTGGTCGGCGTGCGACACCAGTTGCTGCGCCACCGTTTCGATCGGCAGCAGCGCCGCGTCCGCGTCCAGACTGGCCACGCCGATCGACACGCTGACCCACGCTTGCGCGCTGCCCGGCAAGTCAAACATGGTGCCGGCGATGCTGGCGCGGATGCGTTCGGCAACAAACGTTGCGCTGTCGAGGTCGGCGTCGATCAGCAGCACGACGAATTCTTCGCCGCCGAAGCGGCCCAGCGCATCGGAGCGGCGCAATTCCGTGCGGATGCGCGTAGCCACTTCGCGCAGCACTTCATCGCCGCCCTGGTGGCCATGCTTGTCATTGAACAGCTTGAAATGGTCGATATCGATATACATGCATGAGATGCAATAATTCTGGCGCCGCGCGCGGGCGATTTCTTCCAGCAGGCGGCGGTCGATATAGCGGCGGTTGTAGACGCCCGTCAGGGAATCGGTCAAGCCGATGTATTTGAGCATTTCATTGCTGATCACGTTTTCCAGGCAAATGGCGATGATGGACGCCATGTGCTTGATGAAATCCGTGCCCAGCGCGGGCGTAAAGCGCGTCACGTCGCTGCTGGCCAGGTTCAGGCTGCCGATCAGGCGCTTGTTGCGCAACAAGGGCACCAGCGCCACGCTGCGCAGAGATGCTATCTGCGGAAAACGCGGGCCATGCACGGCCGCGTCGAAGGCACCGAGCAACGGCGATGGCGGCAAGGCCGCTTCGCCCTCGGCCGCCGGCACCGGCGACGTAAACCCCAGCTCCGCCACGGCATGCACGAACAGCAACTGCGGGAAGGCGCTGAAATCGACGCCCAGCTTTTCCATCACCAGCACGATATCGTCATCCTCGTCGAGCAGGCTCAAGGTGACGCCGTCGAGGTCGGAAATCACGGGCAAGGTGCGGAAGATGGTGCCGATCAACTCGGGAAACGTGGACGCGCTGACGATTTCCAGGTCGAACGCCTGGTGGCGGCACATGATGTCGTGGTTGCGCTCGACCTGTTCCAGCAGGAAAGCCATGCGCGCGCGCAAGGCCTGGTTTTCGGCTTCGAGGCTGGCAATGCGCGGGTCCGGCGGTATTGCTTGATTCATAGAAACCTTAAACCCTTGTGTACGGGCGCCATGCTTAAAATGCCAGTTCGAAACCGATGTCCTGCCCCACCACGATACGCTCATCGCCGCCTTCGGTGACGATGGCGTTCATGCCGAAGCAGATGGCGCCGTCGAGTTCGGGCTTGGCGCGATAGCCATGCATGACGTCGAGCGGATCCGGGCCGGGCACGCCCGTGGCCTGGTCCACCGACGGGATCGGGCAGCGCGAACACGGCTTGACGGGTTTCAAGGTCGTCGCGCCCAATTGCAGGAACGCGGCGTAGTCTTCCTCGAAGGCGCCGATATCGCCGATGACGAGGTTGGGCCGGAAGCGGTTCATCGGCAGCGGTTCACGGCCAGCGGCGCGCAGCTTGTCGTTGACATCGGCCAGCGAGGCGGCACCCGCGATCAGCACCGGGTAGCCGTCGGCAAACATCGTCGAGGCGGCAACGCCATCCGTCCATTTGGTGCTCGTGGCGCGCACCACGTCCGGGTGAAAGCGCGCGAGGCGGCACGGCACGCCGATGGCCTGGGAAAACCATGTCGCCGTCACCTCGTCGCAATCGTAGGCGCGCACGCTGTCGTCCCACACCTGCACTTCCAGCACCGGTGCCAGTTGCGGATGCGGCAAGCCCAGTTCGATTTCCAGGCGCAGCATGCCCGGCGCGCGCAATTCCAGCGTGCTGGCCTTGATGGATGGCACGATCAGCGCCATGCGCGGATGCTCGCGCTGGGTCAGAAAGCGGCCCTGCGGGTCGACCACCATCCATTCGCGGTCGAACACGTGCTCGCTCATCAGCCCTGAGCGCGTCAGGACCGCCTCGCACAAATGGATGCCGGCGCACGATTTGATCGGATACAGGATGATGTCGGACAGGATAGCCATGGACAGGGGGAGAAGGAACAGTGTTGCTGCTTCTGCCAGGAAATTATTCAGAAGCGAAGTATGGCAGCAAAGCGGGCAAGCGTAAATCAGCCAGATTCAGCCAATGAGGCTGAATCTGGCGCGGTCATGATCAATACGTGTAGAAAATACGCTGGATTTCTTGCGTGCTGTTGGTTTTGGTCAAGGCCAGCATCAGCAGGATGCGGGCTTTTTGCGGGTTCAGGGTGTCGGATACGACACTGTCGAGTTCATCGTCGTTGGCTTCGCCATTGCGCGCCACGATGCCCTGGCCGACGCGGCTCGAACGCACGATCAGCACGCCCTTCTGGCGCGCTTCCACCAGGGCCGGCTTCATTTGCGCGGCCACGCTGCCATCGCCCACGCCCGCGTGGATGATGCCCTTGGCGCCGGCGGCAATGAAGGCGTCCATGCCGACACGGTTCATGTTGGCATAGCCGTAGACGATGTCCACTTGGGGCAAAGCGTCGAGCTTGCTGATGTCAAATTCCGATTCCAGGGTGTGCTTGCGCGTCGACTGGCGATAGAAGAAAGGCTTGCTGCCCTGGATGTAGCCGAGCATGCCCAGTTCCGGCGACTTGAACGTGTCGGTGGTGGACGTATTTGTCTTGGTCACTTCACGCGCCGCGTTGATCTGGTCGTTCAAGGCCACCAGCACGCCCTTGCCCACGGCTTCCTTGCTGCCGGCCAGCATCACGGCGTTGTACAGGTTGATGGGACCGTCAGCCGAGATGGCCGTCGAGGGACGCATGGCGCCCACCACCACGACCGGCTTGTGGCTTTTCACGGTCAGGTTCAGGAAATACGCCGTTTCCTCGATGGTGTCGGTGCCGTGCGTGACGACCACGCCATCGACATCGTTCGAGGCCAGCAGCACGTTGATGCGCTTGGCCAGGGCCAGCCAGTGGCTGTTGCCCATGCTTTCGCTGGCGATCTGGAACACTTGCTCGCCTTTCACATTCGCCACTTTCTTCAATTCCGGCACGGCCGCGATCAGGCGCTCGACGCCCACGGTGGCCGAGGTGTAGCCGACGGTGGTGGTGCTGTCGGCGCCGCTGCCGGCGATGGTGCCGCCCGTGGCCAGGATCACCACATTCGGCAATTTGACGGCCGCCTGCTGCGCGCGTGCGGGGGACGCGGCAACAAAGCCCATCAGCAAGGTGGCCAGCATCAGCTGTGCACAAGAATGGAATTTGCGTGAAAACATGGTGCTCCTGTTCGGTGATGTGTCAAAGATAACAAAGTCGTGTGCAAATTATATGTCATCAGTGCTACAAAAAAGTCCCGATTGACGCGTTCTGCGCAAACGTGCGCGCCTTCCCATGCGCTACAGTGGCGCCATGTCCACACTCCCGTCCTTCCGCTCTTGCCTCGTACTGCCGTTCGTCCTGATGGCGCTGGGCGCCTGCTCCACCCAGGTCGAACTGCGCGCGGCGGCGCAGCAGGAGCAGTGGGGACGTGAAGCCGCTGGCCAGGGCGACTGGGTGCAAGCCATGCGCAACTACGCGGCCGCGGCCGAGAATGCCGAACTGTGCCATGGCGATGCAGCTTGGCAGGCGCGGCTGCACCACGAAGCGGGACGCGCCGCCAGCGCCGCCTGCCGCTACGATGCGGCCGCATTTCATTTCCGCCAGGCTAACGCGCTGGCAAAGCAGGCCCGTACATCGAGCGCCCTCAGCGACAAGGCGCTGGAATCGCTACAGGCCGGCAAACCTTGCGCAGGTCCCCCATGAGCGTCGCGCGCACCTTGCTGGCAGCATCCACCCTCCTCGCCGCCATGGCGCCGGTGCGCGCCGTTGAACAACCGCTGCCTTTATGGGAAGCGGGCGTGTTTGGCGGCACGGCCGTCACGCCCGCCTATCCTGGCGCCAGCGAACGCTCGACGCGCAGCCTGGCCCTGCCCTATCTGATTTATCGCGGGAAAGTATTGCGCGCCGACCGTTCCGGCGTGGGCGCGCGCCTGCTCGATACGGATCGCCTCGACTTCGATATCGGTTTTGCCCTGTCCTTGCCGGCCCGCTCCAGCGACGTGCCGGCCCGGCGCGGCATGCCCGACCTGGGCACCTTGGTGGAATTTGGCCCGCGCCTGAAAATCAAGCTGGCCGAGCCGACGCAGCACAGCCGCCTGGGCCTGGAACTGCCCTTGCGCGCCGTCATCGAAGCGCGCGGCGGCCTGCACCGCCAGGGCGCCACGTTCGAACCGCGCCTCGTGTACGCGCTGCAAGGCGAGCAGCAGGCATGGCATGTCGATGCCAGCGTCGGCGCCGTGCTGGGCAATGCCGCCATCAACGATTACTTGTATGGCGTCAGCCCCGCGTTTGCCACCGATGGGCGCCCCGCGTATGCGGCCAAAAGCGGGCTGATGCTCACCCGTCTGGGCCTGGGCGGCTCCTACCGGCTGCAGCGGGACTGGCGCGCCTTTGCCTTTTTACGCTACGACAACTACACGGGCGCCGCCAACCGCGCCAGCCCCCTGCTGCGCCAGAACAGCGGCACCTCGGCCGGCATCGGCCTGATGTGGACGTGGCAGCGCTCGGAGAGCCTGGCACGGGGCCACGACGATTAGAGAACCAGCCGATGGCAGACATGCTGGCCATCCGGGCAATAAAAAACCCTGCAAATCAATGACTTGCAGGGTTCGTTGTCGTCCCGTATGGGACCGGCGCAGGGATTAGACGTTAAACCGAAAGAAGGCTAAAATAACGTTGTTTTTATTGAACAAAATAACAATCTCATCCGTTTATACTCACTTGCGTACCCACTTTACGGGAGAGTACAAACTGCGTCGGGAGGTCAACCACGCAGGCGTTTGAAAATTCCCCCGCCGCTCTAGCTAGTTAGCTCCTCAAAGAATACGATCTCTCCGGTTAAGACTGCGAGATATACCTTCAACGGAAGAATTTTCTTTATCGCATATTGCAACGATCCACGATGCAGAATAAAGCTAGATATTAGTGCCGTAACAATAAATATCGCATCTGGCCAGGAATATGCTAACGAGAAACCACTTCGAAAAGCTAACCATCCGAGGAGCAAAGTTGCGTAGACTCCAACAGCGGTTAGCGATGCAACAACTTCAGCGGCGATCCGTCTTGTACGGTATCTTTTCAAACGTAGATCGATTTCTAATCGAAAAGAATCTTTTATTGCCGTTTTTTGAGCGTCATTCAAGCTCAGCAAGCTTCGAGCAGCAGACACTTGCCAAGTGCTGATTGCTTGATTCAGACCTGCTGTTTGAATTGAGTATTCAAGAGCGGAACGCAAGATGAATATGTTGACTAGCGCCAATAGAAACGAGACAGCAATCCCGATAAAACCAACTTCCCAAAATCTACCTACTCCGGGGCCTAATGCGGATTTGAAGCCAATATTACTCAACGCATGTAAAAGCGAGGTGGATCCTCTCTCTGAAAATTGGTCGGCAACCATCACCATCAACACTATGAACAACGCTTGGGCGAAGGGCACAATAGAAACGACAGCATCCACATACTGCTCTTTCACCTTATCTAGTTTTAGACCGTCAGCCATTATACATTTTCAAAAATTGGATGTCGCCGCCTGTTGGATCGAACGATGCAAATTCAATGATCGGCGACGCCACAATTTTTATTGGCTCATCGCTAGTGAGGAACGGCACCAAAGTGTCAAAATCCTCTCGATCTTCGATCTTCAAAACTACAGTCTTATTGTTCGCTACATTGATGAATTTACCGGTGAAATTCTTCATACGCGCAGTTCCCTTGTCTAGCTGACGTACAGACCCTTCATATATTACAGGATGTCCAAGTTGACGCGCTCCAACTATCCGCTTAAATTTCTTCGCAATCTCGTTATCAAATTCAAACGTATAAGCTGGAGAATAATCATCGGCCTTCAGAACCAGCCTTAGATAACCCTCAGGCTCTCTCGCTACAGAATTCAGCATTTGTGCGAATTCCTTGTTAATTGATTTGTCTCCGTAACTTCGGGTAATCAGGGGATTTTTAGCATCCTTCAGATCGTTGAATTTGATCAGATTATCAGGGTTGTCTGCAAGGTCTTTTCTACCTGCAATCTGATGTCCGATCGTGTATATTTCTGCCTCTGCTTCTGCGATGGCCTGGCCGTATGGATTTTCGATAGCTCTCCGCATCCGGTCGACAATATTTCCTGCCAGATGGGAAATGAAATCAATTACATAGCTACCTTCTTGAGGATCACCAACAATGAACTCGACCATTTCATACTGTTGGCGGCGAAGTTTCTGGTGCTTCCAAACATTGCCATGTAGCACGTCTAAACATGCGCGATCAGCCGCCGACTGAATTGAAACCATGGTCTTACTCAAATCCCTCATCGTGACCTGATGATGATTCCGAACGAGCGCCCCATCGAACGTAAGCTGAATAATGGCCGACATGTTTGCCTTGAGTTAACAAAATCAAACACTAGCCGAGTATCGAATCCAAAGCAAGAAAAATTAAGGAGAGATTAACTCATGCTGTAAAATTAACACAATCGAAACAGTGCAAAGAACAAGGAAAATGACAATTCGGACTCCAAGCGAACTGCAATTATACCGGGGTTCGGACGGGTACCATTTGAGCGGCCGCAAAAGTTCGCACGGTGAGAATGGCTGCGATCGAGCCACCAGGAAACGTCCTGGAGATCACTCGGCATCCATCAAATAGTCACTTTATGTGGACAGCGCATCAGAGTAGAACTATCACCGACGGCCCTCCCAAGGGCAAGTCCAAATGCCGTCGAGAAGTCCGGTAGGGGGATCGACATCTAGTGGTCGGATTCGCAGACCTTCACCGGGATACGGAGTTGGCCGTGTACGGCCAAGGCCTACCGGCCCGGCTCCTACCGGCTCACCCCTTGCGGGGCTTCGGGCGCCTGCTCGCCGTGAGCGCCAGCCGAAACCCAGCGCCCTCCCGGGACGCTGCGGCTGCCTCGAAAAGGGTCCCGCAAACGTTCAGAATATAGGCTTCCAAACTACGAAAAACTATCCATTACGAACTGATGGCATTTGACGGAGGACACCTATTAGCATCTCAAGCCGGGCAGTCATTCTTCTGCCGGATATGCTCATGTTGCAAATAACCGAAATGCTGCCTTCGCCCCAAAACCAACGCTAACGCGACCGTGAGGAGGCCCATTAGCGATTGAAATAAGGGGCGTTAAGCGCAATGCAGCGCTTAAAGGCCACGTCACACGGCCTCTGCGAGAACGATACTGACATCTGGCCCATCATTGATGCCGAAATTTACCAGCCAGGCATGCTTCGGATTTGCTGGAGTGCGTGGGTCATGTTGGCCGGACGGTTCAAGGATAACTACCGCATGCTGCCAGAGGAGTTGACGGAGAAATGTAAGCGCTCGACTTACTTCAAGCGGCGCTGCGACGTACTTTTCTCGTTGGGCTTCGACCAGTGCTACAAAGTCTCGACTTATCGGATTTTTGGCATGAAGAAAACCACCACTTCGCGTGTACAAATCAATGAGGCGAGCATGACTAATCTCAATCCTTTGTCGATCAAAGTGAATCAAGCCAGGCGAAACCACCTTCCCTTCTTTATGTGGAATTGGCAAGACATGCGGGCTGAGAGAAACCAAACGCTTGAGTATCTCGGGCGCTTGCCAATCCCGTGAGGCATCCCCGTGATCTCGTGCGTTTATACTTTTCTCAATACCGCGCAATGCGGCATATCTAGCCTCCTCACAGATCATTGCGCCGAAGGTGATCGCCTCAATAACACGACGAATTTGTAGGAAACAGAACTCTATGTCTAGAGCAGCGTAACCGGTGAGGGGCTTTACGGCAGCAAGGATCTTTTCGGACGAGACGATCCTGAGCTTTGCATCTGCCATGTGTGTGCGGTAGACCTCATGTGGGGGAATAATGAGGTTCATAATTTGACGACTAGGCTGCAAGTGCAGGCATTGGGAACACAAACCCAGGGACTTGCTTCCATTCTTTCTCCCCTTAGTGTGAAGTGTGTCGTTGTAGAGGTTTCGCTGGCATGGCATCCCAGATCAAGGCTTTCAATCGCATTAATTGTTTGCGAGCTGATGGCCACTCGAGCAGACGAGTGGCTGCTGGCCGATTTTTGCCTTCCGTAGCTGGGAAAAATGACCGAAGTAACCTCTCGTGCAATATTTGGCGTTACTCTTCCATCCAGGGCAATGGTTCATTAGGTCCGTAGATATAGTTGTTGCTTATATAAAATAACCCTGTCCTCTTTGGACCATAAATATAGTCACTCTGGATATAATATTTCCCGCTATTCTGAGGTCCGTAGATGTACCCATCTTTGATGTAAAACTGCCCGGACATTTTCGGCCCGTATATGTAACCGTCTTGTATGTAATATTGTCCAGAACTCATTTTTACTCCCTTTCAATTATTGGTTATCTCTTTGTGGGGAAGAGTCGCCGGCCCACTGTCAGGAAGTGCTTATGTCCAGTACGCAGCAACTTTTGGTCGGTGATCTCCCAAGAGCATAACAAACTGCGAAGCATCCAAACTCGAATATTTTCCCAAATGGAAAAATGTCTGTTGATGGCCGAACTCAGCTGGCAATCGCGAGGATAGCATCTTGCACATCTGAAAAATACGCGAAATCTCACGCCTTGGAAGTACGATATACCTTCCGACTTCCAGTTCAAGTTGGTGTGCGGCCCAAGGAGAGAAATTCTAGCGTTTGGATACAAAACACCATCAAAATCCAAGAACAAAACCCCTTTCTTTTCCATGTCTACAACGTCCTAAATAGAGCGCAACTTAACCAAGGGAGTCGTTCAAGATGACATATGAGGCAAGACTGTTCACGCATAAACACTCAGAATGCAACGAATAAACACTCAGATCCCAACGGGCGCTAGGGATTGACACTCAGGGGCAATTCGACGTCAGAGCCAACATTCAAAAATAGAATCATGCGCGCAACCCAAGTCGGCGTAACTCAAATTTCAAGGCCACCTGCTGACCTGACATCAAAACATGCTCTCCTTCGCGCCAATCGCCGCAAGACACATCGTCAGCAGTTACACCAGCGGCGTGTAGCTCATGAGCCAAGCCAAGCAAATCGAAGAGCTCGAAGCAACGCCCATCTTCCATCTTGGCCATGAATCCAACATCGGTTAGGTGAACATATGTATTCATTTATTTCCCTTGGGTCATTGAGCCAGATCAACGATTTTCAGCAATCTGGGTCGCTTAGTCGTCAGCGCCGACGGTCAGGTTTCAGATGCTTTTCGCGACATTTCCTCGTCGATAAAACCTCTTAAGATATTCAACGTGCCCTTGACTGATGTTCCGAATATATTCACGCATAAACACTCAGAAGTCGAGTGCGCGTCGTGATTGAGCTGAGTTGCCATCCTCATTTAGTTGAGCCGTTACCCCGTCCAACCATCCCATGATAATCCCAGAATCGCAACAACATACGGCGATGAAACGTTCGTTCATCAGCCTGTTGCAGCTGTTGCAGCTGTTGCAAATAGCAATACAATTTACCCTAGTCCTCTAAGACCTTTGCAGATACCACGAGCACTAGATCGGTCTGAGTCTTGCTGTCCGACCCAGCGGACCATGATGCAGGCAGGAAACTCAACCCAGATTTCGATTCCGACGACTGGGTATCCTGCAATCCGCCCAGGAGCATTACGTCACCATCTTTAAGACCTACGGTGGTGGTCAACTGGCGCAGGATGAGTGTCGGGGACCCGACAAGCCCGCTACTATTTGCTTTAAAGCTACTGATCTGCGCATCCACGTCCAGGCTAATCTCTCCGTTCCCCAATACGCGAGGCAAGGCGTCAATGATGACCCCGGACGGCGTATACACAATGTTTTGAACCCGATTGCCTGCATTGTCGTTGCCACTACTGGAAACAGTGGCCGTCTTGTCACCCACCGTCAATTTAAGCTTGGTCCTGTCATAGCCAACAAGACGGCTGTTCGTAACCTGTTTGAAACGTGTATCGCTATTAAGCGCATCGATCACCAGCTCAAAGCGTGTGTTCTTCAGACTGATGACCGAACCCGAATTGGTTGTACCGAGCGAGGCTCCCAGCTTGGCCCCCAGAAAGGAAGCCGCCAATGAAATGCCACGGCCAGAGCCGCTGCTGTTAGTGACTTCAATCCACGATGCGGAGACGTCGACCATCTTAGCGTGCGTGTCAAGACTGCGGCACAACAAAAGCATCTTAGAAACAGCTGCTTTTGAGCCAGTAAGCACCACCAATTCGCCAGCGACGGTGGCCGCCTTAGCACCGAAACCAGCGGCGACAACTGCGCTCACAAATTCGCTGGTCCGGTGAATGGGAGCAAAAAGTTCCGATTCTTCGTCTTCTTTCCGCGTCTGAAAACCTGCGGCATCTTGCATCACGTGACCATCGATGCCAATCGGCGCGATTTGCGGGCCAGTGAGGCTCATTGCCTGATTAGCCGAGTGCGCAGGTAGCTGCTGGCTTGCAATGACATCCTGAGGGCCGCTCTCACGGTTCAGCGACAAGTAGTAGATACCGCCCTTGAGCGTTGTCGCAATTCCTTCGCGCAGCAGCAGGTCTTCAACGAAGCGTGGCAGCTCGGCGAGGTCGATGTTCTTTACTTTGATCGTAATTCTTTTGTCGATTCCGATAACGTCGGGTGATACCACGAAGTCCCGATGCATGATCGCCTTAAACATAGCTTCGCCGAACGCCATCAGCGGCGTGGCATCGAAGCTCAATGAAACCGGAGCCGGAGCAGGTGCGGCAAACGCCAAGACCGGGGCGAGGATCAGGGCAGACAGGAAGCGCTTCATTGCGCACCTCCTCTGACCCACAGACCTGTCTCGATTTCGGCCTCCCAACCGCTGGCACCAGACTTGAAGCGCAGCGGCGATACAACACGGCCATCGGAAAGAACCACGCTCACCGAACCGGAATTGGTGAGAAACCCTTTGCCGGTAACAGTCTCGGAGAATTTAACAGGCTTGGCAGCATCGGCTACGGCGGCAGAGGGGGTGAAAAACATCGGTCTAAGTACATGGGAACCTACGCCCCCGAGGACGAGGCCAAACATTAGAGCTATTGCGAGAAACTTGGTCATGTGCTTGTGCGGTGGTTTGGGAGGGATCGGGCGGCCTGCGAGCAATTCGTAGTCCTGGGGAATACGTACAGGACCAATGAAGCCAGGACGGATGCCCGTGCGGGACTGCAAGTGCCAGCTAGGCAGCAAGCAGTGGATAGCGTGCGGGTAGCTGTCCGAGAACACCTGTGTGGTGTTATAGGCCCGGTTCAGGTCATCACCCCGGAAGTGCCAGCGGTCGGCTACGACGCCATCAGGAGAGCAACCGAGGCGCACCACGCCGATATGCATGCGAGGCAGTGAGCCGTCGCTGAAGCCCGCCGTGATCAGCTTGAAGGCGGCCGAAACAAACGGCACTTTCATCCGGTCGAGGCGGCTCATGCGCACCACGTACTCGAACAGGCTGTCACGCAACTGCTTGTCAATCTGGCTGATGTTCTGGCAGATGAAGTACACATCCCATCCGTACTTACGTGCATGGATCGCCCATTCCAGCAGCTCCTTACGTCCGCCAGCTTGGAAGTCCCGGGTATTCAACCAGGACGCGCATTCGTCGAGGAACAGCGCCCCGTTGTGCGACTCGTCGAAACCGGGGAGAAGCTGCGGCGCGGGAGGCGTGTACTCGAACCCCTTGGCGGTGTATTTGAGCACAGGCTCGAAGTCGATGAAGCGGTTGCCTGAGCCAATGGCGTACAGGTCCGCCGACGTGGGTTTGTCCGGCACCCGAATAACGGTCTGCCTCGACTGCCCCGGCATCATATGTTCCATGAACACGTCACAGTTTGTCGCAACGCGCTTGCCAGCGCGCAGATAGTCACGCAACAGCTTCATTGCACCCTTGCCCTTGCCGCTTCCGAGCTTGCCGGTGATTGCGTAGACCGCCATGTCACGATCTCCAATAGCGCTTAGACGAGAACAAGCCGAAAATAAAACCGACAATCAAGCCAGACAAAAAGACCAGAAAGAATTTTAAAATTATCATCATTTATCCAAAGTGAGTTTCTTGTAGATGTAAAGCTGACACGCCTTTAGACGGACATATAGCGGCGCGCCAGCTCGTAGAGACGAACATGTCAAATCAGCTTGTCGAGGATGGTCTTCTTGTACGTGTATAGGGCGCATGCTGCCCACACGCTGCAATACACGCTGGCGAGCGTGTACGTGACCGGGTTGAATGCAAGCGACAAGCCCACTGCGAAGTTAGGGTGAGACTGGCTAATGCCTTGAATGACGGGACCGCAAACAACGTTTGCGCAGACCTGGCCAGCGGCCCATAACGCTGCGACCATTGCCGTTAGCGTGGTGACAGCCCAAACGCGCATCCCGACTTTGGCGGTATTCTCGAAGCCGAGATAACCAATAAGAGTTGCCCACATGATGATGCTCCTAGTTGACGGCCAGTGCGGCCCGAATTTGCTGGACACAGCCCAGCAGACAGAAGAAAGCCAAGACGCCATTAATGAACGTCTGGAAGGTGGCAAGCGGGGAGCAAATGTCCATCATCACCGCACCACTACCATTGGGGCCGTCGATCATGGGATTGACGCAAGCCGCAGTCGGAATTTTCGGTACAAACGACCAAGTGAAACGGTTCGATGCGACATTTATCTGCGACTGAGAATAAGTATTCCAAGCGCCAATATTGTCCGTGTTCGATTTCGTGTAATCGGTTGTCGCTTGATCGGCAGGTGCTGTGATTTGACAGCGAGGCTGCGAAGAACCACCACATGCCGTGCTAGTGGTCTGGGTATTGACCGAGGCTGTCGCTGCAAGGCCTACGACGGATAAACCCAGCATTAGGAAAGGGAATCGCCTCATGATCAGTCCCGAATGGCAGATTGAATTTGGTTAACGCAGCCGTAAATACACAGCACACCAAGCACAGCGTTGATAAAGAACGAGAGACGGTCAAACCAGACGCAAATATCCATGTTGATGGTAACGTTGCCTATGGGACTTTTGAGCGACGGATTTTTACAGACTGCCGTAGGTATCGAGGGAATGAAAGACCAGTTGAACTGACTTGAACTAATCGCATCGAGCTTGCCCTTCATGCCCGTGTCGGCAGCCCGGTTGGCGGCGTTGGTATCACTGGACTTGACACTAGTGGCATCGTCGCGTGCAAACTCAACGCTGCACGCGCTTTGACCAGGCCCACCACAACCCAAGCCTTTGTCGGGATTCTCGGGAGGCGTAATGTTAACGTGTACGATGACATAGCCCCCGGTTCCAGGATCGTACACTCCAGTGTCGAGGCCCGTCTTGCTGCCATCCGACTTGGTGATGCTGATGTCGAATCCATTACCAGCGTTGGCGCCCACCTCGATGGATTGAGAGCCGTCCTGGGATGCAAGCGTCAGTTTGGCCGTATCGGACAAACCATCACACGCCGGGTTCGCCTTATCCGTCAACATTTGCTTGGTCGCAGGGTCGAACAAAATTTCACAAGTTGTATCGGCAGGCTTCTTCACCGCAGATACATTCGTGAGATCACACTTGCTCGAATCAGAAGCCGACGCACTGTAGCCAGGATCGCAGCTAACATCGACATCACGGGCCTGATCATAGAACACAACAGCTTTGCCTCTAACATCAGTGCTAACGTTAAGGTCACCTGGGCGTAGCCCGTCTGAGGGAATGCGAATCCAATATGAATCGCGAGCAGACGTAAGATAACGCGCTTCTAGGGCAGCATTACTCGCGTCTGCTTTTGCCAGACAATCAGCGCTCTCAGCCAACCCTTCTTCGGAGCTAGGATTAATATCTGGACGAAACCTGCATGTGACAACTTTGGCGACAAAAGGAAAAGCGCGGTCTGGCGCAAACATCTGCTTAACGGTAATAACACCGGCAACATACCCATCTCCATAGGCATGTGACTGTTTGGCCATCCAAATACGGGTGGACTCAGCAGAAGGATCGTTGTGCGGTTCGGACGGATTTTGTGCAAAGACACCAATGCTAATCGGACCGGCAGGAGGTGGAGGGGGTGGATTACCGCTAGCTGCAATCTGCGGTTTCGGCGTCACATCGCGCTTGCCACTACCTGGGGCCGGGTCGGAAAACTTCTTTGGATCAGGATTTTCTCGTTTTGCATCAGGCTTAAGGTTAACGGTGATAGCTGGCTTGGGAGCCTGTGCGGCAGGCATCGATGGAGGCTTGTTATTGCACACACTCGTATTGATACTTCCAAACTTATTGCACTCATACCAAAAAAGTGCAGATATCGAGCCAGTCACCCCGGCAACAATATCGCTGATGAGAATAGAACCGTACGTGATCTCTAAAAGCCAGCCCGCAATCAATGGAACAATCGCCTGAGACCGGATTGGCACGAACGCAAGCGTGGCAGATACAAATAGGATGACGACAGTTTTCTTGAACGATGCCATGGAGTGGATGCCATATAAAACGGCCAGGTGATTAAACGCTGGCCGCAAGGTAAATCGGGAAAAGATTAGCCAGCTTTACCAAATGCTTTCTTCATCATCTTGATGCCCCAGAAGCCCCCAGCAACCAACACGGCGACCGCGAAAGCAGCAGTGATGTAAGTCTGCGCCTGCGCGGACAGCGCAGTAATGGCTTCGACGCCCGGGTCACCAGCGGCAAAGGCTGCACCGGTAGCTGCCATTGCGGAAGCGGCTACCAGCGCCTTTTTGATGATTACTTTCATGTGTGACTCTCTAAAAAATGCCGTTAATAAAACCCTGGTTTGGCGACGCCTGGGAGTACTTCGAAAAATTTATCTCGGTAAGCCATGGGCCTAGTCAAGCGACTCGATAGCCTGACGGGCAATACGTCGAATCGCGCCACCCGCATAGCCCAGGCCGAACGCAGTTAGGCAGTAGCCGACAACTTGGTAAATGGTCATTTGTGGTCCACCATCCGATGAATGACGTACTTGACAAGATAGACGGCGGCGACAAATAGTCCTGTCAGGAGTAGGATCGGCCCGAGAGACTCGAACAGACCACTCATCGCTGCCCTCCGGCAATCCAACCGAGAGCGAACAAGACAACAACTGCAATTGAAATCACAACTTGAGATGAAACAGCATCCATGTCTTCCTCGCCTAGCAACGATTACTCTTCGATGAGATCGAGCGTATGCTCAACCGGCACTACCTTCACAACCTCACCGGTTTGCTTATCCTTCGTTTCATACGGCTTGCGCTGGAAACCGCCCAACACACATGGGGCGGAGATTTCCTCGCCCTTATCGCCCAAACGAGCTTTGCTACGAATCTCAACCATCTGCGGCCGCGAATAGACATCGGCCGCAGGGGTGATCACCTGTGTATAGCGTTTTCCTTCATAGGTTTTGGAACCCTCGATACGACCGCTCACCATCACCTGCATTGCCTTGCTTGCCTGATGGCCCTTCTTGTCGTCCATCTTCATCATTACGTTCGATTCCGCCATTTTTTATTCCCCTAAACTATCTGCATAATTTCCGGCTTGCGTGCTACTTCTCACGATTGCGCGCCGGTACAAAACACAATCGCTTGCTAAACCTTTGAAGCTATTTTTAATGCACTGATGGCGTGCGCAAGCTTGTGACGGGTATCTCATGGCGGTCCCTATATTTTTCGCGTAGGTATTCCAAATGCACGCTCGGGGCACCTGGGGCACGTTTCCGATGCCGCAGGTAGACAGCGATGTGGTCCACCTCTGCACATCGAACGTGATTACGATCAGAAATTCGTCCAGCATCGAAGGGCGAAGAGACAATTTTATTTTTTGGCTGAGCCGCTGGCTTCGCTTCTGCGGACTGCGTATACTTATTTACACTAGTCCAAGTAGAGGCAGAAGCGGCCGCGATTCGAGTCCAGGGCGGAGATGGGCACGCCCCGACGCTATGACCGGCAAAGGACGATCCGACGCTCCCGCCGGGTCCTGTGATCGTCCATTGGTAACGCACGGACTCATAAACGACTTGTGGCTGGCGCGCCAAGTACACGCCTACAGGCTTTTCCACTTCCTCAGTCTCATACCGGCCAGCGACCATCACCTCTCTCGAAGCCAACCGTATCTGTGTATCGCGGCCACATTGAGGTCCGCCCATAGCCCAAATGAATCGCGCGAAATCCGCCCGCTGTACAACTGCCGGATCATCCGACTCAACCTTTTGCGTCGCTTGGTACGCGTCACGAATTAGCTCATCCGCGTGCAGCAAAGCACCTTCGTCTAAACGGCTTAGCTCGCGCCATACCGAGATTTGCGGCCCGCCAATTGGCTGGAACTGACGAATATCCCAAACTTGCGCCCAATACGTCACACGCTGGGACGCCGTCAATTCAACATCACCGAATCTGTCCACAGTAATGACGTAAGTCTTCCCACTTTCGAAAGTCTTATGATCGCCTACGCCCGTCCCATCGATATTCTTGCTTACGTACTTGGCGATGTAACCCGCTGCGGTCCCCTTCCCTGCCTCGATCTCGACCAATTTGACTCGGTTTTTCTGGGCACCATCCTCGTCTCCATCCATTTGCAGCGCGTACTTACGGATTACACGCTCCATGATCTCAACTTCGTGCGGAGCTAAGAAAAGCAGCATGTGCCAGTGCGGACAGCCGTCTGTATGAGGCTCTGCAATACGGAAACCATAGGGCCTAATGCCACGACGATGGAGTGCTGAACGAATCAAGGCCCACACGCCAACTAGATACTTCTGCGCGTCGGATGGCGTAAAGTCTTTGTAACCATCGTTCGTACCACCTACGCTATGGAATTTACTGGGACAAGTAATCGTCCAGAACATACCGACATGCCCCAGCACGCTCGCCACCTCTTCAAATCCTCGAATACGTAGCATCAGTTCACCACGACGAATCGCCTTATTCGCAGTCCCCAACGTAGCCAGCTTGGCTAAGCTGTACACATCACCGTACTCATTAGTAGCGATACATAATTCCAACAATTTTTGGTTTTCATTGTTTTGCGCCGCCTGCGCTATCGCTATTTCACGGCTGATGTAAGGATCAGCACGCAAGTGTGTCAGGCCAAGCTGTATCGACGTGTGTTCAAACCGGCGCACAAGTTCCTTGCGCAACCTCCGTCGCCACCATCCCTTATCAACAGCACGCGCGATATACCCGCCCAGGGTTCTGGCCACGGGTTCTGAAACGCCTCGGCGCGCGCACACTTCGGCAATACCTGCCTGAATAGCGTCAGCGGTCTGGACGCGATCACAAACTAAATAGCACTCCCGTGCCGCTTGTTCCGCAGCCACCGAAATAGCGATAGGCCCTGTCATAACACCGTATTGATCTACCAGCGGTAGACGCAAATCGTCAGCCAATAAGGCATCAATTACGCGCTGTCGGCGCATGTTCAATCCACCAAACAAACGATGCACGGCATTTGCCATACGTAAGGGTATCCCCATGTTCTGCATCAGTGCACCTTGCTGGCAGGATTGTTCATAGCCGTGTCACACATGCATTTCTGTATCACGATCAGTTCACACAACAACCTTTGAAGTGCATTCCAAACGATATCTCGCTCTCGCGTATCAAAAGACATAAGGCTGCTAGTGGCGCGCTCAGCAGGAAAATTTGCAGCCATAACGGCGACAGTACGGGCTGAGATTGACGCGCGCATCCAAAAAATTCCACGGACAGCTTCTGCATCAACGGCACGAATAGCCGGGTTGAAACCAGTCATTTGCATGGACCTCTTCATGCCGCAAGTTCCCTTGAAATCAAAGTACTCTGACAAACAGGTCCGCCCATGGCGGACACACGGCAAAATTCGCCCGCACCCGCTACCGCGTGCACGTTCGAGCTTTGCCGTGAAGCAGTCCCAGGAGCGTCAACAACCATGAAACTCGGCGAGGCTAAACCGCGACGAGACTCAACAAGTTGTCCTATATTTTCCCGAATCGGACAGCCAAACTCAGTTCCAGGCGCAGGTGCAGCGAGAGCGGCTTCAGCAGCAGCAAGGTCTGCAGATGGGACACGTGCGCCATGAGGATAAATAGTCTCAACACGTAAAACACCTTCCAAATGTTTCGAAAGGTATTCGCGTTTCATCTGCCGAGCGGTCAATACGCAAAGTAAGAAATCGTCGAAAGCAGCTTGCGAAAGCATGGTTGCACCGGCGTAAATTCGATACGTAAACACTGACTGCACGCAAGGAGAGGTTCCGGCGATAGGCTTTAATGGCAAGGGGCGTGGCCCAGCATCCATTTCAAAAGGAGGGCAATAGAGAGTCATCATTCTGAATCTCCATCTGCACGCAAGATGTGAGAAAAGACCAATGACCAATGTGGCTCATCACGCATCGCGGCACGCTCAGGGTGCGACCACCATTCCAACCTCGTGGCGGATTGGTTAGTCGAATATTGAGCAATCCTGTCTATCGCCTGGGCAATGCCATTCTGCCTCAGAGCGATCTGTCCGTGACCGATGGCGATTGCACACTCAGATTGGTGTGGGGAATGGTTCAATTGCGATTCCCCGCAATCCAAGCGTTTAATTCATGCTGAAGAAATCCAACAGCAGACTTATCGGAGGTTCCCAGGCGAACTGGGCGTGGAAAAGATGGATCGAGCTTGACACGTCGCCATACGGTAACGCGAGACAAGCCAAGCATTTGACATACAGCTGGGATGCGCAGAATTTGCATGAACCACCGTGAAACAAGTTAATCGTGGTGGCATTCTGGCTATTGATGAAGCGAAATTAAAGGGAGTTTTTAAAGATAGATTTCTCCCCAATGATGATCGCAGGTTTCACCTCATTGGGGAGGAGCAAGCATCTCACGCATGACGCGGCTCGGCTCTACAGCATCGAAGATCAACTCGATGCGAACGGGAAAGCGCTTGTCACCGCTGCAATGACTCTGCCTTCGCCTTTGTAGAAATAGGTGTAGTAGCTCAGACTCAACCTTATACTTCGCGTCTAAGCACCGGCAGGTTTCACCCCAAAGCGGGCATACCCGTCACGTGATGCTTGCCTAGTAGGCGAATGCACCGCCAACAAGACTCCTCATTGGGCACTTGTTCATTTGCTGTCATCGTTGAGCTCACGGACCACAGCAGGGAAGTACTCGATACGGCCATCAGACATTTTTTCGGGGTAGAACGAGCGCCCGTCCCACCCATCAATGGCCTCGACCACGGCGATGAATCTTTTAAAAGGACCACGCCTTCCAGATGCGAACGGCGCGTAGACGTGAGGGACTTGCACGCACTCGTCGCCGAGATCATCAATGTCCAAGACATCTTCAAACAGCACAATGCCGACAACTTCGACCCACGCTTGGTTCGCTTTCGGAATGTTGCTCCAGAACTCGAATATAGTCTGCCGCTTATCGTCGTGCCCGTCTTCGCCCAACCAAGGGTCGTCGTGTGTACCGCTTCTCGCGTCGTTCACAGCCATCGCGGCATCCCAGGATTTGCCATCGTCTGAGAGGTATGCGAAGTAGCGTTGCACGCAAAACTTAAGTCCGTCAAACGACATGCCCCGATACGGCCACACCATCCACCGCGGATTCTTTTTGAAGTCAGCGAGGTCATCGATGTATGGGTACTCTGTGGCGTCAGGTGAGCGCAGCAATAATGCCGCGTGAGAACGGTCCTTCAGAATGCGGTGCGTCTTCCGCTTCATCACCAACCGGGCTCGCAGGTCGGCTCGTTGTGAGCGCCGACGGATGGTCAGAGAAACGCCGAAGTAGGCGAATAAGAGGTGGTCGTTTTCGGGGCGGAAGAGCCGGTCCTCGAGCTCAGCCTTACCCCAGAGATGCCACTCCTCGATTTCCATCTCGCGACACTTTTTAGCAAAGCCATCGCGGGCTTTTTTGGAGAAATCGCAAGCCGCCGTGAACACAAGTCCGTGAAGCCGCTCATCCTCGCCGAGCACGGTATCGTCCAAGTATTTGACCAACGCAGTCGGCCCAATAGCGCGCTCACGCTTGCACTGGATGAGCCAGAGCCTATCATCAATGCCCTCGTTGAAGGTCGATCGCTCTTCGACCGTTTCGCCTTCTTCCGCTGAAGCAGAGGTTTCGGCCTCCCTCGCAACGATCTCGTAGCCTCGCGCATCGAATCCATCGTCGCCGCCTGAGCGCCCCGTGGCCTCAAGCCGCCGCCATGGTTTAAACTCGTACGCAAGCTGACGCACGAGGTCTTCAAATCTCTTTGGGTCCAGGTCTTCGAAGTGCAGGGGTCCAATGGTACGGGTGGTGGCCATGTAATATCCCAAGAAAGCGTTTGCAGTCGCTCCGGCCGAGCCGTTGCTGCCCCGGTACGAAAGCTGGCCTTGGCGACCAGTTGGTCGTGGCCGTCAACTGACTTTACGCTCGACAGCCAACCGGCTGATCGCAGCGATTCCTGCCTCCATTTTCTCACGTGCGGAGCTGTTGGCCGAATGAACGAAGATAACTGGAGGATTAAAGCCGCGCAACGCGACCGCTTCCTCAATCCACAAGATGACGTCATACCCGGTGCCTCGCTCATCATCTCCAAGATCATGGTCGAGGCTGATCTCGACAACCTCGCCGGAGGTCAATAGAGATACCGCCTCATCAGGCCAGTACACTCGAGTCCATCCTTCAGGTGTATTTCGCTCGTCGTCGAGGTAGACCTTCATTTCTTATACTCCAGAGACAGTAAATGGAGGTAAATCCTCAAGGTCGTTTTCGCGAACAATTTTATCCAGGTAAACCAACCCAAATTCATGGTGTTTGTGATGTTCGTCGTGGAACTCCCACTCAAAACCTTTTGAAAGCGTAGACAGACAATTATTAGCACTATCTGCGGCAGTACGTTTCTCCCCATCACCACTAAAAGGCACATGAGCAGCCTCAAATAATGCTGCAAGAAATTTAGCTGAGCAATAGTCAGAGCACTTATAAAGATTTTTGCTCCATCTTACGGATATGCCGTACTCGTGACATAGGACAACAAAACGCTTCCCGACAAAGGTAATCACGTCTCGCTTGCTTCTAAGCCCACAGATAGCTTTGCTGGCGACGTTCAGTGCTTCAGCAAAGTCATGTGTGAGGTCTAGTGAGGACAAATTGCAATGCGCTAAGGCATCAGCCTCGGAGTCGCTTAGCGCATCAATTTTTTCCTTGAGCTTTCCTGCCAGATCACGAATATCACTAAATTTATCCAGTTGCCTTGGCCTGAAATCCATTCGACCATCAATGAGTACCCTTGCGTAATCAGCAAGCGACACGAAAGCGCGGACACACTCGTCACGTTTTGATACTTTATAGGTTTCACAAGCTTTCAATGCACGGTCAACCAACCCAGCCATTGAGCTATCAACATCGATCCCAAGTTGCGACGCAAACTCCGGAAAATTCATATTTTTGCTTTCCAAGTATCCAGTAGATCAGCCCAATCCTGCATCATGCCTCGGCGCTCGTCCAAGTATGTCGCATGATTGTAGGTACGCCGCACTGCGTTGGGTTCAGCATGCGCTAATTGAGCCTCAATTACATCATGTCGATAGCCCAGCTCATTTAGGCGTGTACTCCCGGTCGTCCTAGTGCCATGCGGACTATATTTTTTTGCCCAACCTAATTTTTTAAGCGCCTGCCGCAATGCAGCGTCTGCCATAGGGCGGGCACGATCATCACGATTGGGAAACACGTACTTAGTGTGGCCCGTTACTGGCCCCATTGCTTTTAACAACTTTACGGCTTGCTCAGGCAAGGGCAGCACATGTTCGCGACGTGCTTTCATCCGTTGTGCCGGGATTTTCCAAAGCGCACTATCAAGATCAAATTCTTCCCATTCAGCTTGGACTGACTCGTTCGGTCTCACCAATGTGAGCCACATCAAGCGGAATGCATTAAGCGTCTGAAAGTTGCCTCTGTGGCCGTCAAAATCGACAAGCAGCTTGCCAATTTCCTCAACCGACAAAGCTCGTTTGTGCTGCGTTTTATTTGGTGGTAACGCCTTTCGTACCGCCCATACGGGGTCCGTATCTGCACGCAACGTTGCAACAGCAAGTTCAAACACTGATGACATGGTTCGCTTCGCCTCAGCAGCAACCGTTGGTGCACCACGCGCGACCGTTTTATTTAGGATATCAAGGATATGTGCGGACGTAATCTGACGCACTGGCAGCTTGCCAATTGATGGGAATACTACCCTCTGAAGCATGTCCAGCCGGCGCGTCTTAGTGACGTCCTCCCAGTCCTTCAGCGCCAACCATTCCTGAGCAATCACCTCAAAGGTATTACCGGAATCCAGTTCCCGCTTCACACGTTCAAGCTGCCGGTTCTGAACAGGACTTATACCCTGTTTAACTAGCTTACGAGCTTCGCCACACGCATCCCTAGCATCGGCCAGACTGACATCAGGATAGTCCCCCAGTGCAAACAAGGACTCCTTGCTGTTCAACTTGAAACGATAGCGCCACGCCTTCACTCCGGTAGGCTTTATCTCAAGGTAGAGACCTTTAAAATCGTTGAGCCGGTACAGCTTTTCGCGGGGCTTCGCGTTGCGACAGTGTGCATCAGTCAGCATCAAGTTTCACAGGTTAGAGATGATTCTTGATTGTACCCACCATTTATCACAACAACAAGGGATTGTACCCACCCACATACCCGTGATTTCGGTGAATACACATGAAATATCGTGAAACACCTGGCAACAAAAAAGCCGCGAAATTCGCGGCTTTTTATAGGTAAAAGCGTTGTTTTTTACGGGTATGAGAAACGATATGATACCCGTTGAAACAGCAGTGACAAGTTAGACGTTGAACAGGAAGTTCAGCACGTCACCATCCTTGACCACGTATTCCTTGCCTTCGGCGCGCATCTTGCCCGCTTCCTTGGCGCCCGCTTCGCCCTTGTAGGCGATGAAGTCGTCATAGGCGATGGTTTGCGCGCGGATGAAGCCGCGTTCGAAGTCGGTGTGGATCACGCCGGCCGCCTGTGGCGCAGTGGCGCCCACGGGGATGGTCCAGGCGCGCACTTCCTTCACGCCCGCCGTGAAGTAGGTTTGCAGGCCCAGCAGCTTGTAGCCGGCGCGGATCAGGCGGTCCAGGCCCGGCTCTTCCATGCCCATGTCGGCCAGGAAGGCGCCCTTGTCGGCGTCGTCCAGGTCGGCGATTTCCGCTTCCAGCGCCGCGCAGATGGCGACGATGGGGGCGTTTTGCGATTGCGCATACGCCGTCAGCTGGTCCAGCAGCGGATTGTTGGTAAAGCCCGTGTCGGAGACGTTGGCCACGAACATGGCCGGCTTGGCCGTGATCAGGCACAAAGGCTTGATCAGTTCCATTTCGTCGGCGTCCAGGCCCATGGCGCGCACGGGCTTGGCGTCGTTCAGGTACGGCATCATGCGTTCCATGATGGCCAGCAGCTTGGCCGCGTCCTTGTCGCCCGAGCGGGCTTTCTTGTTTTCGCGGTGGATCGCTTTTTCCACGGTGCCCATGTCGGCCAGCGCCAGTTCGGTCTGGATGACTTCGATATCGTCGAGCGGGTTGATCTTGCCGGCCACATGGATGACGTTGTCATCTTCGAAGCAGCGCACGACGTTGACGATGGCGTCCGTTTCGCGGATGTGCGACAGGAACTGGTTGCCCAGACCCTCGCCCTTCGATGCACCGGCCACCAGGCCGGCGATGTCGACGAATTCCACGATGGCGTTGACCATGCGTTCCGGCTTGACGATGGCGGCCAGCGCATCCATGCGCGGATCCGGCACTTCGACGACGCCGACGTTCGGCTCGATGGTGCAGAACGGATAGTTTTCAGCCGGGATACCGGCTTTCGTCAGTGCATTGAACAGGGTGGACTTGCCGACGTTCGGCAAGCCGACGATACCGCATTGGAGACTCATGGAAAACCTTTAAATAATCAATATTGCCGGCAAGCGGCTGGTGCAAAACGGCCGTTGCGGGCGTTTTCTGGATAATCTTGCTGTATTCATGCTCTAGGGGTCAATTGTACCTCTATGCACCCTACTCTTCAAAAAAACCGCCCTGGCGACCTTAACTGTCGCCATCCCCGTCATCCGGCTGCGACGCATCGAATTCCAGGATGTCGCCGGGCTGGCATTCGAGCATCTCGCAAATTTTCGACAAGGTATCGAAACGCACGCCGCGCACCTTGCCCGATTTTAAAAGGGACAGGTTCTGCTCCGTGATGCCGATAAAGGCGGCCAGTTCCTTGGATTTCACTTTTTTCCTGGCCAGTACCAGATCGAGGCGCACGACGATGCCCATCAGATGAACCCGCTGTTTTCTTCGGCCAGGCGCTGGCCTTCGTGCAGGATTTGCGCCAGCGCAAAGAAAACCGAACACAGCAGCAAGGTCCACAGGTCGCCGCCCGTGATGTCGATAACCAGGCGCAACTGGCGCGTTCCCTCTTCCAGCAAGCCAAACAGCATGCCGCGCACGGTGGGTTCCAGCAAAGTCAGCACCGTTCCCAGCAGCAAGCCGCCGGCGAAGCGGCGAAAGTGGCGCGCCACCTGCGGCGTAAAAAACACGCCCTGCTCGAACTGGCGCAAGACCAAGGCCAGCTGGCGCACGGCATCGGCCAGCACGCACAAAGCCGGCAAGGCCAGCGCCAGACCCAGCCCCCGCTGCCACAGGGGCATGGCGGCCAGGCGCGCGAATGGCTGGCTCTGCAATTGCAGCAACAGTTCATACATGCCTGTGCCGCCCAGGCTGCCTTGCGCGGCCGGCGCAGGCGCCAGCCAGCCCAGCACCGTCAGCAGCAGGTACAGCAGAAAGAATCCCGAAACGCCGTAGCGCACGCGCCGGCTCAGCGCCGCCGGTCCCGTTGGATTTTTTTTCATCTTTAAAAGTATACGAAAGTGTCAAGTGTGGTTAGAATAAATTATCGTAAAACAATAATTAAATCATGTTTTGCGACCATTTTAACATGTTCACCTCACCCTATCGACTGGAGACTCCATGAAAACCCTGCTTGCCGCACTCGTTTGCAGCACCACCTTGCTGCTGAGCGGCGCCGCCCGCGCCCATGACTTGAACGCCATGCTGCAGCAGGCGCTGGCCGACAAGAGCGTACCGGCCATGGCGATGCTTGTCATTCGCGACGGCAAGATCGAGGCACAGGCGCAGGCTGGCGTACGGGCCAATGACGGCAACGATGCCGTGCGCGCCGACGACGTGTGGAATATCGGCTCCAACGGCAAGGCCATGACGGTGACCCTGATCGCGCGGCTGGTGGAACGGGGCGTGCTGGCGTGGGATGCGCCGCTGTCAAGCATGCTGCCCGCGCTGGCCGGCGGCATGCGCGCCGAGTACCGCGACGTCAACCTGATGGATTTGCTGTCGCACCGCGCCGGCCTGCCGCCCAATCCCGACGAGGCATGGATCAATTCCACGTACACGGACACGCGTCCATTGCCGCTGCTGCGCCTGGAATACGCGCAGCGCGCGCTGGCCGACGCACCCGTGGCCGCGCCGCGCGGCGAATCGCATTATTCGAACAGCGGCGCCATGATCGCCGCCGCCATCGCCGAACGCGTCACGGGCAAGACCTATGAAACGCTGATGCAGGAGGAAGTGTTCGGCCCGCTGGGCATGCGGGCCGCCTTCGGCCCCACCGTGCGCGGACAGAACCTGGGCCACAAGGAAGGCAAGCCGATCGCCGGCTTGATGGCCAGCAACCCACTGATGATGGCGCCCGATGGAGAAATTCACCTGAGCATGCAAGACTGGGCCAAGTTTGCGCTCGATCAACTGCATGGCGAGCAGGGCAAGGGCAGGCTGCTGAAACAGGAAACGTATGTCTTGCTGCACACGGCGCAGGGCGACACGCATGCGGCCTTGGGCTGGGGCGTGATGCACTTTCCACTGCAAGCGCCGCAGCGAGTGCTCACGCACCTTGGCTCGAACGGCTACTGGCACGCACTGATCGCGCTGGCGCCCGGCAGCGGCGACGGCCTGCTGATCGCCGCCAACGCGGGCGACGGCAGCAGCGCCCAGGCCAACCAGCAGCAGATGGCGAAAACCATCATGGCCGGCTTCGGCAAGGCGGGGAAATAATTACGCGGTGTGCAGCTTCATCGTCGCCGCCTCGAACTTGCCCTCGACGATCTGCGGCATGACCTGCAACGATTTGTCGATCGCCTGCTCGATCAGTTCCTGGTCTTCGCGGCGCGGGCGGTGCAGCACGAAGTCGGCCACCTGCTGCTGCAGGCTCAGGGTGCGCGGGTGGCCGATGCCCAGGCGCAAGCGCCAGTAATCCTGCGTGCCCAGCGCGGCCGTGATGTCTTTCAAGCCATTGTGGCCGCCGGCCGAGCCACCCTTTTTCAGGCGCGCGATGCCCGGCATCAAGTCCAGTTCGTCGTGCACGACCAGCACTTCATCGGCGGCGATCTTGAAAAAGCGCGCCAGCGCGCCCACGGACTGGCCCGAGCGGTTCATGAAGGTCAGCGGTTCGAGCAGCCAGACTTCGTTGCCGCCAATGGACGTTTTCGCCAGCATGGCGTTGTAGCGCGAATCGCGCTGCAGGCGCGTACCGGGCAAACTGTTGGCAAGATTGTCCACCAGCCAGAAGCCGGCATTGTGGCGGGTTTGTTCGTATTCGGGTCCCGGGTTGCCGAGGCCGACGATCAGGCGTATGGGCATGGCTGTGTCTGCAATGTAAAAGAAAGCATTATCGGTGAAAACAGGCAGAAAAAAACCCGCGCGGCGAACCTGGCGGGTTTTTCCTTGCAACTACCGCATTGCTGCGGCGGCAAAATTACTTCTTGTCGGCTTCAGCAGCAGCGGCTTCAGCTTCAGCAGCAACGTGGCCAGCCGGTACCGAAGCGGTAGCGATGGTCAGGTTGGCGCCGTGGGTGACAGCGGTCACGCCAGCTGGCAGGACCAGGTCGCCAACGTGCAGCGAGTGACCGACGTCGATGTTCGACAGGTCAACGTTGATGAATTCTGGCAGTTGGCCTGGCAGGCACGAAACTTCGATTTCGTTGGCTACGTGGCTGATGGTCGCGCCGTGCAGTTTGACTGCTGGGGAAACGTCAGCGTTTACGAAGTGCAGCGCCACTTTTACGTGGATAGCTTGCTTAGCGTCAACGCGCTGGAAGTCAGCGTGCAGAACCAGTTGTTTGTATGCGTGGACTTGGAAGTCGCGCAACAGAACTTGCTGGGAAACGCCGTCGATTTCCAGATCCAGGATCGACGAGTGGAACACTTCTTTTTTCAACGCGTGGTAGAGAGCGTTGTGATCCAGCGAGATCAGCACCGGGGCTTCAGCGCCACCGTAGACGATACCAGGGGTTTGGCCGGAAATGCGCAGGCGGCGGCTCGCTCCGGAACCTTGCAATTCGCGTTTAAATGCGATAACTTTCATGTGAAACTCCAAGAAGAACAAGGCTTGCGCCTTGTGTTATGAGGACTCCCGCGACCAGGAATCCTCGAAAATGGGTGTAAACACCCCGAAAACTAAAACACTGCGGCGCAACAGGCAAAAGCCGGTCGCGCCGCAGGCATTACGTCTGTTGCTGCTCTTGCCGAATTAATCGATGAACAGCGAGATGACGGAGTCACCCTTGATGATGCGTTTGAACGTCTCGGCAAGCAGCGGCGCGCACGTCAATTGACGGATCTTGCCGCAGGCCAGGGCCGCTTCGGACAGGGGGATCGTGTCGGTCACGACCAGCTCATCGAGCGGCGAGGCCGAAATACGGTCGATCGCCGGGCCCGACAGCACCGCGTGCGTGCAATACGCCACGACTTTTTTCGCGCCGCGCTCTTTGAGCACTTCGGCAGCCTTGGTCAGGGTGCCTGCCGTGTCGACCATGTCATCCATGATCACGCAGTTGCGGCCTTCGACTTCACCGATGATGTTCATCACTTCGGACACGTTCGCTTTTGGACGGCGCTTGTCGATGATGGCCAGGTCGCAGCCCAGGCGTTTTGCCAGGGCGCGCGCACGTACCACACCGCCGACGTCCGGCGACACCACCAGCAGATCCTGGTAGTTTTTCTTTTGCAGGTCGCCCAGCAAAATTGGCGAAGCGTAAATATTATCGACTGGGATATCGAAGAAACCTTGAATCTGGTCAGCGTGCAAGTCCATGATCAGGACGCGCTCGACACCGGCTTCTTCCAGCATGTTCGCCACCACCTTGGCCGAAATCGCCACACGCGCGGAGCGTGGACGGCGGTCTTGACGGGCGTAGCCGAAGTAAGGAATCGCGGCGGTGATGCGGCCAGCGGAAGCACGTTTCAAGGCATCAACCATCAGCATGATTTCCATCAGGCTGTCGTTGGTTGGAGCACAGGTGGATTGCAAAACAAAAACATCCTTGCCGCGTACGTTTTCGTTAATCTCGACCATTACTTCGCCGTCGGAGAATTTCGAAACGTTTGCTTTACCGAGAGGAATGCCGAGGTTTTTTGCGACCCCCTCTGCCAACGCTGGATTCGCGTTGCCGGTAAAAACCATCAGGTTTTCGTAAGCCATGGGAGTCCCAAGAGGTGATAAAGAAGTCTTGAAAAGCACTAACCGGGCATAGGCCCGGTCAGTCATTGTTTAGAATATGCCGCGTGGCGGCACATCTGCTTTTTCCCGCACTGGACGCCAACTTCGCATCGACAGACTACGGTGAAATGGTGGCAGGGGAAGAAGGATTCGAACCTTCGCATGCTGGAATCAAAATCCAGTGCCTTAACCAGCTTGGCGATTCCCCTACGTTACTGACTGCTTGCCGTCATGTTGGCCAGTATTATACCGACTATTTGACGCTAAGCAAAATCTTTTTTTACTCTCTACAACATGGTGAGCATCGGGTGGCGATTCAGCGCTTTTGCCTTCCAGGCGACCCAGACTGGTGGCACATTGCTGAGCACCGCGTCCGCTTCTTCCTCACTGCCAAACGCACTAAATACACAAGCACCGGAACCAGTCATCCTGGCCTCACCGTAAGCACCCAGCCATTCTACCGCATCTGCTACCGGCTTGAAAAGACTGCATGCCACTTGCTGTAAATCATTCTTTCCAAACCCGCCCGCATCGTTTCCTTCTGCGAGGTACCTGGAAAAGTCCGCTATTGTGACGGGTTCGGTATTTCTCGTCAAGCCTTCCGCGCAAAAAATTGCGGCGGTCGGCACTTGCACGCCCGGCTCGATCACCACATACCAGCATGCGGGCGTGGCGACGGGCTGCAAGGCTTCGCCCACGCCTTCGGCAAAGGCGTTTTCGCCAAAGATGAAAAACGGAATATCGGCGCCCAGCGGCAAGCCCAGCGCCATCAACTCCTCGCGCGTCAAACCGGCCTGCCACAGGCGATTGAGCGCCATCAGCGCCGTGGCCGCGTCGGACGAGCCGCCACCCAAGCCGCCGCCCATGGGCAGCACCTTGTCGATGGCGATATCGACGCCGCGCGGCAAGGCCCCCGTGCGGCGCAGCACTTCGGCCTGCAGCAGCCTGGCGGCGCGGATGATCAAGTCCTGCTCTTGCGGCACGCCGGCCAGCTCCGTCACGCGGACAATCGCCGTGTCGTCGCGCAGCGCGAAGTGCAGGGTGTCACCATGGTCGAGCAACTGGAACACCGTCTGCAGCAGATGGTAGCCATCGGCGCGGCGGCCGTTGACGTGCAAAAAGAGGTTCAGCTTGGCGGGAGCCGGGCAGTTATTCAGGGTCGTCAACGTCATTGTGCTTGAGCCGATGGGGCGGGATCGAGGACGATGCGCAGCGACACGGCATCGGCCTGCGCGCTGGCATTGCGTTCGGCATCGATACGCCGCGGTTGGGGCAAGGCGCCCGGTGTCTTGTCGGCCGCATTTTGCCCTACTTCTTGCCACGACACATAGCGCAAGCGCCAGCCGTCTTTCGTCGTCACGCTGTCGTTGGCGGGCGACGCGACAAAGCGCTTGCCATCGGCGCCCACGGCATAGCCTTGCAGCCAGTCGCGCAAGCCCGACACGGGCAAGGACCAGCCCAGCATCTGCGCGCTCAGGGTGTCGACATCGGGCGCGCTGCGCGGCGCCTTGCCGCTTTGCGTCAGCACGGCCTCGCGCGGCGTGACGGCAATCGTCGCCAGCGTGCTGCCGACGGGCGAATACAGGGTCACGTCCGTGCGCTGCGCCGTCTGCTGCCAGTTGAAATTGACGGTGGCCGATTCGGGCTTGTCATCTTTCTGGTACACGACGTTCAGGCGGCCCGTCAGCTCCACCTGTTCGCGGTAGGGCGCGACGGTGTTGGCGGATGGCGCGGCGCCTGACGAGAATGGGGAACTCAGGGTCGAGCAGGCCGAGAGTGACAGGCAGACGAGTGTGAGGGGAAGCAGTTTTTTTAACATGGGTACAAGGAAAAACCAGCGCCATGGCGCTGGTTTTTTATAGTTGAGATAATCGATTCAATCACAAACTGACATTCAGGCGCGCCAAGGTGCTTTTCAGCGCCTCGTTTTTCGGGTCCTTGCCTTGTGCCTCGCGCCACAGTTTTTGCGCTTCGGCCTTGTCGCCCTTTTGCCACAGCACTTCGCCCAGGTGGACGGCGATTTCCGGATCGCTGCGCACGGCATAGGCGCGGCGCAGCGCGTTTTCCGCGGCGGCCAGGTTGCCCATGCGGAATTGCACCCAGCCCATGCTGTCCATGATGAACGGGTCGCCCGGCGCCATCTGCAAGGCTTTTTCGATCAGCGCATGGGCTTCCTCGAGGCGCAGGCCCCGTTCGGCCAGCGAATAACCGAGCGCGTTGTACGCGTGCTGGTTGTCGGGCGCCAGCGCCATCACGCGGCGCAGGCTCGCCTCCATCCGCTCGAATTTGTCCATGCGCTCGGCCAGCAAGGCGTAGTCGTACAGCAGCTCCGGATTGTCGGGGAAGCGCAGCAAGGCGTTTTCCAGCACCGTGTAGGCGCTTTGCACATAGCCGGCGTCGCGCAGGAATTGCGCGTCGACCAGCAGCACCTGCGCCTGGCTTGCCGGATCGTCCGTTTCGATTTCCGTCAGCGCCTTGCGCGCCGCATCGAGATTGCCGCCGCGGGCGATCAGCTGGGCGCGGCGCAAGCGCGCCTCGACATAGCCGCTTGATGCGCTGTTGTCGACCTTGTCCAGCCAGGCGATGGCGCCCGCCGTGTCGCCGCGCGTCTCGGCGATCTGCGACAGTATCATCAGGGCCTTGAACGGATCGCGCGTGTCGCCGGGAGATTTTTCGAGCACGGCCAGGAAGCGCTTGAAGTACTGCTCCGCGCCCTTGGTGTCTTCCAGCTGCAGCGCCACGATGCCGAGCGCATACAGGGCGCCCACGTTATCGGGCGCGCTTTTCAACAGCAGCAGGAACTGGTCGCGCGCCGGTTCCAGCTGCTTCTGTTCGACCAGCAGGCGCGCGTATGCGCCGCGCACTTCGACGGCATCCGGATTCTTTTGCAGGAAAGCGGCCAGCACCTTGCCCGCCGCCTCGGGTTCGCCCGTCACTTGCGCCAGGGTCAGCACGGCCAGCTCGGAGTTTGGCTTGATCGCCAGCGCCTTGTTCGCTTCGCCGATGGCACGGTCACGCTCGCCGATCGACAGGGCGCCCTGCGCCAGCACCAGGTGCGCTTCGAACATGTCCAGGTAAGGCTGCACCAGGCGCGTCACCATCGAATAGGCATACAGCTTGTCATTCGAGCGCGACAAAATCTGCTGCATCTGGAACAGGGCCACGCCCCGTGCGCCTTGCGGCGCATTGGCCAGGCGTTCGGCGAAAATCGGTTCCGCTTCTTCGATCTTGTCCGTCAACACGACAAAGCCGAGGAAGAACTGCGTCGCCTCGTCCGAGTCGGGCGCCAGCTCGCGCCACAGGCGGATGGCCGCCAGCGCCTCGCTGCCCTGCTTGGCGGCCAGCGCCATTTCGGAAGCGCGGCGCGCCAGGCGCGGATCGCGCGTCTGCTGCGCCGCCACCATCATCGTCACGTACGGCCCCTGCCACTGGCCGCTCTTGAATTCCATCTCGGCCTTGGTCAGCTTGTACAGCAAGTCGCTGCTCAATTCGACCTTCGGCAGCTCATCGCCGGCGGGCCCCTCCTTGGAGGTGGCGTCCGGCTCCTGCGGCGCGGCGGGCGCAGACGCAGAGGGGCTGGCCGCGGCATCGGCGGGGGCGACAGGCGTCTGTGCCATGGCATGCGTGGCCATCAGGGCGGACAAGGTTACAATGGCGAAAGCGTTTTTCAAAGGCTGATCCTGGCTAAACGGCAAAGTTTGATTCTACGCCCAACGCGGCTATCGCGTACTTCACGTATGTAACGAAATATATGCGTCGTGGCGGCGTAGCCTGCCAGAGCCAGCCCTCGGCCGGCAAGCCGCCTGTTTTTTACCCGGTTTTCAACCATTCGAGCCCTATGCCAGAATTGCCAGAAGTCGAAGTCACACGGCGCGGTGTCGCGCCCCATCTCGAAGGGCGCGCCGTGCGCTCCGTCGTGCTGCGCCGCGACGGCCTGCGCTGGCCCTTCCCTCCTGCCCTGGGCGAACAATTGTCGGGGCAAACCATCGGCCTGACGGGGCGGCGCGGCAAATACCTGCTGATCCACTTCCGCCACGGCACCCTGATCATCCACCTGGGCATGTCCGGCCATTTGCGCGTGCTGCCGACGGGGACGCAGGCGCAAAAGCACGACCATTTCGACCTCGTCGTGGAGGACGCGGACGGCGGCAGCCAGGTGCTGCGCATGACGGACCCGCGCCGCTTCGGCGCCGTGCTGTGGCATGACGAGGCCGACGGCCCGCTGGACGGCCACGCGCTGCTGCGCGGGCTGGGCACGGAACCGCTCGAAGGCGGCTTCACGGGCCAGCTGCTGTTCGAGAAAACGCGCAACAAGGGCACCAACATCAAGCAGGTGCTGATGGCGGGCGACATCGTCGTCGGCGTGGGCAATATCTATTGTTCCGAAAGCCTGTTCCGCGCGGGGATCAACCCGAAGACGCCGGCCCGACGCATCGGCCTGGCCCGCTACGAGAAACTGGCGCAGGCGATCCGCGACGTGCTGGCCGAAGCCATCGTGCAAGGCGGCAGCACCCTGCGCGACTTCATCGGCGTGAACGGCCAGTCCGGCTACTTCCAGCAGACGTATTTCACGTACAACCGCGCGGGCAAGCCCTGCCGCGTCTGCGGCGCGCCGATCCGGCAAATCGTGCAGGGACAGCGTTCCACGTTTTACTGCGTGAATTGTCAAAAGTAAGCATACTCACAGAGGGAGCCAGATGGTCAGAGACCTGGAACAATACAGCGCATGGCGGCAGGACGTGCAGGCCGCCTTGCAGGCATACCGGCAAGCCGCCAGCGCGGCGGGCCTGGTCGACGGCGCCTCCGCGCTGCGCCTGGCGCGCTGTGGCTCCCGCCTGCTCGATGACCGTTTATCCGTCGCCTTCGTGGCGGAATTCTCGCGCGGCAAATCCGAGCTGATCAACGCCATCTTCTTTGCCGGCTATGGCCAGCGCATCCTGCCCTCGGGCGCGGGCCGTACCACCATGTGCCCCACCGAGCTGCTGTACGACGCGGCCTGGCCGCCATCGATCCGGCTGCTGCCCATCGAGACGCGCGCGCAGAACCTGTCGACCAGCGACTACCGCGAACTGCCCGCCGCCTGGACCGTCCTGCCCCTGAATATCGAAGCGGGCGACGACATGCAGGAAGCCATCCGCCAGGTCAGCCTGACGAAAAAAGTCAGCGTGGAAGAAGCGGCGCGCTACGGCCTGTATGACGCCGGCAATGCGGACGCTCCCGCCATGCTCGACGAGGACGGCCAGGTGGAAATTTCCATGTGGCGCCACGCCATCATCAACTTCCCCCATCCGCTGCTGAAACAGGGCCTGGTCATCCTCGACACGCCGGGCTTGAACGCCATCGGCACGGAACCGGAACTGACCCTGAACCTGATCCCGAATGCGCACGCGGTGCTGTTCATCCTGGCGGCCGACACGGGCGTCACGCGCAGCGACATCGAAGTGTGGCGCAACCATATCGGCGCCGGCGCGGGACGCCTGGTGGTGCTCAACAAGATCGACAGCATGTGGGATGAATTGCGCGGCGATGCCGAGGTGGCGCAGGCCATCGAACGCCAGCAGGCCAGCGTGGCGCACCTGTTGACGCTGGACGCTGGCCAGGTGTTTCCCGTCTCGGCGCAAAAGGCCCTGGTGGGCAAGATCAACCACGACGCGGCGCTGCTGGAAAAGAGCCGCCTGCAGGCGCTGGAGACGGCCCTGTTCGAGGAGCTGATTCCCGCGCGCAAGGACATCATCCGGCGCCAGCTGGCGTTCGACCTGGACGCCATCGAAGCGGCGCAGCAGGTGCAGGCGGCGGCCCGCGCGCGCGGCATCGCCGAGCAGCTGCATGAACTGCACAGCCTGCGCGGCAAGAACCAGAGCGTGATCGCCCACATGATGCGGCGCATCGACATCGAGAAGAAGGAATTCGACAGCAGCCTGTTCAAGCTGCAAGCGACGCGCGCCGTGTTTACCCGGCTGTCGACGGAGCTGTACACGAGCCTGGGCATGGACATCGTGCGCGACGATATCGACGGCGTGCGCGCCGCCATGCAGCGCAGCCGCTTTTTCACGGGCCTGCGCGAAGCCGTGCGCCAGTATTTCGAGCGCATCGGCCAGAACCTCGACCGCTCGGAAGGCAAGACGGCCGAGATCACGGAAATGATGAACGTGATGTACCGCAAATTCGCCTCCGAACATGGCCTGGCGCTGGCCTTGCCGATGCCGTTTTCGCTGGCCCGCTACCGCCAGGAGATCGCCGACATCGAAGCCGTCTACCATAAGCAGTTCGGCACGGCGACCCTGCTCACCACCAGCCGCGTCGTGCTGATGGAAAAATTCTTCGACACCATCGCCTCGCGCGTGCGCCGCAGTTTCACCAACGCCAACGACGACGCCAGCGCCTGGCTGAAAGTCATCATGGCGCCGCTCGAAGCGCAGATCGTCGAGTACAAGGAACAGCTGAAACTGCGCTTTGCCTCGATCCAGCGCATCCACGACGCCACGGGCAGCCTGGAACAGAAAATCGCCGGCTTCGAAGCGAGCCTGGCGGCGCTCGAACGTGACAAGGCGCAGCTGGCGCAATTGCTGGCCGCCTTGCGCACGGCCAGCGCCGCATGAACCCTACGCACTGAATACAACTCTGGAATCCTGCATGAAACGTCTGCTGCATCCGCTCTCGCCCACCACGGGCGCGGCACCTTTGGAAGATTACGTCGACCCGACTTTTTCCGCCACCGTCATCGCCTGGCAAAAGCAGCATGGCCGCCATGCGCTGCCGTGGCAGAATACGCGCGACGCCTACCTGATCTGGCTGTCCGAAATCATGCTGCAGCAAACGCAGGTCACCGCCGTGCTCGCTTACTACGCGCGCTTCCTCGAACGCTTCCCCACCCTGCGCGACCTCGCCAGCGCGCCGGTGGAAGACGTGATGGCGCAGTGGAGCGGCCTCGGTTACTACACGCGGGCGCGCAACCTGCACAAGTGCGCGCAGCGCGTGGTGGCCGAATACGACGGCGTGTTCCCCAGCGACCCGCTGCTACTGGCCGAGCTGCCCGGCATCGGCCGCTCGACGGCGGCTGCCATCTCCGCGTTTTCCAGCGGCACGCGCGCGGCCATCATGGACGGCAACGTCAAGCGCGTGTTTGCGCGCACCTTCGGCATCGACGCCTATCCCGGCGAAAAACGGGTCGAGGAAGCCATGTGGCGCCGCGCCGAAGCGCTGCTGCCTGAAACAGGTATCGAGGCCTACACGCAGGGCCTGATGGACTTCGGCGCCACCCTGTGCACGCGCAGCAGCCCCGATTGCGGCCGCTGCCCGCTGCAGCCGCGCTGCGTGGCCTACGCCACCCATCGGGTCAAAGACTTACCTGTACGCAAACCCAAAAAAACCAGTCCGGAAAAACACGCCGTCATGCTGGCCATCATCGACGATGGCCAGGTGCTGCTGGAGCAGCGCCCCGGCTCGGGCATCTGGGGCGGCCTGCTGTCGCTGCCGGAACTCGATGGCCACGTGCTGGCCGATGAAGTCACACCGCGCGAGATAGACCAACAGGTACTGGCGCGCGCCGTGTCGCCGTTCGGCGAAATCGAGACCCAGGAACGGCTGCTGCCCATCGTGCACGTGTTTACCCACTACAAGCTGCACATCGTCCCCTGCCGCATCACCCTGGCGCGCCGTTTGGCGCTGGCCGGAGAGTCCACGCACGTCTGGTACGACGGCGCGAAGATCGCCGACGCGCCGCTGCCTGCACCGATCAAGAAACTGCTGCTGGACCTGTTCGGCGATGCGCGCGCGGCGCAGCGCAGCATGTTCTAGTGCGCAGGCTTGTAGCACTGGCGCTGGCGGCGCTGTGCCTGCACGGCGCGCAAGCGGCTGACGCGCTGCCGGAGGTACCAGAGGTGAGAATAGGCGTGCTCGCCTACAAGGGCGGCGACGCCGTGCAGCAGGACTGGTCGTACGTGACGCGCCACCTGCAGGCCAGCATCCCCGGCATCCGTTTTACATTGGCCGACTATGACCAGGCGGGCCTGACGCGCGCCGTGCAGGCGCAGGCCATCGCCTTTGCCATCACCAGCAGCGGCCATTACGTGGCGCTCGAACACAGCGACGGCGCCAGCCGCATCGCCACGCTGGAGTCGCCGTGGACGGACTCGCCGCGCCAGGCCATCGGCTCGGCCATCGTCGTGCGCAGCGCGTCGCCGCTGCACGACCTGGCCGACCTGGCGGGCAAGAACGTGATGGCGGTGGCGCCCGACGCGTTTGGCGGCTACCAGATCGCCGCGCGCGAACTGCAGGAAGCGGGCATCGATCCCGCGCACGATTTTGCCAGCCTGCGCTACAGCGGTTTTCCCTCGCAGCAGATCGTCGAGGCCGTGCGTGCTGGCCGCATGGATGCCGGCATCGTGCGCACCTGTTTGCTCGAACAGATGGTGGCAAGCGGCGAAGTGCGGGCCGAGGAACTGCGCGTCATCACCACGCGCCCGATTCCCGGCTTTCGCTGCGCCAGCTCGTCGCGGCTGTATCCGGACTGGCCCTTCGTGGCCCTGCGCCAGACGCCGCCCCCGCTGGCGAAAAAAGTGGCGCAGGCCCTGCTGGCCATGCCGCGCACCAGCGAAGGCTACAGCTGGACGGTACCCAGCGATTACCAGATCGTCGATGAACTGTTCCGCGAACTGCGCATCGGCCCCTACGCCTATCTGAACAAGCTGACGTTCGAGACGGCCCTGCGCCGCTACTGGGGCTGGATGCTGCTGGTGCTGGCCTTGCTGGTGGCCTGGGCCGTGCATACGGTGCGCGTGGAATACCTGGTCAGCCGGCGCACGGAGCAATTGCGCGCGGCGCAGCACCAGCAGCGCGCGCTGGAAGAACAGGCGCGCCAGCGCCAGGCCACGCTCGACCACACGGCGCGCCTGGCCATCCTGGGCGAAATGGCCAGCGCCATCGCGCACGAATTGAACCAGCCGCTGGCGGCCATCGGCAATTTCGCGCGCGGCATGGCGCGCCGCATCACGGCGGGACGGCTCGACGCGGCACCGCTGCTCGACGGCGCGCAGGAAATCGCCACGCAAAGCGAGCGCGCGGGCGCCATCATCCGGCACATCCGCGCGATGGCGCAAAAGCGTCCCGCGCACAGCACGGCCTTCGCGTTGGCCGACGCCGTGGAGCAGGCGGTATCGCTGTTCCGCGCGGCCCATCCGCAAGCCAATATCAGTTGGCGTCACGAGGCGGCCAGCGCTGCACCGCGGGTGCTGGCCGACCCGCAGCAGGTGCAGCAGGTGCTGCTCAATTTATTGAAAAATGCGCTCGACGCGCAGGTCGAAAACGACCATCCGCAGCACCCGATCGGCGTGCTGCTGCACCGCGAAAACGGCGCCTGCACGGTGGCCGTGCGCGACGCCGGCTGCGGCCTCGATGCGGCGCAGATGGCGCGCCTGTTCGAGCCCTTCTTTACCACCAAGGCCGAAGGCCTGGGACTGGGCATGTCCCTCAGCAAAAGCATCATCGAGTCGTTCGGCGGCAGCCTGTCGGCCCACGCCAACGCCGATGCGCCAGGCTTGACGGTCTGGTTCCGCCTGCCCGAAGATACGCATATGGAAGCAGATAAGGAAACACCATGAATGAAAGCGATGCGATCATCTTTGTCGTCGACGACGACGCCGCCATGCGCCGCTCGCTGGCCTATCTGTTCGATTCGGCCGGCTGGCAAGTGCAGACGTTCGAATCGGCGCGCGACTTCCTGCAGCGCTACGAGGGCCATGTGCCGGGCTGCCTGCTGCTCGACGTGCGCATGCCATTGATGAGCGGACTGGAACTGCAGCAGGAGTTGAATAACAGGACCGGACACGCCATATCGCTGCCCGTGATTTTCCTCAGCGGCCACGGCGACCTGGCCATGGCCGTGCAGACGATGAAGGCGGGCGCCTGCGATTTTCTGGAAAAGCCGTGCAAGGACCAGGTATTGCTGGACGCCGTCTCGCGTGCCGTGGCCCGCAGCGTGGAAGAAAGCCGCAGCGCCGCCAGCGCGAATACGGCGCAAACGGCGCTGGCGAGGCTCACCGCGCGCGAGCGCGAAGTGGCGCTGCTGATGGCCGAAGGCAAGGCCTCGAAAGTCATCGCCCGCGAACTCGGTATCAGCGACAAGACGGTGCAGGTGCACCGCCATAACGCGATGGAGAAACTGGGCCTGCATTCAGCAGCCGAGGTAGCCCGGCTGCTGATGGCGGGTGGGCAAATCTAAGCCCGCACGATGCGGGCAGGAAGCCCCTGCCGCACCGACGTGCCCGAAACGGGATCGACGAACACGTTCTTGTCGCCGCGGCTCGGATCCGTCAGCCCCAGGTCGTTCAGGTTGATGCCCGCGCCAATGGCCGGTTCGTCGGGCTGGCGCAACTTGCCGATGCGGTGGGCGCGCGCGCCGTGCTCCTTGTGGCCGAAACCGTGCTCGACGGCGATCACGCCGCGCTGCACGCCGTGGCGCAGCATCACCGTGGCCCTGGCCTTGCCGCCCGGCGTCTCCAGATAAATCTGGTCGCCATTTTCCAGCTTCAGGCGCGCCGCATCGTCGGGATGCACGGCGACGGGGTTGTCCGGATGGATGCCGCGCAAGCGCCGCGCGCCGATGCTGTACGAGTTTTGCAGCGCAGATTTAAAACTGATCAACTCGAACGGCCACTCGCTGGCCGGGTAGGTTTTGCGCACGGGCGTGCCGTCGGCGAAAGCCGCCACCCTCCACGCGGGCGTGCCGGGGAAACGCTTGCCGCTCAAGCTGTTCTTGCTCACGCCCAGGCCCTCGTTGTACAGCATCATCGGCTTCAGGTAGCGGTGCGTGGACCAGTCCTGCGGATACGGCGTCTCATCAAGCACCGGCACGGGCGCGGCGGGCGCCTTGGGGTTGGCGGGCGGCGGCAGGCGCAGGCCGAACATCTCGCCATAGCTCTGGTAGCGCCCTCCCCGCGCCAGCATGAAGGCCACCTTGCGCCACTCTTCCGGCTTCAGCGTGCGCTCCAGTTCGGGGCGGATGCGCGCCACGCCGGACAGCGCGATATCGTCGTCGCTCGCCTCCGGCACGGCCGCCTTGCCTTGCCAGGCGATGTTGGCGCCGCCGCGCAGATACCAGTCTTCCGCGCGCTGCAGGGGGAAGCGCCGGCCCTCCATGTCTTGCAGGGCTTCCGTGCCGAAGCCGGGCAAGGCCATCGTTTTGGCCAGCGCGATGAAGAACGATTCCATGCAGATGCTCTGGCCGTCCGGCGTCTTTTGCACGCGCGGTTCGACCACGGGCCAGCGCGCCGTGCTCATTTTGACGGGCATGCCGCCCCAGGCGCCGGCCCAGCCCCAGCTTTCATACAGCAAGGTATCGGGCAGCAGGTAGTCGGCAAACGCCGAGCTTTCATTGATGAAGGGATCGATGGCGACGATCAGGGGAATCTTCTTCGGATCGGCCAGCTCCTTGCCGATCTGCGCGCGCAAGCCCGTGATGCCGTAGACGGGATTGCAGCTCCACAGGATCAGCGCCTTCAAGGTGTACGGATAGCCGTTCATGGCGCTGGTGAGCCATTCGGTGGCCAGCGCGGGCGCGTTCGGATACCACGGCGCCCTGGCCGGATACGCCTTGCCCGCTTCCTTCTTCAACTTGAATTCCGAGGTTTTTTCATACGGCACGTTGCGCCCGATGGGCATGCCGGCCGCCTTGATCTCGCCGTCGAAACTTTCGAGGTTGTAGCGCGGGCCGGGGCCCGCATCCTTGAAGCTGCCGCCGTTGATCAGGGTGCCGCCCTTGCGGTTCAAGTTGCCGATCAGGGTATTGAGCATGACCAGCGCATACGCGTTATAAAAGCCGGCGCCCGACATCATGCCGCCGTGCGCATTGACGGCGGCGCGCTTGCCGTGGCTGGTCAGTTCCCGCGCCAGGCCTTCGATGATGTCAAGCGGGATGCCGCAGGCGCTGGAATAGTCCTCCATGCTGTGGCGCTGCGCTTCTTCGTTGAGCATCGTCATGGCCGTCTTCAGGTGCAGCGGCGCGCCGGCCACGTCCAGCGGGCCGTCGAAGAACAGGCGCGCTTCGCCCTTGGCGGCATTGTGCGGCACGATCGCTTGCGTGGCCGCGTCGATCACGCAGAACGCGTCGCCATCCTTGTAGCGCTCCTCTTCCGCCAGTTCCACCGCGCCGATGTCCGACGCGCGCAGGTAGCGGCCGTCGCGCGGATGGCCCTTCTCGCTGATGATCAGATGCGTGGCGTTGCACCAGGCGGCTTCGCCTGCCGCTTCCGCCACCTTCAGGTTCGGCTGCACGAGGAAGTTGCGGTCATAGCGTTCGTGCTCGATGATCCAGCGGATCATGGCCATGGCCAGCGCGCCATCCGTGCCCGGCTTGATCGGCACCCAGCGGCTGCGGTCGCCCGCGGCCAGGCTGTCGGCATTCGTCAGCACGGGGTCGACGACGACGTAGCTGAATTCGCGCTTGCCCGAACGGGCTTTCGCGATCAAGGTGCCCTGGCGCTTGAACGGGTTGCCCGCATTGCCGGGCGCCGTGCCGACGAAGATGCAGAACTCCGTGTTTTCCAGGTCCACTTTCGCATGCGGCATTTTCTTCATGTCGCCGAACATGGCGCCCGAGCCGCTGCGGTAGGAGCCGCCGCAATACGAGCCGTGGTTGACCAGGTTCAGACTGCCGTACGATTGCTTGAAAAAACGCGTGCCGAACGCCAGGCGGCCATCGTCGGTGCTGCACATCAGGCCCACCTGATTGACTTGCGGACCCAGTTCCGGCTGCGCCGGATCGATCGGTTTTTCCAGCTCGCGCAAGGCGCGCAAGCCCTGCACGTGGCCTTCGCCAAACAGGTCGCCGCCTTCCGTCACTTCCTTGACCAACTGGTCGAAGGCGATCGGCTCCCACTGGCCGCCGCCGCGCGGTCCCACGCGCTTCATGGGCGCCAGCACGCGGAACGGCGACTCCATCTGTTCCAGCACGCCGTTGCCGCGGCCGCAAGCGGTGGAACGTCCCTTCAAGCCCTTTTCCTCGAAACGCGACAGGGAAATGAAGCTGTCGCGTATCGGGGTCTGGTACGGCAGCGCCGGATCGGCCGACAGGGGGCTGTACGGATTGCCCGCCACGCGCAGCACCTTGCCGCTTTTTTTATCCAGGCGCACGCGCACGCCGCAAAACGTGGTGCAGCCCATGCACATGGTGTAGCTGACCTGCTGGTCGGGATTGACCGTCAATTTTCCCGTGGCCGTGTCGACGGAAAACTCGGGCGCCAGCGAATTGCCGTGCAAGCGCTGTACGGGTTTGTCCTTGCCCAGCGCGTGGTCGACCATGCGGCCGGCCGTGGTGGAAAAGCTGGCGGCAAAGGCGGCCAGCCCGCCGCCGATGGCGCCGTAGCGCAGCAGCTTGCGGCGTTTTTCTTTTTCGTCTTCAGGGACGTCGTTGCGGTCGTCGTTGTGTATTTGATCGTTCATTGTTGACTCCTCAGTGCGTGGCCATGGCGGGACGGCTGCGTGCAGCGACGACGCGTCCGGCCCATGGCAAAAATTCCAGCATCAGCAACAGCAGCGCGATCCACAGGCCGGCCGTGCCGATAATCCCCATCAAGCCGTCGTTCCCCATCGGCAGGTGGTAGTCGTACAGGCCCGCGCCCGTCTTCGGGATGTTCTGCCCGCCGATGAAAATCGTCCAGCGCATCATCCAGGCGCTGTGCAGCGCGATCAGGCCGTTGACCAGGCCACTCGTGGCGGGACGCCAGATGGCCAGGGCCATCGGCACGATCGACGACAGCACGGCCCAGACTGCCGTGAACTGCCATTGCGGCATGCCCGCCACCTGGGTAAAGGCCATGCTGTGGCTGGCGCTTACGCCGGACAGGCTGACGAACAGCCAGCCGCCGCCCAATGCCAGCACCAGCGCCAGCGACAGGGCCAGCGCGCGGTTCAAGGACACTTCCAGCGCCATGTCGCGGCCCGGCAGGAAACGGTTGAACAGCAGCGCCAGGCCCACCGCCCCGACAAAGGCCGTGGCGGCAAATTGCGCCGGCAGGAACGGCGTGAACCACAGTGGACGGGCGCGCACCACCATTACTTCCATGCCCGTGTACAGCCCCACCACGAAGGCGGCGAGCAGGGTTAAGGCGGCGGCGGTGATGATGGCCTGGCGCGATGCGGCGCCTCCACGTCCCAGCAGCCGATAGGCAAAGGCCAGGCGGTCCCGACCCTGCCCCCGCGTGGCGAAGTCCCCGCGCAGCGCCAGCCACGCGTACAGCATCAGACAGCCCAGATACAGGGGAATGAAGAACGAACCCCACGACATCCACGACTGCGGCTGGAAGTAAATGTAGAAATGGTAGAAGCGGCCCGGCCCGTGCAAGTCGGCCAGCAGCGCCACGGGCGCCGTCATGCCGCAGACGAGGGACGCGAGCAGCGCGATGCGCCCCAGGCGTTCATACGCCTTGCGGCCGAAGACGAAGTACGGCAGGGTCAGCATGAAGCTGCCGTAACTGAGGCCGATGAGGAAAAAATACTGCACCGCCCACGGCAGCCATGCCGCTTCGCGCGTGACGTTGACAATTTCGGTGATGTGGCTGTCCATGGTTTATTTCCCGTGTTTGCTCGGTTGCCAAAGTGTCGCTTCGCCCTCGACGTGGCCGGCGAAGCGCGTGTCCAGTCCCAGGTAAAACACGTGGGGCTGGGTACCCTGTTCAGGCTTCAGCACCTTCACCTTGTTCTCGCTGAGCAGCTGATGCACCATGCTGTCCGGATCATTGAGGTCGCCGAAGATGCGCGCGCCGCCCACGCAGGTTTCCACGCAGGCCGGCAGCAGGCCTTCATCGACCCTGTGCGCGCAGAACGTGCACTTGTCGGCCTTGCCCGTCTCGTGGTTGATGAAGCGCGCATCGTAGGGGCAGGCCTGCACGCAGTAGGCGCAGCCCACGCAACGGTCGCCATCGACGACGACGACGCCATCCTTGCGCTGGAAGGTGGCGCCCACGGGACAGACGGGGATGCAGGGAGGATTGGCGCAGTGATTGCACAGGCGCGGCAGCATGTAAGTGCCGCAGCGGTTCTCTTCCTTGACTTCATAGGTCGAGACGACGGTGCGAAAGCTGTTTTCCGGCACGGCGTTTTCCATGATGCAGGAGACCGTGCACGCCTGGCAGCCGATGCATTTCTGCACATCGACCACCATCGCCCAGCGCTGGCCGCCTTCGCCCCTGGTGGCGGCCTTGCCTGGCAGCGGCGCGATGGCCGCCCCGATGGTAACGGCGGGCAAGGCGCGCAAGAAACTGCGGCGCGATTCGATCATGACACTCTCCTTGACGATGGGCGGCAAGCCCTTGTTGACTTGCTGCCATGATAGAAAAGAAGTTGCCGTACGGATATTGGGGTGATCGTGCGGGGACCTAGATGATCATGCCAATTGACAGGATCGACAATGCGGAGTAGGTCGGATTAGCGGAGCCGCCGAAGCGCGCCAGCGCGTAATCCGACAACATTGTTGGCATGAAGTGTCGTGGTATCGCGCAGACAGGTCGGATTATGCTACGCTAATCCGACCTACGTCGGATTCCCCATGGCCGTTTGCATCGGTAGGTCGGGTTAGCCGGCACGGCGTAACCCGACACGCAGCGTCGCGCGGGCAGGTCAGTGCCCGCAGTGACCGTTACAGCTCGTCGAGCGAATACAGCCGGCGGTGCTCGCGGATCGCGTAGCGGTCCGTCATGCCGGCGATATAGTCGGCGATCTTGCGCGCCTGCTTTGTCACATCATCGCCGTTGACCTGATAATCGGGCGGCAGCAGGGCCGGTTCGGCCATGAAGCTGTCGTACAGTTCGCGCACGATGCGGCTGGCCTTCACGCGCATGCGGTTGACCTGGTAGTGGCGGTACAGGTTCGCGCGCAGGAAGCGCTTCAGCTCCGTCGCATCCTTGCGCATGGCGTCCGAAAAACGGATCAGCGGCGGACTGGCGCGCACTTCGCTGACGTCGCGCGGCGCGGCGTCGAGGATCAGGGCATTCGACGTGACGATCAGATCGTCGGCCAGGGCCGTGATCAGGCGGCGCAGGGTTTCGTAGATGGCGCGCCGGCCCGACAGGCCGGGAAACGCCTGCTGCACGTCGCGCCACAGGCGGCCGAAGAATTCCACTTCTTCCAACTGCGCGATGGTGATCAGGCCCGAGCGCAGGCCATCGTCGATATCGTGGCTGTTGTAGGCGATTTCATCGGCCAGGTTGGTCAGCTGCGCTTCCAAGGTCGGTTGCGTGCGGTCGATAAAGCGCTGCGCCACGGGACCCAGTTCGCGCGCATGCGCGAGCGAGCAGTGTTTTAATATGCCTTCGCGCGTCTCGAACATCAGGTTCAAGCCATCGAAGGCGCCGTAGTGCTCTTCCAGGGTATCGACCACGCGCAGGCTTTGCAGGTTGTGCTCGAAGCCGCCGTGCGCCTGCATGCACTCGTTGAGCACGTCCTGGCCCACGTGGCCGAACGGCGTGTGGCCCAGGTCATGCGCGAGCGCGATGGCTTCGACCAGGTCTTCGTTCAGGCGCAGGTTGCGCGCGATGGAGCGGCCGACCTGCGCCACTTCCAGGCTGTGCGTGAGGCGCGTGCGGAACAGGTCTCCCTCGTGATTGAGGAAAACCTGGGTCTTGTATTCGAGGCGGCGGAAAGCCGAGGAATGGATGATGCGGTCGCGGTCGCGCTGGAACTGGCTGCGCGAGGCGTGCGCCGCCTCGGCAAAGCGACGTCCCTGCCCCTGTGCCGAATGGGCGGCATAGGGGGCTAGCCATCCTTGGGCGAGGGCGTCTTCCGGCGTCATGGCTATTGCACTCCGGCGGCCAGGGTGGCCAGCACCAGTTCGTGCGGCGCGGACGTGATGCACGGGCTGCCCAAGGGTTTCAACAGGATGAACTTGATGGCGCCGCCCTCGTTCTTCTTGTCCACTTCCATCAGTTCCAGCCAGCGCTCGACACCGAGGTCCGGCGCCTTAACGGGCAGGCCGGCGGCGGCGACGAGTTTGCGCACGCGCTCGACGGCCGCCTGGTCGATATAGCCCATGCGGCACGACAGGTCGGCCGCCATCACCATGCCGCAGCCGACGGCTTCGCCGTGCAGCCAGTGGCCGTAGCCCAGGCCCGCCTCGATGGCGTGGCCGAAGGTGTGTCCGAAGTTCAGGATGGCGCGCAAGCCGCCTTCGCGCTCGTCCTGACGCACGACGTCGGCCTTGATTTCGCACGAGCGGGCGATCGCATAGGCGAGCGCACCCTTGTCGCGCGCCATCAGCTTGTCCATGTTCGCTTCGATCCAGTCGAAAAACGCGGCGTCGATGATGGCGCCATGCTTGATCACTTCGGCCAAGCCTGCCGACAGCTCGCGCGCCGGCAGGGTTTCCAGGGTCGAGGTGTCGGCGATCACGGCGCGCGGCTGGTAGAAGGCGCCGATCATGTTCTTGCCCAGCGGATGGTTGATGCCCGTCTTGCCGCCGACGGAAGAGTCGACCTGCGCCAGCAAGGTGGTCGGCACCTGCACGAAGCCGATGCCGCGCATGTAGCTGGCCGCCGCGTAGCCGGTCAGGTCGCCGATCACGCCGCCGCCCAGCGCCACCAGGGTGGTCTTGCGGTCGCATTTATTGGCCAGCAGCGCGTCGAAGATCTGCATCAGGCTGGCCCAGTTTTTATATTCTTCGCCGTCCGGCAGGACGATGCAGATCACTTCGCGGCCATCGCTGGCCAGCGCCGCCTGCAGGCGGCCCAGATACAGGGGCGCGACGGTGGTATTGGTGACGATGGCCACCTTGTGGCCGCTGATATGGCGCAGCAGCGCATCGGCGTCGGCCAGCAGGCCGGGACCGATGGCGATCGGATAACTGCGTTCGTCGAGGTCTACGCTCAACAACATTTTGGATTGCTCGTTCATCGAAGGCTCTGCATGAATGACGCAGTTGGGCGAGGCCTCGCACTCGAGGCTGGCCAGCTGCATCAGGATGGTCTGAACCATCGATTGTACGTTAGGACGGCCCGTGTCGATCACAATGTCGGCCACTTCCATGTAATGGGGCTCGCGCTGCGCAGTCAATTCCTCGAGCTTTTTACGCGGGTCGGCCGTCTGCAGCAGGGGGCGGTTCTTGTCGTGGCTGGTGCGCGCGAGGATGTTGCTGACGCTGGCGCGCAGGTACACGACCGTACCCCGTTCCTTCAGGTAGGCGCGGCTGTCGGCGTTGAGGATCGCCCCGCCGCCCGTGGCCATGACGATGCCTTCCTGGGCGCTCAGGTCGCGGATGACCTCGGCCTCGCGCCGGCGAAAGCTGGCCTCGCCCTCGATCTCGAAGATCCACGGGATGGTCGCTCCCGTGCGTGCCTCGATTTCGTGGTCGGAATCGACAAAGCGCAAGCCCAGCTTGCGGGCCAGGATGCGCCCGATCGTGGTTTTGCCTGCGCCCATGAGGCCGACAAGAAAGATATTACTGTTGGAAATTTCGGACACTTTTTATATCAATCAGAAAATAAGCAGGCGCCGCCTCTACGGCGCCCGTTTCCCCTTACGTCAAGGACAGGAGAATGTCAGTCTAAACGGGTAACTGGTGGCGTTACCCAGCGGCGTCGTCACTGTTACATTAAACGTGCTGACCACATTCGCTACACAATTTGTCGGCGTCAGACTGTTAATTGTAACGGCATGCCGGCCTCCCTGGTTACCTTGAATGTTGCCTCCGGTACGGTCATCCACGCCAAGCGTGTTGTGCGGATAGATATTTTGTATGCTGTCCGGAGTAATGGATCCAACGCCATTGATCATATTCGTAATCGCGACCGTGGTCCCAGAGGGCATGGGGTTTTGATGCAAATCGCTGAATCTCAAGCTGAATTGACGCACTGCAGCGGCTGAAACGCTTCCAAGATCATAGGTGCTGCGATCCAGGCTTACCTGGGCCGACTGATCGAACAGCATGACATTCTCGGGACGGCTGCCGCTCAGGAAGATGGCGATCTTCGCGAACAACGTCTTGTTCCCGTCCGAAGTGCTGGCGCAGACGGTAGCAAGACCGGGCCACAGGCTGTCGGCCGTGCCGCCATTGCTGACATCATTGCAGGGCGTGACAGGTGGATTGGTCGCCACACGCGGGTTCTGGCTGCGGAAGTCGACCGAGCAGCCACCATTCATGGTAGTGCAGCCGCCCATGCTGGACGAGCCGATGGCGCCCAAATTGCTCTGAAATACCACCGGCGTGCCGTCAGGAACAGGGTTGCCCGCTTGGTCTGCCAGCAAGATAGTGACGGTCGTGGCAGGGGTGCCTAAGGGGCTGTCATACGACCAGCCTTCCACGCTAGACTTGACGGAGCTGAGCGAAAACGCCGTTTGCACAGGCAAACCCGTCGTTACTAGGATGGAATCGGACAAGGTGGAAATGCCAGAGGCCAGGCTGGCCTTAACACGGAAGGTGGTCGGGGTGTTGCCGGAATTCACGGTGGTGATGACGTCACCATTGGCATCCGTGGTGTCTTTCACTTTATTGAGCGTCATGCCAGGGCCGTTCAACAACGAAAACGTCACTTCCTGGCCGACCAGAGGTTTGTTGAAAGTATCGAATACGCGGAAAGTGAGCGTAGCCATTTCCGTGCGCGCTATGCCGCCCTGCCCTTGAATCACGATCGATTTTCCTACCGGACTGACGCTGGAAAATTGTACCGATGCCGGCGCGACGCGGCCGATCGGCAGCGTCGCGTGATACATGGAAGCGCTGCCCGCCACTGTGGCATTGACCATATCGTAGTCATTGCAACCCAGGTCGCGGAAAACAGCTGTGGCCTTGCCATTGACTACCGGCACGCCGCTGGTCACGCTAGCCTTGCCGGCCTGCACGCAAGTCGAACTGAAATTTACCGTCTGGCCTGATCCTGTGTACAGGCTGGTGCCAGCCATGACATCAACCGTGACGTTGGTGGTGCCATAGGCCGGGATGCTGGCGGGCGAAAACCGCATGTTCTCCGCACTCAGGTCGGTGGCTCCCAGCACATAATTGATCTGGCTGCTGGCAACGGCACCATTGGCCGTCGTGGTCGCCCGCAACGTGGCGGCGCCGCTGGCCGACAGACTGAAAGGACGCAGCGTTACGCTGGCCGTACCTGTCGCATCGGTCAGTGCCGTCCCTACCGATGGTGACATCACTGCCATGGTATTGTCAGTCGAGAATGCCACCAACACGTCGCTGATCGGTTTTCCGTTCAAATCGGTCACCAACGCCTTGGCCGTCAGCGGCATGGCGCTCGACAGCGCGTTACTGGCGCTGCCGCCATTGAGCAGCGCCAGTGTCATTTTGGCGCCCGATGCCTGGGCCGTTTTGATTTCATAACTGGCGTCGCCGGTGACCATAGCGGTGCCTGCCGCGACAGTGGCCGTCAGCTTGCCGGCACCGGTGACCGTCGCATTCAAGGCCGAGACGGTGATACTGGCATAGCCCTTGGCGTCGGTCAGCGCCGTGCCGTTGGTCGATGACAACGTTACCAGCGCGGGGTCGGCCGAAAACGTGACCACGGCATTGCTGATAGGAACGCCATTTTTATCGTTGACGAGCGCCTTGGCCGTCAGCGGCGTCGTGCTGCTCAATGCATTGCTAGGCTGGCCAGCGGCGTTCAACAGGCTTACCATGACCGTCGCGGCCACGCCGCCCGTCGTGCCGCCGCTGCTGCCGCCATCGAGGGTCGGATCACCGCCGCCGCCGCCGCAGGCGGCCAGCAGGGAGCCCAGCGCCAGCATGACCAGCCAATTCGATACCCTACTCCAAGAAGTATTGCCAAAAGAAAAATTCCGCATAGTCGCCATCAGTCCGCTTTCGTTTGCATTGTTACTTAAACGTAAAGATGTGACATTAACGTGTTGCTGGCCGATCTGCCACTATTTTCGGCGTAATAAACACCATCAGTTCCGTTTTTTCTTGACTGCGGCCCGTGCTGCGGAAAAAAACACCAAACACGGGGATGTCGCCCAGCAGCGGCACCTTGCTGTCCGTGCCCCGCTCCGATTGCTGATAAATACCGCCCAGCACCACGGTTCCGCCATCTTCCACCATCACTTGCGTGCGCACGTGCTTGGTGTCGATGGCGAAACCGGAACGGGTTTCCTGCCCCACACTGTCCTTGTTGACGTCCACTTCCAGCACCACGTTGCCGTCGGGCGTGATTTGCGGCGTCACTTCCAGACGCAGGTTCGCCTTGCGAAACGTGATCGACGTGGCGCCGCTGCTGGTGGCCACCTGGTACGGCAGTTCGATGCCCTGCTCGATCAGCGCCAGCACCTTGTCGGCCGTCACCACGCGGGGGCTGGAAATGATCTTGCCCCTGCCGTCCGCTTCCAGCGCGGACAACTCCAGGTTCAGAAAGCGGTTGGCGGCCGCCGAAAACAGGCTCAGGGCGAAGCTGGCCGGCTGCAAGCCATTGATGCTGGCGGCCGGCAAGTTGACGAATTGCGTGTTCGGCACGAAGGCGCCGCTGCCCGCCACCGTTTGCCCCGTCGCCTCGCCCATGCCCTGATACGTGCCGCCGATGGCCGCGCGGCGTCCGCTGCCGCCCAGCGAAAAACCGGGCACCTGGCCCGCCGCCAGCCGCTGGTCCGTAAAACCGAGGCGCGCGCCCAGGTTGCGGCTGAAACTGTCGTTCGCCTCGACGATGCGCGCCTCGATCATGACTTGTCGGGTTGGAATATCCGTCTTGGCGATCAGCTGACGGATCTGCTCCAGGCGCGCCGGCACGTCGGTGACAAACAGCTGATTCGTGCGCGGCTCGATCAGCACGCTGCCACGGCGCGACAGCAGCCGGCTGCGCCCTTCCCCCGCGTCCAGGCCGAACACGGTACGGAACGCTTCGGCCTTCTGGTAATTGAGCTGGAAGATGTTTGATTGCAAGGGTTCAAGTTCCGCGATCTGCGCGCGCGTTTCGAGCTCCAGTTTTTCGCGCGCGAGGATTTCCTCGCGCGGCGCGATCCACAGCACGTTGCCATTGCGCCGCATGTCCAGGCCCTTGGCCTGCAGCAGCACGTCGAGCGCCTGGTCCCACGGCAAGTCGCGCAGGCGCAGGGTTACATTGCCCGCCACGCTATCGCTGGCGATGATGTTTTGCCCGGACGCATCGGCCAGGATGTGCAAGGCCGCGCGCACGCCCACGTTCTGGAAATCGACGGAAATTTTGTCGCCCGCATACAGACGCGGCGCCGTCACCTGCACCACCGCCTCCTGGGCAAGGACACCGGCATGCAGACACAGCATGGCGGCCACGAGCATGCGGAGCGGCCTCATGGCGCCGCCTCGGGCAGGCTGGCCTTCGCCCCTGCCACCTGCAAGGCCAGGCTGCCGCGCCGCTCGCGCCAGGGGCCATCCGCCTCGCGCAGCAATTCACGGTACTGCACGGCCTGTTCACTGATGCCCGTCACCACACCGTGGTCTTGCCCCAGATACTGGCCCACGGCCACCCGGTACATGCGCTGGCCCGCCAGCAGCAGCGCGTTCAGGCGCCCGTCCTGTTGCACGCTGCCGACCATGGTGATGGCAGGCAAGGCCACGCTTTCCAGCGGCTCGCGCACCCGGCGCGGATCGGGTCCCGCCACGCCCCCACGCTGTCCGGGCGCGGGCGGCAAGGCATTAAATGGATCGGCCAGGGCGGCCGCCTCGTAAGGATGCGGCGCGACAGCGGCAAGCGGGCGCCATGCCGGCGCACTGCCCTTTGAAGGCAATGCCGCTTGCGCCGCCCGCTCCCCCGCTTCGGGCAAACGATACGCCTGCAACACGGCATCCAGGGTCAACAAGCGATCCTTGCCAAGGGTCAAGGCCAGCGCATGCACCGTGACGATGCGCGGCAGGCGCGCCAGGTCTGCCAGCAGCGCGCCCATGGCGTGGTAGCCGCCACGCAACTGTATCGTGATCGGCAAGGCGACATACGGCGCTTGCGGCCGCGCCGCGCCCGGCTTGAACAGTGAAAATTGCAGCCCGCGCGACCGGCCGGCGGCATTAATGTCCGTCAACAGCGCCGCCATCGCCTGCTGGTCAGGCAGTTGCTGTTCCAGCAGGGCCAGCTCGGCGCCGGCCTGACGCTGCTCTGCACGCCACTGCGGCAACTGCTTTGCCCTGGCCTGCGCCGCCAGATAATCGGCGCGCAAGCGGGCTTCCTCACTGTGCGCCAATCGCACTGCAGCCATCAGTCCATCGAGCCATGTGGCGTGCAGCAGGGCAGTCAGCAGCATGCCGGCCAGCGCAGCGCAAGCAAGGCGCGCCGGCAGCGGCCACAGTGACGCGGTCTTCAAGCTCAGCATGATCAACCTCCACGACTAAGAGCCTATCCCAGTAGATGAATACATCTCTTGCAAGCGCCCCTCAGAAGCGGGGAGTCGTCGCGTGGCTCGCCACGCGTCCTCCTCGCGCCTTGTCCGCGCTCCTGATGTGCTGCCTGCAAAAGACACTCCCTACTGGGATAGGCTCCAAGATTGTCCAGCGGGTGCCAAAGCCAGCCGTATCGTCCATTCCACGGCGCCATCGGCCGCGCCGCGCACTTCCATCACTTCCGGCCGGGACCAAGGCGCGGCCTGCGCCAGCGCCAATAATAGTGCCGCGACCTTTTCCTGCGAAACGGCCTGCCCTTGCAGGCGCACCATCGCCGTTTCCTGGCGCACACTGTGCAGGGCGACGCCAGCCGGCATCGCCTGGGCCAGGGCCGCCAGCATGCGCACCCAGGCATCGCGCTGCTCTTGCAGACTGGCAATGGCTTGCTGGCGCAGCAGCAGGGCCGCCGTCTCGCCCTGCACGCGCTTGCCTGTGACAAGGACCGTATTGACTTGCTGCATGGCATGGCGCCAGCCCTCCTGGCGTTGCAACTGCACGTCGAGCTGGTGCTGCAGCCAGGCACCCGCCGCCAAGGCCGTCAGCAATCCCAACAGCGCCCCGCCGGCCAGTTGCCACAGCAGCCGCTGAATACGCCTGCGGCGTGCCGCCTGGCGATACGGCAAAAGATTGATGCATGGCACTTCCGCCACGGCCTTCATCGGGCGTACCGGTGCATGGCCAGGCCCCAGGCCAGTTGATAGTTCAGGCCGCCGCCGGGCAAGGCTTGCCAGCCGCCCTGCGCGAGCGCCGCCTGCAAGGCAAGCGCCTCGCTATCCATAATGACGGGCGTCAAGCCGGCCGCCTTGGCCGCATCGAGACGGCGCTGCACGCTGGCGCGCCGCGCCGCCACCAGCAACACGTCGATCTCGCTGCCGGTCTGGCCGGCAAGCGGCGGCGCAGGGCCGAGAATGAAAAAATCCAGGTTGGCGTCTTCCAGCGCAAACGGCATGTATTGTCCCGCTTCCAGTTCCACGAGGATTTCCAGTTGTTCCTCCGGCAATCCGGCAGGCAGGCGGATCGCATGCGTGATCAGGGCCGTGGCCGGCATGGCCAGCGCCACGCGCGTGCAGCCGCTGCCACTGTCGCGGCATGCCAGGCGCACGGCGGCAGCCAGGCCCTGCAGATCTTCGATCATGCCCTCACGCATTACTCCTGCCGCCAGCGCGGCGCTGCCGCAATGCCGGCACGCCAGTGTTCCCCGCCGGCGTATCAACTCGACCACGCGCACGGCGTCGTCCGCGATGTCGACGCCCAGCAAGCCGGTGCCAAGAAGACTGCTGATGGACATGTTTTTCATAGAGAAACGTCAGCGTGGAAGGAAGTCCTGCCATCCGCAAGCCTAGTCCCGGCAGCGCTGGCTTGTAAACGGATTTCACGCTGGTGTCTGCGGCGCGCGGCGCCTATCTGGCGGGGCCGTGATCTGGCGCAGGATAATTGTTACCAAATCCTGGTTGCCAGCGGGCCAATACACGCTTATATAGAGTATCGGCAAGTTTCAACACTCCCCCGGCAAGCGCCACGGCGCGCTGCCACCCCGGCAAGCTCGCTTATAATTGGCCGGCATAATTAACCGAAAGACATACGACGCATGACATCTTCAAAATCCGCTGGCCCCGCTGGCTCGAAGCCGCCCACCAAGGGCAGCAAACCCAAACGTTTCCTGCTGATGGCCCTGGCATCGCTGCTGGGCCTGGGCATCGTCGGCGTGTTGCTGGTGGTCTTCGGTCTGGCCATGGCCTATCCGAACCTGCCGGCGCTCGATACCTTGACCGATTACAAGCCCAAGATGCCGCTGCGCGTGTTCACGTCCGACAGTGTGCTGATCGGCGAGTTCGGCGAGGAACGGCGCAACATGGTGCACATCAAGGATATTCCCGATGTCATGAAGAAAGCCGTGCTGGCCATCGAAGATGACCGCTTCTATGAGCATGGCGGCGTCGATTACCTGGGCATCACGCGCGCTGCCCTGCACAACCTGACGGGCGGCGCCAAGCAAGGCGCCTCGACCATCACGCAGCAGGTGGCGCGCAATTTCTTCCTGTCCAGCGAACAGACCTTGAAACGCAAGGCGTATGAAGTCTTGCTGGCATGGAAGATCGAGAAAAACCTCAGCAAGGACCAGATCCTCGAAGTGTATATGAACCAGATTTATCTGGGACAGCGCGCCTACGGCTTCGCCTCGGCCGCGCAAATCTATTTCGGCAAGAATATCCAGGACCTCACCGTGGCCGAAGCGGCCATGCTGGCCGGCTTGCCGAAAGCGCCGTCGGCCTACAATCCCGTCGTCAATCCGAAACGCGCGCGCATGCGCCAGCAATACATTCTGCAGCGCATGGCGCAGCTGGGCTACATCACGCCGGCGCAGTACGAAGAAGCGAAAAATGAAGAGCTGAAAGTGAAAACCGACAGCAGCGCCTTCGGCGTGCACGCGGAATACGTGTCGGAAATGGCGCGCCAGCTGGTCTACGAGCAATTCAAGGAAGACACCTATACGCGCGGCCTGAACGTCTACACCACCATCACCAAGGCCGACCAGGACGCCGCCTACATCGCCTTGCGCAAGGGCGTGATGGATTACGAAAAACGCCACGGCTACCGCGGCCCGGAAGCGTATATCGAGATTCCGAAGACCAAGGCCGAAGCCGATGACGCGATCGAGACGGAGCTGGCCGACCACCCGGACAGCGACGACATCATCGCCGCCATGGTGCTGCAAGCTTCGCCCAAATCGTTGCAGGCTGTCACCTCGGCCGGCGAGGAAATCACCATTACCGGCCCCGGCCTGACCTTCGGCGCGGCCTGGCTGTCGGAAAAAGCGGCGCCGAACCGCCGCATCAAGCGCGGCGCCGTGATCCGCGTCATGCAGGAAAACAACGCCTGGGTCCTGACGCAGATGCCGGAAGTGCAATCGGCATTCATCTCGGCCAGCACCACGGACGGCGCCATCCGCGCCATGGTGGGCGGCTTCGATTACAACCGCAACAAGTTCAACCACGTCACGCAGGCGTGGCGCCAGCCCGGTTCCGCGTTCAAGCCCTTCATCTATTCCGCCTCGCTGGAACGGGGCCTGTCGCCGGCCACCATCATCAACGATGCGCCGATCTCGTTCGACGCGGGCCAGACGGGCGGCCAGGCGTGGGAACCGAAGAACTACGACAGCAAATACGATGGCCCGATGACCATGCGCAAGGGCTTGATGAAATCGAAGAACATGATTTCCATCCGCATCCTGCACAAGATCGGCGCCAAGTATGGCCAGGAATACGCGACGCGCTTCGGCTTTGACGCGGACAAGAACCCGCCGTACCTGACCCTGGCACTGGGCGCCGGTAACGTGACGCCCCTGCAGATGGCCGGCGCCTACGCCGTGTTCGCCAACGGCGGCTACAAGATCAACCCGTACCTGATCGCCAAGGTGACCGACAGCGACGGCAATGTCCTGTCGCAAGCCAAGCCGGACCTGGCGGGCGAGGAAGCCAACCGCGTTATCGACGAGCGCAATGCCTTCATGATGAACAGCATGCTCAACGACGTCGTGCGCTTCGGCACGGCCAATAAAGCCATGGCATTGAAGCGCCCTGACCTGGCCGGCAAGACGGGTACGACCAACGATTCCATCGATGCGTGGTTCGCCGGCTACCAGGCCAAGCTGGTGGGCATCGCCTGGATCGGCTACGACCAGCCGCGCAACCTGGGCAACCGGGAAACGGGCGGCGGCCTGGCCTTGCCGATCTGGATCAGCTACATGGCGAAAGCCCTGAAAAGCATTCCCGTCGAGGAGCGCGCCGTGCCGGAAGGCCTGATCCGCGTGGGCGATGAGTACTACTATGCGGAAAATCCGCCGGGCACGGGCGTCGGCAGCCTGGAAGGCGCGGCGCGCGGTACGCCGGAAGAAGAAAAGGCGAAAGAAGCCGTGAAGAACGAGTTGTTCTGACGGCAGCGCATGGAGTAGGTCGGGTTAGGCCGCAGGCCGTCACCCGACACCACGCCGGCGCCAAATGTTGTCGGATTACGCAAGCAAAAAGGGCAGCCCATGCAGGCTGCCCTTTTTTATTGCGCGCGGCTAAAACAATTACTTCAATACCACCGGTGCGCCCGCCTGCTCGCTGGCCATGCCGGACAAGGCCGCAAACAGTTCCGAGCCGTCGCGCGTGTTGATCCACTCGTCGCCCACGCGCTTGTAGTGGAAACCGCCGGAACGGGCGGCCACCCACATTTCGCGCATGGGAGCCTGGCTGTTGACGATGATTTTCGTGCCGTTGTCGATGAATTCGATTTCCAGCACATTGCCGCTGCGGCTGCATTCGACGTCGAGCACATCTTCATCGTTCAGCCGGTCCAGCGCCGCCTCGATCTGGGTCAGGGTGGCTTCGGCCAGGGCCAGGAATTCCGATTCGCTCATGCTACACTCCAAAGATCTTAATCAAACCGTGATTCTAATCGTGAAGTCATCCTCAGCGTTTTATATCGGCATCGCCATTGTGGTTTCTAGCGTCCTGGCCGGCTGCGGCCAGCCCGGTCCCCTGTATCTGCCCAAGCCACCAGCGGCCAAGGGCGCACCGGCCAAAGGCCCCGTCGAACCGGCCCCCGTGCCGCCGCCGCCCGTCATCGTGCCGGCGACCTAAACGGAGCGCACCGGGGCGGCGGCATGCGCCGCCCTGGCGTTCTTGGCGCGCTTGCTCCAGGCGAAAACCACGCGGATTAACAGCAGTAGCGCGACGATGCTGCCGAACAGGATCGGTTGCGCGAAATTGTGCTTGCCCGCCTTCATCCACCAGAAGTGCAGGATGCCGAGCGGCGCGATCACATAGATCAACCGGTGCAGCCACTGCCAGCGCTTGCCGCCCAGGCGCTTGACCATGCCGTTCGTGCTCGTCACGGCCAGCGGAATCAGCAACACAAAGGCAATAAAGCCCACCGTGATGAACGGCCGCTTGAGCACATCCTTCCACATTTCCTGCAGATCGAAAAAGTGATCGAACCATAAAAACGTGGTGAAGTGCAGCGCCGCGTAGAAAAACGCAAACAGGCCCAGCATGCGCCGCAGCTTGATCAGCCAATTCCATTGGGTGAAGCGCCGCAAGGGCGTCACCGCCAGGCTGATGCACAGGAAATACAGGGTCCAGTCGCCCGTGCCGCGCGTGATGAATTCCAGCGGCTCCACCAGTTGCCCCGTGTATGTCAGCCAGACCATGCGCACGAACGGCAGCAGCGCCAGCAAAAAGATCAGGCTTTTAAGCAGCGACAACTGCCTGATCGAGGGATTGAGGGCCATGGTCTTTCCTTAAAAGAACTTTTTCAGATCCATGCCCGCGTACAAGGAAGCAACATCGTTGTAGCCGTTGAACATCAGGGTCTTGCGCTTGCGCGCAAGAAAACCGTCTTCGCCGATGCGCCGTTCGGACGCCTGCGACCAGCGCGGATGATCGACGTTCGGGTTCACGTTCGAATAAAAACCGTATTCGGACGGCGCCGACAGGTTCCAGGACGTGCGCGGCTGTTCCTTGACGAAACGGATCTTGACGATGGATTTGGCCGATTTAAAGCCATATTTCCACGGCAAGACCATGCGCACGGGCGCGCCGTTCTGGTTCGGCAAGGTTTCGCCGTACATGCCCAGGGTCAGCAGCGCCAGCGGATGGTTCGCTTCGTCGATGCGCAAGCCTTCCGTATAGGGCCACTGCAGTACGCGGCTGCCCACGCCCGGCATCTGCTTCTTGTCGGCCAGGGTGATGAATTCCACGTACTTGGCATTGCCCGTCGGCTCGACCTTCTTGATGATTTCCGAGAAGGAGTAACCGACCCACGGGATCACCATCGACCAGCCTTCCACGCAGCGCAGCCGGTAGACGCGCTCTTCCAGCGGCGCCAGCTTGAGCAACGCATCGAGGTCCAGCGTCATCGGCTTTTTCACTTCGCCTTCGATGCTGACCGTCCACGGCCGCGTGCGCAGGGTGCCCGCGTTTTGCGCAGGGTCGCTCTTGTCCGTGCCGAATTCGTAGAAATTGTTGTAGCTGGTGGCGTCTTTATAGGCCGTCTGCTTGTCCAGCGCCGAATAGGCGGGATTGAGTTTGGCTGCCAGCTTGGGATTCGTGCCTTGCGCGAAGGCTTCGCGGCTGGCCATTTCCAGCAAGGCCGCGCTGGACATCGAGCCCAGCGCCACTTGCTTGATGAAGCTGCGGCGCGATTCAAACACGGCGCGCGGCGTGATTTCGGAAGAGTACGGCAACTCAATGCCGTTGGGACTGCGCTTGATCAACATGGCGGCTCCGGAAAAAGGTGATTGGATATACCTTACACCAGTTTTTCCGGGCCGTTCATGACGCTTCTGTCATGCAAAAATGAATTACAGCTTGCCGTAAGAGTGCAAACCTGAAAGGAACATATTCACGCCCAGGAAGGCAAACGTGGTCACCAGCAAGCCCACCAGCGCCCACCACGAGGCGACGCGGCCGCGCAAGCCCGTCATCAATCGCATGTGCAGCCAGGCTGCATAGTTGAGCCAGACGATCAGCGCCCACGTTTCCTTCGGGTCCCACGACCAGTAGCCGCCCCACGCTTCAGCCGCCCACAGGGCGCCCAGGATGGTCGCTACCGTGAAGAAAGCGAAACCGACGGAAATGGCCTTGTACATGACGTCGTCGAGCACTTCCAGCGACGGCAGCCGGTCGACCAGATAGCCGCTCGATTTGAGCAGGTAGGCCGCCGCCACCATGGCCGACAGGGCAAACGTGCCGTAGCCGATGAAGTTGGCCGGTACGTGGATCTTCATCCACCAGCTTTGCAGGGCCGGCACCAGCGGCTGGATTTCCGCCGCGTCGCGCGTGACCGTGTACCACATCAGGAACACGACGGCCGCCGAAATGACCAGCATGACGAAGGCGCCCAGCTGGCGCGTCGCATAATGCTGCTCGTAATACAGGTAGAACATGGCCGTGATCAGGGAAAACAGGATGAACACTTCATACAGGTTCGACACGGGAATGTGACCCACGTCGGCGCCGATCAGGTAAGACTCGTACCAGCGCACCAGCATGCCCGTCAGGCCCAGCACCACGCCGGCCCAGCACAGCAGGGAGCCGACGGACGAACCGAATTCAGAACGCGCCACCAGGCCGATCCAGTAGAACAGGGTCGACAGCACGAACAGGGTGCCCATCCACAGGATGGCCGATTGGCTCGACAAGATGTATTTCAGGAAGAATTTCTGGTTCGCCATCTCCAGGTGGCCGCTATACAGTTCGATGGCGAACAACGACAGCACGGCAGCCAGCGGGATCAGCCAGCGCACGGGCTTCCAGTACCAGCCCAGCCACGCGAACGTGGGCGCCGCGGCCAGCAGGATGGCCTTTTCATAGATATCCATGAAGGCGCCAAAGCGCATCAGGCCGAACAGTGAGGCCGCCAGCAAGCCGGCGCCGTACAGCCAATCGATCAGGCTCAGGCGCTTGAAAAATCCTGCTTCCTGCGTATATATTTGCTTGTTTGCCAATTCCATCATTTTCTCCATTCCCGGCGACGCGCAAGCGTCCCGAAACTCAGCCAATCCAACTCAGCGCAGCTTACGCCGATTGCGGCAGCTTTGCCTTCAAGTTCTCAAATTCTTTTTCAAAATCCAGCGTCTTGCGTTGCGTGCTCATGGCCATCAGGGCCTCGCTGCCGCCCTCGCCATCCTTGATCCACACCCACAGGCGGCGCTCGCGGATATAAAACATGGAAAATACGCCGATCACGAGGAACAGGCAACCGAGGTAGACCACGCTCTTGCCCGGCGAACGCGTCACCTGCAGCACGGAGGCCTTGATTTCCGTAAAGTCGTCAAGCTGCAGGTACACGGGCGCGCCATAGAAGAAGCTGTCGGACAGCGCATTCGTGGCCAGCTGCAGGAAGCGGCCGTGCTTGTCATCGGCCTCGACGGCTTTCAAGCCATCCTGGGCGCGTGCCGCCTGCCACAAGTCCCACAGGCTGCCATTGAGGATTTTCATGAAGATATCGGCCGCTTTTTCTTGCTCGGCGGCAGGGATTTTCTCCAGGAAACGAGAAATGGCGAGGAAACCGCCCTCTTGCCCGTTGCCGGCAAAAATGCCCAGGCTTTTCGCCGCCGATTCCTGCAACTGGCCGCGCAAGGCTTCCGCGTTCGCCTGCGGCATGGCGCGCGCCGCATAGCGGGCGGCGGCCTGCTGGCGCAGCGCTGGATCTTGCAGCGCGGCACGCAAGCGCATCCACTCATTCACGCTGACATTGTCGTCGGCGGGAATGCGCAGATAGCTGAACGGGTCGCTGGGGTTGACGCGCATGCCGGCCAGGAACACCGTCGTGCCATCGACCGTGACCGGCTGCATATAGTTCTGGTACTCGCGCGCCTGTCCCGTCTTGTCGCGCAATTTGTATTGCACCGACGGCCCCACGTTCTTGAGATCCTTGTTGTTGGCGTTTTTCGCGGCCGACCCGAGGCGCTTATCGAGGCCGACGGCGAATTTATCATTGAAACTTTCCGCCTTGTTGACGGCGCGCACGTCCTGGCCCGCGCTGAGGTTTTCCACGTTAAACGGACGGAAACCCGACCATTCCACCGTGTAGGAATTGCCGTCGCTGCGCTCGAGCGGCGTGCTGCCGCCCACTTCGCCGCCGATATCGAAGCGTTTCGTCGTCTTGCCCGTCATGGGAAAACCGGTCAACTTGAGCTTGCTGCCGCCATCCTCAAAGCTGGACTGGTACAGGGCCAGGCCCTTGTACAGCAGCGGCTGGTTGACCTTGATGGTTGCAGGAAAACTTTCTCCCGTTGCATGGTCGGTGATGACGACATCGCTGGCGAACAGCTTGGGCATGCCCGTGCTGTAGAAATCGATGTGGAATTTCTTCAGCAGGATGGTGATGGGCAGATCCTGGATCAGCACGCCATCGGCCTGGGGAATGATGGCCGTGTTGCTCGACGAGCCTTCCGGGATCATGGTGTTGCCGCGGAAAGTAGGATTCGACAGGCTCAGACGGTGCTGGGCGGGAATGTCGGCGATCACGCCACTGCCGGAAAACGGCGTCTTGCCAAAGAACCATTGCTGTACGCGGATCGGCATTTCCGAATCGAGCAAGCCGCCCACGCAAATGATGACGATGGCGCCATGGGCAAAGATATAGCCCCATTTATTCGCGGCGCCCCGCTTGGCCGCCACCAGGGTGGCGTTGTCCTTCTCGACCACCTTGGCCCCGTAACCGGCGTCTTTCAGGCGCATCACCATCTGCTGCGCCAGCACGGCGCGCGGCAGCGGCGCCTGCCATTCCAGCTTGTGGTGGAAATTGCGCAAGGATTGCTCGCGCACGGTTTCGCGCCAGCTGCGCATGTCCTTGAGCATCTTCGGCGCATTGCGCACGATGCACAGCGAGGTCGAGGCGACGAGGAAGCCCATGATGACGAGGAACCACCAGGCCGAATACACGGAATACAGGCTCAGCTTGTCGAAGACGGCAAACCAGAACGGACCGAACTGGTTGACATAATTGGGCATGGGCTCGTTTTGCTTGAGCACGGTGCCGATGATGGAGGCGACGGCGATCAGGGTCAGCAAGCTGATGGCAAAGCGCATCGACGAGACCAGCTCGACGAATTCAGCCAGGCTGCGGCGTTGGTTCTTTAACTCGATTCCGGTCGTGCCTGTGCTCATACGTGGATACTCATACGGGATATGCAATCTTCAAGGAAATGTAGGCATGGAGCAGAGTGTTTCTCCGCGCAAGGCGGCAGCATACTCCTGTTTGGCCCCTGCCATGAAAAAGGGCAGCCTGTGGAAACGGCCGCCCTTGTTCACGCGCGCTGCTGCGCCTGGCAATCTCTTGCCACTATGAAAACTTACTTCAGGCCGGCGATATAGTCGGCCACGGCGGCGATTTCGTCATCCGACATGCGGGCGGCGATGGTGTGCATTTGCGCGCTGTTCTTGCGGGCGTCCGCCTTGGTGCTGCGGAACATCGTCAGCTGGGCCACCGTGTAATCCTGGTGCTGGCCGGCGATGCGCGGATACTGGACGGGAATGCCATTGCCCGTCGCGCCATGACAGCTGGCGCAGGCGGCAATTTGCTTGGAAGCAATACCACCACGGTAGATTTTCTTGCCCAAATCAATCGTATCCTTGTTTTTCGCGGCACCCGGCTTGGACAGCTGCGCGCCCAGGTAGGCGGCGATATTCTTCTTGTCGGCGTCGCTGAGCATCTTCGCGTACGTCGTCATGACGGGCTGGTTGCGTTCCGGCGTGGTGAAGTCGACCAGTTGCTTGTAGATATAGCTTTCGTGCTGGCCGGCCAGCTTCGGATTGACCGTGATGGTCGAATTGCCGGCCGCGCCATGGCAGGAGACGCAGGCGGGCAAGCCGCGCGCCGCATCGCCATCGGCGTACAGGGTAGCGCCCTTGGCAGCGTCGGCCTTGACGGCCGGTTTTGGTGCTTCGACCGCGGAGGCAGTTGCCGATACAGCCAGCAAAGCGAGCAGCATGGATTTGAACAACGGTGAAAACGCACGATTCATTCAGGCACCCTGAGACAGTGAGAAATTAGTGGTGGACATTGCCGCGCCCTGTGGATTTTTGCTTTATTTTCAGGGCCGCAAGCCGCATCGCTGCTACGCCGGCAACAATAAACAACCCCTTATTGTACAATAGCTTCTTGGCGTTATCGCTCCCTTATCGCTCCCTTTTGTTGCTTTACTACTCCCATGTCAAAACTCTGGCAAGCCCGCTTCTTTACGACCGTCAACCAATTGCGTGACCTGCCCGATACCACGGTGCCGGAAATCGCCTTTGCCGGCCGCTCCAATGCCGGTAAATCGACCGCCATCAACATCTTGTGTAATCAGAAAGGTTTGGCGTTCGCCTCCAAGACACCTGGCCGTACCCAGCACATCAACTACTTCTCCATCGGCGGCGCCCACGTGGCGCAGCACCGCAAGGATGCCACCATCGTCGAAGAGATCGAATGCCTGCTGGTCGACTTGCCGGGCTACGGCTACGCGGAAGTATCGGGCTCGGCGAAATTGCACTGGCAGCGCCTGCTGGGCGACTACGTGCAGCGCCGCGAACAATTGGCCGGTTTGATCCTGATCATGGATTCGCGCCGCCCGTTCACCGACCTGGACATCCAGATGCTGGAATGGTTCGCCCCGACGGGCAAACCGATTCACTGCATCCTGACGAAAGTCGATAAGCTGAACCGCAATGAATCCGTGAATGCCTTGCGCCAGGCGAAAGCCAAGCTCGACAGCTATGTGGACGAAGACGGCGTCGGCTTCCCGTTCACCGTGCAACTGTTCTCGGCCCTGAAAAGAGTCGGTATCGACGAAGCCAACGACAAGATCATGGAACTGGCCGGCATCAGCGAAGATGGCGCGGCCCAGATGGTCGACCTGATCGACATGGAAGACGACGTCGAGCCGGAATCCGACAAGCCGGCTTGATCGAGATCAACGCTGCGTAAAAAAAGGCTGCCCGTTCACACGGTACAGCCTTTTTTATTGCGCGGGCGCCGGGCGCCTAGCGCCGTCCCGGTCCTGGCCGCTTCTCGGAAAAGAATTCCTGGCGCAGGAAGGCGCTCAGCTCGGCCGTGTCTTCCACGCGGGCGCTGAGGTTGACGTTACGCCCCAGGCGGCGTGATTCCCAGACGAAATCGCCGGGCTTTTCGGCACGGATCAGCTGGATCATCTTCTTGATGATGGCCGTTTCGATATCGGGCTCGTTGCCCAGTTCCACTTTTTCCTGCTTCAGCCAGTTGCGCTTGAAGTTGCCGTTCCAGCCCTTGAACTTGACTTCGGCGCTGAACGAGGTCTGGTTGACGATGGAAAACACGCCGCCCGAATCCTCGCGGTCGCTGCCGGAATTGCGTCCCTGCGCGCCGGCGATATTCGCCTTGGCAACACGCATGGCACGGTCGTTTTCGCTTTCTTCGGCCGGCGGCGCGGGGTTCTGCGCCTCGCGCTGCTTGCGGCGCTGCTCGATCATCGAACTCATGTCTTCAGCGGGCGGCGGCGGCAACGGCACTTTCGATACCAGCGGCGGCGTGTAGGTTTCCAGTTTCGGTTTATCGCGCGGCACGTCTTTTGTGACCACACGCTTGCTCGGGGCCGGCGGCGGTTTCACCTTGGCCACTTTCGTGTCCTTTGGCTTGGGTGTGGGCTTGGGCTGCGGCTTCGGTTGCGGCTTGTCCTTCAGCGGCGCGATGTAGACCATCGCGCTTTCCTTCTTCGGCGGCGGAATCTTTTCGATGGTGTCACTGCGCAACAGGACATACGCCGCCAGCAGCACGTGCAGCAAGACGGACACGCCGAGCGCAACCTTGCGCGTGGTGCTGGTCTTGGACCCGTAGGCCGGAGGTGGCTGGATCACTTGCCCGCAGGTGGGGCAAACATCGGAATCGGCAGCCAACAAATGGGTCGTGTCATGCAAAATGAATCGTGCTTTCTGTGTAGCGAAGAAATAACATTACAGGGCAGCCATAGTGCCAGAGTCCCTTGCTTTTGGGAACACTTCCTCGGCCTTTCCAACCCGAAGCGTACAGGATAGCGACATTCCTTGCAGCGCTGACCAGAGTACCCGAGCCATCCCTTGACGGTTGTTACCGTATGTATCACTGCCCATACAAAACCGGCGCCCCATTCACGCAGAAATGGGGCGCCGGTCACGGGTCATCAGTCACGCATGCGCTCAAGCCTTGTTGTCGAGCGCCACCAGTTGCTCGTCCGTCATCGGCCCCGTGCCGCTGTACTTGTCCAGGAATAAATAGATGACGGGGGTGATGAACAGGGTAATCACTTGTGAAAACAACAAGCCACCGACCACGGCCAGCCCAAGCGGCTGGCGCAGCTCGGCGCCGGCGCCCAGGCCCAGAGCGATCGGCAAGGCGCCCATCAGGGCCGCCGCCGTCGTCATCATGATGGGACGAAAACGCAGGATGCAGGCCTGGCGGATGGCCTCTACCGGCGCCAGCCCTTCGTTGCGCTGCGCATGCAGGGCGAAGTCGATCATCATGATGGCGTTTTTCTTGACGATACCGATCAGCATCAAAATGCCGATGATGGCGATCATGGTCAGGTCCATGCCGAACAGGCGCAAGGTCAACAGCGCGCCCACGGCCGCCGACGGCAAGCCGGCCAGGATGGTGAGCGGGTGGATATAGCTTTCATACAGCACGCCGAGCAGCACATAGATCACGCCCAGCGCGGCAATGATGAGGATGATCTGACTCGATTGCGAGCTCTGGAACACGGCCGCGTCGCCGCCGTAGCGCGTGATGATGGAGGCCGGCAAGCTCATGTCCTTGGCCATTGCGTCGATCTTGCCCGTGGCGATCCCCAGCGGCACGTCCGGCGCCAGGTTGAAGGCGATGGTGACGGCTTGCAGCTGCCCCTGGTGGTTGACGGAGGTGGGGCCGATCGTGCGTCCCACGTAGGCAATGCTCGACAATTTCACCAGTTCGCCCGACTTGCTGCGCACGGACACGCGCGTGAGCGCATCGTCATACTGGCGGTCCGCCGTGGCCGCTTCCAGGATCACGTAATAGCTGGCCGCCGACGAATAGATGGTCGACACTTGCCGCTCGCCAAAGGCGCTGTACAGTGCCGTGCGGATATCGGACATCTGCACGCCCAGCAGGTTGGCCTTGTCGCGGTCGATCCGGAGCGATGCCTGCAAGCCCTTGATCTGCGAATCGCTGGTGACGTCGCGGAAGGCGGGATCGGTGCGCATGCCTGCAATGAACTTTTCCGCCCAGTCATTCAGGGCGTCGGGACTGACGCTTTGCAAGGTGTACTGGTAGCGGCTCTTGCTCTGGCGCCCGCCCAGCTGCAAGTTTTGCACGGGCCGGAAATACACGGCCATGCCGGGCACGGTGCCCGCCGCGCGGCGCAGGTTTTCCAGCACCACGGGCATTTTCGGGCGCTCGCTGCGCGGTTTCAAGACCATGAACATGCGGCCCGTGTTGCCGCCGCCGACGAACGACGTCACGTCCTGCACGCTTGGGTCCGCCTTGAGCACGGCCGCCACGCGGGCTTGCAAGTCCTGCAATGCCGCGGACGAAATATCTTCCGACGCTTCCGTATTCACCTGGATCTGGCCCAGGTCTTCTTCGGGGAAGAAACCTTTGGGAATGGTCGCGTACAGCAGCACCGTCAGCGCAAAGGTGCACACGGCAACGAACAGCACCACATTGCGGTGCGCCAGAGCCTTGTCGAGCAGATGCACATAGCCGTTGCGCAATTTCGTGAAACCGGCTTCGAAATGGCGGCCGATAAAGGTTTTCTCGCCATGACTGGGGTCGCTGTCATTGTGCTCGCGCGAGTCGGCCGGCAGGAAGCGGCTGGCCAGCATCGGCACCAGGGTCAGCGACACGACGGCGGACACCAGCACGGCCAGCGAGACGACAACGGCGAACTCGTGGAACAGCAAGCCGATCACGCCCGGCATGAAGAAAATGGGGATGAACACGGCCACCAGCGAGACGGAAATCGAGATGATGGTAAAGCCCATCTCTTTCGCCCCTTCCAGGGCCGCGCGTATCGGTTTCTTGCCCATCTCGATATGGCGCACGATGTTTTCCAGCACCACGATGGCATCGTCGACGACCAAGCCCACGGCCAAGGTAATGCCCAGCAGGGACACGTTGTCGAGGCTGTAGCCGAGCCAGTACAGCAGGGCCAGCGCACCGAGCAGCGAGATCGGCATGGTGACGGCCGGAATGAAGGTCGCGGCCGCGCGGTGCAGGAACAAAAAGATCACCAGCACCACCAGCACCACCGTCAGCGCCAGGGTCAGATTGACGTCGTGGATGGCTTCGCGGATCGACAGCGAACGGTCGTTGACCAGGCTGATTTGTATCGACTGCGGCAATTGCTCCTTGAAGCCCGGCAGCAAACGGCGCACGCCGTCGACCACTTGCACGGTGTTGGCGTCCGGCTGGCGCTGCACCATCAGGCTGATCGAGCGCTCGCCGTTGAAACTGCCGACGGACTTGATCGATTGAAAGCTGTCTTCCACCTCGGCCACGTCTTTCAGGCGCACGGGCTGGCCGTTGCGGCTGGCGATGATCAGTTCGGCAAAATCAGCCGCCTTCATCATTTGTGGATTACCCTGGATAGTCAGGGTCTGGCTCGGACCGTCAAGGATGCCCAGCGGGGAATTCGTGTTCGAGGTGCGCAAAGCAACAGCCAGCTCGTCCATCGTCAGGTTGCGCGCATTCATCAGGTCGGCACGGGCGCGCACGCGCACGGCGAAGCGTTTCTGGCCATTGACGATGACCTGGGCGACGCCAGGCAGGGTCGACAGGCTGGGCGCGATCAGGTTTTCCGCATAATCATTGAGATCCGACAAGTTCAGCGAGGGCGACGTCATCTGGATGAACAGCACCGGCGCATCGGCCGGATTGACCTTGCGGTAAGACGGCAAATCCGTCATTTCCGTCGGCAACTGTCGCTGTGCGCGCAGCAGGGCCGCCTGCACATCGACGGCCGCCTCGTTGACATTGATGCTGGCGTCAAACTCCAGGGTCAGCGACGTATTGCCCAGGGTACTCGTGGACGTGATCAGGCTCAGGCCGGAAATGGTGGAAAACTGCTTTTCCAGCGGCAAGGCCACCGACGAGGCCATGGTTTCCGGGCTGGCGCCGGCCAGGTCGGCGCTGACGTTGATGACGGGCGTGTTGTAGCTCGGCAAGGCCGCCACGGGAATTTGCAGATAGGCCAGCACGCCGGCCAGGATGATGGAGAGGGACAGCAACACCACCATGACGGGGCGGCGGATGCTCAGTTCGGACAGGTTCATGCTGGCTTGCCCTGCGCTGCGGCGGCGCCGTCGGCAGCCTTGTGTTTTTCCGCCAGGCGCACCTTGCTACCCGGGCGCAAGTTCTGCTTGCCGTCGACGATGACTTTTTCATCGCCCACCAGGCCGGTGACGACGGCGCTCGGTCCGAATGCATACACGCGGGTAATCTTGCGCATCTTGGCCGTGTTGTCCGCCTCCATCGAGTACACGAAGGTGCCGGCGGTACTCGTGATGATGGCGTTTTGCGGGATCACCAGCGCATCGTTGAGCGTGCGCACGGTCAGCTGCGTATTCACGTACTGGCCAGGCCACAGGTCGGTGCCGCCATTGTTGAAGCGCGCCTTGACCTTGATGACGCCCGTAGCGGGGTCGACGGCATTGTCGATAAAGTTCAGTTTGCCATCGAGCTGCTTGCCGCCCGCGTCCGACAACAGGGCCGTGACGGGTACCTCGCCCGCCTTTTGCGCCGCCAGCAAGCCCGACAGGCTGCTTTCCGGCAAGGTGAAGACCACGTCGATCGGGTCGAGCTGGGTGATGCTGGTGAGCGACGTGGCCGGCTGCACCAGGCTGCCCGCGTAGACATTGATGGCGCCCACCCGGCCCGCCTGCGGCGCGCGCAGGACGGTGTAGCTGGAGTCGACCTGGGCGGCGCGCAAGGCGGCCTGGTCGGCGGCCAGCAAGGCGCGTGCCGCGTCGAGCTGGCTTTGCAGCGTGTCCACGGCGCCCTGGGCGATGAAATTCTTGCTCAACAAATCCTGGTTGCGCTTGAGCTGGCGTTCGAGATCGGCTACCGAGGCGCGGTCGCGCAAGACCTGCGCCTGCGCCTTGTCGACGTTCGCATGCTCGCTGCGCGCATCCAGCGTAAACATCAGCTCGCCCTGCTTGACGAACTGGCCTTCGCGGATGTGCACCTTGGTAATCGTGCTGGTCGTCTGCGGATGCAAGTCGACGCTGCTGATCGGCGTCACGCTGCCATTGGCTTGCAGCAGCATCGGCACATCCTGGCGCACCGGCGCGACCACGCTCACCGTCGTCGGCGCCTGCCCGCCCTTGCCCCCTTTGCCATCCTGCCCAGCGGCCGCTTTGCCCGGCTGATGATTGAAATACCAGATGCCGCCACCGATACACAGGGCCGCACCCACGAGGATTGCCAGACTAGTCTTTTTCATTGTTCTGTCACGCTGTCGCAGCGCAGGGCTGCAGGTTGAATGTAGTTGCCAGGGAGGCCTAACGCGCAATATTGTCGCACGGAAATGCTCACTTTCCTGCGTAATACTCTGGCACGATGAGGGTGACTTCCAGTCCACCGTCGACGTGATTGGCCAGCAAAACCGTGGCGCCGTGCTGCTCGGCGATATTGCGCGCGATGGTCAGGCCCAGGCCCGTACCGCCCGATTCGCGCGAACGCGAGGTTTCTATCCGGTAAAACGGTTCGAACACCTTGGCCAGCTGATCTGGCGCAATCCCCGGCCCGCCATCGCGGATGCGGATGCGTGCCGCGCCGGCGATGCGCTCGACGGTCACCTGCGCGTACTGGCCATATTTGACGGCATTGTCGATCAGGTTCACCAGGCAGCGCCGCATGGCGATCGGGCGCGCCATCAAGGCCATGCCGGCCTGCCCGGCCAGGGTCACATTCTGGCCCGCATCGGCCGCGTCGGAGCAAACGCTATCCAACAGCGAATCGAGATCGAGCGCCTGCATCGCTTCCGTGCTATCCATCGAACGGGCCAGGTCCAGCCCCTCCTTGACCATGCTCTGCATGGCCGACAGGTCGCCCACCAGACGGTCATACAATTCCGTATCGGCCACTTTTTCCAGGCGCAGGCGCAAGCGCGTCAGCGGCGTCTGCAAGTCGTGCGTGATGGCAGCGAGCATCTGTGTACGCTGGGAAATATGCTGACGGATACGCGCCTGCATGGCATTGAAGGCGGCGCTGGCCTGGCGGATCTCGCTGGCGCCCGACAGGGTCAGCGGCGGATGGTTGATGTCGTTACCGAGGTCTTTCGCCGCCTGCGCCAGTTGCTTGAGCGGGCGCATGGTCATGCGCGTGACCAGGTAGGCGAGGATGGCGATGCTGATCAGGAAAGGCAGCAGAGTCATCCAGTCGTTATGTTCATTGAACGGCGGCTGCTGGCGCGGCGGCAAGACCATCAGGCGCAACACGTGGCCATCCTGCATGCGCACGTCGAGGTTTTCGCAGGTACCGCCCCATGGCTTGGCGGAAAACATGCCCGGCGACTGGCGCGGCTTGACACAGGCTTCCGGGCGCTCGGCCAGCGCGCTGACCTTGAAGCCTTCGCCCAATTTGGCTTGCAGGGCGGAGGAAAATTCCGTCGGCTTGCCCGGCACATGCTCGACGTCGGGACGCAATTCCAGGCGTACGCTGCCCTTGTTGGCCACCTTCAGGTACGCGGCGCGCGAGGCCAGCGGCACCACGTCGGCCGCCATCACCAGCTGCTCGGCCCGCTCGACGGCGTGGTAGTCGCGGTATTGCTCGATGGCGCGCTGGCGTTCGCCCACGGCCAGCCACTGCGTCAGCGCGGCCGAAGCGACGATGCCGATCAGCAAAAACATAAAAACACGGCCCGTCATCGATCCCAGGAAGGCCTTCACGCGTGCGGCTCCACATTGACCTGGCCGGCCAGCACGTAGCCGCCGTTGCGCACGGTCTTGATGATTTGCGGCAAGCGGGCATCTTCACCGAGCTTTTGCCGCAGGCGGCTGATCTGGATATCGATCGAGCGGTCGAACGGGTCCGCGTCGCGGCCCTGCGTCAGGTTCAGCAACTGGTCGCGGTTGAGCACGCGGTTCGGGTGCTCGAGGAACACGCGCAGCAAGCGAAATTCCGCGCCCGACAGCATGATCACCAGGCCGCTGGGATTGAGCAGGTGGCGCGCCGTCAAGTCGAGGGTCCAGCCGGAAAAGCGGATTTGCTGCGCCTTGTCCGACGGGACGTTCGACGGCATGGCATGGCTGCGGCGCAAGACACTGCGTATGCGCGCCAGCAATTCGCGCGGCTCGAACGGTTTCGGCAAGTAATCGTCGGCGCCCATCTCCAGGCCCAGGATACGGTCCAGCGGCTCATTGCGCGCAGTCAACATGATCACCGGCACCGTCGATTGGGCGCGCAGCTTGCGGCACAGGGTCAGGCCGTCGTCGCCGGGCAGGTTCAAGTCGAGCACGATCAAATCGGGCCGCGTTTCATCGAGGATTTTCCACATGGCCGTGCCATCCGCCGCGCCCAGGGTGCGGTAGGCGTTCGTTTCCAGGTAGTCCGCCAGCAAGCTGCGGATATCGCGGTCGTCGTCGACGATGAGAATTGTAGAAGTGGGTTCCATGGTACGAATTATCCCCACTTCCCCCGCCCTTGCACAACGCATTTGTATCGTCTTGTATATAGAAGACCCGAAGAAACATATAGATACAAACTGTCTGGCAGCGGACACTTCGGGGAAACATGGGGCGTCCAACATGGATTCATGTGCAGCAACATGTACATCCCTCACTTTTACAAAGGAATCCAGATGAACGCCTCAATGACAACCTTGCGCAAGAATTTGATCATCGCCATGAGCGTACTCGGCATGGGTGCGGCATCGCTGACCGTCCACGCCCAGGAAGCGGCCGCCAGCGCGCCTGCGGCCAGCACCAAGATGCAACATGAAGGCCAGCGCGGCCAGCACCGCGGTGGCAACCCGGCCGAGCGCATGGCCAAGTACCAGGGCCGCCTGCATGACAAGCTGAAGCTGACGGCCGCCCAGGAACCGGCCTGGGCCACGTTCACGGCCGCCAATGCGCCGAAAAAACCGATGGGCGACTGGAAGGCCAGGCACGAAGCGATGGCCAAGCTGTCGGCGCCGGAACGCATGGAACAATGGATCGCCATGTCGAAGGAACGCATCGCAGACCAGGAAAGCCGCCTGGCCTCGTTGAAAACCTTTTATGCCGTGCTGACGCCGGAGCAAAAGAAAGTGTTTGATGACAGCGTGCCGGCCGGCCGGCACGGCGGCCATCGCGGTGGCCACCATGGCATGCAGCAGCATCCGAAAGCAGGGTAAATCGTAGGTCGGATTAGCGGCAACGCCGCGTCATCCGACAACATGGTTGACGTATGCGGTGGCGTCGGGTTACGCCCTGACGGGCTAACCCGACCTACCCGACCTGCCCCTCCTACTGCTCGAGCTTGCGCAACGAAGTCAGGAAGGTGGCAGCGTTCTGGAAGCCGATCACGCGCGACTGGGCGATTTCCTGCCCCTGCGGGTTGAACATGATGATGCCCGGCGGGCCGAACAGCTGAAAACGTTTCAGCATGGCCTTGTCGTCCGCGTCATTGGCCGTCACGTCCACCTGCAGCAGCACGGCTTGCCCCATCTTCGCGCGCACGGCGGGGTCGACGAAGGTCAGCTTTTCCATCTCGATGCACGACACGCACCAGTCCGCATAAAAGTCCAGCAAAGCCGGCTTGCCACCCAACTGCGCCAGTGCCGCATCGAGCTGCGCCACGGTCTTTACCCGCGTAAACGGTTGTGCGTGCACCTGGCCACCGCCGAGGTGTGCCAGCGGCGCCAGCGGATCGCGGCCACCGCTGGCCACGCCGACCAGCTGCATCGCGCCCAGCACGGCAAACACGAGGCCGAAGGCCTTGGCCACCCAGGCGTGTTGCGCGCCGCTCTTGCCCACCAGCAGATACATGCCGTAGCCGACGAACAAGACCGTCCAGCCCAGCATTTGCACGGCACCCGGCAGCACGGGCGAGACCAGCCACCAGGCCACGCCCAGCTGCAGCACGCCAAAGAAGCGTTTGACGGCACCCATCCACGCGCCGGCGCGCGGCAGCAAGGTGCCGGCCGACACACCCACCAGCAGCAGCGGCACGCTCATGCCCACGGCCATGGCAAACAGGGCGCTGCCGCCGATGACGACGTCGCGCGTCTGGCTGATGTACAGCAAGGCGCCGGCCAGCGGCGCGGCCACGCAGGGCCCCACGATCAGCGCGGAAATGGCGCCCATGACGAACACGCCCGCCAGGCGGCCCGACGATTGCTGGTTCGATACGCTCGTCAGCTTGCCTTGCAGGAAAGCCGGCACTTGCAGCTCATAAAAACCGAACATCGACAAGGCCAGGCCCGCCATCAGCAAGGCAAAGAAGCCCAGCACCCACGGGTTTTGCAGTTGCGCCGCCAGGCCTTCGCCCGCCAGGCCAGCCGCCACGCCCAGCGCCGTGTAGACGATGGCCATGCCCAGCGCGTAGGTCAGCGACAGCAGCAAGCCGCGTGAGCGGCTGACCTTGGCGCCATCGCCGATGATGATCGACGACAAAATCGGCACCATCGGCAGCACGCACGGCGTAAACGCCAGCCCCAGGCCCAGCAGCATGAACAGGGGCACGATGACGAGCAGCTTGCCGCCCTTCAGGGCCGCCTCGATCTTGCCCATCTCGCTTTGCGCGGGCGCGGCGCTTGCCGCCACGGGCGCCGCCGCTACCGGCTCTGGCGTGCTGATAATATCGGCCTGGGGAATGCTCAGCACGGACACGCCGGGCGACGCCTGCGCCTGCGGACCGTTGATGGCAGCCGTGTCGACTGCCGGCGCGGCGGGCAAGGCGAATTTCGACGGCAGGCCGGCGCCGGGCGCCACGCTCTGGCCGCCGCCCCCGCCCACCAGCTGGGCTGTCGCATCCTGCGGCGCATAGCACAGGCCCTTGTCGGAGCAGCCCTGGCCTGTCGCTTTCAAGGTGAACGCGCCGGCCGCCACAACGGGAATGGTGATGGTCAGGGTCTTGCGGAAGGTTTCCACATTCTTCTGGAAGGTGTCGTCAAACTTGACCTTGCCAGCCGGATACACGGGCGTGCCCAGCTTGGCGCCCACGGCCTCGAACTTGAAGCGCTCGTGGTACATATAGTAGCCGTCGGCGATCACGTAGGTGACGGCGATGGTGGACGGATCCTGCATGCGGGCGGAAAACTTGAACGCCAGTTCCGGATCGAGGAACTCATCGTCAGCGCGGGCATGACTGGCGCCGAAGACGGCCATGGCCAGCAGTAAACAGGCGGCAAGCCAGATCAGCAATTGATGTAATGGAGCGGCGCGCGCGGAGGCGCTGGAGGGGAAACGGGACATGAACTACCTTTTCGACCATTCGACAGAGGACGCGCGGAGCAGGCAGCGCTTGTGCCGGGCCGGCGCGAAAGAAGAATAGTACACCGCTGAAAGGATAGCTGCAGCAGAAAACAAAAAAGCCAGGCTAGGCCTGGCTTTCTCAGATGCAATTACTGGGATTACTCGCCAGCAACTTCAACTGCTTCGGTCGTATCTGGACGATCCATCAGTTCAACGAACGCCATAGGAGCGTTATCGCCGACGCGGAAGCCCATTTTCAGGATACGCACATAACCACCGTTACGGTTGGCGAAACGTGGGCCCAGTTCAGCGAACAGTTTGACGACCATTTCACGGTCGCGCAGGCGGTTGAAGGCCAGACGCTTGTTTGCCAGGGAGTCGGTTTTGCCCAGGGTCAGAATTGGCTCGACAACGCGGCGCAGTTCTTTTGCTTTTGGCAGGGTGGTTTTGATCGCTTCGTGACGCAGCAGCGATACTGTCATGTTGCGCAGCATTGCCAGACGGTGGGACGAGGTACGATTCAGTTTACGGAGGCCGTGACCGTGACGCATGATAAATCCTTTCGGTGAGTGTTTAAATTCCAGCTCTTCGATCAATGAGGCAGAAGCTTCATCGCGGGCCGGTTTGGTACTACAAAATAAAAGCCTGGGACACCTGTCCCAGGCAGTTTGCTACAACTACGAATTACTTTTCCAGGCCGGCAGGCGGCCAGTTTTCCAGCTTCATGCCCAAGGTCAAGCCGCGCGATGCCAGCACTTCCTTGATTTCGTTCAGGGACTTGCGGCCCAGATTTGGCGTTTTCAGCAGTTCGTTTTCCGAACGTTGGATAAGGTCGCCGATGTAGTAGATGTTTTCCGCTTTCAGGCAGTTTGCCGAACGCACGGTCAACTCCAGGTCGTCGACTGGACGCAACAGGATAGGATCGACCAGCGGAGCGCGCGATGGCGCTTCGGCGGCAGCTTCCGTGCCTTCCAGGGCAGCGAACACATTCAACTGGTCCACCAGGACGCGGGCCGACTGGCGGATCGCTTCTTCCGGCGAGATCACGCCGTTGGTTTCGATGTTGATGATCAGCTTGTCCAGGTCGGTACGCTGTTCAACGCGGGCCGATTCAACGAAGTACGATACACGGCGCACTGGCGAGAACGATGCATCGAGAATGATGCGGCCGATGGTCTTGTTCGTGTCTTCCGACAGGCGACGCACGTTACCAGGAACGTAGCCGCGGCCTTTTTCAACCTTGATCTGCATGTCCAGCTTGCCACCAGCGGTCAGGTGGGCGATCACGTGGTCAGGGTTGATCAGTTCGACGTCATGCGGCAGGTCGATGTCGGAGGCCAGGATCGCGCCTTCGCCTTCTTTTTTCAGGGTCAGGGTTACCGAATCGCGGTTGTGGACTTTGAAAACCACACCCTTCAAGTTCAGCAACAGATCGACGACGTCTTCTTGCACGCCATCGAGGGAGGAATATTCGTGGACGACGCCAGCGATCGTCACTTCGGTCGGCGCGTAGCCTACCATCGACGACAGCAGAACGCGGCGCAACGCGTTACCCAATGTGTGGCCATAGCCGCGCTCGAACGGTTCCATCACGACCTTGGCGTGACCTGCACCGAGAGCTTCAACATCGATAATACGTGGCTTCAACAAACTGTTTTGCATGAAATGTCCTTTTCAATACCCTCGGCTCATTACACCGATAAGGCTGATGGCATTAGTGAAACGCCCACTTTACAAAAGCAAAGTGGGCGGAGATCTTGCTACTGACTACTATTAACGCGAGTACAGCTCGACGATCAGCGATTCGTTGACGTCGTTAGCGATTTCGTTACGCTCTGGCAGGGACTTGAAGGTACCTTCCATTTTCTTGGCATCAACCGAAACCCAGCTAGGCATACCAACTTGTTCAGCCAGCGACAGTGCTTCAACGATACGCACTTGCTTTTTCGATTTTTCACGAACAGCAACGATGTCGCCAACTTTGACTGCGTACGAAGCGATGTTCACAACGATACCGTTCACGGTGAACGCTTTGTGGCTGACCAATTGACGCGCTTCAGCGCGGGTCGAGCCAAAGCCCATGCGGTAGCAAACGTTGTCCAGACGCGTTTCCAGCAACTTCAACAGCGTTTCGCCGGTGTTGCCTTTACGACGGTCTGCTTCAGCGAAGTAGCGGCGGAATTGACGTTCCAGCACGCCGTACATGCGCTTGACTTTTTGCTTTTCGCGCAGTTGGTTACCGTAGTCCGAGGTGCGGGCGCCGGATTTGACACCGTGCTGGCCTGGCTTGACGTCCAGTTTGCACTTGCTGTCCAGCGAGCGGCGGGCGCTCTTCAGGAACAGGTCTGTACCTTCACGGCGGGAAAGTTTTGCTTTAGGTCCGATATAACGTGCCACGATACTTCCTTTTTTTAAATGATAACGCCCCAGCCACATGCATGATCAAACACACTGATGCGGTTAGGCGCTAGTCTGATTTGGTTTCAATCAGACGGTGGCTGAAAACGAAAAACCCGTCAAACAGAATTTGACAGGCAAGAACAGCCGGGCAGTATAACCGTTTCCGGCTCCCTGCTCCAGCGTTTTCACACAACTGTACTGAGTTACAACAGACAGCAAAGCAGCTGGCGCCGAAGCGCCCTCTGCAACACTATCTTAGATACGACGACGTTTCGGTGGACGGCAACCGTTGTGCGGTACCGGCGTCACGTCCTGGATCTCGGTGATCTTGATGCCCAGGTTGTTCAGCGCGCGAACGGCGGATTCACGACCAGGACCTGGGCCCTTGATACGTACTTCCAGGTTCTTGACGCCACACTCAACAGCCACTTTACCAGCGGCTTCCGCGGCGACCTGCGCTGCGAACGGGGTCGATTTACGCGAACCCTTGAAGCCTGCACCGCCGGAGGTAGCCCACGACAAGGCATTGCCTTGACGATCGGTGATGGTAATGATGGTGTTATTGAACGATGCGTGGACATGCGCGATGCCTTCAGCGACGTTCTTTTTAACTTTTTTACGCACGCGTGCTGATGCGGCGTTATTTTGCGACTTAGCCATAATTATTCCCTAGCGGATTATTTTTTCAGCGATTGAGCGGCTTTACGCGGTCCCTTGCGGGTACGTGCGTTCGTACGCGTACGCTGGCCACGGCAAGGCAGACCCTTACGATGACGCATGCCGCGGTAGCAACCCAGATCCATCAAACGCTTGATGTTCATGGACAGTTCACGACGCAGATCGCCTTCGACGATGAATTTACCTACTTCATCGCGCAGCTTTTCCAGTTCGCTGTCATCCAGATCTTTGATCTTTTTGTTGGTTGCTACACCGGTCGATGCACAGATTTTCTCTGCGCGTGGACGGCCCACACCGTAGATGGCCGTCAGGCCGATAACGGTATGCTGATGATTTGGGATATTAACCCCTGCAATACGTGCCATTTGTTATTCCTCGATTAACCTTGACGCTGCTTGTGACGTGGTTCCACGCAGATTACGCGGACTACGCCTTTGCGCTTGATGATCTTGCAGTTGCGGCAGATCCGCTTGACTGATGCGAGAACTTTCATTTTGGGGCTCTTTCTTTCGCTTCTTTGGTTTGATTCAGTGTGTTACTTGGTACGGAACACAATGCGGGCTCGGCTCAGGTCGTACGGCGTCAACTCCACCGTCACCTTGTCTCCAGGGAGAATGCGAATATAGTTCATCCGCATTTTACCTGAAATATGCCCGAGCACCACGTGTCCGTTCTCCAGCTTCACTCGAAATGTTGCATTTGGGAGATTCTCAAGAATCTCGCCCTGCATCTGTATGACGTCGTCTTTTGCCATTCGGTATGTTTACCGCGCTTAACGCGTCGGAATTCCGCCCTTGAAATTTGCTTTGCGCAGCAGCGAATCATATTGCTGCGACATCACGTAGTTCTGTACTTGCGCCATGAAATCCATGGTGACAACTACAATAATCAATAAAGAAGTACCGCCGAAATAGAATGGTACTTTCCACTGGGCTTGCATAAATTCCGGCAATAAACACACCAGGGTGATGTAGACTGCGCCGGCAAGTGTCAAGCGTGTCAGGATCTTGTCGATGTAACGGGCTGTCTGCTCGCCTGGACGGATCCCGGGAATGAACGCACCGCTTTTCTTCAAGTTATCCGCTGTTTCCTTGCTGTTAAATACCAGCGCTGTATAGAAGAAACAGAAAAACACGATCGCCACTGCGTACAACAGCGCATGGATAGGCTCACCAGGCCCCATCGATGCTGCCAAATCTTTCAAGAACCGCACCGCAGGGTTAGCGTTGTCGGCGCCCTTTGAAAACCAGTCCACGATAGTGGCCGGGAACAAGATGATCGAAGAAGCAAAGATCGGCGGGATCACGCCGGCCATGTTCAGCTTCAACGGCAAATGGCTGGTTTGACCGCCATAAATCTTGTTGCCTACCTGGCGCTTCGCGTAATTGACCAATATTTTGCGCTGACCACGTTCGACGAATACAACGAAGTACGTTACCAGTGCTACCAGGATCACGATGAAAATCGCGCTGAAGCTGCCGATCGAACCATTCGACACCTGAGTGAACAAGCCACCCAACGCCGACGGCAGACCTGCTGCAATCCCGGCAAAAATGATGATCGAGATGCCATTCCCCAAGCCACGCTCGGTAATTTGCTCACCCAACCACATCAAAAACATTGTTCCGGTCAACAAAGTGACGACCGTCACGAAGCGGAATGCAAGACCAGGTTCCAACACCAGACCAGCTTGCGACTCCAGTGCGACTGCAATGCCTAACGCTTGGAACAGTGCCAGGGCAACCGTGAAATACCGGGTGTACTGGGTGATCTTGCGACGACCTGCTTCGCCTTCTTTTTTCAACGCTTCCATCTGCGGTGACACGATCGACAGCAATTGCATGATGATCGAGGCCGAGATATAAGGCATGATACCCAGCGCAAACACTGTAAAACGAGACAAGGCACCGCCCGAGAACATGTTGAACATGCCCAGGACGCCGCCTTCGTGCTCCTTGAACAGCGAGGCTAATTGTGTCGGGTCAATCCCGGGAACCGGGACGTGAGCACCGATACGATAAACCACCAATGCGCCAAGCAAAAACCAGAGCCGTCCCCAAGGGAAACCGGCCGCTGCACTTTTAGCAAGTTGTGGATTAGTCGCCAATTTTCGCTCCGATCAAGCTGTTAGCGGTCAACTCAGGCTACCGAGCCGCCGGCTGCTTCGATGGCGGCTTTCGCGCCAGCGGACACTTTCAAGCCCTTCAAATTCACCGCTTTGGTGATTTCGCCGGACAAGATCACGCGCACGTCACGGGCCAACACGCCCAGAACGCCAGCTTGCTTCAAGACCAGAATGTCGACATCGCCAACAGCCAGGTTGTTCAGATCGGACAGGCGCACTTCAGCTTTGAAGGTTGCGTGCATCGATTTGAAACCGCGCTTAGGCAGACGGCGTTGCAGAGGCATCTGACCGCCTTCGAAACCGACTTTATGAAAGCCGCCCGAACGCGATTTCTGACCTTTGTGACCACGACCCGAGGTTTTACCCAGGCCGGAGCCGATACCGCGACCGACGCGACGCTTGTAGTGCTTAGCGCCTTCGGCTGGTGCAATAGTATTCAATTCCATGATTTGCTCCGTTCGTGTAAGCCCGAAGGCTTACCCGACAACTTTAACGAGATACGATACTTTATTGATCATGCCGCGTACGGATGGGGTGTCTTGCAATTCGGAAACCGAATTTACACGACGCAGACCCAGACCGCGCACGGTAGCGCGATGCGATTCGCGCGTACCGATCAAGCCCTTGACCAATTGCACTTTGACTGTGTTTGTCATTTTGTCCACCTTAAGCCAGAATGTCTTCGACCGACTTGCCGCGTTTGGCAGCGATATCGGAAGCAGTGCTCATTTTCGACAGGCCGTCCAGCGTAGCGCGTACCAGGTTGTATGGGTTGTTCGAACCGGTGGATTTCGCCACCACGTCCGTCACGCCCATCACTTCGAAGATAGCGCGCATTGCGCCACCAGCGATAACGCCAGTACCAGGCTTAGCCGGGTTCATCAGGACCTTGGAGGCGCCGTGACGACCAACAACCGTGTGATGCAAGGTGCCGTTTTTGAGCGGTACTTTGATCAGGTTGCGACGGGCTTCTTCCATCGCCTTCTGCACGCCAACTGGCACTTCTTTCGATTTGCCCTTGCCCATGCCGACGCGGCCATCGCCATCACCAACTACGGTCAGCGCGGCGAAACCCATGATACGACCACCCTTGACCACTTTGGTCACGCGGTTGATCGCGATCATTTTTTCGCGCATGCCATCATCCGGCTTGTCGCTTTGCATTTTTGCTTGCATTTTTGCCATGATTGATCCTTAGAACTTCAGACCGGCTTCGCGTGCGGCTTCTGCCAACGCTTTCACACGGCCGTGGTAACGGAAACCGGAGCGGTCAAACGCAACTTCGGTAATCCCTGCTTTCAACGCTTTTTCAGCGACGCGCTTGCCGATCAAGGCTGCAGCAGCGGCATTGCCGCCTTTGCCGGATTGGCCTGCCAGTTCAGCGCGAACTTCCGCTTCAGCCGTCGAGGCCGAAACCAGGACTTTAGCGTCCGGGCTGATCAGGTTGGCGTAAATGTGCAGGTTGGTGCGGTGCACCGACAAGCGATTTACTTTCAATTCCGCAATCTTGATGCGGGTTTGGCGTCCGCGGCGAAGCCGTGATTCTTTCTTATCCATCGTCAGCCCCTAATTACTTCTTCTTGGTTTCTTTAAGCTTAACCACTTCGTCCGCATAGCGAACGCCCTTGCCCTTGTAAGGCTCAGGGGAGCGGTAAGCACGAACTTCAGCGGCTACCTGGCCAACCTGTTGACGGTCGATACCTTTAATCAGGATCTCGGTCGGGGTTGGTGTTGCGCAGGTAACGCCAGCTGGCATGTCATGCACTACAGGGTGCGAGAAACCCAGGGACAGATTCAACTTGTCGCCTTGAGCTTGCGCCTTGTAACCCACGCCTACCAGGTTCAGCTTTTTCTCGAAACCCTTGGTGACGCCAACAACCATGTTGTTGACCAGTGCGCGCAGCGTGCCGGACATGGCATTGGCTTCGCGGCTGTCGTTCGCCACGTCGAAACTCAGGGTTCCTGCATTGTTTTCCACTTTGACCTGGCCGGTGAGGGCCTGGGAAAGTACGCCCAGCGGGCCTTTTACGGTGATCGCTTGTGCGGAGATGGCGACTTCGGCGCCAGCTGGCACTACGATAGGCATTTTAGCTACTCGAGACATGTGTAACTCCTTAAGCCACGTAGCAAATAACTTCGCCGCCGACACCGGTAGCGCGTGCTTTGCGGTCAGTCATGACGCCTTGCGGAGTCGACACGATCGCCACACCCAAGCCATTCATCACAACAGGGATCTCGTCTTTACCCTTGTAGACGCGCAGACCCGGACGGGACACGCGCTCCAAGCGCTCAATGACGGGACGGCCAACATAATACTTCAAACCGATTTTCAGTTCCGCTTTGCCACCAGCTTCGGCAACAGCGAAATCTTCAATGTAACCCTCGTCCTTCAGGACGCTGGCAATCGCAATTTTGACTTTCGACGATGGCATGGCCACGGTCGTCTTTTGCACGCCTTGTGCATTGCGAATGCGGGTCAGCATATCGGCGATAGGATCGCTCATACTCATTGCATATTCTCCTATTACCAGCTTGCTTTTGTCATACCCGGAATTTCACCACGCATGGCGAATTCACGGAGCTTGATACGACCCAGACCGAATTTACGGAATGTGCCGCGCGGACGACCAGTGATGGCGCAACGGTTACGTTGACGCGTCGGGTTCGAGTTACGTGGCAGCGCCTGCAATTTCAGGCGAGCTTCGTAGCGCTCTTCTTCCGATTTCGATTGGTCATCGACGATGGCCTTGAGAGCTTCGCGCTTAGGGGCGAATTTCGCCACCAGGTCAGCACGCTTGATCTCACGATTAATCAGTGACAGTTTGGCCATGATCAGTTCCTGAAAGGGAATTTAAAGGCGGCGAGCAAAGCTTTGGCTTCGTCATCGGTCTTAGCGGTTGTCGTGATGCTGATATTCATACCGCGCAACGCGTCAATCTTGTCGTATTCGATTTCAGGGAAAATGATCTGTTCCTTGACACCGATGTTGTAGTTGCCACGACCATCAAATGCACGGCCGTTCACACCACGGAAATCGCGTACGCGCGGCAGAGCCACGGTAATGAAGCGATCCAGGAACTCGTACATGCGAGCGCCGCGCAGGGTGACCATCGTACCGATCGGGTAACCTTCACGGATTTTGAAGCCTGCGATCGCTTTGCGGGACTTGGTGGTCACTGGCTTCTGGCCGGCGATCTTGGTCAAGTCAGCAACTGCGTGCTCGAGAACTTTTTTATCCGCGATAGCCTCACCAACACCCATGTTCAGGGTGATCTTGGTCAGGCGTGGAACTTCCATTACCGACTTGTAACCAAACTTGCTGGTCAGGTCGGCAACGACTTTTTCTTTATAGAATTCTTGGAGACGTGCCATGATTTCTTAAGCCTTCACTACTTCGCCGGAGGATTTAAAGATGCGAACTTTCTTGCCGTCCACTTCTTTGAAACCCACGCGATCTGCCTTGCCAGTCGCTGCATTAAACAATGCAACGTTGGACACGTGAATTGGCATGGTCTTATCGACGATACCACCAGTTACGCCAGTCATCGGGTTTGGCTTAGTCGCTTTTTTAGCGATGTTAATGCCGTCAACCACGATATGTTCAGCATCGATACGCTGCTGTACCACACCACGTTTGCCCTTGTCTTTCCCGGTCAGAACGATGACTTCGTCGTTTTTACGAATCTTATCCATTACGACTCCTTACAGGACTTCCGGTGCCAGGGACACGATTTTCATGAACTTCTCAGTGCGCAGTTCGCGCGTGACAGGTCCAAAAATACGGGTACCGATCGGTTCCAGCTTGGCGTTCAACAGAACGGCGGCGTTGCCGTCGAACTTCACCAGGGAACCGTCTTGGCGGCGAACACCTTTAGCGGTGCGCACAACCACGGCGTTATAAATTTCACCTTTTTTGACACGGCCACGTGGCGCAGCAACCTTAACGGTTACCTTGATCACATCGCCAATGCCAGCATAACGGCGCTTGGAGCCGCCCAATACCTTGATGCACATTACTTCTTTGGCACCGGTATTGTCAGCCACTTCGAGCCGGCTTTCAGTTTGAATCATAGTATTCTCTTTCCCAACTTAAGCCGAAGAATCCACACAATGTAGACCCACGGTCAGTCTTGGTCCCGCCAGAGCCGCCCTGCTGGGCTTCACTGTTTGGGTGCATGACCTTCATACATCAACTGACCGCGAATGCTACTGTCTGTGGCCAGACACTTTGCGGCGTTACATGAACGAAGCCCGCAAGTATTACATACAATTTGCGGGCCTGCAAGTACTAATTAAAAGCCACCGCCGAAACGGTGGTTTTTATTTAAACGGTTGGTGCGGCTTGAACCACACGTGTCACCGTCCATGCCTTCGTTTTGGAGATCGGGCGACCTTCCTGGATCTCGACCGTGTCACCGGCCTTGACTTGGTTGGTCTCGTCATGCGCGTGATACTTGTTCGAGCGCATGATGATCTTGCCATACAAAGGATGTTTTACGTGGCGCTCGATCAGAACGGTAACGGTCTTGTCCATCTTGTCCGAAACCACTTTACCGATCAGCGTGCGCTTGAGCGACTGTTTCACTGGTTCGTTCATTTGGCTTCCTTCAGATTCATTACCGTCTTCACACGCGCGATATCGCGGCGTACCTTCTTGAGCTGCGAAGTGTTGCTCAGCTGCTGCGTAGCGATTTGCATGCGCAGGCCGAACTGTGCCTTCAACAGGTCATTCAGCTCTTTTTGCAGAGCTGGCTGGTCCTTGCCGCGGAGTTCAGATGCTTTCATATACAACTCCAATTATTGGCCGACTTGGCGGATGACAAACGTCGTCGCCAGTGGCAGTTTAGCGGCGGCAAGACGGAATGCTTCCCGTGCCAGCGCCTCATCAACGCCATCCATTTCGTACAGTACTTTGCCTGGCTGAATTTCAGCGACGTAGTACTCAGGATTACCTTTACCGTTACCCATACGGACTTCAGCCGGTTTGTTCGAAATCGGTTTGTCCGGGAAAATACGGATCCAGATACGGCCACCGCGCTTGATGTGACGCGTCATTGCACGACGCGCCGCTTCAATTTGACGCGCAGTGATACGACCGCGCGCAACTGCCTTCAGACCGAATTCGCCAAACGACACGGCGGTGCCGCGGCTGTGCGAAATACCGGTGTTACGGCCTTTCTGCTCTTTACGATACTTTCTGCGTGCTGGTTGCAGCATGATTATTCTCCTGCTTTCTCAGCTGGTGCTGCTGCGGCGGCCGGTTTAGCGGCGGTACGCACACGTGCACCTGGTGCTGTGGATGGTTTCGCACCGGCACCGGCTGGACGTGGACGGCCAGCTGGCTTGCCATCGTCACGGCGTGGGCCGCGGCTTTTCTTCTCGTCAGCTGGGGTATCGATGACTGGTGCATCGCCGTTAGGCGCGCGGTCACCTTTGTATACCCACACCTTGACACCGATGATGCCGTAGGTGGTCGACGCTTCGCTGGTACCGTAGTCGATATCGGCGCGCAGGGTATGCAGAGGCACGCGGCCTTCGCGGTACCACTCTTTACGCGCGATTTCGATACCGTTCAGACGGCCGGACGACATGATCTTGATACCGAGAGCACCCAGGCGCATTGCATTTTGCATTGCACGCTTCATGGCGCGGCGGAACATGATCCGTTTTTCCAGCTGCTGAGCGATCGAATCGGCGATCAGTTGCGAGTCGATTTCTGGCTTGCGAATTTCTTCGATGTTCACGTGAACAGGCACGCCCATGATCTTGGTCAGCGCGGACTTCAGTACTTCGATGTCTTCGCCTTTTTTACCAATGACCACGCCTGGACGCGAGCTGTAGATCGTGAAGCGCGCGTTCTTGGCTGGGCGCTCGATAACGATGCGGCCAACGGAAGCGTTCTTCAGTTTCTTTTTCAGGTAAGCACGTGCTTTCAAGTCTTCGTTCAGCATGGCAGCGAAATTACCGTTGCCTGCATACCAGCGCGAAGCCCAGTTACGGGTGACCGCCAGACGGAAACCGGTTGGATGAATTTTCTGACCCATCGTGGCTCCTTAGTTACCGACAGTCACGTAAACGTGACAGGATTGTTTCGAAATACGGTCGCCACGGCCTTTTGCACGCGCGGTGAAGCGCTTCAGGACCGGGCCCTTTTCGACGTAGATCGTTTTCACGAACAATTCGTCGATGTCCGCGCCATCATTGTGCTCGGCATTCGCAATAGCGGATTCCAGAACGCGTTTGATGATCGCAGCACCTTTTTTCGGGCTGAATTGCAAGATGTTGAGTGCAGCGTCAACTTTCTTGCCACGGATCAGGTCAGCAACCAGGCGGCCCTTTTGGTCCGACAGGCGCACACCTTTGAGGATAGCTTTAGTTTCCATTATTTCTTAGCCTTTTTGTCAGCTGCATGGCCCTTGAACGTACGGGTCAGTGCGAATTCGCCGAGCTTGTGACCAACCATGTTTTCGGAAACATAAACCGGCACGTGCAGCTTGCCGTTATGCACCGCGATCGTCAGGCCGATGAAGTCAGGCATGATTGTCGAACGACGCGACCAGGTTTTGATTGGCTTTTTGTCTTTGGCTGCTTGTGCGGCTTCAACTTTTTTCACCAGGTGGGCGTCACAGAACGGCCCTTTTTTCAATGAACGTGTCATGTGCTACCCCTTATTTCTTGCCGCGGCGCGAGACGATCATGGAAGTAGTACGCTTGTTGCTGCGTGTCTTCTTACCCTTGGTCTGTTGGCCCCATGGCGAAACTGGATGACGACCAGCTGCTGTTTTACCTTCACCACCACCGTGCGGGTGATCGACCGGGTTCATGACCACACCGCGAACGGTAGGACGAACACCGCGCCAGCGCATCGCACCAGCTTTACCGATTTTACGCAGGCTATGCTCGGCATTGCCGACTTCACCAACCGTTGCACGGCACTCGATGTGCACGCGACGTACTTCACCCGAGCGCAGACGCACTTGAGCGTAGGTACCTTCACGTGCCATCAGCACAACGCCAGCGCCGGCGGTACGTGCCATTTGGGCACCTTTACCTGGCAGCATTTCGACGCAATGCATCACGGTACCGACTGGGATGTTACGGATTGGCAAGCAGTTACCCGATTTGATCGGTGCTTCCGAACCGTTCATCACGCTGTCGCCAACGGCCATGCCTTTGGTTGCGATGATGTAGTGACGTTCGCCGTCGGCGTAGCACAACAGAGCGATATTCGCGGTGCGGTTTGGATCGTATTCGATACGTTCCACTTTCGCCGGAATACCATCTTTGGTGCGCTTGAAGTCGATCAAGCGGTAGTGTTGCTTATGACCACCACCGATATGACGGGTGGTGATGTGACCGTTGTTGTTACGACCAGCGGTCTTGGATTTCTTTTCAACCAGGGCAGCGAACGGACGACCTTTGTACAGGTCGGCATTCACCACCTTCACCATGCCGCGACGGCCTGGCGAGGTTGGTTTCATCTTAACGAGTGCCATTATGCAGCCTCCTCGGAGAAGTTGATTTCCTGGCCAGGCTTCAGGCACACGAAAGCACGCTTGGTATGGTTACGACGACCGTTGAACTTGCCGGTGCGCTTTTGCTTACCTTCGCGGTTTGCAGTTTGCACGGACAGAACTTCAACCTTGAACAGCAGTTCGACCGCTGCCTTGATTTCAGGCTTGGTTGCATCCGGCAGTACGCGGAATACAATTTGCTCGTTCTTTTCCGCGACCATGGTGGCCTTTTCGGAAATCACGGGCGCCAACAGCACCTTCATCAAGCGTTCTTCGCTATGTTTCAAAATCGCGCTCATGCCAGCATCTCCTCAATCTTGGCCAATGCAGCTTTGGTGACCAGGATCTTCTTGTAGAACACCAGGGACATCGGGTCTGCGTGACGTGGCTCAACGACGAGTACGTTAGGCAGGTTGCGCGATGCCAGTTCCAGGTTTTCGTTCAGAACGTCGGTGATGATCAGAACCGAATCAAAGCCCAGGCCGTTCAATTTTTGCGACAGCAGCTTGGTTTTTGGCGCGTCGATCGTCAGATCGTCGATGACGATCAGGCGCTCTTCGCGAGCCAGCTGCGACAGGATCGAGCAGATACCTGCGCGATACATCTTTTTGTTCACTTTGTGGGTGAAGTTTTCGTCAGGCGAGTTCGGGAAAATCCGACCACCGCCGCGCCACAGTGGCGACGACGACATACCAGCACGAGCGCGGCCGGTACCTTTTTGGCGCCATGGCTTTTTCGTCGTGTGGTGAACTTCTTCACGGTCTTTTTGCTTGCGGTTACCACTACGTGCATTCGCTTGATAAGCGATGACGACTTGGTGGATCAGCGCTTCATTGTAGTCACGGCCGAAAATCGTATCGGCTGCAGCAACGTTCGAGGCGGCTTGACCTTGCGCATTCAGAAGCTTGAGTTCCATCGTTTAAGCTCCCTTCTTGGCTTTGGTTTTGATGGCTGGCGAGACAACTACCTGGCCATTTTTCGCACCTGGAATCGCGCCTTTGACCAGCAGCAGCTGACGGTCGGCATCGATACGGGCGATCACGAGGTTCTGGATCGTACGGTTAACGTCACCCAGATGACCGGTCATGCGCTTACCAGGGAAAACGCGACCTGGATCTTGTGCCATACCGATGGAACCTGGAACGTTGTGCGAACGCGAGTTACCGTGCGTTGCACGGCCAGAAGCGAAGTGGTAACGTTTGATAACGCCTGCATAGCCTTTACCGATGGTAACGCCTTGCACGTCGATCTTTTGACCGACTTCGAACAGGGAAGCAGCGACAACATCGCCAGCTTTCAGTTCAGCGGCTTTGGCAGCGTCGACACGGAACTCTTTCAACAGAGTACCGGCTTCAACGCCAGCTTTAGCGTGATGACCAGCAACAGCTTTGGTCACGCGGGAAGCGCGACGTTGACCGAATGCGACCTGAACAGCGGAGTAGCCATCTGTTTCAGGGGTTTTGATTTGCGCAACACGGTTGTTCGATACGTCCAACACGGTGACCGGGATCGAATCCCCTTCATCCGTGAAAATGCGCATCATACCAACCTTGCGACCGAGAAGGCCTAGGCTCATTTTTTCTCCATTCCCACCTGCGATTGGGCGGGGCTTGTTTAACTACAAAGTAACGTAGGACTCAAAAAAGACGAATCCATACCGAAGCCGGCTAGTATATAGCACAAAAACCCTTGACGCAACAAGTTAACACGAGGTATGTCAAAGTGTTGCGCGACGCCCCTGCGGGAGTTGTCGGCGCCCCTGAAAAACGCTGCCGCAAGGCAATTTAACAGGCGCAAAGCACGGCGGCATGCGCCCTTGCGGGCGATGGCAGAAAGACACAGGGCGCGCCATGGCATGTGCGCCCTGCTCCACTCATCCTGGGCGTGGCACCCGGAAAAGCTTATTGCTGGCAGTTGATCAGGCAATGTTCATACAGGTCCTCGCAGATCGGGCTGCCGCCGAGGTGCGCCCGGCAATTCGCCACTTTTTGCCCGCACTCGCTATAGCACTGCGTGACGTCGCCGGCGGCAAACGCGTACGAGGCGCTCAGGCCCAACGCAAACAGAAAAACCATCGTCTTCTTGATCATATTGCATCTCCGTTTTATCGGATGGACAAACAACCAGGACGCCACGCCATCCTCGCACCGCCCCGGGCAGACGCCACGGCGCCCGCCATTACCTAAAAAGCAATGCCAATAGCATACCAACCAACTACCAATTAATGCTGCAGTTCTTTCCCCGCGCAAAATGCAAAAGCCAGCCCGGGCATATCACTGTCCGGGCTGGCTGCAAGGTGGCGCATGGCGCCCAGGTAAGTCTTACTCTTACGGCGCTCCTTTGCCAATCTGATACCAGTCCACCTTGCGCGTCGCCACCATGATGGCGGCCAGCACGGCAAACAGCAGGATGCTGCCCATCACCAGCGCATTGTTTTCCGAGCTCAGCAAGCCATACAGGGCGCCATACAGCATGGTCAGCCCCACGCCGAAGCCGATCCCGCGCCAGGCGTTGTGCAGCACGTGCACCAGATAAAAGCTGGTCAGCACGATACAGGCGGCGCTGGCGATCAGATAGGCGGTCAGGAAGGCGATGTGTTCCGCCAGGCCCACCAGCAGCAGGAAAAAGATCACCAGCGACAGGCCCACCAGCAGATATTGCACGGGGTGGATCGGCAGGCTTTTCAGGATTTCAAAGATGAAGAAGGCGGCAAAGGTCAGTGCCACGAACAGCAAGCCATATTTGGTGGCCCGGTCCGATTGCGAATACACGTTCACCGGCTCGATGAAGCCCACGCTGAAGCGGTCGATCTGGCCCAGCGGCGCACTGTCGGGCACCTTGAACTCGCCCTCGATCGTGCTCAGCTGCGTTTGCGCATTGGTGGCCAGCGAGGAGATGCTCCACTCGACCTGAAAGCCATCGGCGTTGATCTGGCGGAATTTCGGCGACGGCAGGAAGCGCCCGCCAAACTGCGGATGCGGCCAGTTCGACTTGATGCTGATCTGACTGTTTTTCGCCACTGGCACGAAGTGCTGGCGTTCGATGCCGTCGAGGCCCAGATCAAAACTGAAGTGCACCTGCTGCGGTGCCGTCAAAGGCATGGCGCCCAGCGGCGCATGCAGGCCGCTGCGGAAGGCAAACAGGTCGGTGCCCTGCTCGAACTCGATCTTCTGGCCGCCCCAGTCGATTTTCGGAATATTACGGATACCGCGCACGTCCTCGATGGACAGGGCCACGAACGGCGCACCCAGGGTCACGCGCGAATCCGGCGACTTGCGCGGCAGCTGGCTGCCGGCAGGCACCGTGAAGTCGCCCTTGAACGCGTGCTGGCCGCTGTAGACCAGCACCTGGTGGATGCCGCGGTAGCGGCGGTCCGTGTCGATGTTACCGTTGAGCAGTAAATTGTTCGGGTAGACAAGCAGACGGCGCTGCACCGTGCGGCGCAACAACTCCGTGCGCACCGCCGATTTCGCTTCCTTGTCATCGCCCTTGGCCACCTCCACGCGCTCTTCATACTGCTCCGTGTAGGGAATCACCAGGATGGGGCCGATGATGGTTTGTTCGCGCACCGAATCGGCGGCGATGCTGTTGACGGCTTCCTGGCGGAATTCCATCCGCTCCTTGATCGTTTCCTGAATCATCAGCAAAGGCAGGCCGATTATCAGCATCAGGCCGAACACGATCAACGCTTTGACTAACAGAGTTTTTTGCATGGCGCATCCTTGAAGTAAGGCGGCCAGTGTAAAAAAACTGTATGCGCTGACGATGCAGTCCGTGTGAAGCGGGCAAATAAAGCGCGCTAAGAGTGTGCTAAGCCAGCGGCAGGCACAGGCGCGCGCAGGCGCCACCGTCCGCATGATTGAGCACCTCGACCGTGCTGCCATGCAAGGAAGCGACCTCGCGCACGAAGGGCAGGCCCAGGCCCGTGCTCTTGCCGGCGCTCGGGCGCGGCAGGGAGTAAAAACGCTCGAAGACGCGCTCCAGCGCATACGCGGGGATGCCTGCGCCGCGGTCGCGCACGGCGATTTCCACGTGCGTGCCCCGGCGATGCGCCGTCACATCGATGCAGCTGCCCGGCGGCGCAAAGCCGGCCGCGTTATCGAGCAGATTGCCCAACGCCTGGCGCAGCAGCAAGGCATCGCCGTCCACACTCAACTCTTCGCACTGCAGCTGCAGGCGCACGCCGCGCGCCGCCAGCGTGGCGGCCGCATCCTGCGCCACTTGCGCGAGCAGGGGCCCCAGCGCGATGCGCTCGGGGTGGTCGAGGCGCTGCTGCTTCTCCACGCGCACGAGGGCCAGCAGCTTGTCGATCAATTGCCGCTGGCGCGCGTTCTGCTCGAGGATACTGGCAAGGAACTGGCGCCGCTCGGCCGGCGGCATGTCTTCCTGCAGCAACTCGGCCGAGGCCTGGATGGCGGCGATCGGGCTTTTCAATTCATGCGTCAGCGTATGCATCAGCTGCTCCACGTATTCCTTGCCTTCCAGACGCGTGCGCATCGCCTCCAGCGCCCGCCCCAGGGTGCCGATCTCGTTCGTACCCAGCGCCGGCAGCGCCACCTTGCGCCCCGCTTCCACATCGCCGATATAGGTCATCAGCTTGCCCAGCGCATGGTGCAGCCACCACGCGAACGCCAGGCCGATCAGCAGCGACAGCAGCAACAGCACGGCGCCGCGCTGCAGGATCTTGCGCTGGCTGCGCTCGACAAACGCTTGTACGCTGGCGTTCGGCTTGGCCACCGTCAGCACGCCGATGACCTCATTGCCGTCGCGAATCGGCGCGGCCACGTGCATCACGGTCGACATCTCGTCGTCGGGCCGGCTGCGCGTGCTGCGCGCGCCATACTTGCCCTGCAAGGTCAGATACACGTCATTCCAGCGCGAATAGTCGCGCCCCACGTCGCGCCCGCTGGAGTCGAACAGCACGATGCCGTGCCGGTCCGTGATGGTGATGCGGTAATCGAGCGTGCGCTTGCGCACGCCATTGATATTGACGTCCACGCCATGGCGCGCGTAATCCTGCATGCGCGCGGCCACGGGCGATTGCGCCAGCGTGCCCGCCTTCACGTCGGGCGCCACCAGGCTGGCCAGCAGCTGCGAGGTGTCGACCAGGGTGTCTTCCAGGGTCGAGCGCACGCCCGGCTTGACCTGCTCCATGAAGACATTCAGCAGGAACCACGCGGCCAGTCCGACGATCAGGAAGTAGCCGAGCAGAATGCGCAGGCCGATCTTCATGCGCCGGCCAGGCTGTAGCCGAGGCCACGGTGGGTGTGGATGGGGTCGGCCTGCGCATTGACGGCACGCAGCTTGGCGCGCAGCGATTTGACATGCGCATCGACCGTGCGCTCGAGCGTGTCGGGCGCCCCGCTCCACACGCGCTCCATCAGCTGCGCGCGCGACAGCACGTGGCCCGGATGCTCGAGCAGGGTTTTCAGCAACAGGTATTCATAGCGGGTCAGGTCCAGCGGCTGGCCGTGAAACAGGACCCTCGCCTCGAGCGCGCGCAACTCGAAGCGCGCCGGCGCGGTCGCGACGGCAGGCGCAGCTATCGTCATGCCCGCCTTGCGCGGCGCCTGGGCGACGCCTGTGCGGCGCAGGATGACGCGGATGCGCGCCACCAGCTCGCGCGGCGAAAACGGTTTGGTGACGTAATCGTCGGCGCCGATTTCCAGGCCGACGATACGGTCGATCTCGTCGCTGCGGGCCGTCAGGAAGATCACCGGCACCTCGGAAAACTGGCGCAGCCGGCGGCATACTTCCAGCCCGCTCATGTCAGGCAAGCCCACGTCGAGCACCACGAGAACAGGCGTCTGAGCGTCTTCGCCGGACATGGGGCGCAGCGCGGCCAGGGCGTGCTCGCCCAACATCACATGGCGCGGCGTAAAGCCGTCCGTGCGCAGGGCATAGGCGATGCTGTCGGCAATCGCCTGTTCATCTTCCACGATCAGGACAGTCTTGGACATGGCGGCGGCACGCATTAGTGGACAATCCCGGAGTATCACTGAAGCATGCAAGCTGCGTCAATCGCGCGGCCGGCGAAAAGCCACCCGCCCCAAAAAACTTGGAGTATATTTATTACGGCATGACTCCGCCGATACACCGTGTTTGACACCCGTCCGAGGAGACTATGAAGACCCATACCATCAGCCTGCTATGCGCTGTCAGCCTGCTGGCCGCCTGCACGGCGCCAGCGACACTCGCCACCTCCAACGCACAACAAGATGCCTGTAACGCGGCCGAACGCAAAGGCCAGTTTGGCGAAGCGGAACTGGCTTGCGTACAGGCGCTGCGCAGCGCCGAGCAGGCCGGGGCCGGCGCGGACATCGTCTCGCAGCGCCAGTCCAACCTGGGCCGCATCAAGCGCTTGCAGGGCAAGAATGCCGAAGCGGAGCAACTGTACCGGCAAGCCCTGGACACGGAGGAGACGGCGCAGCCGCGCAGCGATGCGCGCGTCGGCCGCCGCATGGTGGAACTGGCGTCGGCCCTGGCCGCGCAAGGCAAATGGCAGGAAGGCACGGGCTATCTGGAACGCGTGCTGCCGCTGCTGCCGAAGCTGTCGCCCGGCTCGCGCACGTATTCGGCAGAAGTGCTGCGCCAGTACGCCAAACAGCTGCAAGGCGGCCCGCAAGCAGCGCTGGGCGCGCGCTTCGAGGCGGTGGCGGCCAGCCTGTAATAAGCGACTGCCTGCGCCTAAGGCTGGGCCACGTGGATGCTGGCCTTGATGTGCTTGAGGTGGGCCACGATGGTGAACGTCATCACCACCAGCAGCGACCATGAGCTCCATTTGCTGACGTGCACCACCGACCACGCGCCAAGCTGGTTCGGATAGCGCCACACGCCCCAGAAGGTGCTGATGTTTTCGGCCAGCCAGATGAAGAAGCCGACCAGCACGAAACCGAGCAGCAGGGGCATGCTGCGGTCGCGGTCGAGCGGGCGGAACACCACGGTGGTGCGCGCATACAAGCCCAGCGCACAGGCGGCCAGGTACCAGCGATAGTCGCCGATGTAGTGGTGGGTAAAGAAGTTAGCGTAGATCAGCAGCGCGATCAGCACCGCCATCCAGTACGGCGGATGGTGGCGGATCCGCATGTCGAGCAGGCGCCAGGTCTGGATGATGTAGCTGCCCACGGCCGCATACATGAAGCCGGAAAACAGGGGAACGCCAAACACCTTGGTGTAGGCAAAGTCGGGATAGCTCCACGACTGTATCGTCCCCGACACCTTGAACACCTCCAGCGCGAAGCCGACCGCATGAAACAGGCAGATGGCTTTCAATTCATCCCACGTTTCCAGCCCCCTCCAGACCATCGCGCCCTGGATCGCCAGCGCTACCAGCAGCAGCACGTCATAGCGCGGCAGGCCGAACAGGCCGGCGCGCGGCACCAGGAACACGGCAGCAAAAAACAGCCCCACAAACAGGCATGACCTCGCCTCCTTGATGCCGAAATACAAAAATTCGGTCAGGAAGCGCGGCCAGCCGCGCAGGCGCTGACGGGGAGTTGCATTGAGCAGGTGGGTATCGAGGGCGTTGAGCATGCGGCAACTTTATCGGGCGGGGGCGGCACTGTAAAGTGGTTTTGCACGGCACAAAAGCAATGGGGCCGGGCGCACTCACGATCGTGAGCAGGCCCGGCCCCATCTCAGGCGGCGGGATACCCCGCCAGCCTTCTTAAAAACGATTATTGCAGTTTGATTTCGACATCAACACCAGCTGGCAGGTCCAGCTTCATCAGCGCGTCAACGGTTTTGTCCGTTGGGTCAACGATGTCCATCAGGCGTTGGTGCGTACGGATCTCGAACTGATCGCGCGAAGTTTTGTTGACGTGCGGGGAACGCAGCACATCGAAACGCTGAATACGGGTAGGCAGTGGTACTGGGCCTTTGACGACAGCGCCGGTGCGCTTCGCGGTCTCAACGATTTCCAGAGCGGACTGGTCGATCAGCTTGTAATCGAAAGCCTTCAGGCGGATACGGATTTTTTGGTTTGGTGCCGACATGATATTTCCTTAAAAGAACGAACCGCGCGATTTGCACGGCAATGAGGTCATACGGGAATTTCTGACGCAACAACCGTCAGGGTCGACATGATAGCACCAAAATGCTTGCCAACCCCGGCAGTTGAATAAAAAGAAGGGCGCCGGGCGACGACGCGTCTTCTTTTATATTCGCTCAATAATTAAGCGATGATTTTTGCAACAACACCAGCGCCGACGGTACGGCCGCCTTCACGGATAGCGAAGCGCAGGCCTTCTTCCATCGCGATCGGGTTGATCAGCTTGACGGTGATCGACACGTTATCGCCTGGCATGACCATTTCTTTGTCTGCTGGCAACTCGATCGAACCGGTTACGTCCGTCGTGCGGAAGTAGAACTGTGGACGATAGTTGTTGAAGAATGGCGTATGACGGCCGCCTTCGTCTTTCGACAGAACATAGATCTCGCCGGTGAAGTGCGCATGCGGCTTGATCGAGCCTGGCTTGGCCAGAACTTGACCACGTTGCACGTCTTCACGCTTGGTGCCGCGCAGCAGCAGACCAACGTTGTCGCCAGCTTGACCTTGGTCCAGCAGCTTGCGGAACATTTCCACGCCGGTGCAAGTCGTTTTGACGGTATCGGTGATACCGACGATTTCGATCTCTTCGCCGACTTTGACAATGCCGCGCTCGATACGACCGGTCACAACGGTACCGCGACCCGAGATCGAGAACACGTCTTCCACTGGCATCAGGAACGCACCGTCAACAGCGCGCTCTGGCGTTGGGATGTAAGCATCCAGCGCATCGGCCAGACGCAGCACTGCGTCCACGCCCATTTCGCCTTCTTTGCCTTCCAGCGCCATACGTGCCGAACCTTTGATGATTGGCAGGTCGTCGCCTGGGAATTCGTACTTCGACAACAGCTCGCGCACTTCCATTTCAACCAGTTCCAGCAGCTCTGCGTCGTCGACCAGGTCGCACTTGTTCAGGAACACGATGATGTATGGAACGCCAACTTGGCGGGCCAGCAGGATGTGTTCGCGGGTCTGTGGCATTGGGCCGTCAGCTGCGGAGCACACCAGGATCGCGCCGTCCATCTGGGCTGCACCGGTAATCATGTTTTTGATGTAATCGGCGTGGCCTGGGCAGTCAACGTGCGCGTAGTGACGCGTTTCCGTTTCGTACTCGACGTGGGCGGTGTTGATCGTGATACCGCGCGCTTTTTCTTCTGGTGCTGCATCGATCTGGTCGTATGCTTTAGCTTCGCCGCCGAATTTCTTCGACAGAACCGTTGCGATTGCAGCGGTCAGCGTGGTTTTACCGTGGTCGACGTGGCCGATGGTGCCGACGTTGACGTGCGGCTTGGTCCGTTCGAATTTACCTTTTGCCATTTTATTCTTCCTTAGAACAATGATTTAAATGTAGGGACCGGCATTCTCGTGAAAGCCGGCCCGGAACTTCTATTACTTAGCTTTCGAGCTTACGATTGCTTCAGTCACATGCTTAGGTGCTTCAGCATAGTGCTTGAATTCCATCGTGTAAGTCGCACGACCTTGGGTCGACGAACGCAACGATGTAGCGTAACCGAACATTTCCGACAGAGGTACTTCGGCCTTGATGATCTTGCCGCCACCGCCAGCAATTTCATCCATACCTTGCACCATGCCGCGACGCGACGACAGATCGCCCATCACGGTACCGGCGTAGTCTTCCGGCGTTTCCACTTCCACGGCCATCATCGGCTCCAGGATGACTGGCGATGCTTTGCGGCAGCCATCTTTGAATGCCATCGAAGCGGCCATGCGGAATGCATTTTCGTTCGAGTCAACATCATGGTACGAACCGAAGAACAGCGTGACTTTCACGTCAACGACTGGGTAGCCAGCCATCACGCCCGAAGTCAGCGTGTCGCGCACACCTTTTTCAACTGCAGGGATGTATTCGCGAGGAACGGTACCGCCCTTGATCGCGTCAACGAATTCGAAGCCCTTGCCCGGTTCTTGCGGTTCGATCTTCAGAACCACGTGACCGTATTGACCACGACCACCCGATTGCTTGACGAATTTGCCTTCCGACTCTTCGCACACTTTACGGATCGTTTCGCGGTAAGCCACTTGTGGCTTGCCGACGGTCGCTTCAACGTTGAATTCGCGCTTCATGCGGTCAACGATGATGTCCAGGTGCAACTCGCCCATACCGGCGATGATGGTCTGGCCCGATTCTTCATCGGTACGCACGCGGAACGATGGATCTTCTGCAGCCAGGCGGTTCAGCGCCAGGCCCATTTTTTCCTGATCGGCCTTGGTTTTTGGCTCGACTGCCTGCGAAATCACCGGCTCAGGGAAGACCATGCGCTCCAGAACCACGCTGGCTTTTTCGTCGCAAAGCGTATCGCCCGTGGTGGTGTCTTTCAGACCCACAACGGCGGCGATGTCGCCAGCGCGCATTTCCTTGATTTCTTCGCGTTCGTTCGCTTGCATCTGCACGATACGGCCGATACGCTCTTTCTTCTGCTTCACGGAGTTCAACACCGAGTCGCCCGAATTCAGGGTACCCGAGTAGCAACGGATGAAGCACAACTGACCGACGAACGGATCGGTTGCGATCTTGAACGCCAATGCCGAGAATTTCTCATTGTCGTCAGCTGCGCGCTCGACTGGCTGCTCGTCGTCATCCAGACCTGGGACAGGTGGAATGTCGATTGGCGATGGCAGGTACTCGATGACCGCGTCCAACATGGCTTGCACGCCCTTGTTTTTAAAGGCGGTACCGCACAACATTGGAACGATTTCGCTGGCGATGGTACGCTGACGCAGAGCAGCCTTGATCTCGGCTTCCGACAGGTCGCCTTCTTCCAGGTACTTGTTCATCAGGTCTTCGGACGCTTCAGCAGCGGCTTCAACCATGTTCTCGCGCCACTTGGCAGCATCAGCGGCCAGGTGTGCAGGAATGTCGCCATATTCAAACTTCATGCCTTGCGAAGCGTCGTCCCAGATAACCGCTTTCATCTTGACCAGATCGATCACACCGGTGAAGACGTCTTCAGCGCCGATAGGCATCTGAATAGGTACTGGGTTCGCTTTCAGACGCGAACGCATCTGATCGTAGACCTTGAAGAAGTTGGCGCCGGTACGGTCCATCTTGTTCACGAAGGCCAGACGTGGCACTTTGTACTTGTTAGCCTGACGCCATACCGTTTCCGATTGTGGCTGCACGCCGCCGACTGCACAGTAAACCATGCAGGCGCCATCCAACACGCGCATCGAACGTTCCACTTCAATGGTGAAGTCAACGTGGCCTGGGGTGTCGATGATGTTGATGTGGTGCGCTGGGAAGTTGTTTGCCATGCCTTTCCAGAAGCACGTAACAGCAGCCGAGGTAATCGTGATACCGCGCTCTTGCTCTTGTGCCATCCAGTCGGTGGTGGCTGCGCCATCATGGACTTCGCCCAGCTTGTGGTTCACGCCTGTGTAGAACAGGACGCGCTCGGTCGTGGTCGTCTTACCTGCATCGATGTGAGCGGAAATACCGATATTGCGGTAGCGCTCAATGGGGGTCTTGCGGGCCATAATTAATCCTAAATGAATGGACAAAACCGAGCAGCATTTTTTTGCAAAAATGAGCCCGGCCTCGAACAACAGATGCTTGACAGCCGCCTTGCGGTAGCTGGCTTTATATTAGAAGCGGAAATGCGAGAACGCTTTGTTCGCTTCAGCCATACGATGGACTTCGTCGCGTTTTTTCATCGCGCCGCCGCGGCTTTCAGCCGCTTCCATCAGCTCACCGCCGAGGCGTTGTGGCATCGATTTTTCGCTGCGCTTGTTAGCAGCTTCACGCAACCAACGCATGGACAGAGCCATACGACGGACTGGGCGAACTTCGACCGGCACCTGGTAGTTTGCACCACCGACGCGACGGGATTTCACCTCAACCAGCGGCTTGGCGTTGTTGATTGCGGTAGCAAAAACTTCGAGCGGATCTTTGCCCGATTTTGCTGCGATGTGCTCGAAAGCACCGTAGATGATGTTTTCTGCAACCGATTTCTTACCGGACAGCATCAGCACGTTTACAAATTTAGCGACATCAGTGTTGCCGAATTTTGGATCTGGCAAAATTTCGCGCTTGGGTACTTCACGACGACGTGGCATATCAATTCCTTTCAATCTTCAGTTGAGCGCGCGTTCTTCGCACACTCGCGGACGACCATCATAGTCTTCCACTTACTCGACCAGATGCGGTCGACTACATTCACTTAGCTAGTTGCCACTGAGCGAAACTTGGGTTTGCTGCGTACAACTTATTACTTCTTGCCAGCTTTAGCGCGCTTGGTACCGTACTTCGAACGCGATTGCTTACGGTCTTTGACGCCTTGGGTATCGAGGGCACCGCGAACCATGTGGTAACGCACACCCGGCAAATCCTTGACGCGGCCGCCGCGCAACAGCACAACACTATGCTCTTGCAGGTTATGGCCTTCACCGCCAATGTACGAAATGACTTCGAAACCATTGGTCAGGCGAACTTTAGCGACTTTACGCAGAGCCGAGTTAGGCTTCTTTGGAGTCGTGGTGTAAACACGTGTGCAGACGCCACGTTTTTGCGGGCTGTTTTCCAGCGCCGGCGATTTGCTCTTCACGGTCAAAGCGACGCGTGGATTGCGAATCAATTGATTGATGGTTGGCATCGTTATAAATCCAACAAAAAACTACGATTAATAACCCGGGCAAGATGCCCGGCGACTAAAACCTCGTCCCGCTTTCATCTACTGCGCACCGGAGGCGCCCGCAGCCACTCGATAAGGAGCGGCCATGAAATGCCAAGTAATGCGTAAACGATGAGCAGAATAAAATCGAGAACTCGCTAGTTTAGACCTTGTGTTACAGGGGGTCAATCAGTTTACCGCTTTTTGCTATAAAAAAAGGCAAAAATCGCGGGCATTTGTGGTGTTTTGACTAATTTTCGGCAGCGAGGCGCGGACGCCGCCACGCGTAAACGCTTGATGATTTGGCACTCTTTCCCTGCGACCAAGCATCTGGCACGCACATTCTTGTATGACCGCAAGACAACAAAAGGATTGATAATAGCGGACATTTTTCGCTGCCCTCCCGCCCTCCTTTATGCGCTCCTTGCTTCGCCCCGCCAATCTGTTCCTGCTCCTGACGTATGCCTTGCTGACGGCCGTGCCCTTCATCCCCACGCTGCTGGGGCGCGCGCTCGAGCATCCGTGGCAGATGCTCACGTTCGAGCTGCTGGCCTGGCTGGCCGTCTGGAGCGTGTTCCAGCGCCCCGCCTACTTCCACTGGCTGCTGGTGCCCGCCTTCCTGGCCCTGCCGACGGAAATCTACCTGTTCATCTTCTATGGCCAGGGCATTTCCACGCACCACCTGGGGATCATCTTCGAAACCAGTCCCAAGGAAGCGATGGAATTTCTCGGGCAAAAAGTATGGCTGATGGGCGCCGTCATGCTGGGCGTGATCGCCTGGTGCGCCCTGAGTTGGTATGCGGCCACGCGCACGCGCGACCTGGACTGGCGCGGCAAGACGCGCCCGGCCGCCTTCGTGCTGCTGATCCTGCTGGGCGGCTTCTGGTGGTATGGCTACGAATTCGGTTTCGAGGCCAAGGCCGTGCACAGCGCCGCCGCATCCGCCAAGGCCAGCCATCCGGCGGCCAGCGGCAAGGCGGGCGCCTCCGGTTTCGGCGACGCCAGTTCGGCCGACGACGAAACGGCCGAGGAAGACGAAGAGAGCAGCAAACCGGAGAACGCCAGCATCGCCGGCGCCGACGAGACGGGCCTGGGCTGGCCCAGCCTGCCCCACTGGGCGCGCCTGCCCTACGCCTTCGACACCGTCAGCAATTCCTGGCCCTTCGGCCTGGCCGCGCGCGGCTTCGATTTCTACAAGGAGCGTCGGTACCTGGCCGAGCTGGGACAGAAGAGCAGCAGCTTCCGTTTCGGCGCGCACCAGCAACAGCCCGATCCCCATCCGGAAGTGGTGGTCATGGTGATCGGCGAATCGTCGCGCTACGACCGCTGGAGCCTGAACGGCTACGAACGCGACACCAATCCCCTGCTGAAGCAGGAAAATAACCTGGTGCCGCTGGCCGACGTCATCACGGCCGTTTCCGCCACGCGCCTGTCCGTGCCCGTCATCATTTCGCGCAAGCCGGCCACGCAAAGCCTCAAGGATGGCTTCTCGGAAAAATCCTTCCTCACCGCCTACAAGGAAGCGGGCTTCAAGACCTACTGGCTGTCGAACCAGATCTCGTTCGGCCAGTTCGACACGCCCGTCTCCGTGTTCGCCAAGGAAGCGGACGTAGTGCAATTCCTGAACCTGGGCGGCTTTACCAACAGTTCGAATTTCGACCAGATCCTGTTCGACCCTTTCAAAAATGCGCTGGCCGACCCGGCGCCGAAAAAACTCATCGTGCTGCACACCCTGGGCAGCCACTGGAACTACAGCCAGCGCTATCCGAAATCGTTCGACAAGTGGCAGCCGTCGCTGTTCGGCGTCGACAAGCCCGTCTACACGGACACGGCCATCAAGCCGCAGCTGAACAACAGCTACGACAGCTCCATCCTGTACACGGACTGGTTCCTGTCGAACGTGATCGGCATGCTGAAGGACGACGGCCAGCGCACTGCCCTGCGCAGCTCGCTCGTCTACGTGGCCGATCACGGCCAGACCCTGTACGACGGCACCTGCCGCCTGGCCTTCCATGGGCACAACACGCAGTTCGAATTCCACGTGCCCGCCTTCGTCTGGTATTCGCCGCAATTCCAGCAGCACTATCCGGACAAGGTGACGCAGCTGCGGCGCCATCAGAAGGCGCGCCTGTCGACGGAAAACATGTTCCACACCCTGCTCGACCTGGGCGACATCCGCTTTGCCGGCGAACAGCCCGAATGGAGCATCGCCAGCCCCCGCTTCAAGCAGCACAAGCGCTACGTCGACAGCTACGGCTGGACCAACTACGACAACGCCATCATCCGCGGCGATTGCCGCGAAGTGATCGACAAGAGCACGCCGGAAAAGCAGGACAAGTAAGGGCGGTCATCAGGCCCGTTCCAGCACGCCGCCGCAATCGGCCGGTTGCGCCATGTGCGTGCTGAGCCAGTCGAAGACGCGTTCCGCCTTGTCTTCGATGGCGCTGTCAAAGCCCCGCTGTGCCAGCAGGGCGATGCCGTTCGTGGCCTGCAGCACGCCGGGCGCCAGCAGCAGCGCGCCCGCATCGTCGCGGCGCACGCACCACGGCGCCAGGCAGTCTTCCAGCAAGGGCCCCAGCACCAGGTTGTGCGACGAGACGATCACCAGGTGGCGCGCGGCCAGCGTATGCAGCACGGCGGCGGCCGCCGCCACCGATTCGAGGTGGTTCGTGCCGCGAAAAATCTCGTCGATCAGGAACAGCGCCGGCGTCCCCTCCTCGGCCAACGCCAGCAATTCGCGCGCGCGGCGCAATTCGGCGATGTACAGACTTTCGCCGCCATCGAGCGAGTCCTCGTTCTGCATGCTCGCATACACGGCCAGGCGCGGCACATCGGCGCTGTGGGCATGACAAAAGCCAAAGGCCCGCGCGCAGACCAGGTTCAAGCCTATGCAACGCAGCAAGGTGCTCTTGCCGATACCGTTCTGTCCGGAGATGAAGCCCCCCTTGCCCTGCACGCCGAACGACAGCGGCGCGGCGTTCGCCAGCAGTGGATGCCGCATGCCCTGCAAGGCCAGGGAGCGCGGCGCCGCGGTGCCCGCCCAGCAAAACACGGGAAGCGCGCGCAGGTGCCGCGCCAGCGCCAGGTCCGCTTCCAGCTGCGCCACCTGGGTGAAGCTGTCGCGCAGAAAGGGCAGCTGCTGCGCCACCAACTGGCGCGTGCGGAAATAGCGCTTGATGTTTTTCAGCAGGAGCCAGTCGCCATATTCGACCAGTACCGTATCGATGAAGGGCACGTAGTGCAGCAGCGAGCGCTCGATGGCGCGCGTCAGCCTGGCCGCCTGCGCGCCGCCGGCAGCCCATGGCAAGGCTGCCGGTCCATCAAGCCGCGCCAGCGCGGCACGGGTTTTCAGCAGGAGGCGCAAGGTATCGAGCGTGCGCTCCCATTGCTTGGCGCTTTCGTAAAAACGCACCTGGACGGCCATCAGCGCGACACAGGCGGCCAGCACGCCAAACAGCGCCGGCCAGCCCACCAGCCAGGCGGCGGCGATGGCCAGCAACAGGGCCAGCGGCACCAGCCATAGCCAGGCGCTCCACCATGGCGCCGGTGCCAGCGCCGCGCCGAACAGGGTCTCGCTCACCTCTGTATCGGCCTGGCGCAAGGGCAGGCAGGCGCGCTCCAGGCTGGCCACTTGTGCCGGGTCGTCCAGCAATCGCCGGACGCGCGCGACAGAGGCGGGATCGGCCTGGCCGCCGCTCAGACGCCGGTGCAGCTCCTGCTGGCCGAAGATGCTGGTCTCGCGCGCCAGCTGCGCCGCATACTGGTCAAGCAGCAGCTCGTCCCAGGTCTGGCCATCGAGCGATGGCGCCTCGCCCGTCAGCCGCTGCAGCATCGCCACGTCGCTGCGCGCGAAAGGATAATCGAGCGCCGGCTCGAAGGCGCTGGCAGGGAAAAGTTGCTGGAGGAACGGATGCATGGCGCCTGCGGAGGAGTCGATGAAGGGAATGCCACAGCAGATGCAGGCGATTGCCAATTTATCAAGTGCCGCCTGCGCCCGCGGACATGCCGGACGGCACGGACACAACGGACAACCGGACGCCCGAATTTTTTCCCTTTCAAATCAACGACTTAATCATTGGCATGGATCGTGCATTGGAAAAGTCATCCTTCACGAGACATGACCATGATCCGCGATACCTCCTCTCAAGACGCCGTACTGTCCGCCCCGCCGGGCCAGCGCCGCAGGCAACGCGCCCTGCTGCTGGCCGGCGCCGTCATCGTCATCGGCGCCGCCGTCGCGGTCGTTGCCGGCTGGCGCAACAGCGAGCATTCCGTCAACAGCAGCCGCCTGCGCATCGCCGACGTCACGCGCGGCACCCTGATCCGCGACGCGGCCGTCACGGGCCGCGTGGTCGCCTCGATCAGCCCCACCCTGTATTCGACCACGGTGGCCACCGTCACGCTGAAAGCGAAGGCGGGCGACACGGTGAAAAAGGGCGACATCCTGGCCGTGCTGGAGTCGCCTGATCTGTCCGACGCCCTCAAGCGCGAGCAGTCAAGCGTGCAGCAGCTGGAGGCGGAAGTGGCGCGCCAGCAGATCCTGGCCAAGAAGCAGAAACTGCTGGCGCGCCGTGAAGCCGACACGGCCGAGATCGAGCGCCTGTCCGCGCAGCGCACGCTCGAACGCTATGAGAGCGTGGCGCAGGTGGGCATCATCGCCAAGATCGATTACCAGAAGGCGAAGGATGCCTTGAATTCCGCCGATATCCGCAGCAAGCACGCGTCGCAGGCGGCGGGCCTGGAAAGCGAAGACGTGACCCTGGCGCTGAAGACCAAGGTCAACGAACTGGAACGCCAGCGCCTCGTCCGCGACAACGCCCAGCGCAGGGTCGACGAGCTGACCGTGCGCGCGCCCGTCAACGGCTTCATCGGCACCCTGTCGGTGGCCAACCGCAGCGTGGTGCAAGCCAATACCGCGCTGATGACGCTGGTCGACCTGTCGCAGCTGGAAGTCGAACTCGAAGTGCCGGAAACCTATGTGGCCGACATGGGCCTGGGCATGCGCGCCGAGATCGAAACGGGCGCAGTCAAGGCAACCGGCAAGCTGTCGGCGCTGTCGCCCGAAGTGGTGAAGAACCAGGTGCTGGCCCGCGTGCGTTTCGACGGCGCGCAGCCGGCCGGCCTGCGCCAGAACCAGCGCGTGGCGGCGCGCCTGCTGATCGATGAAAAACCGGGTGTACTGATGCTGGCGCGCGGCTCCTTCGTCGAAGCCGAAGGCGGCCGTTTCGCCTACGTCGTGCGCGATGGCGTGGCGATGCGCACGCCGATCAAACTGGGCGCAACCAGCGTAGCGGTCGTGGAAATCCTCGACGGCTTGAAGCTGGGCGACAAGGTGGTCGTCGCCGGCACGGAAAACTTCGAGAACGCGGCACGCGTCTCGCTCAACTGAATCTCACTCATCTCACTCCCACAAGAGGCCCCGCCATGCTGCGCATGCACAACCTGAGCAAAGTCTACCGCACCCACATGATCGAAACCCACGCCCTGCGCGGCTTCGACATCCATGTGCAACAAGGTGAATTCGTCACCGTCACGGGGCCGTCCGGCTCGGGCAAGACGAGCTTTCTGAACATCGCCGGCCTGCTCGAGGAATTCACCGACGGCGAATACATCCTTGACGGCGTCAACGTCAGGGGCATGGACGACAATGCCCGTTCGCGCCTGCGCAATGAAAAGCTGGGCTTTATCTTCCAGGGTTTTAATCTGATTCCCGACCTGTCGCTGTTCGACAATGTCGACGTGCCGCTGCGCTATCGGGGCTTCAACCGCGCCGAGCGCAAGGAGCGCATCGAGGACGCGCTGGCCAAGGTGGGCCTGGCGTCGCGCATGAAACACTATCCAGCCGAATTGTCGGGCGGCCAGCAGCAGCGCGTGGCAATCGCGCGCGCGCTGGCCGGGTCGCCCAAGCTGCTGCTGGCCGATGAACCGACGGGCAACCTGGACACGCAGATGGCGCGCGGCGTGATGGAACTGCTGGAAGACATCAACGCGCAAGGCACCACCATCCTGATGGTCACGCACGATCCGGAACTGGCGCTGCGCAGCCAGCGCAATGTGCACATCATCGACGGCCAGGTGTCGGACCTGGTGCAGCACGGCGCCTCGCTGTCGGCCAGGCCGCAGCACGCCGCGACCGCGTAAGGAGAGACCATGTTCCGCTACTATTTCACGCTGGGCCTGCGCAGCCTGCGCCGCAACCGCGCCCTGACCGCGCTGATGGTGCTGACCCTGGCCGTCGGCGTGGCCGCCAGCGTGTCGACCGTCACCATCCTGCATGCCATGTCGGGCGACCCGCTGCCGCACAAGAGCGACCGCCTGTTCGTGCCGATGATCGACGTCGTCCCCTTGAAAAGTTATGTGCCGGGCGCCAAGCCCAGCTTCGGCCAGTCGCAGCTGGCTTACACCGACGCGAAGAATTTCATGGCCAGCAACATGGGCGTGCGCCGCACCGTCATGTACGGCGTGGCCGGCCCGGTCGAGCCGGCACGCACGGATATCGGCGCCTTCCAGGCCCAGGGCCTGGCGCCCACGCGCGATTTCTTCGCCATGTTCGAAGTCCCCTTCCTGTATGGCCAGCCATGGAGCGAAGCCGATGACGCCAGCGGCGCCGACGTCATCGTGCTGAGCCGTTCGCTGGCGGAAAGACTGCTGGGTACGGTCAATCCCGTGGGCCGGCGCGTGACGGTACTGGGACAGTCCTATCTGGTCAGCGGCGTGCTCGATCACTGGGATCCCGTGCCGCGCATACACCGCATCATCGGCAGCAAGGGCGCCTTTGGCACGGAAGATGAATTCTTCATTCCGTTTGCCAGCGCCATCCGCCATGAAACGCGGCATGACGGCGGCATGGCCTGCAGCGGCGTCGAACGCGGCCCCGGCTTCCAGGGCACCCTGGCGTCGGACTGTACCTGGCTGCAGTTCTGGTTCGAGATGGAAAACGCGGGCCAGCGTGGCGAGCTGCAGGCATATCTCGACAGCTATGCTGCCGAGCAGCGCAAGCTGGGCCGCATGCCGCGCCACGCGCCCAACGCGCTGTACAACGTCAAGGAATGGATGGTGTTCCTGAACGTGGTCGACAACGACAACAAGCTGGCGGCCTGGCTGGCCTTCGGCTTCCTGCTGCTATGCCTGGTCAATACCATCGGCCTGCTGCTGGCGAAGTTTTCCGTACGCGCCAGTGAAGTGGGGATCCGCCGTGCGCTGGGCGCCACGCGGCGCGACATCTTTCGCCAGTTCCTGATCGAGACGGGCGTCATCGGCCTGGCCGGCGGCGTGCTGGGCCTGCTGTTGGCGTATGCAGCGCTGGCCGTCGTACGTTCGCAATCGAAGGAACTGAGCACCGTGGCGCACATGGATATCCCGATGCTGCTGCTGACGTTTGCCGTCTCCGTGCTGGCCGCCCTGCTGGCGGGGTTGCTGCCCACCTGGCGCGCTTGCCAGGTGACGCCGGCGATACAGCTCAAATCCCAATGACATTCACCGTACCGCAATGAGGTTCAACATGGAAATCCGCCCCATCCTGTCGGCACTGATGCGCAGCAAAACCGGTGCCGTACTCGTCGCCGTGCAGGTCGCCATCAGCCTGGCCATCCTGGCCAACGCCCTGCATATCGTTAACCTGCGCCAGGCGATCGCCGCCCGCCCCACCGGCGTGGCCGCTGAAAACGACATCTTTTATGTCAACATCCAAAGCATGGACAAAGGCAGCCACCAGCGCCAGCTGGCCGACCAGAAACGCCAGGCCGCCTTGCTGCGCAGCCTGCCCGGCGTGCTCTCCGTGGCGCAGACCTCGCAGGCCGTGCTGTCGCGTTCCGGCAGCAGCACCAATGTCTCCATCAAGCGTGGACAGCCCACGGCCAGCGCCACCACGTCGATGTATTTCACGCCTGACTCGCTGGTCAAGACATACGGCCTCAAGCTGGTGGAAGGCCGTGATTTCCATCCCGACGAGGTGCTGGAAATCGATGAAAAGGTCGATGAGACCTTTCCCAAGGTGGTCATCGTGACGCTCGCCGCAGCGCAAAAGATCTGGCCTGGCGAAAGCAGCTTTGTCGGCAAGACCCTGTTCAACGGCACCGGCGACGATGACGACGAAATGCGCGTGATCGGCGTGGTGGAGCGGTTGCAGACACAGGTCGGCCAGGTCAGCGCGCATGGCGAGCATTCGCTGATCCTGCCGGCGCGCCTGACGGGTTCGCGCGACTCGCTGCTGTACGCCGTGCGGGCCGAACCGGGCCAGCGCGACCGCCTGATGAAGGAGGCCGAGCAAGCCATCCGCAGCGCCACCAGCGAGCGCCTGCTGGTACGCACAGATACCTTGGAAAAGCACCGCACGTCACGCTACCGGGCCGACCAGGGCCTGTCCTGGATGCTGATCGCCGTGTCGACCCTGCTGCTGCTGGTGACGGCCAGCGGCATCGTCGGCATCGCCAGCCTGTGGGTGACGCAGCGCAGAAAGCAGATCGGCGTGCGGCGCGCATTGGGCGCCCGCCGCGTCGACATCCTGCGCTACTTCCTGACGGAGAATTTCATGATCACCAGCGCCGGCGTGGCGTGCGGCGTGCTGCTGGCCCTGGGCTTGAACCAGCTGCTGGTAAGCCAGCTGGAAATGGCGCGCCTGCCGCCCGGCTACCTGCTGGCCGGCGCGCTCGTGTTCTGGCTGCTGGGCCTGGGCGCCGTGTACGGCCCGGCATGGCGCGCGGCCAGCATTTCGCCGGCCACTGCCACCCGCAGTACCTGAGCCGGCACCTGAGTGATATGCTGCGCGCATGCCTACCGTACTGATTATTGACGACAATGCCGCCGTGGCCATCGCGCTCGACGTGCTGTTTTCCCTGCACGAGATCGACGCCGTGCGCGCCGCCTCGCCCGAGGAAGGCTTGCGCCTGCTCGAGCGCCACGCCATCGACCTGGTGGTGCAGGACATGAACTTCACGGCCGACACCACGTCGGGCGAGGAAGGCAGCGCGCTGTTCCACGCCATCCGCGCGCGCTACCCCGACCTGCCCGTGATCCTGCTGACGGCATGGACCCAGCTCGACGCGGCCGTCGACCTGATCAAGTCCGGCGCGGCCGACTACCTGGCCAAGCCCTGGGATGACCGGCGCCTGATCGCCAGCGTGCAGAACCTGCTGGAACTGGGACAGGCCAACCGCGCGCTGCGCCAGCGCGTGCTGACCGAGCAGCGCCAGCGCCACGCTCTGGAACACGACTTCGACTTGCGCGGCATGGTATGGCAAGACCCGGCCACTGAAAGAGTCGTGCACCTGGCGTGCCAGGTGGCGCGCGCCGACGTGCCCGTGCTCATTTCGGGGCCGAACGGCAGCGGCAAGGAACGCATCGCCGCCATCGTGCAAGCCAATTCCCAGGTCGCCGGCGGCCCCTTCGTCGTGCTCAATTGCGGCGCCGTTCCCGTGGAGCTGATCGAGGCGGAACTGTTCGGCGCCGAGGCCGGCGCCTATACCGGCATCACACGGGCGCGCGACGGCAAGTTCGACGCGGCCGACGGCGGCACCTTGTTCCTCGACGAGATCGGCAACCTGCCGCTGGCCGGACAAATGAAACTGCTGCGCGTGCTCGAAACGGGGCGCTTCGAACGCCTCGGCTCGAACCGCGAGCGGCAAGTGAAAGTGCGTGTCATCAGCGCCAGCAATGCCGACCTGCCCGCGATGATCAAGGCCGGCACGTTTCGCGAAGACCTGTTCTACCGCCTGAACGTGATCGAACTGCGGCTGCCGCCGCTGGCCCAGCGTCCGCTGGACATCCTCGTGCTGGCGCGGCATTTCCTGGGCAGCGAAAAAACGCTGGACGCGCAGGCGCAGGCTAGCTTGCTGGCCCACGGCTGGCCGGGCAATGTGCGCGAACTGAAAAACGTCATGCAGCGCGCCAGCCTGCTGACGGCCGGCCCGGTGATCGGCGCGCTGGAAACGGGCTTGCCGCTGGCCGGTGCGGCATCGCCGCGCGCGCCGCAGGATGCCGCCGCGGTGGAACCGGACCGCGACAGCGTCACCGCGGCGCTCGCGCGCGCGCACGGCGTGGTGGCGCAGGCGGCGCAGGAACTGGGACTGTCGCGCCAGGCCCTGTACCGGCGCATGGAGCGCCTGGGCATCGCGCGCGGCTGATGGCAGACCGCCCCATGCGTCTTTCCCTGCTCACGCGCTGGACGGCGCTGATCGTCACCTTGCTGGTACTGGGCATCGTCATCGCCCTGCTGCTCGCGCATTTTTTGCCAGGCCAGCCGCTGCTGGTGCTGGCCGGGACCCTGCTGTGCGTGCTGCCGGTCGCCGTCATTACCATCCGCGCGCAGCTGCAGGCGATGCTGTCGCTGTTTCGCGCCTTGAGCGGCACGGTCGCCAGCTACCAGGACGGCGACTTCGGCTTCAGCCTGCGCTGGCCGCAGAACGATGAACTGGCCGACCTGGTGGCGGCCCACAATGCGCTGGGCGACGTGCTGCGCAAGCAGCGCCTGGACCTGGTGCAGCGCGAACTGCTGCTCGACACCATGGTGCAAAACACGCCGGTGGCCATGCTGCTGGTGGCCGAGGATAGCGCCATCGTCTACGCCAACCTGGCCGCGCGCCAGCTGCTGCACCACGGACGCCGGCTCGAAGGGCATCATCTGGCTGACATCGTGCGGCAGGCGGCGCCGGCCCTGGCCGAAGCGCTGGCGCGCCGCAACGACGGCTTGTTTACCAGCGGCGAAGGGGAACAGGAAGAGGTGTACCACCTGGCGCGGCGCAGTTTCAGCCTGAACGGGCGCAAGCACGAACTGCTGCTGCTGCGCCAGCTGACGCTGGAGCTGCGGCGCCAGGAAGTGCAAACCTGGAAAAAGGTCATCCGCGTCATCAGCCATGAGCTCAACAACTCGCTGGCGCCGCTGGCCTCGCTGGCCCATTCCGGCGCCGAGCTGGTGCGCCGCGGCCAGACGGAACGCCTGCCGCAAATCCTCGCCACCATCGAAGAGCGCACGCGCCACCTGGAAACCTTCATCCTCGGCTATGCGCGTTTTGCCAAGCTGCCCGCGCCGCGCCTGGCGCCATGCGAATGGCAACCCTTTCTCGACAGCCTGGCCTCGCAAGCGGCCTTCACGCTGGACGGTCCGCCTCCCGCGCAGGCTGCCGTGTTCGATGCGGCGCAAATGCAGCAGGCGCTGCTGAACCTGCTCAAGAATGCGCTGGAGTCCGGCTCCAAGCTCCAGCATATCGGCCTGCACGTCAGCCAGGCGCAAGGGCAGCTGCGCATCGAAGTGAGCGACCGCGGGCCGGGCATGAGCGGCGCCGTGCTGGAAAACGCGCTGGTGCCGTTTTATTCCACCAAGCGCAGCGGCACGGGACTGGGCCTGGCCCTGGCGCGCGAAATCGCCGAAGCCCATGGCGGGCGCATCACCCTGGCCAACCGCGAGGACGGCGGCCTGGCGGTGACCTTGATTCTTCCCTTACTCGACAGAAATTAGTTCCTTGTGTAACGATCTTTAAATCACATCACCCGCAATTATTTTTCAGTGCAATATTGATAATTATCATGTCAAATATTGCAACCACACGGGCGCCATGCCCGTGTGTTAGAAATAAGCTATTTGAGTTTGCATAATGATATCAAAATAACTAATTGACAATGACTAGTCTCGGCGATAATTTATCAACGCGGTACGGTTTTTTTGAAACATTAATCGTTTTTTCGCGGGGATCAATATGAAATTAAAATCACTCATCGCAGCGGCAGTCCTGAGCGCTGCTTCCATTGGCAGCGCCAGCGCCACCGCCTACACAGTCAACCTCGTCAATACCACGGGCAATCTGTGGACCAGCGGCTTCAGCGCCGTTCCCAGCCCGCTCGGCGACTTCACCGATACGTTCACGTTCACGCCCAACGCGACCTTCGGTTCAACCGCGCAAGCCTTCCTGGCCAACCTGTCCGTCACGGGTTCGGACAGCTCTTCCATCAGCTTCACCAGCGCCAACCTGAATGGCATCGGCCTGACGGGGTTTGGCAGCCCCACCCCCTTTGGCTATGCCCAGGGCGAAGTCCTGGCGCCTACAAGCCTCCTGTTCAACGGCCCGCTGGTCCTCACCGTCATCGGCAATACCAAGGGCGGCAGCTATGGCGGCGTCTTCAACCTGAACCTGGCGCCCGTTCCCGAACCGGAAACCTATGGCATGCTGCTGGCCGGCCTGGGCATACTCGGCTTCCTGGCGCGACGCCGCAAGCAATCTTGAGCGCTCTAACCAAAAGACGCCACGGCGTCTTTTTCTTTGGCGGCTGCTAAACTGGCGCCATGACGACCGACTTTATCTCCACCAGCAACACCGCTTTCAGCCACCCGGGCCACCCGCCCGCCACCACCACCGAACACCGCGGCATCCGCTACCTGCACCTGGGCACCAAGTGGGTGCAGGGCGCCATGCGCCTGGACAAACCGGACGCCATCGAGCTCGAGTACGTGCAGATGATGATGATGTGGATGCTGTTCAAGACGCAGCCCAAACGCATCGTGCAGCTGGGTCTGGGCAGCGCCGCGCTGACCAAGTTCAGCTACCGCCGCTTTCCCGACGCCACGGTCACGGCCATCGAACTCAATCCGAACGTGATCGCCATCTGCGGCGCCCAGTTCGCGCTGCCGCCGAACGATGCTCGCCTCGACGTGCGCGAAATGAATGCGCTCGACTTCGTGCTCGACCCGGCCAACCACGGCACGGTCGACGCGTTGCAAGTGGACCTGTACGACGAAGACGCTCGCGGCCCCGTGCTCGACACGCCCGAGTTCTACCAGGCCTGCTTTGACTGCCTGACGGACGACGGCATCATGTGCACGAATGTCTTCGGCGACTTCCCCAACTACGACAAGAACTTGCAGGCGATGGAACTGGTCTTCGACGCCGTCGTCTGGGTGCCGGAAATGGAAGATGAAAACATCGTCGTGTTGGCCTTCAAAAAATCGCCATCGCTCGACTTCAGCGAGCTATATGAACGCGCCGCCACCATCAAGAAACAGTTCAACCTGCCCGCCAAGAACTGGGTCAACGGCTTGAAGCAGTGGATGCAGGATCAGCAGTAAGGCGGTAGCGCCGCATCACGCCGGCAGCAGCGCGCCCAAGCGGCGCGCCAGGCCATCCATGTTCTCGGCCGGCACCTGCGCATAACCGAGCAGGAAACCGTTCCAGCCTGGTCCCTCGCCGGTGCCATGCGCGGACAGCGCCAGCGCCACGATGCTGTCCTGCGCGGCGCGGCGGCTCAGCGCCAGGTCATCCCATGCGCTATCGTGAAAACGCAGCGCCAGGTGCATGCCGGCCGTGCCGCCATGGATGGCTGCGCCCGCACACGCATGGCGCTGCAAGGCCTCGCTCAAGGCGTCGCGGCGCTGGCGGTACAGCCTGCGCATGCGGCGCACGTGGCGCGCAAACAGGCCGCTGCGCAGGAATTCGGCCAGCGCCAGCTGTTCGGCCACGCGGCCGCGCGCGGCGCCCTGCGCCTGCATCTGCGCGAAAGCGCCGGCCAGCGCTGCCGGCACGACGATAAAGGCGATGCGCAAGGCGGGAAACATGGTCTTGCTGAAGGTGCCCAGATACACGACGGGCGCGTCGGTCACCAGTCCCTGCATGGCCGCCAGGGGCGGTCCGCCATGGCGAAACTCGCTGTCGTAATCGTCTTCGATGATCAGCGCTCCGGCCGCGCGCGCGCGTTCGAGCAGCGCCATGCGGCGCGCGGGACTGAGCACGCTGCCCGTCGGATACTGGTGCGATGGCGTCGTGTAGATCAGGCGCGGCGGCGTATCGCGCCAGTCCGCATCCGTCGGCGCGATGCCATCGATGTCGACGGCGATGCCCCTCACCTGCAAGCCGGCGCCACGGCCCGCCGCCAGCGCGCCGCCATAGCCGGGATGCTCGATCCACAAGTTATCGCCCTGGTCGGCAAAGGCGCGCAGGCAGACATCGAGGCTGCTCTGCGTGCCATCCGTGATGAACACCTGGCCCGCAGCGCAGACGACGCCGCGCGCGGCGCGCAAATGGTCGGCGATGGCCATGCGCAGCTGCGGCTCGCCGGCGGGGTCGCCATAATTGAGTTGGCGCGGCGTCAGCGCGCGCCACGCGCGGTCCAGCATGCGCCGCCACTGCGCCAGCGGAAATTCGTCGAGCGCCGGTACCCCAGGCGCGAACGCGCCCATGGCGTCGGCGGGAAACACCAGCGCCGCGCTGGCATCCTGTCCTGACACGCCGCGCAAATGCCGGGCGCGGCGCGACAAGCCATCCTGGCCGCCGCTCACTGGCGACGTCACCGGCATGCCGGTGCCGCCGGCGACGACGGTACCGCGCCGGTCCGGCAAGACAAACCCTTCGCTGGCCAGCTGCTCGTAGGCATACAGCACGGTATTGCGCGCCACGCCCAGTTCGGCCGCCAGCACGCGCGTGGCGGCCAGGCGCGTGCCCGGCGCCAGCTGGCCGCTGCGGATGGCGGCGCGCAGGCATTCATGCAGCAGGCGCTGGCGCGGCCAGCCCTGCTCGCGGTGCGTGCGCTCGAACGCGCCCAGCAGCAAAGCGAAATCCATGCGCCCCTTTCATCGTGGCTCTATATTATTTATCGGCTCTGGATCTTTTTTCAGGGCCAGATGCCGATTATAGTGCGGCCTGCTTCTTCAACCAACCGGATTCCCGCCATGACCGCTACCGCCCTGCCTCCCAGCCCCCGTACCCGCGTGCGCCGCGTCGCCGAACTTGCCAGCTACGAGCAAGCCGCCCTGTACGCCATCGTCGATGCCGCCTACCTGTGCCATATCGCCTTCCAAGACGACAAGGGCAGCCATTGCATCCCGACCGCCTGCTGGCGCATCGAGGGTCACCTGTACATCCATGGCTCGAACGGCAGCCGCATGCTCAAGCGCCTGCAAGAGAGCGACGTCTGCGTGACCATCACCCATCTCGACGGCCTGGTGCTGGCGCGCTCCGCCTTCAACCACACGATGAACTACCGTTCGGCGATGGTGTACGGGCAGTTTGAAAAAGTAAGCGATATCGGCCGGCAGCATGCGGCGATGGATGCGCTGATGGAAAAGCTGGTGCCGGGACGCCTGGCGCACGTGCGCGGCGGCAGCGCCAAGGAATACGCGGCCACCACCGTGCTGCGCATCGCGCTCGACGAATATGCCGTCAAGCAGCGCCAGGGCGGCCCGCTCGACGACGCGGACGACATGGCGCATGCCGTCTGGACAGGCGAACTGCCGTTTATGCACGGCCGTGGCGCGGCCATTGCCGATGCGCTCAACACCAGCGACATGCCCGCGTATGCCGCCGCATGGGGTACGGAATCCGCTTGACCGGCCAGCGTGCTTGACCGATGATCGGCGTTGATGGCGATCGCCACCAATTCACCAACCGATCCAATCACGCATGGAGCATATGATGATGAAGCGAGTATCCCTGGCCGCGGCCCTGACGGTCATGCTGGCCTGTGGCGGCAGCGGCGCGGCGCTGGCCGCCGACACGGGCGACGCGGCCCTGAAGGCGGCCATCGCCGGCAGTGCGCGCACGCCGGCCAATGCGCTGCGCGACAGCGCCCGCCACCCGTATGAAACGCTGACGTTCTTCGGCATCAAGCCGACCATGACGGTGGTGGAACTGGCGCCCGGCGGCGGCTGGTACACGGAGATCCTGGCGCCCTACCTGCGCGACAATGGCAAGCTGATCGCCGCCGGCAACGACCCGCAATCGGCCAGCGAAGGCGCCCGCCGCGGCGCGGCGCGCTTCCAGCAAAAACTCGACGCCAATCCGGCCGCCTTCGGCAAGGTGGAAATCGGCGCCTTCGCACCGCCCACCACCTACCGCATCGCGCCCAAGGGCACGGCCGACATGGTGCTCACCTTCCGCAATATCCACAACTGGATACCGATCGGCGAAGCGGGCATGCAGACCCTGTTCAAGGAAGTGTATGACAGCCTGAAACCGGGCGGCGTCTTCGGCGTCGTCGAGCATCGCCTGCCCGCGAACAAGGCGCAGGACGCCACGGCCAGCAGCGGCTACATGCACGAAGCGTATGTGATCAAGCTGGCCGAGAGCGCGGGCTTCAAGCTGGCGGCCAAGTCGGACATCAACGCCAATCCGAAAGACACGGCGGACCACCAGGGCGGCGTCTGGGCGCTGCCGCCCACCTACGCCAACAAGGATGCGGACCGGGCCAGGTACACGGCCATCGGCGAGAGCGACCGCATGACCTTGAAGTTCGTCAAGCCATAGTCAATCCAACGGCGGCGTGCCAATCCGGCGCGCCGCCCGAGCGCGGATTTACCTGCCGCCTACAGGTGGATGCCGTACACGCCGCACAGGCGCTTGACCAGGGTGCAGGAGCCGGCATCGCCGTCCACCACGCACGCGGTGTAGGCTTCCTCGCAGGTTTCGCGCGACGGCAGGGCATACGCCGAAGAACTGACGGCGCCGGCAAAACCGACGGCGGCGCAAAAGACAAATACGGCTTTTTTCACATTGATCATTTTTATCCCATTCCCAAGAGTTGAGTCGTTATAAAAAACATGGCACAAGCGCCAGCCGCCCGCACGCATCGGTCTCCAAGCATAGGGCGCATGGAAATAGTAGCACCTTGAAAAGTTGGTAAATACGCAAACCACAAATCAAGATAACGTTTATTTTTCGCCCCATTTCATGGAATAAAAACCGGCCCGCCGCCCTTGCGCCGCGCATTTGCATGGCAACGGGCGAAAAAAAACCGCGGCACAGGCTGCGGTTTTGGTATCGACCCTTTATTTCTTCGCTTCCTTCGGCTTCACCGGCACCAGGCTCAGGTCCTGGAAGTCGTAGCTGAAATCCGTCTCGGCCGACACGGGCGCCATCTTCACCCGGTCGATGCTGCCGTCGGGATTGAGCGAAAACGTCACGTAGGCGTCGGCGTTGAAATTGCGCTCTTTCCAGCGCACGATGAAGGTGTCGTGCTGCCAGTGTTCCAGCTCGCCAGTCAGGTCCGGCGTGCGCGTAAAACTGAGGATATGTTTTTTCCCTTCCGGCTTGATCACGACCTTGCCGTACCAGGCGTCTTCATACTCGCCGTCATACGCCGCCAGCGGCAGCGATGGCTGCGATTTCGCCGCGCGCGCGCTCGACGCCTTGCCCTGCTTTTTCACTTCTTCCGCATGCTGGTCCTGCTCCACCTTGGCCACCAGCGCCAGCCAGTCCGACGGCGCCGCCTGCAGGTAATGGTCGAGGATGCGCCATTGCAGCGCCGTCATCGAACCGCCATTTTCCGCATTGGTGAGGATGGCCACGCCCAATTTCGCTTCCGGCACCATCACCACGCGCGAATAGAATCCCTGCAGCGCGCCGCCGTGCATGGCGACCTTCATGCCCTTGTAGTCGCGCAGCTGGAAGCCCAGGCCATACGCGCTGAAGTTCGGTTTCGTCGCGGCCAATGCCGGTTTCGGCTCGGGGATCTTGATCGGCGTTTGCGCCGTCCACATTTCGCGGCCCTGCTTTTCACTGAACAGGCGCGCTTCCTTGCCGTCCTTGCCCTGCACGCCGGCGATCTTGCCGCCGTCGAGCAGCACCATCATCCACTTGGCGATATCTTCCGCATTCGTGTTGATGCCGACGGCGCCCACGGCGTTCGGCACGGGCATCGACTTGACGGCGGCGATCTTGCCGTCGATCTTGCTGTGCGCACTGGCGACATCGGGATTGCCCGCATTCTCGGCCAGGCTGGTGGTGGTGCCCGTCATGCCCAGCGGCGCCAGGATGCGCTCATGCATGGCCTCGCCCCAGCTTTTTCCCGCCTTGTCGGCGATGATCTTGCCGGCCACGATGTACAGCAGGTTATCGTAGGCATAGCTGTTGCGAAAACTCGTGGCCGGACGGATGTAGCGCAGCTTCTCGATGATCTCGTCGGTGCTGAACGTGGTGGTGGGCCACCACAGCAAGTCGCCGGCACCCAGCCCCAGGCCGCTGCGGTGCGTCAGCAAATCGCGGATGGTCATGGCGCCCGTGACGTAGGAATCGTGCATCTGGAAGCCGGGCAGATGCTTGGTGACGGGATCGTCCCAGGCCAGCTTGCCCTCGTCGACCAGCATGGCCAGCGCGGCTGCCGTAAAACCCTTCGAGTTCGATGCCACCTCGAACACGGTCTGCGCATCGACGGCGGCCGGTTCGCCCAGCTTGCGCACGCCAAAACCCCTGGCGGTGACGACTTTGCCATCCTTGACGATGGCGATCGCCATGCCGGGCACGTCGAACACTTTCAGGGCGGTGGCGACGTCGCGCTCAAGATCAAAGGCCGGCGCGGGCGCGGGCGCAGCGGCAACGACGGGGGCGGCGTCAAATGCCAGCGCCGGCACGGCGATGCCGGAAAACGCCAGCACGATGGCGGCGGCGAGGCGGTTCATGGTATGCATGGTCAGGTTATCCAAAGAAGATTCAATGCGCTTGCGCGGCCATCAATTTATCGACGCTTTCCTGCGTCACCGGGTGGTAGCGTTCGCGCGCCTGCGCATACACGTCCTTGGCCCAGGCATGGCCTTGCGGCGTCTTCATCAAGGCGCTGTACAGGGGCACGACGAACTTCTGGCGGCCCACGCTCAGCAGGAATGCCTGCAAGGGCTGGCGCACGTCGTAGCCGGCGTTCACGGAGGCCAGGTAGAAGCGGTAGGCCACTTCATTGTTGCCGCTCTTGCCCACGCCGTAGACCTGGTCCAGCTCTCGCAATTGCGCCGCGCTGGCCTTGTTGTTGTTGTCGTTCAGGAAGTGCATCGATTCGATGGCGATCCACTTGTCCATGCCCAGATCCCTGGTGGACAGCTCACCCTTGAGCCAGGCGTCGCGGTGCTGGTCGAGCAGCGCCAGGCGCGGCGAGACGACGCGCTGCGCGCTGGCCGGCACGCCCGTGCCATACAGCCATTCCTCGAGTTCCGCTTGCGGCATCACGTCCGGATGCTGTGCCAGCAGGTTCTTGCGCAAGTAGGCGATGAACTGCTCCGTCGTCACGCTCTGGAACGCATGCTGGTCGAACCAGCCGCGCAGGAAGGGGTCGAACACGGCGCGGCCGGCGCGGCGCTCCATGGTGGCCAGGAACCAGGCGCCTTTCGGGTAGATGATGCCGTCGTCCGTGTACGTTTCCGCCGGGTTGGCATCGGCGTCGCGCGTGATCAGCGCCGTTTTCGCCGCCGGCAACTCCTTGATCGACGCGGCCAGTTCTTCCTGGTCGACCTGCACGCCCATCTGCGCCACGTCGCTGCCATACAGCTGCTCGACGATGCGCGTCGTGACGTAGGTGGTGAAGCCTTCGTTGAGCCACATGTGCTTCCACGAGGCGTTGGTGACCAGGTTGCCCGACCACGAGTGGGCCAGTTCATGCGCGATCAGGTCGACCAGGCTGCGGTCGCCCGCAATCATGGTCGGCGTGAGGAAGGTCAGGCGCGGGTTTTCCATGCCGCCGTAGGGAAACGACGGCGGCAGCACGATCATGTCGTAGCGCCCCCAGCCATACGGGCCGTACAGCGCCTCGGCTGCCTGGATCATCTTTTCCGTATCGGCCAGCTCGTACTCGGCCGCCTTGATGCGCGGCGGTTCCGCATACACGGCGGAACGGGGACCGAGTTTACGCACTTCCAGTTCGCCGATGGCGATGGCCAGCAGGTACGAGGGAATCGGCTGCGGCATCCTGAATTTCCAGCCGCCCTTGCCGGTCGCCTTTTCGTCGTTCTCGGCGCTCATCACGACGCGCATGCCGCTTGGTGCCTCGATGCGCGCGCTATACGTAAAGCGCACGGCCGGCGTATCCTGCGACGGCACCCACGAGCGGGCGTTGATGCTTTGCGACTGGCTGAACATGAACGGCAGCTTGCCCGACATCGTCTGCTGCGGCGTGAGCCACTGCAGCGCGATGGCGTTCGGCGCCGTGTGATAGTAGACGCGCACCTTGCCCGGCTGGCCCCTGGTCGTGATGCGCAGCGCCTGGCCCTTTTCCGGGTCGGCCTTGTCCAGCTGGTACGGCGCCATCTGCCAGGCGCCGCGCTTGTCCTGTACCTGCACCTTGGCGATCGACAGATCGCGCGTATCGAGCACCAGGGTGCGCGCCGCCGGATCGATCCAGTTCAAGGACAGCTCGGCATAGCCGGAGAGCGTCTTTTGCTTGAAGTCGGCTTTCAGGTCCAGCTGCAGGTCGCGCGTGCGCACCTGGTCGTAGCGCGCATAGCTGAGGGGATCGGCGTGCGCAGCCAGCGTTAGCTGGCAAAATAGCGCACAGCCCAGCGCGCGCAGGAAGGTCAAAGTTTGCATGGTCGTCTTTTGAATGATTTGCGAAAGCCCCGGTCCGTGTGCGCCGGGGCGTCGCGCAGAATAGCACTTCCGGCGCGGGCCGGCAGAAAAAAGCGCCGGACCGGCCGGCGCTGTTTTCCTATTTTGCTTCTGCCCTGGCTTGCGGCTTGGCCTCGGGCGCCTTTAGCGGTGTATTCAAATCCTTCATCAGGTTATGCTTGTCGCGGTCCTGCTTGAACAGCTCCAGGCGCGACGGCGTGATTTTTCGCGGCCAGCTATTGTTGCTCGTGTCGATGTCGGCCGTCTCCCAGTACGGGTCCTGCACCAGGCCCACCATCGGCTCGTCCGTGATGATCACCTTGCTGATCTTGTGCGGCGCGTAGCGCCACACTTCGGCCGGTACCCGCTCGATGATTTTCTTGCCGCTTTTCAGTTCGATTTCCAGGATCAGCGGCATCACCAGGCCGCCGAGATTCGAAAAGTCGACCAGGTACAGATGCTTGCCCATGTTGCGCTGTTCCAGCAGCTTTTTCTCCCACGGCTCCAGCGTTTCCTGCTCTTCCGCATAGCTGTTGCGGTCCTTGTTGGTGACCGTGAATTCATCGTGCCGGTTATAGAAATCCTTCAACGCGGGATCGGCATCCACCTTCTTCGGCAGCGCCTTGTTGCGCTGGTCCGAGATCGAGATGGGCTGCGCGTCCTTCTGCGCCTTCTTCCACGCTTTCTCGACTTCCGGATTCTTCGAGCTCACGCCGTATTCGCTGATGCCGTCGATGCTGATGTCGACCGCATCGGTGGTATAGAACCAGCCGCGCCAGAACCAGTCCAGGTCCGTGCCGGAAGCGTCTTCCATGGTGCGGAAAAAGTCGGCCGGCGTCGGGCGCTTGAACTTCCAGCGCAAGGCGTACTGCTTGAAGGCGAAGTCGAACAGCTCGCGCCCGAGGATGGTTTCGCGCAGGATGTTGAGCGCCGTGGCCGGCTTGTCGTAGGCGTTCGCCGTGAACTGCAGCAAGGACTCGGAATTGGTCATGATGGGCACCTGGTTCTGGCTGCGCATGTAGTCGACGATCTTGCGCGGCTCGCCATTCCAGGAGGGGAAATGCTCTTCCCACGCCTGCTCGGCCAGGTACTGCAGGAAGGAGTTGAGGCCCTCGTCCATCCACGTCCACTGGCGCTCGTCCGAATTGACGATCATGGGGAAATAATTGTGCCCCACTTCATGGATGATCACGCCGATCAGGTCATATTTGGCCGTCTTCGAATACGTGAGTTCCCCCGTCTTCTTGTCCTTCACGGGGCGCCCGCCATTGAACGCAATCATCGGATACTCCATGCCGCCCACGGCGCCATTGACGGAAATCGCGTTCGGATACGGATAGTCGAAACTGTATTTGTTGTACTGCTCGATCGCATGCACGACGGCGCGCGTGCTGTACTGCTGCCACAGCGGATTGCCCTCGTTCGGATAGTAGGACATGGCCATCACGCGCTTGCCGCCGCTGTCGAGCCCCTGCGCATCCCAGATGAACTTGCGGCTCGAGGCCCACGCCACGTCGCGCACGTTGGCCGCCTTGAAGTGCCAGGTTTTCATGCCCGCCGGCTTGCCCTTTTCCGCCGCCAGCGCCTCGGCGGGCGTGATCACCAGCAGCGGCGTAGCGCTGTTTTTCGCCCGCGCCAGGCGCTCGCGCTGCGCCGCGCTCAATACGGCGCCAGGGTTTTGCAGCTCGCCCGTGGCGGCCACCACATGGTCGGCCGGCACGGTCAGGTACAGCTCGTAGTCGCCAAACTCGAGCGTGAATTCCCCGGAGCCGAGAAATTGCTTGTGCTGCCAGCCGACGGCGTCGTAATACGCGGCCATGCGGGGAAACCACTGCGCGATCTGGAAAATCGTGTTCTTGTCGTCTTCAAAATACTCGTAGCCGGAGCGCTCGACGAGCACCTTCTGGTCATTGATCCGGTACGACCAGTCGATGTTGAACGTGACGCTCTGGCCGGGCGCCAGCGCCACCGGCAGATCGATGCGCAGCATGGTCTGGTTGACCACATACGGCAGCGGCTTGCCGCTGGCCGCTTTCACGGCGGTCAGCTTGAAGCCGCCGTCAAATTCGCGCCCCGCATGGATGGCGCGCAAGTCCTCGAATTTCAGCGCTTCGTCTTCGTTACCGCTCAGCCAGGCCTGGCGCGACGGCGCGCTCAATACGCGGCGCTGGTCGGCATCCTGGCGCAAGCCATTCTGGTCCAGCTGCAGCCACAGATACGCGAGGCTGTCGGGCGAACGGTTGTGATAGGTGATCTGTTCGCTGGCCGTGATGGCGCGGCGCACTTCATCAAGCGTGGCGCGGATCACGTAATCGGCGCGCTGCTGCCAGTAGGCGTGGCCCGGCGCGCCGGACGCCGTGCGGTAGCTGTTCGGCGTGGGCAGCAGTTCTTCCAGCTGGCGGAACTTGTCGTCGAAGGGCGCGGCGGCGCACAGGCCGGTCAAGGGAGCAAACAAGGTCAAACACAGGGCAAGCAAGCGGACAAGAACCGGCATGGCGCATTCCATCTGGGAGTCGTGGACAGAACTGCATTCTAAGTCGAGTCTGTTTGCAATCGATCATTGTTGTGGAAGTTCCACACGCAGCACGGCGCCCGGGGCCGGCGGCACTGGCGCAGAAACAGGCATAGGCGTATGATGCGCCTCGAACATTGGGGAGTAGTCGTCCCGCGGTCCTGCCGCGGGAACCTGTATCAACATGATTGGCCCGCAGGCCATGGTGCAGGTGGTTGCAAAACTTGACGAGACCATTGATCCAGGGCGGCCGCATGGGCCGGAGTCGCCCGTGGATCATTGGTTAATTCGTCCGGCCCGCGTACCTCTTGCAATCTCATGGAAGCATTCCTCATCTCCACCGGCATCGTCGGTCTCGCTGAAATCGGCGACAAAACCCAACTGCTGGCCTTTCTGCTGGCCGCCAAATTCCGCAAGCCTTTGCCCATCGTGCTGGCCATTTTCGTCGCCACCGTCGCCAACCACGCGTTCGCCGCCGCCGTCGGCGCCTGGATCACCAGCATGCTGGGCCCGGACGTGCTGCGCTGGGTGCTGGGCGTCTCCTTTTTGGCCATGGCCGCCTGGACCCTGATCCCCGACAAGCTCGATGAAGACGAGACCAAGCTGGCCAAATACGGCGTCTTCCTGACCACCCTGATCGCCTTCTTCATGGCGGAAATGGGAGACAAGACGCAGGTGGCGACGGTGGCGCTGGCGGCGCGCTACCACGATATCGTTTCCGTCGTGCTGGGCACCACCTTCGGCATGATGCTGGCCAACGTGCCGGCCGTCTACCTGGGCGACAGGATCGCCAACCGCGTCCCGCTGCGCCTCGTGCATGGTATCGCGGCCCTGGTCTTTGCCGTGCTGGGCGTGGCCACCCTGCTGGGCGCGGGCGCCGCCCTGGGATTTTGAGACAACCCTGTATAATTTCCCATTTACAATATTCATGCTCATAATTACAATATCGGCGGCATGAATACCGGCGCGCCGATCCGGAACGGTCAGCGCGCTTTCTTGAGGAATATATGCAGTTGAATAGAAACGTGGCGGCGCTGTGCCTGGCCGCTTGCGCCAGCCAGCCTGCCGCCGCCATGGCGGCCCCCTTGCGTCACCACCAGACGGCGACACCATCCGCGCCCGAAGTGCGCACGCGCGATTTGCTGCTATTTGGCGCCGGCCTGATCCTGCTGGCTGGCCGGCGCCGCCCCGAACACGAGAAGTGGCAAAACTAGAGCAGCAGTAGCACCGCATACTCGCGGCCCTCGTCGCGCAGGGCGATGCTGTTGCCACCCTGCGCCACGCCATCGAGCGACAGCCCCGCGGGCCGCCCCTGCGCCTGCTCCACCGTGATGGCATAGTTGCTGGCGCCGAAACGGTAGTGCAGCTTGAAGCTGTCCCATTCGGCCGGCATGGACGGCGCCAGACGCAGCACGTTCGCTTCGCGCGTCAAGCCGAGCAGGGATTCGACGATCAGGCGGTACAGCCAGCCCGACGATCCCGTGTACCAGCTCCAGCCGCCGCGTCCCACGTGCGGCGCCACGGCATACACGTCGGCCGTCACCACGTACGGTTCCACCTTGTAGCGCGCCACCGCCTGCGCGTCGACGCCATGGCGCACGGGATTGATCATGCGCAGCAGCTCCCACGCCTTTTCGCCATCGCCCATGCGGGCAAACGCCATCGCCGTCCAGATGGCAGCATGCGTGTACTGGCCGCCGTTTTCGCGCACGCCCGGCACATAGCCGCGGATGTAGCCGGGATTGAGGTCGGCCTTGTCGAACGGCGGGTCGAGCAGCTGGATCACGCCGGAATCGCGGCGCACGAGGCGCGCGTCGACCTGGCGCATGGCGCCGGCGACCCGCTCCTTGTTGGCGGCGCCCGACAGCACGCCCCAGCTTTGCGAAATCGAATCGATCTGGCATTCCTCGTTCGTGTGCGAACCCAATGGCGTGCCGTCGTCGAAATACGCGCGCCGGTACCACTCGCCATCCCAAGCATGTTCCTCGACGTTGGCCGCCAGTTTCACGGCTTCGTCGCGGCAGAACTGGGCGAACGCGGCGTCGCCGCGCAGCATGGCCACCTCGGCGAAACGCTGCAGCACTTCGTACAGGAAGAAGGCCAGCCAGACGCTCTCGCCCTTGCCGTGTTCGCCCACCTTGTCCATGCCGTCGTTCCAGTCGCAGGAACCGATCAGCGGCAAGCCGTGCACGCCCATGCGCAAGCCATGGCGGATGGCCCGCACGCAATGCTCGTACAGGTCGGCCGACTCGCCCGAGCGCACGGGCAAGTCATAGTAGGAATCCTCTTCCGGCTTGACGGCCCGTCCCTCGATGAAGGGCGCCACTTCCGACAGCACGTTGACGTCGCCCGTGGCGATCACATAGCGGCAGGCGGCCAGCGGCAGCCACAGGTAATCGTCGGAGCAGTGCGTGCGCACGCCCCGGTCCGACGGCGGATGCCACCAGTGCTGCACGTCGCCTTCGACAAACTGGTGCGCCGCGCACAGCAGCAAGTGCTTGCGCAGCAATTGCGGTGCCGTGTGGATCATCGCCATCGCGTCTTGCAACTGGTCGCGGAAACCGTAGGCGCCGCCCGACTGGTAATAGCCGCTGCGCGCCCACAGACGGCAGGCGATGGTCTGGTACATCAGCCAGCCATTGGCGATCACGTCGAGCGACGGGTCGGGCGTCTCGATGCGCACGGCGCCCAGGGTGCTTTCCCAGTGCGCGCGTACCGCGTCGAGCGCCATGCGGGCCGCTTCCTTGCCCGCATGGCGCTGCACCATGGTGCTGGCGTCGGCATTGCGGCGCCCGCCCACGCCGAGCAGGAAGACGATTTCGCGCTCCTGTCCCGGCTGCAGTTCGAACGGCACCTGGATGGCGGCACACTGGTCCAGCCCCGTGCCCGCCTTGCCGGACAGGCGCACGCGGCGCAGCGCCGCCGGCTGCGCCAAGCTGCCGTTGCGGCCGATGAATTCATTGCGGTCGCAGGTAATCGAGCGGATGCTGGCGTCCGTATTGAAAAAGCCGACGCGGCCCGAAAACTCCGTGTTGTAGTTATTGCGCGCAAACAGCGCGCCGCTGATCGTATCGACCTCGGTAGCCACATGCATGCCGGACTTGGCGCGCAGGTCGGCCATCACCCATTCCACGTAACCGGTGACGGACAGGCGGCGCGGCACGCCGCTGTCGTTGCGCACCTTGATGACCGAGTATTTGACGGCCGCATCGAGCGCCACATAGGTGCACAACTCGGTGGCGATGCCGCCCTCGCTGTGCTCAAAAATGCTGTAGCCGAAACCGTGGCGCGTCACGTAGTCGCCGCTGCCGCGCGCGGGCAGGGACGAGGGCGACCAGAACTGGCCGCTCTGCTCGTCGCGCACATAAAACGCCTCGCCCGACAGGTCGGACACGGGGTCGTTCTGCCATGGCGTGAGGCGGAATTCATGCGCATTCTCGCTCCACGTATATGCCTGCCCGGCCTCCGACACCACCGTGCCGAATTGCGCATTGGCCAGCACGTTCGACCACGGCGCCGGCGTCTGCTTGCCTTCTGCCGTGGTGATCACGTATTCGCGCCCATCGGGCGTGAAACCGCCCAGGCCATTTTCCAGGATCAGCTCGCGCTGCGGCGCCCGGTGCGGCACGCCGACATGGTCGCGCGCAGGGTCCTGCAGCAGCGGCGGCATGCGCAGCACGGGGCTCGGCGGGCGCTTGACCTGTTCGGCCAGGGTGCCGCGCAAATCGCTGATGATGGCGCGCGCCACCGATTGCAGCAAGATGCGGTCTTCATTGGCGATCTGCTCGGCCAGGCGCACGAAGATGCCGCCCGGGCGGTCGATCGCCTGCGCATCGATGCCCGAGGCGATCAAGCCCATGATCTGGTCGTGCAGCAGCTGGCGGTAGCCCGACTGCTCTTCGTACCAGATCACCAGGTCGACGATCAATCCTTTCAGGCGCCAATAGGCATGCGCCTGCACCATCTGGCGCGCCAGTTCGATATTGGCCGCGTCGCGTATCTGCAGCAGCACGATGGGCAGGTCGCCGGATATCGCATACGCCCACAGGCCGGACTGGCCGCGCTGGTTCTTGATCAGGATGCTCGCTTCGGCGCGCAGGGCCGCATTCGGGTAGATCACGGCGTTGGCCAGGCGCGCATACAGCTGCGCGTCCGCTTCGCTGGCGTTCAACTGGCGCAGCACCACCTGGCTGTGCGTCCAGGCCAGTTCGAAGACGCGGTCGGCCAGATGGCGGTCCTGGTATTTGTCGATCAGGTGCAGCGCCGCCTCGCGCTGCTCCACCATGCCGGTGACGCTGTCGACGGTGACGGCCTGGTCGGGTTCGAGCGTGATGACGTAGCGGATGGCCACGATGGGGTCGAGCACGGAGCCGTGGCCGCCGCTGAGCGGCCCGTCGTCCTGCAGCGCCTGCGGCAGTTGCGCCGTGTTGCCGCGGCCGATGAAGCGCGCGCGGTCCGTCTCGAACGACACTTCGTAGCGCTCGATATCGTGCACGGTCATCACATGCAGCAGCCACGGCATCTGCTCGTCTTTCGAGCGGGGCCGGCGCGTGCACAGGATCGCCTTTTCATGCGCGAGGATTTCCGTCTGCACGAACAGCTTGCTGAACGCGGGATGGGCCGCGTCGGCCGCCGCCGGCGCCATCACCACTTCGGCAAAGCTGGTGATCTCGATGCGCCGCTGGCGGTTCGAATTATTGCTGATGCGCGTGCGGCGGATTTCGATGTCGTCCTCGGGCGAGACGACGATTTCCGTGTACAGGTCGAGGCCATGGTCGGCCCGACGGAACTCGGCCCGCCCTTCCGAAAAAATCACTTCGTATTTCTTCGGTTCGGCCAGGGTCGGCTGGTACATGGTGGACCAGACCTCACCGTCGTCGAGGTCGCGCAGGTAGCAGAAATTGCCCCAGTTGTCGCGCGTGCTGTCTTCGCGCCAGCGCGTCACGGACAGGTCTTTCCAGCGGCTGTAGCTGCCGCCCGCATTGCTCACCATGACGTGGTAGCGGCCATTCGACAGCAGCTGCGTTTCGGGCACGGCGCTGTTGGCCTGCGTAAGGATGCGCATCGGCATGGCCTGCTCGGGCGCGCCGCTGCGCAGCACCGCCAGTTCGGCCGTGTTCGAGTAAAACGCGCCGGCCTGCGGCGTGCGTTCCTGCAGCACCAGCAAGGCCGATTGCAGCAGCGGATCGGATTCGAAACGGCGCTGCATCGGGCGGTCGTGCAGCAGGTAGCTGAGGGCCAAAAAGCCCATGCCCTGGTGGTGCACCATGAAGGAGCGGATGATGGCGCTGCCCTGCCCGCGCGGCAGGCGCGCGGTGGTGAAATCGATCGCTTCAAAAAAGCCGTAGCGGCCCATGTAGCCGGCCGCCTGCATGCGCTGCAGGTTCTGGCACGACGCTTCCGGCTGCACCATCAAGCCCATCATGCTGGCATACGGCGCCACCACCAGATCGTCGGCCAGGCCCCTCTTCAGGCCCAGGCCCGGCACGCCAAAGGCGCGGTACTGGTAATTCAGGCTGGCGTCGACCGTGTTATAGCCGGACTCGGAAATCCCCCACGGCACGTCGCGCTGGCGGCCATAGTCGATCTGCGCTTCGATGACGGAGTGGTAGGTCTGGTCGAGCAGGGTATTCGGGTAGTTCGGCATCACCAGGAGCGGCATCAGGTACTCGAACATCGAACCGCTCCACGACAGCAGCACGGGCTGGCCGGCCACCATGCACAGCTGGCGGCCCAGGGCGAACCAGTGCTCCTGCGGCAGCTGCCCCTGGGCGATGGCGATGAAGCTGGCCAGGCGCACTTCGGAAGCCAATAAATCGTAGTAGCTGGGGTCCAGGCGCCGTTCGCTGACGTTGTAGCCGATGGCCAGCAGCTTGGTCGACGGGTTGTACAGGAAGCCGTATTCGATCTGCGCGAAGTCGCGCGCCTGGCCCGCCGCGTGGGCGATGTCGCGCATGTGGCGGCCCGCCTGTTCGCGGCCCTGCGCCAGCAAAGCGGCCAGCTCGGATGGCGTGTCTTCGGGCACCTCCAGGTTGGCCAGTTCGCGCAGGGTCGGCATGCGCAGCCAAGCAGGATCAACACCCGCCTGCGCCGCCCACGGCGCCAGTTGCAGCAACTCGGCCAGCGCCGCGCGGCACTGGCGCGCCAGCGCGCCCGTCCACATGGACAGCTCGCCATCCTCGCTTTGCAGGGTCAGCGACAGCAGCGCATCGGCCGCGCCATTCGCGGCGGCGAGATAAGCATGCCATTCGGCCAGGGTGGCGGGCGCGGCGGGTGCCTGCAGCAGGCTCATGCTCTCGCGCATGGCCTTGCCCTCGCCTTCGGCGGCGATGAATTCCTGCAGCACCTGCGCCGTCGTGCGGATGCCCTGCACCACCTGCGCGCCGATGATGGGAGCGTCGTACAGTTCCACCAGTCCCGGCTGCAAGGTCAGCAGATGGCCGGCCAGGTTGCCGCTGTCGACCGTCGAGATGTACATCGGCTGCAACGCCTTGAGCGTTTGCGTGTCGTACCAGTTATAGAAGTGGCCCTGGAAGCGTTCCAGCTCGCCCATGCTGTGCAGGGTGGCGCGGCTGCGCTCGATCAACTGGCCCAGGGTCACATAGCCGAAATCGTAGGCCGTCAGGTTGGCCAGCAGCGCCAGGCCGATATTCGTCGGCGAGGTGCGGTGCGCTACCACGAGGTTCGGGTGTTCCTGCATGTTATCGGGCGGCAGCCAGTGGTCGTCCGGCCCGACGAAGGTATCGAAATACGCCCAGGTCTTGCGCGCCACGCCATGCAGGAAACGCCCCTGCTCGGCCGACAGGCGCGCCACGGCCCGCTCGATGGGGCGGCTGATCCACCAGGCGATGGCGGGCGCGGCCAGCCACAGCAGCAGTACCACGGCGGCGGCCGGCAAGGCGGCCGGGCGCCAGTAGAGCAAGGCGCCGAAGGTGGCCAGCGCCAGCGCGGGCGAGCACCACATGGCGCGCCAGCTGTCGGCTTGACTGCCGGAAGAGCTGTGCAGGTTCGAGGCGCGCCAGTCGAGCAAATGCTTGTGCGACACACCGAGGCGCCACAGCGTGCGCGCGATGGCGTCCAGGCTGATCCACGCTTCATACGGCAGGAAGACGAGGGTCAGCATGGCGTGCGAAAACTGCACGCCGCAGCGCCGTTCGAACGCGGCCAGATGCTGACGCCACAGGGTGTCGCGCGGTTTGCGCAGCAGATCGTACAGGGCCGAAAACACGGGCGGCAGGAAGATGATGGCCAGCACGGCCGCGCTCCAGAAGGCCACGTGCGGCAGGAAACCCCACACCAGCAACAGGGACACGGTGGTGGCCGGCGCCACGACGCTGCGGCGCAGGTTGTCGAACAGCTTCCACCGCGACAGCATCGACAAAGGATTGCGTTCGCGCTTGCCGGCGCGGCCCGGCACCCGGCCCAGCAGCCAGCCGATCAGCTGCCAGTCGCCGCGGATCCAGCGCTGGCGGCGGCTGACGTCGGCGTCGTAGCGGGCCGGATATTCTTCATACAGCTGCGAGTCGCTGAGCAGGCCGGCGCGCAAATAACAGCCTTCCAGCAAATCGTGGCTGAGGATTTTATTGTCGGGCAGGCGCTGGCCCAGCACGCGCTCGAACATGTCGAGGTCATAGATGCCCTTGCCGATGAACGAGCCTTCATAAAACACGTCCTGGTACAGGTCGGACACGGTGCGCGTGTACGGGTCGATGCCCGGTTCGCCGCCGCACAGCAGCTCGTAGCGCGACGCGTTCGCGCTGGGCAGGGCCACGGCCACGCGCGGCTGCAGGATGCCGTAGCCGGCCACCACGCGCGTGCCGGCCGCGTCGAGCACGGGACGGTTCAGCGGGTGCATCATGGTGGCGATGAATTCGCGCGCCGCGTCGCGCGGCAGCTGCGTATCGGTGTCGAGCGTGATCACGTACTTGATCGTACGCAGGCCGCGCAACTCGCCTTCCACCAGCGAGAATTTGTCGCGCGCGCCGCCGCGCAAAAACGCGTGCAGGTCGGACAATTTGCCGCGCTTGCGCTCTTGCCCCATCCACGCGTTTTGCTGCGAATTCCACAGGCGCGGACGATGCAGCAGCAGGAACGGCCCCGCATGGCCCAGCTCTTCCGGATCGGCCGGGTCGCCATTGTCCTTGAACTCGGCTCCCTCCACGCGGTATTTCTCGTTCAGGCCACGGATGGTCTCCTGCGCCTGGTTCAGCAGGGCTTCGTCGCCGGGCAGGGTTTGCGCCTGCGCGTCGACAAAATCCGTCAGCAGGCAGAAACGCAGGTTCGGGTCGCGGTTGGCGAGATAACGCACTTCCAGCGCCTCGCACAGGGCCGCCACGTTTTCCGCGCTGTAGATCAGGGTCGGCACCACGACGATGCCGCGCGCATCGGACGGAATGCCGGACCGGTAATCCATGCGCGGCAGCGGATGCGGCGACGTCATCAGGGTTGCCAGCCAGTTCACCACGGCCACGGCCAGCTGGCTGCTGCCCAGCAGCGCCAGCGCGCCCAGCGCCGCCAGGGGCCAGCCCTGCACGCCATGGCGCACGGCGCGCTCGAGCAGCAAGGCGCTCGTCGCCAGGGTCAGGAACGCAATGGCGCCCAGATAGCTGGCCAGCGGCGCGGCGCGCGCCGTATGCTGCAGCGCCTCGATGAACGGCAGTCTGGCGCCAGCCTGCTTTTCCAGTACCAGCACGCCGCGCCCCACCAAGTAAAAGCCGATGTGGCCGCGGCGCGCGTCATTGCCATTGCCGTGCGTGTGCGCCAGCTGCACCGCCATCTCGGCCACTTCCACTTCGCTGCGCGCGCTGCGCTTGGCGATGCGTTCGATGGCGTGGCGGTAGCTGTCGCGCGTGGCGAAATCCATCAAGCCATATGTGCCGGCCGGGTCCAGGCGCAGGGTTTGCTCGACCACGCTCATGGTCTCGACGAACTCCTGCCAATCCATGGTGCCGAGAAAACGCAGGCTGCCGATGCTGTTGGCGATCGATACCTGGTCGGCCGCCTGCTGCCCGATCTCGGACTGGATCTGCTGCTCGATGGTGAGGCCCGACTCGGCCAGCTTGTGCGTCAGCCACGACAGCGCCAGGGTCAGCGAGGAACTCTGTCCCTGCAGGCGGCGCGACAATTCGGCCACGAAGGCGCTGGTCATCGGCGGATTCGAACGGGCCATGTCCGCCACGAGCAGGATCAAGCCGCTGGGATTGCGCTCGGCGATCTCCGTCATCTGGTCGGCCCAGGTGTTGGCCAGGTCGCGCTGCATGCGGTCGTCGGCCACGCGCGCGGCAACGCGGCGCAGGTTTTCGATCAGCGCCAGGCGCAGCATGATGGGCACGGCCCACAGTTCGCCCAGGGTCAAGGTAGCCACGTCCTGGTAAGCCTCGACGAAGTGGCAGAGGTTTTCCAGGTCGACCCTGCCATCGCCGTGCGAGATGATTTCCAGCGCGATTTTATACACGCGCGGGCAGCCCGCATCCACGCCGGAACTCAGCCGTGGCAACTCCTTGCTGTAATTCTTCGGCAAGTGGCGCCGCGTGGTGCGGATCTGCTCTTCGATCAGGTAAAAATTATCGAGCAGCCACTCCGAGGCGGGCGTGACCTGGCGCCCGCTTTTGACAGTCGCCGTCAGCTCATTGACGGTGGCCGTGATGAGGGCCGCATTGTCGGCCAGGCGCGCCAACAGGCGGTCGCGGCCATGATGCCTGCCCACCGCATGGCCGGCGGCCACATGCTTGCCGTGGGCCGCCATCTGCATGGCGCTGAATAACTCGGAACGCAGGGGCAAGGCATCGTCGCGCGCGGCGTCGAAGGTGTCCGGTGCAAGGGAATGGTCGCGGAAGATTTCTTTGACTTTGGAAACCTGTTCCTTGATCTGCTGCGTGACAACTGCTGTGTACTCTTTCAACTTTAGCCTCGCTAGGTGCGCGCAGGCAGCCAGCGGCCACCGTCATGCGGGCCCAGTCTGGAAGAACACGATCGGACACTGGCGAAGACGGAAAGCGAAGCGCCGGAGCGTTGCGACGAATCTCAGGGTATAGGGAGATTTTCTGAACTTCATCGTAGGAGGGCGACGCAGGCAAGACCGTGCGCTAGCGTACATACTCCGTGTTTTAGGGACGTTTCAGCAAAGAAATCAGCGTGTTGAATGGCAGAAAAATGCCGGTGGGAAATGAACGGGAAAAAAGGCGCGACGCGCACCGTGCCGATGATGGCACGGTGCAATATTTCATGAAAGAAAGTTCAAGCAGTTCAGGCCGCAATCGCCAGCGGATGGCGCGTCGCCTCCGCCATTGCCATGCCGCCGTTGAGTTGCCATGCCGCGCCGTGACCGAGGCGGCGCAGGCAGGCGGCGGCCCGTGCGCTGCGGTTGCCGCTGCGGCAGAAAAACACCAGCGGGCGCTGCGGCTGCTGCAGCCAGGCCGCCACCTGCCCCGCCAAGCGGCTCAGCGGTACGCTGCGCACTTCGCAGCCCTCGAACACGGTGCCGGCGCACGCCGCATGTTCATACGCTTCGCGCACGTCGATCAGGATGGCGTCGGGATGCTGGCGCAGGAAGGCGGGCAAGGCGGCCGCGTCGAGCTGCAGTTCGGCGGCTGGCACGCTACCGTTCTGCACCGTGCGCACGGTGCCGCAGATGCTGCCGTCGTCGCCGGACGCGCACAGCACGGTGTCCTGCGTCAGCAGCGCCGCATCCAGCAAGGGGGTCAGCGCCTCGGGCGCCAGGGAGCCGATGAAGGCGAAGCGCTGCTCCAGCAGGTACACATGGGTTTCGCCACACTCGATGCGGCGCAGCCGCTGCCGGCCCAGCGCCAGCTCGCCATCGATATCGACGCGGCCCACCTGCTCGATAGCGAGTTCCTGCAGCAGCGCCAGACGCGCGGCGCCATGGTCCGCTGGCGCCGTCGTATGCACGATAGCGCGCAAGGCCAGGTGCTGGCAGCGGATGAAAGCGGCCAGACGCGGCACGAGCGCGGCGGCGGGATCGATGACGACGCAACTGGCGCTGGCGGCGTCGCTGAGCAGCCAGGTGCACTGGCCGTCGACGCTCAGCTGGATTATGCCGTCCTGCGGCGATGGCGCCAGCGCCGACGGCAGCAGACAGCTGCTGCGCAGCGCTTCGCCGCAGCGCTCGATGCGCGCGCAGGCGGAAGCGACCGTCGCCGCATCGATCAGGGGACCGAACGACAGCCGGATGGCGGAACTGGCGCGCCATTGCGGCACGTGCATCGCTTCCAGCACATAACTGGGCAGCGCCTTGGCGGCGGAACAGGCGCTGCCAGAGCTGACGCGCACGCGCGCCGCGTCGAACAGGTCCAGCAGCTCTTTCGAGGACAGGCCCGGCACGGAAAAATTGAGCGTCGTCGGCAAGGACAAATCGAACGGCATATTGAACACGATACCAGGGAAAGCGTGTTCCAGGCTGGCCACCAGCTGCTCGCGGAACGCGGCCAGGTCGGCGTGGCTGCGGAAGGTCTTGCCATCGTCCAGCGCGGCGAGCACGGCGCCCAGCGCGGCGATGCCGGCCATGTTTTCCGTGCCAGAACGCAGGCCCGCTTCCTGGCCGCCGCCCATCATCAAAGGCGTAAACGGCGCGCCGGCGCGCACATACAGCATGCCGATGCCCTTGGGCGCATACAGCTTGTGGCCGGAAAACGGTGCGTAATCGATACGCGTGGCGGCCAGGTTCAGTTTCAGCTTGCCCAGCGCCTGCACGCAATCGACCATCCAGTAGGCGTCGGCACCGCGTTCCTGCAGCAGCTGGGCGATGGCGGACAAATCGCTGACGACACCCGTTTCATTATTCGCCGCCATCGTGCACAGCATGGCCGCCTCGCCGATCAGCGCATCGAGCGCCTGCAGATCGTGGCGCCCCTGCGCATCGACGGGCAGCTTGCGCACTTCCAGGTTCAGGCCCAGTAAACGGTTCCAGTGCGCCAGGCTCTCCGGCACGGCCTTGTGCTCGGTCGCGCCATACAGCAGCAGGCTGCCGATGCGCTTGCCCGCGTCGCGCCGTTCGCGCAGCGCGCACAGGGCCGACAGCACGGCCGTCTGGATGCCCTCGGTGGCGCCGCTGTTGAACATCAATCGGCCGTCGCCCACGCCCAGCAAGCCGCTGGCACGCTGGCGCACGCCATCCATCATGGCCTTGGCCTGCAAACCCGTCGCATGTGTGCTGCTGGGGTTGCCATAGCCCTGCTCCATCGCTTGCCGGGCGGCGGCAACGGCGGCGGGCAGCACGCAAGTGGTGGCATTGCTGTCGAGGTAGATGTCTTTCATGATGGCAGTCCGAATATTCTATAAAAAGGGCGCAGTTAAAAAGGCGCAGCGCAGGCGGCTGGGCTATCTCGATAGTCTACCGGCCGGTCCCCGTGAAGATATGCCAAAAGACACTGCAACTACGCTACTATGCAGCATGTTCATGCTATAAAAACCGGAATATTAAAATGAATTCACCAAACGCCTCGCTCGACAAATTCGACTGCGCCATCCTCGCCGCCCTGCAGCAGGACGGCACCTTGTCGATCGCCGCCCTCAGCGAAAAGATCGGCCTGTCCAGCACGCCGTGCTGGAAGCGGGTCAAGCGCCTCGAGGAAGACGGCTATATCGAGAGCCGCGTGGCCATCGTCAACCGGCAAAAAGTGGGTTTACCCGTGACCGTCTTCGTCAGCGTGCGCACGGGACAGCACGATGAAAAATGGCTGCGCCGCTTCGCCGCCGCCGTCATCGTCTTGCCCGAGGTACAGGAATTTCACCGCATGAGCGGCGACATCGACTACCTGCTGAAAGTCGTCACCACCGACATCAAGGGCTACGACACGTTTTATAAAAAACTCATCAAGGCCGCGCAACTGACGGGCGTGTCGTCCGCCTTTTCCATGGAGCAAATTAAGTGCAGCACGGAATTGCCGCTGGAATTGATCGCCCACGGCTTGCCTGCCTGAACGATTTTCCACCCCGTGCCGGTGTACATGAAAAGCACGCATGTTAACACCTTATAATCGTTGCCGTACAGCAACACAACCCCATTAAATACGGCATACCTCCACTATATCGCCTTTATCCGTCGCTATACTGCGCACTTGCCCGTGCCTTTCTAGCAACCTCTGCCGGTCGCGCGGGCCCATTCCCAGGGTCGTCCATGCATCTGCTTCGCCATCTTTCCATCCAGAAAAAACTGATGTTCAGCATGGGTTTGTGCCTGCTGCTTTTCATGGGCATCTCATCGTTCCTCAGCGTGCGCATGAGCAGCGATTACGTGCGCGAGCGCGTCGTCAGCCAAGAATTGCCGGCCCAGGTGGGCGAGATCCGCAACGACGTGCTGCGCCAGATCAATCAACCGCTGTCGGTGGTGCAAACGATGGCCAATGATGTCTTTCTGCAGGACTGGGAAGACGCGGACCTGGCCGACAGCGGCTTGCCCACTTTTCAGCGCTACGCGAAGATGATCAAGGAAAAAAACAAGGCGGCCGTCGTCAGTTGGAGTTCGCAAACTGCGTCCCGGTACATGACCGATGCGGGCCTGATCCGCACGCTGGACAAGCAACAGCCAGCCGATCATTGGTTCTTCAGCATGCTCGACGAAAACAAACTGCACACGGTGAATCTGGACCGCGATCCGGCCTCGGGCAGCTTCATGCTGTTCCTGAACGCGCGGGGCCAGACGGCTGGCGGCAAGGCCGTCATCGCCGGGATGGGCCTGAGCGTCGACGCCATGGCCGAAACTATCCGCAGTTACAAGGTCGGCCAGACCGGCTATGTCTACCTGGTGCGCGCCAACGGCAGCCTGCTGATCCACCGTGACCCGGCCCTGGCCGACGGCAAGCATCAATTGAAGGACTTGCCAGGTTTTGACGAAGCGTTGAGCAAGACTCTGCTGACCGGCAACAAATACACCTATGTCAGTTATGCGGCGCCCAGCGGCAAGCAACTCGTAGCGGCCTCTTTCATACCGGAATTGAACCTGTACGTGGTGGCCGAAGTGCCGGAAGCGGAAGTGCTGGGCAATGTCACGCGCTCGGCCCTGATCGCCGCCCTGATTGCCGGCCTGGTCGGTGGCGGTATCGCCCTGTGCATCATTTATGTCATCAGCCGCGCCATCGCCGCGCCCGTCGCGCGGGCAGCGGACATGCTCAGCGATATCGCCAGCGGGAATGGCGACTTGAGCCGCCGCATGCCCGTGGAATCGGAAGACGAGGTCGGCGCGCTGGCCGCTGCCTTCAACCGTTTCGTCGCGTCGTTGAACGTGACGATACTCGAAGTTCGCGACAGTACCGGGGCCATTGCCAGCGCATCGAGCCAGATCGCGTCGGGCAACCTGGACCTGTCGGCCCGCACGGAAGCCCAGGCATCGAGCCTGGAAGAAACAGCGGCGGCCATGGAAGAGCTGACGTCGACCGTGAAACAGAATGCGGACAACGCGCGCCAGGCGAATCAGCTGGTGGTGTCGGCCTCGGGCCACGCCGTCAAGGGCGGCGAAGTGGTCGGCCAAGTCGTGCAGACGATGGGCGCGATTACGGAAAGTTCGCGCAAGATCGCGGATATTATCGGCGTGATCGACGGCATTGCCTTTCAAACCAATATCCTCGCCCTGAACGCTGCCGTCGAGGCGGCCCGCGCGGGCGAACAGGGCCGCGGCTTTGCCGTGGTGGCAACCGAGGTGCGCAATCTGGCGCAACGCTCAGCGGCTGCAGCCCGGGAAATCAAGGACTTGATCGTCGACTCGGGCAGCAAGGTAGAAGCGGGCAGCAAGCTGGTCGACTCGGCCGGCGCCACCATGCAGGACATCGTCGTCTCCGTGCAAAGGGTGGCCGACCTGATGGGAGAGATCGCTTCTGCCAGCCAGGAACAAAGCCAGGGCATCGCGCAAGTCAATGCCACGGTCACGCAGATGGATGACGCGACCCAGCAAAATGCGGCGCTGGTGGAAGAAGCGGCGGCGGCGGCCCAATCGTTGCAGGACCAGGCGGGACGCCTGGCGCAGGTGGTCAGCGTTTTCAAGCTGGAAGAAACGGGGCATGCGGCGCAGCAGCAGCAGCAGCAGCCTCGGCAGCCAGCGCACAAGCCTATGCTGCCCACGCCAGCGCGCCCGAAAGCGCCGGCCAGCGATGCGTGGGAAGAGTTTTAAGGAAGTTTGAAAACGATTAAATCGCCGGCGCTTTCACGCTGGCGGCCTGCTTGAAGAAATCATAGATGCCGCTCTCGCTCATGCGGCGGGCATTCGCCAGTTCGCCGCCCTTGGTGGCGTACAGCACCTGGTTGTTGTCGCTCGAGACCAGCACGGCGGCGGGGATGCCTTTCTTGAGCGGATTGCCATAGGCTTGCGCCACGTCCAGGTTATGGTCGAAGTTACCCACGTCGACCTTGACGACCTTGAACTGCTGTTGCATCAATTCGGCGTTCTTGCCTTCCTTCAAGGCCTTGTCGAGTGCGCGGCAATCCTCGCACCAGTTGGCGCCAAAGATCAGCAAGACAGGCACGTGCGCCGCCTTGGCCTCGGCCAGCGCGCGGGCCACATCGGCCTTGGCGTCGGCCGCCGCGTTGTACGGCAGATGCGGCGTGGCGACCGGGTTGGCCAGTGTGGGGGCGGCGGCAATGGCGGTACCGGCAAGCAGCAGGCTGGCAAAGAATGGGGCGACGAAACGGGAAAGGCGCATGCAGGGCTCCTGAGAGAAATCGTGAAGCCAGCTGAACAGCTGCCAGCGGGCGTGATTGTCTAGAATATGCCTGCTTGTAAGAAATATCCACCATTTAATTGCACTGTGCTTATGTGGAAAACGTATAAGCGCCGCGAAGGAGTACCTGCTTGACCATGCCAGAGACCCTGCACCCAACGCTGTCCGGCGCCGCGCGCATGTTGCGCGACGCCTATCCCGGCGGTATGCCCGATACGGCATATTTCGCCGTGCTGGCCCTGCTATATGATCACTTTTCCGACCGTAACCTGGCCGAGCTGATGGCCGCCGTCACGGGCAAAGATGCGGCGGTGGTCCTCAATGACATCTATGCCTGCGCCAGCAGCGAGCCGGCGCCGTCCGCCATCGCGGCCGCCAGGAAACTGCTGGCACGGCACGGCTTGCAGGCCGTCTGCGCCGAGGATTAATGCCCAGCGGCAGCGAAATGGAACGCATGGGATAATATCGGGCTCACACTGAGCAACGCGGCCCGAACGCGCCCTCCCCATGACGACTTCTTTCCTGGCACGCTGGCTGCCGCAACCGAACAACGGCAGCCGCCGCGAACAATTGCGCGCCTGCGCAGGCGCCATCTGCGGCTTGCTGCTTACCGGACTCATCTGCCATTTCCTGCTGGCCCCGGACAGCGCCAGCGTCTATCTGATCGCGCCCATGGGCGCCTCGGCCGTGCTGCTGTTCTGCCTGCCGGCCAGCCCGCTGGCGCAACCGTGGTCCGTGGTGGGCGGCAACGTCGTCTCCGGCCTGGTCGGCATGGCCTGCGTCAAATGGCTGGGATCCAGCGTGGGCGTGGCGGCGCTGGCCGTCTGCCTGGCCATCGGCGCCATGTTTGCCCTGCGCTGTTTGCATCCGCCGGGCGGCGCCGTGGCGCTCACCACCGTCGTCGGCGGCGCCAGCGTGCATGCGGCCGGCTTTGAATTCGTCTTCATCACCGTACTGTTCAATTCCGCCGTGCTGGTCGCTTGCGCCGTGCTGTACAACAACCTGACGGGACGCCGCTACCCGCACGTCCAGCAACTGGTGGCGCCGCATCCGCACGCCACCAAGGATGAGGTGCCCAGCAACCGCCTGGGCTTTTCACCGGACGACCTCGATGCCGTCTTGCGCCAGCACAGTGAAGTGCTCGACATCAGCCGCGACGATTTGCAGGCGATCTTCCTGCAAACGGAAATGCGCGTCTACCAGCGCCGCTTCGGCGTCGTCACCTGCGCCGACATCATGTCGAAAGACGTGCTCAGCGTGGAATTCGGCACGCCGCTCGATGTTGCCTGGCGCACCATGCGCGAGCACGATGTGGGTGCGCTGCCCGTCGTGAACCGGGCGCGCCGCGTCATCGGCATCATCACGCAGACGGATTTCCTGCGCCACGGCGGGCTCGACGATTATCAGGGCATGCGCCAGCGCCTGCGCGGCTTGCTGCAGCGCAGCGGCCTGTCCCACGGCGACAAGCCGGAAGCGGTGGGACAGCTGATGACACCGTCGCCGCACACGGCCCGCCTCGGCACGCCCATCATCGATCTCGTGCCCCTGATGGCCGACGCCGGCTATCACCATATTCCCATCCTCGACGAGGAAGAACGCCTGGCCGGCATCATCAGCCAGTCCGACCTGATGGCCGCCCTGTACGAAAGCCGCTTTGCCGAGGCCGCCGCATGACGCCATTCCGGGCACTGCTGAGCGGCCCCGACGGCGGCCCGGCGGGCACGCCCGTTAGTGCGCATTTTTTCGGCACGCAACTGACCATCGATGCGCCCGGCCATAACGTGGATGTGGCGCAGCTGGTCGTCAGCGTGGGCGGTGTCGACGGACCGGAACTGTTCCTGAACTGGCTCGACGAACAAGGACGGCAAGCCTCGCTCAAGCCGCTGACAGCGGACGACATCGCCATCGTGTTAAAAGAAGCGCCGGCCGCGCTGCAGCCGCAACTGCAGCGCCTGTGGGGCGAGCGCCAGCGCAACCGGCGGCAGGTGTCGGGCTGGCTGGCCGGCTTGACGGGCGCGGCCGTCGTCGCCACTGCCCTGTTGTGGTGGCAAGGAAGCAACGCCATCGGCGTGCTGGCGGGATGGATTCCCCTGTCGACGGAAAAGCAGCTGGGCGAACTGGCCCTGGCGCAAGTGCGCGCGCAGGGCGGCATCGTCGAGAACGGCGTGGCGCAGCAGACGGTGCAGGACATCGGCCGCAAGCTGACGGCCGGTTCGCGCTACCCGTACCGCTGGCTGGTCAAGCAGGACGACACGGTCAACGCGTTTGCCATGCCAGGCGGCATCATCGTCGTGCATACGGGCTTGCTGCGCCAGGCGGAGGACCCGGGCGAACTGGCCGGCGTGCTCGCGCATGAAGTGCAGCACGTGGAACAGCGCCATTCGTTGCGGCAGATGATCAGCAGCCTGGGCTGGGGTACCCTGGTGGGCCTGACCATCGGCGACATCAGCGCCGTGGCCGCCATGCTGGCGCACCAGGCCGGCACCCTGTATTTCAGCCGCGACATGGAGGAAGAAGCGGACCGGCTCGGTTTGCTGGCCTTGCAGCGCGCGCAGATCCGCCCCGACGGCATGCTCCGTTTTTTCCAGAGGCTCGATGGCAAGGATCAGGCCAAGGTGCCGGGATGGATTTCCTCGCATCCACAAACGGCGGCGCGCGCGCAGCAGATCGAAAGCCTGATCGACGCCACGCCCTGCCCGGCCTGCCTGCCCTTGACCAGCCGTCACTGGCCAGCGATGAAAGCGGCCCTGCCGCCTACGGAAAAATAGCAACATTTCTTCCGCACAATTTATCCAAACGCACTAGGCAATGGCGTATGCTTACGCCCCGGCTGTTCCTTCTTGAACGGCCACCCCCGACCTCGCTACGCCTCCGTTCATTCCCTCCTTACAAAGGATCTCGCGCATGAAGCATCGTTTTGCCGCCGGCACCCTCGGCACCCTGGCCATCTCCCTGTTGCTCGCCTACGCGCCCATGGCGCAAGCGGCCCAGCCCGCGGCCAAAGCGGCCGTCGCGCCGGCCGTCAGCGCGCCAAAAGCCAAGCAGCAGCTGCAAGTGCTGGCCGACCAGTACTACGATGCGTTGGCCCGTTTCGAGCCGATCAATGCCACAGAGAGCGGCGACAACCGTTTTGACGACCAGCTCGGTTCAGCCATCGTGCCCGCCGCGCGCGCAAAGCAGTTCGCCCTGTACCGCCAGTATCAGAAGACCCTGCGCGGTATTGCCCGCGCGCAGCTTTCGCACCAAGACCAGATCAACTACGATATCCTCGACTATGAACTGGCCACGGCGCTGAGCTTCGAGCGCTTCCCCGAATACCTGCTGCCTTTGAACCAGATGGACAGCATGCCCGTCACCCTGGCCAATTATGCGGGCGGCGAGGCATCGCAACCGCTGACCACGGTCAAGGAATACGATGCTTACCTGAGCCGTATCGGCCAGTTGCCGGGCTGGATAGACCAGGCCATCGCCAACATGAAAGTCGGCATGCAAATGGGCATCGTGCTGCCGAAGGCGCTGACGGAATCGGCCCTGCCGCAATTCAAGAAGCTCGTCAGCGCCACGCCGCAGGACAGCGTGTATTACACGCCCATCAAGAACTTGCCGGCCAGCTTTTCCGCCGCCGACAGGGAACGCCTGACGCAAACCTACACCGTTATCATCGAGGCCAAGCTGATGCCTGCGCTGCAGCGCCTGGCCACCTTCATGGAACGCGATTACCTGCCGGCCGGCCGCACGAGCAGCGGCTGGAGCGCTCTGCCCGATGGCGCGGCCTGGTACCAGGCGCGCGTGGCCAGCAGCACCACGACGGATTTGAAACCGGAGCAGATCCACGCCATCGGCTTGAAGGAAGTGGCGCGCATCCAGGAACAATACGCGATCGTCGGTCCGAAGATGGGCTACAACGGCCCGGCCGCCGGCTTGCCCGTGTGGGTGTCGGAACAGGCGAAATACCGCCCGTTCAAGACGGAGCAGGAAGTGCTCGACGTCTACCGCAAGCTGAACGTGCTGCTCGACAGCAAATTGCCCGCCCTGTTCACCCTGGTGCCGAAAGCGCCGCTGGACTTGCGCCTGGAACCTGAACTGAGCCGCGACACGGCCGCCGACCACTACACGGCGCCGGCCGCCGACGGTTCGCGCCCCGGCGTGTTCTGGTCCGTCGTCACCGATCCGAAACTGTATGGCGACACGGGCATGACCACCCTGTTCCTGCACGAAGGCAAACCTGGCCACCATTTCCACCTGGCGCTGGTGCAAGAGATGGACTTGCCGAACTTCCGCCGCTTCGGCGGCAACAATGCCTTCACGGAAGGCTGGGCCCTGTATGCGGAAACCCTGGGCAAGGAAATGGGCCTGTTCGAGGATCCGGCCCAGTATTTCGGCCATTTGAACGACGAGATGCTGCGCGCCGTGCGCCTGGTGGTCGACACGGGCTTGCACACCAAGGGCTGGACACGCGAGCAGACGATCAAGTACATGCGCGACACCCTCGGCTATGACGCCGTGGCGAGGAGCGAAACGGAACGCTACATGGCCTGGCCTGGCCAGGCGCTGGGCTACAAGATCGGTTCGCTGAAAATCGTCGAACTGCGCCAGCGTGCCCAGCAGGCGTTGGGAGACAAGTTCAGACTGCCGAAGTTCCACGAAGTGGTGCTCGGCGACGGCACCCTGCCCCTGAAACTGCTCGAAGCCAAGGTCGACCGGTGGATCGCGCAGCAAAAGTAAGCTAGCCCACTCTTGCGAGAACGGCAGCGCCAGTTGGGGCTGCCGTTTTTTTTCGTGCCGATATTTGATCTGGCACAGATCCAGCGTATGTCGCGCACGCACGCCGGAACGCGTACCAGACAATGCTGCCTAATTCCCATACACAGAAGGGAGGCAGCATGCAAAGCGAAGACAGGAACGACGCCGCCACGGCTGGCCCGCCCGCATGGCAAACATCAGCGGAGATGCCCTATCACGGGCATGACGCCATTCTTCACTACACCAGTGCGCGCGGCCAGGCCGATGGACGGCCGCCGCGGCACATTCCCGACGATACCGCACGCGGCAACCATGCCATGATCACGGCACTTGGCTGGCTCAGCATCGGCCTGGGCCTGGCCCAGCTGGTGGCGCCGCGCGGCCTGGCGCGGGCCAGCGGCTTGCGCGGCGTCTCGTCTTTCTGGATACGCGCCATCGGCCTGCGCGAAATGGCGTGCGGCGTGGCCTTGCTGCGCGGCGAAACCGCTCCGGCATGGCGCTGGTCACGCATCGCCGGCGACGCCATGGACCTGTCGCTGCTGGGCGTGGCCATGGTCAGCCGGCGCCATGCGCGCACGCGCCTGGCGGCGACGGCGGCCGTGGTGGCAGGCGTGACGGCCATCGACTACATCGCCAGCGCCCAACTGGCGCCGCGCAAGCTGAGCGAATTACCCGCGCCCGGCGAAGAGGGATTGGCGCTGCAAAAGAGCGTCATCGTCAACCGTTCCGCCGACGATTGCTACCGCGCCTGGCGCGACCTGGAAAACCTGCCCCGCTTCATGCCGGGCCTGCAGTCGGTGCAGGTGATCGATGCGCGCCGCTCGCGCTGGCACAGCGTCGAGGGCGAGTGGATAGGCGAACTGACGCAAGAGCGTCCGGGTCAGGGCTTGCGCTGGCGCGCGGCACAGAACCATGCCGAAACGGGAGCGCTGGAACTGTCGCCCGCTCCCGGCGGGCGCGGCACCGTGGTCACCATGCAACTGCACATGCAGCCGCCGGCTGGCAAGGTGGGCGCGGCCGTGGCGGGCCTGTTCAGCCAGGCGCCCGCCTACCAGATCGAAACCACCTTGCGCCGCTTCAAGCAGTGGATGGAAACGGGCGAGGTCAGCACCACAGAGGGCCAGCCGTCGGGCAAGCGCAGCTTCAAGACGCGCTTGCTGCACAAGGCTGGCGGCACGGTCGCTGCCCCTCGACCGCAAGCAAACGGAGGTGTGTCATGAAAGCCAATTGCTGGCACGGCAAGCGCGACGTGCGGATCGAACAAGTACCCGATCCCGCCATCCTCAATCCCGGAGACGCCATCATCAAGGTCAGTTCCACGGCCATCTGCGGTTCCGATTTGCACCTCTACAATGGCGTCGTGCCCACCATGGAACAAGGCGACATCCTCGGCCATGAATTCATGGGCGAGGTGGTGGAGGTGGGCTCCGCGGTGCGCAAACTCAAGGTGGGAGAACGGGTGGTCGTGCCGTTTCCCATCGCCTGCGGACGCTGCTTCTTTTGCGAACAACAGCTGTACTCGGTGTGCGAGAACTCCAATCCCAACGCCTATATGGCGGAAAAGATGTGGGGCCACTCGGGGGCGGGCATCTTTGGCTATTCCCACCTGACGGGCGGTTACGCGGGCGGCCAGGCGGAATACGTGCGCGTGCCGTTTGCCGACGTCGGCCCCATCCAGGTGCCGGACGAGCTCAAGGATGAACAGGTACTGTTCCTCTCGGACATACTGCCGACCGGCTACATGGCGGCCGAAGCCTGCGCCATCACGCCGGGCCAGGTGGTGGCCGTGTGGGGTTGCGGCCCCGTGGGGCAGTTCGCCATCCAGAGCTCCTTCCTGCTCGGCGCCGAGCGCGTCATCGCCATCGACCATTACCCGGAACGCCTGCGCATGGCACGCGAACTGTCCGGCGCCGAAACCCTGCATTTCGATGCGGTGGACGTGCCCGACGCCCTGCGGGAAATGACGGGAGGACGGGGGCCCGATGCCTGCATCGATGCCGTCGGCATGGAAGCGCACGGTTCCGGCGTCAGCTATATCTACGACCGCCTCAAGCAGACGATGAAACTGGAATCGGACCGCCCCACAGCCCTGCGCGAAGCACTGATGGCATGCCGCAACGGCGGCGTCGTCTCGGTGCCGGGCGCGTATGGCGGCTTCAGCGACAAGATCCCGTTTGGCTCCATCATGAACCGTTCATTGACCATCAAGACGGGGCAAACCCACGTGCAGCGCTACATGCAGCCGCTGCTGGAACGGATACAACGGGGCGAGCTCGATCCCGGTGCCATCATTTCCCATCACTTGAGCCTGGACGAAGCACCGCACGGCTACGAGATCTTTCAGAAGAAGCAGGAGCAATGCATCAAGGTCGTGTTGCATCCCGGCCCCTGACCGGTCCCGGCAGGCATGCTGGCAGAAGGCGTGGGCGAGTCAGACAAGCAATGCGCTGACCTCAGACGAGCAGCGCGGCACTCATCGAGCGTACTTCCTCGTCCGATTCGGCCAGGATGCTTTGCAGGGTCTCGTTGTCGATAATGAAATCGATGACGGAATCGGAGGGCGTGAGCATTTCCACGTACGTCACCTGCAAGGGCGAGGGCACGGGCGACAGTTGCTTGGCCAACAACAAGGTGTCGAGCAGGGAGTCGGGCGGAATGGACAGCAAGCCATCGCGCAAGCCTTCGATGGCTTCGCTCACGGCCCGCGGAATCAGCAGCTTCTTCATGACTTCGCGGGAAATAATTTCTTCAGCGGACTCCATCCAGTGATCGGCATCGTCGTCGAGCAGGCCGGGAAATTCATCGGCACGCGACAACAGGTAAAAACCGCCCACCTCATGCACGATGCCGGCGAACAGCGCCGTATCGGCATCGACGTTCGTCACGCGGCGGGCCAGCACGTGCGCCAGCGCCGCCACGTGGGCAGTGTGCTCCCACAGCTGGGTCGCCTTCTGGCGCAGCACGGGGTCGATAATCTTGCTGCCGAACTGGCGCACCACCATGGCCGCCACCAGCGCGTACAGATTGCGGTAGCCCATGCGCATGACGGCGGCGCGCACGCTGGTCACGGGCGCCGCATCGCCGCGGCTGTACACGGCCGAATTGGCCAGCGCGACCGTGCGCGCCGCCAGCAAGGGCTCGGCCAGTACCAGCTTGATCGCATGGTCGATATGGCAGTCCGGTTCAGCCAGGGCCAATTGCAATTGCAGTGCTGAATTAACGCTCGTGGGAAACGTTAATTCTCCGCGCACCGCTTGGGAAACAATTAAACCGAAAGCCTGTAGTTTATTCATCATACGATCAATCCGCCTCAGATATTATTCTGGCCAACAATTTCATGTACCTGAAATTGAATGCCAGGCCCGGCCTTTAGAATACAGATGGCATGTCATTCGCTTGTAATGAAGAATCCGGTAATGCCAGCGCCTGCAATAGCGATTCATCGCCGATGACAAACAACTTCGGCTGCTGTAATACCTGCAGCAGAAATGGCTGGCCTTCACGCAGCCGCCGGCGATAATCGGCCAGCGTATATAGGTTGGGATTGATTTTACGCCGTAAGGTTCGCTCGGCCGGGGCCAATCCCGTCAATAGATCGCCATAATTGGCTTCTTCGCCCACCAGCAGCAAATCGATGGCGCTGCCAGGCATGTCCTGCCCCTTCGCCGCGGCGCCCGACACGAATGCCAGGTGCAGCTGGGCACGCAAGGGCGCCAGGGTCATGCTGAGCACACCGACGATGCCGAAGGTTTTTTGCACCAGTCCACTCAACTCCGGATACACGAGACTTTCCTTGTTGGGCCAGAAGCGCCGCACATTACCGATCCGCTCCGATATGATCAGGCCGGACTCATGCAGACGGCGCAGCTCGCGCTGTGCCGACGCGCTCCCCATGCCCGTCAAGCGCATGATCTCGTTCAAGTGAAAGCCTTCATTCACGCGGACAAAGAGCAAACCCAGCAGTTTTTGCTGGGCGGGAGTAAACAGGGCTTGGGCAATCATGCGCCAAATCTTAGCATGAATGAACTGAAAACTGGCGTGGCGCAGGCAACGGGGCGTGACGCCACTACAACGCCGTGATGCGTCATCACCAGCAGTTGGGCGAGCCCATAGGCAGCAAAGCGGGATGACGCAACAGCAGTAGCCAAGAGCCGTCAACGGCAAGCAGCCATTCTTGTAAGCGCTCACTTCAAATTCGTCGGCGCCACGTCTACCCATCCTGCCTCCCACCTGCACGAGTCTGGCGTCAACCGCGTTACACGGTTTTAGTCCATCAATTCAAACATGCTCGACGTAATTTAACTCGGCCTTATTAAGCTATCAGCGTATCAGGATGCATGCCTGCATAAGAATCTTGTTCGTCATCTGGGCCAGTAATAAGAGCATGACTTCTAATGCATGCGTTGACCTTCCATTTTACGCTTGCCATTTATATAGATAGGCTGCGAAATAAAAATGAATGGGTGCGAACAAGCGACAGCCGAAAATCGTGTTCCTCAGTGAGCGATATAAATGATGTGCTGCCGTAGCGATATGCATGCCAATCGAATAGACAAATGGAATGGGCTGCCATCATTTACCGCCTGCCACGCTATCTTTTCGCGCATGGCAATGCGGACAGGCATAAAAAACGGCACCCGAAGGTGCCGTTCTTGTCAGCTAGCAGCGCAGATTACGCTTCGTCGCCGTGGTGTTGCTGGGTC
>NZ_JBXAJE010000003.1:350708-595929 GCF_058796955.1 Janthinobacterium sp. GW823-FHT03B06
TCGCCAGCCATCGAGGCTTTCTCGGCCAGCAGCAGTGCTTGACGCTCTTCCACTTCCCACGCTTCTTTCTCTTTGCGTGCGCGGTGGAAGGCCAGGCCCGTACCGCCAGGAATCAGACGGCCGACGATGACGTTCTCTTTCAGGCCGCGCAGACCATCGCGCTTGCCCATGATCGCCGCTTCGGTCAGCACGCGGGTGGTTTCCTGGAACGATGCGGCCGAGATGAACGAATCGGTCGACAGCGATGCCTTGGTAATACCCAACAAGACGTTTTCGTAGGTCGCTGGAATCTTGTTCTCAACGGCCATGCGATCGTTCTCGTCCAGCAGTTCCGAACGCTCTACCTGCTCGCCAACGATGTAGTTGGTGTCGCCGGCATTGACGATCTGTACGCGGCGCAGCATCTGACGCACGATCACTTCGATGTGCTTGTCATTGATCTTCACGCCTTGCAGACGGTACACGTCCTGCACTTCGTCAACGATGTAACGTGCCAGCGCTTCGATACCCAGCAGACGCAGGATGTCTTGCGGATCGGCCGGGCCGTCCACGATCATCTCGCCCTTGTTCACGACTTGGCCGTCATGCACCAGCACTTGTTTGTCCTTGGTGATCAAGAACTCATGCTTGTTGCCGTCCATGTCCGTGATTTCCAGACGCTGCTTGCCCTTGGTTTCTTTACCGAACGCAACCGTACCCGTGACTTCCGCCAGCATACCGGCATCTTTCGGCGAGCGCGCTTCGAACAGTTCCGCAACGCGTGGCAGACCACCGGTAATATCGCGCGTTTTTTGCGATTCGGTAGGAATACGTGCCAGCACTTCACCCACCGATACCTGTTGACCGTCCTTGACCATGATCAGCGCGCCGACCTGGAAGCCGATCGCCACCGAGTGTTCGGTGCCGGCGATCTTGACTTCTTCGTTCGCATCGTTGATCAGCTTGACTTGCGGACGCAGGGTCTTGGTCAGCGAACCGCGACGTTTCGCATCGATCGCCACCAGGGTGGACAGACCGGTCACTTCGTCGACCTGACGGGCGACGGTGACGCCTTCTTCGACGTTCTCGAAACGCACTTGACCGGCGTATTCGGTAATGATCGGACGGGTCAGCGGATCCCACGTTGCCAGGGCCGTACCGGCCTTGATGACCATGCCGTCCTTGACGATCAGGGTCGCACCGTACGGTACTTTATGACGCTCACGCTCACGGCCGTGGTCGTCGGTAATCAGCACTTCGCCGGAACGGGAAATGACGATTTGCGCGCCCTTGCCGTTCGTCACGTAACGCATGGTTGCCGTGAAGCGGATGGTACCGTTCGACTTGGCTTCCACCGACGATGCCACTGCCGCACGCGATGCCGCACCACCAATGTGGAACGTACGCATGGTCAGCTGGGTACCAGGTTCACCAATCGACTGCGCTGCCACCACACCGACGGCTTCGCCGGCGTTGACCAGCATGCCGCGGCCCAGGTCGCGGCCATAGCACTTGGCGCACAGGCCGAAGCGCGTGTCGCAAGTCAGTGGCGTGCGGACCTTGACTTCATCGATGGACAGACGCTCGATCTCTTCGACCATGTCTTCGTCCATCAGGGTGCCGGCTTCGTACAGCGTTTCCTGGGTTTCAGGATTGACGACGTCATGCACCACCACGCGGCCGAGGATACGGTCACGCAACGGCTCGATGACTTCACCACCTTCGACCAGTGCCTTCATGACGGCGCCGTTCATGGTGCCGCAATCGTCCTCGATCACCACCAAGTCTTGCGTCACGTCCACCAGACGACGCGTCAGGTAACCGGAGTTCGCCGTTTTCAGCGCCGTATCGGCCAGACCTTTACGTGCACCGTGGGTCGAAATGAAGTACTGCAAAACGTTCAGACCTTCGCGGAAGTTCGCGGTAATCGGCGTTTCGATAATCGAGCCATCCGGTTTGGCCATCAGACCACGCATACCGGCCAACTGGCGAATCTGGGCTGCGGAACCGCGCGCGCCGGAGTCGGCCATCATGTAAATGGCGTTGAACGATTCTTGCGTCGACTTGGTGCCGTCGCGGCGGATCACGTCTTCGACTTTGAGCTGGTCCATCATGGCCTTGCCGACTTCATCCGAGGTTTTGCCCCAGATATCGACGACCTTGTTGTAACGCTCGCCGGCGGTCACGAGACCCGAGGCGTATTGCTGTTCGATCTGCTTGACTTCCGATTCGGCCGTCGCGATCAAAGTGACTTTTTGAGGCGGTACCAGCATGTCGTCGACGCAGATCGAGATACCGGCGCGTGTCGCCAGGCGGAAACCCGATTGCATCAGTTTGTCTGCGAACACCACGGTGGCGCGCAGGCCGCACTTGCGGAACGACGTGTTGATCAGCTTGGAAATTTCTTTCTTTTTCAGCGCGCGGTTCAAGACGGAGAACGGCAGGCCTTTCGGCAGAATTTCCGACAGGATCGCACGGCCGATCGTCGTTTCGTAGCGGGTAACCGTTTTCTCGAATTCGCCCGTTTCGGCGTTTTTCGGGTATTCGGTAATACGCACGGTGACGCGGGTCGTCAGTTCGACTTCCTTGTTGTCGTAGGCGCGGATCACTTCCGACACGTCAGGGAACATCATCCCTTCGTTCTTCGCATTGATCGCTTCGCGGGTCGCGTAGTACAGACCCAGCACGATATCCTGGGAAGGAACGATCGACGGTTCGCCGTTCGATGGGAACAGGATGTTGTTCGATGCCAGCATCAAGGTGCGTGCTTCCATCTGCGCTTCGATCGACAGAGGAACGTGGACCGCCATTTGGTCACCGTCAAAGTCGGCGTTGAATGCGGCGCAGACGAGCGGGTGCAGCTGGATGGCCTTGCCTTCAATCAGGACTGGCTCGAAGGCCTGGATACCCAGACGGTGCAAGGTCGGTGCGCGGTTCAACATGATCGGATGTTCACGGATCACGTCTTCCAGAATGTCCCACACGACCGGTTCCTGGATCTCGACCAGCTTTTTAGCGGCCTTGATCGTGGTCGCCAGACCCATCAGTTCCAGTTTATTGAAAATAAATGGCTTGAACAGTTCCAGTGCCATCAGTTTCGGCAAGCCGCACTGATGCAGTTTCAATTGCGGGCCCACGACGATGACCGAACGACCGGAGTAATCGACGCGTTTGCCCAGCAAGTTTTGACGGAAACGGCCGCCCTTGCCCTTGATCATCTCGGCCAAGGACTTCAACGGACGCTTGTTGGCGCCGGTCATCGCTTTGCCGCGACGGCCGTTGTCCAGCAGCGAATCGACCGCTTCTTGCAGCATGCGCTTTTCGTTGCGCGTGATGATCTCTGGAGCGCGCAGCTCCATCAGGCGTTTCAGGCGGTTGTTACGGTTGATGACGCGGCGATACAGATCGTTCAGATCCGAGGTCGCGAAACGGCCACCGTCCAGCGGTACCAGCGGACGCAATTCCGGCGGCAGCACTGGCAGCACTTCCATGATCATCCAGTCAGGCTTGATGCCCGAACGTTGGAACGCTTCCAGCACTTTCAGGCGCTTCGCGTATTTCTTGATCTTGGCTTCGGATTTCGATTCCTTCAGTTCCACGCGCAGGGTTTCGGCATCGCGGTGGATGTCGATCGAGCGCAGCAGTTCACGGATACCTTCGGCGCCCATGAAGGCGGTGAAGTCGTCGCCGTACTCTTCGTACTTGGCCGCGTAGTCGTCTTCCGACATGATCTGGCACTTCTTCAGCGGGGTCATGCCTGGATCGGTCACGACGTATGCTTCAAAGTACAGCACGCGTTCGATGTCCCGCAGGGTCATGTCCAGGACCATGCCCAGACGCGACGGCAGCGACTTCAGGAACCAGATGTGCGCGGTCGGCGAGGCCAGCTCGATGTGGCCCATGCGCTCGCGGCGCACTTTGGCCAAGGTGACTTCGACGCCGCACTTTTCGCAGATCACGCCGCGGTGTTTCAGGCGCTTGTACTTGCCGCACAGGCATTCGTAATCCTTGATCGGGCCAAAGATCTTGGCGCAGAACAGGCCGTCGCGCTCAGGCTTGAAGGTACGGTAGTTGATGGTTTCCGGCTTCTTGACTTCGCCGTAGGACCACGAACGGATTTTCTCAGGCGAAGCGAGACCGATCTTGATTGCATCGAAGGTCTCGTTGGTCTGTACTTGCTTGAATAGATCGAGCAGTGCTTTCATGTATCACTCCAGAGGTGATTAAATTTCTATATTCCTGAGACTACATTGCCCGGCGTGGTTTCCCAGCCGGGCTTTGTGTTTCCCAAACCAAATGACAGGGTGCTGTCGTTTAGTTGCGTTCGAGGTCGATATCGATACCCAGCGAACGGATTTCCTTGACCAGCACGTTGAACGATTCCGGCATGCCGGCGTCGATCACGTGGTCGCCCTTGACGAGGTTCTCGTACACTTTGGTACGGCCATTCACGTCATCGGACTTGACCGTCAACATCTCTTGCAAGACATACGACGCGCCATACGCTTCCAGTGCCCAGACTTCCATCTCACCGAAACGCTGACCACCGAACTGGGCTTTACCACCCAGCGGCTGTTGCGTCACCAGCGAGTAAGGACCGGTCGAACGCGCATGCATCTTGTCATCGACCAAGTGATGCAGTTTCAGCATGTGCATGACGCCGACAGTGACCTTGCGCTCGAACGCTTCACCGGTGCGACCGTCATACATGGTCACCTGGTTTTTCGAAGCGGTCATGCCCAGGTTCTTGGCGATGTCGTCCGGATACGCCAGGTCCAGCATGCGGCGGATCTCTTCTTCATTGGCGCCGTCGAACACTGGCGTGGCGAATGGAACACCTTTTTTCAGGTTTTCCGCCAGCTTCATGATCTCTTCATCGTCGAAGTCGTTCAGATCTTCCGCGCGGCCGTTGTCGTTGTAGATCGTCGTCAGGTACTTGCGCACTTGCTCGACCTTGGTTTGCGCCTTCAGCATTTCGCCGATGCGGATACCCAGACCCTTGGCAGCCCAGCCCAAGTGCGTCTCGAGAATCTGACCAACGTTCATCCGCGAAGGAACGCCCAGCGGGTTCAGCACAACGTCGGCTGGCGTGCCGTCGGCCATGTATGGCATGTCTTCCACAGGAACAATACGGGAAACCACACCCTTGTTACCGTGGCGACCTGCCATCTTGTCGCCCGACTGCAGGCGGCGTTTCACGGCCAGGTAGACCTTGACCATTTTTTGCACGCCTGGTTGCAGCTCATCGCCTTGCGTCAGTTTCTTGCGCTTCTCTTCGAAGGCCAGATCGAACTGGTGACGCTTCTCGTTGATCGACTCCTTGATCGCTTCCAGCGCTACCGCGGCATCGTCGTCCGCAGGGCGGATGTCGAACCAGTGGTATTTGTCCAGATCGGCCAGGTATTCCTTGGTGATCTTGGCGCCTTTGGCCAGCTTTTTCGGACCGCCGTTGACAACTTTGCCGATCAGCATTTTTTCCAGACGCTGGAAGGCATCGCCTTCAACGATACGCATCTGGTCGTTCAAGTCCAGACGGAAGCGTTTCAGTTCGTCATCGATAATTTGCTGGGCACGCTTGTCGCGCACAATGCCTTCACGGGTGAAGACTTGCACGTCGATCACGGTACCGATCATGCCCGAAGGCACGCGCAGCGACGTATCTTTCACGTCCGAGGCTTTTTCGCCGAAGATCGCGCGCAGCAGCTTCTCTTCCGGGGTCAGCTGGGTTTCGCCTTTTGGCGTCACTTTACCAACCAGGGTGTCGCCCGCTTGGACTTCTGCACCGATGTAGACGATACCGGACTCATCCAGACGTGCCAGCTGATTTTCAGCCAGGTTCGAGATGTCGCGCGTAATTTCTTCCGCGCCCAGTTTCGTGTCACGGGCCACCACCGACAACTCTTCGATGTGAATCGAGGTGTAGCGGTCGTCCTTGACGACGTTTTCCGAAATCAGGATCGAATCTTCGAAGTTCAGACCATTCCATGGCATGAAGGCCACGGTCATGTTCTGGCCCAGCGCCAATTCACCCAGGTCGGTCGATGCGCCGTCGGCGATCACGTCGCGCTTGGCAACACGGTCGCCCACTTGCACGATAGGACGCTGGTTGATGTTGGTGTTCTGGTTCGAACGGGTGTACTTGATCAGGTTGTAGATGTCGACGCCCACTTCACCAGCTTGCGCTTCGTCATCATTGACGCGAATCACGACACGGCCCGCATCGATGTAATCGACGATACCGCCACGCAGCGCTTGCACGGTGGTGCCCGAGTCGACCGCAACGGTGCGTTCGATACCGGTACCGACCAGCGCTTTTTCCGGACGCAAGCAAGGCACGGCCTGGCGTTGCATGTTGGCGCCCATCAATGCACGGTTTGCATCATCGTGTTCGAGGAACGGAATCAGCGAGGCAGCGACGGAAACGATCTGGCCTGGCGCCACGTCCATGTACTGGATGCGCTCCGGGGAGACCAGGATGGTTTCGCCGGCTTCACGGGCCGAGACCAGTTCATCGGACAACATGCCGGCGTCGTTGATGGTCGCATTCGCCTGAGCGATGATGTAGCGGCCTTCTTCGATGGCGGACAGGTAGTCGATCTGATCGGTAATCTTGGAGCCTTCGACCTTGCGGTACGGGGTTTCCAGGAAGCCGTATTCATTCAGGCGGGCGTACAGAGCCAGCGAGTTGATCAGACCAATGTTCGGACCTTCCGGTGTCTCGATCGGGCAGACGCGGCCGTAGTGGGTCGGATGCACGTCGCGCACTTCAAAGCCGGCGCGTTCGCGTGTCAGACCGCCGGGTCCCAGAGCCGATACGCGGCGCTTGTGGGTAATTTCCGACAGAGGATTGGTTTGGTCCATAAACTGCGACAGCTGGGACGAACCGAAGAACTCGCGAATCGCAGCCGAAATCGGCTTCGAGTTGATCAGGTCGTGCGGCATCAGGTTGTCCGCTTCGGCTTGGCCGAGGCGTTCCTTGACGGCGCGCTCAACACGCACCAGGCCGGCGCGGAATTGATTCTCGGCCAGTTCGCCCACGCAACGTACGCGACGGTTACCCAGGTGATCGATATCGTCGACTTCGCCGCGGCCATTGCGCAGTTCCACCAGGATCTTGATCACGGCCAGCACGTCTTCGTTCGACAGCGTCATGGCGCCCGTCAGTTCATCGCGGCCAATGCGGCGGTTGAACTTCATGCGGCCCACGGCCGACAGGTCGTAGCGGTCCGAGTTGTAGAACAGGCCATTGAACAGCGCCTCAACGGAGTCTTCCGTTGGCGGCTCGCCTGGACGCATCATGCGGTAGATCGCCACTTTCGCAGCCATCTGGTCGGCGGTGTCGTCGATCCGCAGGGTTTGCGAGATGTAGGCGCCCTGGTCCAGGTCGTTCGTGTACAAGGTCTGGATTTCGGAAATGTTGGCGTCGCGCAGGCGGCCCAACAGATCTTCGGTCAGCTCATCGTTCGCGGAAGCGACGACTTCACCGGTGTCGCCATCGACGATGTTCTTCGCCAATACGCGGCCCAGCAGGTAGTCTTCCGGTACGGAAATATGCTTGATGCCGGCAGCTTCGATATCACGCACGTGTTTCGCGTTGATACGCTTGTCTTTCAGCACCAGGGTCTTGCCCGACTTGTCGACGATGTCGAAACGCGCCACTTCGCCGCGCAGACGCTCGGAGACGAATTCCATTTCCGCGCCTTCGGAGCGCAGGTTGAAATTGTCGAAGACGAAGAAGTTCGCCAGGATTTGCTCGTGCGACATGCCGATGGCTTTGAGCAGGATCGTTACTGGCATCTTGCGGCGGCGGTCGACGCGGAAGAACAGGATGTCTTTCGGGTCGAACTCGAAGTCCAGCCACGAACCGCGGTAAGGAATGATACGCGCGGAGAACAGCAGCTTGCCGGACGAGTGGGTCTTGCCGCGGTCGTGCTCGAAGAACACGCCAGGCGAACGGTGCAGCTGGGAAACGATCACCCGCTCCGTGCCGTTGATCACGAACGAACCGGTGGTCGTCATGAGCGGCAATTCGCCCATGTAGACTTCCTGTTCCTTCATCTCTTTGACGACGGGCTTGGTTGGCGATTCCTTGTCCAGGATCACCAGGCGCACTTTCGCGCGCAGCGGCGACGCGAACGTCAGGCCACGTTGTTGACATTCTTTGACGTCAAAGGCAGGATCGCCCAGAACGTACGACAAGAATTCGAGACGCGCAAAACCATTGTGCGACACGATAGGGAAAATCGAGGTGAAAGCCGACTGCAGGCCATCATTCTTGCGGCCGGACGGTGCTATGTCCTCTTGCAAGAAGCTATGATAAGACTCGAGCTGGGTCGCCAGCAGGAACGGAACGTGGTGAACGTTGGCGCGCTTCGCGAATGATTTGCGAATGCGTTTCTTCTCAGTAAATGAGTAGTGCATGGACACTCCGTGAGTGACAGAAAGGATAGAAAATTCAGGTTTTGCAAGTGTTCGTTTGCACCGCTGCGTGTGACACAGACGAAACCTCAAGGCTCTGCTTTCCGGCTTGAATCGAATAAAAACTGCTGCTACAACTACATGACAAATACGATGCAGACGACAAAGGAGCCAAAGTCGGATTTCCCCCCTTGCGAGGGGAAACCTCAGACTTTGACTCGGGCGCTAACTGCCGCCGGTACAGATATTACTTCATCGAAGCGGTTGCGCCGGCTTCAACCAGTTTCTTCACTGCAGCTTCAGCGTCAGCTTTCGACACTGCTTCTTTCACAGTTTTTGGTGCGCCATCGACCAGGTCTTTAGCTTCTTTCAAGCCCAGGCCGGTGATTTCGCGAACTGCTTTAATGACGCCAACTTTGTTTGCACCGAAGGTGTCCAGAACAACGTTGAACTCGGTTTGCTCTTCAGCAGCTGCTGCTGGGCCTGCTGCAGGACCGGCCGAAGCCATTGCTGCTGCGGACACGCCGAATTTTTCTTCGAATGCTTTAACCAGGTCGTTCAGGTCCATTACGGACATGGCGCTAACTGCTTCCAGGATATCGTCTTTGCTAATTGCCATTTTGAAACTCCTAAATTTATTACGTTAGTTACATCAGATTGGTACTGAGAGAAAAAAGCGCGCGCAATTAAGCGGCTGCTGGGGCTTCTTCTGCTGCTGCTTCTGCAGGAGCTTCGGCGCCTTCGCCTTTTTTCGCTGCCAGGGCAGCCAGACCACGTGCAAAGCCCGAAACCGGAGCCAGCATAACGCCCAACAACTGCGAAATGAGGACTTCACGGCTAGGAATGCTCGCCAACGCGGTGACAGCAGCTGTATCCAGCGGCTTGCCTGCGTAGTTACCTGCTTTGATGACCAGTTTGTCGTTGGTTTTAGCGAAGTCAGCGATGACTTTAGCTGCTGCAACGGCATCGGCCGAGATCGAGTAGATCAACGGGCCGGTCATGGCATCTGCCAGGCTGGCGAATGCGGTACCTTCAACGGAGCGACGAGCCAGAGTGTTTTTCAACACACGCAGGTACACGCCTTGGGCACGCGCTTTAGCACGCAGTTGCGTCAAGTGACCAACCTGGATGCCACGATATTCGGCCACGACGATCGTTTGCGCATTTGCTACTTGTGCGGAAACTTCGGCGACGACGGCCTTTTTGTCATTCAGATTGAGACTCACGGTCAACCTCCTTAAATGATGTTCAGCGATCACAACCGAGTGGTTGAGCGCCTTGCATCGGTTCGAACACGGCGTCCGAAGTCAAGAAGTACTAAACTGAGCGGATGGATTCACGCAGCATGAGGACTACAAAACTTGTTCGGGTACACCATCTGCGTTGGGCACTTGCCGTTGCCGGCAAGCCTATTAACCTTCTGCATGTGCAATCGCAGTCGGCCCAACGGTCTTTGATTGTCTGCCTGCCTGATGTGAACACCAGGCAGACAGCCCAAAGATGCGCCCGCAGCGCCCGAAGGCGCTACAGGACTTGATTCTGTTACTTAAGCTGCCAGGCTAGCCTGGTCAACACGGACGCCAGCGCCCATGGTCGACGACAGCGAAACTTTGCGCAGGTACACGCCTTTGCTCGATGCTGGCTTGGCTTTGTTCAGTGCGTCGATCAGTGCGACCAGATTCGACTTCAGATCTGCGTCAGCGAACGATTTACGGCCGATGGTAGCGTGGATGATACCGGATTTGTCGGTACGGTACTGAACTTGACCGGCTTTCGCGTTTTTCACGGCGGTAGCGACGTCAGGAGTAACAGTGCCAACTTTCGGGTTAGGCATCATGCCGCGTGGGCCCAGGATCTGACCCAGGGTACCAACGATACGCATGGTATCTGGCGAAGCGATGACGATGTCGAAAGGCATGTCGCCGGCTTTGATCTGCTCAGCCAGGTCTTCCATACCAACGATGTCGGCGCCAGCTGCTTTGGCAGCTTCCGCTTTTTCGCCCGACGCGAAGACTGCCACGCGTACGGTTTTGCCGGTACCAGCTGGCAGCACGACGGAGCCGCGCACCACTTGGTCGGATTTCTTAGGATCAACACCCAGTTGTACCGATACGTCGATCGATTCATTGAACTTGGCCGTTGCGCACTCTTTGATCAGAGCGACAGCGTTGTCGAAAGCGTACACTTTGGTACGGTCGACTTTGGCTTTCAAAGCCTTGATACGTTTGGATAACTTAGCCATTATACAACACCTTCCACCGTGATACCAATCGAACGAGCGGAACCAGCGATGGTGCGTACAGCAGCATCCATGTCGGCAGCGGTCAGATCAGGGGTTTTCAATTTAGCGATTTCTTCAGCTTGTGCGCGGGTCAGCGTACCGACTTTGTCGGTATGTGGCTTCGGCGAACCTTTGGTGATCGCAGCAGCTTTTTTGATCAGGTAGGTTGCTGGAGGCGTCTTCATCACGAAGGTGAAGGACTTGTCAGCGAACGCGGTGATCACGACTGGGATCGGCATGCCTGGTTCCATACCTTGGGTCTGCGCGTTGAACGCTTTGCAGAATTCCATGATGTTCAGACCGCGTTGACCCAGAGCTGGACCGATTGGTGGGGATGGGTTTGCTTTACCAGCTGGCACTTGCAGCTTGATAAAACCAATGATTTTCTTTGCCATGATGGCTCCTATCTTGGATTGAGTAGTAGCGCCCCGCCGATCCTACCCTGGCGGGGCTCCTCTGACCGGATTTTGCTGTTACTACCGCAACGCTCCTGGTGGCGCTTTCAAACCTACTGCGCGGCGCGATTTTCGGCTTCCGATGCTCACTGTGCATTTGCACAGCTCCGCTTCTCAGCCACAACTCACATCCGCTCGCTACGGTTTTGTGAACCGCCTTAAACTTTTTCGACCTGGCCGAATTCGAGCTCTACCGGGGTAGCGCGGCCGAAGATGGTGACAGAGACGCGAACTTTGGATTTCTCGTAATTGACTTCTTCGACATTGCCGTTGAAATCGGTGAACGGACCATCCTTGATGCGTACCTGCTCGCCCACCTCGTACAAGGTTTTCGGACGGGGCTTTTCAACGCCTTCCTGCATCTGCTTCATGATGCCGTCGATTTCGCGCGCGGAGATCGGCGTCGGCTTGTTCGACTTGCCACCAATGAAACCGGTAACCTTGCTGGTGTTCTTGACCAAGTGCCAGCTCTCGTCCGTCATTTCCATTTCAACCAGCACATAGCCAGGATAGAAACGACGTTCGGTGACGGACTTCACGCCATTCTTGACTTCGACAACTTCTTCGATCGGCACCAGGATCTGGCCGAACTGGTCTTGCATGCCCGCGCGCTCGATGCGCTCGGTCAGTGCGCGCATGACGCTTTTTTCCATGCCGGAATAAGCATGCACGACATACCAGCGCTTGCTGCTCACTGGCACGCTCAGCGCTGCACCAGTATCCGCTGCCGGAGCGTCGCCCGGAACGGACTCTTCCGCCGCTTCATCATGCACATTTTCGCTCATTATTTTTTCCAACCCAGAATTACGTCATACAACAAAAACTCGAGCAATTTATCCGTGCCCCACAGGAAAATCGCCATGACCAACACAAAGGCAAACACGATCGCGGTAATCTGCGTGGCTTCTTTGCGGGTAGGCCAAACGACTTTCTTGGTTTCGCGCACAGCTTCTTTGGCGAAATTGAGAAATTCACGGCCGGTCGTCGAGACATACAAGAGCGCAACAGCAATAACCAAACCAGCCACAAGCGCGCTTGCACGCACCAGAGCTGGTTGGCCTGCCAGGTAATAAAACCCGACTACTCCTGCAATCGCAGCTACTATTGCCAGCGCGACTTTTATCTTGTCACTCGACGTGCTAACGGTTTGCACGGATTGATTTGACATTTTTCTACTTTCGGTGCCCTGCACCTTGACGGTGGCAGGGACGGAGGGCATCGAACCCCCAACCTTCGGTTTTGGAGACCGACGCTCTGCCAATTGAGCTACGTCCCTACGTAAAACTTTCGAGGAGTGCTATTCTACCACCCAGGACGCCCCGGGTGGAAGCATAACATTTCCTTATGCGATGATTTTTGCAACCACGCCGGCGCCGACGGTACGGCCGCCTTCACGGATAGCGAAGCGCAGGCCTTCTTCCATCGCGATCGGGTTGATCAGCTTGACGGTGATCGACACGTTATCGCCTGGCATGACCATTTCTTTGTCTGCTGGCAACTCGATCGAACCGGTTACGTCCGTCGTGCGGAAGTAGAACTGTGGACGATAGTTGTTGAAGAATGGCGTATGACGGCCGCCTTCGTCTTTCGACAGAACATAGATCTCGCCGGTGAAGTGCGCATGCGGCTTGATCGAGCCTGGCTTGGCCAGCACTTGACCACGTTGCACGTCTTCACGCTTGGTGCCGCGCAGCAGCAGACCAACGTTGTCGCCAGCTTGACCTTGGTCCAGCAGCTTGCGGAACATTTCCACGCCGGTGCAAGTCGTTTTGACGGTATCGGTGATACCGACGATTTCGATCTCTTCGCCGACTTTAACAATGCCGCGCTCGATACGACCGGTCACAACGGTACCGCGACCCGAGATCGAGAACACGTCTTCCACTGGCATCAGGAACGCACCGTCAACAGCGCGCTCTGGCGTTGGGATGTAAGCATCCAGCGCATCGGCCAGACGCAGCACTGCGTCAACGCCCATTTCGCCTTCTTTGCCTTCCAGCGCCATACGTGCCGAACCTTTGATGATTGGCAGGTCGTCGCCTGGGAATTCGTACTTCGACAACAGCTCGCGCACTTCCATTTCAACCAGTTCCAGCAGCTCTGCGTCGTCGACCAGGTCGCACTTGTTCAGGAACACGATGATGTATGGAACGCCAACTTGGCGGGCCAGCAGGATGTGTTCGCGGGTCTGTGGCATTGGGCCGTCAGCTGCGGAGCACACCAGGATCGCGCCGTCCATCTGGGCTGCACCGGTAATCATGTTTTTGATGTAATCGGCGTGGCCTGGGCAGTCAACGTGCGCGTAGTGACGCGTTTCCGTTTCGTACTCGACGTGGGCGGTGTTAATCGTGATACCGCGCGCTTTTTCTTCTGGTGCTGCATCGATCTGGTCGTATGCTTTAGCTTCGCCGCCGAATTTCTTCGACAGAACCGTTGCGATTGCAGCGGTCAGCGTGGTTTTACCGTGGTCGACGTGGCCGATGGTGCCGACGTTGACGTGCGGCTTGGTCCGTTCGAATTTACCTTTTGCCATTTTGAACTCCTAATGATTTGATTAGATTGCTCAGGCACACGCCCGACGGTCTGGTTTGAATTGCTTCTGTGCTGCCTGCTGCGAATTCTGGTGCCCTTGACGTGGATCGAACACGTGGCCTCTCCCTTACCAAGGGAGTGCTCTACCACTGAGCTACAAGGGCTGTAATTTGTTGCATGCGATGCATCAAGCATCTGAACGGAAACTGGAGCGGGTGAAGGGAATCGAACCCTCGTCGTAAGCTTGGAAGGCTTCTGCTCTACCATTGAGCTACACCCGCGAGGTATCGTTCACTTTATCTTCACTTGCTTTTTGCTGCTACCCAGTTTTCCTTGCAAAAACTTGGTGGAGGGGGCTGGATTCGAACCAGCGTACTCATAGAGAACAGATTTACAGTCTGTCGCCTTTAACCACTCGGCCACCCCTCCGCGGGAACCGCAGAGTATGAAGCATCTACTCACAACTGTCAACCTTATTTACTGATGCCTGACTGCTGCATTTGCGTATAAAGAAGAAGTTGGCTGCTTCGGGGCGTGATTATAAGCTCCCGATTTGAGAAAGTGCAAGGGTTGGCGCGAAAAAGTCAGCTTTTTTCGCATTTTTTTTATCGCCCCTGCCGGCAAGCCGCATTTTTTCGTCATTTGCCCCGCATTTCCCCCGCTTACCTTGCGTCAGGCGGATGCATCCAGGCATTGCCCAAGGGCTTGTATTTACGCAACAACTGCTGATGCAGGCCCGACAGCACGGGCAATTTGGGATTGCGCGGGTCCAGGCGGCGCACGCCGGCGATAAAAGTCAGCGCCTGCTGCCCCATGCGCTCATCCCAGCCCTCGTGCTCCAGGCATTTCAGCACGGCCACGGCCGCATTGAAGACCACCTGCGGATTGTCGGGCAGGCGCGTGACGGCCTCGCCCATCAGATCGACGGCGCCGCGGAAATCGCCCTCGCCCGCCCGGGCTGCCCCGGCCGCCACCATGTCGGCCACTTCCTGGCGGCTTTGCCGCGCCAATGCCTTGGCCAGTTCCTCGCGCCCCGCCTGTTCGAACACGGCCATGGCGCGCGTCATGGCCGCGCTGTCGGGCGCATTGCGCATGACTTCGCGCATCACCTCGGCCGCGCCGTCTTCGCGGCCGTGCGCCAGGCAGTGGCGCGCCAGCTCCGTTTTCAGCGTATTCGAGCTGCCCACGCTGTGCCGGTTGGCGGCCAGGGCCGCGTCGAGCGATTGCTGCAGGCGCTCCTCGTTGCCCGTATGCGCATGCAGCATGGCGCTGCACAGGGCGCTGCACAGTTCCGCATTCTTTTGCCCGCCCATCGATTTGTCGAGGTCGCGGATCACGGCGCCCGCCTGCAAGGGATCTCCCTTGCGCACCAGGGTCTGCACCAGGCGCACATGGTCTTCCGGATCGCGGAATTCCGAATATTTGGCCTTGCTGACCACCAGTTTCAGGGATTTTTCCGCCATGTCGATATCGTCGGCCGCCAGGGCCGCCTCGCCCAGGCGGCGCAAGCGGCGCACGGCATGCGGCGACAGGGCCACCGCTTCGCTCAAGGCCGCCTGCGCCAGTTCCGGCTTGCCTTGCGCCATATGTGTGCGCGCCAGCCAGTCATAGGCGTCGAGAAAACGCTTGTTGTTTTCCAGCAGCCCTTCCAGGGTGCCCTGCGCCGCTTCGTACTCGCCCAGCAGGAACTGCGTCTTGGCCTGCCCCAGGCGCGCCCAGCCGATGGACTTGCTTTCGTATAAGGCTGTGTAGATCGGTTCGGCATCGGCCGCCTCGCCCAGCAGCAAATGCAGCTCCGCGCGCAGGCGCAGGAAATCCGTGGCGTAACGGGGGTACAGGCTGGCGCCCTCGGTGCAGGCGGCGATCGCCGCGCGCTCATTGCCCACGTCGATCAGTTCGTACACGGGCACGAAGGCATTGCGCTTGTCGAGCGCGCGGGCTATGCGCTCGAGCATGTTGTCAGCGGTAAATGGCTTGAGGATGTAATCGGTGGGCAACAGCTCGACGGCGCTGACCACCTTGGCGAAGCTGCCTTCGCCCGTGACCATGAAGAACATGGTCGACGCGTGCATCAATTTATGGTGGCGCAAGTCTTCCAGCATCTGCTGGCCATCCTGCCCGCCGCCGAGGTCGTATTCGCACAGGATCAGATCATACGATTTGCTGCCCAGCATGCGGATCGCCTGGCCCGAGCTGGCCGCGTCGTCGATCTTCGCCAGGCCGCACAGGTTGAGCATATTGTGCAGGCTGGCGCGCATGCCCGGATGCGGCTCGATGATCAGTGCGCTAAGGCCCTTGAGTTCTTTCATGTCGTGATGTCCGAAAACTCCGCGGCGCGCCACACCGGTGCGTGGCGCCGGCCAGCATGAGGCTGCCGAGTATATGACGGCGCCGCGCGCAAGGGAATGGGGCCGTGCCGAAAAGCGCCGACGAAGTTGCTGCTCAAGCGGTGGCGCGCTCCGGATGCCACAGTTGCGGCTCGTTGTCGATCAGATCCAGCAGCGCCGCCACCACTTCCGGATCGAACTGGCTGCCGCTGCGCTGTTCGATGTATTCGCGCACCTGCGGATACGGCCACGGCTCCTTGTACGGCCGCTCATGCAGCAAGGCATCGAAGACGTCGACCACGGCAACGATGCGCGCGGCCAAGGGAATGTCGCGTCCCTTCAGGCCGTTCGGATAGCCGGCGCCGTCGAAATGTTCATGGTGGCCGCCCGCAATCTGCGCGCCATACGTGAGGTAGCTGACGCCGTCGACCATGTTGGCGGCACGCTCGAGGATGGTGCGCCCGACGCTGGCGTGCAGCTGCATCTGCACCCGCTCCTCGTCCGTATGCCGGCCCGGCTTGAGCAGCACGGCGTCCGGCGTGGCCACCTTGCCCACGTCGTGCAGGATGCTGGCCAGGCCGATCATGTCGAGCAGCTGCGGCGTGAGCTCGTCGGCATACACCCCGCGCTGCTGGATGCGCAGGGCGATGGCGTCGGACAGCTGCTGCACGCGCCGCACGTGGCCGCCCGTGTCGCTGTCGCGGAACTCGGCCAGGTCGGCCAGCGCCACGACGGTCGCTTCCTGCGCCTTGCGCAGCTGGCCGAACATGTACAGGTTGTCGAAGGCGGCCGCGATACGCTGGCAAAACACTTCCAGCAGATCGCGCTGGATCTGCGCCAGCGGCCACGGCGGCGTGACGGAAATGGCCAGCTCGCGGTTGCCTTCCGTGTGGATGAACAGCACATTGGCCGGATGCTCGAACTGGCTGCGCTTTTCCGCGAACGCCTTGTCGATGGTGGGCGTGAGCGCGTGGTCGGCCGGCATGGCTTCCGCCTCGGCCAGCACGGCATAGGTGCCGGTGGCGGCGACCACCTCGGGCCGCCCCGCGCCGCCCTGCATCAGGCACAGCACGCCGTCGGCGCCCACGTCGAGGATGGCGCTAACCTGGTTGAGCACGCCGGAAGCGAATTCGCGCAAGGAATGGATCTGGTACAGATTGGTGGCGCCGGCGAGGATCTTGCCCAGGCCGATGCGACTGCGCTCGAGCATCATCAGGCTCTCGTAGGCGCGCAGGGCCGAGATAACGGTGGTAAACAGCTTTTGCGTCGTCAGCTCCGTCTTGGCCTTGTAATCGTTGATGTCGTATTCGATGATGACGCGTTGCTCGGGCGCCTGGCCCGGCTGCCCCGTGCGCAGCACGACGCGCACGATGGAGTTGTTCAGGTCGGCGCGGATGCGCTTGGCGAGGATCAGGCCGGCATCATCCGTTTCCATCACCACGTCGAGCAGCACCAGCGCGATATCGGGCGTGTCGCGCAGGATCTCGTACCCCTCGCGGCCGCTGTAGGCGGAAAACAGTTCCAGTTCGCGGCCCTTGAAGCTGACATTGCGCAGCGCCAGCCGCGTGACCGCATGCACATCGACGTCGTCATCGACGATCAGCACACGCCACAGGCGCTGGTCGGGCGCGGCCAACCCGGCTGGACTGGCCACCGGCTCATCTTCGTCGAGCAGCCAGTTATCATCTGCATCGGCTTTGAGGTCGGTCATGAATACTCCTAAGGGATAAGTTCGATGTGGACGCTGCGTTGACGCATATCAAGCATAATCAGATTAGATGCTGCTTACAACAGGATTCTGCGTACCACCCTCTCCCGCGGCAGGCGCCGGCGCCGGTATCGAGGCGCCGCTGCGCGTGGTGCCGCCGCAATTGTCCTGGCCTGGCCCGACGGCCTGGTAGCGCACTTCGTATTTGCCCGCGCTGAGCTGCTCCACGGTCAGCTTGTCATTGGCCAGGATATACAGGTAGCGCACATTCGAGCGCCGCTCCTGGTCATACAGCTTGACGAAGACGGGTGCCGTATTGCTGCTGTTATCGATGGTTAAACTCAGTTCATCGCCCTTGTTGCCGATCGGGAAGCCATCGACATAGCCGGACCGCGCCGGCCAAGGCTCGCCATTCGGCGCCACCAGCCCCGCCGACTCGGCCTGGCTGGCGCCATCGCAGGCGGGCCGGCTGGCTTTCAGGCTCAGCTGCGCCACGGCCAGCACGCGGATCTCGGGCGCCTTCGCTTGCGCGGGCTCGGCCGCATACGGCTTGCCCACGGCCCAGCTATCGATAGCCACCGCCTCGTTTTTTGCCGGCGGCGTAGCTGCGCTCTCCGCCGTTGCCGTGTCCGGGTGCACCCTGGCGCCATCGCGGGCCAGCCCGCTCCAGGCCGACGCCAGCGCGGCAGGCACGGGCGGCGAGGTATCGAGCATCAGCAAGGCGCCCAGCCAGCCCAGCAGCAGGCAGACAAGCAAACTCAGCCACCAGCGCCAGTTGCGCCAGACGGGCTGCTGGCCGCGCCGCGGCTTGCCCTTCGTCGGCGGCACATCCTGCGCCCAGGCCTGCTCATGCGGCTGGGCATGGCCTTTCGCGCGGCCATCGCGGGTCTTGCCTTCTTCCTGGTGGGTGCTTTCCAGCCATTCGATTTCCCACTCCTCGGCGGCGATCCACTCGTCGTGTTCCTTGCGGCGTTGCGGATCGGACAAGGTGCCATAGGCGCTGTTGAGGATGGCCATGATGCGGGCGGCTTTTTCGTCGCCGGGATTCTTGTCTGGATGGTATTTCTGGCTGAGGGCTTTGTACGCGGCACGTATGACTTCCTGCGGCGCCAGGCGCGCCACTTTCAGGTTGTCATAGTGTGTATGTATCTTTCCCATCGTTCTATCTTGAAATCGGTGCGCGGCGACGGGTTCTTGCAGGATGGAACCGTGCTGTGTCGGTCATCATATACGATATGACAAGATAATAACCACCGGCGGACAGGAAATTGCAGGGCGAGACTGCCCTGCCTTGATATTGCAGGCGCTTACAAGCGGTGACTGCGGTCGCTGGACAACAGGGCTTCCGGCAACTCCACGCGATGCCCCACCACCAGCACCTTGAACAATTCCCCCATTTCGGCCGGCGACACCAGCTTTTGCACGGCGCTGGCTTGCGGCAGGTAGGTCTTGACCTGCTCCGGATCGGTGCGCAGCAGCAAGTCGCCAAGCCCGGCGCCCAGCAGAAAGGACGCCTGGTTCATGTACGCGAGCACATCGAGGCCTGCATCCTGCGCCGCCACCGCCATGGCCGTAAAATCCACGTGGGCCGTAATGTCCTGCAAGCCGGGCAGATAAAACGGTTCCGCATGGGCATGGTGGCGGTAATGGCACATCAGGGTGCCCGTGGCGCGCAAATCCAGGTAATACTCGTGCGCAGGAAAACCGTAATCGAACAGCACGGCCGCGCCGCCCTTGCCATTGGTCAGCATGCGCGCCAGCGAGCGCATGAAGCCGCAGGCGACGCCGTGGATCTCGCTGACATAACCTACCGGCAAGTCATCGGCGCCTGGCACCTGGGCGGCGATCTGCGCGGCGACGTCGGCGCCTGCCGGACGCTCTACAAACACGAACTGGCCGTCGGCAATGCTGACGTCGAGCTCGCACCAGCCGGCGGGCGTCTTGCTGATCAGGTTGACGGGCATGGCGTCGAGCACTTCATTGCCGAACACGGCGCCTTCAAAACTGTCGGGGAAACCGTCGAGCCACACCACTTGCGGGAAGGCGGCCAGCGCCAGCTCCTGGCGCGCGCGCAATTCGCCGGACAATTCGACGATCGCATACTGTTCGATATGGATGCCAGTGCTGGCCGCTTCCGTCAGGATGTCAACGGCCAGCTTGCCCGTGCCGGCGCCGAATTCGAGGATGCGCGGGGCGGTTTGCGCCATAATAGCGGCTGCCACATGGGCCAGGGTGGCGCCGAACAGGGGAGATATCTCCGGCGCGGTTGTAAAATCGCCATCTTTGCCCAGCTTGGCGGCGCCGCCGCTGTAATAGCCGAGGTCAGGCGCATACAGCGCCAGCTCCATGAAGCGGACAAAGGGAATGGCGCCGTCATTGCGCGCGATTTCGGCGGCAATCTGGTGCTGCAAGGCATGGGACGCGGCCAGCGCGTCGCTATCGGGTGCGGGAAGAGACATATCCGCATTGTAGCGAATCGGCGGCGCATGCCGCCAGTGCGGCGTCCACCGAATATCTCAACCATAGCAAAGACATGACAGAAGCAACGACAACGCCATTCGACAGCACACCCCGCGTCGCCCTCGTCACGGGCGCCGCGCGCCGCATCGGCCGCGCCATCGCGCTGGGCCTGGCACGCGACGGCTGGGATATCGCCGTCCATTACCGCGAGTCGCGCGACGAAGCGCTCAGCCTGGTGGCGGAAATCACGGCGCTGGGCCGCCGCGCGCAAGCATTCCCCTGCGACCTGGCGCAGGAAGACGCCGTGCGCCAGCTATTGCCGCAGGCACAGGCGGCGCTGGGACCCGTCACTTGTGTAGTGAACAACGCATCGTTGTTTGCATACGACAATGCGGGTGATTTTTCCGTCGCCGCCCTGGACGCCCACATGCACGCCAACCTGGCCGCCCCCATCCTGCTGGCGCAAGCGCTGTACCAGGCCACCCCCAGCGGCAGGCAAGCCGTGGTCATCAACTTGCTCGATCAAAAACTGTACAATCTCAATCCTGATTTTTTGTCGTACACCCTGTCCAAGGCGGCGCTGCTGTCGGCGACCACCATGCTGGCCCAGGCGCTGGCGCCGAAAGTGCGCGTGGTCGGCATTGCCCCTGGCATCACCATGGTCTCCGGCGAGCAGACGGAAGCGAACTTTGCCAAGGCGCATGAAAACACGCCGCTGGGACGCTCCAGCACGCCCGAGGATGTGGCCGACAGCGTCTGTTACGTGGCCGGCGCGCGCGCGCTGACGGGCACGACCTTGCTGGTCGATGGCGGCCAGCATTTGATCGGTTTGCCGCGCGACGTCATGTTTTTGACCAAATAATCAGCAGCCCTGCCAAACAACCAGCATTCCAGCATTCCCTAAAAGGTAAAACTATGTCGTCCGCCCTGTCCCACCCTCGCCTGGCCGATTGCCGCCGGCTGTTCCTGCGCAATTACGAAGTCCTCATCAACATCGGCGTCTACGACTTCGAAAAAAAGGGCGAGCAGCGCGTCCTCATCAACGTCGACCTGTACATTCCCCTGGCCCTGTCGACGCCCAAGGATGACCAGCTGGAAGAAGTGGTCGACTACGACTTCATGCGCGAAACCATCGCCAAACGCATGGCCCAAGGCCACGTGCAGCTGCAGGAAAGCCTGGTCGACGACGTGCTCGCTGCCATGCTGGCCCACCCGCGCGTGCGCGCCGCGCGCGTTTCGTCGATGAAACCGGACGTGTATCCCGACTGCGAAGGCGTGGGCGTGGAAGTATTCAAGATCAAGGATGAAGTATGAACAACATGAGCAACACCGCCGTGCTGGAAACGACGACGACGGCTGTGGAATTCCCGGCCAACGTGGAAGCGCAGAAACTGGCGCGCAAGAAGGCGGAAAAGATCGCCCTGGAAAACAACAAGCTGCACAAGCGCCTGTGCCGCCTGGTGGGGCAAGCCATCGGCGACTTCAATATGATCGAAGACGGCGACAAGGTGATGGTCTGCCTGTCGGGCGGCAAGGATAGCTATGCCCTGCTGGACATTTTGATGACCTTGCGCGAACGCGCGCCGATTCATTTTGATATCGTTGCCGTCAACCTGGACCAGAAGCAGCCGAATTTCCCGCCGGAAATCCTGCCCGCCTACCTGACGGAACTGGGCGTGGCTTTCCACATCGAAAACCAGGATACCTACAGCATCGTCAAGCGCCTGATTCCAGAGGGCAAGACGACCTGCTCGCTGTGCTCGCGCCTGCGCCGCGGCATCCTGTACCGCGTGGCCGACGAGCTGGGCGCCAACAAGATCGCCCTCGGCCACCACCGCGATGACATTTTGGAAACCTTCTTCCTGAATATGTTCTTCGGCGGAAAACTGAAAGGCATGCCCGCCAAGCTGCAATCGGACGACGGCAAGCACATCGTCATCCGCCCGATGGCGTATGTAAAGGAAGAAGACACGCAGCGCTATGCGGAAGTCAAAGGCTTCCCCATCATCCCGTGCGACCTGTGCGGTTCGCAGGAAAACCTGCAGCGCAAGCAGATCAAGGGCTTGATGCGCGAATGGGACAAGAAATTCCCGGGCCGCGTGGAAAGCATCTTCTCGGCGCTGTCGAACGTGGCGCCATCGCATTTGATGGATCCGAAACTGTTCGGTTTCAAGGATTTGAAGGCGGACGGCGTGGCCAATCCCATGGGCGATATCGCCTTCGACGAAGAGCCATGCTCGACGCCGACCACGTTTGGCACGATCCCGCTGCAACCGCTGTAATCCGCTGTTGTAAGCCCTTGTTGTTTCGCCGCCACCGCCCAGGTGGCGGCACTCCCTCTCTTTCCCCCTGCGTTCATTTGATGTACCGTAGTCAGCTCTGCCGGTACGCGATGTGTCACGCGCGCATTCCTGCCCGGCGGTCAGCACGCATTCTTCCGACAACCTCACTGGAATGAACCATGACGCCATCCGCGCTCAAGCGCCCCCTGCTGTTCTCCCTGCTGGCCCTCAGCCTCGCCACCGCCTCTGCCGCTCCTGCGCCAGCCCCCGCTCAGACCGACAGGCAGGCCGACCGCTGGGATTTGACGGCGCTGTATCAAAACGACGCCGCATTCGACGCCGACGCGAAAAAACTGTCGGCCCAGCTGCAGCAACTGGGCGGCTGCAAGGGGCAGCTGGGAGGCTCGCCGGCCCGCCTGAAAAGCTGCCTGGACCTGTACGCCGATGCACGCAAGCGCGTCAACACGCTGTATACCTATGCGGCGCAGTATTACGACCAGGATACGGGCGACAGCAAGGGCAACCAGCTGAACCAGCGCGCCGCCCTGCTGGGCAACGAGTTCACCCAGGCGGTGACCTTTTTACAGCCGGAAATCCTCGCCCTGGGCAGCAAGCGCATCGATGCCATGCTGGCGAAAGACAAGGGCTTGCAGCTGTACCGCTTTCAATTGAGTAACATGCTGCGCAGCGCGCCGCACACGCTCGACGCGGCCGGCGAACAGCTGGTGGCGCAGTTCGGCCTGGCAACAAGCTCGGCCGCCAGCGTCTACCGCACCCTGGCCAACGCGGAAATCCCGTGGCCGACCGTCACACTGTCGGACGGCAAGCAAGTGCGCCTCGACCAGGCGGCGTACACGAAATACCGGGGCGATGACAACCGCGCCGACCGCAAGCGGGTGTTCGACGCCTTCTTCGGCAAGTGGAAAGAGTACGAACGCACGTTCGGCGAAACCCTGTACGGCCAGCTGAAAACGGATGCCGCGTATGCCAAGGTGCGCCGTTACGCCGATTCGCAAAGCGCCGCGCTCGATGCCGACAACTTGCCGCCGGCCGTTTACCAGACCCTGATCGCGCAAACCAACGCCAACCTGCCCACCCTGCACCGCTACTTCAAGCTGCGCGCGCGCATGCTGGGCATCAAGGACCTGGCGTACTACGACGTGTATGCGCCGCTGCTGAAAAGCGAGCGCACCTTCCCGCTGGCCGAAGGCAAGCAGATGATGCTCGCTTCCGCCGCGCCGCTGGGCCCCGACTACGTCAAGGCGCTCACTGCCGCCGTGGACGCGCGCTGGATGGATGTGTATCCGCGTCCGCGCAAGGTGGCGGGCGCCTACATGAATGGCGACGCGTATGACGTGCATCCGTTCGTGCTGCTCAACTACACGGACAATTACGAAGCCGTCAGCACCCTGACGCACGAATGGGGCCACGCCATGCACTCGGTGCTGGCCAACAAGGCGCAGCCGTCGATCTATGCGCCGTACAGCATCTTTGTCGCGGAAATCGCCTCGACCACGAACGAGGCGCTGCTGCTCGACGCGCGCCTGAAGCAGGCCAAGGATGACGACGAGCGCCTGCTGTACCTGGGCGCGGCGCTGGAAAACCTGCGCGGCACCTTCTTCCGCCAATCCATGTTCGCCGAATTCGAGGCGGCCATCCACGGCAAGGTGGACAAGGGAGCGTCGCTGACGGGCGAAGAAATCACGGCCATCTATGCCGATATCCTCAAGCGCTACCACGGCGAAGCGCAGGGCGTCATGACCATCGACCCCGCCTACGCGCTGGAATGGGCGTATGTGCCGCATTTCTATCACGGCTTCTATGTGTTCCAGTACGCCACCTCGATCGCGGCGGCGCAGGATTTCGCACAGCGCATCCTCGACAAGGAACCGGGCGCGCTGGCCGCCTACCTGAAGATGCTCAGTGCGGGCGGCTCGGCCTACCCCTACGATCTGGTGAAGGCGGCCGGCGTCGACCTGGCCTCGCCGAAACCGTACCAGGCGCTGGCGGCGCGCATGAACGGCATCATGGACCAGATCGAGGCGATTGAGAGCAAACGGGGAAAATAAGCCGCTTGCCAAGAGGCGTAGGTCGGCTTAGCGCAAAGCGCGTAAGCCGACACCGCCAACACGATGTCGGATTACGCGGTTCCCGCTAATCCGACCTACCGTTCTCCGCTTCCGCCGCCGCAAACGCCGCCGCATCGCTCTCGAACATGTCTTCCAGCTCCTCGCGCGCCTGGCGCGTGAGGGACATGACTTTTTGCTGGTCCTGGAAGTGCGGCGCCACTTCCAGCAAAGTTTTCAGGTTATGCCGGCCGAAGATGCCGGCCGCGCGCTGCGCCCGCTCCGCGCTGAAGCCCACCTGCTGCAAGGTCTGTTCGCCCAGCAGCAAGGCCGCGGCAAACGTCTCGCGCTCGATCAGGGTCACGCCCCGCTTCATCAATTCATAGTAATGCGTGACGTTGCGCGCGCGCGCCAGGATCGTCAGCTCGGGCAGGCGCAGGCGCACGGCGTCGACCAGGGCCAGGCTGTCGTCCACATTGTCGATGGCGATCACCAGCGCCTTCGCCTTCTCGATGCCGGCCGCCACCAGCAGGTCCACGCGCGTGGCGTCGCCATAAAACACCTTGAAGCCAAACTTGCGCAGCAGTTCGATCTGGTCCGGGTCGTGGTCGAGCACCGTCACGCCGATCTTGTTGGCCGCCAGCAGGCGGCCGATGATCTGGCCGAAGCGGCCGAAGCCGGCGATGACGATGGGGTTGTCCTGCGCCTCGATATGGTCGTCGGGACGGCGCTTCTTCTCGCTTTGCAGGCGCGGCGCGACGAATTTGTCGTGCGCCAGCAGCAGCAAGGGCGTGGCCACCATCGACAGGGTCACCACCACGACCAGCAGCGCGGCCGTCTGCGGCGCAAACACATGCGCGGCCTCGGCGGCGGCAAACACGACGAAAGCGAATTCGCCCCCCTGCGACAGCAGCAGCGCAAAAAACAGCTGCTGGCCGCGGGGAATGTCGAAAAACTTCGACAACACATACAGCAAGCCGATCTTGACTACCAGCAGCCCCGCCACCAGGGCCAGGATCAGCAGCGGCTGGGCGCGCAGCACGCCGAAATCGACGGACATGCCCACGGCGATGAAGAACAGGCCCAGCAGCAAACCCTTGAACGGTTCCAGGTCGGAAATGAGTTCATGCCGGTATTCGGAATCGGCCAGCAGCACGCCCGCCATGAAGGTGCCCAGCGCCATCGACAAGCCCACCGATTCCATCAGCACGCAAATGGCGATCACCAGCAGCAGGGCAAAGGCCGTGAAGATTTCGCGCAAGTCCGTCTTGGCGATGAAGCGCAGGATGGGGTTCACCAGGAAGCGCCCGCCGATCACCAGGGCGGCCAGCACGGCGGCCAGCTTGGCCACGCGCAGCCAGCCCGGTTCGCCGCTATGCGTGACCAGGCCGCCCAAGAGCGGCACCAGCGCGATCATGGGAATGGCGGCGATATCCTGGAACAGCAAGATGGAAAAGCCGGCGGAACCGGCTGGCGTACTCATCAGCTTGCGTTCGCCCAGGGTGGCCAGCACGATGGCCGTCGACGACAGCGACAGCCCCAGCGCACCGACCAGCGCCGTGCGCCAGTCCACGCCGAACGCCATGGCCACGGCGCACAGTCCCGCGCTGACGACGCCCACCTGCGCCCCGCCCCAGCCGAAGATGGGCCGGCGCAGCAGCCACAATCGCCTGGGCTCGAGCTCCAGTCCGATCAAAAACAGCAGCAGCACCACGCCGAACTCGGAAAAGCTGAGAATCACCTCGACATTCTTGATCAGGCCCAGGCCCCACGGTCCGATGACGACGCCGGCCACCAGATAACCGAGCACGGCGCCCATGCCCAGACGCTTGGCCAGCGGCACCATGATGATGGCGGCCACCAGGTAAAACAGTATGTTGATGAGAAAGCTGTGGTGTTCCATGCGGATTCCGGGCGGATGTGTGGATGAAACGACATCATGCCTGAAGTGGCGCGCCCGCGTGAAGTGGCTGCTCCGCCACGCCGGCTATTTGCGCGCGGCCACCCGCGCGCGCAGCGCGTCGAACATTTTCGGGATGCTGTCGCGGCTCATGCTGTCGACGATCCAGCCCAGGCCCATCGGCACGGGGCCCGGATCCGTGTACACCTGGTACCTGACGGCGGCAGCGCCCGCATCGAGCGGATCCGGCGACAGCTGCCAGTAGCCGCTGGTGTCGGCGATGGTGTCCTCCACCTTCAGTCCCTCCATCGGCACCAGCTTCCAGGCCAGGCTGCAGCTGGCGTCGAGCACCTTGGGCGTCATTCTCAGGCGGTATTGCTTGATTTTCCCCATCGGCAGCTTGAGCGTGACGTCGACCAGCGAGGCGCCACCGCCGGCGGCCGTCACCTTGATCTTGTCCACGTTCGGCATGAACTGCGGATAGCCGGCGAAATCCTGGATGGCCGCGCAGACGGTGGCCACGCTGGCCGGCATGCTGGTCGTGGCGGCAAAGGTCTTGCCGGGCATGCCGGCTTTGCTGACATCGCGCACATCGAGCGCAGGCGTGGCAGCCAGGGCGGCCGGCGGATAACAGGCGGAACAGGCGGCCAGTGCGAACAGCAGGGTCTTCATGGTTTTTCCTGTTCGATCTGCGCGCGCAGCGCCGCCACGTCGACGCGCTTGAGGTAGCTTTCGATATTCTTCCACACGGCGTGATAGCCGTAACCGCCATTTTTCAACTCGTCGATCGCCTTCGCGCGCGGCCAGCCCTGGTACAGCATGCGGTACATGGCGGCCATCAGGCCCGTGCGGTCGGCGCCGTGCAGGCAGTGCAGCAGCACGGGTCCCTGCTGTTCGGCGGCGCGGATGCTGCGCATGGTCTCGATCACATGCTTGTCGCGGATGGCCCAGGTATTGATGGGAATGCGGACGGCACGGATGCCGCTGCCATCGAGCACCTGCGTGTCGGAGTGGAAGGAGCGCAGGCTGATCACCGTCTTCACGCCCAGCGTCTGCAGCTGGGCCACGTCGGCGCTGTCGAGCTTTGCGCTGCGATACAGGACGGGGGTGACCTGGTGCAGGTTCGACACGTGCGGCAGCGGCCTCGCCCACTCGGCATTGCGCTCGGGCGCCCCGGGCGCTTGCGCGCCGGCGGAACCGGCCGCCAGGGCCAGGAATAGCAGCAAAAGATGCGGCAAGGGCGATAAGGTCATGACTTCCTCTTGTATGAAAACCACAGCAGCACGCCAGCCAGCAGCAGCGATACCCAGTAGTCGGTCGGCGCCCACCACAGCCAGTGCTTGTGCCAGGCGATGTGGGCCGGATTGAAGTGCGCCACGCCATAGGCGGGATTGAGCACGAACCACAGATAATCCTCGATGATCCAGAACAGCATGATGCAGCCGATGGCGCGGCACTCGAGGCGCGGCGACCATTGCGCCAGGAAGAGCATGGGAAAATGGAAGAACAGGGCAATGAAGGGAAACACCCAGGCATGGTAGCCCGTCATCGGCCGCCCGCCCCAGAAGATATCGAGCAGCCAATGGCTTTCGATACGCCAGGTGGGCAGGTTCGCGGCCCAGCCGGCCGGCCCCTCGATCTGGATTTCCACCTGCGCAAAAAACAGTCCCAGCAGGGCTACCCAGGCCAGCGTCAGGGCGATCTGCCAGGGTTTTGCCACGGCGCCGCCCGTCACGCCGGCTCCTGCGTCACGCCCGGCGCCAATACCTGCGCCAACACGTCGATGGCGGCGCGCGGACGGCCCAGGGCCAGCGCTTTTGCGCGCATCGCTTGCAACTGCTCCGGATGATCGAGCAACAGGCGCACGCGGTATTCGAGGGTGACGGCATCGAATGCCTTCAGGGCCACGCCCTGCTCCAGCAGATAGTCGGCATTGCGCTCTTCCTGCCCGGGAATCGGCGAGTTGACGATCATGGGCAAGCCCAGGGCCAGGCATTCCGAGGTGGTCAGCCCGCCCGGCTTGGTGATCACCAGATCGGCGCACGCCATCAGGCGCTCGACCTCGCTGGTGAAGCCTTGCGCCAGCAGACGGCCCGGATACTGGCCGGCCAGCGCCTGCAGCGCCGCCAGTGCGGCGGCGTTTTTCCCCGCCAGCACGATCAGCTGGAAGTCGCCCGGCAGCGCCAGCAGGCGCGCGGCCACCGTTTCAAGGCTGCCCAGTCCCGCCCCGCCGCCCATCAGCAGAATCGTCGTGCGCCGCGGGTCGAGGCCAAACGCCTGCGCGCACTGCGCACGACCGGGCGCCTGCGCAAAGGCGGGCATGATGGGGATGCCCGTCACGTGGATGCGCTCGGCGGGGATGCCTTCGTGGCGCATGCGGAACGCCACTTCGTCGGTGGCGGCAAAATAGCCCTGCATTTGCTCATGCACCCACATGCGGTGCAAGTCGAAATCGGTGACCTGTACCCACACCGGGCAGGCCAGTTGCTGCTGGCGCAGCGCGCGCGACAGCAGTTCGGCCGGCAGGAAATGCGTGCAGATGATGGCATCGGGCTGGAAGGCGGCGATCTGCGCCATCAGCGCGCGCGTGTTGAGGCGCTCGACGGCGCGGCGCAATCGCTGCATCGAGCTGTCGCGCGGCGCGTCGTGGGTGGCATGGTACAGATAGCCCCACAGCGCGGGCGCCTTGTTGACCAGCTTGATATAAAAATCCGTGTACAGCTTGCGGAATGCGGGCGTGACGAAATCCATCACGTCGAGATGGCTGGCGACGGTGTGCTGCTCCAGGCCAGCATATGCCTCGATGGCTTGCGCCGCGCGCAGGTGGCCGGCGCCGGCCGAAACGCTCAACAAGAGAATTTTTTTCTGTTTTTTTTCTGTCATGGGGAAACCGGTGAATGGAACAGCTGGCCGCTGGCGCGGAAGATCGAAAGAATAACATTTCCCCAATTGAATCTGATTGATCGTGCGCATCTCGTTACTGCCGTGCGCGCTAGCGTGGGATGGCAAACGGCAAGGCCGACACTTTCCAGCTGCCTTTGAGCTTGCGCTCCATCAAGGCCGGCAAGGTGCTGGCGCCGGGCGCGCCTTTCTTTGTGTACGCCACCGGCACCAGCAGATAGATGGTGACCTTGTCATCGTCGGCAACGTCGTCTTCCTCCGGCTCGGGGTTCCAGCGCTTGTCGATGGCCAGCAGCGCATCGACGCCTTCCGGCCACGCCAGGTCCGCCAGATAAGGATCGTCGCGCCGCAGCAGCTCGCCCGCCGCCAGGCTGGCCTGGTCGAGCGTGCGCCGTCCCAGGCGTGCCAGCAGCGCCACGGGAAAGCGCCATGGGCTGTGCTCCGCGAAGCCGTGTACGGTCAGCGGCCAGCGCGTCGGCAGGCAGACGGCCAGTTCGGTCATCGGGGATTGCTGGAACAGGCCAACCGTAAACAACAGCTTGAATTCGCGCTTGCCGCCGATGCAGCTGATCCCCAGCGAAAAGCGCGCGTCGCCGCTGTCCGGGCTGAACACCGCTGGCAATACCCAGCCGGCGCTATGGTGCATGAAGGTGCGGATGACATCCTGCGGCGAGGCGGCCGCTTGCTGCGGCACGTCGAGTATGCTGACGCCGCCGGCGGTGGCGAGCATCTGGACGATAGCGGGAAAGCCCCAGCCGGCGGCGATATCGACCGGCGCCTGGTTCCAGCGCGTATGCAGGCGGTTCGGATTGGCGCCCCGCTGCAGCAGCAGGGCAACCACGTCCTGATGGCCGTCCACACAGGCGCTGTCCAGCGGCGACAAGATATTGTCCGGCAAGCCATCGACGGCGGCGCCATGGTCGAGCAGCCAGCGGCAGGTGTCGACGTGGCCATGGCCGGCCGCCTCGCTCAGCGGCGTATGGTTGCGGTAACCGGGCAACGGCAAATCGATGTCCATGCCCAGCGACACGAGCAGGGCGCAGACCTCGCGGCTGCCGCTGGCCGCGGCCAGATGCAGCAACGATTCGCCGTCATACATGTTGTAGCGGCGCAAGGTCGAGAGCAGCGGCGTGGCCTCGAGCAGGCTGCGCACCTGCTCCACCTGATTCTCGCCCACGGCGTCGCAGACGCGAAAAAACGCTTCCCGGTGCTGGTTGTACAGTGTGCTGTGACCCATTCTTCGTCTCTGCTCGTGGTGGCGGCGCCCTCATCGTGCGGAGAATAGCATTTTCTTTCGATTAATCTACGCGATTTGACAACTTCGGTGTGCGCGCAGGCGGCGATGCCATGCCGGCCGGCGCGGCATCCGTGCGCAGCACCGGATACAGGTTCAGACGCTCATCCCAGGAAGCATGGCGGCGGGCGAAGAATTCCAGGCGCGCGGCCGGGCTTTTTGCAAACGCGGGGTCGCTGGCCAGCTTTTCGTGGAACTGCGCCGCCAGCGCCGGATCGGCCGCCAGCTGCGCACGGGCCACATCTTCGGCCACGTATTCTTCCATGTATTCCTTGCGCTCGAAGGCCGTATTGAAACTGCCCCAGGCCAGCAGGGAATCGGGCGCGCGCGGCTCGAGCAGGGCCACGACCAGCCGCGCCTTGGCCTGGTTGACGGGCACGTACAGAGCACCTGCACCGACCGGACGCTCCTCTTTCTGCCACTCGCCCTGCACGGCCGCCGTCTGGCGCCCCTCGAACGACTGCGCGCCGAATTTCACCTGCGTGGCGCGGAAGGTTTCGACGGGCAGCGTGCCGGGCGCGGTGGCCAGCACTTGGTACGACACGCCATGCTGGCGCAGCTTGGCCGCCACCATCTGCGCCTGCGCCGCAGGCACGAGGTAGCCGGCCTTGGGCGCAGCCTGCTGCAGGTCGGGCACGATCTCGTCGCGCAGGGGCACGTTCCAGATCTGCGGCGTGGTTTCATCATAGCGCGTCATCAGCGCGCCCGACACCTCGGATGGCGTGCGCGTGTAGGCGTAGCCGCGAAACGCGATCATGCGGCTCTTGTCCGTCGTTTTATACGTGAGCGGCAAGGTGGCGCCGGCCAGCTGCGCGGCGCGCGCGTCCGCCTCGAGCGCCGTTTGCCGCCACTGCGCGCCATGCTGCGCCACTTGCGACAGCAGCGAGACGATGGTGTTGCGCGTGATGCGCACGCGGGTCGGATAGTCCTTCCACGAATGGGTTTCCACCAGCATGCCGAAGCGGTTGCGCAGCTGGAAATAGCCATGCGAGAAGCGCGGATTCGGCGCCGAATCGACAAAGCCCGATTGCGGATTGTCGTTCTCGGCAAACGAAATATAGAACGGTTTCGGGTCCGAGCCCTGCCTGGCCAGGTCGGCCAGGACCTGATCTCGCAAGGCCGTGCCGGCCACGCGCAGGGCCGCGTCGCCCGCATGCACGGGTTCGACCTGGATCGAGATATCGGGTTCGAACTGCGCGCCATCGGTGACGTGCAAGTCGACATAGGCCAGCGGATCCCAGGCGTTCACCAGCGCCAGCATGTGCTGCATCTCGGGCGTATCGGCCTTCATGTATTCGCGGTTCAGATTGTAGTTTTGCGCCGTGCTGCGCCAGCCCATTTCCACAGGGCCGCGCTGATTCGGACGGTTCCACCGGCCGAAGCGCTCATGGCCGTCGACATTGAAGACGGGCACGAACAGCAGCACTTGTTTATCCAGCGCGCCGGGCGCCGCCTTGCCCTCCAAGACTTCGCGCAAGGCCAGGAAGCCCGCATCCTTGCCATCGATTTCGCCCGCATGGATGCCGCCCTGCACCAGCAGCACGGGCAGCTTGCGGCGCGCCGCCTCGGCCGGCGTCAGCGCGCCCGTGTTGGAGACGGCCAGCGCCAGCATGGGGCGGTTTTCCGGCGTGCGGCCAAATTCCACGCAGCGCACCTGCTTCGGATAGCGCGCCTGGAACTGGCGGCACAGGGCTTCCACTTCCGCATAGCGGCCGGTGCTGACAAAGCCCGAGCGTTCGGCCACCGTGGTCAACGGCGCGCCGGCTTGGGCGGGAGAGGCAAAGACGGACAATATGGCGGCGGACAGCAGGGCGAGGCGTAGCATGGGGGAGGCTCCAGCGGGCAGATGGGAAGCGGGGGATTATATGGCTAAATAAGCGAAAAAAATAAAAGCCAGGATAGCAATATGCGCTCCCGGCTTTTCTATTTACCTCCAACACCGCAAAGGCTGGGGTCAGACCCTCAATGCCGCTGACTCAGAGACTTGCGCCAACGTTCGCGGGGGTCTGACCCCGGGTTTCAGCTACCGAAGTGGTAATTGAATTCGACCCATCCCTGGCGTCCCTGCGGGCTGTAGCTGCCCACCGGGTAGTACGGCCAGCCGCCGCTGTCGTCGCGCTTGATCTTGTCGAATACGTTGTTGACGATCAGCGACAAGGTGGCGCGGTCGTTGATGCGGTACACGGTGCTGATGTTGGCCAGCGCCGTCGGCGTCAGATAGGCCTTGCCGGCGGCGTTCGGGATCTTGCTGTAGCGGCTGACCAGCAAGGTGTTCGACCAGTCGCCAGCGCTCCAGTTCACGCTCAGGTTGAGCTTATCGCGCCAGTCCGAATTGTTCAGCGATTTGAGCTCGTCGATCTCTTCGTCGCCGACGAATTGCTGCGATTTATTGCTCAGCACCTTGGCGTAGTTGGCCTTGAAGGCAAAGCGGCCATAGTCCGTCGTGCGCAGCAAATACTTGACGCTGATGTCGATGCCGCTGCTGCTCTGCTTGGCCGCGTTGATCGGATTGACGGTGATGGTCTTGATCTCGCCGGCACGGTTCAGCGCATTGGCGGCAAAGCGCTCGACGCGGTTCAGGGTATCGACGCAGGTCGGCGAGTTGATGTCGGTCTTGCCCAGGCGGCAATCGGCTTCATCGCGCAGTATCTTGTCGGAGCTCAGGTTGGTTACCAGGTCGTCGATCTTGATATTCCAGTAGTCGACCGAGACGTCGAAATTGGATGTCGGCGACCAGACGGCGCCCACGCCGAACGACTTGCCCTTCTCCGACTGCAGATCCTTGCTGCCGTTCTGCACATAGTCGGCGCCCGGCGATTTGTTCGCGTAGTCGCAATCATCGATGGCCTGCCCGGCGACGCCGCAGCGGTAATAGTCGGTGGTGCTCGAGTAGTAACCGGTGCCGCGCGCCTTGTAGATGTAGTTCATGTCCGGCGCGCGGAAGCTGGTGGCGTAGTTGGCGCGGAACAGCAGCTCCGGCGCGGGACGCAGTTCCAGGCCGCCGTTATAGGTGAACTTGCCGTCATGGCGGCCGGCAAAGCTGTAGCGGTCGTAGCGGCCGGCCAGGGTGCCGGTCAGCTTTTCATGCAGCGGCAGGTTCACTTCCGCCCCCAGCGCATAGCGGGTGCGCGTGCCGGCCGTGATGTCGGACTTGGTGGCGACGTTGAAGTAACCTTCGTTCAGGCGCGCGTCGGGCACGTTGCTGAAGCCCTGCTTGCCCACTTCGGCGATGGTGGCGATCTTCGCCACGCCAGCGGGCAGCTGGAACAGGTCGCCGTTGGTAGCCAGACTCAGGGTATTCGTCCAGGCCTTGTCGTCGCTGTCGGAATTGCCCGTGATGCTGTCGAACTCGGCCGCCGTCACGCGGCGCGACAGGCGTGCCGGATCCGGCGCGTAGACCGGCACGCCGGCGGCATCGGTGCCCAGTTTCGGACCCAGGAAGAAGCTGTCGATATTGGCCAGCGCGCGCGGCGTGTGGCTTTCGCTCTTGTACACCGAGGCATTGTAATTGGCTTCGTATTGCCAGCTGCTGGTGCCCGGCACGCGGCCCTTGGCGCCCAGCGAGATGGCCGTGGCCAGGTCGTCCCACTTGCGGTTGTAGCGCTCCACGCCGCCCATTTCCTCGGGCGAGATGTAACGCGTCCACGCTTCGTAGCGATCGGTATTCTGGTTGCGGAAATAGCTGCTGCCCGTCGACGACGACGTCCACGTCGGGCCGCGCGTGTTGTTCTCGGTCGAGTTCTTGCCGATCAGGAAGTCGGCGAACAAGGTCGTTTCCGGCGACAGCTCATAGTTGGCGCTGCCGAACACGTTCTGGCTGCGGTTCTTGGTTTGCGTGGTCCAGTAAGTGGGGCCCACTTTCGGGCTGGCGCAATAGCTGCCGTTCTTCGCCTGATACTTGACGGTGCTGCCGCCGAACAGGTCGCCGAACTGCGTGCAGGTGTCGCCCAGGTCCACATAGGTGCCGGAAGTCCCCGCCTTTACCACGCGACGCGACGCGATATTCGTCGGCGTGCCCGAGCGGGTGGCCATGAAGTCGCGCTGCAGGCTCGACAGCGGATCGCGCTGGCTCAGCTCCACGCTGAACAAGGTATGCAGCTTGTCGAAATTGCCGCCGCCCGTCAGCTGCACGCGCTGGTTGCCGGCGCCGCCGCGCGTGGTGCCGCCCGCCTTGACGTTGATATCGAAACCTTCCGTCTGCTTTTTCAGGATGACGTTGACCACGCCGGCGATCGCGTCGGAACCATAGATGGCCGAGGCGCCGCCGTTGAGGATCTCGATGCGGTCGACAATGCTCGACGGGATATTCGCCAGGTTGGTGAAGTTGACCGTGCCTTCGTAGGCGACGGGGAAGTCGGCCAGGCGGCGGCCATTGAGCAGGATCAGGGTGTGGTTCGGACCGAGGCCGCGCAGGCTGATGGTATTGGCCGACGGCGTAAACGTGTTGCCGAAGTCCTCGCCTTGCGTAAAGCCGCTGTTCTGTACCTGGTTGGTCAGCGCATCGAAGACGTTCTTGTACCCTTGCTTGGTGATTTCATCGCCCGTCAGGATGGTGACGGACGATGGTCCCTCCAGGCTGGCGCGGGGAATCCGCGAACCGGTGACCACGACGGCTGGCGGGGTGGCCGCCGGCTGCTGATCCGCTGCGGGCGCTTGCGTCTGCGCGTGCGCCTGCCATGCGGAACCGCCAAGGATGGCCAGTACGGCTACGGTGAGCGGTGGTAACTTGAATTGTATAGGCATCTTTGCGCTTCTCAAGGTTAGGGAGAAGGCAAAAGATATCAAGATGCCAGCAATTACAGAACGAATGGATTCGTCTTTCTATATATCATAATTGTTATATAGAAATATTTATGAGAAGAAAGATGCCCCACCCTCATCCAGGAAGGGGGGCAACATGGGGGTTTTATCATTTCAATATAGCAATTTCCTTGTAGGGCAGGCGCAGCAGCCGTGCCGCCGTGTCGGCCGGACTCGCCGTCGAACTCAACAGTCTGAGCGCGCCCGTGGCCGGGGTACAGCTGCCGCTGCCGCGGTAGCGCAACGCCGCCGCCAGCATGGCTTCGGCAGGATCGCCCAGCGCGTGCTGGTAATCGTCCGTCACGTCGCACGTTGGCGCCATGCCATCGGCAAAGTCGCCAAAGCCCTTGGCGTTGACACCCTGGAACTGCACGGCGAAATACGTGGTGCCGCAATTCGGCGTGGGATAGAAACCATAGGGCTTGCCGCACGTCGTGCCGCCGATCAGGTTGACTTGCACGTCGACGCCGCGCAAGCCATTGATGATCGCTTCGCTGGCCGAACAGGTATTGCCCGTCGTCAGCAAGGTCACGCGCTTGAGGCCCAGCGAAGGCAAAGGCGTGCCCTTGGGCAAGGGATTCGGCCCGGCAAAGCCCTGGCTTTGCGTGTGGAATGGCACGGGCGCTTCCGGCCGCGTCTTGTCATTGGCCAGCACCTGCTCGAAGGTCTTGCCGGTGGTGACTTGCGGACCGGCAATCATGTAGGCGAGCTCGCTGGCGACATCGAGATAGCCGCCGCCGTTGTAGCGCACGTCAAGCACCAGGTCGCTGATGCCGGCCGCCTGGAAGCGGCGCATGGTCTCGACCAGCTGGCGTTCGGCCACGTTGTTGTGGGTGTTGAAGGTCAGGTAGCCCACCTTGCCCGTGGGCGTGTCGATGATGCGCTCGTTTTGCACGGCGCTCGTGCTCACTTCCACCGCCTGCAGGTTCGCCGAGAGGGGCGAGCCATTGCGGCTGAACGCCAGCGTGTGCGTGCCTTGCGCTGCAGGGAACAGGCCGGCGTTAATGATCTTCACGCTGGCAGCGTCGGGGGCATTGACGAAATCGGTGCCATCGACGGTTTGCAGCTCATCGCCGCGGCGCAAGCCCGCCAGGTCGGCCGGCGAGCCTGGCTCGACGATCGAGATCACGGCCTTGCGCGGCGGCGTGGTGCGCGTCAGCGCCAGCAACATGCCGTAACCGAGCTCCACGCCGTTGAGCGAGGCTTCCCATTCGGCCGTCGTATACGTGAAATGGAACTGGTCCTTCGGCTTGCCGGACGCCGTCGTGACCGTTGTTTTGAGCACATCGAAATACGCCTTGGCCGTGACAAAGCTTTGCGGCAGGTAGGTGGTCGGCACTTCGCGGTACCACAGATACGTTTCATCGATCCAGCTGCGCACCCACGTCTGCTCATCGAGCAAGCTGCCCGGCTTGTCGATGCTGCTGCCGCTGCGCGGCGCCTCGCAACGGTTCGCCACCGTGGAGGAGGCAACCAGCGCCGTCGGCCCTGTCGGAGTCACGGGCGGGACGACGGGCGCGCTGTCGCTGCTGCCGCCTCCGCCCCCGCCGCAGGCACTCAACACACATACGAGGGAAACAGCGAGGGAGCCAAGTCGCAGGGAATGCATGAGAAACTTTCCATAAAGAAATTATCGAAAAATTATAATGCGTTTCGCCAGCAAGCGTTGCTTTCTTTGATACAAAAAAAATGGCGCCCGCAGGCGCCATTGCTACAGCGAGGAACTCACCCCATCACGCCACGGTGGCCGCCACGGGTGCTGCCACGACGGGCGGCAGCGGCGTCGGCGCATTGAAGGCGATCAAGAGACTCGCTTCTTTCTCTTTCGCCGCCTTCAAATGACGCTCCTTCACGTGGCCATAGCCGCGGATGTCTTCCGGAATGCTGGCGATCGCCACGGCTTGCGCCAGCTTGGCCGTCGTCAGCTTCGGCAGCAAGCCGCCCACCGTCGCGCGGTATTCCGCGATCAGCGCACGCTCCATCTTGCGCTCGGCCGTATGGCCGAACACGTCGAAGGCCGTGCCGCGCAAGCCCTTGAACTTGGCCAGCACGCCGAAAGCCTTCAGCATCCACGGGCCATATTCCTTCTTGATCAGATGACCCTGGGCATCCGTTTTCGCCATGATCGGCGGCGCCAGGTGGAACTTGAGCTTGATGTCGCCTTCGAACATGGACGCGATCTTCGCCTGGAAGGCGCCGTCCGTGTACAGACGCGCCACTTCGTACTCGTCCTTGTAGGCCATCAGCTTGTAGAAGTAACGGGCCACGGCTTCCGTCAGGCGCAAGTGCGGACCGTTCAGTGCGCTTTCGGCGGCGCGCACCTGGCCGACGAAGTCCAGATACTGCTGCGCATACGCGCGGTCCTGGTAAGCCGTCAGCAGGGCCACGCGCTTTTCAATGATGTCGTCGAGCGTGTCGATGCGCTTGAATTCCACCACCTTCGCTGGCGTGGTCATGCGCACCAGGCTGGCCGCATCGTGGGCGCCGGCGCGGCCCCAGTTGAAGGCCGCCTTGTTGAATGCCACCGAGACGTTGTTCAGGTCGATGGCCTTCATGATGGCCGCTTCGCTCAAGGGCACCTTGCCCTTTTGCCAGGCGTAACCGAGCATGAACATATTCGTCGCGATGGAGTCGCCCATCAGCGCCGTGGCGATCTGGCCCGCGTCGATGAAGTCGACGTGGTCGCTGCCGCAGGCCTTTTCGATTTCCATGCGCGCCGAAGCGCCGGGGAATTGCCAGTCCGGGTTCTTCACGAAAGCGGCCGTCGACGAGCTGGTCGAGTTGATCATGGCCCAGCTGCGCCCCTCTCCCATGCGCGACAGGGCGTCGCGGCTGGCCGTGACGATCAAATCGCAGCCGATCACCAGGTCGGCCGCACCCGTGCCGACGCGCGTCGAGTGGATATCCTCCTGGCGGTCCGCCAGGCGCACGTGCGACATCACGGGGCCGCCCTTTTGCGCCAGGCCGCTCATGTCCAGCACGGAACAGCCCTTGCCTTCCACGTGGGCCGCCATGGCCAGGATCTGGCCGACGGTGACGACACCCGTGCCGCCGATGCCGGTCACCAGAATACCGAACGGCTCGGCCGTCGATGGAATGCTTGGCGTCGGCAAGGCCGGTGCGGCTGGCGCATCCTTGTCGGCGGCAGCCGCCTTTTTCGGCTTTTTCAGGCCGCCGCCTTCCACCGTCACGAAACTGGGGCAGAAACCCGTCGTGCACGAGAAATCCTTGTTGCACGACGACTGGTTGATCTGGCGCTTGCGCCCCAGTTCCGTTTCCAGCGGTTCCACCGACAGGCAGTTCGATTGTACGGAGCAGTCGCCGCAGCCTTCGCAGACGGCTTCGTTGATGACGGCGCGCTTGGCCGGGTCCGGGTATTCATTGCGTTTCCGGCGGCGGCGTTTTTCCGAGGCGCAGGTCTGGTCGTAGATCATGGCCGACACGCCGGGCATGTCGCGCAGCTCGCGCTGCACGTCCATCAGTTCGGAACGGTGGCGCACGGTGACGCCTTCGGCCCAGGCGTAATCGTCCGGGTATTTTTCCGGTTCGTCCGTGACGACGATGATGGGGCCCACGCCTTCGGCGGCGATCTGGCGCGAAATGATGGCCGGCGACAGGGGGCCATCGAATTCCTGGCCGCCCGTCATGGCCACCGCATCGTTGAACAGAATCTTGTAGGTGATGTTGACCTTGGCCGAGACGGCCGCGCGGATGGCCAGGATGCCCGAGTGGAAATACGTGCCGTCGCCGAGGTTGGTAAACACGTGCTTTTCATTCGTGAACGGCGCCTGCCCCACCCAGGTGACGCCTTCGGCGCCCATGTGGGTAAAGGTCGACGTTTCGCGGTCCATCCACAGCACCATGTAATGGCAGCCGATGCCGGCCAGCGCGCGCGAGCCTTCCGGCACCTTGGTCGAGGTATTGTGCGGGCAGCCGGAGCAGAAGAACGGCGTGCGGTCCTTTTGCGGATCGGGTTTCACGCTGATGGCCTTGAGGACGTTTTCCTTCGCTTCCAGGTAGGCGATGCGTTCCTTCACGCGCTGCTCGACGGGGTGGCCCGCGTAGTAGCGCGAAATGCGGCTGGCGATCGCGCGGGCGATCATGGCCGGGTTCAGTTCATACGTGGCCGGCAGCAGCCAGTCGCCGTGCCCCGTACCCTTCTGGTTGCTCCACTCGCCCGTGTCGTCGAACTTGCCGACCACGCGCGGACGCTCGCCGTCCTTCAGGTTGTACAGCTCTTCCTTCAGCGCGTATTCGAGGATTTGCCGCTTTTCTTCCACCACGAGGATTTCGTCGAGGCCCTTGGCGAATTCATGCACGCCGTCCGCTTCCAGCGGCCAGGTCATGCCGATCTTGTACAGGCGGATGCCGATGTCGGACGCCGTCTGCTCGTCGATGCCCAGGTCGGCCAGCGCCTGGCGCGTGTCCAGATACGATTTGCCGGCCGTGATGATGCCGATGCGCGCCTTCGGGCTGTCCCAGATGATTTTGTTGAGCTTGTTGGCACGCGCATACGCCAGCGCCGCATACCATTTGTAGCTGTTCATGCGAACTTCTTGTTCCAGCACCGTGTCGGGCCAGCGGATGTTCAAGCCGCCGGCCGGCATCTCGAAGTCGGTCGGCAAAGTGATCTGCACGCGGTCCGGGTCGAAATCGACGGCGGCGCCCGACTCGATGATGTCGGTCACGCATTTCATCGACACCCACAAGCCCGTGTAGCGGCTCATGGCCCAGGCGTGCAAGCCGTAATCGATGTATTCCTGCACCGACGACGGGTACAGCACGGGGATGCCGCAGGCGTTCAGGATATGGTCGGACTGGTGCGCCGTGGACGACGATTTCGCCGCATGGTCGTCGCCGGCCAGCACCAGCACGCCGCCGTGCTTGGCGGAACCGGCGTTATTCGCGTGCTTGAAGACGTCGCCGCAGCGGTCGACGCCGGGGCCCTTGCCGTACCACATGCCGAACACGCCGTCGTATTTCGCGTCTTCGAACAGATTCGTCTGCTGCGTGCCCCAGACGGCCGTGGCGGCCAGGTCTTCGTTCAGGCCCGGGTGGAATTTGACGTGGTGTTCATCGAGGTACTTTTTTGCCTTGATCGCCGTCATGTCGACGGACGTCACAGGCGAACCGCGGTAACCGGTGATGTAGCCGGCCGTATTCAGGCCAGCCTTGAGGTCGCGCTCGCGCTGCAGCATGGGCAGGCGGATCAGCGCTTGCGTGCCCGTCATGAAGGCGCGGCCACGCTCGAGCGTGTATTTGTCGTTCAGGGAAATTTCGGACGCGTGCGCGCCCGGCTCAAGACTCGAGCCCTTGATTGGTGCATTCATTACTTGTCTCCATTATTCTCTGTGCTACGCGTGCAGGTCGGTTGAACTCACACGTACCGGCCGCGCTTTATGAGCAATGCCGGTGCGGAAAAATGACTTGTTTGTCGTAGACTACCACAGGAAGGCGCGCAGTTCTTTGCTGCGCTGCACTCCCGTGTTCTTGCCTTTTTGCTGCTTCTTTTTCTGGCAATGTCGGCAATGTCGGATGACGCTGCGCTCATCCGACCTACAGATATTGGCCGCTTGCTGGCAATGTCGGATGACGCTGCGCCTCGGCGGCCCCGCTCATCCGGCCTACCGGGCCATTCGTGTAGGTCGGCTTAGCCGGAACGGCGTAAGCCGACAAACAGCAGCCCCCAGCTTAGGCCGCGCTCGTATCTTTCAGCACGCCGCGCTTGATCTGGTCCAGCTCGATCGACTCGAACAGCGCGCGGAAGTTGCCTTCGCCGAAGCCCTGGTCGCCCTTGCGCTGGATGATCTCGAAGAAGATCGGGCCGATCACCGTCTGCGTGAAGATCTGCAGCAGCAGTTCGCGTTCGTTTTCCGTGCTGTGGCCATCGATCAGGATGCGCAGGCGGCGCAGTTCTTCCAGCTGCTCGCCGTGGTTCGGCAGGCGGCGGTTGACCAGCTCATAGTACGTTTCAATCGTGTCCTGGAAATCGATACCCGTATCGCGCATGCCTTGCACGGAGGCATAGATATTGTCCGTGCCCAGGGCGATGTGCTGGATGCCTTCGCCATGGTACTGGTCCAGGTATTCGGCGATCTGCGACTTGTCGTCCGACGATTCGTTGATCGGGATGCGGATCTTGCCGCACGGCGAGGTCATGGCCTTCGATTTGAGGCCCGTCAGCTTGCCTTCGATGTCGAAGTAGCGCACTTCGCGGAAGTTGAACAGGTTTTCATAGAAGCTTGCCCATTCCTTCATGCGGCCACGGTGCACATTGTGCGTCAGGTGGTCGATATAGGTCAGGCCATGGCCGACGGGATTGGCGACGGCGCCGGGAATGGCGACGAAATCGACGTCATAGATACTGATGTCGCCGATGCCGCCCGGTGCGGCCGCGTCCGGCTTGTCGGCGCCCTTGCCGCGCCAGCGGTCGACGAAGTACAGCAGCGAATCGCCCACGCCCTTGATGGCGGGGATATTCAGCTCCATCGGACCCGTTTTGTTATCGAAACCCCAGGCGCCCAGTTCCAGCGCGCGGCGATACACGAAGGCCGCGTCGTCGACACGGATGGCGATGGCGCACACGGACGGGCCGTGATGGCGGGCAAAACGCTGCGCGAACGAATCTTGTTCGGCATTGATGATGAAATTGATGTCGCCCTGACGGTACAGGGTGACATCCTTGTGGCGGTGGCGCGCGATGGCCGTGAATCCCATGTTCTCGAACAGCTTGCCCAATGCTTTTGGGTCTGGTGCTGCATACTCGACGAACTCGAAACCATCGGTACCCATCGGGTTATCCCAAGGCTGAAATTGCATGATGTCTCCTCCAAGAAGTAGCGCACAGTATAGGCGTGGGTCACGGGCATTAAATGCCAAAGATCTCCCGAACAATCATGATTTGCGCAATAATATTGCGTGAAATACGAACCACCGGAGGAAGCATGAGCAAAATTACGCTGGATAAAACGGATCGCAAGATCCTCGCCGTCCTGCAGGCCGATGGCCGCCTGTCGAATCAGGACGTGGCCGAGCAGGTCAGCCTGTCGCCATCGCCATGCTTGCGCCGCGTCAAACGGCTGGAAGAAGCGGGCGTGATCCGCCAGTACGTGGCCCTGCTGGACCCGGAAAAGATCGGCCTGGGCTTGCTGGCCTACGTGAACGTGCGGCTGGAAAAGCACAGCGACGCCACGGCCCACAGCACGGCCCGCGTGCTGGCGCCGAATCTGGTGACGAATACCTCGCCGCGCGCCGACTTCGCCGTGGCCGTGGCGCATTGGCCGGAAGTGGTGGCCTGCTATGCGATGACGGGCGAAATGGATTATCTGTTGCGCGTGCACGTGGAAGATATGGAGCACTTTTCGCGCTTCATGATGGCCACCTTGCTGCGCCACCCGGCCGTGCTGGACGTGAAATCGAGCTTTGCCTTGCAGCGCATCAAGGATACGACGGCCCTGCCCTTATTGTGATGGCGGCCCGGGCTGCTTCTTGCGCCCCGGCAAGCGTTCGAACAGTTTGCTGGCGGCGCGCGCATTCGCCTTGAACGTATAGTCGAACATGGCGAACTGCTCTTGCACGGCTTCCTGCAGCATGCTCGTCGGGTTCGGCGGCAACAGTTTCAAATAAGCATCAGCTTCGCCATAGTCGCGCTGGATTTCCATGCCCGCCTTCTTGGCGATATGCATCATCGTCTTGTTGGACGACAAACAATGCATGTACAGGGTATCGACATCGTTGTTGCGGCAGTGAATCGCCGCCCGCTCGAACAGTTTCGAACCGACGCCCATGCCGCGCATCGATTTCGACACGGACACGCCAAATTCCGCCACCTGCTCCTTGTCCGTCACCACGCTTTTCGCCGGCGACTGGTCCTTCGGCGCGAACGCCAGATGGCCCACGCCCACCAGTTTGAACAGGCTGTTGTAGACGCCGTAGATCATGTCGCGCGAGAAATCCATCTTTTGCACGTAGTGCGCGACGAGTTCATCGGGCAAGGCGCTGCCGAAGCGCAGCAAACGGTCGCTTTTCTCGAGCGACAGAAAATGCTTCATCATGCGGCGCCGGTCGCGCTCATGCAACTGCTTGACGAGCACGGTCGGGCGCCCGCCGCCGCTACGGCTGAGCCAGCGGCGAAACGGGTTTTGAAACAGCTTGGGTAAGGTCACGTCGACTCCTGGGGGCGGTGCTGCGGCACGTCAGGCCGTTATTGTGCAGTGCAACATCATGGCGCCATTGTAGCCTATTCCCACCATTCAAGCCTGGGCCAGGAAGGCCGCCACGGCCGCCACCCGCGCCACATGGATGATTTCGGGAATGCGTTTCGGCTCCGTACAGCCTTGCGCCAGCGCACCCGCATTCACGCCGCGCGCCGCGTCCAGCCCGCCCTGCAGCCGCGCCGCCTGGGGAAAGTCGCCGGTGACCAGTCCGTCGCAAGCCACGGCCTGCAGAAGTTGCACGAAGCGCTGCGGCTTGCGCAAGCCGTCGCAGCGTTCGCACAGACTGACGATGGCCTCGGCGCCCAAGTCCAGCGCGCCGTTGATATTGTCCCGCTCGCGCGCTGCCATGATGGCCAGTTCGCGGCACTCGTTGGGCACGCGCAGGCGCTCGCTCAGCTGCTCGATGGCATCCTTGCTCAAATGCAGCATCAAGGCGGCAAAGCGCACGGGCAAGTCATGACCTTGTGCGGCGGCATGGTCGACGACCTGCACCAAGCGCTCGCTCAGCTGAATTTCCCCCATGATGCGCGCCAGGGCGCCGCACTCGTGCAGCACCGTCAGCATGCGCGCAGGATGGCTTTCCATCAGTCCCTTGGCCACTTCCTGCCACACGCGCTCGGCCACCAGGGCGTCGACTTCGCCGTTGGCCACCATCTGGCGCATCAGCGCCATGGTGGCCGGTGCGACAGTGAAAGTATGAAAACGGGCAGCAAAGCGGGCCAGACGCAAGATGCGCACGGGGTCTTCGCCGAACGCGTCGGAGACGTGGCGGAAGATCTTGTTCTGGATATCCGCGACGCCGCCGAACGGGTCGGTCAACGTCCCGTCCTCGGCTTGCGCGATGGCGTTGATGGTCAGATCGCGCCGCACCAGATCGTCTTCCAGCGTGACGTCGGGCGCCGTGTGGAAGACGAAACCCCGGTAGCCGGGGGCCGTCTTGCGTTCCGTGCGGGCCAAGGCGTATTCTTCCTGCGTCTTCGGGTGCAAAAACACGGGGAAATCCTTGCCGACGGGCCGGAAACCCTGGCGCAGCATGTCTTCCGGCGTGGCGCCCACGACGACGTGGTCGTGGTCTTTCACGGGCAAGCCCAGCAGTTGGTCGCGCACCGCGCCACCGACCGTGTAAATCTTCATGGTCACTTTTCTTTAATCGGGGAGTTCCGCGTCGTGCTTGGGCGCCGTTTCCGTTTCCGCCAGCGCTTCCGCGATCCAGCGGGCCACGGCAGGGTGCGCCTGCACGCGCTCGCAGTAGGCGTTCAGGGCCGGCGCCAGCGACACGCCATACGTGCGGAAACGCATGACGACGGGGGCGAAATACGCATCGGCGATGGAAAACTCGCCAAACAGGAACTGGTGATGGCCAAAGCGCGACAGGCACTCTTCCCAGATTTCGCTGATGCGGCCGATGTCGGCCTGGGCGGCGGCCGTGCGGCCACGGCCCGGCAACTTCGCCTTGATATTCATCGACATATCCGTGCGCAAGCCGGTAAAGCCCGAATGCATTTCCGCACAGACACAACGCGCCATGGCGCGCGCGGCCACATCCTGCGGCCACAGGTGTTTATCTGGAAACTGCTCGGCCAGGTATTCGCAGATGGCCAGGCTGTCCCAGATCGTGATCTCGCCCGCCAGCAGCACGGGCACCCGGCCACAGGCCGAATATTCGGCAATTTTGGTGGCCGTGTCGCTCTGGTCGAGCAGCACGCGTACTTCATGGAACGGAATACCGAAGGCCGTCATGGCCACCCACGGGCGCATCGACCACGACGAGTAATTCTTGTTGCCGATGATGAGGGTCAGGCCCGGCTCGCGGGCAGCGGCCAGGGTTTGCGTCAGGCTGGGGTCAAGGATGGTCGTTTGCATGGTCGGCTAGCTTTAGTTGGATGATGGCAAATCGGCCGCGACGGCGCTGTTTTTCGGCCCCACGGTGCCCAGGCGCGCTTTCAGCGATTGCGGGCTTTTTTCGAACAGGGCCGCGTAGTACGTGGCGTTGGCCATCACGTTCTTCACGTAGCCGCGCGTTTCCGTGTAGGGAATGATCTCGGCAAAGACGGCGCCTTCCAGCGGCCGCGTCATGGTGGCGCGCCAGATGCGCAAGCGCCCCGGCCCCGCGTTGTAGGCGGCGCTGGCCAGCACTTGCGAACCGTCCAGGCCACCGAGCACCATGTTCAGGTAATTCGTGCCCAGCAAGACGTTGGTGCGCACATCGCTCAAGGTTTCCGTGACGAAATCGGTCAGGCCGATCTTCTTGGCGACATACCGTGCCGTCGACGGCATGACCTGCATCAAACCGGACGCGCCCACGTGCGACTGCGCATCCATGATGAAGCGCGATTCCTGGCGGATCAAGCCGTACACCCAGGCCTTGTCCAGGCCCAGGGTTTGCGTGGCCGGATGCATGACGTCGTCGTGCGGCGTCGGATAGCGTTGCGTATAGTCCACTTCCAGGCGCGTGCGGTCGGAGGTGTTGACCATGCGGTCGAGCACATTGTTCTGGCGCGCAAATTCCGCGGCGGCCAGATGTTGCCTGTCCGTCATCGAACGCAATTCCCAGTTCCACTCGCGCGTGCCCTCGAAGCGCAAGCGCATATTGAAGAATTTCAAGGCGCGCTGCAGCCCCGGATTGGCGGCCATGGCGGCGATTTCCGCCGGCGTGACGGGCTGGCCCGGCGGCGGCAAGACCAGGTGGTTGCCCAGCTCTTCATTGGCCAGCAAGCCGTAGAAATTCGATTGATCGCTGATCGTGCGGTACAAGGCATCGGCCTGCGCATTCGGGCGGCCCGGCGTTTCCGCCTGCTGCGCGCGCGCCAGCCAGTACACCCAGGTCGGGTCCGTGCGCAGCGAGGCCGGCATGGCCTGGATCGCCGCCTTCACCTGGGGCCAGTTGCCTTCACGCAAGGCGATACGCGCCTTCCATTGCATCTGCTCCTGGGTCAACGGTGCGCCATTGGTTTTTTGCCAATATTCAAATGCTTCCGGCGCCAGCGAATACGACGCCTGCAGGGCCAGGCTGGCCCAGCCGATGGCCTGTTCCTGCGCCGTCAGCTGCGCACTGGCCTTTTGCAGCGCCACCACGCCCAGTTTCAAGGTGCTTTTCGCCATGCGGCCGACGGCCACGAGGTACATCTCGTGGTCGGCACGGCTGGCGCCCGGCCCCTTGGCCAGCACCAGCGCGGGCAAATCGATCGCTTGCGCCATCTTCGCGTCGGACGCACCCAGCAGCAGCGCGATGCGGCGCGCCGGGCCCGTGGCGTTGGTCTGGCCCGCCAGGCGGATCTGCGCCCACAGGTCGTTCGCGTCGAACTGGCCATTTTGCGCCAATGCGGCGATCAGGCTGCCGCACGCTTCGCCATAGCCAGGCGGCGAGACGAGCAGCTTGCGCGCCTCGGACGCCACGTTCTGCCCCTTGGCGGCGCGCGACATCAGCGCGTAGCACTTGAGCTGGGTGTCGTCGTCGAGGGCGAATTGCGGATATTGTTCATCGAACACGACCCAGTCGCGCTTGCGACCGAGCTCCAGCAGCCAGTCGTTGCGGAAACGGTCGGCGATGGCGCTGCCCTTGTAGCGGTTCAGGTAATCGCGAAATTGCGCCTCGGTCAGCAGTTTGATGCGCGGTTTCAGCCGATAATAGTCAACATACGATGGAATCTGGTAATTCGTCAGGCGCCCCGCATAAAAGTCGGCTTTTTCGACGTCATCCTTGCGCGCGGCATCGCGCAGCAGCAGGAAAGCATCGTCCTCGCTGCGCGTGTCGGGGGCGGCTGGGGGGACGGTGGTGGATACCTGGGCCAGGGCGGCCAGGGGAGACAAGGCCGATGCAACACACAGCATCGTGCCGGCAATCCATTTCAGTGGGGAAATCAATGTACGACTCTCAATCTTAACTTGATGGTGATATGAATAGCGACCCTAGAATAACATGCGATCCGGCTACACGGCCACCCATTGCGCCACAGGAAAAAGCCAGCTTGCGCAAAGCCTTGCTGGCGGCCAGGCGCGCCCTGCCCGAGACCACGCGAGCAAGGTGGGATGCGGCCATCGCGCAGCGCCTGCTCGACTGGTGCGCGCAAGAAAACGTCAAGGAACTGGGCGTGTACTGGCCCCTGCATGGCGAGCCGGACTTGCACGGCGCGTATGCGCAGCTGGCCGCGCGCGGCGTGCAATTAAGCTTGCCGGTGGTGCTGGAAAAACATGCGCCGCTGGCATTTTCCGACTGGACGCCGGGCGAGCCCATGGTCAAGGATGGCATGGGCGTGGCCGTGCCCGAGCAATTGCGCCTCCACCCGGCGCCCGCCACCCTGCTTGTGCCCTGCCTGGGTTTTAACCAGGAACGCTTTCGCCTCGGCTATGGCGGCGGCTATTACGACCGCACGCTGGAACACGCGCCGCGGCCCGTGACCGTGGGAGTGGCATACGGCTGTCTGAAGGCATCATTTGCCAGTGGCACATACGACATCGCCCTCGATCACATCGTGACCGAGGGCGATCTGTTCTGACAAGTCAGGACGGTTTATTTCACCAGGCGCTGCCACAAGGCCGTCGTGGGCGCCGCCTGGTTCATGCTATAGAAATGCAAGCCTGGCGCGCCGCCTTCCAGCAAACGCTCGCACAGGCCCGTCACCACGTCCAGGCCAAAAGCCTTGATGGACGCGCTGTCGTCGCCGAAGCTGGCCAGTTTCAGACGCACCCAGCGTGGAATTTCCGCGCCGCACATGTCCGAAAAGCGCATCAGCTGCGTGTAGTTCGTGATCGGCATGATGCCGGCCACGATGGGCACGTTGATGCCCATCTTCTGCGTCTGCTCGACAAACTGGAAATACGCGTCGGCATTGTAGAAGTACTGGGTGATGGCCGCATTGGCGCCGGCCTGCACCTTGCGCGCGAACGCGTTCAGGTCGTCTTGCGGCGAACGGGCTTGCGGATGCACTTCCGGATAGGCGGCCACTTCGATATGAAAATGGTCGCCCGTCTCGGCGCGGATGAATTCCACCAGCTCGTTGGCGTAACGGAACTCGCCCGAGGCGCCGTAGCCGCTCGGCAAGTCGCCGCGCAAGGCCACGATACGCTTCACGCCGGCCGCCTTGAACTCACCCAGCACGGCGCGAATCGATGCACGCGAACCGCCGACGCAAGACAGGTGCGGCGCGGCCTGTTCGCCGGCCGCCAGGATCTCGCGCACAGTGTCCAGCGTGCCCTGCTGCGTGGTGCCGCCCGCGCCGAACGTTACCGAGAAATACTTCGGATGCAATTCAGACAACTTGACACGCGTGGCGCGCAGCTTTTCCGCCCCTTCCAGGGTTTTCGGCGGGAAAAACTCAATACTGAAATTATGCTTTTCCATCGTCATTACTCAAAAGTAAGGTCGACAGGGCCCAGGAAATGATGCTGTACAGAATGGCGCCGCCCACGGCCGACCAGAAACTGGCGACATGGAAACCATCGATCACCTGCGCCACCAGCCAGAACAGGAAGCCGTTGATAATCAAAATAAACAGGCCCAGCGACAGGAACGTCACGGGCAGGGTCAGCAGGATCAGCAAGGGACGGATCAGCGCATTGACCAGCCCCAGCACGGCAGCGGCCAGCAGCGCGGTCCAGCCGCTGCTCATCGTCACCGAGTGCATCAAATACGGGACGGCAAACAGGGCTGCCGCATTGATAAACCAAATCAGTAGCAAGCGCATTTCTCTAGCCTGTCAAAAGTAGGGTCAGGCCGGCGGCAGGCGCCGGCCCTCAGAGGGTGAGTTACAGCCCCGGACTACCGATTAATAGCGGTAGTGCTCGGGCTTGTATGGACCTTCCGTGCGCACGCCGATGTAGTCGGCTTGCTCTTGCGTCAGTTCCGTCAGCTGCGCATTCAACTTTTTGAGTTGCAAACGGGCGACTTTTTCATCGAGGTGTTTTGGCAGGGTGTACACGCCGACCGGGTAGTTGGCCGTGTTCGCGTACAGCTCGATCTGGGCGATCGTCTGGTTGGCAAACGACGAGCTCATCACGTACGACGGGTGGCCCGTGCCGCAACCGAGGTTGACCAGACGGCCTTCGGCCAGCAGGATGATGCGGCGGCCCGACGGGAAGATGATGTGGTCGACTTGCGGCTTGATGTTTTCCCACTCGTATTGTTTCAACGAAGCGACATCGATTTCATTGTCAAAGTGACCAATGTTGCAGACGATGGCCTGGTCTTTCATGCGCGTCAGGTGATCGTGCGTCAGGATGTGATAGTTGCCCGTGCAAGTGACGAAGATGTCGCCGTGTTCGCACGCGTAATCCATCGTGACTACGCGGTAGCCTTCCATCGCCGCCTGCAATGCGCAGATCGGGTCGACTTCCGTCACCCACACTTGTGCCGACAGGGCGCGCATGGCTTGCGCCGAACCCTTGCCCACGTCACCGTAACCGGCGATGACGGCCACTTTACCGGCGATCATCACGTCGGTTGCGCGCTTGATGCCGTCGACCAGGGACTCGCGGCAGCCATACAGGTTGTCGAATTTCGATTTCGTGACGGAATCGTTGACGTTGATCGCAGGGAAAGCCAGCTTGCCTTCCTTGTGCATCTGGTACAAACGGTGCACGCCGGTCGTCGTTTCTTCCGTCACGCCCAAGATTTCCGGCAGGCGCTTCGAGTACCAGGTCGGATCGGCCAGCAAGTGCTTCTTGATCGAGTTGAACAGGCAGATTTCTTCGTCCGAACCGGGGTTCGCCAGCACCGACAGGTCGGTTTCCGCGCGCACGCCCAGGTGCAGCAGCAGGGTAGCATCGCCGCCATCGTCGAGGATCATGTTCGAGTAGACAGCCTTGCCGTCCGCATCCGGCCATTCGAAGATGCGGTGCGTGTATTCCCAGTAGTCGTCCAGCGACTCGCCCTTGACGGCGAACACCGGCGTGCCGGCGGCAGCGATGGCGGCGGCAGCGTGATCTTGCGTGGAGTAAATGTTGCACGATGCCCAACGCACTTGCGCGCCCAGTGCTTCCAGGGTCTGGATCAGCACGGCGGTCTGGATGGTCATGTGGATGGAACCGGTGATGCGCGCGCCTTTCAGAGGCTGCGCTGCCGCGAATTCTTCGCGGATGGCCATCAGGCCAGGCATTTCCGTTTCAGCAATCTTGATTTCTTTGTCGCCCCATGCGGCCAAGGTGATATCGGCGATGGTGTAGTCGTGTTGCGATTTGAGTACGGCGTTCATCACGCCCTCCTTTCAGTTGTTGAAAAAGGTACGTGAGCGCGGTTGCAGGATATTCCGAGCCTGGCGAATTTCTTCGTCGCAACGCTCCTCGGACAGTGGATTTTAACATCGTCAATGCCGGCGCGCCAGCTTGTTCGCCATGCATTGCCAACTAACAACATATAAAAAAAGCGCCCGCGGCCAGCTGGCCGGGGCGCTTCTTTTGCAAGCGGGCTAGATTACTTCAGGCCGGCAGCGTCGCGCAGCAGGGCGACCTTGTCCGTGCGCTCCCACGTGAATTCCGGCTCTTCGCGGCCGAAGTGGCCGTAGGCGGCGCTCTTCTGGTAGATCGGGCGCAGCAGGTCGAGCATTTGCACGATGCCTTTTGGACGCAAATCAAAGTGCGCCAGCACCAGCTTGGCGATTTCCGCGTCGGGAATCACGCCCGTGCCTTCCGTGTAGACGGTGATGTTGATCGGCTTGGCCACGCCGATGGCGTAGCTGACCTGCACCTGGCATTGACGCGCCAGGCCGGCCGCGACGATGTTTTTCGCCACGTAGCGGGCCGCATACGCTGCCGAACGGTCGACTTTCGATGGGTCCTTGCCCGAGAACGCGCCGCCGCCGTGCGGGGCCGCGCCACCGTAGGTGTCGACGATGATCTTGCGCCCGGTCAAGCCGCAATCGCCTTGCGGACCGCCGATGACGAAACGGCCCGTCGGGTTGACGAGGAATTTGGTCTCCGTCAGCCATTCGCGCGGCAGGATGGGCTTGATGATCTCTTCGATGACGGCTTCTTCGATCTGCTTGTGCGAGATTTCCGGCGCATGCTGGGTCGACAGCACCACCGTGTGCACGCCGACGGGGCGGCCATCGACGTAGCGCAGGGTCACTTGCGATTTCGCATCCGGACGCAGCCATGGCAGACGGCCATCCTTGCGCAGTTGCGACTGGCGCTCGACCAGGCGGTGCGCGTAGTGGATGGCGGCAGGCATCAGCTCGGCCGTTTCATCGCAGGCGTAGCCGAACATCAGGCCCTGATCGCCGGCGCCTTGATCCAGGTCAATGCCCGCACCTTCATCGACGCCTTGCGCGATGTCCGGCGACTGCTTGTCGTAGGCCACCAGCACGGCGCAACCCTTGTAGTCGATACCGTATTCCGTGTTGTCGTAGCCGATGCGTTTGATGGTTTCGCGCGCAACTTGAATATAATCAACATTGGCGTGCGTGGTAATCTCGCCAGCCAGTACCACCAGACCCGTGTTGCACAGGGTTTCGGCGGCCACGCGGGCGCTCGGATCCTGGGCCAGGATGGCGTCAAGGATGGCGTCGGAAATTTGATCGGCAACCTTGTCGGGATGGCCTTCCGAAACGGATTCGGAAGTGAAGAGATAGTCGTTTGACATTGCAAGCTCCTGATTACTATGTGAATGTTCTGTCGCAGTAAAGAGGATTTTGCCTGCGACGCTTTAGCGATATTTATATTCCGCTTCGCAAGTTGTCTATTAACTCAGCGGTTACTGCATACGTGGTATTTTACGCTTCTTAAAAAATTTTGGCACGGCAACACGCCATTCCTGGAAACAGCTTATACATGTTAGTCCCAATTTTCCGCTTCTTGTCCGTCTTTCCCCTGCCCGTCCTGCATGGCCTTGGCGCTGTGCTGGGCTGGGTGATTTACGCCATTTCCCCGTCCTACCGCCGCCGCATGCGCGAGAACATGCAAGGTGCGGGGTTTTCGCAACACTTGCACACGGCCGTGGCCGAAGCGGGCAAGAGCGTGCTGGAACTGCCCTTCATCTGGTGCGCCCCCGCCGAGCGCGTGGCGCGCCATGCGACGGTGGAAAACTGGGAACTGGTGGAAAAAGCGCTGCAGCATGGCCGCGGCATTGTCTTCCTGACACCACACCTGGGCTGCTTTGAAATCGTCGCCCAACAGATCGCGCTGCGCACGCCGCTCACCGTGATGTACCGCCCGCCCAAGCGCGCCGCCCTGAAACCGCTGATCGAAGGGGCGCGCGCGCGCGAAAACCTGATGCTGGCGCCGGCGAACATGTCGGGCGTGCGCATCTTCGCCAAATGCCTGAAAAAGGGACAACCGATCGGCCTGCTGCCCGACCAGGTGCCGCAGGAAGGTGAAGGCGTGTGGGCCGATTTCTTCGGCCGCCCTGCCTACACCATGACCCTGCCCGCCAAGCTGGCGCAGATGGGCGGCGCCGAAGTCATCATCACCTACGCGGAACGCCTGCCGGGCGGGCGCGGCTATGTCGTGCATTTCGTGCCGTTTACCGAGTCGCTCGACAGCAGCTCGGCCGAACAGGCGCGCACCATCAATGCGGCCATGGAGCAATTGATCGCGCGCAGCCCGGCGCAATACCTGTGGAGCTACAACCGCTATAAAGTGCCGCGCGGCGCGCCGCCGCCCACGCCTGCCACGACCGCTGCCACCGGGGAGCAGGCATGAGACTGCTGATCGCCTTCATGTGGCTGCTGCACTGGCTGCCTCTGCCCATCCTCGGCCGCTTCGGCGTGGCCGTCGGCAGCGTGCTGTTCATCGCCATGCCGAAACGGCGCGACATCGCCCTGACGAATCTGCGCCTGTGCATGCCGGAACTGACAGAAGCCCAGCGCGTGGCGCTGGCGCGCCAGCATTTCCAGGCCTATTCGCGCAGCGTGTGGGAACGCAGCATCCTGTGGTGGTCATCGGAAGCGCGATTGAACCGCCTGATCAAAAAGGTACCCGCCTTCCCGGGCCAGCAGATCGCTGCCAAGCCCACCATCTTGCTGTGCCCGCACTTCGTCTGCCTCGACGTGGCCGGTGCCGCCACGGCCATGGAAATTTCCGCTTCGTCAATGTACGTGCAGCAAAAAAACGCCGCCTTCGACCAGGCCTTGCGCAACGGCCGTTCGCGCTTCAAGCCGCCCAAGCTGTTTACGCGCCAGGACGGCATCAAGACGATTTTGCGCGCGCTGCGCGACGGCTTGCCGTATTTCATGCTGCCGGACATGGACTTCGGCGAGAAGGATGCGGAATTCGTGCCCTTCTTCGGCGTACCGGCCGCCACCCTGACGGCCACGGCGCGCCTGGCGCTGGCCGCCAAGGCGCAGGTGATTCCCGTCATCGCCACTTTTTTACCCAATTACCAGGGCTGGCAAGTGACCTATTACCCGGCCTGGGACGATTATCCGGGCGACGACATCACGGCCGCCACGCGCCGCATGAACGAATTCATCGAAGAGCGCGTGCGCGAAGCGCCGGCCGAGTATTTCTGGACGCACAAACGCTTCAAGACGCGTCCGGAAGGCGAAGCCTCGTTCTATAACCAGCACAAGTGATACGGCAGAACATGAAACTCCACTTTACCAAGATGCACGGCGCGGGCAATGACTTCATCGTCATCGACGCCATCAATCAGGACATCGACTTCACGCCGGCCCAATGGCAGCGCCTGGCCGACCGCCGTTTCGGCATCGGCGCCGACCAGATCCTCGTGGTGGAAAAGCCGCGCCTGCCCGGCTGCGACTTCCGCTACCGCATCTATAACAACGATGGCGGCGAAGTGGAACAGTGCGGCAACGGCGCGCGCGCCTTCGTCAAGTTCGTCAGCGAAAAAGGCTTGTCCAGCAAGGCCAGCATCCGCGTGGAAACCATGGCCGGCGTCATCGCGCCGCGCCTGGAACTCGACGGCAGCATCACGGTCGACATGGGCGCGCCCGTGCTCGAGCCACAGCTGGTACCGTTCGATGCGGCCGGCCTCGCCGGTGTAGCGCAAGGCAACGACACCTTATGGCCGCTGGACCTGGCCTTGCCGGGCCACGCAGCTTCCGTGCTGGTATCCGTCGTCTCGATGGGCAATCCGCATGCCGTGCAAGTGGTCGACGATGTTGATGCGCAAGACCTGGAAGTGACGGGCCCGCTGATCGAGCACCACCCGCGCTTTCCCCGCCGGGTCAACGCCGGCTACATGCAGATCGTCGACCGCCAGCACGTGAAACTGCGCGTGTTCGAGCGGGGCGCGGGAGAAACCCTCGCATGCGGCACGGGCGCCTGCGCCGCTGCCGTGGCCGGCATCCGTCGCGGCCTGCTCGATTCCCCCGTGCGCATCAGCGCGCGCGGCGGCGAACTGTCGATCGCCTGGCAAGGCCCCGGCCAGCCCGTCCTGATGACGGGCCCGGCAGTGACCGTGTTCGAGGGCACGATCGAGCTGTAGACGGGTGAAGGTCAGAAGTAAAAGTCAGGCGGCCAGGAACTGCTGTTCCTGTACCACATCGAGTTCCGCCAGATAGCACTTCAAGCGATACAGGCGCTGCCGGTAATTGCCTTCCGGCCCCGCCACGCCGCAATCGACGCGCTCGAACAGGCGCACTACCTGATCGAGCAGCTGGCGCTCCTGCGCCGTGCGGATCAGCACGAGGCGCCGCTTGCCACGGCCATGCGTGGCGCTGATATCGATCAACAGACAATGGCCCTGGTCGGCCGCGTGGATGTCGAGCAGCAAGGCCTCGGCACGCGACAGATGAAAGCAGCGCGCCAGTTCCAGGCGCGCCGCCAGCAGGGGGTGGTTCTGGCCCAGCTGGCGCCCATGCCCGTCGGCGTGCATGGCGGCGCACTGGCCCCAGTCGCCGGGCTCGCCTCGAGGCGCGATTTTCGCCAGCGCCGCCTCCGCTTCACGGCTGCCTTGCGCCTGCGCCTGCAGCAGCCAATACGCGGCGCGCACATCGTTGTTGACGCCGTCGCGGCGGTTACGCCAGGCATGCATGCCGCACTCGAGCTGCGCCGGCCCATGCCCCAGGTCGGCCGCGCGCTCCAGGCAGAAATGCGCTTCGACGACATTGCGCTGGGAAAATTCCGGTTTCGTATAGATGCGCGACAGCACGAACCAGGCTTCGGCCAGTCCCTGCTCGCCCGCCTGCGTCAGCCAGCGCACGGCACGCTTGAAATTGGCGGCGCCGTTGCGCGTGGCCAGGCGCTGGCCGTGCGCATCCATGCGCGCATAGCCGAGTCCCAGCTCCAGCTGCGCCGTGCGGTCGCCGCCATGCGCGGCCAGCTCGCAGCACTGCCAGCCCTCGGCATCGCCGCCTGGCGCCAATGCCTGGGCGCAACGCGACAGCAACAGCACCTGCTGCGCGCCGAGGGCGATCGTGCGCGCCCCGGCGGCGGCCTGACGCTGCAGCAGCTCGCGCGCCAGCGGCAAGCCTTGCGACAGAAAACCCGCATGGTTGCCCTGGCGCCAAGCCTGCTCCAGCCAGGCGTGCAGCGGCGCGTCGCCATCGAAGGCCAGCTCGCCAGCCACGCTGGTGGCCGGCCCCGGTGTTGCCGATGATTTTTCTTGTAGCGACAACAACCATTGCGCATCGGGCAAGCCGGCGCGTACGGCAGCGTCCAGCGCCACGCGCGCCTTGGCGCGCAAAGCTTCACAGTGACTGGCGGCGTTGCCCAGCACCAGTTGCGCCAGTACCAGGCCCGCCTGCACCAGGCCCGCATCGAACGCTTGCGCGTAATACGGAATCAGCGCCTTGGCTGCCGGTTGCGCCACTTCGAAAGGCACGTGGGTGCCAATCAGCCGGCACGCTTCCTCGCTATCTTCCTGGGCCGCCCGCGCCAGCCAGTGCAAGGCCGTCGGCAAGCTTTGCGGCACACCGTGTCCAAACAGATACACCCGTCCCAACGCCAGTTGGCAAGCCACGTCGCCAGCACGTGCCCCCTTGATCAATCCTAATGTTTCGCGATTTGCCATCGATTCTCGATATTGAGTCAATGATTCTAATAATAGTGAGTCGTCTCCAGGCCCATCAGTGCAGGCCGTCCCTTAGTGTAACGTCCTTGTGTCGTAAATCCGCCAAAGCGACCGCAAGAACTTGATTCAACGCAACAATCCCTCGGCCTGGACATGCCAAGATTGCAAGGCGCCGCTACGGTGGCGATGGGAGAACCTTGTCCATCGGCGCAGGACTGGCAGAAATCGCGCGTTACAAAAATACAACAGGGGCATGCAGTTATGCCGCTTTTCACCAATCTTTTCACGCATATTTGACCAATCCCGCGCGTCTTGCGCGCCGACGAATTAAGGTTCATTCATCGAAACGCGACAGTCAGCGCATTTCAATCTGCTCGGATCTCGGACGGAACTCACTTTTAAATAGGGAAGAAGACATGAAAAAATCACTCGTTGCCCTCGCACTCTTCGGCGCCTTTGCCGCAACCGCACAAGCGCAGTCGTCCGTCCAAATCTACGGCACGATCGATGCAGGCCTGGGCAAAGCGACTGGTTCGACCACCGCTGTCACGAAGCGCGACAACAACAAACTGGGCTTCAAGGGTACGGAAGATCTGGGCAATGGCTTGAAAGCTATTTTCCAACTGGAAATTCGCTATGAATCCGACACCGGCACCGTAGAAAACACGTCGGGCGCCAATTCGCGTCCGCTGTTCCAGGGTCAAAGCCGCGTCGGCCTGCAAGGCGACTTCGGTACCGTACGCCTGGGCCGTGGCCTGACCGCATACCAGGAAGTGAGCACCTCGTTCGAACCATGGTCGGGCATGCCTACGCCAGCCGGTTTTCAGACCGACCTGACCGTCGCCGGCTACACCAGCGATCCGCTGAGCGCACCAGGCAACTCGCGTAACCGCTTCTCGAACGCCGTGTTCTACAACACGCCAGTGTTCAATGGCTTCCAGCTCAACGCCACAGTTGCTGCCAAGGAAGCTAATAACAACAGCGCAGTGCCAGCGCGCGCGCCGGGCAACTCGGTAACATTTGCTTCGGGCAACCGTGCCGTGGCAGCCAACGTGGCGCCGACGTCGACCCCGTACTCGATCTCCGCAACGTACACCTCGACTGGATTTGCTGCCATGGCTGCCTACGAGCGCAATGGCTTGCAAGCCAAGCTGTGGTCGGTTGCTGCCTCGGTCAATCCTATTCCTGAGCTGAAAGTCATGCTGTCGATCCAGCACCAGAAAGATGATGACTTCAAAATCATCAATACCGGCACCAAATCGTGGGTACTGGGCGCCAACTACGACGTAGGCCCAGGCAAGATCCGCGCCGGCTATGGCCAGAAAACGCCCGATGGCGTCGTCAAAACCAAGCAAGCATCGCTGGGCTATGACTACAATCTGTCGAAGCGCACCTACGTCTATGCAGATATCTCGAACAAAAAAGCCGCTGTTGCTGACAGCATCAACTACAACGTTGCGAAAAGCGTCAACTACGTCGGCATCGGCGTACATCACAACTTCTAATGGCATCGCGCGTCTCCCGCGACGGGTGACGTGACTCGCCAGACGGAGCAAGGCGGCATGGGCAACCATGCCGCTTTTTTCATGGGCGCGCGCTTTTGCTCCATATTGCGGCGCACTCTCGGTTAGAATCAAGTGTTCATCCTTCTCTCTTCTGACACTATCAATGACCGCCACACTCGATTCCAGCACCGTCGCCCAGTACCTGAGCGAGCATCCGACGTTCTTCGAAGAGCATACCGCGCTGCTCGGCGAGGTCAAGCTGAGCAGCCCGCTGACGGGACGCACCATCTCGCTGCAGGAGCGGCAGATGGAAGTGATGCGCGACAAGTACAAGGCGCTCGAACTGCGCATGTCCAAGCTGAGCCGCCTGGCCGAGGAAAATGGCGATATCGCCAGCAAGTTCCACGGCTGGAACCAGGCCATGCTGCAAGTGCGCAACGATGCGGACATGCCGCGCGTGCTGGTCGATGCCTTGCAAAGCAATTTCGACGTGCCCTACGTCAGCCTGCGCCTGTGGCAAGTGCTGCCGGAACACGCCGACGGCTGGTTCACGGAAGATGTGACGGCCGATGTGCGCATGTTCGCCAACAGCCTGCAAACACCGTACTGCGGCAGCAACCGCGATTTCGAAGCCGTGCACTGGCTGCAGGCGGACAAGATCGAATCGACCGTCATGATCGCCCTGCGCGCCCCGAACACCACGGGCACCTTCGGTTTGCTGGTGCTGGGCTCGCCAGACAGCGAACGGTTTACCTCCAGCATGGGCACGGATTTCCTCGTGCATATCGGCGCCACAGCCGGCGCCGCCCTGGCCGCGCTGCGCGCCGGCTCGCCGGCCTGAATCAGCCATGCATGCGGCGCGCGGCAAGGCCGAGTGGCTCGATGCCTACCTGGCGCAGCTGGCCACGCAGCGCAAGCTGTCGCCGCATACCCTGGACGCTTACGGGCGCGACTTGCGCGCCTTGCTGGAACTGAGCGGCAATACGCCGTGGACGGCGCTGGCGCACAACGAAGTGCGCCGCTACACGGCCAAGCTGCATGCCGGCGGCCTGGACCCGCGCTCGATCGCCCGCAAGCTGTCGTCGTGGCGCGGCTTTTACAACTGGCTCAGCGGTGAAACGGCGCTCGACGCCAATCCCGTCGACGGCATCCGCGCGCCCAAGCGGGCCAAAACGTTACCGAAAGCCCTGTCGGTGGACGACGCCGTGCGCCTCGTGGCGCCCGCGCAACACCAGCAAGGCGCTGCCGAGCCGGAGCAACTGTGCAACCGCGCCATGTTCGAGCTGCTGTATTCGAGCGGCTTGCGCGTGTCCGAACTGACCAGCCTGGACACCCATTACTGCAAGGCCGAGAACGGCCGGGAGTCTTCGCTGGGCTGGCTCGACATGGCCAGCTTCGAAGTCATCGTCACAGGCAAGGGCAACAAGATGCGCAAGGTGCCCGTCGGCAAGGCGGCCCTCGTGGCCCTGACGGCCTGGCTGGCCGTGCGCCCGCCAGCGGCCGATGGCAGCGCTGCATTGTTTCTCAGCACGCGCGGCACGCGCATCTCGCCGCGTGTACTGCAGCTGCGCCTGAAGGCGCACGCGTTGGCGACCGACATTCCCGCGAATGTGCACCCGCATGTGCTGCGCCACTCGTTCGCTTCGCATGTGCTGCAATCGTCGGGCGACTTGCGCGCCGTGCAGGAAATGCTGGGCCATTCCAGCATCACCTCGACCCAGGTCTACACGGCCCTCGATTTCCAGCACCTGGCGCACGTATACGACCAGGCGCACCCGCGCGCCAAGGTCAAGTAGGCCGCGCTCGTTGGCCAGCCTGATCCATATCAAGCGGATCGGCGCGTATTTGCAAGCTTTTGCAAAATTCCGGCATAATCGTCCGCATTCTTCCGCTTGCGCGGCGGCACCACCGATTACAGCATAGGCATCCTTCATGGCACTGATTCCAACCACCATCCTCACCGGCTTCCTGGGCGCAGGCAAAACCACCTTGCTCAACCGCATACTGCAGGAAGACCATGGCATGCGCATCGCCGTGATCGAAAACGAGTTTGGCCAGGAAAACATCGACAATGACATCCTGGTGCAGGACAGCAACGAGCACATCATCGAGATGAACAACGGCTGCATCTGCTGCACCGTGCGTGGCGACCTGATCGTGGGCTTGACGGAACTGGCGCGCAAGCGCGACGCCGGACTGCTGGCGTTCGACCGCGTCGTCATCGAAACGACGGGCCTGGCCAATCCCGGCCCCGTGGCGCAGACCTTCTTTGTCGACGAAGAAGTGGGCAGCCACTACATGCTCGACGCCATCATCACGGTGGTCGATGCGCGTCATGCGATGAAGCAACTCGATGAATACGAGGAAGCCCAGCGGCAAGTGGGCTTTGCCGACAAGCTGCTGCTGTCGAAAACCGACCTCGTCAGTGAAGACGACGTGGCCGCCCTGACGCGCCGTTTGAAACGCATCAATCCCCGCGCGCCCATCGCCAAGGTCGATTTCGGCCGCGCGCCGCTGGCCGAAGTGCTCGACATCCGCGGTTTCAACCTGAATGAAAAACTGGAGCTGGACCCGGATTTCCTGGAGACAGAGACGGCGCACGTCCACGATCACGACCATGCGCACGACCACGAGCACGCACATGAACACGGCAATGAGCACGGCCATGAGCACGCGCATGAGCACAGCGACGCCTGCGCCACCGATTGCGGTCATGCCGACCACCACCATGCGCAACACAGCGACGACATCGCCGCCTTTGTTTTCAAGAGCACGCAACCGTTCGACAGCGCCAAGCTCGACGAGTTCCTCGGCGGCCTGGTGCAAGTGTATGGACCGCGCATGCTGCGCTACAAGGGCGTGCTGCTGATGCAGGGCGCTGAACGCAAGGTGGTCTTCCAGGGCGTGCACCAGCTGATGGGCAGCGACCTGGGCGCCAAATGGGGCGAACACGAAGTGCGTGGCAGCAAAATGGTCTTTATTGGCAAAAATCTACCAAAAGACATTTTTATTCGCGGACTCGAACAATGTTTGGTATAAACTAGCCGGGTTTTGCAAAGTATCCTTTGCAAAGCAGAAACAAAAGGGAAAGTTAAGCACGCTTTCCCGCTGCCCGACACCCATCTTGCTGGCATAAACCAACAAGTAGCCGTCCCTGATCGGCTAGTCAACAAATCGGGATGGCAATATAAGGCAAAGCGTGCCAAAATCAGCGACGAAAACGGCCCATGTCGTTAGCCTGTCATGAAATGCTGGCAAACTGCCGCTGGCCGCATGCCAGGCATGCAAGCGATCCACCCAACACGCCCGTTGTCGCGCACAGAGCGCGACAGGCATAGAGCGGTAAAAAGTTATCAACATGGCACCATGGCCGGCCGGTAGTCCTGGCTTTCGCCGGCAAGCCAAGGTCGCACGCAGTACAGCGGGACAGCAATGCCAAGCGGAACCTGTACAGTTGCTCGGTATCGCCGCGTCAACTGATCAATTTGAAAACTCTGTCGTATCGAAGGTAAGCGAAGTTATGACCAAAACTAATAAATCGACCCCGGCCGCCAACCAAGACATCCCCCTCATCAGCGAAGACCAAATTCGCGCCATGAGCGAAGATGACTACATGAATCCGGCACAACTGGCATTCTTCAAGGCGCGCCTGCAGCAGCTCGAAAAAGACCTGCTGAAAAACGCCGGCGAAACCACGGAACACTTGCGTGAAACCGTGCTCGTACCGGACCCTGCCGACCGCGCCACCATCGAGGAAGAGCATGCGCTGGAACTGCGCACGCGCGACCGCGAACGCAAATTGCTGAAGAAAGTACAGCAATCGATCGCCAGCATCGATGCCGGCGACTATGGCTGGTGCGAAGAAACGGGCGAGCCTATCGGCATCCCGCGCCTGATCGCCCGTCCGACCGCCACCCTGTCGCTGGAAGCCCAGCAACGGCGCGAACTGAAGCAAAAGCTGTACGGCGACTGATCACCCCTCCCCTTGCGCGGCCGCCCAAGCGGTCCCGCGCTGGCGATAAAAAGCACACGACTCCGGTTGCGTGCTTTTTTTTCGTCCCGCGCCGACTACACTGAAGCAAGCACGACAGCGGCACATGCCGCTTGCAATTGCCTTTTCCATCCCCACGTTTGAACCATGGGCGCGCAATCGCATGGCCTTGCACGCATCGGCACGAATCTTTTGAGGTCACTATGGAACAATTTCACGGCACCACCATCCTCTGCGTCCGGCGCGGCAAGCAAGTCGCCCTGGGTGGCGACGGCCAGGTAACGCTCGGCAACATCGTCATGAAGGGCACGGCCCGCAAAGTGCGTAAGTTGTATCAGGGCAAGGTCCTGGTCGGCTTTGCCGGCGGCACCGCCGACGCTTTTACCCTGCTCGACCGATTTGAAGGCAAGCTGGAAAAACACCAGGGCAATTTGCTACGCGCCTCTGTCGAGCTGGCCAAGGACTGGCGCACCGACCGCGTGCTGCGCCGCCTGGAAGCGATGCTGCTGGTGGCCGACAGCGAGTCGACCCTGGTCATCACGGGCAATGGCGACGTGCTGGAACCGGAAGACGGCATCGGCGCCATCGGCTCGGGCGGCACCTACGCCCAATCCGCCGCCAAGGCGCTGCAGGAAAACACGGATTTGTCGCCGGCCGAGGTGGTCAAGAAATCGCTGACCATCGCCGCCGAGCTGTGCATTTATACGAATATGTCACACATCATCGAGACGCTCGACTAAGCGTCCGCGAGCAAAGAATAGAAAGCCAACTATGATCATGAACATGACCCCGTCGGAAATCGTCACGGAACTCGACAAGCACGTGGTGGGCCAGGCCAAGGCCAAGCGCGCCGTCGCCATCGCCCTGCGCAACCGCTGGCGCCGCCAGCAGGTGGCCGAGCCTCTGCGCCATGAAATCACGCCCAAGAATATCCTCATGATCGGCCCCACGGGCGTCGGCAAGACGGAAATCGCGCGCCGCCTGGCCAAGCTGGCCGAGGCGCCCTTCATCAAGATCGAAGCGACCAAATTTACGGAAGTCGGTTATGTGGGCCGCGACGTCGACACCATCATCCGCGACCTGATCGACATCGGCATCAAGCAGACGCGCGCGCTGGAAATGAAGAAAGTGCGCGCGCGCGCCGAAGATGCGGCCGAAGACCGCGTGATCGACATTCTCGTGCCGCCGGCGCGCGACTTCGGCTTCACGCCGAATACAGCAGCGGCCGTGGACACGGGCAGCGGCGACAGCACGCGCCAGACCTTCCGCAAGCGCCTGCGCCAGGGCGAGCTCGATGACAAGGAAATCGAGATCGAGCTGGCCGAGGCGGGTCCGCAGATGGAAATCATGGCGCCGCCGGGCATGGAAGAAATGACGGAGCAGATCAAGTCCATGTTTTCGGGTGTGGGCGGGCAGCGCAAGAAGGCGCGCAAGGTCAAGATCAAGGAAGCGCTCAAATTGCTGGTCGAGGAAGAGGCGGCCAAGCTGCTCAACGAAGATGAGCTGAAACAGAAGGCCATCCAGAACGTCGAGCAGAACGGCATCGTGTTTTTGGACGAAATCGACAAGATCGCCTCGCGTTCGGAATCGGGCGGCGCCGACGTCTCGCGCGCCGGCGTGCAGCGCGACCTGCTGCCGCTGGTCGAGGGCACGACCGTCAACACGAAATATGGCATGATCCGCACGGACCACATCCTGTTCATCGCCTCGGGCGCCTTCCATTTGTCGAAGCCGTCGGACCTGATTCCCGAGCTGCAGGGGCGCTTCCCCATCCGCGTGGAGCTGGAATCGCTGTCGATTGCGGACTTCGAGCGCATTCTGACGAGCACTGACGCCTGCCTGACGATGCAGTACGAAGCCTTGCTGGCGACGGAAAACCTGAAACTGCAATTCGCGCCGGAAGGCATCACGCGCCTGGCGGAGATCGCCTATTCGGTCAACGAGCGCACGGAAAACATCGGCGCGCGCCGGCTGCACACGGTGATGGAAAAGCTGCTGGAAGAAGTGTCGTTTACGGCCAGCGAAGGCAGCAGCAGTACGGAAAACCTGCTGGTGATCGATGCCGCCTACGTCAACGAACGCCTGGAAGCGCTGTCGGTCAACGAGGACCTGTCGCGCTACGTGCTGTAATCAAGGAGGGACCGATGGCAAACAAGGCCTTGGCGACGCGGCAGAAAATGCAGTTCCGCGTCGAAGCCTCGCAAAAACCGCGCAACCCCGTCGCCACGGCCGCCCTGCAGCGCACCGCCGGGGCGCACGTAAAGACCGTGTCCGGCCAGCGCCAGCAGGAAAAACGCCTGCTGGCGAAATTGCTGTTGAAAGTCGAGACGGACAAATAGGCCGCCCGCGGACACCCCCGTTGGGGCGTCCGCCATCAGGCCACTCTCTGCCGCAGCATCATCCCCTTAGAAACGGTAGGACGCGCCCAGCGAAAACATGTCGACCTTGGTCGTTTGCTTGCTGCTGTATTTGACCGGCACGCGGTCCCAGTCGAGGTGCAGCGACCAGTTCTGGTTCAGCGCATACGCCGCGCCGATGCCGTAAGTCAGGCCGATCTTGTCCTTCTTGTCCGAACCGCCGCCCAGATAATCGACCTTGCCCTGCGTGTACGCCGCGCCGGCGCGCCCGCTCAGGGTAAAGGCGTCGAACTGGTAGCCGAGCACGCCCTGGATGCCGAGGCCCGTGAACTTGCCGCGGCCAGCGCGCTTGCCGGCGTCCGTATCGAAGCCGGACTTGACCTCGCCGCCCATGTACCCCACCAGCTCAACCGAAGGCAGGGCCACGCCGCCCTGAAACGGCAACGCGTCGAAACTGTAACCCAGGTAGGCCTTGCCATTGCGCTTGCTGCTTTTGTCGCAATCGCTTTGTCCGGCGATGCAATCGAGGCCTGTACTGGCGCGAAAGCCGTAGCTGGCGCCCGCATAGAAGGGACCCGGCGCCGGTTCGGCGGCGGCGGCGTGCAAGGGAGCGATGGCGGCCAGCGCCAGCAGCGCTGCGGGGAAACGGAAAGATGGGAACATGGATAACCTCTACAAGTGGATGGATTGCCTGGTTGTAGCGCGCTGCGCGAGCCACAAGCGGGAGTGTCATCGCTTTTGCCGAAAAGTACTATCACCTTGTGCAAAGTTCCATTAAGGGCTACATTCGGTACCGCCACCCGCTACCAAACTTATCAAAAAGGATATTCCGTGAGTTCACCTGAACTGGTTTTGCGCGTGCTGCGCACCCAACTGCGCGCCGCCGGCATCACGTACAAGGTATTGGCCGAACGCATCGGCATGAGCGAGTCGAGCGTCAAGCGCATGTTTGGCCAGCACGACATGTCGCTGTCGCGCCTGGCCCTGATCTGCAAGGCATCGGGCATCGCCATGGAAGACGTGCTGCGCGGCGCGGCCGACATCACGCCGCATGCCGACACGCTCACCCTGGTGCAGGAAAAGTCGCTGGTGGCGCATCCGCGTCTGCTGCTGGTGGCGATCTGCTGCCTCGGCCACTGGAGCCTGGAGCAGGTGGTGGAAACGTATGCGCTGACGCAGGCCGAATGCATCGGCTGCCTGGCCGAACTGGACCGCCTGGGCTTGATCGAACTCAAACCGCTGAACCGCTACAGCCTGCGCGTCTCGAACGCCTTCCACTGGCTGGCCGACGGCCCGGTGCAACAGTACTTCCGCGAACACGTGGTGGCCGATTATTTCAGCGGGCATTTTGACGGCGCCGGCGAGACCCTGATGTGCATCCCGGCGCGCCTGTCGCTGTCGAGCGCGCAGGAGCTGGTACAGAAGATCCGCCAGCTGGCCGAGGAACTGGCGCGCCTGCATCAGAACGACCGCCGCCTGCCGCCGCAGGAACGCGACGGCTTTACCCTGCTGCTGGGCTTTCGCTCATGGGAATTTGCCGCCTTCACGGCCCTGCGCCGCAGCTCGGCGTCCGCCGCCCCGGCGGCGCCTTACCAGACCGGTCCCAGGAACAGGTAAAGCGTGCTCTCGCCGCCCTTCGATGCGCCCGAGGCCACGTACACGGGACCGAAGCGCGTATCGACCGAGATGAAGGCGCTGCTGGCCTGCGTGAACTTGGTGGCTTTCCAGCGCTCGCTCTGATCGAAGCCGCCGCCCATTTCCAGCGAAAAGCCGGCCCGCACGGCGCCACCCAGGGTGCTGGGCAGGGAACCGATGCGGCGCGCCATCACGAAGCGCGCCAGGGCCACGCTGCGCCCCGTCACCGACTCGAACTGCGTGCCGGACAGGCGCAGGAAGCCGCCCAGGCTGAGCGGCGCCTCGCCCCGTTGCGCGCGCGCCCATTCGCCATACACATGGCCGGCCCAGTTGCCGCTGCCAAAGGCCTTCAGGCCCGTGATGGCGGAGCGCCCCAGGCCCGACTCGCCCGTACCGGTGGTCGCGGAGCGCGTCCAGGTGGCGTCGAACAGCACGCCGCGCGTGGGGAAACCGGGCGAATCGAGCGTATCGACGCGGAACTGGACGAACTGGTTGGTGCCCAGCGCCCGCTCCTTGGGGTAGGTCGGGTCGGCGGGGATGCTGACGTCCGCCTTGACTTCGCTGCGCGTGACGCCGAACTGCAGATCGCCCCAGAAACCGAACTGGCGCCCCAGCACCAGGCTGGCGCCCTGGCCGCTGTAGGCGACGCGCGCATTGCGCCGTCCCTTGTCGAACAGGTCGACCGCCTGGGAGGTGTACTGGAACGATGGCGCGATATACCACGGGTTGCCGGCGCCGAGCGGCTGCCAGTACTGCACCCCGAAATTGCGCGCCGTGCCGATCTGCACCATGCTGCGCAATTCGCCGCCCCAGCTGTTCAAGTTCGAGCGCACATGCAGCAGCTTCAGGGCAAAGGTATTGCTGTCCCTGAAATCGCTGGCCATTTCCAGACCCACGCGCAAGCGGCTGCTGGCCCACGGCGCTTCGACCGCCTTGATGGTGACGGCGCGCTGCTCGCCTGCGTCGACCACTTCCGTCTCCACGCGCGCCACGTCACCGCGGCCATACAGCCTGGCCGCCGCCTTGAGCACATCTTCCTGGCTGACGGCCTGCCCTTCCACCAGGCCCGATTGCGCCTGCAGGATGCGCGGATTGATATCGCCTTCGCTTTCCACGGCCAGGCGCGTGAGCGGCAAGGCCACGTCCAGCAGGGCCGGCGCCGCCAGGCGCAGCTGCTCGCGCGCCGCATACTGTTCCGGCGACAGCGCCAGCGGCGCCAGGCGGGCGGCCAGTGCCTGCGCCGCCTGTTCGCCGGCGCGCATGGCGCGCGCATAGTTTTCAAAGTCGAGGAAACTGACGCCCGTCAGGTCGGGCGCCACCAGGATGTCCTGCGGCTGCAGCTCCTTGAGCGAGCGCTGCACGTTCTGCTCCGTGAGGATCTGCAGCATCTGCTGCGCCACGCCGATGGCGCTGCCCAGCTCTTTTTCCGGCGCCAGCGGCGTGCCCACGTTGACGGCGATGATGATGTCGGCGCCCATGGCGCGCGCCATGTCGACGGGCAGGTTGCGCACCAGGCCTCCGTCGACCACCAGGCGGTTGTTCACGCGCACGGGAGCAAACACGCCCGGCACGGCCAGCGAGGCGCGCATCGACAGGAACAGGGGCGTATCGACCAGCTCCACCAGCTCGCCATTGACCAGGTCCGACGCCACCGAGCGGAAAGGCAGCGGCAGCTGGCTGGCGGGACGGTCGCGCATGCCGGCCGGCAGCAGCCGGTTCAAGGCCATTTCCAGCGCCGCATTGCTGGCCGCCGCCGGCGGCGTGGAAATGCCGTTGCGGCTGGTGCCGAACTCGATGCGCGACGGCAGCAATAAATCTTCCTCCCGGCGGCGGAACGCCAGTTCGTCGCGCGGCGGCCGGTCGGCCACCACGCGCGCCCAGTTGGTCTCGCGCGCCATCTTTTCCAGGTCCGCCACGGAAGCGCCGGACGCATACGCCCCGCCCACCACGCCGCCCATGCTGGTGCCCACCACCATGTCGATCGGCACGTGCAGCTCCTGCAGCACTTTCAATACGCCGATATGCGCAAGGCCGCGCGCGCCGCCGCCCGACAGCACGAGGGCGATGCGCGGACGCGCCGGCGCCGGCGCAGAAACGGCCAGTGCGGGAGCGGAGGAAGCGGCGGCGGGAACGTCAGCGGCGGCGCCGGCTTGCGGCAAGACGCACAGCGCCGCCACGCAGCCCGCCAGGACGGCACGGATCGAGAACATGAAGACTCCTGTCGCGACGGCGGCATGGCGCCATCGGCAAAATACGATAAGAACAGCGTTAATTGGCGTTAATTCGACGGCGGCGGCGTACTGGTCGTCACCTGCGGCGGCGCCGGCATCACGGTCGCCGGACGCTGCTGTTCCATCGGCAGCGGCGGCGGCACCAGGTTCGTTGCCGGCGCGGGGGCCGGTGCCGGCGCGGGGGTGGCGGACACTGGCCCCGGCAAGGCCAGCGCCTTGTCGTCGGCCACCAGGTCGATGCGTTTGCTTACGCCGCCATCGCGCAGCAGCACGTGGCGCGCATGCACTTCCAGCACCGTCACGCCGGGCACCACCTCGGCGCCTTCCGGCAAGGCGACGGAGGGCTTACCATCGGTCGAGATGATGGCCACGCTGCCGCGGCCATTGCCGGCGGCGACCACGCCCTTGAGCTGATAATTGCTGGCCGTGGCCACGCTGACCTGGCCGCCGAACAGCGAGGCGCCCGCCTCCACGCTGGCATCCTGCACCACCGGTATGGCCGGTGGATTGATGGGGCGCTGCGGCGCCTTGAACAGCTGCATGGCCCAGTAGGCCAGCGACACGGACAGCGCCACGACGGCGAGCAAACTTGTAAATTGAGGCAAACGCTTCATGGCTTCCTTGGTTTTCTTATCTGACGAGCTGATTGATTTCGATAATCGGCATCAGCACGGCCAGCACGATCAGCAGCACCACCACGCCCATGGCCAGGATCAGGGCCGGCTCCAGCAGGCCCGCGATGGTCAGCGTGCGGCGCTCCAGGTCCTGCTCCTGCGCGCTGGCCGCGCGTTCCAGCATGGCCGGCAGCTCGCCCGTGATTTCGCCCGCGCGTATCATGTGGATCAGCATGGGCGGAAAATGCTTTTGCGCCGACAGCGCGCGCGCCAGGCTCACGCCTTCGCGCACGGCGCCGCTGGCATCGCTCACCAGTTCCTGCATCGCCACGTTGGTCAAGGTGTCGCGGCTGGTGTCGAGCGCGCGCAAGATAGGCACGCCGGAACCCGTGGTAATGGCCAGGGTGCTGGCAAAGCGCGCCGTATTCAGGCTGCGTTCGAACTTGCCGTACAAAGGCGCCGTCAGCAGCCAGGTATGCCAGCGCCGTTTCAATGCCGGCTGCTGCAGCGCGCGGCGCCAGGCGAACCAGGCGCCGGCGAGCGCAATGGCCACGACGATGCCGTAGTTGCGCACGAAGTCCGACAGCGCCAGCATGATCACGGTCAGCATGGGCAGCTTTTGCTTGGTATTGGCGAACACGGAGACGATCTGCGGCACCACATAGGTGAGCAGGAAAATCACGATGGAAAACGCCACCACCGTGACGATGGCCGGATACGTGAATGCCAGCTTGACCTTCTGCACCAGCGCATTGCGCCGCTCGATGTAGTCGGCCAGGCGCGAGAGCACGCGCGACAAATGGCCGATCTGTTCGCCCGACGCCACCAGCGCCCGGTAAATCTCGGCGAAATCGCGCGGATGGCGCGCCAGCACGTCGGAAAACGCGGCGCCGCCGATCACTTCCGAACGGATCGAGGCGATCAGGTCGCGCAGGTAGGGCCGCTCGGCCTGCTCCAGCAAGGCGGAAAACGCCTGCTCCAGCGGCAGGCCCGCTTCCAGCAAACTGGCCAGCTGGCGCGTAAACAGGGCCAGCTCGGTGCTCGACAGGCGCTCGCCGAAGCCGCGCCGTTTTGTCACGCCGGCGGCGTCGACCTGCGCGGCGATCGGTTCGACGGCCAGCGGCACCAGGCCTTGCACGCGCAGCTCGGCGCGCGCGGAACGGGGACTGTCGGCATTGAGCACACCCTTGCGGGTGGCGCCCTGGGCGTCGACGGCTTCATAGCGGAATGCGGGCATGGTGGCGGGCCTAGTCTTTGGTCACGCGCAGCAACTCGGCTTGCGTGGTGGTGCCGTCGCGCAGCCAGCGTTCGCCGTCGTCGCGCATGCTCGTCATGCCGTCCTGCAGGGCCACCGTGCGCACTTCCGCCTCCGACGCGCGGTTGTGGATCTGCGCGCGGATCTGCTCCGTCGTGCGCAGCAGCTCGTACACGCCGACGCGCCCCTGGTAGCCCGTCTGGCCGCACTGCTCGCAGCCGACCGCCTGCCAGTACTGCCCATCGAAGGTCTTGCACGAACCGCACAGCTTGCGCACCAGGCGCTGCGCCAGCACGCCCAGCAGGGACGACGACAGCAGGAACGGCTCGATGCCCATGTCGAGCAAGCGCGTGACGGCCGCCGAGGCGTCATTCGTATGCAGGGTCGCCAGCACCAGATGGCCCGTCAGCGACGCCTGCACGGCGATCTGCGCCGTTTCCAGGTCGCGGATCTCGCCGATCATGATCACATCGGGATCTTGCCGCAAAATCGCCCGCAGCGCCTTGGCAAAGGTCATGTCGATGCGCGGATTGACTTGCGTCTGGCCCACGCCGGCCAGGTCGTACTCGATCGGGTCTTCCACCGTCAGGATATTCGTCGTCGTGGCGTTGAGCATCGACAGCGCCGCATACAAGGTCGTCGTCTTGCCCGAGCCGGTGGGACCGGTGACGAGCACGATGCCGTGCGGCTGCGTGATCAGGCCATCGAACTGCGCCAGCATGGGCGCGCTCATGCCCAGGTGCTGCAGGTCGAGGCGGCCCGCTTCCTTGTCCAGCAAGCGCAATACGGCCCGTTCGCCATGCCCCGTGGGCAGGGTCGAGACGCGCACGTCGACGGGTTTGCCGCCCACGCGCAGGGTGATGCGGCCGTCCTGCGGCAGGCGTTTTTCCGCGATGTCGAGCTGCGCCATGATCTTGATGCGCGAGATCAGCGAGCCGTGGATGGCTTTGCGCGGACGCACCACGTCGCGCAGGCTGCCGTCGATGCGGAAGCGCACGACGGACGTTTGCTCGAACGGCTCGATATGGATGTCGGACGCGCCTTCGCGCAGCGCCTGCGTGAGCAGCGCGTTGATCATGCGGATGACGGGCGCGTCGTCGGACGATTCGAGCAAGTCCTCGATGGCCGGCACGTCCTGCAGCAGCTTGGTGAGATCGAGGTCGGCGTCGAATTCATCGGCCATCTGCGACGCATCGCCGCCGCCGCCCGCGTAGGCGCCGGCAATGGCCGCATCGAGCTCGCCGCGCGGCAGCACCGTCAATTGAATCTGGCCGAAACGGCGCGACACTTCGGCAATCGCCGCCGGCGCCGTCGATGCGGCCACCAGTACCTCGACGGGGGCGCCGTCCTGCGCGCCGGGCCGCGCCAGCAAGCCGAAATCGCGCGCGTAGGCGTAGGGAAGCAGATTGCTCATGACTGCCCCATCACTTCTGCTGCTGTTGCTGATACTGCTGCAGCAGCGGCTGCGGCGGCGTAGCGGCATTGGCCGGTGCGCCTGGCGGCGGCGTCGGTGCCGGCGGCACGGGGCGCGTCACCATGTTGCCGCCCACGGGCTGGCCATCCTGCAGGGCCGGCAGCACAGGCGTACCGAGGTCTTTCAGCATCAGGTTGCCCGTGGCCGGCACGGCGGCCGTCTCGGCCGAGCGCATGTAATCGTAGCGGTCGGCCGCCAGGCTGCCGCTCTGCTCCTTGTTGCGCACGATGACGGGGCGCAGGAAGATCATCAGATTGGTTTTCTTGCGCTCGCGCGTCTGGTACTTGAACAGGTTGCCCAGCACGGGAATGTCGCCCAGGCCGCGCACCTTCTCGGCATTGTCGCCCGTGCTGTCCTCGATCAGGCCGCCGAGCACGATGATCTGGCCATCGTCGGCCAGCACATTGTTTTCGATCACGCGGTTGTTGATGGTGATGCCGCTGACGGCCGACGCCGTGGATTTGTCCACGCTCGACGTCTCGTGATAGATGCCCAGCTTGATCGTGCCGCCTTCGGAAATCTGCGGACGCACCTTCAGGGTCAGGCCCACTTCCTTGCGGTCGATGGTCTGGAACGGATTCGTGTTGGTGCCGGCCGTGCTCGTGTACTGGCCCGTCAGGATAGGCACGTTCTGGCCCACCTTGATGGTCGCCAGCTCGTTGTCCAGGGTGATCAGGTTCGGCGTCGACAGGATGTTGGCGTTGCCGTCCGATTCCAGCGCATGCGCCACGGCGCCCAGGCCCAGCGCGCCGTTGATCTGTTTGAAGATGCCCAGGGTCAGGCCGCCCGTCGGCAAGACCTTGCCGCCGCCCGTGGCGATGGCGCCGATGTTGTTGGTGGTGCCGCTGGCGAACGACTGCAGCGCGCCCACGCGGTAGTTGCTGGTGCTGTCGCCGGAAAGCCCCAGCCACTGCACGCCGAATTCGGACGCCTTGGCCGACGTCACTTCGACGATCAGCGCCTCGATGTAGACCTGGGCGCGGCGCACGTCGAGCTGGTCGATCACGGCGCGCAGATTGCGGTAGACGGCTTCGTTGCAGGTCAGGATCAGGGTGTTGGTAGAAGCGTCGGCCTGGATGAAACCGGCCGCCCCGCCCGACGACAGCTGCTGCGGCCCGTTGCTCAGCGATGCACCGCCCGTGGTGCCGCTTTGCGTATTGCCGCCCAGGCCAGTGCTGTTCATGCCGCTGTTGTTCTGGCTGATCTGGTTGTTCGCATTCTGGTTGCCGACGCCCTGCTGCGCCGTGGCGGCCGTGCCGTCCGACGTCACCACCGAGCGCAGGGTCTGCGCCAGCTTGGTGGCGTCCGCATTTTTCAGGTACACCACGTGCACATTGCCCAGCTGCGTGGTGGGCTGGTCCAGCTTCGAGATCAGCGACTTGGCCAGGTTGGCGCGCGCCGCCGACGGCGCGCGCAGCACCAGCGAATTGGTGCGCGGGTCGGCCAGCACGGAGACCTTGCCCGCGTCTGCTCCTGCGGCGGCGCCCGCATTTCCGCCTTCCATCAGTTTGTTCACCATCGAGGCCAGGTCGGATGCGATGGCATAGCGCACGGGGATCACGTCCAGGTCCGTCGAGGCGGGCACGTCGAGCGCGGCGATGATCTTCGCCAGGCGCTTGAGGTTATCGGCGTAATCGGTGATCACCAGCGAGTTGTTGCCCGGGTTGGCGTTGATCGTGTTGTTCGGCGAAATCAGGGGGCGCAGCACGGCCAGCAGGTTGGCCGACGATTCGTAGTTCAGGTAAAACACCTGGGTAGCGATCTGGTCGCCCTTCACCTGGCTGCTGCCGTTGCCCACCTGGGTCGGCACCGATTGCAGCTTGGCGTCCGCTTCGGGCACAACCTTCGCATAGCCGTCGCCGGAGACCACCGCGTAGCCCTGCAGGCGCAGCGCGGAAGCCAGCAGCCCGAAGGCTTGCGATTTGCTGATCGATTTTTCCGACACCAGGGTGATCGTGCCCTTGACGCGCGGGTCGATGACGAAATTGATGTTGGTGTAATGGCCCACCGCCTTGATCACCGATTCGATGTCGGCGCCGACGAAATTGAGCGCCGCCTCATCGCCGGGCGCGGCCCAGACGGGCGCTGGCATGCCGGCCACGGAACAGCACAGCAAGGCGGCGGCCGACAGGCGGCGCAGCGAGAAGGAGGAGGTAATTGGGCTCACGGATGGTTTTTTCATTGTCTGAACTCTAAGGCGATGATGTTTTTTTCGCTATTGCTACGGCGCTGTCCCAGCAAATTCAACAAACTCGCCAAGGTCTCTTCATATCCTGCTGCGGCCTGGGCCTGGCCGGAAAACTGCATGCGCCCCTGTTGCAGGCTGCCGCTGCCGTCAAGCAGCAGCGGTCCCTTGATGGAGCGCAAGGTCAACGTCGCCTGCTGCCCCTGCCAATCGAAATCGAGCTCGTAGCTGCCCAGCGGACGCAAGGACGACAGGCGCGAGGCCATGTCCGTCATCTGCAGGGTGGTACGGCCGATGGCGGAAAACTGCCGCTGCTCCAGGGCCAGCTGCAAGGTGCTCCACGACAGGCGCATGCTGCCCGTCGGCGCCACGGTATTTAACGGCGCACCGAGACCGCCGAGGCCATCGGCCGGCAGCAGCAGGGCTGCCGGGCTGACTTGCCAGTGCGACCACGAGCCGCGCAGGTTCACCGGCTGCGACAGCGCCTGCGGGTTTTGCAGTTCCACGTCCGCCGATCCCCACAGCACCGAGGGAGAAATGCGCCAGCTGAAACGCCCCGGCAGCAGGGGCGTCACGGCGCCGTTCGCACTGGCCGCCCCGCCGATAAAGGCCGAGCCGCGCCACAGGGTACCTTGCGCGTCGCCCAAGGTCAAACGTCCGCCCGTCTGCTTTTCCACGATGCCAGCGACCCAGCTGGCCGGGAAAAACACCAGCAGGGTGACGCAGACGCTGACGATGATGGCCAGCAGCCAGCCAAGCAGGCGCATCATCGTGCCGCGCCCGGGCTCTGGTGCAGGGTCAGGCTGGCGTCGACCAGGCCAGCCACCGCCTTGTCCTGCACCGTCTGCGCCGTGATCTTCGCTTCCTGCACGGCGATGCGGCCTTCGCGGCGCAAGCCGTCCAGCCACAGCATGACGCTGGCGAACGGCACGCCGTTCAACTGCACGCGCGCATACTCTCCCGTCAGCGACAGCGATTGCGGCGCCAGACCGCGCGCCTTGAGCGAGGCGTCGAGGCTTTCGCGGCTCATGGGTGCCACCTGCACGGGCGCCTGGCGCGCCAGCTCGCCCGCTTCACGCGCCAGCGCCTGCAGCTGGGCCGCGTTCTGGCGCAGCTCGGGCAAGCTCTTTTGCAAGGCGATGCGGCCCGTCCAGGCCGGCTCGAAAAACACGGCGTAGACGAGGGTCAGCCCCGCCACCACGCCGCCGATGCTCAAGAGCTTGCGCTCCTGCTGCGTGCGCTCGGCCCAGAAGGCCTGCACGGCCTGCTGCCGCCCCATCCACGCGGCGCGCGCCTTGTTCACTGCTGCACTCATGCTTTTGCTCCCGTGACCGGCGTGATTTTCCACACGCCAGGCGCCGTTTCATTCAAGGCCAGCTTGCGCGCGGCCAGACCGTCGCGCACCTGCGCCTGGGCGCTGGCGTCGACCATGTCCGGCTTCAGCTTGACGATCAGGCTGCGCTCGCGGTATTCCAGCGAGGCCACCACGCCGCGTCCGGCCAGGCCGCCCAGCGCCTCGCCCAGGGCCGCGCTCATGCTGGTGAAGTCATCCATGCTTGCCTGCCCGCTTTGCAGGCGGGCGGCGGCGATATTGCGCCGCATCTGCTCCGCTTCCAGCCCATACACGGGCGCTTCGTTCGGATACGCGGCCTTGAAGGTTTGCTGCATCGAGGTGCGCACGGTGGCGGCCTCGCGCTTCAAGCGCATCCATTCGATATTCATGCCGGCCAGGTTGACGACCACGGCCAGCAGCGCCAAGCGCAGCGGCCAGCGCCAGCGCCGCCACTCGGTGGCCGATCCCGTCGCCGTGCCCAGCGCAGGCGCCAGGTCCAGTCCCGCGCCCCTGGCGCCGGCGATCCAGTGCGCCCAGTGGTCGGATTCCACCGTCACGCCATCCATGTCGGCGGCCAGCTGTTGATACTGCGCCAACTCGGCCTGCGCCACATAGACCGTCAGGGGCACGTCGCCGGCAAACGCGCGCGTCGTCAGCAGCGCCTGCTGCGGCTGGGCCGGCAAGACCAGGCCCAGGCCCTCTTGCGGCGCCTGGCGCAAGGCCAGTTCCAGGCCGTCGCCGGCCGCGTGCAAGGATGCCGTCACGCTGCCCGGCTGCAAGGGCAGGCACAGCTGCGAAGGCAGCAGCGCCACCTTGCGCGCGCCCTGCGCCAGCAAGGCTTTCACGAGTACCTCGGCCCAGGCGCGCTGCGCCACGGCCACCGTGCGCATGCCGGACGCGTCGGGCACGCCGGCGGCCAGCAGGCAATCCTGGGCGTCGCCGAGGATGTGTTCTTCCACCAGTCCCGGCAAGGCCGCGCGCAGACGGGCGCCGGCCAGCGGCGGGGTTTTCAGGCGCAGCAGGGTCACGTCGGCCGCCGCCAGCAGCAGCACCACCTGCTTCGCGCCGGCGATCAGCTGGCCCAGGCTGCCCAGCGGCGCGCTGCCCTGCTGCAGCAAGGCGCCGCCGTCGCCGGCCAGCACGAAGGAGCAGGCGGGCGCGCTGTCGGTGGACGCCTTGGCCGGGTGACGGATATACAGTATTGTCAAAGTGACTCGCTTTCAGCTGTTAATTTTCCCGCAGCCAGACCAGGCTGGTGGTGCGTTGCGGATCCGTTTTTCGATTGACGAGCGCCACGGCATCGAGGGCGGCACGGTCCAGCCGCACGCGGATGACGGTAAGGAAGTAGCGGCTCTTCACGTCAAGCTCGACACCCTCAATCAGTGCAGCATTAATATTATTCTGGAAATTTAACTTATCGACAAACTTTTTACGCGGATTGCTCAAGGTCAGGGCACTGGCCTCGGACAAGGACATCATCGTCACGGCCGCCAGCACCTCGGCCGGCGCCGTATTCACGTTCACGGGCGTGAGCTCCGGCAGGACGATGACGAAGTCGCGCAGCTTCTCGATGGCCTGCGGCGTATAGCCGGGCACGGCCAGCAAATCCTCGACCTGCGTGAACGCCACCGGTTCGCTGCCGCCGCCCGTGGCGGGCTTGGCGGCGGGCGTCTTGCCGTCGGCGCCGCTGTCGGCGGTGCGTGGTTTCGGCCGCGCGCGCAGCACGGCATCTGCCGTCGCCTGCGCCAGGGAACTATCGAGCTGCAAGTTAGCCAGCAAGCGCTGGTACGCCTGCACGTTGGGCTGGCTGACGATGCCCGTCGCGGTGGCCAGGTTGGTGATATTGAAACGCGCCTGCGCATCGAGCGCGCGGCCCGAGACGGTGGCGTCGAATTTCTCCGTGTCGACCTTTTCGCGGTCCACGTAATCGTCGAGCCGCGCTTCCTCGATGGGTGTGGCCCAGACGCCATCGAGCGCCGTCAGCATGGGATTGTCCTGGCGCAGCCAGAAGCGGGCGAAGTCGACCATGCCGCGCATGGCCCACTGCGTCTGCAGGCGCAGGCGCTGGTTTTCCATCGAACGCACCTGCACCTGCTGCTGCCAGAACAGGCTGGCGACGACGGTGATGGCCAGCGCCGTCAGCAGCAAGGCCGTGATGACGGCCACGCCGCGCTGGCGCGCGGGGCGAATGAACGGCTTCATCCCGGCCCCAATAAAAAGACTTTGGACAGGCCCGCATCCTGGCCCGGCATCTGCAGGGTCACTTCCAGGCCCGGCACTTGCGTGGAGATGGTGGCGCCCGCCGTCAGCACGTTCCAGGCGCCATTGTTCCAGCCGCGCATGACCATGCTGTCGACGCCGCGCATCAGGGTCACGTCGGCGCTGGAGGTATCGGTATCGTCGCGCGCCGCCTGCCACAGGGTGTCGAGCACGGCCAGGTCGCGCGTGCCGTTCGACTCGCGCCGCGTCAGCACGCCGCCGCGCAGGCGGTAAGTGACCACTTGCAACTGCTGCGGCTCCTGCTCCGACGCGGCCAGGCGCACCAGGGTCAGGCGGTCGGTCTCGGCTGTCAGGTTGGTGCGGCCATTCAGCAGATTGTTGTTCTGGCCGGCGCCGGCCAGGTGGTCGCAATCGCTCTGCATCTGGGCAAACGCCAGCTGCATGCCGCGCGCCTGCTCGAGCTGGCTGGTCAGCACTTCGCGCGAACGCATGATGCTGTCCAGGCCGCGCCAGCCCAGCACGGCGACCATGGCCAGGATGCCGATCGCCACGAGCAGCTCGATCAGCGTGAAACCGTCAGCAGGAACAGGGCGGCGCGCCATCAGTCGTTAAAGGAAAGCAAGACCAGGCGCACGATGCGCCGGGCCGGGTATTGCACGTCATATACGTTCACGCGCACCTGGCGGATGCGGGGATTCGGCGTGGCCACCACTTCTTCCTCGCAGATGAGTTTTAAGTCGCCCTGCGGGCAATCGACCGTGCGCTTGCCCGTCTGCGGGAACGTCTTCGCCAGGCGCAGGCGCACCAGGTGGTTTTCCGCCGACCAGGTGGCCATCATGGCGCTGCGCAAGCCGTCGCTGTTCTGCGTCAGGCTGCCGACGGCGCGCAGCGAGGCGCCCAGGGCCGTGCCGACGATGACGAGGGCGACCAGTACTTCCAGCAAGGTGAAGCCGCGCTGGCGGCGAAACGAGCGCCGCATCATTGCTCGACCGTGAAGTGGCCGATGCCGTCGGCGCGGATGGCCACGCTGCGCTCGCCGCTGGCCAGGGTCAGCACAAAAGGCTTGTCGACCGGTTCACGGCCGAAGATGATGCGCAGCGGCTGGGCCACGCTGCTCGACGGCTGCACGCTGAGCAGCATGGGGGTATTCGCAAACGCGCGCTCGCGCAGCAAATCGTCCTGCGTCACGGGTTGCCACAGCTTTTCATTGAGGACCAGGAAACGGTATTGATTTTCGTCCGCCTCGAACGCCACTTGCCGGCTGCGCACGATGGCTTCATCGCGCGCCAGCTGCAGCAGCAGGGCGATGCGCTCGGCTTCCTTTTGCAGCGCCTGCTGGCCGTTCGGCATGGCATTCAGCGACACCAGGCCCAGGGTGACGCCGATGATGACCATCACCACCAGCAACTCGATCAGCGTGAAGCCGCTGGCGCGTGGCCGGGGCAGTGCGCGACCGGTGGTCATGGCAGGCATGCAATGGAAAACTTACAGTTCCCAGGAACCGATATCGGCATCGTCCCCGCTACCGCCAGGCTGGCCGTCGGCGCCCAGCGAGATCAGGTCAACTTCGCCCTTCACGCCCGGCGACAGGTACTGGTAAGGATTGCCCCATGGATCTTTCGGCATCTTTTCCAGATAGCCGCCCGCTTTCCAGCCATTCGCGGCCGGTCCCGTGGTCGGTTTTTCGATCAGCGCCTGCAAGCCCTGCTCGGTGGTCGGGTAGCGCTGGTTATCCAGGCGATACAGTTTCAAGGCTTGCATCACGGTGGCGATGTCGACTTTCGCCGCCGCCACTTTCGACTCGCCCGTGCGGGCGATCAGCTTGGGCACCACCAGCGAGGCAAGGATGCCCATGATCACCACCACGACCATGATTTCGATCAAAGTGAAGCCGCGCGCGCGGCGCTGGCGTATCGGATGGTTTGCTGCGTTTTGCATATGAAAGAGAGAAGAAGGTGAGTAATGAGAGCAGAGTATAAAGCGGAAATATGACAAAGCCTGTCATATGGGGAAAAATTTGTGCGGCGGCCGTCAGGCGGGCAAGACCACTTCGCCGCAAACGGCGCAGCCGGGGTCGCGCGCGACGCGCATGCTGCTCCATTCCATGTGCAAGCCGTCGAGCAGCAGCAGGCGCCCGGCCAAGGATTCGCCCGCGCCCATGATCAGTTTCAAGGCCTCGGCCGCCTGCATGGCGCCCACCACGCCCACCAGCGGCGCGAACACGCCCATGGTCGAGCACGCCTCGTCCGTGAACTGCTGCTCCTGCGGAAACAGGCAGGAATAACAGGGTTGCGTGCCCGTGCGCGGGTCGAACACGCTCACTTGCCCGTCGAAACGGATCACGGCGCCCGACACCAGCGGTACCCTCGCCGCCAAGCAGGCGCGGTTGACGGCGTGGCGCGTGGCGAAGTTGTCGGTGCAGTCGAGCACCACCGTGCTGGAGCAGACCAGTTCGGCCAGGCGCGCGCCATCGAGGCGCTCCTGCAAGGCGATGATGGCTATCTCGGGATTGATGCCGGTCAAGGTTTCGCGCGCCGACAGCACTTTCGGCTGGCCCACGCGGGCCGTCGTGTGGGCGATCTGGCGCTGCAGATTGGTCAGATCGACCGTATCGTCATCGACCAGGGTCAGCTTGCCGACGCCGCTGGCAGCCAGGTACATGGCCGCGGGCGAACCGAGCCCGCCCGCGCCGATCACCAGCACATGCGCATCGAGCAAGGCTTGCTGGCCTTCGATGCCGATCTCGTCTAACAGGATGTGGCGCGAGTAGCGCAGCAGTTGGGCGTCGTTCATGGCGGCGACTACGGTTTGCGCACAGGAATCTTCTTGTCATCGGCCTTGATGTCGGAAGCGATTTCCGGCTTGGCGCCGATCTTCTCCACCTTCGGGTCCACCTTGGCCAGCTGCACCGGCAAGCCCTGGAAGTGGTTCAGGGCTTGTTGCAGCTGGAAATCATCCTTGGCGCCGTATTCGAGCGGCTTGCGCTTTTTCGCCGTGGCGATCAGGCGCTGCTCTTCTTCCAGCTGATCCTGCATGCCTTCCATGGTCGGCTTGGCCGCTTCCGGCTTGCCATCGTCGCTGCTCAGGTGTTTTTCCAGGTCCGCCTCGCGCACGCGCAGGCTGTTCCAGCCGTCGCCTTCGGCCGTTTCATCGACCAGCAAGTCGGGCACGATGCCGCGCGCCTGGATGGCGCGGCCTTTCGGCGTGTAGTAGCGGGCCGTCGTCAGCTTGACGGCCGTGTCGGCCGTGATCTGGCGCAAGGTTTGCACGGAACCCTTGCCGAACGTCTGCGTGCCGATGACGGTGGCGCGCTGGTAATCCTGCAAGGCGCCGGCGACGATTTCCGAGGCGGACGCGGAACCGGCATTGACCAGCACCACCAGCGGCACGGTTTTCAGCGCGGCCGGCAGCTTGGCCAGCGGGTCGGCCTTGGCGCCCGGCGGCGCATAGAATTCACGGCGGCCATAAAACACCTGTTTCGATTCCGGCAACTGGCCCTTGGTGGACACGATCACGGAATTCCCCGGAAGAAATGCCGTCGCCACGCCGATCGCCCCCGGCACGACGCCGCCGGGATCATTGCGCAAGTCCAGCACCAGGCCTTTGAGCTTGGGGTCTTGCGCATACAGCGCGTTGATCTTTTTGACCATGTCATCGACGGTCGGTTCCTGGAACTGGGCGATGCGCAGCCAGGCATAGCCGGGCGCGACCATCTTGGCCTTCACGCTTTGCACGCGGATTTCCTCGCGCACGATGGGGAAGACCAGCGGCTTGCTTTCGCCCTTGCGCGACATCGTCAGCACCAGCTTGCTGCCCGGCTGGCCGCGCATCTTCTTGATGACTTCTTCCAGCTGCATGCCCTTCAGCGGCAGATTGTCGAGACGGGTGATGAAATCGCCCGCCAGGATGCCGGCCTTGGCGGCGGGGCTGTCTTCGATGGGCGAGACGACTTTCACATAGCCGTCTTCCATGCTCACTTCGATGCCGATGCCGACAAACTTGCCCTGCACGCTTTCGCGCATTTCCTTGAAGGCATTTTTATCGAGGTAGACGGAATGCGGGTCCAGCGAGGACACCATGCCGGAAATGGCTTCCGTCAAGAGTTTCTTGTCTTCCACCTTCTCGACGTAATCGGTCTTGATCAGGCCGAAGACGTCGGACAGCTGGCGCAGCTCGTCGAGCGGCAGCGGGGCATTCGTGATTTTCTGCGCCACGGCCGGGAACTGCAGCGACATGCCGATGCCGGCCAGTACGCCCAGACCGATCAGGCCGATACTTTTGACTTTGATACCCATGTATTCTTCGCAATCTACAATTTTGCTGCCGCAGCAATGGTGGGAACTTAAAACTTCACCCAGGTGGCGGGGTCGAAGGCGCGGCCCTGATGACGCAATTCAAAGTATAGCCCTGATTCCTCGTTGCCGCCGCTGTTGCCCGCGCTGGCAATGGCGTCGCCGCCCTTGACGGCATCGCCCACGCGTTTCAGCAAGGATTGGTTATTGCCATAAATACTCATGTACTGGCCGCCATGGTCGACGATGATCAAATTGCCGAAACCGCGCAGCCAGTCGGAAAACACGACGCGGCCGCCGGCGATGGCGTGGATTTCGCTGCCTTCGCCCGTGCGGATGAACACGCCCTTCCAGCTGGGGCCGTCACCGCGCTTGCTGCCGAAGCGGGCGGCGATCTTGCCCGCCACAGGCGCGCGCAGCTGCCCCTTCATGCTGGCAAAGGCACCGGCCGGCGCGGCCGGGCCCAGGCTTGGGCGTTCCGGCTCCGGTTCCGGCTTCGGTTCGGGCTTGGGTGCCACCTTGGCCACTTGCGGCGGCTCGTCGTCGTCGATCGGTTCGAGCTTCACGGGCGGCGGTGGCGGCGTCTGCGGCTTGATCTTGCCCGATTTGTTTTGTTGCTCTTTCGCAATGCGTTCGCGTTCGGCCTGCGCCTGGGCCGCCTTGGCGCGCGCGGCCAGCAGGCGTTCGCGTTTTTCCGCGGCAATCTTGGCGTCGGCGGCCGCTTTCGCGGCGGCGCGCTGCTCGGCCAGCAATTGCTGGCGTTTCTTTTCGGCCGCGGCGGCCGCGGCTTGCTCTTCGATCAGTTTCGCCAGCTTGTCGACCAGGTTGCCCATGCGCTGTTCGTCGCGCTCGACATTGCCCACTTCCTTGCGCTGCGCCACCAGGCGCTGCGACAAACTCGTCAGCAAGGCGGCGCGGCGCGCCTTCTCCTGCACCAGCAAAGCCTTCTGGTCGCGCTCTTCCTGTGCGATTTCTTCCAGCTCGTCCTTGGCGTTTTGCACGTCCGCCTGGTTTTTCTCCACGGCCAGCAAGTTGGCGCGCAAGGCATCGAGCAGGCGCGCCTGCGCCTGCGACACATAGGCCATCAGTTGCAGGTCGCGGTTGATGCGGTTCGGGTTATCGCCCGACAAGAGCAGCTTGATGCGGTCTTCGTTGCCGGCGACATATTGTTCACGCAGCAACTTTGACAGCTGCGTCTTTTGTTTCTCGACGGTGGCCGTCAGCTGCTGGTGCTCCTGCCCCAGCGCCGTCAGCTTCACGCCCGTCTCGCTTTGTTCCTGCGCCAGGTCGCGCAAGGCGCGGTTGGCGTTGGAAATGGCCTCTTCCGACTCGGCCAGGGTATCGGCCGCGTCATCCTTGGCGCTTTCCGTGCGGCTGATGTCGCGCTTGAGCGCCGTCAGCTTTTGTTGCAATCCAGCACGTTGTGCTTCCGCGGCCGCTTTCTGCTTGCTGCGTTCGGTGGGCTTGGCACCCTGCGCGGCACCGCTCGACAAGAGCAGCGCTGCGCACAGCATGGCGCCGGCGCGCCACGCCGGCAGGGGTCGTTCAGCAGAGGGGGCGATCGCTGTGCCGCGGAAGAAAGACAACAAGTTACTTGGCCTTCCCTTGGTTCGCCACGGCAGCTTGCGCTGCCGCAATCGCTGCCGGGTCGCCCAGGTAGTAATGACGGATCGGTTTCAGGTCGGCATCCAGTTCATACACGAGCGGCTGGCCGTTCGGGATGTTCAGGCCGACGATATCGCTGTCGCTGATGCCATCGAGCATCTTGATCAGGGCGCGCAGGCTGTTGCCGTGGGCCGAAATGATGATTTTCTTGCCGGCGCGGATGGCCGGGGCGATTTCCTCATCCCAGGCCGGCATCACGCGCGCCACGGTGTCTTTCAGGCATTCGGTCAGCGGGATAGCCGCTTTCGGCAAGCCGGCATAGCGCGGGTCGTTGTACGAGGCACGGTCGTCGTTCGCTTCCAGCGGCGGCGGCGGCGTGTCGTAGCTGCGGCGCCACACCAGTACTTGCTCGTCGCCATACTTGGCGGCTGTCTCGCCTTTGTCCAGGCCTTGCAGGGCGCCGTAGTGACGCTCGTTCAAGCGCCAGTCGTTCTTGATCGGCAAATACATCATGTCCATCTCGTCGAGCGCCAGCCACAGGGTGCGGATGGCGCGCTTCAGGACGGAAGTGTAGGCCACGTCGAACGTAAAACCTTCCTGCTTGAGGATCTGGCCGGCGGCCTTGGCTTCGTTGACGCCCTTTTCCGTCAGATCGACGTCGGTCCAGCCGGTAAAGCGGTTATCGAGGTTCCAGGTGGACTCGCCGTGACGCATGAAAACGATTTTGTACATAGTTCTATCTTCTCAAGGGGTTCAAATCAAAAAAGCAAAACGTAAAAAGACCTCGTCCAGCTTCTATTTTATAATGCGCGGATTGACTTAAACCATTGGACCCTACGTGAAATTCATTATCGACCACATTTTTCTGTTTGCCATCGTCATTATTTCCGGCGGCGCCCTCCTCTGGCCACTGCTGTCGATGCGCGGCAAGCGCGCGACCGTGCTGGAAGTCACGCAACTGATCAACCGTGGCAAGACCATCATCGTCGATGTGCGCAGCGCGGAAGAATTCGCTACGGGCCACTTGCCTGACGCAAAAAATATTCCGCTGCCGGAACTGGCAAAACGCATGGGCGAGCTGGAAAAATTCAAAACGCGCCCCATTGTAGTGGTTTGCCAGAAAGGTTCGCGTTCGGCAACCGCCGTCGGCCTGCTGGGCAAAGCCGGTTTCGCTGAGGCAACAAGCCTGGAAGGCGGCCTCGACGAATGGAAAAAGCAGGGTTTGCCATTGAAAACCCTGTCGCTGGCGAAGTAAGCCGGCATTTAACTAGAAGGAATCATCATGACCGTCCCCGTAATTGTGTATAGCACCGCCGTGTGCCCGTATTGCGTACGCGCCGAGCGCCTGTTGGAAGCCAAGGGCGTCGCCGTGCAAAAGATCCGCGTCGACCTCGACCCGGAAGAGCGCATCAAGATGATGGAACGCACGGGCCGGCGCACGGTGCCGCAAATCTATGTGGGCGACACCCACGTGGGCGGATTCGACGATTTGTATGCGCTTGATCAAGCTGGCAAGCTCGACCCCTTGTTAAATGGCACGGCAGCCTGATATAAAGCGGGTTCGAGAAATTGCTTGGTTTTTTGTCGTATTGTTTTGATACAATTGCCCTCGCACCTGATCTGGCCGCGCCTATCCGGCGCGGTTTGAATACCGCAAGCACCATATTTGAACGGTGTGCCGTTCTTGTCCTTTACAACGAAAGCGTTCCATGTCTGACGAAAACCTGCAACCAGTCTTCCAAATCCAACGCGTCTACCTGAAAGACATGTCGCTGGAACAACCAAATTCCCCAGCTATTTTCCTGGAACAAGAAGCGCCAGCGATCGAAGTAGCTCTGGACGTGGGCGCTGCACCTCTGGCCGACGGCATCTTCGAAGCCACCGTGACCATCACCGTCACCGCCAAAGTCGGCGATAAAGTCGCTTTCCTGGTCGAAGGCAAGCAAGCCGGTATCTTCGAAGCACGCAATATTCCTGCCGATCAACTCGATCCGCTGCTGGGAATCGGCTGCCCGAACATCATCTACCCTTACCTGCGCGCCAACATCGCCGACGTGATCACCCGTGCCGGCTTCCCGCCAGTGCACCTGGCCGAGATCAACTTCGAAGTGTTCTACCAACAACGTCTGCAAGCTATTGCTGACGCCGCTGCAGCAGCACCAGCAGCCAGCGAAACGCACTAAGCTCTTGCAAGACCCCGCCGGCCGTCAAGGCTGGCCTGACACGGCGGCCTGGCCGCCGTGTTTCGTTAAGGTTCAAAATATCATGTTGAAAAGTGCGCTCTTGAGCAAGTTCCGCTGGATGGCCGGCGCCGTACTGTTGCTGGCGACCGCCGCCAGCCACGCCGTCGATTTCAAGACGGTGGGCGCGACCCCCGTCATCCTGTATGACGCGCCGTCCTCAAAGGGCGGCAAGCTGTACGTGGCGCCGCGCGGCATGCCGCTGGAAGTCGTGCTCAGCTACGGCGACTGGGTCAAGGTGCGCGACGCCAGCGGCGAAATGGCCTGGACGGAAGCCAAGGGCTTGTCCGCCAAGCGCAACGTCGTGGCGCGCGCCGCGAACCTCAAGGTGCGCGCCAGCCCCGACGACACCGCCTCCGCCATCATCCTCGTCGACAAGGGCGTGCTGCTGGAAATGAGCGAGCAACCGAGCTCCGGCTGGGTCAAAGTGCGCCACAAGGATGGCCAGAGCGGCTACGTCAAGACCAGCGAAGTGTGGGGCCTGTAAGCCCCGCCCTGCGCACCGGGCGACCGGCCCGGGCGCCGCACCCGTTTCTTCCGCCCCACTGAGGTTGCATGCAAGTTTCTCCAGATACATCTCCCGCCGCCAAGGCCCTGCCCCGCAAGATCACCATCCTCGGCGCCGGCGCCTGGGGCACGGCCGTGGCCATGGCCCAGGCCGGCCGCCACGACGTGCTGCTGTGGGGCCGCAACGGCGAGGCCATGGCCACCATGGCCGCCAGCGGTGAAAACAGTTATTTGCCGGGCTTCCCTTTGCCGCCGCAGCTGCGCATCAGCGCCGATTTCGACGCCGCCGTCGCGCATGCCGGCGGCGAACATGGCCTCCTGATCGCCGCCTGCCCCGTGGCGGGCTTGCGGCCCATGCTGCATCAGCTGAAAGACAAGGCCATCGGCAGCCTGGTGTGGCTATGCAAGGGGTTTGAAGGCGGCACGGGCTTGCTGCCGCACCAGATCGTGCAGGAAGTGCTGGGCGACAATATCCCCGGCGGCGCCCTGTCCGGTCCCTCGTTCGCGCAGGAAGTGGCGCGCGGCTTGCCATGCGCGCTGACCATCGCCTCGCACAGCGCCACCTTGCGCGGCGCCGTCGTCTCGGCCTTGCATGGCGGCACCATCCGCGTGTATGCGAGCGAAGACCTGGTAGGCGTGGAAGTGGGCGGCGCCGTCAAGAACGTGCTGGCGATTGCCACCGGCGTGGCCGACGGCCTGGGCCTGGGTTTGAATGCGCGCGCCGCGCTGATCACGCGTGGGCTGGCGGAAATCACGCGCCTGGGCACGGCCCTGGGCGGTCAGGCGGAAACGTTCATGGGCTTGACGGGCATGGGCGACTTGATTCTCACCTGCACGGGCGACCTGTCGCGCAACCGCCGGGTCGGCCTGGGCCTGGCGCAAGGCAAAGCCCTCGATACCATCGTGGCCGAACTCGGTCACGTGGCCGAAGGCGTGCCGTGCGCCAAGGCCGTACGCGAACTGGCGCGCCGCATGGGCGTCGACATGCCGATCACCAATGCGGTGGCCGGCGTGCTGTTCGATGGCGATTTGCCGCACGTGATGGTGCAGCAGTTGCTGTCGCGCGATCCGCGCGCCGAGGCGGCCTGAGCCACTAGGGGGAAGCTAGCACCCCGCCTTGTGCATGAGTATGGTCAGCAATAATAGACTGTCTGCGCGCGCTTCCAGCGCGTGCGCCTGGCCGCCGAGCAGGTACAGCATCTGCCCCGGCCCCAGCAGGTGCTCGCCGCCATGCGCCGTCACCGCCACCTGCCCTTGCAGGCACAGCAAGGTGATTTCACCGAGCACATGATGCTCGGGCATGGTCTTGCCCTTGGGCATGCACATGCGGATCAATTCCAGTTCATCCGTCCTGGCCAGCGCGATGGCGGAAAACTGCGACAGGTCGTCGCCATCCCTGCGCAGCACCTCGATCACCTGTCCTGAACTTGCGTGCTCCAGTGCCATCATGTGCTCCTTCGGCAATTACTCGGTGACTTCCTCCGGCTCTTTCGCGCCGCGCATCCACTCGACCAGCGGCCACGCATCCTTCAAGCCTTCCGCCAGGGTCGGCAGCAGTTTCTCGGGTTCATTGACGGGCAGCGGCACTTCGGTCCAGACAAAAAAGCTCTTCAGCTTGATGAATTCGATATGTTCGGCATCCGCCTCAAAGCCTTTGGGCGGGCGCTGCAGCTTGCCCTCGTTCTGGATGGTGCCGAAACGGGCCTTCAAGCGCTTATTTTTCAGCACTTTGGAAAAACCTGGCGCGTCGTTGACCATGTGTTCGCGCAGCGCCTTCAGGCGGCCCGGCGGCGGCATGTATTCGCCGGCGCCGAACAGCAGGTTGCCCTGGCCATCGATCTGCAGATAATACGTGGGACCGCCCGCCTTGCTGGGACGGCGCATGTCGTTCGGCGCGATGGCGGCCGAAAAACGCGTTTTATAGGGGCTCTTGTCGTGCGCGAAACGTACGTCGCGGTTGATGCGGAACAAGGCCTTCTTCGGATTGCAGTATTTCACGGCCGGATCGAACTTGCCCAGCTCACCGATCAGCGACGTCACCAAGGCGAGGAATTCCTCGCGCAGGATGTCGTAGCGGGGCTTGTTCATGACAAACCAGGGACGGTTGTTGTTGTCGCTCAGTTCACGTAAAAATTGGGTCAAATCACGCACATGCATGTGTCAAATTCCGATCAGCAACTATTTGGAAAGCTCTTTCGGGATGGGGCGCTTGCCCACCATCACGTCGAGTGCCGCTTCGCGATTCTTGCGCAGCACCGTCATTTTAGCTTTTTCGCCGGGCGGCAGTTGGGCGATCAGGTTGAGCATTTCCGTCGTGTCGCCGACGGGCTTGCCTTGCACCGTCAGCAGGATATCGCCGGGCACAATGCCCGCCTTGTCGGCCGGGCCGTTGCGCACCACGCCGGCGATGATGGCGCCGCTGGTGCGCTGCAGGTTGAAGCTTTGCGCCAGCTCGGGCGTGATGTCCTGCGTTTCCACGCCGATCCAGCCGCGCACCACGTGGCCATCCTTGATGATGGCTTCCATCACCGTTTTGGCCGTCGAAACGGGAATGGCGAAGCCGATGCCGACGGAGCCGCCGCTTTGCGAGTAAATCGCCGTATTGATGCCGATCAAGTTGCCGCGCGTATCGACCAGGGCGCCGCCCGAGTTGCCGAAGTTAATCGCCGCATCCGTCTGGATGAAGTTTTCAAAGCTGTTGATGTGCAGGTTGTTGCGGCCCAGGGCGGAGATGATGCCCATGGTCACCGTCTGGCCCACGCCGAACGGGTTGCCGATGGCCAGCACCACGTCGCCCACGCGCGCCAGTTCCGACTGGCCCAGCACGATGACGGGCAGCTTGTCGAGGTTGATCTTGATCACGGCCAGGTCCGTTTCCGGGTCCAGGCCCACCACCTTGGCGGGCGCCTTGCGGCCATCCGTGAGCACCACTTCGATTTCGTCGGCGCCTTCGACCACGTGGTTGTTGGTCAGCACATAGCCTTCATGGCTGACGATGACGCCCGAGCCGAGGCTGTTTTTCAAGTCCTCGTCATCCTCGCCGTCCGGGTCGCGGTCGCCGAAGAAACGTTTAAAGAAGGGATCGCGCGCCAGCGGATGGGCGCCGCGCTTGGGCACTTGCAGGGTGAGGATGTTGACGACGGCGGGCATGGCGCGCGCCGCCGCGTCGCGGTAGGAACCGGGCGCCAGGCTGCTCGACGCCGTTTCCACCACGGGCACCGGCTTGGCGGGAGAACCCAGCTGCTGTACCCGGCTGGCCGGGCGCAGCGCGCCGTACACAAAGTACAGCGCCAACGCGATCGTCACGGTTTGCGCAAACAATAACCAGAATCGTCGCATACAGTTCTCTGCCCAGGTCAGCCGGCCGGTGCCGGAACGACTTATTTTGCCAGATTGTTGCTGTTGCGTGCGTTCTGCTGCAGGGAGTCGCGGATTTCACGCAGCAGCACGATGTCTTCCGGCGTGGCCGGTGCCGGGGCTGGCGCGACCGGTTCGCTGCGGCGGGCCTTGTTCATCAGGCGCACCATCTGGAAGATGATAAAAGCCAGAATGATGAAGTTGAGCAAAATGGTGAGGAAGTTACCGTAGGCCAGCACGGCGCCCGCTTTTTTCGCTTCCACCAAGGTCATGGTCGTCGCCTGGCCATTCAGGGGCAGATAGTAATTGGCGAAATCGAGGCCGCCGAAAATACGGCCGATGGGCGGCATGATCACGTCTTGTACCAGAGAATCGACAATCTTGCCGAAGGCGCCACCGATAATGACACCGACCGCCAGATCGACGACGTTGCCTTTCATTGCAAATTCTTTAAATTCCTTCATCATTGCCATGAATTTCTCCTTCGGATATGTATAAAAAACATGCCGATCATACTATTGATTCCCAGTGCCACCAACTTGTGGTTGCCGGCAGGACCAATTCGTGCACAGCCGAGCGCATCTAGTTCGAAAGAACTAGCCACCTCCTGCAAAAGTATATAAATTATGGTACAAGCAACGTTTTTGTTTTATTCGTTGTTTGCTTCACTTATAATTTGCGGTTGCCAGAAGTGGCTTTTTCACTTCCGGATAATCAACAAGAAACTGGCACGGGCTGCGCCATAGTCCGAAGTTCCGCAGGGATGTTGCCACTTTACCGTACAAAGATGCGGGTTGCGGCAATCAGTGGGATAGAGCTTCGGCGACGGGTTTTTCGCGGCTGCCACTCATAATAAAGATTCGCATTTTGACTGATTGGGGTTTGCATGAGTAACGAAAAGCAGGTCGATTCAGGCCGTCGCGGCTTGCTCGTCGCCACGTGCGCGGCGGGCAGTGTAGTTGGATTGGCAACCGCGGGAGCCTTGGTAAGCACCTTCCAGCCGTCGGAGCGCGCGAAAGCGGCTGGCGCGCCGGTCGAAGTAGACATCACCACCTTGCAACCCGGCGAAATGCGCACCGTCGAATGGCGCGGCAAGCCGGTCTGGATCCTGAAGCGCACGCCGGAAATGATCGCGTCGCTTAAAAAGACCGACGGCAAAGTCGCCGACGCCAATTCCCAGCGCAATCCCGCCGAATTCACGCCGGAATACTGCATGAACGAGGCGCGTTCGATCAAGCCTGAAATTCTCGTCGCCGTCGGCATCTGCACCCATCTGGGCTGCTCCCCTTCCTCGAAATTTGCCCCCGGCCCGCAACCGTCGCTGCCCGATGACTGGGAAGGCGGCTTCCTGTGCCCTTGCCACGGCTCCACCTTCGACATGGCAGGCCGCGTGTTCAAGAACAAGCCGGCGCCGGACAACCTGCAAGTGCCGCGCCATATGTACCTGAGCGACACCAAATTGCTGATAGGTAAAGACGAGAAAGGCGAGGCTTGATCATGGCTGCTTTCAAAGAAACGAAATTTCCGGCAGACGCTCCCGCCACCGAAAAAGCGCTGGGCTGGGTCGATGACCGCTTTCCCCTGACCAAGCTGTGGAATGACCAATGGGGCAAGTACTACGCCCCGAAAAACTTCAATTTCTGGTACATCTTCGGCTCGCTGGCCATGCTGGTGCTGGTCTTGCAGATCGTCACCGGCATCTTCCTGACCATGCACTACAAACCGGATGCGGCCCTGGCCTTCAATTCCGTCGAGTACATCATGCGCGAAGTGCCGTGGGGCTGGCTGGTGCGCTACATGCACTCGACGGGCGCCTCGGCCTTCTTCATCATCGTCTACCTGCACATGACGCGCGGCCTGCTGTACGGTTCGTACCGCAAGCCACGTGAACTGATCTGGCTGTTCGGTTTCGCCATCTTCCTGTGCCTGATGGCCGAAGCGTTCTTCGGCTACCTGCTGCCATGGGGCCAGATGTCGTACTGGGGCGCACAAGTGATCGTCAACCTGTTCGGCGCCATCCCGTTCATCGGCCCTGACCTGTCGTTGTGGATCCGCGGCGACTACGTGGTGTCCGACGCCACCCTGAACCGCTTCTTCGCCTTCCACGTGATCGCCATCCCGCTGGTACTGCTGGGCTTGGTTGCAGCGCACTTGATCGCCCTGCATGAAGTCGGCTCGAGCAATCCGGACGGCATCGAAGTGAAGGAAAACCTGGGCGCCGATGGCCACCCCGTCGATTCGATCCCTTCGCATCCTTACTACACCGTGCACGACCTGTTCGGCGTCTCGATCTTCCTCGTCATTTTCAGCGCCGTCGTCTTCTTCGCGCCGGAAATGGGCGGTTACTTCCTGGAATACAACAACTTCCTGCCGGGCGACTCGCTGAAAACCCCGCTGCACATCGCGCCAACCTGGTACTTCACGCCGTTCTACTCGGTGCTGCGTGCCACCACGGCCGACTTCATGTACGTGCTGATGGGTGCCGTGGCCGCCTACGTGGTGTTCATCTGGCTCAAGTCGCGCCTGTCGACGACGGTCAAGTCCATCATCGCCGGCATCGCCATCGTCGCCATCATCGGCATGCTGCCGCAGGTGCTCGATGCGAAATTCTGGGGCGTGGTGTTCTTCGGCGGTTCCGTCGTGATCCTGGCGTTCCTGCCATGGCTCGACCATTCGCCCGTGAAATCGATCCGCTACCGTCCGAACTGGCACAAATATGTGTACGCCATCTTCGGCCTGTCGTTCCTGATCCTCGGCTACCTCGGTACCCAGCCGCCAACGGACTTCAGAACCATCGTGTCGCAAGTGTGCACCCTGATTTACTTCAGCTTCTTCCTGCTGATGCCATGGTGGAGTGCCATGGGCAAGTTCAAGACCGTGCCGTCGCGTGTGACGTTTCACCCGCACTAAGCCGCTCTCACGCCACGCTCAAAGGACATACATCATATGAAGATTGCAAAAAAACTGCTCGCCATCCTGGCACTCGTGCCCGCCATGGCTCTCGCCAGCGAAGGCGGCTTTCCGCTGGACAAGGCGCCTGACCGCCAGACCAACATGGCAGCGCTGCAACATGGCGCCAAATTGTTCGTCAATTATTGCTTGAATTGCCACGCCGCCGTGTCGATGCGCTACAACCGCCTGCGCGACCTGGGCTTGACGGAAGACCAGATCAAGCAGAATCTGTTGTTCTCCGGTGATAAAGTCGGCGACTTGATGACGACCAGCCTGGCGCCGCAGGATGCCAAGGCCTTCTTTGGCGTCGTACCGCCGGATTTGTCGGTAATTTCGCGCGCGAAATCATCTTCCGCTGGCACAGGCGGCGACTACCTGTATACTTACCTGCGTACGTTCTATAAAGACGACACTCGTCCGACCGGCTGGAACAATATGGTCGTGCCGAATGTTGCCATGCCGCATGTATTATGGGAATTGCAAGGTGTCCAGACTGCCAAGTTCGTGGAAGAGAACGATCCGCACGAAGCTGGCAAGAAGATCCACAAATTTACCGGCTTCGAGCAGGTCAAGCCAGGTACGTTGAACAAGATCGAGTACGACAATGCGGTAGCCGACCTGGTCGGCTACATGGAGTGGATGGCCGAACCGGCACAGCAGACACGCAAGCGCCTGGGCGTTTGGGTACTGCTGTTCCTGTCGGTCTTTGCTCTGCTGGCATGGCGCCTTAACGCGTCGTTCTGGAAGGAAGTCAAATAAGTGAGGCGCCGGCCTTAGGCCGGTTTATGCCTGTTTCTGCGTTGTCCGCATGAGTGGACAAGCGACCTGGGGTGAGCCGTTCGCGGCTTCACCCCCTTTGTTTCTAAGGAACTATAAAAAATGATGGTTCTCTATTCGGGTACAACCTGCCCATTTTCGCAACGCTGCCGCCTGGTCCTGTTTGAAAAAGGCATGGACTTCGAAGTGCGCGACGTCGACCTGTTCAACAAACCGGAAGACATTTCGACCATGAACCCGTATGGCCAGGTGCCCATCCTGGTCGAACGCGAACTGATCCTGTATGAATCGAACATCATCAACGAGTACATCGATGAGCGCTTCCCGCATCCGCAGCTGATGCCGGCCGATCCGCTGATGCGTGCCCGCGCGCGCCTGATGCTGTTCAATTTCGAGAAAGAACTGTTCGTGCACGTGCACGTGCTGGAAAGCGAACGCGCCAAGAGCAACGACAAGGCCCACGACAAGGCACGCGCGGAAATCCGCGACCGCCTGACGACCCTGGCGCCGCTGTTCCTGAAAAACAAGTACATGCTGGGCGACGAATTCTCGATGCTCGACGTGGCCGTCGCGCCGCTGCTGTGGCGCCTGGACCACTACGGCATCGAACTGTCGAAGACGGCTGCACCGCTGATGAAATACGCCGAACGCATCTTCTCGCGTCCTGCCTACATCGAAGCACTGACGCCATCCGAAAAAGTCATGCGCCGCTAAAAGATATCCCCATAAAGCTGCTGCGCAGCCCGCTCTCGACTCGGCGTTACCCGCCGTACTGAAGTACGGCTGCGTTACTCAAGCCGATATCGGGCTTGCTCGCGACGCTTTCTGGGGCATCTTGGGCCACGTGTTAAAGTTGTTTTTAGCGCTGTCCCAGTCTTTTGAACTACCGGTGCGCCCGCCTCATGCTGACGGGGGCGCTCCCGCCTCACAGTGCCTATCATGTCTGAAATCTCAACCAAACCTTATATGCTGCGCGCCATCTACGAATGGTGCACCGACAGCGGCTACACGCCTTATCTCGCGGTCAAAGTCGATTCGCGCACCACGGTACCGATGGAATACGTGAAAAAGGGCGAAATCGTGCTCAACATCAGCTTCGGCGCCACCAGCGGCCTGAAGATGGACAACGACGCCATCCGCTTCCACGCCCGCTTTGGCGGCGTCTCGCGCGAAATCTACGTGCCGGTCGACAACGTGATGGCCATCTACGCCAACGAAAACGGCCAGGGCATGGCCTTCGAGCCCGTGCTGGGCAACGATGACCCCGACGCGCAACCGACGGACAGCCCCGCCTCCGCCGACGTGCCGCCGCCCGTGCTCGCCCCCGCCAGCAGCGCTCCGACCCTGTCGTCCGTGCCGACCAGCTCCCCCGAACAACGCGATGCCGCCACGCCCGGCGACGACGAGCCGCCAAAAAAAGGCGGCCGCCCGACCCTGACACGCATTAAATAGCGTATAATTCGCAACGCGCAGTTTTTGCCGACTTAGCTCATTTGGTAGAGCAGTTGATTTGTAATCATCAGGTGGCCAGTTCGAAACCGGCAGTCGGCACCAAGAATATCAAGGGCTTACAGAAATGTAAGCCCTTTTCTTTTGGATCAGTAGCAAGCACGTGACAACGCCAACTTATAGTTGCGCCTCTCTTGATTACAAGCAATCACACCTCACGTACTACTTTCCAGCGTGGCTTCTTGTCGACGTTCCCGGCAAAGACAGGCATCAATCAGTGTGGTTTCCAGGCTGGTGCACGGTGGAACCCTTTTTGCCGCATGACGACATGCAGAAGCACGTTGACCGACCTCCCCGTCTAGCGGCAAAGCCATCCAGCCGATGCGCTGGCGCTTATCGATTTCGTTTGACAATTATCAAAAATACTGTACATTTATACAGTTAAACTGATCTCATCCACTTTCCGCACATGTTGCATGGGCCAGAGCATCATGCACGGCAATATGTTGACAGCGATGTACTTTGTGCGTAGATTGATCTCGAATAGCTATCCAAATTGCTCAAAATTGATGCGATGGAGGCTCAAAATTATGCAAAACTTATATTCCGAAAAGAAAGCCGCGCAGGTTGCCGCTTACTTCCTATTTCAAGCCCAAGGCCGCCTTCCTGTACTTAAGCTGATGAAGTTGCTTTATCTAGCAGAGCGGCGCTCATATGAGATGTACGGCGATCCGATCATTGGCGACAAGCTTGTTTCTATGGATCACGGACCTGTTCTGTCTCAAACACTGAATCGCATTAACGGAATGTCCTCATCTGAAGATAATGGGTGGGATGCGTGGATCGCGGATCGTGAGGATCATGCTGTGGCTTTGCGTGACGGAAGTCGGATTCGCTCGCCAGAGCAAGACCTTCTGGAATTATCTGAAGCCGAGTTTGAAGTTCTCGCAGAAACTTGGAAAGATTTTGGTCACTTGAGCAAATATCAGATTCGCGACCTCACTCACAAAATTTGCCCTGAGTGGGAAGATCCTGAAGGCTCATCAGTACCCATCACGTTAGAAAAATTGTTCGAAGTACTTAAATTTAATAATGAACAGACACGGTTACTGAAAAAACAATTACGCGAGCAGCAGGCGATCAACGCCGCTTTTACATCGGCGGCATGATGCCCGGCTGGTTACCGCGAGCCAAGGAAACACTCCTCATACCATCTGGTCCTGGTGGTATGTTTCATTTATTTATAGTACTAAATGACCCAGCGCCCATCGATGGCTATCCTGACAATATGTGCGCGCTGGTATGCGTTTGTTCGACCTATCCGAACGTCCCGTTCGATGCAACTTGTGAGCTTCAGGTCGGAAGCCATCCTTTCGTAGAGCATCACAGTCACATCGCCTACAAGCATACTCGACTGGAGCCTGCGGCAACATTGTCGCAATTGGTGGAGAGCGGGGTGTTTCGTGTGCACCGTCCTTGCGGAGACCCGCCTTTTTCAGAGATCAAAGCCGGGCTGAATGCATCGAAGTTCACGAAGGGTGCCTTCAAACGACTACCCATTTAGTTGTGTAGCTAACCTTTTTCTTCCCAGGCGCCTGCAGGATGCTCCTGGTGCCATTGACGCTCATCGCGACCCGAAGTGAGCGCATAGCGTGGGACGCAACGCGGACTATCTCCACCCACACGCCGACAAGACCAACTGAAGTCCCGGTTTTAACCGACAGCAATGTTGCCAACATGATGGCAGCCTTCGCCAGATTCGCAATCGCCTTGCTGCACCGCGCAATGACTATCAGCACATTTAGGCGCAAGATGAGCACGTGCCTGCGCAATGCAGGCTCCCGATGTCTGGCTTGCCTACCTGGGGAAATATCATGTCCGCACACACTTACAAATTGATCGAGCTGGTCGGCACGTCCACCGAGAGCAGCGATCAGGCGATACGCGATGCCATTGCCAAGGCGGCGCTGACGGTCAAGCACATGGACTGGTATGAAGTGACGGAATCGCGCGGGCATATCGTCGATGGCAAGGTGGCGCATTTCCAGGTCACGCTGAAGGTCGGCTTCCGGCTCGAATAAAGTGATCGAGTAAGGCAGGCCGCGCGCTCAGCGCCGCCCGACCGTTCCCCGGCTCTCCAGCCACTCCCGGCCGCCGCTGTCCAGCGCGGCCTCGATCACCTTGTCCGGCAAGCTGTAGACGGTTGCCCAGCTGGCCCGGCCGTCCTGCGTATTCGCGGGGAAGCTGTGCGTTTCGATGGGCCAGTGGTATTTGCGTTTCAGCGCTTTCACGATGGCGGCCAGCGAGACGCGGCCTTGCAGCGGCTCGGCGCCGGACTGGTCGCGGTTCGACAGCAGCACGGCCAGGACCTGGCCGCGGCCCGTGCGTGCGCCGGGGAAAGTGGGGGTTTTGTTTGCCATGGCCTATTTTACCGGGCAAGCCATGATGTGCCGCACCTTTGATCTGGCGCAAGCGCCGCAACGGCGTTGCGGCCACGATGAGCATTTCGCCAGGCGTGCCGGCGCCCCTCCGGCAGCCTGGGCTAGCGACAAGGGGCACAGGAGAACATCATGCACAGCCTGAACATCCACGCCATGCAATGGCAGCCCGTCGCCGATATTTCCGCCGTCCATCCGCTGCTGCCCGACGACCTGGCGTGTTTTCGCGAACTGCGCGACGTGCTGCAGCGCTATGGCGCGCTCGACCGCTTCGGCATTTCCCTGATCCACCGCCATTTCGACATCGCCGACGACGAAGAGCTGATGGAGTACACGGATGCGGCCGCCCGCACGTTGACGGTGAAGCCTGTCAAGAAAAGCGACATCGACTGGCAGCACACGACGATTACCAACTGGAAATTGACGGAGGGCGAGGAAGTGGCGCGCATCGGCTGCGGCTGCGCGCGCAATTCGGGCGGCCACCTGGGTTATCACCGAGGCACCTGAAAGCGGCGTCGGCCTTTCTTACACTTTGCTTCCACCGGCTCAGTCTGCTTTACGCAAGCACTTGATTCAATGTGCTTTTTTTGTGTGGCATACAAGCTGCTTATCACTGTCTACGAGATGAATTCAGACAAGTCATTCTGGACATTCTGGATTCTTTCTCCCCCGGATTTCCCGAGACTGACTACGATAAGAGGCTGCGATGAACGTCGATCACACACGAAACAAGACCCTGGGTTGGCTGGGCGCACTGGCGGCGGCAAGTCTGCTGGCCAGCGGTCAGGCGCAGGCAGGTGCGTACGGCCTGGCCGTCAACGAATTGAACAATTTCCGCATCACCACCAGCGCCGGCGCGCTGTCGCTGGCTGGCGCCAACCGCAATGCCAGCGACAGCGCCTTTTTCCAGGGCGGCGTGGCCGTCAATCCGCGCGCCGTCAATACGGGTCCGGCCGCCAACGCCGACGTGCTGCAAGTATGTTCGGGCGGCGGCTGCAGCGGCTTGCCGCAAAACCACTACGGCCCCAGCCCCAGCTCCACCCTGGAGTTCGCCCGCGGCGATGCGCACGCCTTCGGCAATATGCTCACGGCCGCCGGCTCCACCGTGAGCGCCGTCTCGGAAGCACAGCGCAACACGGTAGGCGCCGCCACGTCGACGGCCGGCGACACGCTGACCGGCTCCGTCAACCTGACCCTGTCGAGCGCCGGCTTCATCACCTTCAGCTTCATGGGCCGGCGCGACCTGCGCACCAGCGTGACGACCATGGGCGACAAATCGAACGTGTCGATCATGGATATCTTCAATATCTCGTGCAATGCCGCCAGTCCCGTCGGCTGCCTGTCGCATGCGAATGCCGACGGCGTGATCTTCCAGTTCGCGCCTGATGGCGATGCCAGCAATGGCAGCGACATCAACGGCAACCATACGGTCGGCAGCCTGGACCCGTTCAGCCTGAACATGACGGCCGGCACCAACGACCCGGCCACCGGGCGCGCCTTCACGAATGGCTTCGCGATGTTTTCCCTGACCTCGAATTTCGCCCTGCCCGCCGGCAGCTACACCTTGAATTTTTCCAAGTCCACGCGCACCGACATCGTCGTCATCGATCCCTTGCAAGTGCCGGAGCCAGGCACCCTGTTCCTGCTGGGGACGGGATTGGCCGCCCTCGCCTTTACGCGCCGCCGCCAGGCTAAATAAGCACTGGCACGCTCAAAAGCACGCGGCGCCCGCAAAAGGCGCCGCGTTTTTTTATGCCAGCCGATGCGTGTTAACCGAGCCGTGCCAGCGCCTGGCGCGCCAGCTGCAATTGCTGCAGATAATAGCGGTGCAGCATGGCGGGGTCGCTCAAGTCGCGCCCCAGTACCAGACGCAGCTCGCTGGCGGGGCAATCGGCGGCCTGGGTCTGCACCTGGGTCTGCACCTGCGTACCCAACTGGCGGGCCAGCTGGCGCGCCGCCTGTTCCTGCGCGGGCCGGTACTCGACGCGCGTGCGCGCCACCTGGAAGCTGGCTTCATTGGCCAGGCGCACCACCTGCACGGGCGCTCCTGCCAGACTGCGCGCCAGCGCGGCGGCCAGGCCCGGCACGCCGTTGCCGTTGACAATTTCCAGGCGCGGACGCGGCGTGCCAGTCACAGGCGCAGGCGCAGCCGGCACCAATGGGCTAACGGTCAGGCTGCGCACCGCCGCCGGCACGCGTCTCAGGCGGGCCATGCCATCGCTCTGCGTGATCTCCACGCGCGCCATGGCGGGCGCATCGGGCACCGGCGCGGGCACGCCCTGCGGCGGCGCCTCGCCGCGCAACAAGGCCAGATCGCGCCGCACATCGTGTTCCTGCAAGCTGGCCGCCTGGCGCCGCATGACGGCGGCGCGCTCGTGCTGTCCCAGCCGTTCCAGTACCTGCGCCAGGTGCTGCCAGGCCAGCGCATTGAGCGGATCGAGCAGACACGCCTGTTCCAGCACGGGCAAGGCTTGCGCGTCGCGGCCGCTTAAATAATAGGCGTGGCCGAGATTGCTGAACAGATAGGCCTGCTGCGGCTGCCGTGTACCCGCCTCCTGCGTCAAGGCCAGCCAATGGGCGATCGCCGCGTCATGCTCGCCCCGCTGCGCGTGCAGCACGGCCAGTCCGTTGCGCGCGTTCACGTGGCGCGGCGCATGGCGCAGGGCTTGCTCATAAGCCGCTTGCGCCGCGGGCAGGTCGCCCCGCTCGACATGCTGGCGCCCCGCCGCATAGGCGGCATCGGCGTCAGGCCACTGCGGCGCCGGTGCATGGGCCAGCTGCGTGGTACAGGCGGCCAGGCCCAGACAGGCGCAGGCGGCGGCCAGGCGGGATATCGTCAAGCGCATGGTGAGACTCCTTTCAGCGGCTGGCCATGGCCGGCACGAGCACGCGATAGACTTCGATCACGGCCGGCCCCATCAGCACCAGCATCAGGGTGGGAAAGACGCAAAAAATCAGCGGGAACAGCAGCTTTAACGCGATCTTCGCCGCCGCCTCCTCGGCCAGCAGGCTGCGCTTGCCGCGCAGATTTTCCGAATGCACGCGCAGCGAATCGCCCATGCTGGTGCCGAAGCGTTCCGACTGGATCAGCATGGCGACCAGGGTATCGACGTCTTCCACGCCGCTGCGCAAGGCCAGGTTGCGCAGCGCCTTTTCCTTGGAAAAACCGGCGCGCATTTCCATCAGCACCAGTTGCAATTCCTGCGCCAGTACCACGCTTTTGATGTGGATCTCGCCCGACACCTTTACCAGCGCGCGCTCCAGGCTCAGGCCCGCTTCCACGCACACGGTCAGCAAGTCGAGCGCATCGGGGATGTTTTCGAAAATGTCGCGCTGGCGCCGCTTGGCCGTACTGGCCAGCACCAGGTTGGGCAGGTAATAGCCGATGGTGGCGCTGACGCACAGCAGCAACAGCAGCACGCTGCGCAGCTGCGCCGCCATGGCGCTGGCCGCATACAGGCCCAGCGCGGTGGGAAACAGCAGGGCCAGCACGCTTTTCGCCGCAAAGTACAGGGCCGGCGCGCTCGCCTGGCGCCAGCCCGCGTTCATGAAACGCGTGCGCAGCGGCGAGCGCTCCCAGCCCTCTTCCGGCAGCGACAGCTTGCTGAACGGCTGCGCCACGCGCACCACCCGCTCGACCCAGCCAGTATCGGCCACCGCCTCGCTGGCGGCCGACGCCGTGGCGCCGAACAGACGCTGGCGCAAGGTACCGGGAAAGAAGATCAGCCACGCCAGCAGGGCCAGCGCCACCACCACGGCAAAGACGATCAACAAGAACAGCAGTTGTGCACCGGTCATGAAGTATTCCTCCTCTGATCGACTGAAAAAACGTTCAGGGCTAGGCGCGTCGCCGAAGACAGTACGGGCGTACGGCGAGGCGACGCAACAACGCCATGGACTTTTTTTCAGGCGCGCCCTTCAAATACGGATGCGGATGACGTTACGCATCCAGACGACACCCAGCGCCACCATGCCAGCCGCGTACCACAACAGTTTGATGCCGCTGGGATCGGTCCACAGCAGGCGGATGTATTGCGGGTTGACCAGGGCCATGACACCGATCATCACCACCGGCATCAGGCCCAGCACCCAGGCCGACATGCGCCCCTCGGCCGACAGCACGCGCACCTGTCCCAGCAACTTCAAGCGGGCGCGGATGATGCGGGCGATGCTGACCAGCACCTCGGCCAGGTTGCCGCCCGATTCGCGCTGCACCAGCACGGCGATGACGAGGTAGCGCAAGTCCGTCAGCGGGATGCGCGCAGCCAGGTTTTGCAGCGCCTCGTTCATCGGCACGCCGTAATTGATCTCTTCGTGCGCCGTCTTGAATTCGCCGCTGATCGGCTCATTGAGTTCGTCTCCCACCATCTGCAGCACGTTCGAAAACGAGTGCCCGGCGCGCAGCGCGCGGGCCAGGAAATCGGCCGCTTCCGGCAGTTGCGCCTCGATCTTTTTCAGCCGCGCCGCGCGCGCGCGCAGCACGAACAAACACGGTGCGCTCACGGCACAGGACAGCAGCAGCAAGGCGCCGGGCAAGGGCATGGACCAGGCCGCCAACAGCAGCAAGGCCGCCAGCAGCAAGGCGCCGCTGCCGCCCAGGAATTGCGCCACCGACCAGGACAAGCCCGATTGCAGCAGCAAATGATCCAGCCGCGCCGCCTGCGGCATGCGCCGCAGCAGCCGCTCCAGGCCGGGCGAACGCGCATAGCGGCGCTGCTTGAGGATGGAGACGCGCTCGCCGCCCGCCTCGCCGCGCGCCGCCATCAGCCGCAGGCGCCGGTTGATGCGCCGCGCCGCGCTGCCATGCGTGCCCGACCACCACAGCCAGGCCCCTTCCACCATCAGAATGCAGGCGGCGAACAGCAGCACGGCAAAGCCGTAGAACACCAGGTCCATGATCCCTCCCCCTTACTCATAAATTCGGTCCGGGTCGAACACCGTGTCCGGCACCGGCGCGCCGAACATGCGCAAGCGCTCCGTAAAGCGGGGCCGCACGCCCGTGGCGCAAAAGTGGCCCTGCACCTTGCCGTCGGCATCGACGCCCGTCTGCTCGAAGCGGAAGATTTCATGCATGGCGATGATGTCGCCTTCCATCCCCGTCACTTCCTGCAGGCTGACCAGCTTGCGCGCGCCATCCGTCAGGCGCGACACTTGCATCACCACCGTTACGGCCGAACAGATCTGCTGGCGCGTGGCGCGCGGCGTCAGGTTCACGTTGGCCATGCCGACCATGTTTTCCAGCCGCGCCAGCGCGTCGCGCGCCGTGTTCGAATGGATGGTCGCCAGCGACCCTTCATGGCCCGTGTTCATCGCCTGCAGCATGTCGAGCGCCTCGGCGCCGCGCACCTCGCCCAGGATGATGCGGTCGGGCCGCATGCGCAGCGCATTGCGCACCAGCGCGCGCTGGCTTACTTCCCCCTTGCCTTCGATATTCGGCGGGCGCGTTTCCAGCCGTACCACGTGCGGCTGGCGCAGCGCCAGTTCGGCCGCATCCTCGATGGTGACGATGCGCTCGCTGCCGGGAATGAAGCCGGACAGCACGTTGAGCAGGGTCGTCTTGCCGCTGCCCGTGCCGCCCGAGATCAGGATATTGATCTTCGCCTGGCCCAGCGCCTGCAACACCTGCACCATGGGCGGCGTCAGGCTTTTGTAGTCGAGCAGGTTGGCGATGCTCAAAGGCTGCACGGCAAAGCGCCGGATGGACAGGATCGGGCCATCGACGGCCAGCGGCGGAATGATGGCATTCACGCGCGAGCCGTCCGGCAGGCGCGCGTCGACCATCGGGCTCGATTCATCGACGCGCCGTCCCACGCGCGAGACGATCTTTTCGATGATCTTCATCAGGTGCGCATTGTCGTGGAAGGTCACGTCCGTCAGCTGCAGCCGCCCGCCCCGCTCCACATACACCTTGTCGCAGGTATTGACGAGGATGTCGGACACGCTGGCATCGGCCAGCAGGGGTTCGAGCGGACCAAAGCCCAGCATCTCGTGCTGGATGTCGAGCACCAGGCTATGCCGCTCGTGCTGATTGAGGACGATGCGCTCTTCCTCGATCACGCGCTGCACCAGCAGCGCCAGCTCATGCTTGAACTGCTCGGCAGTCAGGCGTTTCAGGCGTTCCAGGTCGATACGGTCGAGTATCGTCTGGTGCATGGTTTTTTTCAGTTCCTGGTAGGCGTGCAGCGCCAGCGCGCCTTGTCCATTGCTGGCGGGGCGCACCGTTTCATTTGCCGCCAGGCGTTCGCGTAAAGTCATCTCGGCTCCCATGATGGCCCCCGGCGGGAGCCTTGACATATGTTTCTGTCCTAAACCTCGCTGCGGCTGAACAGGCGGTCGAACAGGCCGCGGCTTTCCGTCACGCGGCGCGCCGTCACCAGTTCCACCAGCTCGGCCAGGCTGCGCGCCACGGCGCTGGTGCGCGACAGCTGCAGCAGCGGGATGCCCTGGTTGACGGAATCGGTGGCGGCGATGTAATCGTTGGGCACCGTGTGCACCACTTCCGCGCCCAGCGCCTGCTCCAGGTCCGCCAGGCGCAGGCGCCCGCCCTTCTCATAACGGTTGACGATCAGGCGCAGGCGCTCGCCCGGATAGCCGAGCGAACGGAAAATGTCGAGCAGGCGCCGCCCGTCGCGGATGTCGGGCAAGGCCAGCTGCAGCACCGGATAGATGGCGTCGGCGTTGTCGAGCGCGCGCAACGACAGCGCATCGATCTGGCGTCCCACGTCGAGCACGATGTAGTCGTAGTGCTGGCGCGCCACGGCCAGGATGCGGTCCATGTGCTCGGGCTGCATGTCGACCTTGTGCGCGGGGTCGTCGGCCGCCGCCAGCACGCCGAAGTTCGGCGTCACGTGCACCAGGCACGAGGCGAGGAAGGCGCCGTCCATGCGCGCGATCTGGGCACAGATGTCGGACAGTGTCATCGCCGGCTTCTGGTCCGAGACATACAGGGTGGCGTCGCCGAACTGGCCATGCAGGTCGATCAGCAGCACCTTGCAGCCGGCCAGGCTGGCCAGCGCGTAGGAAAAATTCGTCGATAGAAAAGTGGCGCCGCTGCCGCCCTTGCACGAGATGAAGGCGAGGACTTTACCGTCGCGCATCTGCGTCACGCCGGCCTGGATATCGACCCGATCCATCGCCTCGTGAAAGGCCTTGTGCACCAGCGGCAGCTGCAGCACTTCGCGCATGCCAGCGCGCATGGCGCGGATCAGCACATCCTGCTGCTGTCCGCGCGTGAGCAGCATCAGCACCGCCAGCGGATACTGGCGCGCCAGGCGCTCGAGCAGGTCGGCTTCGTCGGCATCGATACCGCTGGCGTCGACGATCACCAGTTCCGGCGCTTCCGGCAGCATGCGCTCGACGGCGTCGCGCAGGCCGCTGCGCCGTTCCAGCAGCCGCAGCACGGGCATGCGGGCCGCCCCCTGCGCGGCAATTTCATCGTGCAAGCTGGCATCGCGGCTAATCATCAGGGCTTTCATCGCACTTCCTCGCTTCTTTCAGGTCTACACAGTCGGCTGCGCCGCCAAGTGGCGCTCAAGGACAAAAACCGGGATTGTCCGGATAACCCAGCGACTCGGCCACGGCCATGGTGGCGCCGTTGGGCAGGCGCACGGCGCCTGCGCCGGAAGGAAACATCACTGCCAGCAGCGGCAGGATGGGCCGGTACGGCACGCTCTCGCAGCGTCCGCCATCGCCGGGCACGCACAGGCGCGCGCGCACGAAACGGATGCAGCTGGCGCCATGCGGATCGTCCAGGCAATTGATGCGGTTACGCTGCGGACAACCGGGCATCACCGTCACCGGCAATGCCGCCAGCGCGGCGCCGCCGCTGGACTGTGACAGGTAATCGATGCGCACATACGCGTCGCTGATGCCGCCGCCCAGCGGCAGCACGCCAGGCGCGGCGCGCAGCACGGCTTGCGCGCGCACGGCCTGCAGCGCACTTGCATTGCTGAAATCGGTAACGGCGGCGCCGCGCGCGGCACGCCGGGTAATCTCGTGCACCATATTCCATAGATACACGGCGCGCGCCACTTCCAGCATGGCGAACAGGAACAGGAAGAACAGCAGCGCCAGCATGGCGAACTCGACGGCGAAGACGCCGCCCTGGCGCTGCCGGCGGGGGCGCAGGTTAATTAACATAGCGTACTGTCGCATTGGCGCGCAGCGGGATCGGCGCCAGCTGCGGCAGCCACTTGCGGGTCAGTTCGGGCAGGAAATCCACAGGCATGTCGACGGACAACTTGATGCGCACCTGCAGCGGCGCCGCCGCATAAGTGCCGCAGCTGTAGGAGTCGTCGGCATACACGCATTCCACGCTGATCAGGTATGGCTGCATGGCCGGCCAGCTTTCCGCCATGGCATCGACCACCATCTGCCGGGCAAACACGGCACCCTGGTTCGCCGTGTCGCCCCTGGCCATCTGCGACAGCGGCATGGTGGCCAGGTAGCGCGCCGCATCGTGCGTACTTTTTTGCAGGGCCGTGTACACCAGCAGCGCGCGGCCGAACAGCAGCACGAAAGGCAGCAGCGCCATGAAAAACAGCAGGATCAGCGCCAGCTCGATGGCGGCGACACCCTCCTGGCGGCGTCGCGCGCGGCAGGGCGGCCTCATTGCAGCAACTCCGCAGGGCCCGCCAGCGCGCCCTCGGCCACGAGGCCGTCAAATTCGGCGCTCAACACGCCATTGCTGGCCGGCGCCGTCATGAAGAAGCGGCCGATGCCCCGCACCTGCGCCAGCACGTCGCTGCCGGCCGGCACAGGGCAGGCCAGCAGGGCAATATGCAGCAGGCGCCGCTGCGCCACGCCCGTATTGCCGGTCGGCGCCGTCTGGTAAGCCAGCGTCTGGTATGGCGGCGTGGCAGGGTAGCCGGGCTTGGCGGCCGGCGCGGCAGGGCTAGCCGGATACAGCCTGGCCCAGTCGCTGGTGGCGAACGGTACGTAGCCGCCGGCCGGCTTCACACTGCTGTACTTGACCGCCTTGCCAAACGACCACAGCGGGCCGTAACTGCCAACGGCAGGCGGCGTCGCGTTCGATTCCGGATCGGCCACGGACAGCAGCGGATTGCCGGTGCTCAGGGCGCTCGGCGCGTCGGGCGTGTTCGTCATCCACCAGTTCGTGGCCGTATTCGGATAGGCGCGGATATTCGTGTCGGGCGGCGCCGTGACGGGATGACAGCCGCTGCCCGCATGCAGGTTGAAGCGCGCGTTGAAGGCCGGCCACAAGGCGGCGGGAAACGGCCGGTGCACATGCACTTGCGCGCTGCCGATGCGCGGGTACAGCACCGTGCCGTTGCACACAAACGGCAGCACGCTGGACTCGCCGACCTGCAGCGACGAGCCCACCACGCCGGGCTGGCCCAGGGGATTGAGCACGAAGTGTTCGGCCGCCGGACCGTGCGGATTGAGTTTCAACAGGTTATACGCCACGCCGCGGCGAAAACCATATTCCAGCAGCTCGACGGCCGGCAGCAGCGCCGCATTCGTGCGCGGGCTGGCCGCGCTGGCCGACAGCGCGCACACGGCCAGCGGCGTCAGGTTCAGGCTGGTACGTCCTGCCACGGCGCGCGCCCCCGTGTCCAGGGTGCGCAGCGCCGGCGACAAGGCGCCGAGGAACGCCGTCGCCACCCGCCCCAGCGACGGTGCATTGGCCTGCGTATCGACGCGCACGAACAGCGCCGTGGCGGCGTCGGGCACGGCGCCCGCCGCATGCCATTCGCTGGCGGGCGCGCCGGGCGCGCTGGCGAAGCGGATGCTGGCGTCCGACAGGATCGCGCCCTGCATGCGGCGCCGCCACGCGCTCTTGTCGGCCGCACTCTGCTTGGCTTTGTCCACGGCAGCGAGCAAGCCTTCGGGCGTGCCCACCAGTTCGGCGGCCGCCGCCAGCGCCGCGTTGTCGGCCAGGTTCTGCAATTCCGTCTTGCGGCCGATGATCTGTCCCACGTCGAGCGCCAGGCCGATAAAGCCCAGCACCAGGATAAGCAGGATGGAAAAGGCGATCAGCATCGCCCCGCGCTCGCGCCGGCGTCTATTTGCCATTGGCGCCTCCCAGCATGAACTGCACCGGCTGCGGCGTCTGGCCGTTCGGTTCGGCGAACGAGGCGCGGTAGCGCTGCATGACGGCGTGTGCGCTGGGGCCGTCAAGCCCGTCGGCAGGCTGGCGATTGTCCGCGCTGGCCGGATCGCGCACCTGCTGCGCCATGGCCAGGCGCACGGCGTCGCCGAAGCGCGGGTCCAGCTGCGGCGTGCTGCTACTGCTGTGCGCGCAGGCTGCCAGCTGCAGCGCCAGGGTCAGCGCGGCCAGGCGCCGCAGCCATATCAGGAGCGAATTCGGCATGGCGTGTCTCCCCGTCTCATTTCAACTCGAAGCCGTTGGCCGCGCGCGGCGGCGGCACGGACGGCGGCGCTGGCGGCACGGTGGCTTCCATCTTGCCGCGCAACATCAATTCCGTGCGCGAAGGCGGCGCCAGCTGCGCCGTCGGCAGCACGACATCGGACGGCAAGGGTTTCACCAGGTGCGCGGTAATGACGAACAACAATTCCGTGCGGTCATGCTGGAAGTCCGTGCTGCGAAACAGCGCGCCGAGGATGGGCAGTTCGCTCAGCCACGGCACGCCCGCGATGTTGCTCACCTGGTTGTTCTTGATCAAGCCGCCGATGGCGTAGCTCTGGCCGTCATACAGCTGCACCGTGGTCGAAGCGCGCCGCGTGGTGATGACGGGCAAAATAGAACGTCCGCTGACGCCGACGGCGGAAATGCCCACCCCTTCGCGCGACAGTTCCGACACTTCCGGCGCCACCTTCAAATTGATGCGCCCGCCCGACAGCACGGTGGGGGTAAATCGCAGGCCGACGCCATACTCGCGCTCTTCCAGCGTGATCTTGTTGTTGTCCTGGCCGACGGGAATGAAGATCTTGCCGCCGGCCAGAAAACTGCCCTCCTGTCCGCTGATCGCCATCACCGTCGGCTCGGCCAGGATGCGCACCAGGCCATCCTGTTTCTGCGCCTCGATGGTCAGCTGCTGGCCATTCGACTTGCGCACGTCGAGCAAGCCGTTGGCCGTGCCGCTCAAGAAATTCGACAGCAAGGTGGTGGCCCAGCTGCCGGAGGCGAGGCGCAGGGTGGCGCCCACTTCCAGCCGCTCCAGCAGGGACTTCGACACTTCGGCGATCTGCACGGCCAGCATCACCTGCTGCGGCGCGCTGACGTCGAGCATATTGATGACGCGGCTGTTCGCGCTGCCCGCGCCGCCGGGTGCAGCGGCCGCGAGCGGCAAGGCGGCGCCATCGGCTGGCTTGGGCAGCGCCAGCGGTGCGGTGGCGCGGCGCACATACGCATGCGCCAGCTCGACGGCGCGCAGCACGGCGCCCGCATCCTGCACCGTGCCCGACAGCACCAGGGTATCGGCCACGGCCGTCACGCGGATGGCTTTTTCTTCCGGCATCAGGGCCGCCAGGGTCGTTTGCAGGCCGGACGGGTCCATGCTGACACTGACGTTCACCACGCTGCACACGCCGCTCCTGCCCTGGATGATCATATTCGTGCTGCCCACGTCGACACCGACCAGATACAAGGTGTCGGGTGCGACCAGCATGGCTTGCAGCATGGCCGGATTGCCGACGCTGCGGGCCAGCACCGCCTCGGGCAGGCGCAACATGCTCGACTTGCCCACCTGCAGCTGCAAGTTGCCGGGCGTCGCCGCTTCGCCGCCGCAGCGGGGGCCAGGATCGGCTGCCGCGCCGGCAAGCGGCAACAGCAGGCAGCACAGTGTCAGCAGGGCGCGGTTCATGAGCGTGTCCATGGTTGATCAAGGCAACAAGGCTAAAAACATTCGCGCGACTGGCGCGTCCCATCGATGACGCCGCTGCACTGGCGCTTGGGCTCCGGCGGCGCCTTGGCCACGCGCATGGGACGCGGCGCCACGGCCGGCACGGGCGCGGCGGCGGGAGCAGGCTCGGCTTCATGCGGTCCGCCCAGCAGGGTCAGCTTGGTGGCACCCGCCGTCACGCCCGGCTGCGGGTCGACCTGGTTGCGCAGCACCAGCGACAGGCTGCCCACGCTGCGCGCCAGATCCAGGTTTTCCGCCTGTTCCGGCGTCACTTCCAGGGTCACGGCATTGACCACGCGCGGCTTGGTCTCGTCGCGTCCCACTTCCTGCGCCACGGCCAGCACGAGGATGCGTTCGAGCACGATCTTGGAAATGTTGCGGCTTTGCGGAAACGCGCGGTCGCCGGCATCCTGCTGGGTACTGACGATGATGTCGACATAATTGCCCGGCAAGGCGAAGCCGGCCACGCCGATCACGTCGTTGACGCGCACGGTGATGGCGCGCCGCCCTTCCGTGATCAGGGCCGACAGGCCGCCCAACGTCCCCACGGGCGCCAGCTTGGCTTCGCTCAGCGGCTCGCCGCGCAGCACGCTCGTTTTCAGTACCCGTCCCGCCAGTTTCGCCGGGTCTTGCAGCGCGCCTTGCGGCAAGCTTTCCGCCGGCCATTCGGCCAGGCGCAGCATCTCGGGCGTCAGGCGCTGGCCCAGGTTGACATCGCTGGCGGCGACGACGATCTTGCCCTTGCCGGCCGGCGTCTGGCGCAGCAGCCAGTGCGAGGCCAGCAGCACGGCCAGCAGACCCAGCACCACGGCCAGGCCCATCATCAGCAGGGCGCGCCGGTTTTTCATGCGATGCGCTCGCACAGGCTGGCGGCCGGCATGTCGCAACTGGCAAACAGGCTGCTCCAGGCCTGCTCCAGGGCGCCCACCGTCAGGCGCGCCTCGCTGCCGGCAAAGCCGGCGAAGTCGCCTATGCGCGCCAGCAATTCCTGCGGATAGCTGGCCAGCAGGGGCCGTCCCTGCGCGCCATGCAGCTGCAGCAGATGGTTCAGGGCCAGCTCGTCGATGGTCATGCCGGCCAGGCGGCATTGCTGGCGGAACAGGGCGCGATAGGCGTTCTCGGCCAGCGGCCCCACCTGCACCTTGTAGCCGATGCGGCGCAGCAAGGCAGGATCGAACAGCTCGCCCGGCGGCACGTTCGTGGCCAGCACGAGGGCGTTGTCGAAGGGCACGCTGATCTGCACGCCGCCGGGCAGGCCCAGCTGGTCGCTGCCCCGTGCCAGCGGCTGCATCAGCCGCGTCAGCAGTTCTTGCGCGCCCAGGCGCTGGCGGCCCAGGTCGTCGATGATCAGCATGCCATTGTTGGCCCGCACATGGGGCGGCGCCTGGTAGCAGCCGCCGCTGGCGTCATGGCGCAGCTCCAGCGTGCCGGCGTCGAGCTCGGCGCCCACGTGGATCACGGGACGCTGGCACAGCACCCAGCGGATATCCGTGCTGCGCCGCTCCAGCGCCTGGCGCGCATGGCTGACGTGCTGCGGCGCGGGCGGCAGGTGCTGGGCCGGATCGTACAACTGGATGATGTCGTGGCCGACGACGATGGCGTAGGGCACGGCGACCAGCCCGTGCAGCAATTGCCCCAGTTGCAGCGCCAAGGTCGACTTGCCGCTGCCGGGCGGACCGTACAGCAGCAGCGAGCGCCCCGAATGCAGGGCCGCGCCCACCACGTCGAGCATGCCCGGCCCCGCATGGGCGCCGCCCAGCACGGCGGCCAGGTCATCGCTGCCGACACGCTGTTCCTGCGCCAGCCACGACTGGCGCGCGACCATGGCGCGGTACGCTTCCAGGGTGACGGGCGCGGCGCCGATATACGCGCAGCGTTCAAGAAAAGCGCTGGCGCGCTGCTTGCCGGCGCCCGTCAGCTGGTACTGCACGTCGATGTCGGATTCGCCGCGCCAGGCCACTTCGGCCATCTGCTCCGTCACCATGAAATCGAGCACTTCGCGCAAGACATTGATCGACAGGCGCAAGCGCGTCGTCAGCGCGGACAGATGCGTCTTGCCGCCCACAAACATCAGCTTGGCAATCAGTTCGACGACCAGCGGCCGTTCCAGCCCCGTTTCACGCAAGCTCTTCGGCTGCGGCGGCAAGGGCGGCATCAGGTTCGCGTCGGCGGGGCGCGGAACGCTGTCGGTGCTCATGGAATAGTCGACCTCGGTCATGCTGCGTCTCCTAGCCGGTTAAGACTGCATTGAACAGAATTCATTCTAGCGAGCGGGCACTGGCGCCCATTGATTCAGAGCAATGAATGCCAATCAGAAATAATGCTGCCCTTGCACCACCAGGCAGCCCAGGGCAATGGCCAGTCCGTACGGCATGTTGCCCACGCTGGCATGGCTGCCCAGTGCGGTCGGCGCCAGGGGAATGCCGGCCATGCGCGCGATCATCGGCCACAGCAGCTGGCGCAGATTGCCGAGGCAGGCGCGCCACTTGCCCTGGTACGTGATCATCAGCACGGCCATCAGGCCGCCCAGGACAAACGTGGCGAAACAGATCTGCAGCACGGGCCAGGGACCGGCAAAGGTGCCCACCATGGCGATCAGCTTGACGTCGCCGGCGGCCATGCCGCGCAGCACATACAGAGGCAGGAACAGAAAGAAGCCCGTCGCCATGCCGCCCAGCACCAGCTGCGGCACGCGGTGCGGCCACAACCACAAATGCAGCGCCAGCGCGGCGAGCATGCCGGCCAGCACCAGCCAATTCGGAATCTTGCGTTGGATCAGATCACTGACGGCGGCCCCCGTCACGAAGCACAGCAACAGCAGGTCGCACAAGGCAGTTGCAGGCATGGCACACCTCCCGAAAAAACCCGCTGCCGGCCGGCCAGCAGCGGGCACCCGCTTAGGGCGTCAACACCAGGTTCGACGAGATGTCGGTGAGGACGGCCAGCAAGTTGGTCTTGATCAGCAAGAATCCGGCCGTGATGGCGGTGGCCATCAAGGCCGCAATCAGGCCGTATTCGATTGCCGTAATGCCATCCTCATCCTTGACAAACTGCTGTACTGCCGACAGGAAGGTATGCATGACAAGCTCCCAAAAGTGAATCACAAGTCCCTGGCGCAATCGGGTGTGAAACATTGCCCTTTCCTGCTAATATGTTTCCTGCCGTAAATTTCTGCGCCATTGCATTGACTATAAAGCGTCCACGTTTTGGCAAATTGACGCGCCACAAGTTTCCATATGGAAATTATCAAACCTTGTCGACATGGCGGCTGGCGCAAACAAATGTTGCGATCCGGATTGAAAGCCTTCGTCAGGGCAAGTTTTTTGCAATGTAGTGCATGAATCTCATGTATTTACATGAAATATTGCATACGTTAATTGCCTATTAGGCAAAAAGACATTATCCTGCTTAGCTCTTCTTTGGAAAGGCCTCTCGCCCGGCGGTACAGAGCGTCATGCCACCAAATAAATCTTGGCTTCTTGTAGACGGACGCGAACATGCTCTTGCTTGATGCAATGCTGGTATGACGACACTTGTGTGACTACTTTCCAGAGAACGACAATGGATTCCCTACTGAAACACATGGTGGACATGACCGGGCACCGCGACCACACGATGCTCGACATTTCCGTGATCTCGGCAGTGCAGGAACTCGCTGCCGCGTCGCAGACCCGTGTGCTGGCCCTGACCACCGTGCGTGGCCAGGTATTCGTGCGGTCGCGGGCCATCATCGTGGCGGGCAGCGTGGCCCGCATGGAAGAGCATACCGACCCTACCCTGCCAGGCGAACCGCTGTCCGACTACCCGGCCCTGGCCGCCTGCATCAAGCGCCATGAAGCGAGCGCCGACACCCTGTGCGCCGACGGCCGCCACCTGCTGTGGCTGCCCATCTGGATCGGCGACCAGGTCACCACCTGCCTGGAAATCACCAACCCCACGCCCTACACGGGCGCCACCATCCAGGTGATCGGCGGCATCGTCAGCGTGTACCGCAATTTCCAGAACCTGCTCGACTACAGCGAACGCGATTCGCTCACCGGCCTGTTGAACCGCAAGACCTTCGACGACCAGCTGGCGAAAATCCTGCACAGCCGCGGTGAACCGGAAGCGGAGAAACCGCGTCCCGTCGATGAAGAGCGGCGCCACCATACGGACACGGAACGGCAATGGCTGGCCGTGATCGACGTCGATCATTTTAAACTGGTCAACGATAAGTTTGGCCACCTGTATGGCGATGAAGTGCTGATCCTGATCGCCAACCAGCTGCAATCGTCGTTCCGCTCGCAAGACCGCATCTTCCGCTTCGGCGGCGAGGAATTCGTCGTGCTGCTGCGCTCGATCACCCTGGAAAATGCGCAGAAAATCATCGACCGCTTCCGCACCAATGTCGAGGCGCACGACTTCCCGCAAGTGGGCAAAGTGACCGTCAGCGTGGGCTTCGTCAGCATCAACGCCTACGAGGCGCCCGTCATCATCCTCGGCCGCGCCGACCAGGCCTTGTATTACGCCAAGAGCCATGGCCGCAACCTGGCTTGCCATTACGATGAGCTGGTCGCCAAGGGCTTGCTTACCACCATTGCCTCGAACGATACGGCGGAATTTTTCTGATCACCTGACAAAACGTCCATCGCGGCGTTGCCGGCGCTCGCCGTACTCGTCGTACTGTCTTCGCGCCAGCGCCTTGCCCTGAACGTTTTTCAGGCGCTCTTTTTCAAAGAACACACACCGTTCATGCATCCGCCAGCGAGATAAAACGCATGGGATCGACCTGCCACTTGGCCGCCGACTCATGGCCGACGATCTTGTCGGCGCCGCCAAAACCGAAGCCGCGCGACAGGTCGACCGTCTCGGGCTTGATGTAGGTCTTGCTCTTCGTACTGAAAAACACATTCACTTTCGGCGCCAGCAGATTGCTTTCGTGCGCCTCGACGACGACGGCCAGGCGGCCCGATTCCAGCATCACCATGGTGCCCACCGGATAGATGCCCACGCAGCGCATGAAATCCTGCGCGAACACGGGGTTGAAATGGAATTTGCTCCACTCGTAAATCTTGCGCAGGGCTTCGGCGGCGGGAATGCCCTTGTGATAGCTGCGGTCCGACGTCAGCGCGTCGTACACGTCGACGATGGCGGCCATCTGCGCCAGCTCGCTGATGGCGTCGCCGGCCAGCTGGTCCGGATAGCCGCTGCCGTCGCGCCGCTCGTGGTGGTGCAAGGCGATGTCGAGCGGAATGGCGCCCAGCTCGGGCGACTGCAGCAGGATCTCGTAGCCATCGCGCGGATGGCGCTTGATCAGGGCAAATTCCTCGGACGTGAGGGGACCGGGCTTGTTCAGCACGCTGTCGGGCACCAGCGCCTTGCCCGTGTCGTGCAGCAGGCCGCCCAGGCCCGCCTGGTGCGTGGTGGCCGCATCGATGCCGCGCGAGCGGCAAAACGCCACCAGCAGCGCGCACACGCTGACGGAATGCAGGAAGGTGTAGTCATCCTTGGTCTTGATGCGCAACAAGCCGACGAGGGCGCCGGGATTGCGCAGGATCGATTCGGTAATATCTTGCACCGTGTGCTGCACGCGGTCGAGCTCGACCGCCTTGCCCAGGCGCACGTCGGCCATCACCGTGCGTACCAGGCTCGCCGCCTGGCGCCGCACCTGCGCGGCGCGCGCCAGTTCCATGCCCAACGACACGCGCGTGACCACCTGCGGCGCCGCGGCGATCTGCACCAGTTCGCGCTCGGTCTCGGCGCGCGCCTGCGCTACGGTGGGCGCATCCTGCACGTCGAGGCCCTTGCCGCTGTCGATCACCACGTCGTGGATGCCGGCCTGCACGATCTTGCGGATTTCATCGTCGCTGCGCAACAGAAAACGGTTGCGCACGAACGGATGCGTCATCCAGTCACAACTGAGGTCATGAATGTACATGCCCACTTTTAATTGAGACGAATCAACTTTCTTGAGCATGCTGTCATCCCACAAATACGCGGCTGGAGCACCGAAGGCGCTAGAATGAGTATAACAAAATTGTTATTCTGCTGGCCGCGTTCGGCGCTGCGGCGCAACACCCTGTTTTTTCCGCTCACCGCACCGCTATTGGGACCCATGGAACTGCGCCAATTACGCTACTTTGTCGCCATCGTCGACCACGGCTCGCTGTCGCGCGCGGCCCTGATCCTGCACGTGGCGCAGCCGGCCCTGACGCAGCAGCTGCGCCAACTGGAAGAGGAACTGGGCGTGCAGCTGCTGCACCGCTCGGCCCAGGGCGTGCTCAGCACGGATGCGGGCAAGGTGTTTTACGAACATGCGCAGGCGATCCTGAAACAGGTGGCGGACGCCCGCTCGGCCGTTACGCAAAGCGCCACGCGGCCGTCCGGCAATGTCACCCTGGGCTTGCCGCACAGTATCTCCGGCGCGCTGGCCCTGCCCCTGCTGCTGGCCGCGCGCGAACGCTATCCCGAGATCACCCTGCAACTGACGGAAGAAATCACGGGCAACCTCAATGCACAGCTCAAATCAGGCCGCATCAATCTGGCCGTGCTGTTCGACGATGGCCAGCTGACGCCGTTTTCCTGCTGCCCCCTGGTGGAGGAAGAAATGCGTTTTATCTGCCGCAGCGATTCGCCGTTCGCGCCCCCGGGCACGGCGCTGTCATTCGCGCAGGCATTGAGCGCCACCCTGATCCTGCCGGGCCTGCAGCATGGCGTGCGCCCCCGCATCGACAGCCGCGCCCGCGAACTGGCACTGGAGACGGCGAACGTGATCGAGATCAACTCGATCGCCATCCTGAAATCGGCCATCCTGGCCGGCATGGGCGCCACCATCCTGCCGGCCGCGCCCCTGCTGGCCGAACTGGACAGCGGCGCCATGCGCAGCTACGCCATCCACAGCCCCGTGCTGTCGCGCACGGTGGCCCTGTGCGCCTCGAAAAACATTCCCCTCACCAATGCAGGCAACGCCGTGAAAAACCTCGTGCTGCAAGTGGCCGCCGAACTGTGCGGCAGCGGACGCTGGGTGGGGGCGCACGTGCTGTAGCGTAAATTATTTTTCCAACAATAATTTCTCAAAAGAAATAAAATGATGGTCTTATTCATTTCACCATCGTCATCATGTTCTTGCTTACCACTTCCTTGCGCCGTCTGGCGGCAAGCGCCGCCCTGCTGCTACTGATGCAGGGCGCCCAAGCCGCCCGCCCTCAATCCGAATTTCCCTTGCGCGAGGTGCTGCTCAGCGATGTTGCGCAGCCCATCGAAAGAAAAGAAATCGAGGTGGTGGTATTTATTGCGCCGGAAAGTTGCACGCCCAAGACCCATGAAAGTACCTGGGGTACCATCGTCTCGTCGGACAACACCTCCCTGTTCAAAAGCTGGGCTTGCCGTGCCTATCTCGACACTGCCAAGGATCCGAAAGAAGAACTCGCCTTCGTCCCCATGCCACCCGCGTTCAAGCGACCATCCATCCTCGACACCGTGCAGGGACTGCCTGCCAGCACGACGGGGCGGCGCTACGTGGCGTTGATCGACTGGAAATATGCCGATACCACGCTAGGAAAATGTAATAGCTATGGCTGCCATTCCTCCCTCATTATGCTCATTGAAGCGGTGGTATATGACCGAGTGGCGGGTAAAACCATTTGGCATTCCATAGAAACGACGCGTGCCACCATGAAGGACCTTCACTACGATGCAAAAGAGGCCAGATCCATGGGGCCACTTAACGTCTCTATTGCGCTGAATGGGATCATGGGGCACAAAGCCCAGCACGAAGCAGAGGAACAAGGCATGCGCCGCACGACCGCCCTGGAGCCGTCAAATGCGCCTGGGCAAGCGGGCACGGTACTCAACAGAAAAGCCAATCTGATCCTCTTTAACCGCATGCCGCAAGAAACGGTAGATAGCGAGAAATTCGAAGATGGCAGCACCTTCTACACTATCGAGACCAGCCATCTGCAGGGCAGCGCGAAAAAAAACCTCTACTATCATGATTCCAGGACACATGTGGCGCTGGAGCTGGCACCGGGCACATACGAGCTCGCCTTCTACAAAAAGCGCACGACCGTCAATATCAAGGAAAATGGTCCTCCCGTATACCTGAGCGTTGATACAGGTTTCATGAGTAGTCTCAGCGTCAATGAGCTTAGCCCCCAAAAAGCCCTGGAACTGACGCAAGACTCGCTCAATGCCCTGCTGCCCGAGTTGACGCCCGTCGCCTATCCCTTGCGCGCGCGCAAGCTGCAATGGACGCAGCCCTAAGCGGGCACGGCAGACATGGCCTGTCTTGCGGCGCGAGGCAGGCCATCATTTTTTCTTATACCCCCATCGCCAAAGCGTATTTGCCCCTTCCTCACGGTCGTTCTACACTGACCACATTAACTATTTTAAATTTAAACTAGTTATGTGCCGCCCACACGCGGCCATCCCGTCTGCACCGCGCGCGCCTTACCGGGCGCGCCTCTGGTACAGCCGATATCTGAAACACCCTTTTGGAGACAGCCATGTCCGTGACCACGGAAAACGGCTCCGCAGCGTTCGCTAGAAACGCCGGTGCCGCGCCATCTACGCCCCCCGACACATCCCGTTTGACCACCGTCAGCCTCGACGACAAATACACGGCCACATCCGGCGCCATCTTTCTGTCCGGCATCCAGGCCCTCGTGCGCCTGCCCATGATGCAGCGCTTGCGCGACCAGGCTGCCGGCCTGAACACGGCCGGTTTCATTTCCGGCTACCGCGGCTCACCGCTGGGCGGCCTCGACGAAAACCTGTGGAAAGCGAAAAAGCAGCTGGAAGCGCACCACGTGCAGTTCGTGCCCGGCGTCAACGAAGACTTGGCGGCCACGGCCGTCTGGGGTTCGCAGCAGGTCGACCTGATCGGCCCGGCCAAGTACGACGGCGTGTTCGCCATGTGGTACGGCAAGGGTCCGGGCGTGGACCGCTGCGGCGATGTCTTCAAGCACATGAACCATGCGGGCACATCCAAACTGGGCGGCGTGCTGCTGGTGGCCGGCGACGACCATGGCGCATACTCATCGACCCTGCCGCACCAGTCCGACCATCTGTTCTCCGCCTCGATGATCCCCGTCCTGTATCCATGCAATGTGCAGGAATACCTGGACCTGGGCATCCACGGCTGGGCCATGTCGCGCTTTTCAGGCTGCACGGTGGCCTTCAAGGCCCTGGCCGACACGGTCGAATCGTCGGCCTCCATCGACGCCGACCCGTTCCGCGTGGAAGTCAAGATTCCGCAGGACTTCGTCATGCCCGAAGGCGGCCTGAATGCGCGCCTGTCGAGCATCCCGCTGGGCCAGCAGGCGCGCAACCAGGAAGCGCTGATGCAGGACTACAAGATCTATGCGGCCCTGGCCTACGCGCGCGAAAACAAGCTCAACCATACGACCATCGACAGTCCGAACGCCAAGCTGGGCATCATCGCCTCCGGCAAATCCTACCTGGACGTGCTCGAAGCGCTGGAAGAGCTGGGCATCGACGAGCAGATGGCGGCCGATGTCGGCATGCGCCTGTTCAAGGTAGCCATGCCGTGGCCGCTGGAACCGGACAGCGTGCGCGAGTTTGCGCAAGGTCTCGATGAAATTCTCGTGGTCGAAGAGAAGCGGCAGATCGTCGAATACCAGCTCAAGGAACAGCTGTACAACTGGCGCGACGACGTGCGCCCGCGTGTCATCGGCAAGTTCGACGAAAAAGGCGAATGGGTGGCGCCGCGCGGCGAATGGCTGCTGACCTCGAAGGCGGATTTTTCCGTCTCGCAAGTGGCGCGTGTCATCGCCAGCCGCATCGCGCGCCTGATTTCCGATCCCGTCACCTGCGACCTGATCAAGGCGAGACTCAGCTTCCTCGACGCCAAGGATGCGGTATTGAAAAAGGCCGTGAATACGCCGTTCCGCCCCGCGTTCTACTGCTCCGGCTGCCCGCACAATACGTCGACCAAGGTGCCGGACGGCAGCCTGGCGCTGGCCGGCATCGGCTGCCACGTGATGGCCACGTCGATTTACCCGGAAATGAACAAGCTGACCACGCACATGGGCGGCGAAGGCGCGCCGTGGATCGGCCAGGCCGCGTTCTCGGAATTGCCGCACGTGTTCCAGAACCTCGGTGACGGCACCTACTTTCATTCGGGCTACCTGGCCATCCGCGCCGCCCAGGCGGCCAAGGTCAACATCACCTACAAGATTCTGTACAACGACGCCGTCGCCATGACGGGCGGCCAGCCCGTGGACGGCCTGATCACCGTGCCCATGATGGCGCAGCAAGTGGCGGCCGAAGGCATCGCCCGCATCGCGCTGGTCACGGAAGATTTATCACGCTACAGCGACCGCAGCAAGCTGTCCGCCCACCTCACCTTGCACGACCGCAAGGACATGGATGCCGTGCAGCGCGAATTGCGCGAGGTACCCGGCGTGTCCGTGCTGATCTACGACCAGACCTGTGCCGCCGAGAAACGCCGGCGCAGGAAAAAGGGCGAGTATCCCGATTTGCCGAAGCGCATGGTCATCAACGACGCCGTCTGCGAAGGCTGCGGCGACTGCGGCGTGCAGTCGAACTGCGTGTCGATCTTGCCGAAGGAAACGGAATTTGGCCGCAAGCGCACCATCGACCAATCGTCGTGCAACAAGGATTACTCGTGCGCCAAGGGTTTCTGCCCCAGCTTCGTCACCGTCGAAGGCGGCAGCCTGAAAAAGACCAAGACGGGCGCGAACAAGCCGGGCGAGACGGATGACTTCGGGCCGCTGCCGGAACCTGTATTACCCGATTGCGACGCGCCGTACAACATCCTGATCAACGGCATCGGCGGCACGGGCGTGATCACCGTGGGCGCCCTGATGGGCATGGCGGCCCACCTGGAAGGCAAGGGCGCGTCCGTGCTGGACATGACGGGCATGTCGCAAAAGAACGGCTCCGTCACCTCGCACGTGAAGATCGCCAAGTCCCCGGCGCACATCCGCGCCCAGCGCATCGCCACGGGCGAAGCGGACCTGATCCTGGGCTGCGACATGCTGACGGCCGGCGCGCAGGATGCCGTGTCAAAAATGCGTCCTGGCCGCAGCCTGGCCGTCGTCAACCTGCACGAGCAACCGCCGGGCACATTTGCGCAAAATGCGGACTGGCAATATCCAACGGCGGAAGTGCGCCAGCTGATCGAGGAATCCGTGGGCGGCGCCGACGCGGCCGACTTCATCGACGCGACGAAATTGGCCACCGCGCTGATGGGCGACTCGATCGCCGCCAACCTGTTCATGCTCGGCTACGCCTGGCAAAAGGGCCGCATTCCGTTGACGGAGGCGGCCCTGCTACGCGCCATCGAATTGAACGGCGTGGGGATCGAATCGAACAAGAAAAGCTTTTTGTGGGGCCGCCGCGCCGCCGTCGACGTGCGCCGTGTCACGCAAATTGCCACGCCGGCGCAAGCGATCATCGTGCAAATGCCGCAAAGCCTCGATAGCGTCATCAAAAAGCGCGTGGAATTCCTCACCGCGTATCAAAACGCCGCGTATGCGGATGGTTATGCCACCCTGGTGAAACAGGTGCGCGACCGCGAAAATACCCTGGGGCTGGGCCAGAAGCTGTCGACGGCCGTCGCCAAGAGCTATTTCAAGTTGCTAGCCTACAAGGACGAGTATGAAGTGGCGCGTTTGTACACGGATGGCCGTTTCGTCGAGCAGTTGCAACAGCAGTTCGAGGGTAATTTCTCCGTGAAATTCAACCTGGCGCCGCCGCTGTTTGCCAAGAAAGATGCGAAGGGGCATCTGGTGAAAGCGGAGTTCGGTTCCTGGATGTGGCGCGCCTTCCAGCTGCTGGCCAAAGCAAAAGGCTTGCGCGGCGGCACCTTCGACGTCTTCGGTTATACGGCCGAGCGCAAGATGGAACGCGCGCTGATCGTCGAATACCGCGAACTGCTGGCCGGCCTGCTGGTCAACCTGACGGCGGACAACCTGTCCACTTGCGTGGAACTGGCATCCTTGCCCGAAAAAATCCGCGGCTTCGGCCACGTCAAGGAAGCGGCCGTCGATACTTACCGCAAGGACAAGGCGAGGTTGCTGGCCGTGCTGGCGGATGGAAGCAAGCACGCGGCATAAAAGACAACGCAGAGCCTCGGCTCTGCGTTTTTTTATTCCGGGCAGCGCCCCACGGTGGCGCCCGGCAACAGCACCGGTTGCCAGATTTCCTGCAAGCGTTCCGGCGGCGTGCCGGCCAGCAAGGATTGCAGCATTTCCACCATCTTGGCGCCGGCGCGGCGCAGGTCGGGCTGGTCGATGGTGGTGACGTTGATGCCGATCAAGGTATCTTCCACATTGCCCCAGACGATGACGGAGATCTCCTTGCCGATCTCGATGCCCGCATCCATCAGCGCGCGCACCACGCCCACGCCGGACAGGTGGTTGTCGACGATGACGGCCGTCGGGCGCGGCGAGCAGGCCAGCAATTGCTGCATGGCCTGGTAACCGCTGCGGCGATCAAAAGTATTGTCGAGCAGATAGTTGGGGTCCAGCGGCAAGCCCGCTTGCGCCATGCAGCGGATAAAGCTTTCCTTGCGCTCATAAGCAAAGTGCAGCTCCAGCGGCGCGCTCAGCAAGGCGATGCGCTGGTGGCCATGCGCCGCCAAGAAAGACACGGCCAGGTCGATGCCCGTGTCGTTGTCGTAATCAAAATACGCGTAGGGCGCGTCGATGCGCGTGCGGCCGTTCGCGACAAAGGGAAAGCCGACTTTCGTCAAATACGCGATGCGTTCGTCGACCACCTTGGTGCGGCCCACCACGAGGCCATCGACCTGGCGCCCGCGCACCATGTTTTCATATGACGGCTGTTCGTTCTGCGGCGAGACGGGGGCGATGATCAGGCTCATCTTCAACGCTTCGACGGCGTCCGACATGCCATTCACGACGGAAAGGAAGACGCTGTCGCCCAGGTCGCTGGGCAGCAGCGGATAGATCATGCCGAGCACATTCGTGCGGCCGACGGCCAGGCTGCGCGCCAGGGGGTTGGGCCGGTAGCCGACTTTCTTGGCGGCGGCCAGGACGATTTCACGGGTGCGGGAATTGACTTCCGGATAGCCGTTCAACGCCCTGCTGACTGTCGTTTTCGACATGCCGAGGGCAATTGCGAGGCTCTTGAGATTCATGTTAACTACCTGTCTGTATGGCAAAAGAAACCAACTCTGACCGTCCATTATAGCCCAGAGCGCCAAACAGGCGGCACATGACCGTGCGCCAACATGGTAGAAAAACAACAACTTATTAGATTTTTAAAAATTGTCTTTTGAAAAACGAACGTGTTTGCCGAGTCAGCAACATGGCATGATGAATGGCACGAAAACAAATGCTGTTATCGATAGCGTGTACTTACTTTACTCTCTATCGCGCCACGTGCAGCATGCCGCTTCGGCACGGCATAGCGCGCACGATAAGATTATCAAGAAAACATAATTCACTGGAACTGTGCGAGAATTTATCCTACTCTTGACTAAGGTAAAGATTGCCTGCAGACATGCCGCAGCCCCTGGCCTGCATTCTTCCTCTTGTGTACACGCCTGGGCATACTTTCAAAGGTGAACAATGTGGTATCGCTAACGTCCGTCAACAATCTGCAAGCCTCGCTGGCCACGGCGCAGCGCCGGGTCGAACAAGGCCAGAACCAGGTACAGCGCGACAGCGAACAGCTGGCGCAAAGCCGCCAGTTGCTGGCGCGGGAGCAGGAATCGCTGAGCCAGACCCAGCGCAGCAGCCAGCAAGCGCAGGCCGATGCCCCGGCCGCCATCAAGGCGCCGCAGCTGGACCAGGCGATCAAGGTAGCCGTGCCGCAACAAGCAGCCCCCGCCGCACCGAAAAGCACGCCCCAGCTGAACGGCTATGGCCAGACCCTGGGACGTCTGATCGATGTGACGGCTTAAGCCAGTTTACTTCGCCATCTCCTCTTCCAGCATCGCCAGCCACCACTTTTCCCCCTTCTTCGGCTGCGCCAGGTCGACCGCCTCGCCCATCTGCGGCGTGGCCAGGTTCACGCCCTGCTTGGCCGCCAGTCCCGTGATGCGGTCGAACGGTTCGTGCCAGGCGTGCAGACCCAGATCGAAGGTGCCGTTGTGCACGGGCATGAGCCACTTGCCGCGCAAGTCCAGGTGCGCTTGCAGGGTTTCCTCCGGCTGCATGTGCACGTCCGGCCACAGCTTGTCGTAGGCGCCCGTCTCGATCATGGTCACGTCGAACGGGCCGTACTTGGCGCCGATCTGCTTGAAACCGTCGAAATAGCCGGAGTCGCCGCTGAAAAACACGCGCACCTCGGGCGCGTCGATGACCCACGACGCCCACAGGGTTTGATTGCTGTCAAACAAGCCCCGTCCCGAGAAATGCTGCGATGGCGTGGCGACGAGTTTCACGCCCGCAATCGTCGTCCCCTGCCACCAGTCGAACTGCTGCACCTTGTCCTTCGGCACGCCCCATTCGACCAAGGTGTCGCCCACGCCCAGCGGCGCGACGAAGTGTTCGGTCTTGGCGGCCAGTTGCAGCACGGCGGCATGGTCGAGGTGGTCGTAATGGTTATGCGACAGGATGATGGCCTTGATCGGCGGCAAGTCGGCGATGCTGATGGGCGGCTGGTGGAAACGTTTGGGTCCCGCCCACTGCACCGGTGAGGCGCGCTCGGAAAACACGGGGTCGGTGAGGAAGAATTCGTTATTCAGTTTCAGCAGCAGGGTCGAATGGCCGAGGCGAAACAGGCTGTTGTCGGGCGCGGCCAGCAGTTGCGCCCGGGTCAGCGCTTGCACGGGCACGGCCGCAGCCGGTACCGTGCTGTCCGGTTTATCAAAGAGAAATGTCCACATCAGCTTGAGCGTTGCCGCCGTGCCCAGCTTGTGCATTTGCACGGGATTGCGGAACTTGCCTTCGAGGCGTTGCGGTGATTCGGTCGGCGCGACGGGCGCGGCGCGCAAGGTGCAAGAACTCATGATGATCAGAACTCCCAAGAATAAGATGCGGTACATATGCAGCCCGGTCAATAAAATACAAGGATTAAATTACACTACACAGTGTAGTTCCTATTTCTGGCAAAGTAAACCAGGAGGTGTAAAATATTGTTTTCAAAGGAGATTTTCAGCCATGGCCGCACCGCAACGCCTCACAGACCGCAAGCGCGTCGCCATCGTCGATGCCGCCATCGCCGAGTTCCGCGAGCACGGTTTCGATGCGACCAGCATGGACAAGATCGCCGCCACGGCCGCCGTGTCCAAGCGCACCGTGTACAACCATTTCCCCAGCAAGGACGAGCTGTTCGCGGAAATCCTGCAGCGCATGTGGGAAAGCAGCATGGCCCAGCCCGCCGTGCCCTATGTGGCCGACCAGCCGCTGCGCCCGCAAGTGCTGGCCCTGGTCGAGCAGAAGATGGCCTTGCTGTGCGATCCGGCCTTCATCGACCTGGCGCGCGTGATCTTTGGCGAAACGATCCACTCGCCCGAGCGCGCGCAAGCGATGGTGGCGCGCCTGAATGAAAAGGAAACGGGCCTGAATATCTGGATCCGCGCGGCGCAGCAAGACGGACGCATCAAGGCGGGCGAGACGCTGGAAGTGGGACACCTGCTGATGGCTCCATTGAAGACCTTTGCCTTCTGGCCACAGATCACCCTCGGTGAACCGCTGCTGAGCCCGGCACGCCAGCGCGAAGTGACGGCACTGGCCGTCGATATCTTCCTGTGCTATTACGGCGTGGCAAAACAGACGGCATAAACGGGCGGCAAGTGGGCAGACAGCGTCTGCCAATGTTCGCCCTCGTCGCCCGAATACCAGGCGCCGCCCGTCGTCGACGCCATCAATAAACTGCGCCCGTCGTCGGCCAGCGCCAGCCCGTGGCGGTAGATGAGGTCGTAGCAATGCTGCTGCGGCAATCCCGCGCGCAACACTTCAAACGTTTTCCCGCCGTCGCGCGTGCGCGTCACGGCCAGCGCGCCATCGATGGGTATGCGCAGCACGTCCGCCTGCGCCGGCACGAACCAGGCCGTGTCGCCATCGCGCGGATGCACGGCCACGGCAAAGCCGAAATGCGACAGCGGCGCCGTCGTCACTTCCTGCCAGTGCCAGCCCGCGTCAAGCGAGCGCCAGATACCGTTATGGTGCTGGCACCACAACGCGTCCGGCGTGCCGGCGCTGCGCACGATGCGGTGCGGGTCTTGCACGGCCTCGTTTTCATCGAGTTCGGGCGGCATGTAGTCGGCGCGCATGCCCGTCGCGCTCAAGGCCCAGCTGGCGCCGCCATCAGCCGTTTGCCACACACCGCCGCAGGACACGCCGACCAGCACGGTATTGCTGTCGCGCGGGTCGACGCAGATGCTGTGGATGCCGGGCACGTCGTAGCCGCCGCCAAACCACTGCGCCCGCTGCGGCACGTCCCACAACGCTTCCACCAGTTGCCAGCTGTCGCCGCGGTCGCTTGAGCGGAACAGGCCGCCAGGCAGGGTGCCCGCCCACAGCACGCCGGGCTGGTCCGCGCCGCCGGCCGCCAGCGACCAGATCTGCCGCACCGTCCAGTCCACGCTATCGCTGCTGCCCTCGGGCTTGGCGGGATAGGCGGGCACGGCGACTTCCTGCCACGCGCCGGCGCCCGCATCGAGGCGGTGCAGCTTGGCGCCGAAGTGGCCCAGGTTCAGGGCCGCGTACACGGTGCCGTCGCGGCCATCGTGCAGCAGCATGGAGACGGGATCGCCGGCGAATTGCACCAGCGCCAGCTGCCAGGCGCCGGCCGCATCGACATCGAACCGGAACAGCCCCTTGCGGGTGCCGAAATACGCGCGTTGCGCCCTGCCTGGTCCCATGATTAACCTCCGGAAAGTGCCTGCAAGATGTATACCTGGCTGTCGGGCCGCAAGGCGTCGTCCAGCACGCTGCGCTCGCGGCAGCGCACGCCGTCGATGAAGATCACCACATTGGGACGCAACGCGCCCTGTTCGTCGAGCACGTAGCCGCGCAGGCGCGGCTGCTGGGCAAAGACGCTGTCCAAGGCGGCACGCAGGCGTGGCGCGGACACGTCCACCGAGGGGACGTTCAGGAAGCGTGCCAGTTGTTGGGTAAAATGCAATTGCGCCATGCTGCCTTCGACGTCATCGGCCTGGACTCATTCTAGTCCGATTCGCCGACGATGCAACGACGATACCGCTAAAATAGCGGCAAGCACACAAGGAGGCCAGGCATGACGATTACCCCGGAAGAACTAGCGGTGCTGATGCAGGAAGTGGAAGTGGCCGACCCGATCGATTTTGCCGACCTGCCCTTCAACGAGCAGGAATTGCGCGGACTGATCGCCAACCACCTGTGCGAGATGGCCGACGCCATGGAAAGTTTCAGCCCGGAAGACCGCAACCTGGCCCTGCTGGCCGTGGCGGCCAAGCTGGTGCTGGAAAACCTCGTATTGCACGTGCAGTTGCTGCGCCGCCACGGCTTGCCCGTCAGCGACGGCGTGGAAGCGCTGCTGCAGCGTTTGAAGAACCCGGGCAAGCCCTGACTACGGCGCGGCAAGCCGCTATTGCAGGTTGATGGCGGTCAACACCATGCTGCTGCCAGGTAAATCCGTGCCTTGGCGGATGTACAGCACGCCATGCCGCGACAGCGCCAGGCTGCCGCCCATGCGGTAGGTCCAGACGGTCTTGCGGCTGGCCAGGTCGATCGCATAGGTATTGTTGCGCCCGCCAACAAACAGCAGATTGCCGGTGACGATCAGATCGCCGCCAAAATACCCATCAAGGGCCGTATCCAGGGGCCAGCGCCATAGGAGCGCACCGTCGGCGAGCTGGCGTGCTTCGAGCGCCTGACCGGCCTGGTTGCCCACGTACACGACGCCCCGCGCCACCACTGGCTGCGTGCTGAACTGCCCCTGCACCGTCCAGCGCACGGCGCGGCTATCCACGTCAACCAGGCTCAGGCTGTTATCCGCCGCCTCGCCGGCCAGCGGTCGCTGATTGAGCACCAGCACGCTGCCCGCCTCGGCCAGCACGGGCGCCTGGCGCAGGCTGCTCTTGTTCAAGCCGCCCAGCACCTGGCCCGGCACCGCCACGCTGAAGCGCGTCGTGCCATCGGCGATATTGAACGCCGTCAATGTCCCTGCCGCATGGCTGTACACCGTGCTCGCATTGACGGCGGGTGTCCACTCATCAACATTGCCCAGCTTGGACAAGCCCAGACTGGCAGACCAGCGTGTCTGGCCCGTCGCCGCACCGATGGCACTTACGTCGTTATTCCCGCCCAGGTAGACATTGCCGTCCAAAAAGGTGGGCGCCGTCGCCAGGGAAACACCCAGCAGTGCGCCATTCGTATTCGGCGGACGCACGCCGAGCGGCGCGCCACCAGCAAGCGCGTCAAAGACATACACGGTATCGCTGCCCGCCATGGCCAGCTTGCCGCCCGACACGGCCGGCGCGCCCAGGTAACCGTCCGACGTGAGCGACTGGGTCCAGCGCGCCTGGCTGTCGCTCTCGCTGAGCGCCGTCACCGTCGACGTGGTCACATATTTGCTTCTGCCGTCCGCCGGCGCGGCGGACTGCTGGCTGACATACACGAGGCCGTTGGCCGTCACCACGGGACTGCCGACGACCGCGCGCGGGGAGCTCGCGCCCAGCCAGGTCCAGCGGCGCGTGAAGCGGCGGCTGTCGAAGGTGGCCGGCACCAGGCCCGTATGCGCGGCATTGCCATTCACGCCTTCCCAGTCGTCCACGCCGGGCAGGGCTTGCAAGGCGCCCATGCTGCCGGCGAGCGGCGCGACAATGACCTTGTAATCCATGCTTTCCGTCTTGTACAGGCCTACCGTGGCGGGCAAGAACAGCTCGATCTTGCCCGTGTACTCGCCGGGAAGCAGGCCAGGCACCGTTTTGAACGTCAGCCGCCAGCTGCCATCGGCCTGCTTCTGGCGGTCGGCCGCCTGCAGCACGAGCGCCGTGCCGCTGGCGGGTTTTTCCTGCGGCTGGGGACGCGCATCGCTCACGCCATCGGCCAGGCGCACTGTCACGCGAATATCATCGCAGGTGGCACCAGGCTGGGCCGTGCAGCTGCCGCTCACCTCCGCCAGCGTCATGCCGGGTTTTTCTTGCAAGCCAGGCGGCACGCCAACGGCGCTGCCGGAACCGCCGCCACAGGCGGACAAGGTAGTCATGATGGCCAACGCCAATGCGGCGGCCTGCCACAACGAAGGGAATAATGTGCGCATGCAATGTCCATGTTGAGGTTTCATTTCCTCCCCAATGGAGGTGTGCTGGAAACCTGGACTGAATGTTATAGCATGAGAAACATTGTTAAAATCTAACAGATACTCACAACAACGCTTTACTTGCGCACGGCGCGCGCCTGGATGGTGATATCGCTTTCGGCCACGGCCACGCAGGGCAGGATGTAGCCGTCGAGCCGTTCATCGGGGCTGATGCCGGGCCAGTCCACCGTGTAGCGGATCTTTCCTTCGGGCATGTGACAAATGCACGTGCGGCACGTGCCGTTGCGGCAGGAACTGAGCAGGCGGATGCCGGCCAGCTCGGCGGCGGCCAGCACGGTGGTGCCCGCCTCGGCCGGGAATTGCCAGCCTTGCGGGACGATGGTGACGGTAAAGGTGGGGATGGTGAGGGGCGCGCTCATGCGCCCAGTGTAACAGTCAGCTTGCCAGGGTCGTCCAGCGCCCCCCTCCCGCATGGCTGCGCAGCACGGCCTCCGCAAAGGCCAGACCCGCCACGCCATCGGCCACCGTCGGCAGCCAGCGCGCCGCTTCCGGTATCGGCGTCTCCGCCTGCAGGGCGCGAATGGCCAAGGCAGCATCGAGGTACAGCTGGGCGAACGCTTCCAGATACCCTTCCGGATGGCCGGCCGGCACGCGCGTGGCGTGGCGCGCGGCGGCGCTGTCGACCCGGCCCGGACGCAGCAGCTTGCGGTTGCCGCCCTGCGGCGTGAACCATAACGCGTTCGGCTGTTCCTGGTCGAAGTCCAGCTGCGCCTTGCTGCCGAACAGGCGCAAGCGCACCGTGTTTTCGCAACCGGTCGCCACCTGGCTGGCCCACAGGGTGCCCTTGGCCCCATTGGCATAGCGCAGCATCACCTGCACGTGGTCGTCCAGGGTGCGGTGCGGAACAAAAGTCGACAATTCCGCCAGCACGGCATGCGGCGTCAAGCCGCTGACGAACTGCGCCAGGTGATACGCGTGCAAGCCCACGTCGAGCAGGGTGCCGCCCGGGCCGGCCTTCTGCGGGTCGTTATGCCAGTTGCCTTCGCTCATGCCACCCGCGTGTATCGCGTCGGCCAGCCAGTCCTGTGAATATTCCACCTGCACAAGGCGCAGCTCGCCGATGTCGCCCGCCTCGACCATGGCTTTCGCGTGGCGCAGCAGCGGATAACCACTGTAGGTATGCGTGAGCGCAAACAGCAGATTTTTCTGCTTGGCCAGCGCCGCCAGCGCCTGGCCTTCCGCCAGCGAGATGCCCAGCGGCTTGTCGCAGATCACGTGGATGCCCGCTTCCAGGAACGCCGTGGCGACGGGCGCATGCAGGTGATTCGGCGTGACGATGGCCACGGCCTCGATGCCGTCGGGCCGCAGGCTTTCCGCCTGCGCCATGGCGCGGTAATCGCTGTAGCAACGGTCGGGCGCCAGGTGCAGCGCCGCGCCGCTGTCGCGCGCGCGCTGCGGGTCGGACGACAGGGCGCCCGCCACCAGTTCGTACTGGTCGTCGATGCGCGCCGCGATACGGTGCACGGCGCCGATAAATGCGCCCTGCCCGCCCCCTACCATGCCCAGCCGTAAGCGTCGCTGCATGTCGTCTCCCTATTTCAATCCCAACAAATGGTTGATCTGGCCCTGGTCTACCGCGCTGCCCGCGAAATCGTCGAACGCATGTTCGGCCACGTGGATGATGTGGTCACGGATGAAACGCGCCCCTTCGGCCGCCCCGTCCTCCGGGTGTTTCAAACAGCATTCCCACTCCAGCACGGCCCAGCCGGGGAAGTCGTACTGCGCCATCTTCGAGAAAATCGCCTTGAAGTCGATCTGCCCGTCACCGAGCGAGCGGAAGCGTCCGGCCCGGTCTTGCCAGTCGCCATAGCCGCCATACACGCCCTGGCGCCCGTTGGGCCGGAACTCCGCGTCCTTGACGTGGAAGGCCTTGATGCGCGCATGATAGATGTCGATGAACGCCAGGTAATCGAGCTGCTGCAGCACGAAGTGGCTGGGGTCGTACAGAATCGAGGCGCGCGGGTGGTCGTGGACGGCGGCCAGGAAACGCTCGAAGGTCACGCCGTCGTGCAAGTCCTCGCCCGGATGCAATTCATAGCAAAGGTCCACGCCGGCCGCGTCGAACGCGTCGAGGATGGGCAGCCAGCGTTTCGCCAGCTCGGCAAATGCCGTCTCCACCAGTCCGGCCGGGCGCTGCGGCCACGGATACAGATACGGCCAGGCCAGCGCGCCGGAAAACGTCACGTGCGCCTGCAAACCCAGGCGCCGCGAGGCGGTGGCCGCCCACAGCAGCTGCTGCGTGGCCCAGGCCGTGCGCGCGGCAGGATCACCGCGGACCTGTTCTGGCGCAAAGCCGTCGAACAGCGCGTCGTAGGCCGGATGCACGGCGATCAGCTGGCCCTGCAAATGCGTCGACAATTCCGTCACCTGCAAGCCGTGGCGCGCCAGCAAGGCGACCACGTCGTCGCAGTACTGCTGGCTGGCGGCCGCCTGCTCCAGGTCGAACAAACGCGGCGCCGTCGGCAGCTGCAAGCCCTTGTAGCCCAGGCCGGCCGCCCATTGCGCCAGGTGCTCGAGCGAGTCGAACGGCGGCGCGTCGCCGAGAAACTGGGCCAGGAAAATGGCCGGGCCCTGGATGGTTTTCATGTCAATGTCCTGTTGGAGAAAGCCGGGGTCAGACCCTCAATGCCGCTAACGCAAAGGTCATTGCTGGCGGGCGAGGGGGTCTGACCCCAGAATTTAAAAAGGCGAGTTCGGAAAGTAAAACTGCTTGGCGTTCTCGCGCGTGATCAGCACCGAGGGGATGATCGTGTTGGCCGGCAATTTATCACCTTTCAGGCGCGCTTCCGTCGTCAGCTTGATGGCGTCGTACATGAATTTCGGCGAGTACGACACGTCAGCCACGATCAGAGGGTCGGAACCGTCCATGATCTTTTTCACCGCGCCCTTCGCGCCCGCGCCGCCGAACACCTGCTTGATGTCCGTGCGCTTGGCTTGCGCGATGGCTTTCTGCACGCCGATGGCCATGTCGTCATCGGCGGCCCAGACGGCGTCGATCTGCTTGAAACGGGTCAGGTAATCCTGCATGACCTTGAAGGCATCGTCGCGGTTCCAGTTGCCGTACTTGGCGTCGAGCACCTTGATATCGGGATGGCCCTTCATCACGGCGGAAAACGCGTCAAAGCGCTCGTTGTCGAGCGTGGTCGGCATGCCGCGCAACACGACGATATTGCCCTTGCCATTCAGGCTTTTCGCCAGGTATTCGGCCGGCAGCTTGCCGAAGGCCGTGTTGTCGCCCGCGATGTACGCATCCTGCGACTGCGTGTTCGTCAAGCCACGGTCCACCACCGTCACATACACGCCCTTGCTTTTCACTTGCGCGACGGGCTGCGTCAGCGAGGCCGATTCGATGGGGAAGATCACCAGGGTGTTGATCTTGTTCACCGTCAACATATCCTGCAGCTGGTTCGCCTGCTCGGGCGCCGTGGCGGCCGTCTTGACGATGATTTTCACGCCAGGATGGGCTTTTTCCAGCTCCGCCTTGGCCTGGTTCGCCCACCAGACGATGCCCGAGGTAAAACTGTGCGTGGCCGTGGGGATGGCCACGCCGACGACGAGCTTGTCAGCGGCTTGCGCCGGCCCCATCGGCAGCGCCCACGCCTGCATCACCAGCACTGCCATTCCTGCTACCCGTATAAAGCTCTTCATGCTGCTCTCCTCCAAGGTTGTGGGCGCCCGTTGGCCGCCCTTTCAGAACGCCGCTCTTGTTTTATTTGCGGCCTCGCTGCAGGAAGGCGACGGCGATGATCACCACGCCTTGCACTGCGGCATTCAGGTAGACACTGATGATGCTGGTCAAATTCAGGATATTGCTGATCACGGAGAGCAGGATGGCGCCGATCACGGTGCCGACGATGCGCCCTTCTCCCCCTTTCAGGGCCGTGCCGCCGACGACGACGGCGGCGATCGCTTCGAGTTCCCACAGCAAGCCCGTGGTCGGCGTGGCCGAGCCCAGGCGCGGCACGTACAGCACCGTGGCGATGCCGACGCACACGCCCAGCAGCATGTAGGTGGCGATCTTGACTCTGTCGACGTTGATGGCCGCATAGCGCGCCACTTGCTCGTTGGAACCAATCGCCTGCACGTGGCGGCCGAACGTGGTGCGGTTCAATATGACGGCGCCGGCTGCCGCAACGAACAGGAAGATCCAGATCGGGATCGGCGCGCCCAGCACGCTCGTGTAGTAGACGGGGCTGTACAGCTCGGACAAGGTGGCGTCCAGGGTCAGCGCGCCGCCGTCGGCCAGATATGTGAGCACGGCGCGGAAGATGCCCAGGGTGCCCAGGGTCACGATGAACGGTTCGATATTGCCCTTGCTGATTAATAAACCGTGCATCAGGCCGAAACCGGCACCGAGGATCAAGGCCATGGCGATGCCCAGCACCAGCATGGTGATCGGTGCCAGGTTGCCGCCCGCGCCTTGCGCCAGCGCATTCATGAAATAAATCATGCAGCCGGCGATCAGCGCCGCCATGGAGCCGACCGACAGATCGATGCCGCCCGAGATGATGACGAAGGTCATGCCGACGGCGATGATGCCGATGAAGGCCGTGCGCGTGAGCACGTTCATCAGGTTGTCCACGGTGGCGAAGTCGCCATTGAGCAAGGTGCCCGCGATGCACAGAGATAACAAGCCCAGCACGGGGCCGAAGCCCTTGATGCGCGCGCCGAATCGGGAGATTGGGGATACGGTGGTGTCAGTGCGTGCCGGTTGCATGGGCAATCAACTCCTCTTCGGTCAGGTGGTCAGCAGACAGGGTGGCTTGCAAGGTGCCGGCGCGCATCACGGCGACCCGGTGGCACAGGCCGATCAATTCGATCAATTCCGATGAAATCACGATCACGGCGCGCCCTTCGGCGGCCAGGCGGTGGATCAGAAAGTAAATATCGCGCTTGGCGCCCACGTCCACGCCACGGCTCGGTTCATCGAGCACGACGACGCGGGGGTCCGAATGCAGGTATTTCGCCAGCGCCAGCTTTTGCTGGTTGCCGCCGGACAGCATGCGCGCGCGGCTGTCCAGGTCGCCCGTGCGGATATTGAAATCCTCGACAGCCCTGGCCAGCGCCTGTTTCTCGCCCTTCACGTCGAGCCACGGCCGCGCATAGCGCTCCATCGTCATCATCGTGAGGTTTTCGCGCAAGCCCAGGTTTACGTGCAGTCCTTTTCCCTTGCGGTCTTCGCTCAGATACGTCATGCCGTGCTGCATCGCTTGCCTGGGCGTGCGGATGTCCACGGGCTGACCATTGAGATGGATCGTGCCCGCGCTGCGCGGGCGCAGGCCCAGCAGCGCCTCGAACGATTCCGTGCGCCCCGCGCCCACCAGGCCCGCAAAGCCCAGCACTTCGCCGGCGCGCACCTCGAAGGACAAGTCCCTGGACCAACCCGGCACCGTCAGCCCCTCGACTTTCAGCAACACAGGAGCTTCTTTCGGCAGCGCCACCTTGGCGGGGAACATGTCGGACAATTCGCGCCCCACCATCAGGTTCGCCATCTGCTGACGCGTGAGGCTGGCCGTCGGCTCGCGCGTGACGAAGCGCCCATCGCGCATGACGATGACTTCGTCCGTGTTGCGTTCCACTTCGTCGAGCTTGTGGGAAATATAGAGGATGGTGACGCCATCGCTTTTCAGCTGCGCCATGACGGCGAACAGGCGCTGGGTTTCCGACGACGTCAGGGTGGCGGTCGGCTCGTCCATGATCAGGAAGCGGGCGCGGCGCGACAGGGCCTTGGCGATTTCCACCAGCTGTTTCTCGGCGACGATGAGGTCGCGGATCTTCGTGTCGGGCGACACGTCCAGGCCCACCTGTTTCAAATAGCGCGACGCTTCCTCGCGCATGGCAGCCTCGTCGAGCAGCCAGCCGCGCGTCTTTTCGTGGCCTAAAAACATGTTTTGCGCCACCGTCAGGTGCTCGGCCAGGTTGAATTCCTGGTGGATCAGCACGATACCGGCGGCCTCCGCCGCGCGCGAACTGGCGAAGCGCCGGGGCTGGCCATCGATCAGCAGCTGGCCTTCGCTCACGCCCTCGTAGCCGGCGAGGATTTTCATCAGGGTCGACTTGCCGGCGCCGTTTTCGCCCAGCAAGCCATACACGCGCCCGGGCGCCAGGGTAAAACTGACGCCATGCAAGACGCGCACGGGGCCGAAATCCTTGCACACTCCCTCGAAACCGACGGCAACGCTCACTATGCACTCCCTCGCAAGACCAAGTTATGTTCCAGCAGCACGCCCGGCACGCTGGCTGCCGGGTTAGCCAGCCGCTGCAGCAGCAGGCGCGCCGCCGTCTCGCCCAGTTCGCGCATCGGCTGCGCGATGGTGGTCAAACCCGGGTCGATCTGCGCGGCGATGGCGATATCATCGAAGCCGATGACGGCCACGTCTTCGGGCACGCGTTTTTTCAGCTGGCGCAGCGCGCTCAGCACGCCAATGGCCAGGGTGTCGGAGACGGCAAAGATGGCCGTCGGCGCATCAGGCCCCGCCATCATGCGCAAGGTGGCGGCCGTGCCCGCTTCATAGTCGAGGCTTTGCACCGTGTGCACCCACTGCGGCCGCACGGGCAGGCCGGCCCCCGCCAGTGTGTCCAGATAGCCTTGCTGGCGTTGCCGCGCATACAGATAGCGTTCGTCAGAATTGATCAGGCCGATGCGCGTGTGGCCGCGCGACAGCAGGTGCGCGACGGCGTCGGACGCGGCCCGGTGGTTGTCGATGCCGACATAGGGCACGGCCACGGCGGGGTCGAATTCGCAGCACGCCACCCACGGCAGGCTGACGGATTCATGCGACAAGGCATGCTGCACCGTGTCCGGATCGAGGCAGATGGCGCCGTCGGCGCGGTGCATGCGCAGCAGGTCGAAATAGGAACGCTCGCGGCCCGCATCGGCGCCCGTGTCGCACAGCAAGACGAAGTAGCCGTGCTCGCGCGCCACCGTATCGATGCCGCGCACGATCTGCGCATAGAAGGGGTTGCCCACGTCGGGCACCATGGTGAGCAGCATGCGGCTCTCGGCAGTGCGCAGGCTGCGCGCCAGGTGGTTCATGCGGTAGCCGAGCGCGGCCACGGACGCGAGCACCTTGTCGCGCGTGGGCGCCCGCACGCCTGCCTGCTCGTTCATCACGCGCGAGACGGTGGCCACCGACACGCCCGCATGCGCGGCGACGGCGCTGATGGAGACGGTTTCTGTGGGCAAGGAAGACGGGACGGCTGGCGGCATGGGGTTTTTCATATAAATGTAATCGATTACATTTATAGGCCAGCCGGGCGCGCGATGCAAACATTATCGATGCTGCAATGCGCAAAAAACAGGCAGGAAAAGAGAAAAAACGGAGACCGAACGGGGACAAAAACGGCCCTGCGCGGGCCGTCTGACGCAGCTACTTCTGGACTTGGAAGGTGTTCTGCTGCACGGCAAAACCGGCGCGCACGGCGGACAGGGCCGCCACCCACAGGATCAGGCCGGCACCGAGGCAACCGATAGGATGGATGGGGCCGTGGCGCACGGTGAACGGATAGCCGATGGCCCACACGCACAGCGCCATGCCGATGGCCACATGGCGGCGCGCCTTGAACAGCCAGGCCAGCGGAAAGAAATGCAGGCCCACGATCAGAATGACGGCGGGAATGAACCACGCCTGCAAGCCCAAGTTTTTCAGGACATTGCCGACGATAAAGATGGCAATCCATTGCCCCGCGTTCACGATATTGAACAGCCGGCCCACGCGCTTCGCTTCCGGCGTCTGTTCCGCCGCCGCATGCGCGGCCCGGTAGCGGCTGAACTGGCGCCACGCCAGCATGAACAGCAGGACGGTGATGGCGGCAATGGGTAGCAACCTTAAGGGATGCGCGCCATACGTCTGCACGCACCAGGCGGCAACCCACAGGCCGCCAAACACGGAAAAGAACATGGCGCCGATGGCGCTGCGGGCAAGGGCGGCGGCAGGGTCGGTCTGTGCGGTCTGTGTCAGGGTCATGGCAGGGTCTCCCGGTCAATCAAAGTGATTACTTCATCATCGCGCAAAACGTTTCCGGATTGCCGTCAAGGATGACGCCGCTTGGCCAGCGGTGGCTGCGCTGCTGGGCGCGCAGCAGGGACGCGGCCAGGGCCGAGTCGCCGTCGACGGCATACACGAAGACGGGCATGTTCAGGCTGGCCGCATCGGCCAGCAAATTCGGATTGGCGTCGAGGCTGCGCGCGTCCACGTGCACGCCCGTGGGCATGCCGATCTGCTGCTGCACGCGCTGCAGCCAGGGCTTGTCCAGCTTGGGCGGACGGGCGTTTTTCGCGATATAGCGGCTGACCCGGTTGGCGCCGGCCGCCTGCGCATTGCGCGCATCAAACACGAGCAGACCGAGGTAACCCTGCGGATCGGCGCGGCGCGCGCAAGCGAGGTTGTTCGGCACGCCCGAGGTCAAAAACCAGTTGCCATGCTTGATGTTGGCGCGCAACTGCGCCACCAGCGTATTGATGGGCGCGCACGACGGCACGACATCCTTGATTTCCGCATTCAGGGTCTTGGCCGGGAACGCCGTGGCCAGGTCGGCCACATCGCTGACGAACGGCGGCGTTTCCGGCGTGGCCACGCCACGGTTCTTCATGCTGGCCGCGCGCCAGTCGTCGGCCGTCAATTGTTTCACGGTGCGGGGCGATCCCGTGTCGACGACCCGGCCCGTCAGCAGATCGTGGTGCACCACCCAGCTGCCGTCACCGAGCAGCTGCAAATCCGTCTCGACGCCGTCCCAGGTGCCGAAATACGTGTTGCGCAGGGCACTCAGCGAGTTTTCCGGCGCATTGCCGGCGCCACGGTGGGCATGCACCTTCATGCCCAGGCAGTCGGCCTGGACGGCCGTGCTGGCCATGCACAGCAGCAAGCCCAAGGCGGCCGCCTTATTTCTTTTCCGGGTGATAACCATATTCGAGTCCCTGCAAAATATTGATGCGGATCGCTTCGTTGACGGGGTAGCTGTAGCCCTGCCCCACCGCCACGACGTGCGTGATATTGGCCAGCAAGCCCTTGCCGGCGATTTGCCAGCGCGTGCTGTCGCCGTCGGCCTGGCGGTTCCAGTCCAGCATCTGGCGGAACAGCTCGCTCTTCGTGACATTGTTGTCCGACAGGCTAAAAATACCCCAGGTTCCCAGGAAGGCGCCGGCCAGCACGCCCGTGGCGATCCACGCGGAACGACGGCTCAGCTGGCCATCGGCGCCCGCCTGCTCGCCCCGGCGCGCCGCCAGCACCAGCAAGCCCACGGTGGCGATCAGGTACAGCAGTTTCGAAAAGTGGCCGATGGCGCCCAGGAGCGAAAAGAACAGGGCCACGGGCGGCACGATGGCCGCGCGCGCCGCTTCCTTGCCCTCCGCATAATACTTGCCATGCACTTCGAAATCGCTGCGGCTGGCGCGGTACTCGACCAGCTTTTCCGCCGTCTGGCGCGCGGCGAACTGGTCGAACAGGCGGCTGAACTCGGCCGGGCTCGCATACGCGTCCTGCACCACGGCGCCCTTCGGCAGCCGCAAGCCCTTGCTCGCCTCGCTGCCGTCGCCACCGTCCGGCCCGTCGCGCAGCACGGCCTGGATGCCGGGGCGCGCCACGAAGGCGGGGAAGGACAGGCCCGGCGGAATGCGGTCGCCTTTGATAGTCAAGCCCTTGCCGGCCGCTTCCGACGCATAGCGGCGCTTGACGGCGGCGCGGAAGCTCAACTGATCGGCGGGATGCCAGTTGGCCGACACGGGTACCTTCTTGCGCACATTGTTGACGACGGCCGCCTTGCGCCGCGCCGGCACGGAATGCGGCTGCCAGCCGTGGCGCGACAGGCTTTGCCGGTAATCGTTCCACGCCGATTCCTGCTGCTGGCGCAAGCCCGCGTCGTCGTCGGGAATGATACCCGAATACAATTTCCACTTGTCATGCACTTCGCCGATCGCCTGCTGGTACTTGTCGTAGTAGCCGGCCGCGCCGCCGGCGATCTTGCGGACGTTAAAATTGATCAACTGTTCCTTGGCCGGCTCCATGCGCTCGTCGAGGTGGCCCACCGACACGGCCAGAAACGGAAACAGGGCGAGGAAAGCCTTGCCTTCCGGCTTGGCAAACAGGGTGGCATCGTCGACCAGGCCCTGCAATTGCAGGCTGCCGCCCACCAGCGAGCGCTGCATCAGGGTGGTGTTGAAGGCCAGGCGGCGAAATTGCGCATCGCGCGTTTCCACCAGCACCGTGACCGTCGTCTTCAGGATGCCGAATACGACCGCGGCCGTGGCGATGCAGCAGAAGATGATCTTTTTCCAGCTGGGGCCGCTGCCATTGTTCTTCAGCCGGCGGCGCCACATCAGTTGCAGCACCACCAGCGCGGCGGCGATGCCCGACAGGCTGCGGCCATAGAATTCCACGCCTTCCACGTCGTGCGGCTTGACGTCGCCGCCCACCACGTCGAGCAAACGGGCATTGAAGCCCAGCTCGCAGCACAAATAAATGATCGTCAGGACGATCAGGATCAAGGTCTGCCGGATTTGCAGACTGCGCAGACTCGCGGCCATCTTATTTCCTCAGATCGATGACGACGGGCTTGATCTCTTCAGCCTGGAAGATCATCGGCGCGGCCGCCGGCGCGGCACCGCGCGGGGCGGGCACGCTGATGGCGGGTGCCGCCGCCCTGGCCGGAGTTTCCTGGCGGCGCGGCTTGGCGCTGGCGCGGCTGCCCGCTTTCGGCGCGGCGGCCGGGGCCGATGCCGGGGCCGGCGGCGCGGGAATCACGCGGCCGCTGTCGCTGCCGGGCGTGACGGCGATGACGGGGCCGGTACCGCGCAAGCCGTCGTCGGCAAACGGCTGGGCGCGGGTATCGACGCCGGGCGGCACGGCCACGCTGGCGTTGAGCAGGCGGTTGTCCGTGTAGATCATGCGCGACAGGCGGTTGTAGTTGGGAAAGTCGATATTGAGCGATTTCGCGTCCGCCGCCAGTTCCACGCGGGGGCGGTCCTTGCAATTGCCCACCGTCCACTGCAGCACGTCCGTGCCCTGGAAAGCCAGCACTTCATAGCGGTAGGCGCAGCCGCGCTCCTGCGTTTCCACGATCACCACGGTGCGCTCGCCCACGTTTTCCACGCGCGCCACGCGGGCCGTGATCGCGTTGGCCAGCGGCACGACGCGAAACGCCTGCGACAGCTTGATCGAATACTTGCCTTGCGGATCCTTGCGCAAGGTGCCTTCCGTGCCGTCGCGCAGGCGGAAGGTGGACAGCGGCGTGCCGAACAGCTCGGCCGTATCGAGGCCCATCATCACGCCGCCACGGCCGTTCGGCGTCATGGCGCAACCCGTCAGCAGGATGCCGGCGGCCACACCCATGGCCAGTGTGCGCCAGTGCGCGGATGCAAAACTCTTATACGTTGTCATGCTCGATAACTTTCTCTTATTTCAGGATTCAGGGATTGATGACGGCCAGCGGATTGCCCGGGCCTGGCGGCGGCAAGACTTTCTGGCGGTTGCGCGACAGCACGGTGAAGGCGCCCAGGGTGTCCGGCCCGGCGACGATTTCCAGCTGCTCGCGCTGCAGCCAGGTGCGGATCTCCGCCTCCGTCGCCTCGGCGCGGAACAGCACGCGCGTGCGCACGCCCGTCTCGACGCCGCTGCCACTGCCGCTGCGGAATTCCGCATTGCCGACGACAGCCTGATCTTTCGGCAGGAACAGCCACGCCGATTGCACCACCATCACGCTGGCGGCCACGGCCGTGACAATTTTCAGCCAGCGGTTCGCATTGGCCGCCTTGATTGGCGTCAACTGTGGCGCGGCGGCATCGGCCGAAGCGATCTGCAACTGCTGCAGCCCCTGGCGCAGCAGTTGCCGGTACGCCACGCGGCCATCCTTGCCCAGCTCGCTCGACAGGGGCGTGCCCGTCAAGGCGTAATCGTCGCCGGGCAAGGCCACGCGGGCGATCACGCCGGGCGCCGCCGTGGCCCCATTGGAACGGCCATGCAGCTCCAGCCAGCGCGCCGCCTGCAGGCGCTCCTGGCTGAACACGCCCAGACAGGCGCCCAGGTCCGTCACGGCCACGGTCACGGGCATGTCGCACAGCACCAGGCCCGCGCGGGGGTCGGCGGGCGCGTCGCGCTCCTCGACCACGAGGCCGCAGGCATCCGCATACGCGGTATCGGGCGTGACGAGCCAGCCGCGCCAGCGCTGTCCCGAACTGTCCCAGGCGTCGAGCAGCACGGCGCCAAAGCCGGGGCAACGCGCCAGCAGGTGGATTTGTCCGCCCGCGATGGGCCGCCCGACCAAGGGCGCCGCGTCGCTGCGGCGCGCAAAGCGTTCCATCAAGTGCTCCGGCACGGCAATGCCGCGCCAGTCGGGGGGAGTACCCGCCACGTCCGCGTCCAGCAGCTCGGCGGAAGTCCGCGGCGATGGCAGGCGCGCGGCAACGATGGCCAGCGAGGGCGTCAATGCAGTCATGCCGGTGGCCTTTCATCAGGGTTCGGGTGGGTGGACACGGGGTCCATGTGCAGGGATAACGCGGCCACGCACAGAATATCCAAAACTATTTGCGCCGCCTGCAGGTCGCGCGCGGTCAGCGCATCGCCCACGCGCAGCTTGAGCAGGGTCAAGACCCAGCTGCCCAGCAAGGTGGCGCGGTGGGCCGGCTCGACGATCTGCCGTCCCGCGCTGGCGGGCTCGCCCTTCTGCCGGTGCACGAGGCCTAATTTTCCGCCGTGATAATGCGCGGAAGCGATCTGCTCGGCCAGTTCTTTGACGGGCATGCCGCCGCAGCCGCAATGGCGCAGCAGCAAGATCAAATCGCGGGGCAAGGTGGCGATAAAAACGTCGGCCGCTTCGCGCACCGATGCCGGAGTCAACTGGTAGTCGCGCAGCGGCGCGGCATAGGCGTCGGGCGCCTGCAAGTCGCAGCCCTCCTGCGCATCGGCGTCGTCGTCATCGCGCTGTTTGCGCAGCTGGTCGATGATGAAGCGCTTGAAGTACAGGTACAAGGCGCCGACGTGGTGGGGCGCGGCGTCGCTGTCGCCGTGCAGGACTTTTTCAATGAAGAACTGGTGGCGCAAGTCGGCCAGCGAGTCGCCGAGCGAGGCCGTCTCGCGCGGGCGGCACGGCGTCAGCGCGGCAATGACGCGCTGGTAAAACTCGCCCAGTTCGCCTTGTGTCAGCCGCTGGCGGCGCGTCCAGAAGTCATGAATCCGTTCAAATTGTTCCGATTGCAAAGCCGGTCCGATCGTGTGTTGGGCGGCACGCGCCACTGGCCGGCGGCGATACCCACCGTGCGCTGGCCAGACAAGAGAAACTTGTCAGTAAGGTAAAATGCATTTAGGCAATTTTCTCATATCACAGTAAAAATCGCTAACTTTTGTTACTTTCACGACAATCCCCGAGACCCCGATGCAACGCCTGATTCCCCTGTTTTTCAGCCTGTTCTTTTTACTGCTCAGCAACGTCGCGCACGCCGCCGCGCCTGCGCCCCCCGGCAAGCGCATCGCCCTGGTGATCGGCAACGCGGCCTATCCGCAGCCGCTATTGAACCCCGTAAACGATGCGCGCGCCATGGCCGAGCGCCTGCGCCGCCTGGGCTTTGAAGTGCTGTTGCGCACGGACATCAATGCGCAACAGCTGCAAAAGGCGTCGGCCGAGTTTTCCACGCAGGCGCGCGGTGCCGATATCGCCCTCGTGTTTTACGCGGGCCACGGCGCACAGGCGGGCGAAACCAATTATGTGTTGCCGCTGGGCGCCAACATGAATACGCTGAATGCGGCGGCCATCGCCGCGCAGGGCGTGTCCGTCTCCAGCCTGGCGGGCGACCTGCAGCGCACGGGCGCGCGCGGCGCTGTGCTGATCCTCGACGCTTGCCGCCAGGAATATACGCGCGGCGGCGCCGTGATGGTCCCTGGCGGCGGCAATGCGGCCAGCCACGGCTTTGCCGACACGCAAGCGCCACGCGGCGTGGTGATCGCCTATTCTGCCGGTCCCGGCGCCCTGGCGCGCGATTTCTGGTCGCCCGATTCGCGCAACAGCCCGTATACCAGCGCCCTGCTCGACGCGCTCGACGCCCCGGGTCTGCCGATGAGCGACGTGTTCTCGCAAGTGGCGGCCAGGGTCGCCACCATGACGCACGACGTGCAAAAACCGCGCGTGTCATTTGGCGAAACGTCGGCGCGCCTCGTGCTGAACATGGGCAGCGGCAAAGGCGTCAGCCAGCCTCCAGCCAGCGTGCTGGCCGGCGCGCAAGGACAGGGCGGCATGCGCGCACCGGTCCCGGCGCCTGCCCCAGCGGTGGAAAAGCCGGCCGCACCGGGGGCCAAGGTGTGGCCAGGCAATGTGCTGCAAGACATCAACTATGAAATCCGCATGCAGATCGCGGCACGGCCGTTTCCCCGCCAGCAGCTGGAAAAGCGCGCACGGGGCGGCGATCTGGTGGCGCTGACGGCGCTCGGCTACGGCATCGGCGGCGGCGATGCGGGAATAAAACAGCCGAAGGCGGGCATGCAATGGCTGGAAAAGGCGGCCGCGAAAGATTTTCCTATCGCCCAAACCTACCTGGCCGAATTGCTGATGGTCAAGGGTGACCCGGCGTCATTGAAACGGGCGGGCGTGCTGCTGGACGCCGCCTCGCAAGCCGGCTACAGCCCCGCCCATGCGTATAAATTCGACCTGGCGCGGCGCACGGGCGCACCGCCGCAGGATGCGGCCCGCCATTTGCAGGACGCTTTCATGGGCTTGATGAAGGATTACCAGGGCGCCGCCAAGGACGTATTACAGCCACCGAAAAAATAATTGCAAATAATTTTGGATTTCCCTGAACTGCCCCCGTTATCCGTGGGTACATGCAATACAGCATGACAGTGACCAGGGAAATCTTATGCACACATCCAGCCCGGCAGCAACCATTACCACCGGCCAACGGGGCCGTATCCTCGCCTATCAACCGAGCGGACAGGGTTCCGTCAGCGTGGCCGGCATCCAGCATGCCTTCGACGTGGCCACCCACTGGCGCTCGGACGTGGCGCCCGCCATCAACGCCGTCGTCGACGTGCGCTTCGATGATGCCGGCGGCCTCGCCACCGTCACGGCCATTCCCGCCCAGCAACTGGCCCAGGAAGACATGGCCGGTGCCGCCAAGCTGGCGCGCGACAAGGGCCAGCAACTGTGGGGCCGGGCCGTCTCGGCGCTCGGCATCCAGGTGCTGGCCAGCCTGGGCGTGCTGATCGCCGGCGCCTTCATCTTCAACACCATCGGCATCCGTTTGTTCGCCTCCGTCTCGCGCACCTATTGGCAGCTGCTGGGCCTGTCCGCCGACAGCCTGGAAAGTTTTGCCCGCGATGGCGGCAGCGGTTTTACCTCGGCCCAATTCTTCTTCCTGCTGGCCATTGCCGCCTGCTGCGCCACCATGGCCAGCAACCACCCGAAAGCGGCGCTGGGCAAGTGCGCGCCGCTGCTGTTCATCATCGTCCACAGCAGCTTGCTGTTCATCAAGATCAAGGGCGCCGTCAGCGACGCGGGCAACGCCATGGGCGGCATCATGGGCAGCCGCGCGGCCCGCATGGCCGAACAGATGGCCAGCGAAATGCTGGGACAAGTGTGGCAGGGGCTGTCGTTCGGCATCGGCTTTTACCTGGTGCTGGCGGCCAGCATTGTCCTGGCCGCTTACGGCGTAGGCGAATACAAACGCTTAGGAGGCAAGCACTGAAAACCTACTGCGCAGCCCACTTCCGGGTCGGCGTTGCTCACCGTACATAAAGTACGGTTCCGCTACTCAACCCGGCATTGGGCTTGCTCGCTACGGTTTTCAGCGCTGCCGTGACTTTCACAACCCTAAAAATTAAAACCGACACTACCTTTTAACTGATCTTAAAGGAAATATCATGCACCGTACCCTGCCCGCTCTGCTCGCCATCGCCGTCCTGCTGACTGCCTGCGGCAAGCCTTCCGACCATGCAACGCCTGCGGCCTCGGCGCCCGCCACCAGCGTGGCCGACATGGCTGCCAAGGCCCAGGTAAAAGCGGCGGCCGCCAGCCTGCCGCAAGCGGACCCGGCCACGCCAAGCGCCAGCTATGTCGACATCACCAGCGGCAACCAGCTGATGTACAGCTACATCGCCCTGTCCGGCGTGCCGCCCGACTATGCGGCCGTGGCGCAGCGCGTCTCGCGCGAATATGCGGGCAGCAACGACGCCTTCCGCAAGCAGGAAGTGCTCGACGCGCTGAAACCGCAGATCGACGCCAAGGTCAATGAAGCGAAGACGAAACGCTACCTGCGCTATCAGATCAACGGCCAGGGCGCGCTGTCGCCGTACGCGATGGACAAGGCCGCCTTCCCCGCCAAGTTCGCCGAAGCGGGCACGTATTACTACATGTACGACAACGGCGACTACAAGCTGGCATTTACCAACGGCGACGGCTACGCGCTGCTGAAGGTGGACCAGGACGCGGCGCGCAAGATCGAGGCGGCGCGCAGCGGCTACAAGGATTTCGCCATCATCGTGTACGCCTACGCCCAGGAAGCGGACATGGCCAGCAACCAGGTCAAGGCGCAGATCGTCAAGGTGGCGATCAAGCTGAACGGGCAGGAAATTCCTGTCAGCCAGGCACTGTAGAACGAGCTCGGTTACACTGTTCGCCACATTGCATCGGGATAGCGACATGGGCGAACAGACACTGGCGGAACAACAGCTGGCCAAGGGCCGGCAACTGCAGCAGCAAGGCAAGCTGATCGAAGCGATCAACGCCTACCAGGCCGCGTATCAACAAGACCCGGCCCTGGCCGAAGCGCAGCATTTCCAGGGCCTGGCGATGCTGGAACTGGGCCAGGGCGCCTTCGGCCTGGGCCTGTTGAAACTGTCGCTCAGGCAGCAGCCGGAGAACCCTCTGTTCCACTACAACCTCGGCAACGTGCTGCGCGGCACGGACAGCGAGGCGGCGCTGGCCAGCTACGCCATGGCGGCGCGGCTGGCGCCGCACGAACACGATTTCGCCATCAGCCATGCCGAATTGCTGATGGGGAAACAGCGGCTGATGGAGACCATCGCGGAACTGGAACGTGCCCACGCCCTGCGCCCCCAGCGCTGGCAAACCCTGCAGGGCCTGGCCGAACTGTATTACCGCACGGGACAGCAGGAACTGGCCTTGGCCCGCTATGCGCAAGCCCTGGCGCTGCATCCGGCGCTGGCGCAAACGTGCTGCATCGGCTTTGCCAGTCCGCAAGCGGAACAGGCAGAAACATTGACGCCGCTCAATGTCGCGGACACCCTGCACGATTTTATCCGTGAAACCGACCTGCACATCCTCGACGATTTCCTGCCCGATCCGGCCGCCTGGCGCGCGCAGGCGCTGGCGCTGCCGTTCGAGCAGCAGCGCTATGCGGGACAGAATTATCCGGGCAGCCAGACGGCGGGCCAGCCCAGTCAAGCCATCATGGAGCGCATCGCCACGGCGCTGGGCCGCCCCATCCGTTTCATTTCGCCCGACAATGGCTCGTATCGCCTCAGCTATGCGGACGCGATGGCGCGCACGGATATCCACGTGGACAACGAGACGGGGAATAACTTCAATTTCTATGCGGGCGTGCTGTATCTGAACCCGCCCGAACAGTGCCAGGGCGGCACCACGTTCTGGCGCCACCAGCCCAGCGGCTGGTACCGGCGATTGCCCGAGGCGGACGTGAAAGCGGGCGGCTACGCCAGCTTCAAGGATTTCCAGAAACGCTGGCTGCCGAACAGTAAAGTACAGAAATTCAACGACTTACAGGAACAGCGCGACAGTTGGCAAGCGCTGCTGGAAGTGCCGATGCGCCACAACCGGTTGATCGTGTACAAGGGCCACTACTTTCACTCGATCAGCAATGTGTTTGGCGACACGCCGGAAAATGGACGATTGGTGCAGCTGTTTTTCTTTGAGGTGCCGGATTAGGCGTAACGGGCAATTGTCGGATTACGCCCTGCGGGCTAATCCGACCTACCAGTCACCGGACCATGCGTAGGTCGGATTAGCGGAACGCGTAATCCGACACAACCACCGCCTCGGGTCAATACATGTCGGCGGCCGTCGCCCGTACCGCTTTCAACAACATATCCGCCCCCGGCGACAGCAAATGATCCTGCTGGCGGATGATGCCGAAGGCATCCATCTTGCACGGTAGCTCGATGGGCAAAATGCTCAGCACGTTCAGCGATTCATAGTAATGGGCGACTTCCGTCGGCATCACGTGCAGGGAATCCGTCTGCTGCAGCAATGACGTGATCAAGAGCAAGGCCGTCGTGTCGACCACGTCGACGGGCGGCTCCAGGCTGGCGCGGCGGAACATCATGTCGAAACGGTGGCGCAGGATGCTGCCTTGCGGCGGCAATATCCACGGCTGGGCCGCCAGGTCCTTCAATTGCAGATTCTTGCGCGACAGCAGCGGATGGCCATTGCGCGCCACGGCGCTGGCCGGCTCTTCCGTCAATTCTTCATAGATGAGGCCGGCGCTGCTTTCCTTTTCCAGGATGCGCCCGATCATGAAATCCAGGGTACCGTGCTGCAGCATGTCCATCAGGGTATTGCTGTGCTCCAGGTGCACGCCGATGCGCATCAGCGGCGCCTGCTGCTTGATGCGGGCAATCGCGCGCGGCAGCAAGGCCATGGCCGGCGTCATGATGACGCCCACTTCCACCTGGCCCGTCAGGCCTGACTTCAGGGCGACGATGTCGTCATGCGCCAAGGATAGACTCGTCAGGGCCATGCGCGCGTGGCGTATCATCGTTTCGCCGTAGATGGTCGGCTCCATGCCGCGCGGCAACCTGTCGAACAGGCGCACGTCCAGCATCTCTTCCAGATCCTTGATTTGCTTGGACGCGGCCGGCTGCGTCATGTGCAATTCTTCCGCCGCGCGATGGATGTTGCGCTGCTCGTCAAGGGCGATCAACAGCAGCAATTGCCGCGTCTTCAGGCGGGCTCGCAAGAACCAGTTGGGGTTGAGGGTATCCATGAATAAATCATATCATGATCGATATCAGTTTCTCACTGATATCGATCTTATTGATATCGGTGTGTCTCCTTTTTGAGCGTCGTCAACGAGCGGTCACGATGCCTTGCAGGCGGCGCTCGGGTTGGCGGCCGGGCCAGCCGTTTGCTGGATGAATTCGATCGTGCCGTCCGGCTTGTATTTCAGCTCTTCCACGGCCACGGAGCGCCGGTATTCGCCGCCGCCGGGCAACTTGTCGTTGTGATAGAAGATGTAGGACTTGCCGTTGAACTCGATGATGGCCTGGTGGATGGTTTTCACGACGGCATTCTTGTCCATGATGGCGCCACGGAAATGCCACGGCCCCGTGGGCGTGGGTCCCGTCGAATATGCCGTTTCTTCCGGGAAGTTACGCGAGTACGACAGGTAATACGTGCCCGCATGCTTGTGCATATAGGCCGCTTCCGTAAACGCATCCATGCCTAAGGTCAATATCGGACCGTCGAGCTCCGTCATGTTGGCCTTGAGCTTGGCGTATTTCAAGACCGTGTTGCCCCAATAAATGTAGGCCTGGCCATCCGTATCGATGAAGACGGCCGGGTCGATGTCGTCCCACGGGATCGCCGTCTGTTTCGTCATGTCATTCGTGATCAGGGCGCTGCCGCGCGCGTCGACGAAGGGGCCGGTGGGGCTGTCGGACACGGCCACGCCGATGGCCTTGCCGGGGATGGTTTTATGGTCGACGGTCGAGTAAAAATAATACTTGCTGCCGCGCTTGACGATGTCGCCCGCCCACGCATCCTTGCCGGCCCAGGCAAAAGTGGAAAAGCGCACGGGCGAGCCGTGGTCGGTCCAGTTCGCCATGTCGCACGAGGAATACACGCGCCACTCGTTCATGCGGTAATCCGTATCCGTGGCGCTCGCTTCATCGTGACCCACGTACAGATAAACCCTGCCATTGTCGACCAGCGCGGCCGGATCGCCCGTGTAGATATTTTTCACGATGGGGTTGGCCGCCTGCGCGCCGCATGCCGCACAGGCGAGCACCGCCGCCATGCCGATGGCGGCACGTGTGTGTTGCTTGAACATCAGATTAACTCCCGTTGGTATTTTTCTGGCCCATGGCCATCAGTCTTTGCACGACGCAAAAGACGAACAGCAGGCCGCCGATGACGATCTTGGTCCACCACGAACTGAGCGTGCCGTCGAAGGCGATCAGGGTCTGGATGGTGCCCAGCACCAGCACGCCGGACAGGGCGCCCGCCACATAGCCGTAGCCGCCGCTGAGCAGGGTGCCGCCGATGACGACGGCGGCAATCGCGTCCAGTTCCGTGCCTTGCGCATGCAAGCCATAGCCGGACAGCATGTAGAACGAAAACAGCACGCCGCCGAGCGAAGCACAAAAGCCGCTGAAGGCATAAATGAAGACCTTGGTGCGGCCCACGGGCAAGCCCATCATCAGGGCCGACTGCTCATTGCCGCCGATCGCATACACGGCGCGGCCGAACGGCGTGGCGTGCGCCAGCCAGATGGCCAGCAGCAGGGTCAGCACGGCGATGACGACGCCGGGCGACACAAAACCGCCGAGAAAGCCCAGTTGCGTCTGCGACATGGCGACGAACAGCGGATCGTCGATGGTGATGGAGTTGATGCTGATCAAATAGCACAGTCCGCGCGCCAAAAACATGCCGGCCAGGGTGACGATGAAGGGCTGCAACTTGAAATAATGGATCAGCGCGCCCATGCCGGCGCCAAACACGGTGCCCAGCGCCAGCACGGTGACGATCACCAGGAGCGGCGGCCAGTGCGCCACGTTCAGCAGCCAGGCGGCGATCATGGTCGACAGGGCCAACACGGAACCGACGGACAGGTCGATGCCGCCGGAAACGATGACGAAGGTCATGCCGACGGCGATCACCAGCAAAAAGGCGTTATCGATCAACAGGTTAAAGATCACTTGCGTCGACAGCAAGCCCGGATAGGCGGCGCCGCCCAGGCCCAGCATCACCACCAGCAGCAAGACCGTGACGAGCGAGGTGAAATACGGGGTGTGCAGCAAGCCCTTCATGCTTTTCTCCGATGCAGCAATTGCTTGAATTCCGACGATTGCGACAGGCAGACGAGGAAGACGACGACCGACTTGACGACCATGTTCACTTCGGGCGGCACGCCGAGCGAATAGATCGTGTAGGTCAGGGTCTGAATGATGAGCGCGCCTATCATGCTGCCGACCAAGCTGAACTTGCCGCCGGCCAGGGACGTGCCGCCCAAGGTGACGGCCAGGATGGCGTCGAGTTCCAGCATCAGGCCCGCATTGTTCGCGTCCGCGCTCTTGATGTTCGAGCTGATCATCAAGCCCGACAAGCCCGCGCAGGCGGCGCAAAACACGTAGACAAAGAAAATCAATGTCGCCGTCCGGATGCCGGCCAGACGCGCGGCGACGGGGTTGATGCCGACGGCCTGGATGAACAGGCCCAAAGCGGTTTTCCGCATCAGCACGGCGGTGATGATAAACACGGCCGCGACGAGGAACAGGGAGAACGGCAAGCCGAACAGGTAGCCGCTGCCGATGAAAAAGAACGGCTGATAGTAGACGGTGACGATCTGGCCATCGGTCAGCAATTGCGCCAGGCCACGCCCCGCCACCATCAGGATCAGGGTGGCGACGATGGGCTGCAAGCCCAGGCCAGCCACCAGCACGCCGTTCCAGGCGCCGCACAGCAGGGCCGCGCCCAGCGCCGCCGCCAGGGCCCAGCCCATGGGGATGTTGCTGACGTAAGTGGGCACGCCGTTGTCCATCACCATGGTGCCGCCGATCAGCATGGCGGCCACGGTGCCCGACAGGGCCACGACGGCGCCCACGGAAATGTCGATGCCGCGCGTGGCGATGACGAGGGTCATGCCCAGCGCGGCCAGCATCAGCGGTGCGGCGCGGTTGACGATGTCGATCACGCTGCCGTACAGGTGGCCATCGCGCACTTCCAGATGGAAAAAGCCGGGGATGGCAAAAAGATCGACCAGCAGCAGCAAGCACAGCGCGGCCAGGGGCCGGCTCAGGGGGTGGTGTAAAACGGTATGCACAATGGAAGAATCCGTGGTGGCAGCCGCCCGCGCCGCAGGGGTGGCGGGCGACGGTGTGGTCATGCTCATGCTGTCTCTCCGGCAATCACTTGCAGCACGGAACTGTCATCGAGCTCGCCCCGCGCATAGTCGCCGCAGGCCTTGCGGTCGCGCATGACGACAATACGGTCGCTGCAGCGCAGCACTTCGGGCAATTCGGACGAGATGAACAGAATCGCCATGCCCTTGCGGCACAGCTTGCTGACATAACTCATGATTTCCTGCTTGGCGCGCACGTCGATGCCGCGCGTCGGTTCGTCGAGAATCAGCATGGCGGGCGAGGTCACCAGCCAGCGCGCCAGCAAGGCCTTCTGCTGATTGCCGCCCGACAGGCTGCCGATCGGCGTTTCGATGCTGGCCGTCTTGATGCCCAGCGCTTTCACATATTCGTCGGCCAGCGCCTGCTGGCGTTTGAACGGGATGGCGCGCAGCAAGCCCGTACGGGCTTGCAAGGCCAGGATGATGTTTTCGCGCACGGACAGCGACAAAATCGCCCCCTCGTGCTTGCGGTCTTCCGAGCAAAAACCGATATCGCGGGCAATCGCGTCGCGCGGCACGGCGAACTGGCGCGGCTGGCCATGCATGGTGATCGTGCCCGAGTCCGCCTTGTCTGCGCCAAACAGCAAGCGCGCCAGTTCCGTGCGGCCTGAACCGAGCAAACCCGCCAGGCCCAGCAATTCACCCTGGCGGATGTGGAAATCCATGGGCAGCAAGGCGCCCTTGCGGCCCAGTCCTGTTGCTTCCAGCACAGTCGGGCCGAAGCTGGCGGCGCCCGCTTCTTGCGCCAGATCAAGCTCTTGCGCCACGGTATCGGCCGCCACGCCGATCATCTTGTTCACCAGCGCCAGGCGCGACAGTTCGCTGCACGCGTATTCGCCTTCGCGCTCGCCGTTGCGCATGACCGTGATGCGGTCGGAAATGGCGTAGGTCTGGTCGAGGAAGTGCGTCACGAACAGGATCGCCATGCCCTGCTCGCGCAGGCGGCGCAGCACGGAAAACAGCAGATGGACTTCCGCCTCGTCCAGGCTGGACGTGGGTTCGTCGAGGATCAGCACGCGGGCAGAAATATTCAGCGCGCGCGAAATGGCCACCATTTGCTGGATGGCCAGCGGAAAACTGGACAGTTGCGCCGTGACATCGATATCGATCTGCAATTGCTGCAGCAAGGCACGCGCCTGTTGCTGCATGGCACGCCAGTCGATAGCCCCAAAACGGCGCGGGTAGCGGCCGATAAAGATGTTTTCCGCCACCGACAGGTTCGGACACAGATTGACTTCCTGGTACACGGTGCTGATGCCGAGCGCCTGCGCATCCGAGGTGGAGGCGGGGGCGATGGGCTTGCCGTCAAACAGAATCTGGCCGCTGTCGGGCGTGTAGACGCCCGTCAGCACCTTGATCAGGGTCGACTTTCCCGCGCCGTTCTGCCCCATCAAAGTGTGCACTTCGCCCGGATACAGGCGCAGGGCAACATCGCTGAGGGCTTTGACGCCGGGAAAGGCTTTGCTGATGCCGCGCAACTCCAGCAAGGGAGCTGGCGCGGCAGTGTGATGCGCTTGCGTGTTCATCATGCGGCAAGCTTAGTACTTACGGTTCGGAAATTCCTTGGCGGCCACCTCGGCAGGGAACACGCCTTCCACCGTCGTGATGCGCGCTGGCACGGGTTTGCCGGCCACCACATCGCGGGCGATGGACATCAGTTGCGGGCCCAGCAGCGGGCTGCACTCGACGGTGACGTTCAGCTTGCCGGCGATCATGGCTTCGAACGCGCCTTTGACGCCATCGATGGAGATGATGATGATGTCCTTGCCCGGTTTCATGCCCGCTTCTTCAATGGCCTGGATGGCGCCGATGGCCATGTCGTCATTGTGCGCGTAGAGCACGTTGATCTTCTTGCCTTCCGCCTTGAGGAACGCTTCCATCACTTCCTTGCCCTTGGCGCGCGTAAAGTCGCCCGTTTGCGAACGGATGATCTTCAGCTTGGGATTCTTGCCGATGACTTCCTGGAAGCCTTCCTTGCGGTCGATGGCCGGCGCGGAACCGACCGTACCTTGCAATTCGACGATGTTCAGTTGCGCGTCCGGGGTTTTCTTGGCGTACTCGAGCAGCCACTGGCCGGCGCGGCGGCCCTCTTCCACGAAATCGGAACCGATGAAGGTCACGTACAGCGATTTATCGGCCACGTTAACGGCGCGGTCCGTCAGGATGACGGGGATCTTGGCAGCCTTGGCTTCGCGCAGCACCGTATCCCAGCCCGATTCCACGACCGGGGAGAAGGCGATCACGTCGACCTTTTGCGCGATGAACGAGCGCAGGGCCTTGACCTGGTTTTCCTGTTTTTGCTGCGCATCGGCAAATTTCAGGGTGACGCCATCTTTCTTGGCCGCCTCCTTGATGGAGACGGTATTGGCGGTGCGCCATTCGCTCTCGGCGCCTACCTGCGAAAAGCCCATGACGAGAGGCTTGGCGGCAAACGCGGACGAGGTAGCGAAGGTGGTGGCGGAAGCGGCCAGCAGCATGGCGCTGGCGAGGAGTGTACGGCGTGTCAATTTCATTCTTGTCTCCAGTTTTTTTTTGGAATACCATCACAGCCGGATGCCGGATGGGCGGTTTTTTATGAACCCATGGTAGGAGAAAGCAACATAGCCATCCAATCAATTCTTTTTCGCTTGCGATACCGATTTACGTATCACCTGCCGCCCATCCCCTGCTCCGCTTACCGTTTGGCGGCCGGCAATTCGCGGCTCTGGTAGCGGTTCAAGTCGCGCGGGTCCACCTGCGGCCAGCCCTCCTTGTCCCACGTCATGGGCAATATCTTGAGCTTCTGCAAATAGTTGTCCGCCGTTTCGTAGGCGTGCAGCACCAGGTAATCGTTGCCATCGAACGTGTAGGCGCTGTTGTGGCCCAGTCCCTGCCAATCCTTGTCGCCTTTCAATACCACCGTGCCGCCGCCCTGCGCCATGTCGCGGCCATCCTTGTCCAGATACGGCCCCGTCACGCTCTTGGCACGGCCCACGGCCAAGTGATACGTGCTTTTTTCCTTCTGGCAGCACAAACCCCAGGAGACGAAGAGGAAGTAATCGTTGCCGCGCTGGAAGATGAACGGCGCCTCGATTTCCTCGGGCGCGGGCTTGAATTCGCCTGCCCGTGGCGGCAGCGGCGCGCGGCGCGCCAGCGAATGCCACTCTTGCGGTTCCGCAATGGTTTTCCAGTCGGCGTTGAGTTTCACCAGCTTGATGCCGTTCCAGAACGAGCCGAAGGCCATCCACGGCGTGCCTTTGGCATCGATGACGATGTTCGAGTCGATGGCATTCCACTCGTCGCGCTCGGGCACCGATTGCAGCAGCATGCCCTGGTCGACCCAGCGGTAATCGGGCGAGCGGGGATTCAGGGTGGTGTTGACGGTTACGCCGATGCCGGACGTGTTCTTGCCGAAGCCGGACACCGAGTAGTACAGGTAATATTTGCCGTCATGGAACTGGACGTCGGGCGCCCAGATATGGTCGTCAAACGACGGTGCGGCCGTCTTGGCCCAGGTCGGCTGGCCCGCGAAGACGCGCCCTTCCGGCTGCCAGTCGCGCATATTCCTCGAGCTGTAGAAAGTGATGCCGGGACCCGTGCTGTACAAATAATACGTGTCGCCTTCCTTGGCCATCACGGGGTCGTGCACGCTGACCTGGGCCGCCTGGACGGGGCTGAACGCAAGCATGGCCGCCAAGGCCATCATTGTCGAAAATTGCATCGTGTTCTCCACATGGCCAGCCGGCCCGTCATGCGGGCCGGCTGGATACATCAAAACCGGCAGGTTTATTCGACCGCCACCACCACCACCGCCTTGGCGGGCACCGACACGGTCAGCTTGCCGCCTTGCGCCTGGGCATTGAACGCCACCGGCTGCACGGCTTGCGGTTGCGCAAAGCTGTTGACGGCATCCATCTTGCCTGCGGTCAGCACGCGGCCATTCACGGCTGTCACTTTTTGACCTGCCAGCGCCACGCTCACGTCGACGGCCTTGTGCGGGTTCGTGTTGACCAGCGACAGATACACCTTGCCATCCTTGGCGCGCGCGGCCGAGGCGCTCACTTCAGGAATGCTGACCTTGCCCAGGCTGTACTTGCCATTGCCGCTAATGGCAACCGGCAAGGACGTGGCATCTTGAAACGGCACGTACATTTCAAACGCGTGATACGTAGGCGTGAGGAAATATTTGTCCTTGTCCGTGATGATCATGGCCTGCAGCACGTTGACCATTTGCGCGATATTCGTCATGCGCACCCTGTCCGCGTGGGCATGGAAGATATTGAAGTTCAAGGCGGCCACGAGCGCATCGCGCAAGCTGTTTTGCTGGAACAGGAAACCCGTGTTGGTGCCCGGCTCCACGTCGTACCAAGTGCCCCATTCATCGACGTACAGGCCCGTCTTTTTCGACGGGTCGTTCTTGTCGATGGCGGCGAGATTATTCTTGATCAAGCTATCGATGCGCAGGGTGCGGCTCAGGGCGGAAATCCACTCATTTTCGCCAAAGCCCGTGGCGGAGCCCTTCTTTTCCCACACACCGGTCGGCACCGTGTAGTAGTGGAAACTGATGGCATCCATCATGTTCGGCTTGATCTCGCGGCTCAGGGTGCTGGACCAGCTGATGTCGTCGTCATTGCCGCCGCTGGCGATGAATTTCGGGCGCGCGCTTTCCGGCGTCTTCATGAAGGTGTGATAGTGCTTGTACAGGTCGGCATAGTACTGCGGGCGCATGTTGCCGCCGCACCCCCACGCTTCGTTGCCGATGCCGAAATAATCGACCTTGTACGGCTGGGCGCGGCCATTCTTGCGGCGCAGCTCGGCCAGGGTCGATTTGCTGTCCGACGTCATGTATTCGAGCCATTCGGACATTTCCTGCGGCGTGCCGGAACCGAGGTTGCCGTTGATATAGGTCTGTGCGCCCAGCAGCTCGGCCAGGTCGAAGAATTCATGCGTGCCGACGGCATTCGACTCTTCCACGCCGCCCCAGTTGGTGTTGACCTTGGTCGGGCGCTTGTCGCGCGCGCCGATGCCATCCTTCCAGTGGTATTCATCGGCAAAGCAGCCGCCCGGCCAGCGCACCAGCGGCACGTGCAACTGTTTCAGCGCGCCCAGCACGTCATTGCGCCAGCCCTTGGTGTTCGGGATCGGCGACTCCGGCCCCACCCACATGCCTTCGTAGATGCCGGTGCCCAGGTGTTCAGCGAACTGGCCGTAGATGTTCTTGTTGATCACGGAACCGGGCCTGGCCACGTCGATGGTGACATTGACGGGCGCGGCAAAGGCGCTGCCGACGGCCATGGCCAGGCTGAGGGCCACGATGCTGGTATGGATGAATTTCATGCTGTCTCCTGTTTTTTAGTGAAAAGCAAGGGCCGGGATCAAGCCGGCAATGGATGTGGCGATGCCTCTCCGGCTACGGAGTGGGAGGCATACACGAATGGGGTAAGGCGGGAAGGCCCGCGGCCGACAAAACGTCCAGGGCTAGGCGCCTTGCCGAAGACAGTACGACAGTACGGCTAGGCAAGGCAACAACGCCCTGGACGTTTTGTCAGACCCAGCCGGCATCGACGATGAATTCCTGGGAGGAGCACATCGCGCCGTCGTCCGACGCAAGGAACAGCACCATGGCGGCGATGTCCTGCGGCATCAGTTTATTGGGCAAGCACTGGCTTTTCTTGATTTCCACTTCCGCCGCGTCGTCGACCCACAGCTCGATCTGGCGCTGCGTCATGACCCAGCCGGGCGTGACCGTGTTGACGCGGATATTGTGAGCGCCGTAATCGCGCGCCAGGCCCCGCGTGAGGCCCACGACGGCCGCCTTGGTGGTGGCGTACACAGGATAGCCGCCCGACTTCATGTGCCAGGAAATCGAGCTGACGTTAATGATGGAACCGCCGCCCTTGCGCTTCATGCCTTCGAAGACGGCCTGGCAGGTGAAGAACATGGGACGTTGATTGATCGCAATGCGCTCGTTCCAGTATTCCAGGGTGACGTCCTGCGCCTGGTGGCGCTGGTCGTTGGCGGCATTGTTGACGAGAATATCGAAGTCGCCCAGCTTCTGCGCCAGTTCCGCCATGACGGCTTGCAAGGACGGAATATCCGTGATGTCGCAATAGCGGAACAGGGGCGCCGTCATGCCCGCTTCAGCCAGGCGGCGGCACAGGGCCTCGCTCGCTTCCACGGCGATGTCGACAAACGCCACCAGCGCACCCTGGGCGGCAAACTCCGCCACCAGGGATTCGCCGATGCCGCTGCCGCCGCCCGTGATGAACACGCGCTTGCCCTGCAAGCTGCCATATTTCGCCAATTGCTTCATCTTGTCTCCGCCTGTTTATTTTTATGTACACGTGCACCACAGCGTACCGCATTCGATATGCGGCTCGCCGTGTTGTTATTCCTTGCCCAACACGCCGTCCTTGCGGCGCCAGATACTGAGCGGATTATCATCGCGCAGCGACTCCGGCAGCAAGTCCTGCGGCAGGTTCTGGTACGACACGGGACGCAGGAAGCGGTTGATGGCCGCCGTGCCTACCGAGGTGCTGCGGCCGTCCGAGGTGGCCGGGAACGGGCCGCCGTGCACCATGGCCGTCGACACTTCCACGCCCGTCGGGAAACCGTTGGCCAGGATGCGGCCCACGCGGCGTTCCAGCACGGGCAGCAAACGGCGCGCGTCTTCCAGGTCGCCCGCATCCATCTGCAAGGTGGCCGTCAGCTGGCCTTCCAGGCTTTCCGTGATCGCCAGCATTTGCTCCATGTCGCGGCACGCCACCAGCAGGGAGGCGGGACCGAACACTTCATCGCGCAAATCGTGCCTGGCCAGGAAGGCCTCGCCCGAGGTGACGAACAGGGCGGCGGCGCCCTTGCCTTCCTCGCCCGTGTTTTGCACCAGCGGCGTCACATCGGCGTGCTGCGCCAGCGCGGCGACGCCCTTGGCATAGCTGCTGGCGATACCGGCCGTCAACATGGTGGCGGCCGGGGCCGGCGCCAGCGCTTCGGCGGCAGCGGCGGCAAACGCCGTGAAGTCAGGGCCTTCCAGGCCCAGCACGAGGCCGGGATTGGTGCAGAACTGGCCCACGCCCATCGTCAGCGAGGCGGCAAAACCGCTGGCGATCGCCGCGCCACGGGCAGCCAAGGCTTGCGGCAGCACGAACACGGGGTTGATGCTGCTCATTTCCGCATACACGGGGATCGGCTGCGGACGTTCGGCCGCCACCTTCATCAGGGCGATACCGCCCGAACGCGAACCCGTAAAGCCCACGGCCTGGATGGCCGGATGGGCGACCAGCGCCTGGCCGATACCGTTGCCCGTGCCCGTCAGCAGGGCGAACACGCCTGCCGGCAGCTTGCAGAGTTCAATCGCCTTGACGATGGCGCGCGCCACCAGCTCGGACGTGCCGGGATGGGCCGAATGGGCTTTCAGGACGACGGGGCAGCCGGCAGCCAAGGCCGAGGCCGTATCGCCGCCGGCCACGGAGAAGGCCAGCGGGAAGTTACTGGCCGCAAACACGGCGACGGGGCCCAGGCCGATCATGCGCAAGCGCAAATCAGGACGCGGCGGCACGCGGTCGGGCAAGGCCGAATCGATGCGTGCATCGGTCCAGGAACCCTCGCGCAGCAAGCCCGCAAACAGTTTTAATTGACCGACGGTGCGGCCGCGTTCGCCTTCCAGGCGCGCGCGCGGCAAGCCGCTTTCCGTCATGGCGCGCACGATCAAATCATCGCCCAGTTCCAGGATTTGCGCGGCGATGGTGTCGAGGAAGTCGGCACGCTGCGCATCGCTGGTGGCGCGAAACGGGTCGAACGCGGCTTGCGCCAGACGGCAGGCTTCGTCGATTTGCGCTACGTCAACCATGTGGAAGGCGGGCGCGATGTGCGCGCGCGCGGCCGGGTCCCACGCTTCGAAGGAGCCGCCATTGCCCTTGACGGCGACGCCGCCGATCAATGCATCACCGGTGATATTGAAACTCATAATGTGCTCACTTTCGCAAATTCGGTTGGGAAGACGTCGAGGCGGTTGCGCAAGGCAGGGCCAAAGGCCGGCGCTTCGATTTCAAAGGTTTCGCCCGGCGCCACGCTCACGCCATCGGCAAAGCTCAGGGTGGCCGTGCCGAAGAAGTGCACGTGCACGTCGCCAGGGCGCTTGAACAGCGGATACTTGAAGTGATGGTGCTCGAGGTTGGCGATCGTGTGCGACATATTGTCTTCGCCGCTGACGAACGCTTTTTCCCAGCGCACATTGCCGGCCGTATCGAGCACGCGCGAGGTGCCGGCGATATGCGCGGGCAATTCGCCCACCAGCAGGGCCGGGCCCACGCTGCAGACGCGCAGCTTCGAGTGGGCCAGGTACAGATAGTTCTGGCGTTCCGTCACGTGGTCCGAGAATTCATTGCCGATGGCGTAGCCGACCCGGTAGGGCTGGCCGTCATCGCCGATCACGTACAGGCCGGCAATTTCAGGCTCTTCGCCGCCATCGAGGGCAAAGTCCGGCATGCGCAGGGGCTGGCCGCCAGCGCGCACGATGGAGCCGTCGCCCTTGTAGAACCACTCGGGCTGGGCGCCGGCCGTGCCGTCGGCGGGCTTGCCGCCTTCCACGCCCAGGCGGAACATTTTCATCGAGTCGCTCAAGGATTCGGCGTCGCCGCCGATCTTCTTGTGCATGGCGTCGCGCGCGCCGGCGCTGCCCAAATGGGTCAGGCCCGTGCCCGTCACGTAGCAGTGCGCCTCGTCCGCATGGTCGAGCGGCGCCAGCAGGCGGCCGCTGGCGGCCACGTCCGCATACGCATGCGTGGTGTTGCCGACGCTGGCGTTCACCAGTTCCGCCAGATTGATACGCTTGCGGATGGCGTCTTGCGCCAGCGCATACGTCGTGTTGTAGCCTTCAATGACGCGGATCTGGTCGTCTTGCAGCAGACCGACGAGGCGGCCGCCATGTTCATTCGTAAATTGCAGCAACAGCATGGGATTCTCCGCTTAATGTGAGTGGCGCGGCACGGCGGAACCGCGATTGCCGACCAGGAAGTCGAAATCGCAGCCTTCGTCGGCCTGCAACACGTGTTCGATGTACAGCTGCTGGTAGCCGCTCTTCGGGCCGGGCGCGCTGCCCAGTTCGCGGGCCGCCAGGCGCTCGGCTATTTCCGCGTCGCTGATGTCGATGTTCAGGCTGCCGGCGTGGCAATCGAGGGCGATCATGTCGCCGTCGCGCACAATGCCCAGCGGGCCGCCCGCCATGGCTTCCGGCGCCACGTGCAGCACGACGGTGCCGTAGGCCGTGCCGCTCATGCGCGCATCCGAAATGCGCACCATGTCGGTGATGCCTTGCGCCAGCAGTTTCGGCGGCAAGCCCATATTGCCCACTTCCGCCATGCCCGGATAACCTTTCGGGCCGCAATTTTTCATCACCAGCACGGAATTGGCGTCCACGTCGAGGTCCGGATCGAGGATGCGCGATTTATAGTGCTCGAAATCCTCGAAGACGACGGCCTTGCCCCGGTGCTGCATCAAATGCGGCGAGGCGGCCGATGGTTTCAGCACGGCGCCGCGCGGTGCCAGGTTGCCGCGCAGCACGCAGATGCCGCCATCGGCCAGCAACGGGTTGTCCAGGGTGCGCACCACTTCGTCGTTGTAGATCGGCGCTTCGACGCAGTTGTCCCAGATCGACTTGCCGTTGACGGTCAGCGCATTCTTGTGCGGCAGCAAATCGCCCTCGCCCAGGCGGCGTATCACGGCCGGCAAGCCGCCCGCGTAGTAAAACTCTTCCATCAGGAAACGGCCCGACGGCAGCAGGTCGACGATGGTCGGCGTGCCGCGGCCCGTTTTCGTCCAGTCTTCCAGTTCCAAAGGCACGCCGATGCGTCCGGCAATCGCCTTCAGGTGGATTACGGCATTGGTCGAGCCGCCGATGGCCGCATTGACCTTGATGGCGTTTTCAAATGCCTCGCGCGTCAGCACTTTCGACAGGCGCAGGTCTTCGTGCACCATTTCAACGATGCGGATGCCCGACATGTGCGCCAGCACGTAGCGGCGCGAATCGACGGCTGGGATGGCCGCGTTGTGCGGCAAGGACGTGCCCAGCGCTTCGGCCATGCTGGCCATCGTCGAAGCCGTGCCCATGGTGTTGCAGGTACCGGCCGAGCGCGACATGCCCGATTCGGCCGACATGAACTGGTGCAAGGTGATCGATCCCGCCTTCATCTGCTCGTGCAGCTGCCATACGGCCGTGCCGGAACCGATGTCCTTGCCATTGAGTTTGCCGTTCAGCATGGGGCCGCCGCTGACGACGATGGTGGGAATGTCGACGCTGGCCGCGCCCATCAGCAATGCCGGTGTCGTCTTGTCGCAGCCGACCAGCAGCACGACGGCGTCCATCGGATTGCCGCGGATCGATTCTTCCACGTCCATCGAGGCCAAGTTGCGCGTCAGCATGGCTGTCGGGCGCAGATTCGATTCGCCGTTCGAGAAGACGGGGAATTCCACTGGGAAACCGCCCGCTTCCAGGATGCCGCGCTTGACGTGTTCAGCCAGCTGGCGGAAATGCGCGTTGCAGGGCGTCAGTTCGGACCAGGTATTGCAGATGCCGATGATGGGCTTGCCGTGAAATTCATGGTCAGGTATGCCCTGGTTTTTCATCCAGCTGCGGTACATGAAGCCGTTCTTGTCCTGCGAGCCGAACCACTCGGCCGAGCGCAGGGCTACCTTCTTTTTTGTCTCAGACATGCCATTCTCCTGGTTGTGCCATGCCGGATCTAAGGTCGTCGGCCCGGGCAGCGATGTTGGAATACTAAAGAATCCTGCCATGCCTTTCCAATCAATTTTTAATGCGTTCCGATATCGAAAACGATATCACCATGCGCCAATGAAAACGCCCTGCGGGCGCATGGCGGCAGGGCGTGAAAGGTATTGGGCGGCGTACCCTGAGGGGGAATGCGTCCAATGGGCGCATTCCGATCCCGCAGGGAACGTCCCCGGATTTCGTTTGGTGTTAGACGATTAATCTGCGGAAAACCGGTACACGGTCTCCGTCTGATACACCTGACCCGGGCGCAAAATGGTGTTCGGGAAATGCGCCTGGTTCGGTGAATCCGGGAAATGCTGGGTTTCCAGGCACAGCGCGCTGCGATAACTGTTGGCGCCCCGCTTGCCGTGCTGGCTGCCGTCGAGGAAATTGCCCGAATAAAACTGGATGCCCGGCTCCTGTGTGTACACCTGCATCACCCGCCCCGATTGCGGCTCGCGCACGGTGGCGGCCAGGTTCAGCAACTGCCCCGGCTTTTGATTCAGCACGAAGTTATGGTCGTAGCCGCGGCCGATGCGCAGCTGTTCATGCGGCAAGGCGATGCTGTCGCCGATGACGGTACTCTGGCGCAAGTCGAACGGCGTGCCGGCCACGTCCGCCAATTCGCCCGTGGGAATCGACCCCGCGTCGACGGGCAGGTAGCGGTCCGCGTTGACGGACAGCACATGGCCGAGGATAGTGCCCTGCCCCGCCAGATTGAAATAGCTGTGGTTAGTCAAGTTGATGGGCGTGGCCTGGTCCGTGACGGCGTGGTAGCGCAGGCTCAGCGCATTGTCGTTGTCCAGTGCATAGGTCAAGGTGACGTCGAGCTTGCCCGGGTAGCCATCTTCGCCGTCCGGGCTGCTGCGCGTGAACGTGATGCCCACCGCGTCATCGTTCGCGAACGGCGCGGCCTGCCACATGACCTGGTGAAAGCCCTGGTTGCCGCCATGCAAATGATTGGGCGGGTTATTCACGGCCAGCTGGTAATCCTTGCCGTCGAGACTGAAACGGCCCGCCGCGATGCGGTTGCCGTAACGGCCGATGACGGCGCCCAGGAAAGCGCTGTTGTGCAAATACGGTTCGAGGCGATCGAAACCGAGCACCACGTCGGCAAAGCGGCCGTCGCGGTCAGGCACGTGGATTTCGCTGATGATGGCGCCAAAGTCGAGCACTTTCACCTGCATGCCCTGGCGGTTCGTCAGGGTAAAGGCCGTCACTTGTTGGCCATCGGGCAGGATGCCGAACGGCGCTTGCGTCACTGAAACAGAATCAACTGGGGTCATGGCGTCGGGTCCGGAACGTTACAGGGTCGATGAGCGGCCAAACACGGGCATGCCTTGCGCATCCCAGCGCAGCGGCTTCACAAAGGTGTGACGATCCGGGTTCCACAGCGGGTCGCCGACGATTTCCGTGTAGGTGCGGGCATGGTACACCAGCAATACGCCGTCGCCGTCGTCGGCCGTGGTAAAGCTGTTGTGGCCGGGGCCGTAGATGCCGTGCTCGTAGCAGGTGGCAAACACGGGATCAGGCGACTTGGTCCAGGAAAACGGGTCGAGCAAGTCGGCGGACTCGTCAGCCCACAGCAGACCCATCGCATAGTTTTCATCGGTAGCGCTGGCCGAGTAGCTGATGAAGATCTTGCCATTGCGTTTCAGCACGGACGGTCCCTCGTTGACCCAGAAGCCACGGATTTCCCAGTCGAATTCCGGCTTGCTCAGCATGACGGGCGGGCCGGCCAGCTGCCACGGCGTGGCCATCGGTGCGATGTAGAGGTTGGAATTGCCTTCGATGGCCACATCCTTCTGCGCCCACAGGTAGTACAGCACGCCGTCGTGTTCGAACGTGGTGGCGTCCAGGCAGAAGGTGTCGATGCCCGTGTCGATCTGTCCCATGAATTCCCACTCGCCTTCCAGCGGGTTGGCGTTCGTGTTACGGATCGCATACATGCGGTGCTGGAAAAGTTTATGTTTGATTTCGCAGCTCGGCGCGGCGGCAAAATACACATACCAGGCGCCCTGGTTGAAGTGCAGCTCAGGTGCCCACACCAGTTCGCTGTACGGTCCCGTGTCTGGCTTGTGCCACACATCGACCGTTTGCGCGTCGGCCAGGCCCGCGATGCTGGCGGCGCGGCGCAGTTCGATGCGGTCGTACTGGGGCACGGAGGCCGTGAAGTAATAATAGCCGTCGCTGTGGCGGTAGATATGCGGGTCGGCGCGCTGTTCGATCAGCGGGGTCAAGACGTCTGCCATGTTGCTTGCTCCATTCAATTATTCTTACGCAGCCACGTAGCCGCGCTTGTGCATTTCGGTTTTCACGCCCGTGTAATAGCTGTCGCTGATGCGGTACTTGAACATCAGCAAGCCCATCAACAGGTGGAAGAAGCCGGGGATGATCGACAGCATCAGGGCGATGCCGTTCAGGGCGAATTGCGTTTGCTCATGGTTGGGCTGGTAGTCGAAATACGCGAGCAGCACGCCCACCAGGCCGCCCGCCACCGCCATGCCCGCCTTCTGGCAGACGGAGATGCCGCCAAAGGCGAAGCCGGAGACGCGCTTGCCCGTCTTGACTTGACCGTAATCGATGGTTTCCGCGATGGCCGACCAGAACACGGGCGCATGCAAGTCCACGACAAAGGACAGCAGGAAATACAGCGCGAAGGCCAGCACGGTGTCGCTCGGTTTCACAAAGAAATAGATCGCCAGGCTGATCAGTGCGACGCCGATCTGCGTGTAGCGGAACAGCTTTACCTTGCAGTAAAACTTGGTGATCCAGGTCGAGGCGATCATGGCAAGGATGGCGGCCACCACGCCGGTCGTGAGGAAAGCGGCCACCGTTTCCGTGCTGCCGCCCAGATAGTATTTCGCGTAATAAATGGCGACGGAGCCGCGCACCACGTAGCCGATGGTGCCCGTGACGCACACACCGCACAGTACCAGCCACTGGTCGTTCTGCAGCAGCACTTTCAACTGCGCCAGCAACGATTGCTTTTCCACCACGTGCACCACGCGCTCGGTGGTGGAGAAATAGCAGAACAGGAACAGGGCCACGCCCATGACGGCCATCACGGCCATGGCCGCCTGATAGCCGACGGCCGGGTTGCCGCCGCCCCAGCGCTGCGACAGGATAGGCACGACGATGGTCACCATGAAGGCGCCGATCTTGGCGAAGAACAGGCGGTAGCCGTTGGCCGACAGGCGGTCCTGGGGGTCGCTGGTCAGGCCGCTGATCAGGGAAATGTAGGGAATGCCCACGCCAGCCGTCATGATGGTCATCAAAATATACGTCGAATATGCCCAGATCAGCTTGGCGTCATACTGCCACTCGGGCGTGCTGAAGACGAAGAAGACGCTGACGCCGTACGGCACGGCCAGCCACAGCAGATACGGGCGGTAGCGGCCCGAGGCAAAGCTGTAGCGGTCGGTGATCTGGCCCATGACCAGGTCGGCGATGGCGCCGATGACTTTCACGGCCACGAACAGCAGGGCCAGGTCCGTGGTTTTCAAGCCATAGATATCGGTATAGAAAAAGGTGATGATCAGCATCATCGACGAGATGACGACATTGAGCGCCATGTCGCCGGCGCCGAAGCCGACCTTTTCAACGGTGGATAATTTTTGCGTCTCCATGCTTTCCGTCCATTCTTTTGATGATGAATCGTGCGTGACTGCCCAACTGACAGGGGCGTTGCCGGCCGAAACCATGGCAACGCCCTTGATTTTTTACGATGTGATCAACTTACATTTTCCAGCGCAGTGATACGCCAACGGTCCGGTCATAGCGCCGCGTATCGCGCGCATACACGCCCGGCTCGTTCCAGTAATCCTTGAACTTGGTGTCGAGCAAGTTATTCCCATCGAGGGTCACGGTGAACTGCTCGTTGATCTTGTATGACAGCGAACCGTCAAGCTGGGCCGTCGGCGCCACTTTCAAGTCCAGGCCGGGGCCGCCCTGCTTGTAGCTGTCGATGAATTTCGAGCGCCAGTTGTAAGCCAGGCGGCCCGACCAGGCGTCCTTTTCGTACAGCACGACCAGGTTGTAGGCATAGCGCGACACGCCCGTGATGGCATGGCTGCCCGTCTCGTCGTCGGTGGTGCCGCTCATGTAAGTGCCGTTCGCCTGCAAGCCCAGGCCGCTCAAGATACCCGGCAAGCCGTCATAAAACTGCTGGTAGCCAATTTCCAGGCCTTGCAGCTTGCCGGCGGCCGTGTTGTACGGACGGTCCACGTCATAAGTCTTGCCGGCGATGGTTTCGCTGGCAATGCGTTGCTGGATATAGCCGTCGAACTTGTGGTGGAACACGGTGGCCGTGACGGAACCGGCCGGCGCGAAATACCATTCCAGTGCCGCATCGACATTGTCGCCCGTCACCGGTTTCAGATTCGGATTGCCGCCCGCGCCCGTCGCCTTCACCGTTTCCGTCGAATTGACCAGAGCCACGCCCGGGTTCAGCTGGGCAAAGCCGGGGCGGCTGATCGTGCGGCCCGCAGCGAAGCGGCCGACCAGGTCGGCGCGCAGCTTGATTTTCAGCGCCACGCTGGGCAACACGTCGGTGCTGGCCGTGTCGCTGATGACGGGCGTGTAGACGCCATCCTGCGAACTGTTGCCTTGCAGGCTTTGCTCCGTGCGCACGACGCGCACGCCGACGGTGCCGTCGACGGGGTAGGCGCCCAGTTTAAAAGCGATCTTCGCCTTGGTGTAGATGGAATACGTCTTTTCCGTATCCTTGAAGAACGAGCCCGGGTCCATGGCGCGCGCCGCGCTGCTGCCCGTGACGGCTTGGCGGATGGTACCCGTGTTATTGAGCAGGAAGCTGGCGCATGGCGTGTACCACTGCTTCAAGCCATAGTCGGGACCGCCACTGGACATTGGTTCCGACAGGCAATTCAAGCCGGGAATCGACGTCACGCTCTGGCGGCTGAACGGAAACGCCGCGCCGGACACGTCCGGAGCTTCCGCATTGCCTTCGAAGCTCTTGATCGATTCGGCTTCGCGCTTGACGCCGCGCACGCCGACGCTGATTTCCTTGAAGATACCGCCGGCACTCGGCGTGTACGCCAGGTCGGCGCGCACATCGTTCGCGCTGCCCTTGTCTTTGCCGTAGCGGTCGAAAAAGCCCTTCAGATAGTAGTTCGACGGGTCTTGCAGATCGATGCCCGTGTAGTCGACGTGCAGGGTGCCGTTCCGGTTGGTATTGATGCTGGCGTTCGGCACGACGGTGATCGCATCGAGGATCGGGTTGCGCCAGGTATAGCTGCTTTTGGTGCTGGCCACTTCCGACGTGAAACGCCATTCCGGATTGATATCCCACAAACCGCCCACGGCAAACTGATGCGTCTTGGTCTGGTTCTTGTTCGCCTGCGTCGACATGATGGTGTTGACGTTTTTGGAGGTCAGCGTTTGCAGCTGGTTGCTGCCGGGAATTTTGGTGGCCGACACGGGCGTGCCCCACCAGGGCAAGCCGACAAAGTAGTCGGATTCGGCATCGAGCAGGAAGCGCGTGGCCATGCCTTCGGCGTACAGTTCGACGTCGGCGTTCGGACGCCATTGCAGCACGGCATTGGCGGTGCTGCGGCGGCGGTCGCCCTTGATCGGCAGCAAGCCCACCTGGTCCGGCCCCGTCAAACCCGGCGACAGGAAACTTTTATCCACGGGGGCCGTACTGAACGCGCGCTCCTCATGGTAACGGTGCTGCTGCTGCGACAAGCCCAGCAGCGCGCCCACTTCACCGATGCCCGTCCTCCAGCGGTTCGACAGCATGCCGCTGATGTTCGGATCGGTGGCCCTGGATTTGTCGCTGTAGACGGCGCGCGCGTTGACGCTGGCGGTGAACTCCTTGAAATCGAACGGGCGATTCGTGCGCACGTCGATGATGCCGGCCACGCCGCCTTCGACCTGGTCCGCGCCCTGCGACTTGTACACGTCCACGCGCTGCAGCATGGTGGCGGGAATGTCGGCCAGGTTGACGTAGCGGCCCGTGGTGGTGAACAGTTCGCGGCCGTTGAGCAGGGTCGTGACATCGCGCAAGCCGCGGATCATGACGGCGCTCGCTTCGCCCGAATCGCGGCGGATCTGGATGCCGGAAATGCGCGCCAGGGTCTCGGCCACGTTATTGTCCGGAAACTTGCCGATGTCGTCGGCCACGATGGAATCGATGACCTGGTCCGAGCGCATCTTGATCTGCTGCGAGTTTTGCGCCGAACGGCGCACGCCGCTGACGGTCACGACAGCCACTTCCGCGACAGGCTCGGCACCGGCATCGGCCGCCACCGCATCCTGCGCCCGGACCGAAGCCGTGCTCAGCAAGCCAATACCGGCCAATGCCGCAACGGCTGCCTTCAAGGTGAATGGACGAGGGGAAGTGGCCGCGAGCGGGCCGGTGGCGTTGCGCATCATGAATCTCCAGATATTGTATTGATATTTTTTATGCCGCTTGCATGTCGTGCGCATGCTCGGCGTTTATCTTAGGGGCTGGGCGATAATCTCTCCAATCAATTTTTCCACTGTTTTGATATCAATTTCGATATCGGCGGTGGAGGGGCTTTGGAGGGTGTGAAGCGACAACGGCAGGGGCGTCAGGGACATTTCAGGCGTGATCATGCCTAAAAAAACGGCAGTACACGCTCCAGGACGCGGAGGCATGTATTTAAAGGGGAGGTGGAGCGGTGGAGCGGCTATTGCCGGGTTGCTGAAGCAGACGCTAAAGCAAGGCGACCGCGGAACGCAGCAACGTGCCCAGCTGCGGCAAACCTTGCGCTTCGTAAGTGGCAATCAATTCGGTAGCGGATATGAGGGATTCAATAGATCGCGCAAGGGGGCCGGATACAACACACAGGCATCGAGGACGGCAGTGTAACGGTAGTATCCAGCCATCAGTACCCCAGTTCAAGCTCCTGCGCCTGATCTGCCAAGGCCTGCAAGGCCTGTTGCGAACGCCGTTTGCGCTCATCCTTGTACTGCACCACATCCTCAAAGCGCAGCCGCCTGTGCGTACCCACCTTATGATGGGGAATCTTCCCTGCCTCAAGCAGGCGCACCAGGTAGGGACGTGACATATTCAGGTACATGGCCGCTTCCTGTGTCGTCACGTCATGCTCCTTCGGCATGACCGTCACGGCTTTACCTTGGGCCAAGGTACCTAAGACGTCGGCAAACAGGCGCAACACATTCGGCGGCAAACGCAGCAAGGGAACATCACCCAAGTCCTGCGCGCCCTCTTCCAGAACCGCAATCTGCACGGCACGAGAATGATCAAGCGCACTCACCAGGCAGCGCTGTGCCGCCTTCGCCAGTTCCAGGTCTTCTTTATTGTCCAGACGATCAAGCACATTCGACATGGCATCCTCCCTACTTTCCATTGAAGCTTACGAAGCAAACGCAATAAACGCAACCAAATTAGTATAACAATTTGTGCAAGGACAAGTACGACACGACGTTTTAACGGCAAGGCGAACAGATACAGGCCGACAGAAAGTCAGTGCCATCAACCGCGACATGGTGGAGAAACGATCTGGATACGATGAGGAAAATCTTGGTGCGGCTGGCGGGGATCGAACCCACGACCCTTGGCTTCGGAGGCCAATACTCTATCCACTGAGCTACAGCCGCGTAGGGGGAATTTCTGAAGTGATGCGAAGGATACCGTTTTTCTTTACCTACGTCTACGGAAACTGTCGTATCGCTGGCAATTGCATGTCACTGCTCAATTTTTGTGCCTATAATTGTGGGTTTCATAAAGGTTTACATACAAGCATGTAAAAATGCTACCTTACACGGCCATCAGTTTCAAATCTGGACTAAGGACATCATGAGCGACGCACATAACGAACAACAATCAGCGATCAAAACGCCTAAACAATTGCTTGCCGCCGTAGCGGGCTTCTTCCTCGTCACCGTCATCGGCATCATCCTGCTGGTGCAGTTCGTCACGGCGCAAAAACTGACGGGCGCCGGGACGGACAGCCAGTCGCCGGAAGCCATCGATGCCCGCTTGAGCCCGGTGGCCAATGAAGGCTTTACCTTCAAGGATGCCAGCGGCCCGAAAGTGCTGCAAAGCGGTGAAGCCGTCTACACGGCCACCTGCGTGGCCTGCCATGGCGCCGGCGTGGCCGGTGCACCGAAATTTGGCGATGCGGGCAGCTGGTCGGCCCGCCTGGCCCAGGGCTACGATACGGTCCTGAAACACGCGATCGAAGGCCTGCGCGCGATGCCGGCCAAGGGCGGCAATCCCGACCTCGACGATGTGGAAGTGGCGCGCGCCGTGGTCTACATCGCCAACGCGTCGGGCGGCAAGTTCAAGGAACCGGAAGTGCCGGCACCGGCCGCAGCCGCTGACGGCGCCAGTGCACCAGCCGCCGAGCCTGCCAAGTAAGCAGCGCAGCACCCGTATCGAGGAACCGCCCGCAGGGGCGGTTTTTTTTCGCCCGGCGTTTGCGTTACATCAGGCCGTAAAAAAGCCGCCCGGCTTGCGCGGGGCGGCTGGCAACTTATGCCTTGAACTAAGTAACCCCCAATAAATTATTGTGATTTCTGACTTCTATAACCGGCGCTCTGCAAGGTGGCCGACGAGGCTTGCTCGCCGCTAGCAGTGCTCGCACTGCGTCGCAGTGAGCGCCTTGCATAGCATCCGGTTCTATTCGTCATAAATTCACACTAATTTCCCCGAGGATTACTTAGCGTCTTACCACATGATGACGCGGTCTTTCGGCGGCAGATACATCTTGTCGCCAGGTTTCACGTCGAAGGCTTGATAGAAACCTGGCTGGTTGCGCATGGTGCCGTTGGCGCGGAACTGGCCTGGCGAATGCGGGTCCGTTTTCAGCAACACCAGTTGCTGCGCTTCACGCATCTTCATGCGCCATACCTGGGCAAAGCCCGCGTAGAAGCGCTGTTCGCCCGTGAAACCGTCGATGACGGGGGCTTGCTTGCCGTTCAGCGACAATTTGTACGCCTTGTAGGCAATTGCCACGCCGGAATTGTCGGCGATGTTCTCGCCCAGGGTCAGTTCGCCGTTGACGAAGTGGCCTTTGACGGGGCTGAAGCCGTTGTACTGCGCCACCAGCTGCTTGGTTTTCTTGGCGAAGTTTTTATGGTCGGCCTTGGTCCACCAGTCGCGCAGATTGCCGTCGCCGTCGTACTGGGCGCCCTGGTCGTCGAAGCCGTGGCTGATTTCATGGCCGATCACGCCGCCGATGGCGCCGTAGTTGACGGCGTCGTCCGCCTTGGCGTCAAAGAACGGCGCTTGCAGGATGGCAGCCGGGAAGACGATTTCGTTCAGTTCCGGGTTGTAATAGGCGTTCACGGTCTGCGGCGTCATGCCCCACTCGTCGCGGTCGATAGGCTGACCCAGCTTGTTCAATTCGCGATTGTAATTGAGCAGGTGCGAACGCTGGATGTTGCCGATCAAATCATCGGGCGCCACCGTCAGGCCCGAGTAATCGCGCCATTTGTTCGGGTAGCCGATCTTGGTGGTGAACTTGGCCAGCTTGATTTGCGCCTGTTTCTTGGTGACAGGGCTCATCCAGTCGAGCTTGTCGATGCTTTGCTTGTAGGCCGTCATCAGGTTTTTCACCAGCGCTTCCATGCGCACCTTGCGCTCGGCCGGGAAATACTGCTCCACGTACAATTGACCGACGGCTTCGCCCAGCGCGCCTTCGACGGCGCCCACGCCGCGTTTCCAGCGCGGACGCATTTCCGTCACGCCCGTCAGGGTGGTGCCATAGAACGCGAAGTTTTCGTCGACGTAGGCTTTCGGCAAGTAACCGGCGTTAGCATGCAGCAAGTGCCACTGGAAATAGGCTTTCCACGTTTCCAGCGGCGTCTTGTTGGCGATCTCGGCAAAACCTTTCAGGTAGCTGGGCTGGCTGACGATCACATAATTGACCTTGCCGGCGATGCCCGTGTCCTTCAGGTAGCGGGCCCAGTCGTAGCCTGGCGCCACGGCGGCCAGTTTCGCCAGCTCCACCTTGTTGTAGGTCTTGACGGGATCACGGTTCTGCACATTGCTCCATTGCGCCTTGGCCAGCTCCGTTTCCAGCGCGAGGATGGCTTTCGCATTCGCGGCCGCGTTCGCGTCGCCGGCCAAACTGAGCATTTTTTCCACGTGGGCCAGGTATTTGGCGCGCGTATCGGCCTTGCCCTCTTCCAGGTAGTAATCGCGGTCAGGCAGGCCCAGGCCGCTTTGCACGATGTCCGCCACGTATTTGGTGGAATCCTTGGCGTCCTGGTGGATGCCGAAGTCGTACGGCGAGGTCACGCCCAGCTTGCTGAAGTGGGCGATCACGGCAGGCAACTCCGCCTTGTCCTGCAGCGCGGCGATCTTCGCCAGTTCCGCGTTCAAGGGCGTCAGGCCCAGGCTTTCCAGCTTGGCTTCATCCATGAAGCTGTTATAGAAATCACCGATTTTCTGCGCATTCGAACCGGCCGCGCGGGCCTTGTCGGCGGCAGCGCCTTCGACGATGCCGCGCAGCTGCGTTTGCGTATCGTCGGCCAGCTTGGCAAAGCTGCCCCAGCTCGACTTGTCAGCAGGAATCACGGTTTCCGCCAGCCATTTGCCGTTCAGGTGCTGGAACAAATCGTCCTGCGCGCGCACGGCAGGGTCGACGTATTCGATGGCGATGCCGGAGGTCAGCGCGGCCGATGCGGCGGCCGTGGCGGGAGCGGCGGCGGCTTTCTTGGCAGAATCAGCGGCGCCAGCCATGCCGGACACGCCAGCCAGCAAACTCAGGGTCAATGCACTTAACAAATAACGATTCACGGTTGTCCTCTATATTGTATTGTGTGAAATATAAGGGTCAGAAGGCCCTAGGCTTCTGGCCCGGTTTTTGACTGTAGCATACCGGCCGAAATGACAGAAAGAACTTTGACAGAAATACAAAAGAGACCACGCGCGGTGGTCTCTTTTGTTGTGACAAGATAACGTTTACATGACGTAGGTCGGCTTAACCCGGCGGGCGTAAGCCGACAACATGGTGAGCGCCATCGGTATGTCGGATGACACTTACCAGATGATCACGCGGTTTTCCGGGGCGACATACATCTTGTCGCCCGGTTTCACGCCAAACGCTTCATAGAAGCCAGGCTGGTTGACCATGGTGCCGTTCGCGCGGTACTGGCCCGGCGAATGGGGGTCGGTCTTGATCTGCACGATCTGCTGCGCTTCGCGCATCTTGCTGCGCCACACCTGGCCAAAGCCCATGTAGAAGCGCTGGTCGCCCGTCAGGCCGTCCAGCACAGGCGCCGGCTTGCCGCCCAGCGAGATCTTGTACGCTTTATAGGCGATCGCCACGCCCGAGTTGTCGGCGATGTTTTCGCCCAGGGTCAGCGCGCCGTTGACGTGATAGCCCGGCAATGGGCTGTAGCCGTCGTACTGCTTGGTCAGCGCGTCGGCCTTGGCCGCAAAGTTCTTGCGGTCGGCCGGGGTCCACCAGTCGCGCAGGTTGCCGTCGCCGTCGGACTGGCTGCCCTTGTCGTCGAAGCCGTGGCTGATTTCATGACCGATGACGGCGCCGATGGCGCCATAGTTGACGGCATCGTCCGCGTTGGCGTCAAAAAACGGCGGCTGCAGGATGGAGGCGGGGAAGACGATTTCATTCATCGTCGAGCTGTAATAGGCGTTCACCGTTTGCGGCGTCATGCCCCACTCTTCGCGGTCGATCGGTTTGCCGAGCTTGGCCACCTGGCGCGCGGAACCGAAGTTGGCGGCGCGCATCATGTTGCCCACCAGGTCGCCCTGGACGATTTGCAGCTTCGTGTAATCGCGCCATTTGTTCGGATACGCGATCTTCGGCGTGAACTTGGCCAGCTTGGCTTGCGCTTCTTTCTTGGTCTCCGGGCTCATCCAGTCCAGGGTGTCGATGCTGTCCTTGTAGGCGGCCAGCACGTTTTTCACCAGTTCCTGCATGTGCGCCTTGCGCTCGGCCGGGAAATATTGCGCCACATACAGCTTACCGACGGCTTCACCCAGCACGCCTTCGACGGCACCCACGCCACGCTTCCAGCGCGGCTGGTTTTCCGTCACGCCGCTCAGTACCGTGCCGTAGAAGGCAAAGCTCTCGTCGACGAAGTTTTTCGACAGGTAGCTGGCGTAGCTGCGCAGCAACTGCCATTCGAAATACGCTTTCAGGGTATCCAGGTCGGTGGCGGCCAGCACCTTGTCGTAGCCGGCCAGGTAGCTCGGCTGGTTGACGATGACGTAATCGACCTTGTTGGCGATGCCCAGGGCGGCCAGGCCCGACTTCAGGTCGTAGCCCGGGGTCAGGTCGTTCAGTTTATTGATGTCGGTCTTGTTGTAGCGTTTGACGGGGTCGCGGTTCTCGACCTTGGTCCATTGCACTTCGGCCAGAGCCGTTTCCAGGGCAACGACGGCCTTGGCGCGGGCGGCGGCGTTCTTGTCGCCCGCCATGGCCAGCATTTTTTCCACGTGCGCCTGGTATTTTTCCTTCACGCCCGCCTGCTTGGCTTCCAGGTAATAGTCGCGGTCGGGCATGCCCAGGCCGCTTTGGCTCACATACGCCGCATATTTGGTCGAGGCACGCGCATCCTGGCCCACATACACGGCATACGGGGTCGAAACACCCGTCTGGCTCAGGTGGGCGATCAGGGCGGGCACGCCCTTCTTGTCGCGCAGCGAGCGGATGCGGTTCAGTTCGCCGGCCAGCGGCTTCGTGCCCAGCGCTTCGAGCTTGGCTTCATCCATGTAGCTGGCGTACAGGTCGGCAATCTTCTGCGCTTCGGAACCGGCCTTCTTGTTCTTGTCCTGTTGCGTGGACTCGATGATGCCGCGCAACTGCGGCGTCGTGTCGTCGCGCAGCTTGGCGAACGAACCCCAGCTCGATTTGTCGGCAGGAATCTCGGTCGTGGCCAGCCACTTGCCGTTCAAATGGGTGAAGAAGTCATCCTGCACGCGCACGGCGGGGTCGATGTATTGCACGTCGATGCCGGAAACGACGCCGGCGGCGGCAGGCGCGGCGCTCGGGGCTACGGTCGGCGCGGCCACGGCGGATACGGGTTCGGCGGCATGGGCAAACGCAGCCAACAGGGTCAGGGTCAGACTGCTTAAGAGATAGCGATTCACGAATTGTCCTTATGGGGCATGTCAAAAAGACCGGGCAGATAGCTGCGGGCGGATAGCCCGTCGCGCCGGGCGCTACGGGAATGTAGCACGCGGCCATGCCATTTGACCATCCTTGCCCCGGGAACTGCCCGGGAATCGCCGCTCAGTTCGGCCAGGCTCAAGGTATATTCACACGTTTATCCATACAGATACAGCAAGTCGTCGATCAGCGCCAGCTCCTGTTGCGTGAACTGCGTGCCGTTGAACTGTCCGATATCTTCGAGCACACCCCGAATCGGCACTTGCCGTGACGGATCCTGAACGATGTCGATCAGCAGGCCGGCATCGGGATCCCGCCCCCGCAGATACTTTTCAATCAGCGCTGTGAGCGCGGCACGTGCCTGCAAATCAGTTAACATCTTTTATCCGCTGCCAAGGAAGAAGCGCCAGTCTAAATGAGCTTGAGCCCGCCGACAAAAAAAAGCCTGCGTCCGCGGACGCAGGCAAAACCACTTCGGGTCGAGAATGCGAGTCCACTATAGGGCCGCCGCACACGCTTTTTTTCGACTCTTACAAATGCTTACTCCCCTCAAGACCCCCTATACATCGCATACAAAACCGCAACATATGGCAAGCTGACAGCCCCGTTTTCGCGCGTAGACTGGGCCAAGGCATGCTTTTTCCGCGGCCGGCCCGCGCCGGCAGAGATTCAGGTCTATACTTTCAACAAAGCGCCGCTCCACGGGGACTGGCGCTTGTGCAAGACACGCTAGCTGCAAAGGTGCAATGATGGGCAAACTCAAAAATACCGGCTTGATCGGCCTGGGCGTGGTGGCCGGCGTCGCCGTGTCGCTGCAATTTTCCGCCATGGCGCAAAAAACCGTCGAGCCGCCCCTGCCGCTGGAAGAGCTGCGCCAGCTGGCCGACGTGTTTGGCCTGATCAAGTCCGATTACGTCGAGCCGGTGGAAGACAAAAAACTGCTGGAAGACGCCATTGCCGGCATGGTCGCCTCGCTCGACCCCCATTCCGCCTACCTGGACAAGAAAGCCTATGCCGAGCTGCGCGAAGGCTCCGAAGGCAAGTTCGTCGGCCTGGGCATCGAAATCGGCCTGAGCGAAGACGGCTACATCAGGATCGTCTCGCCCATCGAGGATTCGCCCGCCTACCGCGCCGGCATCAAGGCCGGCGATTTGATCACCCGCCTCGATGGCCAGCCCGTGAAAGGCGTCAGCCTGGACGATAACGTCAAGCGCATGCGCGGCGAACCGGGCACCAAGGTGTCGCTGACCATTGCCCGCAAGGATGAACCGCAGCCGCTGGCGTTCACCATCACGCGCGAGGAAATCCATCAAAAGAGCGTGAAGGCGAAGATGGTCGAACCCGGCTACGCCTGGCTGCGCGTATCGCAATTCCAGGAACCGACCGTCGACGACATGGCCGCGCAGATCACGGCGCTATACCAGCAAGACCCGAACATCAAGGGCATGGTGCTGGACCTGCGCAACGATCCGGGCGGCGTGCTGCAGGGCGCCATCGGCGTCTCGGCCGCCTTCCTGCCGAAGGACGCGGCCATCGTCTCGACCAACGGCCAGTTGCCGGACTCGAAACAGGTGTTCTACGGCCGCGCCGAATACTATACCTTCCGCTCGGAAGGCGACGCGCTGGCGAAATTGCCGGCCGCCATCAAGAAAGTACCGCTGGTGGTGCTCGTCAACACGGGGTCGGCCTCGGCCTCGGAAATCGTCGCCGGCGCCCTGCAGGATTACAAGCGCGCCACCATCATCGGCACGCAAACCTTCGGCAAGGGTTCCGTGCAAACCATCCGCCAGCTGACGGCCGACACGGCCGTCAAGCTGACGACGGCCCGCTACTACACGCCGAACGGCCGCTCGATCCAGGCCAAGGGCATCGTGCCCGACCTGCTGGTCGATGAGAATGCGGACGGTGACGGCTTGAACGGCTTGCGCATCCGCGAAGCGGACCTGACCAAGCACCTGAGCAACGACCGCGACCAAGAAAGTGCCAAGGCCGCGCCCGTCAACGACGAGATGGAAGAGCAATTGCGCATCATCGCCCTGGAAAAGACCCGCAAGCCGCTGGAATTTGGCAGCCAGGACGATTTTCAATTGCACCAGGCGCTGAACCATCTGAAGGGCTTGCCGGTGCAGCTGGCCAAGGCCGAACCGGTGGTGGTGCAGGCCGACGTCAAGAAAGAACAGAAAAAGTAGGCAGTTTGGGGTCAGACCCGCCGGGTCTGACCCCATCACACGCAATACCCCCAGCACCCGTCCACGCGACAAAAATCAATCTTCCGCCACACTTCCCCCTCCCCCGCAACACGAAACTCTCTACAGTCGAGCCCGTTTGTGTAAAATTTGCTTCACTTATCGGCGCCACGTCGATTGCCAAATTTGAAAGTTTAACAATGAAACAAGTCGTCATCAGCGGTACCGGACTGTATACGCCGCCCTTTTCGATCTCCAACGAAGAGCTGGTCACCTGCTTCAATGCCTACGCGGAAAAGTTCAATGCCGATAACGCCGACGCGATCGCCGCGGGCGAGGTGACGGCGCTGGAACTGTCGAGCGTGGCCTTCATCGAAAAGGCGTCCGGCATCAAGTCGCGCTTCGTGATGGAAAAGGAAGGCATCCTCGACCCGGCGCGCATGGTGTCGCGCATTGCGGAACGGGGCGATGACGAACTGTCCTTGCAGGCGGAAATGGCCGTCGCCGCCGCCAAAGACGCCCTGGCGCGCGCCGGCCGTACGCCGGCCGACATCGACATGGTGCTGGTAGCGTGCAGCAATATGCAGCGTGCCTACCCGGCCATGGCCGTGGAAGTGCAGGATGCGCTCGGCATCGATGGCTATGGTTTTGACATGAACGTGGCGTGCTCGTCCGCCACCTTCGGCATCCAGCAAGCCGTGGCCGCCGTGCAAAGCGGCCAGGCGCGCGCCGTGCTGGTCTTGAATCCGGAAATCACCAGCGGCCACCTGAACTGGCGCGACCGCGACAGCCATTTCATTTTCGGCGACGCCTGCACCGCCATCATCGTCGAAGCGAAGGACACGGCCGTCTCGCAGCACCAGTTCGAGATCATCGGCACGGAACTGAAAACGCGCTTCTCTAACGCCATCCGCAACAATTTCGGCTTCCTCAACCGTTTTGACGAGTCCGGCGTGGGCAAGGCCGACAAATTGTTCCGCCAGCAAGGCCGCAAGGTCTTCAAGGAAGTGTGCCCGATGGCCGCCGAGATGATCAAGGCGACCCTGGCCAAGGCCGGCGTGGAAGTGGCGCAAGTCTCCCGCTACTGGCTGCACCAGGCCAACCTGAACATGAACCTGCTGATCGCGCGCCTGATCCTGGGCCGCGACGCGCAAGAGAACGAAGCGCCCGTGATCCTCGACACCTACGCGAATACCTCGTCGGCCGGTTCCATCATCGCCTTCCATAAATATCAGGATGACATGGCGGCAGGCAGCACCGGCGTCATCTGCTCGTTCGGCGCCGGCTATTCCATCGGCTGCGTGGTCGTGCGCAAGCTCTGAGCGCCTGGGTGTAACATCGCCTGATTGCTGAATTAGGCGATGTTCGTGATGGATAGGCGGGCGTTCGCTTCCTGCTGGACGAAGATATAGCACAGGTTTTTTGCGATAAAGCCGCAGGAACATTCCGGCAAGGGCTTTGATGCGTTTATACTTGGTCGCTGAGCAACATCTTTTTCTACCCGCACGTCCCCATAAGGAACCCCACACGCATGCCCCATGACATCAGCCTGATCACCACCATCGCCGCCGCCCTCGGGTTCGGCCTCATCTTCGGCTTCATCGCCGCGCGCCTGAAACTGCCGGCACTGGTCGGCTATCTGGCCGCCGGCATCATCATCGGACCGGCCACGCCCGGTTTTGTGGCGGATGCGGAAATAGCGGGACAATTGGCGGAAATCGGGGTGATGCTGATGATGTTCGGTGTCGGCCTGCACTTTTCCATCGAAGATTTGTGGGACGTGCGCAAGATCGCGCTGCCTGGCGCCATCCTGCAGATCGGCGTCGCCACAGCGATGGGCATGGGCCTGGCCCACTGGTGGGGCTGGACCCTCGGTGGCGGGCTGATCTTTGGCCTGGCCCTGTCCGTGGCCAGTACCGTGGTGCTGCTGCGCGCGCTGGAAGAACGGGGCATCCTCGACTCGCTCAATGGCCGCATCGCCGTCGGCTGGCTGGTGGTGGAAGATCTGGTCACCGTCTTGGTCCTCGTGCTGCTGCCGGCGTTCGCCAGTGTGCTCGGCGGCAAGGCCGCGCCCGATGCCGAAGCCGTCAGCCTGTGGCAAACCCTGGCAGTGACCCTGGGTCAAGTGGCCGGCTTCATCATCTTCATGCTGGTCGTCGGCCGCAAGCTGTTCCCGTGGATACTGTGGCAAGTGGCGCGCACCGGTTCGCGCGAACTGTTCACCCTGTGCGTGATCGCCGCCGCCGTCGGCATCGCCTACGCCTCGACCAAGCTGTTCGGCGTGTCGTTCGCGCTGGGCGCCTTCTTCGCCGGCATGGTGCTGCGCGAATCGGAACTCAGTCACCGCGCCGCGGAAGAGTCCCTGCCCTTGCGCGACGCGTTCGCCGTGCTGTTCTTCGTGTCCGTCGGCATGCTGTTCGAGCCGACCATCCTCATCGACAAGCCCCTGCAAGTGCTGGCCGTGTGCGCGATCATTATCTTCGGCAAGTCGATCGCCGCCTTCCTGCTGGTGATGGCCCTGCGCTATCCGCCGAAAACGGCCATCATCGTCTCGGCCAGCCTGGCGCAGATCGGCGAATTCTCGTTCATCCTGGCCGCCCTGGGCCTGTCGCTGGGCCTGATGCCGCAGGAAGGGCAAAGCCTGATCCTGGCCGGCGCCATCCTGTCGATCGCCCTCAACCCGCTCGTCTTCAGCATGGCCAAGCCGCTGCTGCGCGTGATCGGCAACAGCGATTTCGCGCGCAAGTTCGAACGCACCACGGACCCGCTGGCCGAGCTGCCGATGACGGTGCCGCAGGAAAAGCTGTCGGGCCAGATCGTGCTGGTCGGCTACGGCCGCGTGGGCCGGCGCATCGCCGCCGCCCTGATGGAACGGGGCATCCACTTTGTCGTGGCAGAGGAAAACCGCGAAATCGTCGATCAGCTGCGCAAGCAGGGCATCCCGGCCGTGGCCGGCAATGCGGGCGAACCGGCCGTACTGATCCAGGCGCACATCACGCACGCCACCATGCTCGTCATCGCCACGCCGGACACCTTCCACGTGCGCGCTATGATCGAGACGGCGCGCGCGCTGAACCCGCACATCCTGACGGTGGTGCGCACGCACAGCGAGGAAGAGGCGGAATTGCTGCGCGCGGAAAACGCGGGCAAGGTGTTTATCGGCGAGCACGAACTGGCCAATGGCATGGCCGAGCACGTGCTGCAGAGTTTTGAGACGGCCAGCAAGGGGCATGGCCATTAAGGCTCTTTGATGCCGAATCTGTGACCCATGCAAATGCCGGGGTCGGACCCTGAGGGTCCGACCCCGGTTTTTTTTCAGGGTTACAAACGTGCCGCCAGCTCCGCCCCTTCCCGTATCGCCCGCTTGGCGTCGAGCTCCGCCGCCAGCGCGGCGCCGCCGATCTTGTGGAAACGGGGACCGCCCGCGAGCAGCGGCTTGCCATCCTTGTCGACTGGCGGCATGAGTTCCGTCAGGCTGTCCTGACCCGCGCAGATGATGACGTTATCCACCGCCAGCAGGCGCTGCTCGCCGCCGACGGTGATGTGCAAGCCTTGCCCGTCGATCTTGTCGTAGGTGACGCCGGCCAGCATGGCCACGCCGTTGCGCGCCAGCGCCGCGCGGTGCACCCAGCCCGAGGTCTTGCCCAGCCCCGCGCCCACTTTCGACGTCTTGCGCTGCAACAGAAAGATTTGCCGCACGGGATGGGGCGCCACGGGCGGCACCAGGCCGCCGCCCGTCGCCGCGTTCAAGTCCACGCCCCACTCGCCCGCCCAGGTCGATACGGGCTGCGGCAGCGGGTGCGCCGGGTCGTGCAGCAAATACTCTCCCACGTCGAAACCGATGCCGCCCGCGCCGATGATGGCCACGCGCGCGCCCACGGGCTTCTTGGCTTGCAGCACATCCAGGTAGGACAGCACTGTCGGATGGTCGATGCCGGGAATGGCCGGCAGGCGCACCTTGATGCCGGTGGCGATGATGACGTCGTCATAACCGCCGGCCAGCAATTGCTCGCGCGTGACGCGCTGGCCCAGGCGCAGCTTGATAGTCGACAAGGCGATGCGGCGGGCAAAATAGCGGATGGTTTCCGTAAACTCTTCCTTGCCCGGTATCTGCATGGCCACCTTGAACTGGCCGCCCACGCTGTCGCTGCTGTCGAACAGGGTCACCTCGTGCCCGCATTCGGCGGCCACGGTGGCGGCCGACAAGCCGGCCGGCCCGGCGCCGACGACGGCCACGCGGCGCGGCACGGCTTTTTTCGCGTACACAAGTTCCGTTTCATGGCAGGCGCGCGGGTTGACCAGGCAGCTGGCGCGCTTGTTGGCAAAGGTGTGGTCGAGACAGGCCTGGTTGCAGCCGATGCAGGTGTTGATCTCGTCCGCGCGGCCCGCTGCCGCCTTGGCGACAAAGTCAGGGTCGGCCAGGAAGGGGCGCGCCATCGACACCAGGTCGCAGTCACCCCGCTCCAGGATGGCATTGGCCTCGTGCGGCATGTTGATGCGGTTCGACGCCACCACGGGAATCGTCACTTCGCGGCGCAGCCGGCCCGCCACGCTGGCAAACGCGGCGCGCGGCACCGAGGTGACGATGGTGGGCACCCTCGCCTCATGCCAGCCGAAGCCGGTATTGAGAATGGTCACGCCCGCCTGTTCCAGCGCCTTGGCCACCGTCACCACGTCGTCCCAGGTATTGCCGCCCTCGACCAGGTCGAGCAAGGAATGCCGGTACATGATGATGAAGTTGGGGCCGACGGCGGCGCGGATGCGGCGCACGATCTCCACGGGCAGGCGCATGCGGTTCTCGATCGTGCCGCCCCAGCGGTCCTGGCGCAGATTCGTGCGCGCGCACAGGAACTGGTTCAATAAATAGCCCTCGCTGCCCATCACTTCGATGCCGTCGTAGCCGGCCTTTTGCGCCAGGCGCGCGCAGCGCACGTAGTCGCAGATGGTGCGCTCGATGCCCCGTTCCGTGAGGGGACGGGGGCGGAACGGCGAGATCGGCGATTTCTTGGCCGATGCCGAGACGACGAACGGTTGATAACCATAGCGGCCCGCGTGCAGAATCTGCATGACGATCTTGCCGCCCTCCTCGTGCACGGCGCGCGTGACCTTGCGGTGGTTGGGCACGTCGCCGAGGAAGTTCAAGGTGCCGCCGAACGGCAGCAGCCAGCCTTGCCGGTTCGGCGAGATGCCGCCCGTGACGATCAGCCCCACGCCGCCGCGTGCCCGTTCGCGGTAAAACGCGGCAAGCTTGCCATAATGATAAAAACGGTCTTCCAGGCCCGTGTGCATGGACCCCATGATGACGCGGTTGCGCAAGGTGGTAAAACCCAGGTCGAGCGGGGCCAGCAGATGGGGGTAGGCAGTCATGGTGATCGGTCCGGTAAGGTGGTTGCAGGCCGTACGGTAGCAAGCATTGCCGCTCGCCGCAGCGACTTTCTCTAGACCGGGAGTTCTAAATCGCCCCGCGCGCCCGACGGCGGTGCGTACAGCTTGTGCCGGGCGGTACTTTCCCGTAGGCTAGGTGGCATGAAGCGACTCTTCCTCTGCCTGTTGATGCTGTGCGCCGTCCCCGCTACCGCGCCGGCACAGGCCATACGCCTGGACAAGCTGAAGGTCGAGGTCAAGCGCATCGAGGTCGACGGGCAGCGCATGTATGAAGTCGATGCCAGCGGCAGCGTGCAGGCGCCGCCGGCCTCCGTGTGGAAGACCCTGACCACCTACGAGCGCATGAGCGAATTCGTGCCCGACCTCAGTTCCTGCCGCGTGCTGTCGCGCAACGGCAATGAAGTCATCATCGAGCAGCAGGGCATGGCGCGCTTCCTGTTCATGAACCACCCCATCCACTTGGTGGTGCGGGCCACGGAAACGCCGATCACGGCCATCGACATCGCCCTGATCTCGGGCGACATGCGGCATTACGAATCGCGCTGGCAACTGTCTCCCGTGCCCGAGACGGGCGGCACGCGCATCGTCTTTTCCAGCCGGCTGATGCCGGGCTTCTATGTGCCCGGCATGCTGGGCACGACCATGATACGCGGCGATATCGAACGCATGATGGCGGCCGTACTCACCCGCATCGACAGCCAGCACGCGGAAAAGGCAGGTTAAATCAAGCCAGATAGGTGTCGCGGTCGCGGATTTCCGCGAAGTTTTCCAGGCTGCCCAGTTTTACGGTGACGGGGTTCAGGCTCGCTTGCGGCTGCATCGAGCGCCAGGCGAACAGCCATTCCTGTTCGGGCGCTTCGGCGCGCGTCTTGGTGAAGGCGGCGCCCAGGGCCGCGCGCTGGCCGTATTCGACCAGGCCGTCGATGCCGGCCCAGCTGGGCAAGGTGCGCTGCACGGCGCGGTGCAGGCGTTCGCCGAATTCTTCCGTATTGTGGATGATCAAACAAGCGTCGGCCGGGGCAAACAGGTCGAACAGTTGCTTGTCCCACACTTGCGAAAAACTCAGGGTCAAACAATTGCCCGCTGGCATCAGGCGGAACTGGCCCAGGCTCAGCGCCAGCTCGAGTTCGCTGCGCTGGCCGTAGCGGTGCAGGGTGGGGGGACGTTTGTAATCGTGCATGCTGGACTCGTTCTTCAATAGTAGGGTAAACCGGCGCGCCGCCTAGCGGGGCGGGCGGATATGGCGCCGGATGCGCTGGGCCCTGGCAGCCAGGTAAATTTCGCGCAGTAAATAAATAAAACAGCCGATCAGGCAAATCACGGCCAGCACAAAGAAGGCCGCGATGTATTTGTCCAGGGTCAGGTTCAGAATATCGCCCAAAAACAGCATGGCGATGATGACGCAGACGAAGAAACCGCACGCCGTGCTCAGCGAAATCGAATAATTGATCAGATGGGTACGCCGATACAGGGTATCTAGCTCATCCATATAGAAATCGTTGTAGCCGATGTCGAGCCGGTCTTCCAGCACGCGCGTGCGGTCGATGATGCGGCCCAGGCGGTTGGTCAGTACCACCAGCATGGTGCCGATACCGGTCAACAGGAAAACCGGCGCAATCGCCAGCTGGATGATATGGCCGATGTCGCCGATCTGTATGTTCATGGATAAAAAGTCGTGGGTTCACACCGGCGCCCGACCCTGGCGCCAGCACAGGCCATAGTGTAGCAGGTGGCGCACGCCGGCTGGCCGCTTTGCCAACCGGCGTGTTGCAAGGTCATGCGAAGCCGCGCCCCGGCACAAAGCGCTCGGTGGCGCGCACCAGCGCCGAAGCGATGCCGTGCTCGAGCGCGCCATGGCCCGCGTCGGGAATCATTTCCAGCTGGGAACCAGGCCAGGCTTGCTGCAGGCGGTAGGCCGACAGCGGCGGGCAGATGGCGTCGTAGCGTCCCTGCACGATGACGGCCGGCAAATGCGCGATGCGTCCCATGTTGCGGATCAGCTGGTCTTCTTCGAAGAAACCGAGATTGGCCATGTAATGCGATTCGAGCCGGCCCACGCCCAGATCCAGCGCATCGTTCGGCGCGTCTTCCGGCTGCGGCATCAGATACACGCGGCGGCCTTCGAAGCGGCTCCAGGCGCGCGCGGCCGGCCAGTACACGGCCGGGTCGCTGCTGAGGATGCGTTGCACGTAAGCCGCCAGCAAGTCGCCCCGCTCCTCGAGCGGAATCGGGGCGGCGAATTCCTCGTACAGTTCCGGATAAAACCAGCGCACGCCTTCGATGAACCAGTCGATTTCCGCCTGCGTGCACAGGAAAATACCGCGCAGCACGAAACCGAGACAGGCCGCCGGATGCGCCTGGCCATATGCCAGCGCCAGGGTCGAACCCCAGGAGCCGCCAAACACCAGCCATTGGGCGATGCCGAATTGGGCGCGCAGGCGTTCGATGTCCTCGATCAGCAGCTGCGTCGTGTTGTTGCGCCATTCGCCCAGCGGCGTGGACTTGCCGGCGCCGCGCTGGTCGAACAGGATCACGCGGTAGCGCTGCGGGTCAAAAAAGCGGCGGTGCTGCGGCGACAGGCCCGCGCCCGGGCCGCCATGCAGGAACAGCACGGGAATGCCGTCGGGGTTGCCGCACTCTTCCCAGTAAATGGTGTGGATGTCATCGACCGCCAGCATGCCGTGCCGGTTCGGCGTCAGGGCGGGAAACAGGGGTGACAAAGAATCGGGCATGGCGAGCGGTCCTTGGAATGGCGGTCAGGGCGCCAGGCATGAGGCCTGGCAACTGTTCCAATTATAGTGCGCCGCCGCCGGCTCAGGCCAGTAGCAAGGGCAGGCGGTTCGACGACTTGATTTCGCGCATCGACAGGCTGGACTGGATTTCCGCCACGCCAGGCAGGCGGCGCAGCACGGTCGAGACGAATTCGCCATACGCTTCCAGGTCGCGCGCCACCACTTGCAGGAAATAATCGGCTTCGCCCGCCACATTGTGGCACGACAGAATTTCGGGAATCGTCGCGATGGCTTGCTCGAACTGCGACGGCTGCTCGCCGCCATGGTTGGCAAACACGACGCGTACGAACGCCACCAGGCCGATGCCCAGCTTCTTGCGGTTGAGCAAAGCCTGGTAGCCGGTAATAAACCCTTCCTCTTCCAGGCGGCGCAAACGGCGCCAGACGGGGGTTTCGCTCAGCTTCAAGCGCTCGGCCAGGCGCGCGTTGGACAGCCGTCCTTCATCCTGCAGCAGCCTGAGTATCTGCAAATCGGTGGCGTCGAGGCTAACTTCTGGAATTTTCATCTAATTTTTGTTTTGATACGAGTGGAATCTACCCGAATACTAGGGCATGCAGGGCAGGAAAAGCAAGCACATTTCATCGCGTCAAGAACATAATGGGGCCCGGCGAGCAGGCTGCAGCGTGCGCATGCTCCCGCTTTTCTTTTCGACTGAGCCATGTCCGATTCTACCTTCCTGATGTACCTGCTGGCACTGGCCGGCGCCTTTTTATTGCCGGGACCCGACATGGCGCTGGTGCTGGCGACGGGCGCCGCGCGCGGCGTGGCCACGGCACTGGTGACGGCACTGGGTATCGCCGGCGCGCGCGCCGTGCACGTGGCGCTATCGGGCGCGGGCCTGGCGGCGCTGATGGTCACGCATCCGCAAGCCTTGCAGTGGGTCAAATGGGCGGGCGCCGCCTACCTGCTGTACCTGGCGCTGCGCCTGCTGCAGTCGGCCCTGTCGGCCAAAACAACGGAGGAGAAAGCCGCCCCCGCCACGGCGCACAGCGCCCGTGCCAGCCTGGTGCGCGGCTTCCTGACGAATCTGCTCAATCCGAAGGCACTGCTGTTTTGCAGCATGTTCCTGCCGCAATTCGTCATGGGCAGCGACAGCGTGGGCCTGCAATACCTGCGCCTGGGCGCCATCCTGGTGCTGGTGGGATTACTGTTCGACGCCATCTACGCCGTGCTGGCCGCGCGTCTGGCGCGCCGCCTGCGCGGTAAACCCTCGCCTTACGGCAAGTTCGTGCTGCCCACCGTCTTCGTCTTGCTGGCCGGACGGCTGGTGCTGGGCTGAACTGTCGGCGGCAGCGGCGCTCCGCCGGCAAAGAAGGCGGGGTAATCGTTCAGCAGGCTGCGCTCGAGGTCGTTAACCTTGCGAAATTGCCGCAGCGCCGGCGCCATCGCCCGCCCCGCATCCCAGCTGCGCCAGGCGTTCGGCGCATCGAACTGCGCCAGCAAGGCGTCGCCCAGGTCCTGGTACACGGCCGCCATCTGCGGTTTTGCCTGCAGCACTTGCAGATACAAGGCCGTCGCTTGCGGCCATTGCCCCAGCTTGGCGCGCAAATTCCCCTCGAACAAGGCCAGCACGGGCTGCTCCATCCCCGTTTGCTTTCTCAGCTCCTGCACGGTGGCCATCGCGGCCGCGATACCCTGCTGGTCCTTGGCCAGCAATCCCCGCGTCAAATCGTGGATGGGCTGGCATTCCTGCATGGCCTGCTGCTGCCGGGCCGTGAGCTTTTCCACCAGCGCGCCTGTGGAAAAATGGTCTTCCAGCATGGTCAAGAAAGCCTCGAAAGGCTGGTCGGTGGCAAACAGTTTTTCCGCTTCGGCCCGCAGCGCAGGGTGTGCCTGAGGCGCCTGGGGTCCCGGCGGCGGTAACAGCGCCGCCTGCGCCAGCACGCGCTCGAGTGGGGGCGCATCGGCCGCCAGCGGACGGGGCCGGTAGGCGGACAAGGTATAGGTGGCCGGTGCGCCCGCCGTCACGGCGCTGATGCGGAACTGCCGCGTCACCGCGCCGCCCACCTCCTGGTAATGCAAGGTGAAGTCGGCGGGAATGCGCTTGCCGTCGGCCAGCATCTTCAGCACCAGCGGATGACCGCCCCAGGTGTAGCGCAGGTACTGGGCAAACGCCGTCGCGTCGTCGCCGCTGACGGGACTGCCCGCGATCCCCAGGCGCAGCAGGGGCTGCCCGTCAAGCGACCACAGCACGGCGCCGTCGAGCACTTGCGGCTGCAGAGCGCCGCGCCGCTTGTTGTCCAGCACCGACAAAGCCTGCTCCTCATACACGCGAGGCGTTGCGTGCTGCTCCAGGCCGCCCGCCTTCAGCATGCCGCCAAGCCCCTGCCGGTGGCGCAGCTCGGCGGCGCGAAAGCCCGCCACGTCAAACAGCGAATACGTGTCGTAGGTGGACGCCGCCGTATCGATGACGTGGCGGCGGCGCGTGGCAAAGTCGAGCACGGACAAGCGCTTGCCATCGCGTACGCTCAGGTAATGCGGTCCCAGCACGACATCGCTGTCCTGCGTCTCGCGCGCGGGCAGGCTGGTTTTCACGCCGGGCTGGTTGACGCGCTCGGTAACCACCGTGATGTGGAACGCGACGCTGGCCTGGGCCGCGCTGGCGCACAGGAAAAGGATGGCGGCCACGCTGGCGCGGCGCAAGGCGGGAACAAGGGTCATGGAGATGATGCGGTGGAGAAATGCTGATTCTAAGGCAAATCCGGCGATCTCCTTGTTTTGCTGGCAAGCATAAAAAAAGACAGCCGCAGCTGTCTTTTCTGTTTTACTTCAACAACGATTACGACATGTGCTGGCCGCCGTTGATCGAAATATTCGCGCCCGTGACGAACGCCGCTTCATCGGAAGCCAGGTAGGCGACCAGGCCGGCCACTTCTTCCGGCTTGCCCAGGCGCGCCATCGGAATTTGCGGGATGATTTTGCTGTCGAGCACTTCCTGCGGAATCGCCATGACCATCTTGGTGCCGATGTAGCCTGGCGAAATGGTGTTGACGGTGACGTTCTTGCGCGCCACTTCCAGCGCCAGCGACTTGGTGAAACCATGCATGCCCGCTTTCGCGGCCGCATAGTTGGTCTGGCCGAAAGCGCCCTTCTGGCCGTTCACGGACGAGATATTGATGATGCGGCCCCAGCCGCGTTCCACCATGCCGTCGCAGACGGGCTTGGTCATGTTGAAGACGGAATCGAGGTTGGTGCTCATCACGGCATCCCAGTTCGTCTTGTCCATCTTCTTGAACGTCATGTCGCGCGTGATGCCGGCGTTATTCACCAGCACATCGACAGGACCGATTTCCGCTTCCACTGCCGCCACGCAGGCAGCGGCCGAATCGTAGTCGGCCACGTCGCACGGATATGCCTTGAAGTCGTAGCCCATGTCCTTGGTCGTCGCCAGCCATTCCTCAACCTTCGGATTGCCTGGGGAATATGTGGTCACCACGCGATAGCCGAGCGCCGCCAGCTTAAAACACACCGCTTCGCCCAGACCACCCATGCCACCAGTTACCAATGCAACTCTTGCCATTTTCATCCCCTCAGTGTCGTTCTATTGCCAAAAAGTTAATTATTTAGTGAAAGCAACCCAGTTCCGCCGAGAATTACAGCGGCGTACCGCCGCGAACCCCGCCGTCACGCACTGCGCGCGACGGCGGGATTCGGTGCCAGCTACTTAATCGCGCTCGATCGCTAAAGCGACACCCATGCCGCCACCGATGCACAGCGCTGCCAGGCCTTTCTTGGCGTCGCGGCGGATCATTTCGTGGATCAGGGTGACCAGGATGCGCGCGCCCGAGGCGCCGATCGGGTGGCCGATGGCGATCGCGCCGCCGTTCACGTTGATCTTGCTGGTATCCCAGCCCATTTCCTTGTTCACGGCAATCGCTTGCGCGGCAAACGCTTCGTTGATTTCCATCAGGTCCAGCTCTTCATGCGTCCAGCCGGCTTTTTTCAGGCACAGACGCGAGGCAGAGACGGGGCCCATGCCCATGACGGCCGGGTCCAGGCCCGACGAGGCATAAGCCTTGATGCGCGCCAGCGGCTTCAAGCCCAGTTCCTTCGCTTGCGAAGCGGACATCATGATCACGGCGGCGGCGCCGTCGTTCAGGCCCGATGCATTGCCGGCCGTGACGGTGCCGTCCTTGGCGAACGCAGGGCGCAGGCCGGCCAGCGATTCCAGGGTCGAGCCGGGCTTGATGTATTCGTCGCTGTCGAAGACGACCGTGCCTTTTTTGTTGGCGATTTCCAGCGGCAGGATTTCATCCTTGAACTTGCCCGCCTTTTGCGCCGCTTCCGCCTTCAGCTGCGACTGCAGCGCGAATTCATCCTGCTCGGCGCGCGTCACTTCGTATTTCTTGGCGACGTTTTCCGCCGTGATGCCCATGTGGTACTGGTTGTACACGTCCCACAGGCCATCGACGATCATGGTGTCGATCATCTTGAAGTCGCCCATGCGGAAGCCGTCGCGCGAACCGTTCATCGCGTGCGGCGAGGCGCTCATGTTTTCCTGACCGCCGGCGATGATGATGTTGGCGTCGCCGCACTTGATCGCTTGCGCCGCCAGGTGCGTGGCCTTCAGGCCGCTGCCGCAGACCTTGTTGATGGTGAATGCCGGGATGGAACTGGGCAAGCCAGCCTTGATGACGGCCTGGCGCGCGGCGTTCTGGCCGACGGCGGCCGTCAGCACCTGGCCCAGGATGGCTTCGCCGATCAGGTTCGGGTCGATGCCGGTTTGTGCCAGCAAGCCCTTGATTACATGCGCGCCCAGTTCGGACGCAGGAATCTTGGCCAGACTGCCACCGAATTTGCCGACTGCGGTACGGCCGGCGGCCACGATTACGACATCATCCATTTATTTCTCCGATATGCTGGCCACGAGGGCCAAGGTCAAGGTGCTAATAGAATCCAATTGGAATCCAGTGAATCCGGGAAGACACAGCAAGCTGCGTTTCATTCTAGCGCGGCATGCGCCGCAGTTCCAGCGCCGCACCGCTGGCGGCGGCGATGACAGCCTGCTTGCGGTGGCGGCGGGCAACCTGGCGCGGCGGATAGCCGCTGCCGGGCCGCAAAACGCTTAGGCCTGGCGAGCAGGACGCGTGTTTTTATTTTTATCATACCCTTCATCGGCACCGCCGAAAGTGGTTTTTAGAAAATTATTGAAGGGAATAATCAGGGGTACGGGTGTTTGCTTTACCACCTGCAACAGCTCGCCAAATTTTTGACGCGATGCAGCAAACTCACCCTTTGTCACGGTATCGAATTTCTCCTGGGTTTCTTGAGCAACATCCTTTGCCTGGCGGCCATATGCACCGATGCGTTCGATGGCCAGTTGCGATTGGGTGCGCGACAGTTGCAGCAGCGCTTGCGTATCCTTCACGGACAGCAGCTGATTGCCCGCCACCGTAGCGGCAGCCAGTGCCGCGCGGGCCGCATCGAGCTGCAACTCCAGCACGTTGGCGCCGCTGTCGACGGCGGCCTGGGCATACGCTTGCGCGCTGATCAATTGCGCTTCCACCACGGCCTTGCCAGCCAATGCCCATTGTTCGGAAAATGAAAACATGTCGTTCCTCCCCAAAGAGTAGGCAGCGCCATGTTGCGCCGCACAGTGCTCAACTGTAAGCGGTGGTTCATTGCTGAACCTTGATATTTATCAAGCTTTGCTGTTGGTTTGTTTCCACCTCAACGTTGATCAAGACAACAACTTGATACCATCGAGCGTAGCCGCGCACTGCTCGCGTATCACGCTGACGAAATCGCGCACATAGGCCTTGTCCTGCAACGGCTCCGGCACGGACACGTACAAATCGCTCCACAAGCCATGCTCGCCCACCGGGCGCGCCACCACATAATCGTAATCGACGTAATTCTTGATGGCCCAGTTCGGCAAGGCGGCGATGCCGCGCCGGCTCGCCACCAGTTGCAGCACGGCCACCGTCAATTCGGCAGTGCGGCGTTCAAACTGGATGCCGGCCGGCTTCAGCACTTCGCGGATCAGGTCGATGCGCTCTTCCGGCACGGGATAGGTAATCAAAGTCTCGCCCGTAAAGTCGCTCGCCGCAAGGCGGCGCTGCGCCTGCAACCGGTGCTTCTGCGCCATCACCACCAGCATTTCAAAGCGGAACAGGGGAAACACGGTGAAATCGGGGCCGTACGGCGAGCCGATCACGAGGTCCGCCTCGCCCGAACGCAGCAAGTCGGCCGGCTCGCTATGAAAACCCGACACCAGGTCGATTTCCACTTCCGGCCAGCGCTGACGGAACGCATCCATCACGGGCATGAGCCAGTCGAAACAGGTATGGCATTCGAGCGCCACGCGCAACTGCCCCTTGTCGCCCTGCGACAAACGCGCCACGTCGCGCTCGGCCAGCTCGATCTCGGGCAGCAGCTTGTCGGCCAGCTCCAGCAGCCGGCTGCCCGTGGCCGTGAAGGCGATCGGCATCGACTTGCGCTCGAACAGGGGCGCCTTGTAGCGCTCTTCCAGCAAACGGATCTGGTGCGACAGGGCCGACTGGGTCAGGTTGAGCAGCTGCGCGGCGCGCACCAGGCTGCCGGAGGAACGCAGGGCACTCAGGGTGCGCAGGTGGCGAATTTCTAGCATCGGAAAAGTGGGGGCTGTACGTGAAATATTTTCATGTTATTCGGCAAAATGTTTCGTTTTGATTATAGACCAAGTTGCCGCACACTCTAGCGCATTCACATTAAATCTCGATGACATCATGCCCATTCGTACGCACATCCTTGGCTTTCCCCGTATCGGCGCCGCGCGCGAGCTGACACTGGCGCTGGAAAGCCACTGGCGCGGCGAGCTGTCCGAGGCGGCGCTGGAAGCGACGGGCCAGCAATTGCGCGCGCGCCACTGGGCCGTGCAAAGGGACGCGGGCCTGGCCTACGTCACCGTGGGCGACTTCGCCTTCTACGACCACGTGGCCAGGCATATCCAGCTGCTGGGCTGCGAGCCGGCGCGTTTTGATTTCGGCGCGGAACAATCGCCGCTGTCGCGCTATTTCACGATGGCGCGCGGCGGTGCAAGCCAAGCGGAGCATTCCGGCTGCCGCCACGGCCATGCGCTGGAAGTGAGCAAGTGGTTTGACACCCATTACCATTACCTGGTGCCCGAATTGTCGCCGCACACCCAATTTTCGCTGGCGTGCGAGCGCCTGCTGGCGGAAGTGGCCGAGGCGCAGGCGCTCGGCCACCAGGTCAAGGCGGCCCTGATCGGCCCCCTCACCTTCCTGTGGCTGGGCAAGGAAAAGACCCCGGGCTTCGAGCGCCTGGCGCTGCTGGAACAATTGCTGCCCGTCTACGGCGCCCTGCTCGACCGCCTCAAGCAGCAAGGCGTGACGTGGGTGCAGCTCGACGAACCGATCCTGGGCCTGGACTTGCCCCATGCGTGGCGCAGTGCCTTTGAAAGCGCCTACTGGCAGCTGAACCAGGTGGGCGTCAATATCCTGCTGGCCACGTATTTCTCGCCGCTGGAAGAAAACCTCAGCCTGACATGCCGCCTGCCCGTGGCCGGCCTGCACGTGGACGGCATCCGCGCGCCGCATGAATTGATCAGCGTGACGGACTGGCTGCCCGCGCATAAAGTCTTGTCGATCGGTATAGTCGATGGCCGCAATATCTGGCGTACCGACCTCGACGCTGCCCTGGCCGTGCTGCAGCCGCTGGCCGCCAAGCGCAACGGGCACCTGTGGCTGGCGCCGTCGTGCTCACTGCTGCACGTACCGTTCAGCCTGGAAGCAGAGACGGCGCTCGATGGCGACATCAAGAGCTGGCTGGCGTTTGCCACGGAAAAACTCACGGAACTTGCGTTGCTGAAGGACGCGCTGGCGGGCACCCCCGACGACGACGCGCTGGCCGCATTGGCCGTTTCCCGCCTGGCCATTGTCGGCCGCCGTGGCAGCGCCCGCGTGCACCGTGCGCCGGTCGCGCAGCGCCTGCAGACGCTGTCGCCCACCATCGACCGCCGCGATTCCGGCTTCCCGTTGCGCCAGGCCGCGCAGCATGCACGCTTGCGCCTGCCCGACTTCCCGACGACGACCATTGGCGCCTTCCCGCAGACGCCGGCCATCCGCGCCGAAATCGCCCACGCCGTGGGCCGCCAGGAAGCGCTGGGCCTGGACGTGCTCGTGCATGGCGAAGCGGAACGCAATGACATGGTCGACTACTTCGGCGAGCAGCTGGACGGCTTCGTGTTGACCCGTCACGGCTGGGTGCAATCGTGCGGCTCGCGCTGCGTCAAGCCGCCCATCATCTACGGCGACGTGCAGCGTCCGGCCCCCATGACGGTCGCATGGACGGCCCATGCGCAAAGCCTGACGAGCAAACCGATGAAGGGCATGCTGACGGGCCCGGTGACGCTCTTGCAATGGTCGTTCGTGCGCGACGACCAGCCGCGCGCCGCCACGGCGCTGCAGCTGGCCCTGGCCATCCGCGACGAAGTGCAGGACCTGGAAACGGCCGGCATCGGCATCATCCAGATCGACGAGCCGGCCATCCGCGAAGGCTTGCCGCTGCGCCGCGGCCAGTGGGACGCCTATCTGGACTGGGCCACGCGCGCCTTCCGCATCGCCGCCTCGGTGGTCGGCGACACGACGCAGATCCACACCCACATGTGCTATGCCGAGTTCAACGACATCCTGCCGCAGATCGCCGCCATGGATGCCGACGTCATCACGATAGAGACGAATCGCTCGGACGTGAAACCGCTGACGGGCTCAGTCCAGTTCCAATACTCGAACGAAATCGGCCCCGGCGTGTACGGCATCCACTCGCCGCGCATCCCCACCGCCGTCGACATGGTGACATTACTGCAAAAAGCCAGCGGCTTGAAGACGCGTGGCTGGGTGGAAACGGAAACAGCGTTGCGTCATATGGTCGAGGCGGCACGGCAGATGCGCGCAGCGTAATCGGACATGGCGCCTGAGGGCGCATGGGCGGCGGCTTTCGGGGCGGCGCACCGGTTTTCCGGGGCGCCGCCCGTTTTTTTTGACATGAAGTAGGTATTGCCCTGCGGAATAGCATGCGCCAGGCCCCTGACGCTGATTTTTTTGCAGTAGAATGCAAGAAATTTACTGCTCCCATTGTTGCCGTACGGAACATCTGGCCTGCCGCAGTTTCACTTTGATAAATGTTTATGTCCAAAAGCCCGTCGCAGAAGCCTATCGAAATCAAGATTTCCACCGTCGTTGCTGTCTCCGCCATCCTGCATAGCGCCGATACGCAGGCACTCGATGCCGCCTTGCGCGACATGACGGGAGGCGTGGCGGACTTTTTCGAAGACGACCTGGCCGTGCTGGACGTGGCGGCCTTGCCGCCCGGCAGCGTGCCCATCGACTGGGCCGCCCTCGTGGCCCTGCTGAAAAAATACCGTTTGAATGCCGTGGCCGTGCGCAATGCGCCGGCCGACATGCATGACGCCATCCTGGCGCAAGGCTTGAGCCTCGACAGCGGCAAGACGCGCGACGATGCGCCGCCCAAGGATGGTCCCAAGGATACACCCACGGCGGCGGCCCAGTCGGGCGCCGACGCCCAGGTGATGGTGATCGACACGCCCGTGCGGGCCGGCCAGCGCATCTATGCGCGCGGCTGCGACCTGATCATCACTGCCGTCGTCAACAATGGCGCCGAAATCATCGCCGACGGCAGCATCCACGTGTATTCCTCGCTGTACGGCCGCGCGCTGGCCGGCGCCTCGGGCAATCCCCAGGCGCGCATCTTCGCGCTGGCCATGGAACCGGAACTGGTCTCGATCGCGGGCGTATACCGCACGTTCGAGGATGGTTTCCCTGCAGAAATGGCGCGCGGACCCGCGCAAATTCGTTTGGCTGGAGACAGAATCGATATACACTCTGTCAATCCGGTCACTCCCGTGAACCGCTCTTAAGCTGCACAATTCAAGAGATATCTGAAAAGGATTATTTGTGGCAAGAATTATTGTTGTGACGTCCGGCAAGGGCGGTGTCGGCAAGACGACCTCTAGCGCCAGTTTTTCCACTGGCCTGGCCATGCGCGGCCACAAGACAGCCGTGCTCGATTTCGACGTGGGCCTGCGCAACCTCGACCTGATCATGGGTTGCGAGCGCCGCGTCGTGTATGACTTGATCAATGTGATCAATAAAGAAGCAACCCTGAACCAGGCCCTGATCAAGGACAAGCACTGCGACAACCTGTTCATCCTGCCCGCCTCGCAGACGCGCGACAAGGATGCCTTGTCGGAAGAAGGCGTGGAACGCGTGTTGAACGACCTGATCAACATGGGTTTCGAGTTCATCATCTGCGATTCGCCGGCCGGCATCGAGCATGGCGCGCTGATGGCGCTGACGTTCGCCGACGAAGCCATCATCGTCACCAATCCGGAAGTGTCGTCGGTGCGCGATTCGGACCGCATCCTCGGCATCCTGCAAGCCAAGTCGCGCCGCGCGCAGACGGGCGGCGAACCGGTCAAGGAACATTTGCTGATCACCCGCTACTCGCCGAAACGCGTGGAATCGGATGAAATGCTGTCCTATCAGGACGTGCAGGAAATCCTGCGCATCCCGCTGGTGGGCATCATCCCGGAATCGGAGCAAGTGCTGGCCGCCTCGAACCAAGGCAATCCGGCCATCCATTTCACGGGCACGGACGTGGCGCAAGCCTATGAAGACGTGGTCTCGCGTTTCCTCGGCGAAGAGGTCGAGTTGCGCTTTACCAACTATGAAAAGCCTGGATTACTCCAGCGCATTTTTGGGGCGAAGTGATATGGCCTTGCTTTCTTTCCTCTTCCCCCCCAAGCCGAAGACGGCCACCGCGGCCAAGGAACGCCTGCAGATCATCATCGCCCGCGAACGCAGCGGACGCGATGGTCCGGACTTCCTGCCCGCCCTGCACAAGGAATTGATCGCTGTCATTTCCAAGTACACCAAGGTGAATGCCGACGACATCAAGATCTCGCTGGACCGCCAGGGCAACCTGGAAGTGCTCGACGTCAACGTGGTGCTGCCGGACGCGTAAGGTTTACTCCGGCCTGACCGTGAGCAATTCCTGCGCCACCGCGGCGCAGGCGTTCACGTGCTGGTTGCCGATCTGGCGGAACACGGCGTAGCCGATGGCTGCCGCCACCGCCTGGCCGGCGAACGGCACGAAGCGCGCCACCTGCTTGGTGGCAATCTTGACGCCGCTGCGCTTGAGCAGGTGGAGGATCAGTTCGCGCGACACCAGCTTTCCTACCAGCATGCCCCCCATGCCCACCGCCGCGCGGTAGGCCATCATCTTGAACTGCGGGTTCAGGCGCTCGATCTGCTCGGGCGTCAGGCCGAATTCGTGGTTGATATCGTTGATCAACATGGAAAACAGACCCACGTCGGACATCAGGTCGATGCCGGGAATGGGGATGGCCGAGGCGCCCGCCGACATCATGGCGCGCCGCTGCACCAGGCTCCGGCAACGCTCGCGCACTTGCTCGATTTCGGCACGACTGGCCGGTATCAGTGTCCAATCGGTAGTGCTCTTGTCTGGCATGGCCGCTTCTCCGCTAGTAGGGGTAGATGAACAAGTGTAACGTAAAGGATCTGCCCTCCGATTTCACTGGACACAGTTGCAATCTCTGTTATATTTCACTTGAGCATTCCTTAACATTACGATAAGCAGAGCAGACCGTCTGTTTGTTGCTACACACTCCAGCCAATTATGCGAATTGCCGTACTCGATAGCGACCATAGCCAGGCAGAACTGATCTGCCAGGTGCTCACCGCCGCCGGCCACGCTTGCCACGAGTTTCAGAGTGGCAAGGAAATGCTGGGGCAGCTGCGCAAGGACAGTTGCGACATGCTCATCCTCGACTGGCATGTGAGCGATCTGGACGGTGCGGAAGTCTTGCGCCGTGCCCGGGAAAAACTGGCGCCGAAGGCGCCCGTGTTGTTTATGACCAACAGTTCCGGCGAAGACGACGTGGTGGCGGGCATGACGGCAGGCGCCGACGACTACATGATCAAGCCCCTGCGGCGCAGCGAACTGACCTTGCGCACCCAGGCGCTGCTGCGCGTGGCGTACCCGGCCCAGAATGGCGCCGAGTACTTGCAATTTGGTCATTACACGTTTGAAACCCGTCCCGGCCGCCTGTTGCGCGATGGCGAAGTGCTGGACGTGACGCACAAGGAATTCGCCCTGGCGCTGCTGTTTTTCCGCAACCTGGGCCGTCCCCTGTCGCGCGCCTACATCCACGAAGCCGTGTGGCAGCGCGACACGGCCCTGCCCTCGCGCACCATGGATACCCACGTCTCGCGCGTGCGCAACAAGCTGCAGCTGAAACCGGAACACGGCTACCGGCTCGTGCCCGTCTACAGCTACGGTTATCGCCTGGAAAAACTGGGCGGCTGAACGGCGGCAAACGGCTGACCTGCTCAAAGCGCGGGCACAAAGCGTTATAATGTCGCCATAAGTCATCCAACAGCCCTGAAATGCAACTGCTCGCCGTCGGCCTCAACCATACCACCGCCCCAGTGTCGCTCCGCGAACAGCTGGCGTTTGCGCCTGAGCACTTGGGCCAGGCGGTGATGGCGGCGCGCACCTGGTTCCAGCGCATCGACTTGCGCGACAACGACGAAGCGGCCATCCTGTCGACCTGCAACCGCACCGAACTGTATGCGGCCAGCCATGTGCCGAACCCGCTCGACGCCGGTGCGCATTTCCTGGCCGACTACCACCAGCTCAACTACAGCGAGCTGCGCCCCCACTTGTACATGCTGCCGCAGCACGATGCCGTGCGCCACACCTTCCGCGTCGCCTCCGGGCTCGATTCGATGGTGCTGGGCGAAACGCAGATCCTGGGGCAGATCAAGGACGCCATCCGCACGGCCGACGAGGCGGGCGGCCTGGGCACGTATCTGCACCAGTTGTTCCAGCGCAGCTTTTCGGTGGCCAAGGAAGTGCGCAGCAGCACGGAAATCGGCGCCCACAGCGTATCCATGGCGGCCGCCGCCGTGCGCCTGTCGCAGCGTATCTTCGACAAGATCGCCGAGCAGAACGTGCTGTTCATCGGCGCCGGCGAAATGATCGAATTGTGCGCCACGCACTTTGCCGCGCAAAACCCGAAAAGCATCACCATTGCCAACCGCACCATGGAACGGGGCGAGGAACTCGCGCACCGCTTCAACGGCACGGCGATCCGCCTGGCCGACCTGCCGGAGCAGCTGCACCAGTTCGACATCGTCATCTCGTGCACGGCATCGTCCTTGCCGCTGCTGGGCCTGGGCCTGGTCGAGCGCGCCATCAAGGCGCGCCGCCACAAGCCCATGTTCATGGTCGACCTGGCCGTGCCGCGCGACATCGAGGCGGAAGTGGGCCGTTTGAACGACGTCTTCCTGTACACGGTCGACGACCTGGGCAAGGTCGTGCAGACGGGCCTGGAAAGCCGCCAAGCGGCCGTGGCGCAAGCCGAAGCCATCATCGAAACGCGCGTGCAATCCTTCATGAGCTGGGTCGACGACCGTGCCATGGTGCCCGTCATCCAGCATCTGCATGAAAACAGCGAAACCTTGCGCCTGCTGGAAGTGGAACGGGCGCGCAAGATGCTGGCCAAGGGCGCCGACATCGACGCCGTACTCGAAGCGCTGTCGAAAGGCTTGACGGCCAAGTTCCTGCACGGCCCGCAGCAAGCGCTGCACCATGCGCAAGGCGACGAGCGCAAGCAGCTGGTCACCCTGCTGCCGAAACTGTTCCGCCCCCGCCGTTAGCGCAGCCCCGCTGGCCGCCCGCGCGCGGCTACCCCTGCCCGCCTGCCGGGCTTGCATCATCCCTACACTCTTTTACCGCGAATCGCTATGAAACCATCCATGCTGGCCAAACTCGATCAACTGGCGAACCGCCTGGTCGAACTCGACGAACTGCTGATGCATCCGGACGCCACGTCGAACATGGACAGCTACCGCAAGATGACGCGCGAGCACGCCGAACTGGGCCCGCTGGTGGCCCTGTACCGCTCCTACCAGGAAGCGGGCAACGACATCGCCACGGCGCAAGAGATGCTGGGCGATCCGGACATGAAGGAATTCGCCCAGGAAGAGATCGAGGCGGCCAAGGCCACCATGGCGCGGCTCGAGCGCGAACTGCAGACCATGCTGCTGCCGAAGGACGTCAACGATGAGCGCAATATCTTCCTGGAAATTCGCGCCGGCACGGGCGGCGATGAATCGGCCCTGTTCGCCGGCGACCTGCTGCGCATGTACACGCGCTTTGCCGAGCGCAACCGCTGGCAGGTGGAACTGGTGTCCTCGTCCGATTCCGACCTGGGCGGCTACCGCGAGGTGATCGTGCGCGTGGTCGGCAATGGCGCGTATTCGAAGCTGAAATTCGAGTCGGGCGGCCACCGCGTGCAGCGCGTGCCGGCCACGGAAACGCAGGGCCGCATCCACACGTCCGCCTGCACGGTGGCCGTGATGCCGGAAGCCGATGAAGTGGAAGACGTCAACATCAACCCGGCCGACCTGCGCATCGACACCTACCGCGCCTCGGGCGCGGGCGGACAGCACATCAACAAGACGGATTCGGCCGTGCGCATCACCCACTTGCCGACCGGCATCGTCGTCGAGTGCCAGGATGACCGCAGCCAGCACAAGAACAAGGCGCAGGCGATGAAAGTGCTGGCCGCGCGCATCAAGGACGTGCAATTGCGCGAGCAGCAGTCGAAGGAAGCGGCCACGCGCAAGAGCCTGATCGGCTCGGGAGACCGCAGCGAGCGCATCCGCACCTATAATTTCCCGCAAGGCCGCCTGACGGACCACCGCATCAACCTGACGTTATATAAACTGGACTTCATCATGGATGGGGATTTGACGGAGCTGACGAATGCGCTGGCGGCGGAGCACCAGGCGGAACTTTTAGCAGCGCTGGGCGATTAGCAATAGCCGGGGTCAGACCCGGCGGGTCTGACCCCGCGTTAAGTTGTAGGTCGGCTTAGCGCGCAGCGCGTAAGCCGACAGCTTTAAGTAGCGGCTAAGCAATAAAAATCGGCCCTTGTGCGAAAATGACCAGCTCGATTCCATCCACCTCACCGTGTCGCCCATGAAAAATTCACGCACCGTCCTCCTGTTGACCGCCGCCCTGTGTTTCCTGATGCTGGGCGTGGCCATGTATTTGCAGCATGCCATGAACATGGCGCCGTGCCCGCTGTGCGTGATCCAGCGTTACCTGTTCCTCGCCATCGGCATCGCCTGCCTGGCTGGCGCGGCAGCCAACCGTCCGAAGATCGGCGCCGGCGTCGGCTTGCTGGCGGCCCTGGGCGGCCTGGGCGTGGGCGCCAAGCATTTGTACGTGCTGGCCAACCCCGGCTTCTCGTGCGGCATCGATCCGGTGGAAACGGCGCTGAACAAGGTCTTCACGGCCGAACTCATGCCCTTCATGTTTGAATCGTATGGCGCCTGCGAAAATGCCGGCGAGCCATTTTTCGGCCTGTCGATTCCGCAATGGGCATTCATCTGGTTCGCCATCTTCGCCATCACCATGTTGTGGACTTTGCTGCGCCGCAAACAATAATCAATTATCTATGCCAGAAACACTGATCCCCGCCGGCAGCACTGTCGGCGCCCTGCAAATCCGTCCGCTGCTCGACCCGCTCGACAACCGCATCCTGCTGGGCCATGCGCTGGGCCTGTCGCGCGTCAGCTTGATCACGCAATCGGAGCGAGTCCTTACTCCTGATGAAACCGAGCGGTTATCGGGCTTGCTGGCGCGCCGGCTGCAGGGCGAGCCGATCGCCTACATCGTCGGCCAGCGCGAATTTTTCGGCTTGCCGTTCGAAGTGAACGACGCCGTGCTGATCCCCCGCCCCGATACGGAAGTGCTGGTGGAACTGGCGCTCGAGCGCCTGCCGCCGGGCGGACGGGTGCTCGACATGGGCACGGGCAGCGGCGCCATCGCCGTCGCGCTGGCGCATACGCGGCCCGACGCCGTCGTCACGGCCCTGGACGTGAGCAGCACGGCGCTGGCCGTGGCGCGTCGCAACGCCAGCGCCAACGGCGTCAACATCACCTTCATGGCCAGCGACTGGTTCGAAGCGCTGGGCACGGAAAAGTTCGACCTGATCGTCTCCAATCCCCCCTACATCGCCAGCGGCGACCGCCACCTGGCCGAAGGCGATTTGCGCTTCGAGCCGGCGGGCGCGCTGACCGACCATGCGGACGGCCTGTCGGCCCTGCGCACCATCGTTGCCGGCGCCGCGCGCCACCTGGCGTCCGGCGCCTGGCTGCTGATGGAACACGGCTACGACCAGGCGGCATCCGTGCGCGAGCTGCTGGCAGCTGCCGGCTACAACAAGGTGCAAAGCTGGCGCGACCTGGCCGGCATCGAAAGAGTCAGCGGCGCCCGCCTGGGCTGACCGTTGCCACCTGCGCAAAGCTTGACCCGGCGGCGCGCCAGATCCCCCCGCAGTTTGTTAAAATATCAAGCGAATTCCTGACCGAAGCGCCGTCCCCGTTGCCCGGGGCGGACGCTGGCGACGCGGCGTTTTTTGGGCCGGCGCCGACGCATTTGCCAAAATTCGGTTAATCTCAGCACAAATTATTTATATGCTGCACAAGAAAGGAAGCTCAAATTGCCCAACCTGTTGACTCGCCGCCTGGCATTGCTGACCGAAGATGCCAACCGCGCGCTGCTGGGCGGCTTGCGCGGCATCGAGCGCGAAACCCTGCGCGTCGACCACGCCGGCCATCTGGCTTCCACGCCCCACCCCGCCGCCCTGGGCTCGGCGCTGACGCACCCTGAAATCACCACCGACTACGCCGAAGCGCTGCTCGAATTCATCACCCCGGCCGAAGCCGACATCGCCGTCACGCTCGACAAGCTCGATACCGTGCACCGCCATGCCTACAGCCGCCTCGGCGACGAGTTGCTGTGGAGCCAGTCGATGCCCTGCCAGCTGCCGCCCGAAGCGGACATCGAGATCGCCAACTACGGCACGTCGAACATGGGCATGCTCAAGCACGTCTACCGGCGCGGCCTGGCATTGCGCTACGGCAAGGCCATGCAATGCATCGCCGGCATCCATTACAACTATTCGCTCGACGAGCAGCTGTGGCAAGTGCTGGCCAGCCATCCGGACACCAGCGCCAGCCCCACGCACGCAGCCGCGACGCCAAAAGACGTACAGTCGGAAAGCTACCTGGCGACGATCCGCAATTTCCGCCGCTACAGCTGGCTGTTGATGTACCTGTTCGGCGCCTCGCCGGCCCTGTCCGCCGGATTCCTGCGCGGCCGCGCGCACAAGCTCGACACCTTGTCCGACGATACCCTGTTCCTGCCGTACGCGACCAGCCTGCGCATGAGCGACCTCGGCTACCAGAACGACGCCCAGTCCGGCCTGCGCCCGCACGAAAACAGCCTCGATGATTACGTCAACGCCCTCACGCACGCCGTCAACGACCCGTATCCGCCGTACGAAACGCTGGGCACGAAGAAGGATGGCGAGTGGATCCAATTGTCCACCAACGTGCTGCAGATCGAAAATGAATACTATTCGACCATCCGCCCGAAGCGCGTGATCCGCACGGGCGAGCGCCCCATCCAGGCCCTGTGCCTGCGCGGCGTGCAATACATCGAAGTGCGCTGCATGGATGTCGATCCGTTCGAACCGGTGGGCATCAGCCTGGAAACGGGCCGCTTCCTCGACGCGTTTTTGCTGTTCTGCGCGCTCGACGACAGCGCGCCGATTTCTGCCGAGCAAAGCGCGTGCTACACGAACAATTTCGCCCGCACCGTCAAGGAAGGCCGCAAGCCGGGCTTGAGCCTGCGCCGCGATGGCGAAGACATCACCCTGCAAGCCTGGGGCGAGGAATTGCTGGCCCGTATCGCGCCCGTGGCCGCCCTGCTCGACGCGCGCCAGGGCGGCACGCAGCACGCGGACAGCCTGGCCGCGCAAGCCCGTAAGCTGGCCGACCCGGACACGACGCCATCGGCCAAGGTCCTGGCCGAACTGCGCGCCAACGGCGGCTCGTTTGCCGCCTTCGGCCTGCGCCAGAGCGAACGCCACGCTGCCTGGTTCCGCGCGCAGCCGCCCACCCCCGAGCAAAGCGCGTATTTCGACGAGATGGCCGCCAGCTCGCTGGCCGAGCAGCGCGCCATGGAAGCGGCGCCCGCCGGCAGCTTCGACGACTTCGTCGCCGCCTACCGCGCCAGCACCCTGTGTTCGCACACCTGACCTTGCCTGACTTTTTGCCTGGCACCCCATGCTGACCTTCTACAATGAATTGCACGGCCAGCACCGGGGCCGCTTCGAGATGTTTCGCGGCACCATGGTGCCCTGCTTCGAGACACCGGAGCGGGCCGACATGGTGGTGGCCGAGCTGGGGCGGCGCAACCTGGGCCGCATCGTCACGCCGCACGGCGTGCCGCTGACCTCCTTGGAGCGCATCCACACGCCCCGCTACCTGCATTTCCTGCGCCATGCCTGGCACGACTGGCTGGCGCTCGACCCCGACAACGGGGGCAAGGATGCCTTGCCGTCCGTGTGGCCCGTGCGCACCTTGCGCAGCGATATCGAACCGGACGACTTCACGGCCAAGCTGGGCCTGTATTCGATGGACAACGGCACGCCGCTGACGGCCGGCACCTGGACGGCGGCCAAGACGGGCGCCGACTGCGCCGTCAATGCGGCGCACGCATTGCGCCTGGGCGAACGGGCCACGTTCGCCCTCACGCGCCCGCCGGGCCACCATGCGGGCAGCGATTTCTTTGGCGGCTACTGTTTTCTGAACAACGCGGCCCTGGCCGCGCAGCACCTGCTCGACGACGGCGCGCGCAAGGTCGCCATCCTCGACATCGATTACCACCACGGCAACGGCACGCAGAGCATCTTTTATGCGCGCGACGACGTGCTGTTCGCCTCGATCCACGCCGACCCGCGCAGCGAATATCCGTTTTACCTGGGCCACGCCGACGAGACGGGCAGCGGCGCGGGGCTCGGCTACAACGTCAACCTGCCGCTGCCGGCCGGCACGTCCACGGCCAGCTGGTTCGCCGCGCTGGAAACGGCTTGCCTGCGCATCAATATGTACGCGCCCGACGCGCTGGTGGTGTCGCTCGGTGTCGACACCTTCGTGGGCGACCCGCTGTCGCATTTCTCGCTGCAAAGCGGCGACTACCTGCGCGTGGGCGAACGCCTCGCGCATCTGAACCTGCCCACCGCCTTCATCCTCGAAGGCGGCTATGCGGTGAAGGAAATCGGCATCAATGTGGTGAACGTGCTGGAAGGTTTTGAGACGGCGGAGTAGGCCTGTGGTGATGTCGGCTTACGCCCTCGCGGGCTAAGCCGACCTACATATTCCGGAACAAACTCATGAACGGCTGGCTCACGGCCAGGGTTTCCGGCCGCGTCTTCAGGCGCAGGGCGCCGCGTCCCACCTCGTCGCGCGTCACCGACGCCACCATCTTCATGTTGACGATGGTGGAGCGGTGGATCTGCTTGAAAATGGCCGGGTCGAGCACGTCGAGCAGTTCGCGGATCGGCTTGCGCAGCAGCGCCTCGCCGTCGGCCGTCATGACGGCCGTGTACTTGGTGTCGGATTGAAAATAGGCGATGTCTTCCACCATGATCAGACGCGTATCCTTGCCGCTGCTGGCCGTCAGCCACACCAGCGGCGGCGACTTGGCCGCCGCCGGCAAGGCGCTGCTCAATTGCTGCAGCAGGCCGGCCAGCGCGCCGTCGCCCGCCCGGGCCTTGCCGGTCCGCGCCCGCACGCGCTGCAGGGTCGCCTGCAGGCGCTCGCGGGCGACCGGTTTCAACAAATAATCGACGGCGCCCTTGTCGAAGGCGTCGATCGCGTACTGGTCGTAGGCCGTGACAAACACCACCTGCGTGGCGGGACTCGCTTCGAGCGCGCCGCCCGCCACTTCCAGCCCCGTCAGGCCCGGCATGCGGATATCGAGGAAAGCGACGTCGGGCTTGCGCGTGGCGATGGCCTCGAGCGCCGTGCCGCCGTCGTCGCAGGCGGCGACGATGCGCAGTGCCGGCCACTCTTCGGCCAGCAGGGCCACGAGCGCATCGCGCAGCAGGGTTTCATCTTCGGCGACGACGCAAGTCATTTCAGGCGGATGCATACGACACTCCTTGCGCCGTGCTGTCCGGCACCGTGATGGTGGCCGTCACGCCGTCGGGGAAGTTGGCGACGATGGCAAACGCGGCGGCATTGCCGTAGGTCAGGCGCAGGCGCTCGCGCACATTGCGCAGGCCAATGCCCGTGCCGGCGCCGTCGTCGCTGAAACCCTTGCCGTCGTCGGCCACCGTGACGATCACCGTGCCATTGCCGCTGCGCGCCATGATCCAGATGGTACCGCCGCCGCTTTTCGGCTCCAGGCCATGCTTGATGGCGTTTTCCACCAGGGTTTGCAGCATCATCGGCGGCAGCTCCACCTGGCGCAGGTATTGCGGTACCTCGATCTGCAGGTTCAGACGCTCGCCCATGCGGATTTTCAGGATGTCGAGGTAGGCGCGCGCCCGTTCCAGCTCCGTGCCCAGGGTCGACATGGCTTGCTCCGTGCGCGGCAGCGAGTGGCGCAGGTACAGGATCAGGTTGCCCAGCATCGCGTCGGCGCGCACGGGGTCGCTGCGCGTGAGCAGCTGCGCGCTGGCCAGCGTGTTGTACAGGAAGTGCGGCTCGACCTGCGCATGCAGCAGGCTCAGTTTGGCCACCGTCAGTTCCTTTTCCGTCACCGTCTGGCGCGCCTCGGCCTGCTCGCCGCGGCGGCGCTGCGCCACCCGGCGCGTGATGGCCCGCGTCACCGCCTCCGCGTTTTCCAGGTTGCTGCCATGGTCGACGAGGAACCAGTCGGTCCACGCATTGCGCGCCGGCTCGCAGATCAGGGTCACGCTGCCCGCCTCGCCATTCGGCGTGACGGTGGCGAGGATCTGATTCGGCCGCGGCTCGAGGAAACCCAGCACGCGCATGCGGGGCAAGCCCGTATGCGTGTACGGCGCCGCGCGGCGCACGCGCGCCTGCACCTGCAGGCTGTCGCGCGCGCTTTCCACCACTTCGCTGCCCGGCAGTTCGCGGATGGCCGCATCGACCATGTCGAACGCTTCGCCCGCCTCGAACGGAATCTCGATCTGGCGCCGCTGGCGGCTCGACAGGGTGGCGGCATTGACGGCGCCGGCGATCAGGCGCACGCGGCGCACGTGCGAAAACGCATTCGTGACGACGGCGCAGGCCAGCAAGGCGCCGATGATGACAAAGAAGCCTTCCGTATTCCCAAAGAGATAGCGCAGAAAGTTCTCGACCAGGATCGCCGTGGCGATGATGTACGTGAGCATCGCGGCCAGGGTGAGGCGCAGGATAAAGAAAAGGCTGGTCATGATTTTTCCTTGGGTATTGAAGTGAGGCCAAGCATAGCGATCGGCGCCGGCGGCGGTGGCCATTATGCGATGGAAGCCCCATAGTGGCGACAAAGGCAAGAAAATAAAGCACAAATCCGCATCGCCTGAAAATAAAATCGCTTGCAATTAAATAGTGCGCGATATATATTGCACACATGGACGCCGGAATTGCTTCTTCAGACGGGCATCCTGGGGCCACGGCCCGCGAAACAAGTAGCACACTATTTAGTAGTCACCTATTTATCCACCTAAAGGAAACCATCATGTCGATCAAACAAGTCCTGTACCGCGCGCAAGCCACCGCCACCGGAGGCCGCGAAGGCCGTGCCGTGTCGTCCGACAATGTGCTGGACGTCAAGCTGACGACGCCAAAAGAACTGGGCGGCAATGGCGCCGTCGGCACCAATCCGGAACAACTGTTCGCCGCCGGCTACTCGGCCTGCTTCATCGGCGCCATGAAATTCGTCGGCGGCCGCGACAAGATCGCCGTGCCGGCGGACCTGTCGATCGAAGGCAACGTCGGCATCGGCGCCATCGAGACGGGCTTCGGCATCGAAGTGGAACTGAAAATCTCGCTGCCGGGCATGGACCGCGCCGCCGCCGAAGCGCTGGTCGCCGCCGCCCACATCGTGTGCCCCTACTCGAACGCCACGCGCGGCAACATCGACGTCACGCTGACGATCGTGTAATCCACGCTGCACGCACTGTAACTCCCCGGCCGCGCCTTGGCGCCGCCGGGGCTTTTTTTTAGCGCAGCGCCTGCAGCAGCTTGTCTGCCAGGGCCGGCGCCGAGGCGGGATTCTGTCCCGTGATCAACTCGCGGTCGACCACTACATTGCTGGTCCACGGCGCCTGGTTCTGCACATATTGCGCGCCGGCCGCCTGCAAGCCCGACTGCGGATAGAACTTCATCAATCCGCCCTTCAGCGCGCCCTGCGCCGCCAGCTCTTCCTCATTGCTGATCACCGTCATGCGGTAGCCCTTGTAGATCCAGTCAGCCGGCGTGGGCGGCGTCCGGCCCGCTTCCAGCGCGGCCGTAAACTGCGCCGCCTGCGGCAGGGCCGACAGCAGTGCGATGGGACCATGGCACAGCAGCGCCGTCGGCTTGCCGTCCGCGTGGAACTGGCGCAGCAAGGCGCCCAGGCTGGCGTCCTTCAATAAGTCCTGCATGGGCGCGTGGCCGCCCGGCACCAGCACGGCCGCATAGTGGCCATAGCCGATCTGCTCCACCCGTTTCAGGCTGATCACGGGCGAGCGGCCCGGCACCGTCAGCGCCAGCTGCTCGAGCAAGGCCTTGTGCGCCGCATGGACCGCCGCGTCGCCGCCAAAATACGCGTCCGTATCGGAGCTGGCGTCCAGGGTCGGCGCCTGGCCCTGCGGCGTGGCGAACGTCACCGTGTGGCCCGCGTCGAGCAGCTTTTTCACCGGCTGCATCAGTTCATTCAGATAAAAGCCCGTTTGGAAGACCTTACCGTCGCGCAAGTCGAGATGATTCGCATCCGACAGCACGACGAGGACGTCGGCCGCCTGGGCGGTGGAAAAGGCGGCGAGCAACAGGCTGCTGATCAGTAATTTTTTCATGGTGTGGCCTTTCTGTAGAGAGGACACCAGCATATTCCGAATCAAAATACGGAAAAATGATGAATAATGCACAGTACTGATGCGGAATACGACTGAATGGAGCCGGGATGGATAAATTGCAGGCGATGCAGCTGTTTCGCCGCGTGGCCGAGCTGGGCAGCTTTCGCCGCGCGGCCGATGAACTGGACTTGTCGGCCTCGTACGTGAGCCGGCGCATCGGCCAGCTGGAGCAGGAACTGGGCGGGCGCCTGATGACGCGCACCACGCGCCAGCTGGCCCTGACGGAAACGGGCGCCGCCTATCTCGAGCACTGCCGCAAGCTGCTCGATGAGCTGGCGCAGGCGGAGGACATGGTGGCCCATTCCACGGCGCACGTGACGGGCCGCCTGCGCATCAACGCGCCGCTGACATTGGGCGTGGGCGAGCTGGCCGAAGGCCTGGCCGATTTCATGGCCGACTGGCCCGCGCTGCGCCTGGACGTCGACCTGAAGGATGAATATGTCGACCTGGCGGCCGCCAATTACGACCTGGGCTTTCGCGTCACCACCGCGCTCACCGATTCGAGCTATGTGGCGCGCCACATCCACGACTACCGCCTGCACATCTGCTGCGCGCCCGCCTACCTGGAACGCCACGGCCCCTTGGCCGAACCCACGGACCTGACGCGCCAGCGCTGCTTCATCTACAGCCACGCCCTGTTCGGCAGCCGCTGGCCACTGCGCCATGCGGGGCCGCACAGCGATATCGAAGTGCCGAACTGGGTGCGCACCAACAACACGCTGTTCATGCGCAGCCTGATCCTGCGCGGCCTGGGCATCGGCATCCTGCCCACCTTTGTCTGCCGCGAGGAACTGGCCAGCGGCGCCCTGGTCGAGCTGTTTCCGGAAATCGAGCGCCCCAGCCTGGCGCTGTTCGCCATCTACCCGTCGCGCCAGCTGGTGGCGCCCCGCGTGACGCGCTGCATCGAGCACCTGAAGCAGTGGTATGCGCAGCGCTATCCCACGCCGGGGGCGTGAAGCCGGTAAAATCACGGCCACTCTCAATCAAGGATGAACCATGATCAGCTGGCAATGGAACACGTTCGACGAACTCGGCCCCCACGATTTGTACCAGGTGCTGGCCTTGCGCCAGCGCGTGTTCGTCATCGAACAGCAGTGCATTTATCCGGACCTGGACGGCCATGACCAGCAGGCGATGCACTTGCTGGGCTGGCAAACGGCCGATGGCCAGCGCCGGCTGGCCGCCTACCTGCGCGTGCTGGCGCCGGGCGCCAAGTATGTGGAAATGTCGCTGGGCCGCGTGCTGACGGCGCCCGAGGCGCGCAGCAGCGGCGCCGGCAAGCAGTTGTTGCTTGAGGGCATCGCGCGGGCCGAGCGCCAGCATCCGGGCCACGCCATTCGCATCGGCGCGCAGCACTATCTGGAACGCTTTTATCAATCGTTCGGCTTTGTCACCGTCAGCGCGCCGTATGACGAAGACGGCATCCAGCACGTCGACATGCTGCGCGCGGAGCCAGCGGCATGACGACGGCCTTGATTTCCTGGAGCGGCGGCAAGGATTCCTGCCTGGCCCTGTGGCGCGCCCGCAACGCCGGCATGGACGTGCCGCTGTTGATCACGGCCATGGATGAAGATGGCCGCAAGTCGCGCTCGCACGGCGTGCCGCCCGAGTTGCTCGAAGCGCAGGCGGCCAGCCTGGGCGCGCGCCTGCAGCGCTATCACGCCAGCTGGGCCAGCTATGAAAAACAGTTCGTCGCCACGCTGCGCGCGGCCAAGGCCGAGGGCATCGAGCACGCCATCTTCGGCGACATCGACCTGCAGCCGCACCGCGACTGGGAAGAAAAAGTCTGCGCGGTCGCCGGCCTGACGGCGCACCTGCCGCTGTGGGGCGAAGCGCGGCGCGCGCTGGTCGACGAATTTCTCGCCGCCGGCTTCAAGGCTATCGTCGTGTGCATCAATGGCCAGCATCTGCCACGCGAATTTTGCGGGCGCGAGTTCGACGCCGCCTTTTTGGCCGACCTGCCGCCCGGCGTCGATGCCTGCGGCGAAAACGGCGAATTCCACACCTTCGTCTACGACGGCCCCGCCTTCAGCGCCCCCGTGGCGCTGCGCCGCACGCAAGTGCTGCAATATGACGCGCCGGCCAAGCTGGGCGGCGCCACGTATTACTTCCAGGAGCTGGCGCCCGCTTAAACCGGCCAGCAAAGCAAAAAGGGCGATTCCGTGGAATCGCCCTTTTCATGTGCGCTGCGCGTACTTATTTTTTCGTCACGCTCACCAGCTTGATCTCGAACAGCAAGCCGGCGTAGCCAGGAATCTTCGGCGCGCTGCCGGCCTTGCCATAACCGAGGTCATACGGAATGGCCAGGGTGCGCGTGCCGCCGACCTGCATGCCGACCAGGCCGCGGTCCCAGCCCAGGATGACCCGGCCGACACCCAGAGGGAAAGTAAAACCGCTGCCTGCCGGGCTCGCATCGAACTGCACGCCCTTGTTGCCCGGCTTGCTTGCGTCATACAGCCAGCCCGTGTAAGTCACCAGCAAGGTGTCGCCCGCTGCCGCCGCCGTGCCGGTGCCGGTCACCGTATCGGTAATGGTCAGTTCTTTCACTTGCGTATTCGGATCGAGCACGACCGGTTTCTCGGTGTTGGCAGCGGCACCGCAAGCGGTCAGGGCCACGGCGCAAGCGAGGGTGGCGATCATTTGAAATACCGATTTCATGGTTTCCCTTTAAATATTGGTGTGTGGCTCAGCCCGTACGGTGCGGACCAGTGCGAGCAGCAGTTTAACAGGAGTCGCGCAGCCAATTTGTAAGCAGACGTAAGCACGGCGGAAGATTGCGCAACAATACAACATTGTCACAACAACCATTCCGCCGCACTGTCGCGTCTAGATTTCCACCTGCGTGCCCAGTTCGATTACCCGGTTGCTCGGGATCTGATAGTAGTCGGCCGCCGTGCGCGCATTGCGCGACATGGTGACGAACAGGTGCTCGCGCCACGGCATCATGCCGGCGCCCGGCGTCGAGATGATAGTCTGGCGCGCGATAAAGAACGACGTTTCCATCATCTCGAAGTCCAGTCCCTGCTGCGCGCACTGCGCCAGCGCAGCCGGAATGTCCGGTTCATCCTTGAAGCCGTAATGCACGTTGACCTGGTAGCACTGGTGGCCCAGCTCCACCACGCGCACGCGCTCCGATGGCGCCACCCACGGCTCTTCATGCATGAAGACGGTGAGGAAAATCACGCGCTCGTGCAGAACCTTGTTATGCAGCAAGTTATGCAGCAGCGCATGCGGCACGCCATCCGTTTCGCCACGCAGGAAGATGGCCGTGCCGGGGACGCGCAGCGGCGGCGCGATGAACAGCGACGAAAGGAAATCGTTGAGCGGAATCGCATGCTTTTCCAGGTTCTGGAACACCAGCTGGCGGCCCCGTTTCCAGGTCAGCATGACGATGAACAAGATCGAACCCAGCAGCAGCGGGAACCAGCCGCCGTGGAACAGTTTCAAGGCGGTCGCCGACACCAGGTTGATGTCGATGATCAGGAAAAAGCCCGTGGCGGCCCAGCACAGGGCCAGGTTCATCTTCCAGCGGTAACGGATGACGAAGAAGGTCAGGATGGTGGTCGACAGCATCGTGGCCGTGACCGCAATGCCGTAGGCGGCGGCCAGGTTTTCCGAGGAGCCGAAGCCGATGACGGCCAGCAGCACCACGGCCAGCTGCAGCCAGTTCACGGCGGGGATGTAGATCTGCCCGATTTCGCTTTCCGACGTGTGGCGCACGCGCATGCGCGGCAGGAAACCCAGCGCGATCGCTTGCTTGGTCATCGAGAAGGTGCCGGAAATGGTGGCCTGCGAGGCGATCACGGTAGCCATGGTCGACAAAATCACCAGCGGATACACGCTCCACGCGCCCAGCTGCTGGTAAAACGGATTCGAGACGGCTTCGGGATGGGCCAGCAGCAAGCCACCCTGGCCCAGGTAGTTCAGCGCCAGCGCGGGGAAGGCGATCAGGAACCAGGCCAGGCGGATCGGTTTCTTGCCGAAGTGGCCCATGTCGGCGTACAGCGCCTCGGCACCCGTCAGCGCCAGCACCACGGCGCCCAGGGCGACGAAGGCAACGAAGCCGTTATTCATCAGGAAGGTCGCCGCGTGCAGGGGATTGAGTGCGGCCAGGACGGCGGGCGACTTGATGATGTTGACCACGCCCATGCCCGCCAGCGCGGCAAACCACAGCACCATGACGGGGGCAAAATAGCGGCCGATGCCGGCCGTGCCGTGCGACTGCACGGAATACAGGCCCACCAGCACGGCGATGGTCAGCGGCACCACGTAGGGACTGAAGGCGGGCGTGGCCACTTCCAGGCCTTCGATCGCCGACAGCACGGAAATGGCCGGCGTGATCACGCTGTCGCCATAGAACAGGGTGGCGCCAAAGACGCCGATCACCATCAGCGGAAAATGCCAGCGCGACAGGCGGCTGACGGACGACAGCACCAGCGCCATCAGGGCCATGATGCCGCCCTCGCCGCGGTTGTCGGCGCGCAGCACCAGGGTCACGTACTTGAGCGAGACGATCAGCGTCAGGCCCCAGAAAATCAGCGAAACGATGCCCAGCAAATTCTCGGGCGAGAGCGCCAGGCCGTGGGCCGGGTCGAAGACCGTCTTCAGGGTGTACAGCGGGCTGGTGCCGATATCGCCGTAAACGATCCCGACGGCCGCCAGCGTCAAGCCGGCCAGGCCGCTTTTTTTATGTTCCGACGTCAAGATTGCACCCGTTTTTGTTTTGTTGCATCGCACAATATGATAGGTATTAGCAAATAGCAAGAGTATTTTTGCATGGTTACGGGCTGCCCCAAAGTCGTGGTTTTGTGCCGCTCCGCCTTGCTGCGCGGGCTTGCGGCCATTGATTTGTTGCCATTCTACGCTTCGCCAGCGGCGCCGGGCAGCCCCCGATGTTTTCAGCCATAATGACAGACTGTCTACTCTCCAGCGAAGCCCATCATGAATCCAGGCATGTTGTACGCCTCCCTCGCCTTCCTGTGCTGGGGCCTGTTTCCCCTGTATTTCCACGCCATCGGCGAGATTGCACCACAGGAAATCCTGGCGCACCGCATGGTCTGGTCGCTGTTGTTTCTAGGCATCGTGCTGACCGTGCGCCGCCAGTGGAGCTGGCTGGGCGCCCTGAAAGGCCAGCCGCAGGTGGTGGCCAGCTTCGTCGCCAGCGCGTTTTTGCTGTCCGCCAACTGGTTCATCTATATCTGGGCCGTCAACAACGGCCACGTGGTCGACGCCAGCCTCGGCTACTTCATTACGCCCCTGATCAATGTCATGCTGGGCTTTTTGCTGCTGCACGAACGCCTGCGCCGCCTGCAGTGGCTGGCCATCGGCCTGGCCGCCTGCGGCGTGGCCTGGCTCACTTGGCAGGCGGGGCAAGTACCATGGATCGCCCTGCTGCTGGCCGCCACGTTCGGCGGCTATGGCTTGCTGCGCAAGACGGCCGCGCTGGGCGCGCTGGAAGGCTTGTCGTTCGAAACCCTGATTTTATTTCCCCTGGCGCTGGCCTACATGCTGTGGCTGGCCTGGCATGGCCAGAGCGGCTTCGTCAATACGGATTCCACCGCCACGCGCGCGCTGCTGCTGGCGTCCGGCCCCATCACGGCCATTCCCCTGCTGCTGTTCGCCGCCGGCGCGCGCCGCCTGCCGCTGGCCGTGCTGGGGCTATTGCAATACATCGCCCCCACGGGCCAGCTCCTGATCGGCGTATGGGTCTTCCACGAATCGTTCACGCCCGAACGCATGCTGGGCTTCCTCGTCATCTGGACGGCGCTGGGCCTGTATGCGGCCGAAGGCCTGTGGAGTAGCCGCCGCGCGCGCCTGGCCGCCTGATCGGTCCGTTCCGGCAGCGCGCAGCGCTGGCCGGAAGCGGGCGTTTACCGTATCCTGTCCGTCTTTGTATATCACCCGAGATTTCTAATGGCAAATTACGTCTACACCATGAATCGCGTGGGCAAAATCGTCCCGCCCAAGCGCCAGATTCTGAAAGATATTTCCCTCTCCTTCTTCCCAGGCGCGAAGATCGGCGTGCTGGGCCTGAACGGCTCCGGCAAATCGACCCTGCTGAAAATCATGGCAGGCATCGACACCGACATCCAGGGCGAAGCCGTGCCGATGCCGGGCCTGAACATCGGCTACCTGCCGCAGGAACCGCAGCTGGACCCGGCAAAAACCGTGCGCCAGGAAGTCGAGTCGGGCCTGGGCGAAGTGTTTGAAGCGCAAGCCAAGCTGGAAGCCGTGTACGCCGCATATGCCGAGGAAGACGCCGATTTCGACGCCCTGGCCACGGAACAGGCACGCCTGGAAGCGATCATCTCGACCTCCGACGGCGGCAATCTGAATCTGCAGCTGGAAATGGCCGCCGACGCGCTGCGCCTGCCGCCGTGGGACGCCACCATCGGCGTGCTGTCCGGCGGCGAAAAGCGCCGCGTGGCGCTGTGCAAGCTGCTGCTGTCGAAACCGGACATGCTGCTGCTCGACGAGCCGACCAACCATCTGGATGCGGAATCGGTCGACTGGCTGGAACAATTCCTGCTGCGCTTCCCCGGCACCGTGGTGGCCATCACCCATGACCGCTACTTCCTCGACAACGCGGCCGAGTGGATCCTGGAGCTGGACCGCGGCCACGGCATTCCATGGAAGGGCAACTACTCGACCTGGCTGGACCAGAAGCAAGCCCGCCTGAAGCAGGAAGAAGCGACGGAATCGGCGCGCCAGAAAGCGCTGCAGAAGGAATTGGAATGGTCGCGCCAGAACCCGAAAGCGCGTCAGGCCAAGTCGAAAGCCCGCCTGGCCCGCTTCAACGAGCTGTCCGAGCACGAATACCAGAAGCGCAACGAAACGCAGGAGATCTTCATTCCCGTGGCAGAGCGCCTGGGCAATGAAGTCATCGAGTTCAAGAACGTGTCGAAAGCGTTCGGCGACCGTTTGCTGATCGATAACCTGAGCTTTACCGTGCCGCCAGGCGCCATCGTCGGCATCATCGGCCCCAACGGCGCCGGTAAGTCGACCCTGTTCAAGATGATCACCGGCAAGGAAACGCCGGACAGCGGCGAAGTGGCCATCGGCCAGACGGCGCGCGTGTCCATCGTCGACCAGAACCGCGATAGTCTCGCTGACAACAAATCCGTGTTCGAAGACGTCTCCGGCGGCGCCGACATGCTGACGGTCGGCCGCTTCGAAATGCCGTCGCGCGCCTACCTGGGCCGCTTCAACTTCAAGGGCTCGGACCAGCAAAAGCAAGTGGGCAACCTGTCCGGCGGTGAACGCGGCCGTCTGCATCTGGCGAAAACCCTGCTGATGGGCGGCAACGTCCTGCTGCTCGATGAACCGTCGAACGATCTGGACGTGGAAACCTTGCGCGCGCTGGAAGACGCCCTGCTGGAATTTGCCGGCAGCGTCATGGTCATTTCCCATGATCGCTGGTTCCTCGACCGTATCGCCACGCACATCCTGGCGTTCGAAGGCAATTCGCAGGTCACCTTCTTTGACGGAAACTATCAGGAATATGAAGCCGACAAGAAGAAACGCCTGGGCGAAGAAGGCGCGAAACCGAAGCGTATCCGCTACAAGCCATTGACGACGTAATTTATCTCTGGCAATGCAAAAAGGCAGTTACCTCGCGGTAACTGCCTTTTTTTTCAGCAAACTTCCAGTAAATTAGAAGTTGTAGCGTGCGCCCAGTGCCAAACCGGTGGCCTTGCGGCCCTGGTCGGCGCTCTTGCCGAAGTGTTCCACTTCCGCCGTCAGCGAGACTTTCTCGTTGATCGCGTACTGGGCACCGACGGAAGCGTACACGCCCGTCTTGTCATTGCCGCTGATGCCGGTCGACAGGCCCGTGCCGCTCAAGCTGTTCTTGACCTTGGCCACGCCGAGCTTGCCGAACACGCCGACTTTGTCGCTCACCGGCATGGTGGCCTTGCCGGCCAGGTAGTAGCCGTGCGAATCGCTTTTCACGGAACCGTTGCCGGCGCCGGTGACATAGCTGTAATCCTTGCTGCCGAAATCGGCGTAGCCGCCCTCGACCGCCCAGGTTTTATCGAAATCGTAACCGGCGAAGATCTTGGCGCCGGCCTTGTAGCCGCTGTGATTATCGGCGCTGGTGGCGCCGGGGATATCGAAGTTGTAGCGGTTGCCCGTGACACCGGCGCCCACATAGGCGCCTTCGGCGTGCGCGGCGCTCATGCCGGTCAGTGCAGTAACGGAAGCGATCATTGCAAACAGGATTTTCTTCTTCATCATGTTCTCTCTCTCAATTAGTGAATGGTGCCTGGATTCGCAGTTCAGCGAAGTGCGATGAGTACACAATAACAGCCGAAAAAAGCTAAGTCTTTCTCCATTGCGTAAGAACTGTGACAAGATGTAAGCGGAAATTGCAAACTGACAATAACCGTAAAATGCGCACCGTTGAACGAACTTAAGCTAGACTTAAGTACATTAACGATTTTCAGTCCGAAGGAGCAGTGCATGCACAAACGCCAGTTTCTCGCCGCCGCCATGGCGGCAGCCACCCTGCCGGCCATCGGCCGGGCGGCGCCCGCCGGCCTGCGCGGTCCTGCCCTGCTGACCGTCACGGGCAGCGTCGACAAGCCGAACCGGGGCCCGTTCGACGCCGTGCGCGACCAGATGATGCACAAGCAGAAAATCAGTTTTGAGCGGGCGCGGGCATTCGACTTTGCGGCGCTGACGAACTTGCCGGCACACACGATTCGCCCCACCCTGGAATACGACGGCAAGGCGCATGCGCTGCGCGGGCCGCTGCTGGTCGATGTCTTGAAGGCGGCGGGCGCACCCGAGGAAGGCGAGGTCCGCCTGCTGCTGCGCGCCGTGGATGGCTATGCGGCGGCGCTGACCATGGCGCAGGCGCGCGCACAGCGTTTTATTGTCGCCACCCACCTCGATGGGCAGCCGATGGCGCTGGGCGGCCTGGGGCCGCTATGGGCGATCCACGACGCGGACCGCATCGCGGCCGTGGCGGCCCTGCCCCTGGCCGAGCGCTTCGCCAGCTGCCCGTGGGCGCTGTATCACATCGGCGTGGAGGCGGGTTGAAGCGGTTGAGATAAATTACGCGTAGGCTTCGGCCATCGACATCACCCGTGGCGCGATGGTAATGCCGTGCTCTTCGAACAGGGCAGTGATGGCCGCCAGGTTGTGCGTGCACTCCTCGGTTTTCCAGCCCTTGAAGATATCCGTGCCATCCTTCTGGAAATGCAGGTCCAGCACCTTGCCCGAATCCTTGTGCAGGTAGGGCGAACTATAGGTGTTCTCGAAACCGAGCGCCTTCAATTGCTCCAGCAAGGCCAGCGGCGGATGGTCGGGATCGGTGGCAAGAAAAATGCCGAAGGTCTTGCCTGGCGGCTTGGCGGCGATGTCGACCTCGTAGATGCCGGGGGCCTTGCTAACGGACGTACTCTTTAAAAATAACATGCAACACTCCCTGCGCGGAATGTCCCGCGCCTGAAACGGGCGGCAAGACAGGGGCGATGCGCAATGATTCCCCTCATCAAATCTTATTGCTAATTTGCATCTTTGTCGACAAATCGGCACTTTTATTTGGTAAGTCGTGGTTATCTTGTCGCGTTCGCCAGCATAAATTGTCAATAAAACCAGTTATCATTGCGCCAATATCCGCCCTGCTGCATACTTTTAGCTTGCCTCACCATGGCCTTCCCGCCTGCCACTACCTCGTCTCCATGCGTCTTCTGTCGATCAAATACCGCCTGCTTATCCTCCTGACCCTGATCCTGGGGGCGGGCTTCATGGCCACCAGCCTGGCCAGCTACCTGGCTTCGCGCCAGGCCATCGAGCACGGCATCGCAGACCAGACCCTGCCGCTGACGGGCGACAATATTTACTCGGAAATCCAGAAGGACATGCTGCGCCCCGTCTTCATCTCCTCGCTGATGGCGCACGACACCTTCGTGCGCGACTGGATACTGGCCGGCGAAAACAAGCCGGAACAGATCGTGCGCTACCTGGCCGAAGTCAAGAAAAAGTACGGCGCCATCACCAGCTTTCTCGTCTCGGACAAGAGCAGCAAATATTATTACGCGGAAGGCACCTTGAAATCCGTCAGTCCGGAGGCGACGCGCGACATCTGGTACTACCGCGTGCGCGCCATGGACAAGACCGACTATGAAACGAATGTCGACGTGGACATGGCCAACCGCGACAGCATGACCATCTTCATCAACCACCGCGTGGTCGATTACGATGGCCAGTTCATCGGCGCCACCGGCATCGGCCTGACCCTGGCCACCATGAGCCACATCATCGACCGCTACCAGGCGCGCTTCCACCGCAACATCTATTTTGTCGATGCCGCCGGCTCCCTGGTGCTGGCAGGCAAGAGCGTGCGCAACGGGCACGGCAACATCCGCAGCCTGCCCGGCGTGAACGCCATTGCCGAGCAGATCATCAACCACCGCAGCGAGCCGACGCATTTGTCGTACCAGCTGGGCCGCGCGCAAATCCTCGTCAACTCGCGTTTCATTCCCGAACTGGGCTGGTACCTGGTGGTCGAGCAAAACGTCAGCGACGAAGTCCAGTCGCTGCAGCGCGTGTTCATCTTCAACCTGGCCATCAGCTTTGGCGTCACCCTGCTGGTACTGCTGCTGACCCTGCTGACGGTGAACCGCTACCAGCGCCGCATCGAGCGCATCGCCTCGACGGATGCGCTGACCGGGCTATTGAACCGCCAGTCGCTGGAATTGCTGTTCCAGCGCGCGATGTTATTGTCCAAACGCAATGAACAGCCGATGTCGGCCATCCTCTTCGACATCGATTTCTTCAAGCGCGTCAACGATACCCACGGCCACCTGTGGGGCGACAAGGTCATCCGTGGCGTGGCGGACGTGGCGCGCGCCACCGTGCGCGAAAGCGACGTCATCACGCGCTGGGGCGGCGAGGAATACCTGGTGCTGCTGAATGACTGCAGCCTGGCCAAAGCGGCGGAAGTGGCGGAAAGCCTGCGCGCCGCCATCGAACGCCACGATTTCGGCCTGCCCGAACCGCGCGTCCCCGTGACGATCAGCCTGGGCGTGACCGAGTACCGGCCAGAGGAAAGCGAATCGGCCTTCTTTTCGCGCGCCGACAGCGCCTTGTACCAGGCCAAGGAGCAGGGCCGCAACCGCCTGCACGCCGCTTAAAGCGCGGACTTGCGCCGGGCCAGGTCCTGCGTGGGCGCCACCAGTGCCCGGTACAACTCGCCCGTGGCCGCATCCCAGCTTTGCACGGCCAGCTGCTGGCGTTGCACGGTAGCCGAATCGCCGCGCGCGATGGGGCCGGACAGCGCGGGCGCGGCCCCCAGGCGAAACACGTTCGCCACCGCTTCCGTCACCAGCGGCTGCGCCAGTTCGCGCGCCACCGGTTCGGGAATGCCGGCCGCCTGGTAGGCGCGCAAGGCCGCGTCGAGCACCGTCACCAGGTAATTGCTGGCGAAGACGGCAGCGGCGTGATACAGGGTCTTGGCGGCCGGATCGATGGGCACGGGGCGCGCGCCGATGGCGATCAAGGCCGGCGTGAGGAAAACCAGCGCCAGCGGGTCGCCTTCCACGCCGCAAAACGTGCCGTCGAAGGTGGCGGCCACCTGCTGCGGGTCGGCGAAGCTGCGGATCGGGTGGGCGCTGGCGACAAAGGCGCCGGCCTGCGTGGCCGCCAGCAGCACGTTCGAGGCCAGCGCACCGCTGCAGTGAAACACGATGGCGCCCGCCTGACGTCCCTCGGCCACCAGCGCCGCGCAGGCCGGGCCGATCTGGTCGTCCGACACGGCCAGCATGGTGACGTCGGCGTGGCGCAAGGCCGCATAACTGTCGACGGGGGTGCCGGCGCCGATGAAGTCCACGGCCGTCTGCGCCGACGCCATCGAGCGCGTCAGCACATCCTGCACCGCAATCCCGTCCACGCCGGCGAACAGACGGCCCAGCACCTTGCCCACGTGGCCGGCGCCGATGATATTCAATGTCACGTTCATGATGATTGTCTAAAAGCTCGATCCCGGCTGGCGCAAAAATTCCACTTCTTCCGGCGTGGAAGCGCGGCCGAGGATGGCGTTGCGGTGCGGGAAGCGGCCGAAGCGGGCGATCACTTCCTGGTGGCGCTCGGCGTAGTCGAGCATGCTGTCAAAACCGGGCTGCGCCTGCGACAAGCGCTGGAACAGCTCGACGGCGCGCGCCTGCATGGCCAGGTCTTCCGCGTGTTCGAACGGTAAATACACGAAGGCGCGCAGCATCGGCGGCAGCTGCTGGTCCAGCCCCTGCTGCGTCATGGCGACGGCCAGCGCCAGCGCCCAGGCGTCGCCGGCAAAGGCGCGCGGCGTGCCGCGGTACACATTGCGCGTAAACTGATCGAGCACGATGAGGCGCGCCAGCGCGCCGTGCGGCGTCGCATCCCATTCACCCAAGCCGCCGGCTATGGCGGCATCGATCAGCGCGCCGAAACGCGCGCGTATCAGCACATCGAAACCGTCATCCTTGCGGAACCATTCCATGCGCGCCTGGCCGTGGCCGGGGTGATCCGGCGGCAGGAACCAGAAATCGAGTACTTTTTGAGCCTGGGGGTCCATGTCCATCCTTTTCAGTTGCGTGCATGCGACAGCTGGAAGCCGGCGATGCCGTCGAAGGCGGCCAGTTCGGCCGACATGGCCGACAGGCTGGCGCCCGTGTTCTTGCCATGCGCGATGGCGACAAAGCGCCATTCCTGCATGCCGTCCGTGCTGCCGATGGTCAGCGAGCCGCCGGCGATGTCGTAGCCGCGCTTGGCGGCCATGCGCCGCAGCGCATCCTCGCGCGGAATGAAGCCTTGCTTGAAGCGCATGGTGATGGCCACCGCATGGCGCGACGGCAGCCAGTTCTCCAATTTTGACAGAAAAATCATCGCCATCGCGCACAAAAAGGCCAGGCCCATGGCCGATAGATAAAAGCCGATGCCGACCATGATGCCGATCACGGACGAAGCCCAGATCGAGGCGGCCGTCGTCAGGCCGCTGATATTGAAGCCCTCGCGCATGATGACGCCGGCGCCCAGAAAACCCACGCCCGTGACGATGCCCTGGATGACGCGCGTGGGATCGCTGCCGACGACGGCGCCATGGCCGCCGTACCAGAACTCGGGATAGCCGCCCAGCACGGTCAGCGCGGCCGAGGCCATGCACACGAGGCTGTAGGTGCGCATGCCGGCCGCGCGCCCGTGATACGAACGCTCGTACCCCACCAGCAAGCCCAGCAGCAGCGCGCCCAGCAGGTTCAGCAGGATCACGCCATTCGTCGCCAGCTCGGCCGGCGACCAGTAGGCGCGCAGGAAGTCGATGGTCGGCATTTAATCCTGGGGTTTTTTGGTCAGCTGCTTTTCAAACGCCACGTCGAGCTTGCTGACGCGGCGCGCCTTTTGCGGTCCCAGGCCGTTTACGAAGGCGACGAAGGCGTCGAGTTCCAGCGGCGGGCACAGGGGCGGCAAGCCGGGGCCTTCCGTGAGGAAGAACAGTTCATCGCCCGTGCGCGCCATCGTGTAGAGGCGGTTGCCGGTGCGTTCCTTGAGCCGCTCGATGGCGGACGTGGCGCGGGTCGAGCGCATCAGATGGCTCCCGTGCGCTGTTCCAGCCACGCCAGCGCAGGCGCATCGGCCGGCGCCGCCAGGTGCGGCGCCAGGCGCGCGCGCACGGTGGCGTGGTAGTCGTTGAGCCAGGCCGCCTCGTCGTCGCGCAACAGCGAGCGTTCCACGCAGCGCGTGTCGATCGGGCACAGGGTCAATGTCTCGAAGCGCAGGAATTCCCCGAACTGCGTCGTATCGGCCGGCACGTTGAGCACCAGGTTCTCGATGCGGATGCCCCACTGGCCGGGACGGTAGATGCCCGGCTCGATGGAGGTGATCATGCCCGGTTCCATCGCCGTCTGCGGCTCCGGCATGGCGGACTGCGAAATCGATTGCGGCCCTTCGTGGACGTTGAGGAAAAAGCCCACGCCATGGCCCGTGCCGTGGCCAAAGTCGATGCCTTCGGCCCACAGGGGCGCGCGGGCAATCGAATCGAGCATGGGCGACTTCACGCCGCGCGGGAACTGCGCGCGCGACAGGGCGATCATGCTGCGCAAGACGAGGGTGAAATCGCGCCGGTGTTCTGCCGTGATCGTGCCGACGGGGACCACGCGCGTGATATCCGTGGTACCGCCCCAGTACTGGCCGCCCGAGTCGATCAGCAGCAAGCCATCGCCTTCGATGGTGGCGGCCGAATCCGCATGCGCGTGGTAATGCATGATGGCGCCATGCGCATTGAAGCCGGCGATGGTGCCGAAACTGGGGCTGACAAAACCGGCGCGGCGGGCACGCGCGGCCGTCAGGTGCGCGTCGACGCCGATTTCCGTCAACGGCGCGCGCTGCGGGTCGGCCAGGGTGGCGTCCAACCAGCTGAAGAATTCGCACAGGGCGGCGCCGTCCTGCTCCATGGCGGCGCGCACGTGCGCCGCTTCGCTGTCCGTCTTGCGCGACTTGGCCAGGGTGGTGGGGTTGATCGATTCGACCACCCGCACGCCCTCGGCCACGGCCTGGCGCGTGCCGAACGTGACGCGGCGCGGGTCCAGCAGCAGGGTGGCGCCGACCGGAAGGGCGGCCAGCGCGGCGGCCGCGCGGTCATACGCGGCCACGTCCACGCCTTCGCTCTCCAGGATGGCGCGCAGGGCGGCGGGCAGCTTGCCGTCGGCGACGAACAGGGTGGCGCGCTCAGGGCCCACCAGCGCATGCGCGAGGAAGACGGGGTTGTAGTTGACGTCGGCGCCGCGCAGGTTGAACAAATACGCGATATCGTCGAGGGTGGAAATGACGTGGTGGCTGGCGCCGTGCGCCGCCATGCCGGCACGCAGGGCCGCCAGTTTTTGCGTGCGCGACAGCGTTGGATACGCGGCAGCATGCTCATACACCGGCGCGGCGGGCATGGCCGGACGATCCGGCCACACGGCTTGCAGCACATCGGTATCCGTGCGCAGAGTCACTTGCGCGCCCAGCGCCTGCTGCAGCAGGCGCGCATTGGCCAGGCCCAGCACGGCGCCGTCGACGGCCACCGTCTGCCCCGGCCGCATGGTCTCGCCCAGCCAGTCGATATACAGCACGCTGGCGCCGGACGGGATTTTCTTCAGGACGATGCCGCTGCCGGCCAGTTCGTCTTCCGCCTGCTCCCAGTAGCGGCCATCGGTCCACACGCCGGCGAAATCCTGCGTCACCACCAGGGTGCCGACGGAACCCGTAAAACCCGACAGCCACTCGCGGCCCTGCCAGCGGGCCGGCAGGTACTCGGACAAATGCGGGTCGGCCGATGGCACGATCAGGGCATCGATGTGCTGCGCGCGCATGGCGCCGCGCAGCTGCGACAAACGGGAGGCGGGAGTGGATTGGTCTGGTGTCTGCATGGGAGCGAAAATGGAGCGGTGCTGGGAAGCGTCTATGATACCGCGATTAGCAGCCGGGTTGCACTCGCTGCAACGCCAGCAGCGCCCCGGCGGCGGCGGCGATTTTTTCCAGCAGCGCCTCGTCGTAGGGCAGCCACGGCACGGCGCCCAGCTTGTTCCCCTGCGCTACCGCCTCGATCACCGCCTCGGCGCCATCCTTCGTGACCCTGCCGGTGGTCAGGTGGATCGCATGCCGGCCCACCATCAGGTGGCGCGCTTCGAGCGTCATCCGGCCATCCTCGATCTGGTCCGCGAATACCTGTTCCAGCACGGCGCGCCGCATGCCCGCCATCGGCCCCGGTGCCAGGTTGGCCAGGTAAAACAGGCGCTGTTCGCGCTCCACGCTTTGCTCTTCCTCCACCAGCGCCAAGGCGCTGACGCTGACCAGCAGGTCCACCGCGCGGCACGCTTCCGAATACGCCACCGGCGCCATCGGCATCATCTGCGCGGGCGCCAGCCCGTTTGACGTGCAGGCGCCGCCCGCCCCCGGATACACGTGTCCCTCGATGCGCAGCGACACGCGCCAGGCACCGAACTGGCGCGACAGGCCTTCATCGTGGTCCAGGTGCCAGCCTTCGCGGCGCGCCAGTCCCAGCAAGGTGGGCAGCGACAGCTGGTAGCCGGCAAATGGGGCGCCGCCGTCGCCGGGCGGTGCATATATTTCGCGATAAACCTGGCGCAGCGGCTGGCGCAGGCGCCGCCGCGCGAGCAGCGCTTGCCAGGCGGCGCGCTCTTCCCCGCTGCCATGCAAGGGGTGCCACAGGCCGATCTCGCCTTGCTCCGGCACATCCACCGGCTGCCCCTGCGCGTCGATGGCGCCCTTCCCGTCGAGCATGAAGGCCAGCCCATCGCCCGTGCGCCAGACCAGCGCGCGCGCCACCGCGTCGATATCGGCATCGTCGCGCAGGCCACGCCATTGGTCCAGGCCAAACCACACCTCGCTGGCGTAGCCCGCTTCCAGGCGGCGCGCCAGCATGGTCTGGCGCCGCTTGCCCATGGGACCCGGCATGCCGATCCTCCAGGCGATATCGGGCCGTTCGGCCAGCGCCCGTTCGGCCGGTTTCAGATTGCGTTCCAGTTTCTTGCGGATGCCCGCATGGCGCACCTGGGCCAGCGCCGCGCGCAGGGCTTGCAGGCTTTCGGGCGTGGGAATGGTTTCCACCGCATGGCCCAGCGCCATCGCCAGCGATTGCGACGGCGCGCTTTTGGCCGCGCCAGGCGCCACGCATGCCAACGGCAGCAGGACGGTAATCACGGGCCTGAACCAGGCATCGTCGCGATAGGACGCCACCCGCGCGGCGCGCGCCAGCACCGGAGAATCTGCCGTGGCAAAGGCGGCATCGGCAGCATACGGCACGCTGCCGTCATGGATGGCGGCGATATGGCGCGCCGCCTGCTCCAGTATCGTGCGCGCAAAATCGACATACACCGCATCGTCGGCCAGCACGTCGGCGGGATCGGCCTCGCCGATGCTGTCGCGGTTCCAGTGGCCGCTGTAGCGCGAGCCGGCCAGCGCCAGCAGCGACGTTTTCGCCAGCTGCGGCAGCACGGTGAGTTCCTGCAAGGTCAAGGGCATCGGGTAGCGCGCATGACGCTCATCCATCATCTGCCCGAACTGGGTTAGGGCGTCGCCGCCGGCCAGCTGCGCCAGCAGCCAGGCGGCAAAATGCTGTTCGCCCCAATGCTTCGGTTCATCGAGGATGCGCAGCGCCAGCTGCGCGCTGCCTTCCGGTGGCGCGCCGCGCAGGCAAGCCACGCAGCCGATTGCGTAGTCCCAGTCGTGCACGCGGGCCGCGTCCAGCGCATCGAGGAACATCTCGCCTGCCAGCGCCGGTGCCAGGTTCATGCTGCTCGCTTGCGCCAATAGCGCCAGCGCCAGTTCGCGCCGAGCATAATCGTCATGGCCGAAGCCCGCCGCGCGGTGCAGCGCACCCCAGACGGCGCCCAGTTCTTCCGGTGTCCAGTCGCTGAAATCGACCGGCGGCCCCGCGAAACGCGCATGGTCGACGGCAGCGCCCTCGAGGCGTGCACGCAGCGCTGCGGCACGGCTGGAGATCTCAGTCTCCATCATCGGCCTCGTAGCGGCGCAAGCCTTCCAGGTCCAGCACGCGGATGCCGCCGTAATCGAGGCGCAATAAACCCTTTTTTTCCAGCACCTGCAAGGCCTGGTTGGCGCGCTGGCGCGAGGAACCGGACAGCAGGCCGATTTCTTCCTGCGACAGCTGCACCAGGGTGTCCACGCTCGGGTACAGGTGCGAGTGGAACATCGAGGCCAGGCAGCGCGCCACGCGCGTGTTCAGGTCGAGCAGGCGCTCGTTTTCCATCATGCCGATGAACTGGCCCAGGCGCTCGTTGAGCTGCATCAGCAGGAAGCGCGTGAATGGCAGGCTCGTTTCCAGCAGCCAGTGGAAGGTGGTGGCGGGCAGGCGCGCCACGCGCGTATCGCGCACGGCGATGGTGTCGTATTTGCGCATCTCGCGCTTGAGCAGCGAACCTTCGCCAAACCAGCTGCCCGGTGACAAGCCCGTAAACGTCATGGCCTTGCCGGAAGCGGAAAAATTATTCATCTTGACCATGCCGCTGATGACGCCGATCCAGTTGTCCACCGGCTCGCCCTTGCGGCAGACAAAGCCGCCTTTCGGCACGAAAGTCTCGAACACATCGGCCTCGACCCGGGCCATTTGCACGGGGTCGAGCAGCTGCGCCCAGTGAGCCGCGCGCACGGCATCCTTGAGGCTGATATCAGGATTGATCATTGTGCGATGCACCATCGAAAAGTGGGTAAATGTCCCCGAAAAGACAACTCGGCAAACTAACGCAGGCTACTATCATTGCACAAACGCCTTACACATAAAAAACACAGAGCGCCATCCAACGAGGTGGGTCCTGAGACAAGCAACAGGGAGACACTGGTGCAAACGCATACCACAGCAGCAATGCCGACTTTTCCGCGGCGCTTATTGCAACACGGGACAGTACGATCCGACAAGCCCGCATTTCGCGAAAAACACCTGGGCATCTGGCAAACCTGGACCTGGTCCGAGGTCAACGAGGAAGTGCGCGCGCTGGCCTGCGGCCTGGCCGCCATCGGCTTCCGGCGCGGCATGAATCTGGCCATCATCGGCGACAACCGTCCCCGCCTGTACTGGGCCATGCTGGCCGCGCAAAGCCTGGGCGGCGTGCCCGTGCCACTCTACCAGGACGCGCCGGCCGCCGACATGGCCTACGTGCTGCAGGATGCGGAAATCCGCTACGCCATCGTCGAAGACCAGGAGCAGGTCGACAAGCTGCTCGAACTCAAGGCCCTGTATCCGCACGTCGCCCACATCGCCTATGACGATGAACGCGGCATGCGCCATTACCGCCAGCCGGAGCTGACGTCCTTTGCCGCCCTGCAGACGCTGGGCCGCGCCTACGACCGCGAACATCCGGGGTTTTTCGACGCCGCCGTGGCAGCGGGCCAGGGCAGCGACTCGGCCGTGATCCTGTACACCTCGGGCACCACGGGCAAACCGAAGGGCGTGTGCCAGAGCCATACGGCGCTGCTGGCAGCCGGCGAAGGCGGCGTCGCCTTCGACCAGCTCACCGACAATGAAGACATCCTGTCCTACCTGCCCATGGCGTGGGTCGGCGACTGCCTGTTCTCGCTGGCGCAGGCCATGGTGGCCGGCTTTACCGTCAACTGCCCCGAATCGGGCGACACGGTGATGATCGACATGCGCGAAATCGGCCCCACCTGCTACTTCGCGCCGCCGCGCGTGTTCGAAAACATGCTCACCAGCGTGATGATACGCATGGAAGACGCGAGCAGCATCAAGCGCCGCATGTTCAGCCATTTCATGGACATGGCCAAGCGCTGCGGCGCGCAGATTTTGGACGGCAAACCAGTCTCGCTGACGGACCGTCTCAGCTACAAGCTGGGCGAGCTGCTCGTCTACGGCCCCCTGAAAAACGTGCTGGGACTGTCGCGCGTGCGCGTCGCCTACACGGCCGGCGCCGCCATCGGCCCCGACCTGTTCCGCTTCTACCGCTCGATCGGCGTCAACCTCAAGCAGCTGTACGGCTCCACCGAAACCTGCGCCTATGTGTGTTTGCAACCGGACGGCAATATCAAGTTCGACAGCGTCGGACTGCCGGCGCCAGGCGTGGAAGTCAAGCTGGCGGCCAATGGCGAAGTGCTGGTCAAGTCGCCCGCCACCATGAGCGGCTACTTCAAGCGTCCCGACGCCACGGCCGAAGTGATCGACAACGACGGCTACTTCCACACGGGCGACGCGGGCGTGTTCGACAGCGAAGGCCATTTGAAAATCATCGACCGCGCGGCCGACGTGGGCAAGATGAATTGCGGCGCCATGTTCGCCCCCAACTACATCGAGAACAAGCTCAAGTTCTTCCCCTTCATCAAGGAAGTGGTGGCCTTCGGCCATGCGCGCGACCAGGTGTGCGCCTTCATCAACATCGACATCGAAGCGGTGGGCAACTGGTCCGAGCGGCGCGGCATCGCCTACTCCGGCTACACGGACCTGGCGGCGCGCGCCGAAACCTATGGCCTGATCCGCGACTGCATCGAGCAGGTCAACGCGGAACTGGCGGCCGACCCCTTGATGGACCGCACGCAGGTGCACCGCTTCCTCGTGCTGCACAAGGAACTCGATCCGGACGACGACGAACTGACGCGCACGCGCAAGGTGCGCCGCAAATTCATCGCCGAAAAGTACGCGGTGCTCATTTCCGCCCTGTATGAGGGCAAGACAACGCAATACATCGAGACCCAGGTGAAATTCGAGGATGGCCGCCTTGGCTCGACCAGCGCCAACCTGCAGATCTGGGACAGCAAAACGTACCGGCCCCAGGGCCTGGCCGCATGATGGAGCACAGCACGATGCAAATGAACGAACCCGACGCCCATTTCGGCACGGCCCGCAAGACGGGTCCCGTGATCCTCGACCTGAAGAACATCTCGCTGTCGTTCGGCGGCGTGAAAGCGCTGACCGACATCTCGTTCGACGTGAAGCAGCATGAAATCCGCGCCATCATCGGTCCGAACGGCGCGGGCAAAAGCTCGATGCTGAACGTGATCAATGGCGTGTACCGCCCGCAGCAGGGCGAGATCATCTACCGCGGCGAGCACCGGCGCGGCATGGATTGCTACGCGGCCGCCAAGTCCGGCATCGCACGCACCTTCCAGAACATCGCCCTGTTCAAGGGCATGACGGTGCTCGACAACATCATGACGGGGCGCAACCTCAAAATGAAGTCGAATTTCCTGCTGCAGGCCCTGTACTGGGGACCGGCGCGGCGCGAGGAAATCGAGCACCGCAAGAAGGCCGAGGAGATCATCGACTTCCTGGAAATCCAGGCCATCCGCAAGACGCCCGTGGGGCGCCTGCCCTACGGCTTGCAAAAACGCGTGGAACTGGGCCGCGCGCTCGTGGCCGAACCGGAGATTCTGCTGCTCGATGAACCGATGGCCGGCATGAACGTGGAAGAAAAGCAGGACATGTGCCGCTTCATCCTCGACGTCAACGACCAGCTGGGCACGACCATCGTGCTGATCGAGCACGACATGGGCGTGGTGATGGATATCTCCGACCGCGTGGTGGTGCTCGATTACGGCAAGAAGATCGGCGACGGCACGCCCGACGAGGTGCGCAGCAACCAGGATGTCATCAACGCGTATTTGGGTGTCGCGCACTAGCTCCAGACAAGGAATAGCAATGAATATCAATTTTTTCTTTGAAGTGCTGATCGGCGGCCTGCTGTCGGGCGTCATGTACGCGCTGGTGGCGATCGGCTTCGTTCTGATCTACAAGGCCTCGGGCGTGTTCAACTTCGCGCAGGGCGCGATGGTGTTCTTCGCCGCCCTCACCTGCGTCGGCATCATGGACAAGTTCGGCCTGTCCTTGTGGCTGGCCATCCCGCTGACGATGCTCACCATGATCGTGCTGGGCATGGCGATTGAAAGGGTGGTCTTGCGGCCGCTCGTCAACCAGCCGGAAATCACGCTCTTCATGGCCACCATCGGCCTGACTTTTTTCATCGAAGGCCTGGCGCAGCTGATGTGGGGCTCGCAGGTACACAAGCTGGACCTGCCCATCGAAGACGTGCCGATGCCCTTCCTGATGGACCATTTCAACATCATCGTTTCGCAGTTCGACGTGGTGGCGGCCGGCATCTGCGCGCTGCTGGTGATTTGCCTGGCCCTGCTGTTCTCGAAAACCAAGGTGGGCCGCGCCCTGCGCGCCGTCGCCGACGACCACCAGGCGGCGCTGGCCGTGGGCATTCCGCTGCAGCGCATCTGGGCCGTCGTGTGGGGCGTGGCGGGCCTGGTGGCGATGGTGGCCGGCTTGCTGTGGGGCGCGCGCAACGGAGTGCAGTTCGCCCTCACCTTCATCGCCCTGAAAGCGCTGCCCGTGCTGATCCTCGGCGGCTTTACCTCGGTGCCAGGCGCCATCGTCGGCGGCCTGATCATCGGCGCGTCGGAAAAGCTGGCCGAAGTCTACCTCGGCCCCATGGTGGGCGGCGGCATCGAAGGCTGGTTCCCATATGTGCTGGCCCTGCTGTTCCTGCTGGTGCGCCCGGAAGGCCTGTTCGGCGAAAAGATCATCCGTCGCATATAACACCACCGAAACAGCATCGTAGGTCGGGTTAGCGCATGGCGCGTAACCCGGCAACAGCCAAAACAGCCCGCAAAGGACCACCCCATGATTTACCGTGAAGCAGGACAATTCAAGACCAGCTACCAGGCTGACAACCAGATTTTCCCGATCCGGCAAGACCGCCTGGCGCTGACGGCCACGCTGCTCGTCGCCGTCTTCCTCCTGCCGTATTTCGCCTCGCCCTACATGCTGTCGGCGATCCTGATCCCGTTCCTGATCTTCGCCCTGGCGGCGCTGGGCCTGAACATCCTGACCGGTTACGCGGGCCAGCTGTCGCTGGGCACGGCCGCCTTCATGGCCGTGGGCGCGTTTGCCTCGTATAACTTCATGGCGCGCCTGCCCGGCCTGCCGCTGCTGGTGTCGTTCATCCTGGGCGGCCTGTGCGCGGCCATGGTGGGCATCGCCTTCGGCCTGCCCTCCCTGCGCATCCGCGGCTTTTACCTGGCCGCCTCCACCCTGGCGACGCAGTTCTTCGTCGTCTGGTGCCTGACCAAGATTCCGTATCTGACCAACTACAGCTCCTCGGGCGTGATCACGGTGCAGAAGATGACCATCCTCGGCTACCAGTTCGACACGCCGCAAAGCAAATACTTGCTGGTGCTGGCGATCGTCGCCGGCATGGCGCTGCTGGCCAAGAACATGATCCGCTCGAACGTGGGCCGCTCGTGGATGGCCGTGCGCGACATGGACATGGCGGCCGAGGTGATCGGTTTCAGATTGATGCGCACCAAGCTGCTGGCGTTTGCCGTCAGCTCGTTCTATTGCGGCGTGGCCGGCGCCCTGTATGCGTACGCCTACCTGGGCACGGTGGAGCCGGAAGCGTACAACCTGGACCTGTCCTTCCGCATCCTGTTCATGATCATCATCGGCGGCGTCGGCTCGATTCTCGGCTCCTTCCTGGGCGCGGCCTTCATCGTGCTGCTGCCCGTCTTCCTGAATACCATCGCGCATGGCCTGGCGTTGCCAACCAGCGTGGCCTCGAACCTGGAACTGATGGTGTTCGGCGCGCTGATCATCTTCTTCCTGATCGTCGAGCCGCACGGCCTGGCCAGGCTGTGGCAGATCGCCAAGGAAAAGTTGCGACTCTGGCCCTTCCCCCATTAAGTTTTTGCAGTCGATGTCGGTTCACTTGAATACCAAATAAAACAAGAGGAGACACACAATGAAACACATCAAATCGCTCATGCTGGCCGCCGCCATCGCCAGTGCCGCACTCACCATGGCCGGCAGCGCGCAGGCGCAGGACAAGGAACAGTACATCGCCCTGCCCTCGTACCGCGTGGGACCGTACGCGGCCGGCGGCTCCGGTTTCTACGGCGGCATCATCGATTACTTCAACCTGGTCAACCAGGCCGGCGGCGTCAATGGCGTCAAGATCAGCTGGGAAGAATGCGAAACCGAATACAACCCGTCGCGCGGCGTCGAATGCTATGAACGCCTGAAAACCAAGCAGGGCGGCGCCACCCTGGTTGAAACCCTGTCCACGGGCGTCGCCTACGGCATCCTCGACCGCGTGGCGCAGGACAAGATCCCCATGACGATGATCGGCTACGGCCGCTCGGACGCCGCCAACGGCAAGGTCTTCCCGTATGTGTATCCGCTGATCTCCAGCTACTGGAGCCAGGCCGCCGCCATGATCAAATATTTGGGCGACAAGGATGGTGGCATGGACAAGCTGAAAGGGAAAAAAATCGTCCACCTGTACCACGACTCGGCTTTCGGCAAGGAGCCGCTGCCGGTACTGGAAGCGCTGTCGAAACAGTACGGCTTCGAGCTGATCAAGATTCCCGTCGCGCCGCCCGGCAGCGAACAGCAATCGCAATGGCTGCAAATCCGCCAGGCCAAACCGGACCACGTAATCCTGTGGGGCTGGGGCGTGATGAACTCCGTTGCCATCAAGACGGCGCAGCGCAACGGCTTCCCGCGCGACAAAATGCTGGGCGTCTGGTGGGCCGGCTCCGAGGAAGACACGATTCCATCGGGCGACGCGGCCAAGGGTTACACGGCGATGACGTTCAATACGCCGGGCAACTACCCCGTGCTCGACGACATCCGCAAAAAACTCTACGCCACCGGCAAGGGCAACCTGTCCGACCAGTCGCGCATCGGCTCCGTCTACCACATGCGCGGCGTGACGGCCGGCATCCTGTGGGTCGAAGCGATCCGCACGGCGCAGGAAAAATTCGGCAAGGGCAAGCCGATCACGGGCGAACAGATGCGCTGGGGCCTGGAAAACCTGAACGTCGACGATGCGCGGCAGAAGGCCGTGGGCGCGCTGGGCATGTTCCCCACCGTGAAAACCAGCTGCGACGACCATGAAGGCTCGGGCGCCGTGAAGGTGCAGCAGTGGGACGGCAAGAAGTGGACCGCCATCACGCCGAAATGGATCGTCGGCGACAAGGCCCTGGTGCGCAAGCTGGTCGAGGAATCGTCCGGCAAGTACGCCGAAGAGAAAAAGATCACGCCGGCGTGCATGAAGTAAGCGGCTCTCGACGTGGCGTCGGGTTACGCGCTACGCGCTAACCCGACCTACGCCGACCAACACCGCATTCACGTAGGTCGGATTAGCGTAGCGTAATCCGACAGCATCGCCAACACATATGAAAACGAAGCAGCCATGACACCCACTGCCACGCAAACACCAGACACCGCGCCGCCCTACCTGTCGGTCAACAATATCGAAGTCATCTACGACCACGTGATCCTGGTCCTGAAGGGCGTGTCGCTGCAAGTCCCGCAGGGCAAGATAGTGGCGCTGCTGGGCGCCAACGGCGCCGGCAAGTCGACCACCCTGAAAACCATCTCGACCCTGCTGCGCGGCGAACGCGGCGACGTCACCAAGGGCGAAGTCCAGTTCAAGGGCGAGCGCGTGGATCAGTTGACGCCGAATGAGCTGGTCAAGCGGGGCCTGTCGCAAGTGATGGAGGGCCGCCACTGTTTCGGCCACCTCACCATCGAGGAAAACCTGCTGACGGGCGCCTACACGCGCAGCCTGTCGCGCGGCGAGCTGAAAGAGGCGCTGGACAAGGTCTACCACTACTTTCCGCGCCTGAAAACGCGGCGCAGCAGCCAGGCCGGCTATACCTCGGGCGGCGAACAGCAGATGTGCGCCATCGGCCGCGCGCTGATGGCCAAGCCGTCGATGATCTTACTGGACGAGCCCTCGATGGGCATCGCGCCGCAGATCGTCGAAGAGATCTTCGGCATCGTCAAGGATTTGAATCACAAGGAAAACGTGTCTTTCCTGCTGGCCGAGCAGAACACCAACGTGGCGCTGCGCTACGCGGACTTCGGCTACATCCTGGAAAACGGCCGCGTCGTGATGGAAGGGCAAGCGCAGGAACTGGCCAGCAACGAAGACGTCAAAGAGTTTTACCTGGGCGTGTCCAGCGCCGGGCGCAAGAGCTTCCGCGACATGAAGTTCTACCGCCGCCGCAAGCGCTGGCTGGCGTGATCCATCAAAAACCTTGGCTGCAACGCGCCCGGCGGTCCTGATGGCTAGGCGTGCGAATCAACATGCAATGACAATTGGAGAATGACTGACATGACCGATACGCTCGACAGTCTGGAAGCACGCGCCCCCGAAGCGCGCGAACGCGAATTGATGGCCGGCCTGCCGCAGCTGATCGCGCGCGCGCAACAGGCGCCGGGCTGGGCCCGCATCCTCGACGGCGTCGATGCGGCCGGCATCACCAGCCGCGCCGCGCTGGCGCAGCTGCCCGTGACGCGCAAGTCCGACCTCAAGCAATTGCAGCACGCGCAGCTGCCGTTCGGCGGCTTGAACACGACGCCGAAAAACGCCCTGTCGCGCGTGTTCGTCTCGCCCGGTCCCATCTTCGATCCGGAAGGCCGCGGCCCCGACTGGTGGCGCTTTGCGCGCCCCATGTATGCGGCCGGCGTGCGCGCCGGCGGCCTGCTGCAGAACTGTTTTTCGTATCACTTCACGCCGGCCGCCTTCATGGTCGAAGGAGGTGCCGCGCGCATCGGCTGCACCGTCATCCCGGCCGGCATCGGCCAGACGGAAATGCAGGTGCAGGCGATGGCCGACCTGAAGCCGGACACGTATATCGGCACGCCGTCGTTCCTGAAACTGATCATCGAAAAAGCGCGCGAAATGGACGCCGACATCAGCAGCGTTACCAAGGCCGTGATGGGCGCGGAAGCGCTGCCCGAATCCTTGCGCAGCTGGTTTGCCGAGAACGGCGTGCCGCACGTGTTCCAGACCTATGCCTCGGCCGATATCGGCAGCATCGCCTATGAAACGGCCAGCCATGGCAAGCTCAATCCCGGCATGGTCGTCGACGAGAACGTGCTGCTCGAGATCGTCCATCCGGGCAGCGGCATTCCCGTCGCGCCGGGCGAGGTGGGCGAAGTCGTCGTCACCGTCTTCAATGCCGACTACCCGCTGATCCGCTTTGCCACCGGCGATCTGTCGGCCGTGCTGATGGACGCGCCGCAGTCGCCGTGCGGGCGCACGAATACGCGCATCAAAGGCTGGATGGGGCGCGCCGATCAAACCACCAAGGTGCGCGCCATGTTCGTGCATCCGTCGCAGGTGCATGAAATCGCGCGCCGCCACCCGCAAATCAGGAAGGCGCGGCTGGTGGTGTCGGGGCGCATGGCCAACGACGAGATGGCCTTGCATTGCGAAGTCGACGATCCGCATGACGCCAGCGGCGTGGAAGCCATCATCGGTTCGATCCGCGAACTGACCAAGTTGCGCGGCGACGTGGTGCTGGTGGCGGTGGGCAGTCTGGCCCAGGATGGGAAAATCATCGACGACATGCGCGATTACAAATAAGGCCGATTTGCGGGATAATACCGGCATTGACCATCAGCCCCTTTCATCGCCATGCAAGAGTCCATGCAAGAATTTCATCACAACCGTGCCCGTGACCTGATCAAGAACGCGGAACTGCTGTTCGACCAAGATACCGTGCAGGCGTCGATCACGCGCATGGCCGATGTGCTCAACACGCGCTTCAACGCCGAGGATTCGAAAGAGTTCCCGCTGGTGCTGGGCGTGATGGGCGGCGCCGTCGTGTTTACGGGCAGCCTGCTGCCGCAACTGAGCTTCCCGCTCGAATTCGACTACATCCACGTCAGCCGCTACGGCGACGATGACAAGGGTGGCGAAGTGGTGTGGAAAGTCATCCCCCGCTCGAACGTGGCGGGCCGCACCGTCATCGTGCTCGACGATATTCTCGACGAAGGCGAAACCCTGGCGCACGTCAAGCAGCGCTTGCTGGACATGGGCGCCTCCGAAGTCATCCTGGCCGTGTTCGCCGACAAGGCCATCGGCAAGAAAAAGCCCGTACAAGCCGACATCGTTGGCCTGGTGATCCCGAACCGCTTCGTCGTCGGCTTCGGCATGGATGCGTACGGCTACTGGCGCAACCTGCCGGGTTTGTGGGCCATCAAGCCTGAGGATTTGAAACAGGAGTGATTGTGGTGCTGTCGGATTACGCGCTGCGCGCTAATCCGACCTACGCCACCAGGTTCGAGTAGGTCGGATTAGCGGCGGTACGCCGCGTAATCCGACATCATCACCACCGTCACAACAACGATTACAGCTTCAACCGCGCGCGCGCCGCATCGTATTCGGCCTTCAGGCGCGCCACCATCTCTGCCACGCTCGGCACGTCATCCATCAAGCCCACGCCCTGGCCCGCGCCCCAGATGTCGCGCCAGGCCTTGGCGCTGCCGGAGCCGAAATTCATCGCGCTCTTGTCCGCTTCGGGCAAGGCTTCCGGATCGAGCCCGGCCGCTTCGATCGATTTCTTCAGGTAATTGCCGTGCACGCCCGTAAACAGGTTCGTGTAGACGATGTCCGCCGCGGCAGACTCCACGATGGCCTCGCGGTAGCCGTCGCTGACGTTCGATTCCTTGGTCGCCAGCCAGCGCGAGCCGATGTAGGCAAAGTCGGCGCCCATCGCTTGCGCGGCCAGCACGGCGTCGCCCGTGGCGATGGAGCCCGACAGCGCCAGCGGACCGTCGAAGAATTTGCGCACTTCGCCCACCAGCGCGAACGGCGACAGGGTGCCCGCGTGGCCGCCGGCTCCGCTGGCGACCAGGATCAAGCCATCGACGCCCGCTTCCAGCGCCTTTTTCGCGTGGCGGATCGAAATCACGTCATGCAGCACGATGCCGCCATAGCTGTGGATGGCGTCGAGCATTTCCTTGGGCGGCGCGCGCAGCGAGGAAATGATGATGGGGACCCGGTGTTTCACGCACACTTCCACGTCATGCGCGAGGCGGTCGTTCGACTGGTGCACGATCTGGTTGACGGCGATCGGCCCGACTTTTTTATCGGGATGGGCGGCCTGGAAGGCGGCCAGCTCGGCCTGCAGGTCGGTCAGCCACGTGTCGAGCAATTCGGCGGGACGCGCGTTCAGGGCCGGGAAGGAACCGACGATGCCGGCCTTGCACTGCGCCGCGACGAGGGCCGGGCCGCTGGCGATGAACATCGGCGAAGCGATAACGGGTAAGGAGAGGTTTTGCAACGCAACAGGCAATGCCATGGCGGACTCGCTGGAAAGTTGATCGGACGTGAAAGACACACTGAACATTGATTATAGTGCAGAAAAAGTACGATCGTGCTGAATTTATCGCAAGGCCGGTTCAACCCTCGTTGAGCAAGTACTCACCCTCGACCCGCGCCGCTGCCGCCCTGCATAGTTGCGACACGGCCCACTCGGCCAGCGCGGCCGACTCCTGGCGCAGGAAGCGCCGGTTGGCCTCTTCGAAGACGGGCATGCCGCGCAACAGGGCCGGTATCCCGGTCAGGGCGATGCGCTGGCGCTCGAGCAGCAAAAATTTCAGCAGCACTTTCACCGCATTCTGCGCATTGCGCACGGGGTCGGACGCCAGGTAATCGAGGCGCGAATACGCACGCTGCAGGGCGCCGGCGGCATCCGTAAATGGCCGGCCATGCCCGGGAATGACGACGCGCACGTCCAGGCTGGCGATCAGGTCCAGCGTGGCGCGCGCTTCAGGAAAGCCGGAGCCGCCATCGAGTTCGGGAAAGATCACGCCAAAGCCGTTTTCCCACAGGGCGTCGGCGGAAATCAGGATGCCCTCGCCGGCGCAGTAAAAAATCAGCGAGTGCGGGTCGTGGCCCGGCGCGCCCAGCGCCTGCCAGGCCATGCCGGCCAAAATCAAGGTGTCGCCGGGCGAGACGGTGGCGTCAAAGCGAAAGCGCGGGCATTGCTGGCCCGTGGCCTGGAAGCTGAGGGCATCGACATCCCATGCGCGCACCTTGTCCGCTTCCGCCACGGGAATGGCCGTATGGCAGCCGTATGCGGCTTGCAGCAGCGCGTTGCCGCCGCAATGGTCGGAGTGCAGGTGGGTGTTGAACAGGCGGTCCAGCGGCCGGCCGGCCAGGCTATGGCGCAGCAGGGCCAGGGTTTGCGGCGCATGCGTGACATAGCCGCTGTCGATCAGGGCCGTGTCATCCTTCCCCTGGAACAGGATGTTGTTCGACGACAGCCAGCCGCGTTCGAACACCTGCATGGCATCGGGAAACAGCGCTGGCGATCGCGGCATGGCTTCCTCAGTAGTCGGGCTCGAAATCGAGCAAAGATTCGCGGCCCGGCAATTCGGCCCACACGGCGCGCTTGAAGTCGTCGTCGGCCTTGCTCCAGGCGATGATTTCGTCGAGCGTGCGCAGGCAGCCTTCGCACAAGCCGCTGTTGCGGTTCATCTTGCACAGGCTGACGCAGGGCGACGGCACCGGCGACGGCAAAGAAAGCGGAACGGCTGGCGGAGGTGGGGGAGCGACCATCATGGAGCGGCATCGGTAAACGTGAAGACTTTCATTATGCCGCGAAACGGCGCCGGCGAGTCGATGACATCGCCCTGCAATGTTTCCGTGAATATATTTTCCAGCGAAACAATGCTCAACAACCGCTGTTCCGGAAATATATTTTGCACACATTCTCACTCTGCGGGTGCCCGTCCTACAACACGATCAGCCCAGATCCTGCTTGACTTGAGTCATTTCAGAACTATACTACCATCCATACAGATGGCAAATGGATGCCACGTGGAGTTTATGGAGAGATATGGCCAAGCAAGACAGCAAGCCCAAAATTGGGGAATCCGAGAAAATCACGATCAACCTCGGCTTGATTGACCTGGGGCAGATCGATCTGCTGGTCCAGGAGGGATTTTATTCCAACCGCACGGATCTGATCCGTACGGCCATACGCAACCAGCTGGGTATCCACGCCGACGTGGTGAAACAAACCGTGGCCCGTAAAAGCCTGGTATTGGGCATGCAGCATTACTCGCGCGCCGACCTGGAAGCGATCCAGGCAGCCGGCCAGCGCCTGCAGATACAGGTGCTGGGACTGGCCAGCATCGCCAGCGACGTTTCGGTGGAACTGGCACTGGCCACCATCGAGTCGATTTTCGTATTAGGTGCCCTGCACGCCAGCACCGTCGTCAAGACGGCGCTCGCAGGGCGAATTCACTAGCGTATTGGTTCGCGGCGATGACCCGGCCGATGCGCGGCACCGTTAAGGATGGTCATGAAACTACCTCTCAACATGTTGGCGCAGATGCGCACAGCGACCCGTAATCTGATGGGCAGCGGCCCCGCCGCCGCCACCGAAGCGATCCAGCAGGCGCTGTCTGCGGCCGGACTGACGCCGCAAGCGGCCGCCACGCAAGCGCCGCCACCGCAGCCGATGCGTGATATCAATCCGCCACCTGCGCCGCCACCTGCACCAGCGCAGGCCCGGGCCGGGCAGCCGCACGCTGACGCCGCGCCGGAAGCGGCATCGGTGCCGCCCACGCCCGCGCAGGCGGCGCAGGAGTTCGCGCAGGATTTCATGGCGCGCCTGGGCGTGCCGGCCGGCCTGGGCCAGCACAGCTTCGACATGCCCAGTTTCGAACTGCCGAATTTCCACCCGCCCGGCTTCAACGCGCCGGCCGCCACGCCGGTGGAAATCCCCGCCGGCGCGCAGTTCATCGATGGCGTGTACCGCAACCATGCGGGTACGCGTTCGTACAAGCTGTATATCCCCAGCAGCTACCACGGCCAGGCCATGCCGCTGATCGTCATGCTGCACGGCTGCACGCAAAATCCCGACGATTTCGCCGCCGGCACGCAGATGAATGCGCTGGCCGAAGAAAAGGAGTGTTTTGTCGTCTACCCGGCGCAGACGCAGGGCGCCAACAGTTCGCGCTGCTGGAACTGGTTCAACGCCATCGACCAGCAGCGCGACCAGGGCGAACCGTCGCTGATCGCCGGCATCGCCCAGCAAGTCATCGACGAATACCCGGTCAACGAGCGTGAAGTGTTCGTCGCCGGCCTGTCGGCGGGCGGCGCCATGGCCGTCATCGTCGGCACCCTGTACCCCGATCTGTTTGCCGCCGTCGGCGTGCATTCCGGCCTGCCCTTCGCCTCGGCGCAGGACTTGCCGTCGGCGCTGGCAGCCATGAAGGGCGGCGCCATGCCCAATGCCCAGCGCAAGGCGCCAGCCGGCGGCGTGCCCATCATCGTTTTCCACGGCGACCGCGACACCACCGTCAACCCGCGCAATGGCGATGAACTGATCGCGCAGGGCGTGCGCAGCCAGGTGGGCGGCAAGGCGGCCAAGGCCGCATCCGTCGACGGCAGCGTGCCGAACGGCCACCGCTACACGCGCACCACGCACAGCCAGGCCGACGGCTCGCCGCTGGGCGAACACTGGGTCATCCACGGCGCCGGCCACGCGTGGTCCGGCGGCAGCGATAACGGCAGTTATACGGACGGCAAAGGGCCGGACGCCAGCCGGGAAATGCTGCGCTTCTTCAAGACCGTCAGCTGATGTTTTCGGTGTAGGGCGCGATCTGCCGCTGCTTGTCGGCGATCTCGCATACGCCGTCGGCATAGCGGTTGGAGATGGCGATGAACTGGTCCTGGATTTGCAGGAAGGCGTCGACGATCTCGGCGTCGAAGTGCGAACCGCGTCCCTCGACGATGATCTGCACGGCCTGCGCGTGGTCCATGCCCTGCTTGTAGATGCGCCGGCTGATCAGAGCGTCATACACGTCGGCCAGCGCCATCAGGCGCGCCGAAATCGGGATGGCTTCGCCCGCCAAGCCTTGCGGGTAGCCGCTGCCATCCCATTTTTCATGGTGGCTGTAGGCGATCTCTTTCGCATACTTGAGGAAATCGACTTCGATGCCCAGTTCGTGCTCGGCCGCCAGGATGGCGTCGCGTCCCAAGGTGGTGTGCGTCTTCATGATGGCCATTTCATGCGGCTCGAAACGTCCCGGCTTGAGCAGGATATGGTCGGGGATGCCCACCTTGCCGATGTCGTGCAGCGGCGCCGTCTTGAACAGCAGTTCGATATTCTTGTCCGTCAAAAAATCGCGGAAACGCGGCAAGTTGCGCACCTTCTCGGCCAGCGCCTTCAGGTAGTGCGAGGTGCGGCGGATATGGTTGCCCGTCTCGCTGTCGCGCGTCTCGGCCAGCGAGGCCATGGCGTGGATGGTGACGTCCTGCAGCGCCGCCACTTCCTGCACGCGGCGCTCCACTTCCGTTTCCAGGTACTGGTTCTGGTCGCGCAGGAAATCCTGCATCTGCTTCATCGCCAGCTGCGTCTTGATGCGCGCCAGCACGATGGGCGCCGAAATCGGCTTGGTGATGTAATCGACGGCGCCCAGGGCCAGGCCCAGCTGCTCGTCGGCCACTTCGCTCATGGCGGTCACGAAAATCACGGGGATGCCTGCCGTGGCGGCATCGGCCTTCAGCGCGCGGCATACATCGTAACCGCTCATGCCCGGCATCATGATGTCGAGCAGGATCAGGTCGGGCTGGTCGCTGCCGGCGGCGATCTTCAGGGCGCGCTCGCCATTGACGGCGATCTTGGTGCGGTAATCGTCTTCCAGCACCGCGCGCAGCAGATCGATATTGTCTGGCGTGTCGTCGACTACCAGGATGGTTGGCTTGCTTGCCGGCGCTCTCATGCCCGTCCTTCGTTCTGCATAGTTATCCTTCTCACAGTGTCAACTCCAGCGCATCGGCCACTTCGCCCAGCTGCGCCAGCGCACCTTCGAAATCGTATTGTCCCAGCATGCGCTTCAACTGGCGCGCATGTTCCGCCTGCCCCGCCGCGACCAGCACGGGACCGATGCCGTCGAGGTGCTTGACGGCCTGCGCATCGTCCTGCTGCAGCAGCTGCGACAATTCGCGCAAGCCTGCTTCCAGGTATGCCCGGTCCACCGGCGCCACGTGCGCCACCGCCGCGCCGCCCGCTTCGGCAGCGTTGCCGCGCGACTGCATGGCCAGCACGATCTTCGGCACCAGCTCGTCGAGCGCCAGGGTACAGGCGGCCAGTGCCTGCGGCAAACCGTCGTGCGAACCCAGGCTGAGCAAGTGCTCGACCCGCGCGGCGCTGTCGGCCAGGCCGCCGGCGCCGATATTGCCGGCCAGGCCCTTCAGGGTATGCGCTTCGCGGATCGCCGTCTCGAGCTGGTTGTTCTCGATGGCGGCAACGATGCGCTGCATGGCGTCGAACTGGGTTTCCACAAAACGGTCCAGCAATTTTCGCATCAAAGCGGCATTGCCGCCCACGCGGCGCATGGCTTCCGTCATTTTCAGGCCGGCGATCACGGGCAGCTCCGCTTCCGGCTGCGCCGCTACCGACGTCATTGCCTGCGGCGCGGCCGGCGCGATCCAGCGCGCCAGGGTGCCGAACAGCTGCGCCACGTCGATCGGCTTGGCGATGAAATCGTTCATGCCGGCGTCCAGGCATTTCTCCTTGTCGCCCACCATGGCATTGGCCGTCATGGCGATCACGGGCAAATTCGAATAACGGGGGTCCTGGCGCAGCTTGCGCGTCGCCTGGTAGCCATCCATCACCGGCATCTGGCAATCCATCAGCACGCCGTCATAGGCGTTTTCCTCGATCTTCGCCAGCGCGATGGCGCCATTGCCCGCGATGTCGACGCGGATGCCGGCGTCGTTGAGAATATGCTGCGCCACTTCCTGGTTCACTTCATTATCCTCGACCAGCAGCAGCCAGGCGCCGCGCAGGGCGCGCTCGTCGTCGCGGTAGCTGCTCTGGCGCTGCGTCTTGCGGCTCTGTCCCGTCACGCCGCCAAACACGAACGATATCTGGTCGAGCAGGGTCGAGGCGCTGACCGGCTTGTTTAATATCCCGTCGAGCGGCAAATCGCGCTGACGCGCCGCCTCCAGCAGCGCTTCGCGATGGAAGGCCGTGACCATGATGCAGGCCGGCGTCGCATCGATGCCGGCGGCATCGGCACGGATGCCGGCCAGGGTATCGAGGCCGTTCATGCCCGGCATTTTCCAGTCCATCAGCACCAGTCCGTACGGACGCCCCTCGGCGCGCGCCTGCGCCACGGCGCCGATGGCCAGCACGCCGCCAGACACGGCACGCGCCTCGAAGCCCAGCGCCGCCAGCATGCTGACGAAGATTTCACGCGCGCTGGGGTTGTCATCGACCACCAGCACGCGCAGGCCCTGGAACTGCTGTTGATGTTGCAACTGCGGCAGATTATCGCGCGGCACGGCGGCCAGGCCGAAGCGGGCCGTGAAGAAAAAGGTGCTGCCCACGCCCGCTTCGCTGACCAGGTCGATCTCGCCTTCCATCATTTCCACCAGGCGTTTGCTGATGGTCAGTCCCAGGCCGGTACCGCCATGGTGGCGCGTGGTGGAGGTGTCGGCCTGGGTAAAGGCCTGGAACAATTTGCTGCGCTGGGGCGGCGTCAGGCCGATGCCCGTATCGCGCACGTCGACGCGCAGCACGGCCGCATGCTCTTCCAGCTGCTGCAGGCGGATGGTGACGACGATCTCGCCCTTGTCCGTAAATTTGATCGCGTTGTTGGTCAGGTTGATCAGCACCTGGCCCAGGCGCAGCGGGTCGCCCTGCAAGGCGTTCGGCACGTCGGGGGCGATGTCGAACAGCAGTTCGAGCCCCTTGTCCTGCGCGCGCATCACGGACAGGTCGGCGATCTGCGCCAGCACGTCCTCGAGGAAGAAATCGACTTTTTCAAAGGCCATCTTGCCCGCCTCGATCTTCGAGAAATCGAGGATGTCGTCGATGATGGCCAGCAGGTTCTTCGAAGCCGATTCCACCTTCTCCAGGTAGTTGCGCTGGGTCGACGTGAGCTCCGTCTGCAGCGCCAGATGGGTCATGCCGATGATGCCGTTCATCGGCGTACGGATTTCGTGCGACATATTGGCCAGGAAGTCCGACTTCATCTTGGTCGCATCCTCGGCCACTTCGACGGCGTGGCGCAGGTCCTGCTCGACGGCCAGGCTGGTGCTCATGTTCTTGAGCGCCTGCAGCAATTCGCCCGTCTCGTCGCGCGACGTCACCTCGATGACGGAACTGAAGTCGCCATTGGCCACGCGCGTGGCGATCGCCACCGCCTCGCCCAGCGGACGCGTGATCGAGCGCGCCGACCAGGCAAAGGCCAGGCCCGTCAGCAGGGCCGCCAGGCCGATGCCGCCCATCAGCAGCAGCGAAGTGTCGATATCGTTGCGTATCCTGGCCGCGCTGTCGCGGATCAGCTGTTGCTGCAAATCGTCGAGCTGGCCCACGTACAGCAGCACTTTTTCCAGCATCGGCAAGGTCTGCGTCTGCATGGCCTGCTCGGCGCGGGCATCCTCGCCGCGCTCGACCAGTTCGAACATCGTCTTGAGCGAGCCGTAGTACTCGGCGCGCGCCAGGTGCATCTGTTCCAGCAGGCGCCGTTCCTCGGGCCGCGCATCGAGACCGTCGAGAATGCGCACCTGCTCATCGATGCCTTGCTTGATCGCTTCCAGGCGCGCCTGGTTCACCTGGCGCAGCGCCCGCTCGTGCTGGTTCGGCAGATTGCCGATGCGCGTGGCCGCCTCGCGCGCCAGCCCGTGGATCTTGCTGGTGGCCTTGGCGGCGACCCAGTCGCGCTGCAGGATATCGTCGGTCTCGGCGCGGATGGCGTAGATGCGGCTGCCGGAAAGGACGATGACGACCAGCATCAGCACGATCAACATGGCATAACCGGCATTGATGCGCACGCCGATACTGATATCCCTGAAGCGCATAACTTTCCTATAAGAAATTCTTGAAAATCGAAGTCTGAACGTATTCCCCTACGAAATGCAAGGTTTATTGCAAAGCAATTGCATGCCGAAGCACTTATTTAGCCGACGTTAGGCTTGACAGGAGGTGCCAGAGTGGCGATATGGGCTTGCAGGCAGGCGGGGCACCAGCAGCCCACGGCGGCGCTGCCGGGCACGGGCATGGCGGGCGGCAGCGCCGTGCACCAGCACGGTCCGCTGGCCTGCGGGTCGGTCTGGCCGCATTGGAAGGTGGCGCCGCACAGGCTGCACTGGCTCATGGCTGTGTTTGAATTGGCAAGTGTGTGTCACGCTGCGCCGGGACGCGACGCAGATGTAACGGGCAGTAAAAGGGCTGGCTGGGGAACATATCGGGCCAGACTATAGGATCATCAGGGAAAATACAACAAGATCGCCCTATAATGCCTCCAGGATTTTCTTCTTCCCTGTAAAATCGCACAAATCTATTTTCCGGACTCGCCATGAATCAACTAGCTAACTTGAACCTGGACATGAATGACGACTTGACGGCGGTGTCGCCGCAAATCAAGGCGCAGATTCTGGCCGAGGCCCTCCCTTACATCCGCAATTTCCACGGCAAGACCATCGTCATCAAATACGGTGGCAACGCCATGACGGACGAACGCCTGAAGCACGGCTTCGCGCGCGACGTCATCCTGCTCAAGCTGGTCGGCATGAACCCGGTCGTGGTGCACGGCGGCGGACCGCAGATCGACAACGCGCTGAAAAAAATCGGCAAGCAAGGCACCTTCGTGCAAGGCATGCGCATCACCGATGAAGAAACCATGGAAGTGGTGGAGTGGGTGCTGGGCGGCGAAGTGCAGCAGGATATCGTCATGCTGATCAACCATTACGGCGGCCAGGCTGTCGGCCTGACGGGCAAGGATGGCGGCTTGATCCGCGCGCGCAAGATGCAGATGCCGGACCGCGAACATCCGGGCGAATTCCTCGACATCGGCTTTGTGGGCGAGATCGACGCGATCAACCCGGCCGTCGTCAAGGCGCTGCAGGACGACGCCTTCATTCCCATCATCTCGCCGATCGGTTTCGGCCAGGATGGCCAGGCCTACAACATCAACGCCGACGTGGTGGCGGGCAAGATCGCCGAAATCCTGAAAGCGGAAAAGCTGATCATGATGACCAACATCGCCGGCGTCCAGGACAAGCAGGGCAACCTGGTGACCGACCTGTCCGCGCGTGAAATCGATGAGATGTTCGCCGATGGCACGATCTCGGGCGGCATGCTGCCGAAGATCTCGTCCGCGCTCGACGCCGCCAAGTCCGGCGTGAACACGGTGCACATCATCGACGGCCGCATCGAACACTCATTATTGCTGGAAGTGTTGACCGAGCAGGCTTTTGGTACTATGATCCGTTCGCACTAAAAATAATTCGGCGCAATTCACCCAGCGCCGATTTTTTATGCCCTTGTAGCTCAGTGGTAGAGCACTCCCTTGGTAAGGGAGAGGCCACGTGTTCGATCCACGTCAAGGGCACCAGTATCCTTTCCCCCGCAGCTGTAAAAATGCCCATGGCGGCGTTGTCCTTCCTCGCCGTACATTCGTACTGTCTTCGTCAGTCCGCCTTGCCCTGAACATTTTTCCATCTGCTCTGCCGTCATCTCCTCATAGTAAAAAATGTCCATGGCTGCGTTGCCTCGCCTCGCCGTACATGCGTACTGTCTTCGTCAGTCCGCCTTGCCCTGAACATTTTTTCATCTGCTCTGCCGTCATCTCCTCATAGTAAAAAATGTCCATGGCTGCGTTGCCTCGCCTCGCCGTACATGCGTACTG
>NZ_JBXAJE010000003.1:596022-791124 GCF_058796955.1 Janthinobacterium sp. GW823-FHT03B06
GTACCTGTCTTCGTCAGTCCGCCTTGCCCTGAACATTTTTCCATCTGCTCTGCTATCCGTCGCCCGCATCTCCTCCGCGTTTCAATACACCCGCTCGACCTTCAAGCCCTTCTGACGCAGTAAATCCGGCACGCTTTTTTCTCCGACCAGGTGCAGCACGCCGATGGCGGCCAGGCTGTGCTTTTCGCGCGCCAGGAGTTTGGCGATGCCGTCGGCCAGGGCCGGGTTGCGGCCGTCCAGCAACACCTTTTGCACGAACTGCGCGGCGAACGAGGGGTCCGTCGCTGCCTTTGCCGCCAGCTTGTCGAAGGCGGCCGCGTCGGCGTTGCGCCACGCATCGGCGATCTCGCGCGCTTCCTGGCTTTGTTCCTGATCCTCGATCGATGCCACGCCGTCTTCCAGGAAGCGGCACTGCTCAAACGGCGACATGGCGCCAAACAGCGCCATCTGGCCTTCCATCGATTCGAGTTCCACCACGGGGATCTTGCGCGCCTTGGCCTGCTGCGACAGATAATTGTCGACGGCCAGGTCGGAGCGGTAACCGAGGGTGGAAAATTCGCCGATGGCCAGCACGCTGGCGAGCATCCATGGCTTCATCGGCGCCACCGATTCGGCCGGAATGCCGTATTTTTGCAACAACGGCGCCAGGCGCGGGGCCAGGGTCTGGCGGCAGTCGGCCGGCACTTTGCTGCCCGGCGCCTCCATGCCGTATTTCAGCACGGCGCTCACAGCCTTGCGCGGATCGGCGCCGGGGTCGATCTCCAGCGCCAGCGCCCCGGCCCGGTGCAGCGCCTGCGTTACTGTCGGCTCGAGCGGGTAAAAATCGGGCGCGCCGACATGGATGGTGCCGAACAGATACAGGGTGTGGGCCGCGTCCTGCACCTTGAACAGCGCGCCGCGGTTTTGCGCCACGGGCGACGCTTCGGCGAAGGCCGCCTGCAACGGCAGCAAGAATAATCCGCAAAACATCACTATAATCTGGCGTCGCATGGTTTTCCTGATTGTTGAATTTTTCATCTTCTCTCGCTAGCAAAGACTCTCGTGCCTGTGTCCCATCTTAACCGCTCGTCGCCGGTCTGGCTGTTTGACCTCGACAACACGCTGCACAATGCCTCGCACGCCATCTTCCCCACCATCACGGCCAATATGAACACGTATATTGCCCGGGTGCTGGGCGACGGCGTGACGCCGGCCGACGACGCCATCGTCAATGCGGCGCGCGCGGCCTACTGGCGCCGCTATGGCGCCACCTTGCTGGGCATGGTCAAGCACCATCAGGTGCAGGCCGCGCATTTTTTGCACGAGACGCACGCCTTCGACGATTTGCGCGCCATGATACGCGCCGAGCGGGGACTGGGGGCTTTACTCAAACGCCTGCCTGGCCGTAAAATTTTACTCACCAACGCGCCGCTGCGCTATTCGAGCGACGTGATGCGCCACCTGGGACTGCGCCGGCACTTTTCACACCACGTCGCCATCGAGGCGATGCAGGTGCACCGCCAGCTGCGGCCCAAGCCATCGACGCTGATGCTGCGCAAACTGATGCGCAAGCACCAGATCCGCCCTGGCCGCTGCATCCTGGTGGAAGACACCCTCGCCAACCTGAAGGGCGCAAAAAGACTGGGCCTGCGCACGGCCTGGGTCACGCAATACCTGAAAATGGCCGACCCGATCGGCGTGGCGAAGTTGCCCAAGGCGTTAAATCGCCCCGCTTACGTCGATGTCAAAGTAAAATCTGTCCGGCATTTGGCACGCCGCCTTCACCGTCTGCGTTGAAGGGGACTCCTGGACTTCCGGCTGACGCCGGAAGCTGCACCGCTAGCGGCGGTGACGGACTTCCCCATCAAGGCAGCATTTTTTTTAACGACAAGAGAAAATATGGCAAGCACACCGCCGGGCCAACGCAGGCTACAAATTCTTCAGGCCCTCGCCGCAATGCTGGAGCAGCCGAAAGGCGAAAAGATCACCACCGCCGCACTGGCGGCCAGACTGGCCGTCTCGGAAGCGGCCCTGTACCGCCATTTCGCCAGCAAGGCGCAAATGTTCGAAGGGCTGATCGAATTCATCGAGTCGAGCGTCTTCGGCCTGATCAACCAGATCGCGGAAAAGCACAGCGACGGGATGACTCAGACGCGCGACATCATCGGCATGCTGCTCAATTTCGCCATCAGCAATCCGGGCATGACGCGCGTGCTGATCGGCGATGCGCTGGTCAATGAGGACGAGCGCCTGCAAGTGCGCATGAACCAGTTCTACGACCGCGTGGAGCTGGCGCTCAAGCAGGCCTTGCGCGTGGCCGCCGCCGAAGGCCATGGCAAGGAAAGCGAAGTGGCGGCGCGCGCCACCCTGATCGTCAGCTTCGTCATCGGACGCTGGCACCGCTACGCCAAGAGCGGCTTCAAGATCAATCCCTCCCAGGAAGCGGCGCTGCAAATCGCCATGCTGCTGGGGTAAGTCACCGCCGCGGCTGTCCCCATGCATACCGACTGTTTCGCCCTGCTCGACGACGCCAGCACGCCCGGCGCCGCATCGCGCCTGTACACGGGCCTGACGGCGGTCTTGCGGTGCAGCGAGGGGGAGCAGTGGCCGGCCCTGCTCGAAGGGCTGCAAGCGGCCTTGGAACGCGGCCAGTATGCCGTCAGCGTGTGCAGCTACGAGCTGGGCGCGCACTTGCTGGCCGTGCCGCCGCGCGCGGCGGATCCCGGCGCGCCGCCGCTGGCGCAGGTGCTCGTCTTCGAACATTGCACCCAGCTGTCGCAGGACGAGGTGGCGCAGTGGCTGGCCGCTCGTACGCCAGCGGAGGAAACGCCGGCCGGCATCGCCGGCATCCGCGCCAACGTGGATCAGGCCGAATTCACGCGCGCGCTGGGGCGCATCCACGACTACATCGTGGCCGGCGACACCTATCAGGTCAATTACACGTATCGCTTGCGCTTCGACGCCTTCGGCTCGCCCCTGGCACTGTATGCGCGGCTGCGCGCCCGCCAGCCCGTGCCGTATGGCGCGCTGGTGATGCTGCCCGATGGCGGCGCCCTGCTGTCGCTGTCGCCGGAGCTGTTCGTGCGCCATGCGCAGGGCGAGCTGACGGCGCGCCCGATGAAAGGCACGGCGCCGGCGGCGCCGCCTGAACAAACGGACGAGAACGCGCGCCGCGCGGCCGTCCTGGCCAATGATCCAAAAAACCGCGCGGAAAACCTGATGATCGTCGACCTGCTGCGCAACGACATCGGCCGCATCGCCGCCACGGGCTCCGTCAAGGTGCCGGCCCTGTTCCAGGTGACGCGCTACAGCAGCGTGCTGCAGATGACGTCCACCGTGCAGGCGCGTTTGCGCGGCGACGCCAGCCTGGCCGACATCTTCCAGGCCTTGTATCCGTGCGGCTCGATCACGGGCGCGCCCAAACGCCGCACCATGGAGATCATCGCCGAACTGGAACCGGCGCCGCGCGGTATCTACACGGGCGCCATCGGCTGGTTCGATCCGCCGGCCATCGGCGCGGCCCACCCGGTGGGTGACTTCTGCATGTCCGTGCCGATCCGCACCCTGGCCCTGCAGCCGGCGGGCCCTGGCGGCCTGCGGCGCGGCGAAATGGGCGTGGGCGCCGGCATCGTCTTGGACAGCGACCCGCACGAGGAATTTGCGGAATGCCAGCTCAAGGCCCGCTTCCTGACGGGGCTGACCAATGACTTCGAACTGTTCGAGACCCTGCACGCGAGCCGCGCCGGCGGCTGCCGCCAGCAGGAGCGCCACCTGGCGCGCCTGGCCGCCTCCTGTGCCTACTTCGGTTTTGCCTGGGATGCGGACGTGGCCCGCGCCGCGCTGCAGGCGGCCTGCGCCGCGCGCCCCGACGATGCGCCCTTCCGCCTGCGCCTGGCGCTGCGCCAGGACGGCCAGTTTACGACGCAAAGCGGTGCCCTGTCGCCCTTGCCGGAGACGGTCAACATCCTGCTGGCGCCCGACGCCACGAATGCCGACGACCTGTTCCTGCGCCACAAGAGCAGCGTGCGCGCGCGCTATGACGCAGCGTGGCGCGCGGCCGAGGCGCAAGGCGCCTTCGACATGCTGTTCTTTAACGAGCGGGGCGAGCTGACGGAGGGCGGGCGCAGCAATGTCTTCGTCCGGCTCGATGGCCGCTGGCATACGCCGCCCCTGTCCTGCGGCCTGCTGCCCGGCGTGCAACGCGCAGCCATGCTGGCCGATCCCGCCTGGAACACGCAGGAAACCATCATCACGCGCGCCATGCTGGCGCGGGCCGAGGCCATCGTCGTGTGCAATGCGCTGCGCGGGGCGATGCCGGCTGCTCTTATTTAAAGATCGACACGCATCTCGTAGCCGCCGTAGATCATCCGCTTGCCATCGAACGGCAGCTTGGCCGGGTCCATCATCTCGGCCAGGCGCGGGTCTTTCATGACCTTGTCGTTGATTTCATCGCGCTTGGCGCGCGACTCATACACAATCCATGAAAACACCACCACTTCGCCATCCTGCAAGTCCACCGCCTGCGGGAACGAAGTCAGCTTGCCCGGCTTGACATCGTCACCCACGCACTCGCGAAATTCCAGCGCGCCATATTCGCGCCAGACGGCGCCGCAACTGCGCGACATGGCCAGGTAAGCATCGAGCTTGGCTTTCGGTACGGGCACCACAAATCCATCGACATATGCCATGATGATCTCCTTTGTTGTGACAAACGCGAACAACCAGCTTAGGATAATGATGGCAAGACGACAAGCACGGCATTAAAAAAAAAAGCAGGCGTTCAAGCCTGCTTGTGTATCTGCAATTTACATCGCCAGCGCTTTTTCCACCGCGCCAACGAGTTTCTTGTCGTCCGGCGTCACCTTGCTGGGGAAGCTTTCCACCACTTTACCGTGGCGGTCGATCAGGTATTTGTGGAAATTCCAGGCCGGGGTCTTGCCCGTCTGCTTGATCAGGTCCACATACAGCGGGTTCGGATTGGGGCCGGAGACGACGGACTTCGAAAACATGGGGAACTTCACGCCATAGGTGTTGTAGCAGAAATCGGCGATTTCCTTGCTGTTGCCCGGCTCCTGCTTGCCGAAATCGTTCGACGGGAAACCCAGCACCACCAGGCCCTTGCTGCCGTACTTGGCGTACAGCGCCTCAAGCCCTTCATATTGATTGGTAAAACCGCAATAACTGGCCGTATTGACCACCAGCACGACCTTGCCTGCGTACTGGCACAGGTTTTGCGGCGCTTCATCCTGCAGGCGGTTGAAGGTCTGCTTGAGGATGGCGGGGCAGGCGGCCGGAGCTATGGCAGCTGGCGCGGTTTCGGCGGCATGGGCCGGCATGGCCAGGCTGGCGCCGGCGGCAAGGGTGGTGAGCGCAAACAGCTGGGCAAGGGTCTTGGACATGAGGGGCACCATGGTTGAACGAAAAAAAACCATTCTATGTCAAACGCCGCGCGCGCGTACAAGACGGACAACAACAGCGATAGCTTGAGCGACATCAACGACGGTGCAGTACTTGCCCAGCGCACAGTTTTTTTACCTATGCTCGGCCTTCCTGTCCCTGCCTTGTGGAGTTGCCATGCCCTACCCGCACCTGACCGCATTACCCACCGCCCTGCTCGCCGCCAGCCTGCTCATCCTGGCGCCAGCCAGCACGCACGCCGCCACGACGGCCAAAGCCGTCAAACCCGCCGCAACAAAGGACGCCCCCGCCCTGCCCGGCTACCAGGCCGATCTGAGCCAGACCACAGTGTCCGGCCTGTCCTCGGGCGGCTTCATGGCGGCGCAGTTTGCCGTCGCCTACTCGGCCACCGTCGCCGGCGCCGGCATCATCGCGGGCGGCCCGTATTTCTGCTCGGGCCAGCCGGGCCGCTTCCCGTATATTCCCTACCTGACGAATGCCCTGACCACCTGCATGAATCCGGGCAGCGCGCAAGTGGCGCCGCCCGTCGCCAGCGAATTGCTGCGCGCGGCGAACGATTTTGCGCGCGAACGTCTCATCGATGACACGGCCAACCTGAAACGCCAGCGCGTGTATCTGTTCAGCGGAACGAAAGACCAGACCGTGACGCGGCCGGTGGTGGAACAGGTGGGGAAATTCTATCAACTGGCAGGCACGCCGGCGGCGCAGATCCGCTTCGTCGACACGCTAGGCGCGGGCCACGCCATCTTGACCGACAGCAATCAGGACAAGCCGTGCGCCGTGACGGAGTCGCCGTTCATCAACGACTGCGACTACGTCCAGGCGCGCGACATCCTGCAGCACCTGTACCCGGACCTGCAACCGTCGTCGACCACCCTGACGGGCAAGCTGATCGCATTCAACCAGCGCAGCTTCATCCAGAACGCGTATTCGAGCATGAACAATACGGGCTATGCCTACATCCCGAAAGCGTGCGACAGCGAGAGCTGCCGCGTGCACGTGGTGTTCCACGGCTGCCTGCAAACGACGCAGGCGATCGGCGACCGTTTCTATACCAGCACCGGCTACAACCAGGTGGCGGACGCCAACAAGATCATCGTGCTGTATCCGCAGGCCGAACCGAGCCCCGTCTACCCGTACAACCCGAAAGGCTGCTGGGATTTCTGGGGCTACACCAGCATCAACCCGATCGACCCGGATTTCTACCGCAAGAGCGGCACGCAGATGGAAGCGGTCAAGGGCATGCTGGACCGCCTCGCCGCGCGCCGCGGCTCGCGTTAAGCGGCCTTAGATCCCGCCCATGCAGATGTATTTGATAACGAGATAGTCTTCGATACCGTAGGTCGATCCTTCACGGCCCAGGCCCGATTGCTTGACGCCGCCGAAGGGGGCGATCTCGTTCGAGATCAGGCCCGTGTTGACGCCGACCATGCCCGTTTCCAAGCCTTCTGCCACGCGCCAGATGCGGCCGATGTCGCGCGAATAGAAGTAGGCGGCCAGGCCGAATTCCGTGTTGTTGGCCAGGGCGATGACTTCATCGTCCGTCTTGAAGCGGAACAGGGGCGCCAGCGGGCCGAAGGTTTCCTCGGTGGCCACGCGCATGTCGTTCGTCACGTCGGCGATGATGGTCGGCTCGAAGAAGCCGTTGCCCAGCGCATGGCGCTTGCCGCCGGCCAGCAGGCGGCCGCCCTTGCCCAGCGCGTCGGCCACGTGCTCTTCCACCTTGGCGACGGCCTTGGCATCGATCAGCGGGCCTTGCGTGACGCCCGCCTCGATGCCATTGCCGACTTTCAGCTTGGCCACGGCGGCCACCAGCTTGTCGGCAAACGCGTCATACACGCTGTCCTGCACGTACAGGCGGTTGGCGCACACGCAGGTCTGACCCGCATTGCGGTATTTGGAGGCGATGGCGCCTTCCACTGCCGCATCCAGGTCGGCGTCGTCGAAGACGATGAACGGCGCATTGCCGCCCAGTTCCAGCGACAGTTTCTTGATCGTCGGCGCGCACTGTTCCGCCAGCAAACGGCCCACTTGCGTGGAACCTGTAAACGTCAGCTTGCGCACGATGGGGTTCGACGTCATTTCGCCGCCGATGTCTTTCGGCGCGCCCGTGACGATGCTGAACACGCCCGCAGGCACGCCCGCGCGCTCGGCCAGCACCGCCAGCGCCAGCGCGGAAAACGGCGTTGCCTCGGCCGGTTTCAAGACCATCGGGCAGCCGGCGGCCAGGGCCGGGCCGACTTTGCGCGTGATCATGGCGGCGGGGAAATTCCACGGCGTGATGGCGGCGCACACGCCGATCGGCTCCTTGGTGATGACCAGGCGGCGGTCCGGCCACGGCGATTGCAGGGTATCGCCTGCAACGCGCTTGCCTTCTTCGGCAAACCACTCGATGAACGAGGCGCCGAACTGCACTTCGCCCTTCGCTTCCGGCAGGGGCTTGCCCTGCTCGGTGGTCATGATCAGCGCCAGGTCGTCGGCGTTTTCCAGGATCAGGTCATGCCAGCGGCGCAGCACGGCCGCGCGCTCCTTGGCCGTCTTCTTGCGCCAGGCGGGCCAGGCGGCATTGGCCGCCTCGATGGCGCGGCGCGTCTCGGCTGCGCCCATCAGGGGCACCGTGCCTATATGCTCGCCGGTGGCGGGATTGCTCACATTAATCGTCTGGCCACCATCGGCATCCGCCCAGGCTCCATTCACGTAAGCCTGGTGACGCAACAAGGTAGGATCTTTCAACTGCAGCATATGGATCTCCGGTCTGGTTTGAATTATCGACGAGGGATACTATGCCACAGCGCGGCCGATTCCGCAGGCGATGGGCGGAACTACTCGACCTTGAAAGACGACAGTTTCGGGTCCGGCGCCGGGTATTCGAGCTTCATGGCCTGCAGCGTTTCCAGCAGCAGCGAGGCCACCACCAGGTTGCGCTGCGTCTTGGAATTCGATGGCACGACGTACCACGGCGCGTGATCGGCATCGGTCTCGCGGATCGCCGTTTCATAGGCGCGCTGGTAGCCATCCCACTTCTTGCGCTGGGCGATATCGTTGGGATCGAACTTCCACTGGCGGTCGGGATCGTCGAGCCGCTCCTGCAGCCGTCCCCGCTGCTCGTCCTTCGAAATATGCAGGAAGACTTTCAGGATGACGGTGCCCGTCTCGCTCAGCATGCGCTCGAAATCGCGGATCTGCGCGTAGCGGCGCTGGCATTCGGCCTTGTCGATCATATCCTGCACGCGCGTGATCAGCACATCCTCGTAATGGCTGCGGTTGAAGATGGCGATCTCGCCCTTGACGGGCACGTGCTGGTGCACGCGCCACAGGTAGTCGTGCGCCAGTTCGATATCGGTGGGGCCCTTGAACGCCACGGCGCGGATGCCCATCGGGTTGATATTGCTGAAGATGGCCTTCACCGTGCCATCCTTGCCCGAGGTGTCCATGCCCTGCAGGACCAGCAGCACCTTCTTCTTGTGCTGCGCGTACAGCATGCTCTGGCACTCGGCGATCTGCGCCGTCAACGCCACGGTTTCCTCGCGGTCCAGGGCCTTGCACTGGGCTGGGGTCAGCTTCTTGTTGGCCGCCTTGGTGGCCGCGCCCAGCAGGCGCTTGCCGGCGAATTCCTCGTTCAGATCAAAACCTTTGCCGGCCCGGAATTGCGTGCGCGCCTTCATGCCGCCACCGCCAGCTTGCGGTGCTCGATTTTTGTGCAATGGTCCATCACCACGTCCAGGCCCGCCGCCCGCGCCAGCTGCGCCGCCTCCTCATTGATGACGTCGAGCTGCAGCCACAGGCAGCCCGCCTTGACGGCGATGGCTTCCTCGGCGATGGGCAGGATATCTGCCGGCTTGCGGAAGCAGTCGACGATGTCGATGCGCGCCGGCGCGACGGCAGCCGCAGCCTGCGTCAAGGTGGCGTAAGCGCGCTGGCCCAGCACGTCGCGCCCGGCCAGGGCCGGATTGACGGGCAATACGCGATAGCCATGCCGCAGCAGGTAGTCGGCCACTTCGTGGCTGGCGCGTTCGGGCTTGTCGGACATGCCGACGATGGCGATGATGCGGCTGTCTTGCAGGATGCGGGCGATGTTGGACATATTCTGGTCTATGAGGCGTGCGACATTGCCCGCCTAGCGTAGCAGATTCCCGTCCCGCCGGGAGCTAGCCAGAAGACTTAGAGCCTATCCCGGTAGGGAGCGTCTTCTGCTGGCAACGCATCAGGAGCGCGGACAAGGCGTGAGGAGGACGCGTGGCGAGCCACGCGACGACGATCAACGCAGTCCCCGCTCCTGAGGGGCGTCAGCAGGGGATGGATTCATCTACTGGGATAGGCTCTTAGCCATACGCACGGCCGCCATCTGCGCGACAAAAGCCTGCGCGCGCGCCGTCACGGCCGCGTAATCTCCCGTGGCGCCCGGGCCACTCAGGCTGCTGCCGATGCCCACGGCCACGGCGCCGCTGGCAAACCATTCCGGCAGGTTCTCCACCGTCACGCCGCCCGTCGGCATCAGCGGCGCTTGCGGCAACGGGGCGCGCAGGGCCTTGATGTAGGCGGGGCCGAACATCTCGGCGGGGAAAACCTTGACGATGTCGGCGCCCGTCTGCAGGGCCGTGACGATCTCCGTCGGCGTCATCGCCCCCGGCATGGACAGCACCTGGTAGCGCTGGCACAGCGTAATCGTCTCCATGTTCACGCTGGGCGAGATGATGAACTGGGCGCCGGCCAGGATGGCGGCGCGCGCCGTCTCCGTATCGAGCACCGTGCCCGCGCCCAGCAGCACGTCATGGCCGTGGCGTTCGCGCAAGGTGCGCAGCACGCCCAGGGTGTCGGGCGTGGTAAATGCCACTTCCAGGGCCGTGATGCCGCCGGCGATGCACGCCTCGGCGATCTGCAGCGCCGCATCGGGCGAGTCGGCGCGCACGATACCGACCATGCCCCGTTCGAGGATGCCATTGAAAACCAAGTGCTTTTGCATCTGCTCTCTCCTGTCAGGCCGGCAGGGCGCCAAAGCGCACTTCCGGCAAACCGCGCACGCCCACCTGACGCGCATGAAACAATCCGCCGGCCAGCGGTTCGCCCGCCAGCTGGGCCGGGGTCAAGCTTTCCTGCGCCGTCGTGACGAACAATTCGTCGTAGTGCGGGCCGCCCAGGCTCACGCAGCTGGGCTGCGAGACGGGCAAGGCTATCGCCCGTTCGACGCTGCCGTCCGGCGCGAAGCGCAAGACCCTGCCGGCGCCCCACTGCGCGCTCCACAAGTGGTCATCCGCATCGATGGTGGCGCCGTCGGCGGCGCCCGGCCCCGGATCGAGCACGGCAAACACACGCACCCGGCTGGCGTCGCCGCCCAGGTAATCATCCCAGCGGTAGATCGCCTTCTTCATCGAATCGCAAAAATACATGGCCGTGCCATCGACGCTGAAGCAGATGCTGTTCGAGATGGCGATCTGCGGCAGCGGCAGCCGTTCCAGGCTCAGGTCCAGGTTGAGGCGGTAGAAGCTGGCGATCGCATCGCGGCACGGGCGTTCATCGAGCGTGCCGAAGACAAAGCGCCCCTGGCGGTCGCAGCGGCCATCGTTCAGGCGCGTCATGGGCAGGTCGCCCTCCACCGTGTGCAAGGGCGTGACGGCCCCGCTGCACGCGTCGAACCACGCCAGGCGCGAGGCCAGTCCCAGCAACAGGATGTCGTCGCGCTCCGTCAGCGCGAAACAGGCCAGGCGCTCGGGCATGTCCCAGCGCTGGCGCTCCCCCGTGGCCAGCACCAGCGCATGCAGCTGGCAGCCTTCGATATTCGTCCAGAAAACGCGGCCGCTGCGTTCGCACCAGCGCACGCCCTCGCCCAGGAAGTTCTGCGCATCGACCAGTAATTGGGCCTGTGTCCCCATCATTTTTTTTCCTTTAACTCTGTATAACGCATGATAAAACCGTCGCGAGCGGAAGTCAGTTGTGGCCGAGACGCGCAGCAGGTTTGATCGTGCGTTATCAATGTGACTCGCGCGGAACGGCCGAACCACGGCAGCCGACGAGGAAATCGAGGTCCGCGCCTTCGTCGGCCTGCGTCACGTGCTTGATGTACATGGACTGGTAGCCGCCCTTCATGGCCGGTTCGGGGGCGCGCCATTCTGCGCGCCGGCGCGCCAGCTCGGCCTCGTCGACGTCGAGGTGCAAGCGCCGTCCCGCCACGTCCAGTTCGATCATGTCGCCGTCGCGCACCAGGGCCAGCGGCCCGCCCACGGCCGCTTCCGGCGCCACGTGCAGCACCACCGTGCCGTAGGCCGTGCCGCTCATGCGCGCGTCCGAGATGCGCACCATGTCGCGCACGCCCTGCTCCAGCAGTTTTTTCGGCAACCCCATATTGCCCACCTCGGCCATGCCAGGGTAGCCCTGCGGGCCGCAATTTTGCAGCACCATCACGCAGCTGGCATCGATGTCGAGCGCGGGATCGTCGACGCGCTTTTTGTAATGCTCGATGCTGTTGAAGACGACGGCGCGGCCACGGTGCTGCATCAGCTCGGGCGACGCGGCCGAGGGCTTGATGACGGCGCCGCGCGGGGCCAGGTTGCCCTGCAGGACGGCGATGCCGCCTTCGTCCTTGAATGGCTGCGCCAGCGGGGTGATCACTTCGGGATTGAAATTTTCCGCTTCGGCCACGTTGACGGCCATGGTCGCCCCCGTGACGGTGAGCGCCCCGCCATGCAATTTGCCCAGCAGGTCGCGGATGATCACGGGCAGGCCTCCCGCATAATAAAAATCTTCCATCAGGTACTGGCCCGACGGCATCAGGTTGAGCAAACAGGGAATGTCGCGGCCCAGGCGGTCCCAGTCGCCCAGGCGCATGTCCACGCCGATACGCCCGGCAATGGCCAGCAGGTGGATCACGGCATTGGTCGAGCCGCCGATGGCGCCGTTGATCATGATGGCGTTTTCAAACGCTTCGCGCGTGAGGATCTGCGACAGTTTCAGGTCTTCATGCACCATGTCGACGATGCGCCGGCCCGTCAGCTGCGCCTGCAGCTTGCGGCGCGCATCGACGGCGGGAATGGCCGCGTTGCCGGGCAGGGTCACGCCCAGCGCTTCGACCATGCTGGCCATGGTCGATGCCGTGCCCATGGTCATGCAGTGGCCGGCGGAGCGCGACATGCACGATTCGGCCTGCTTGAATTCGTTTGAGGTCATGCGCCCGGCGCGCACGTCTTCGGAAAACTTCCACACGTCCGTGCCCGAGCCGATCGGCTTGCCCCGGTAATTCCCGTTCAGCATGGGGCCGCCAGACAGCACGATGGTGGGCAAGTCCACGCTGGCCGCGCCCATCAGCAGGGCCGGGGTGGTCTTGTCGCAGCCCGTCAGCAGCACCACGCCGTCGATCGGATTGGCGCGGATCGATTCCTCGACGTCCATGCTGGCCAGGTTACGGAACAGCATGGCCGTCGGGCGCAGATTCGTCTCGCCCAGCGACATGACGGGAAATTCGACGGGAAAGCCGCCCGCTTCGAGCACGCCGCGCTTGACCATCTCGGCCAGGTCGCGGAAATGCCCATTGCAGGGCGTCAGTTCGGACCAGGTATTGCAGATGCCGATGACGGGACGGCCATCGAAAGCGTCGCTGGGATAGCCCTGGTTCTTCATCCAGCTGCGGTGAATGAAACTGTCCTTGTCGTCGCCGCCAAACCACGCTTGCGAACGCAAGGGACGCTTGTTCTTGTTGCTGCTCATACTGTCTCCTGCGGGGAAATCAAGCCGCGCGCGGCGGCGATCAGCAGCGCACCGTGACCGGCCAGATAGTCTTGCTGCTGGTCGTCGACGATGATGCGCTTGCCATAAAAAAATCCATGTTCCTCGATCAGCAGCCCGAGCGCCTGGCGCAACATGGGCTTGCCGGTAATGACGAGCGGCGTTTCGGGCCGCATCTGGATGGCGGTGCTGTTGCGCAGCGCCAGCAGGTCGCCGCTGAGGACGGCGCCCATCAGGAAATTGGCCCGCTCATTGCATTCGATGGCGCTGAACTGGCCCAGGGTTCGCACGCTGAAACAGGCGCGCGCCAGCCCCGTTTTTTGCGCCGCGGCCGCGCCGGCCAGCAGCATTTTCGGCACCAGGGTCTGGGCAAAACCGCCATCGACCGATTGCTTGATCAGGGTGTGCTGCGTGATCGCCTGCAGCAGTTCCCCAGCGATGGTGGTGCTGCAGCCGAGGATGCGGCGCTGCTCGTCCACGCTGATCAATTTGGTATGCGAGCCGGGCATGATCAGGGTCGCCGCGCCCCGCAACTGCAGGCGCTCGAGCAGCGCGACGACTTCCGTCTCTTCGCCGCGCATCATGTCCATCGCTTCGACGTTATGCAGGCCGACGGCGCCATGCTGGTTGCGCACGCCGGGAATCAGCCACAGGGGCTGCGCCAGCACGTCGGGCAAGTCCACCGCCTGCATGCCTTGCGCCAGCTGGGCCAGGCCGGCGGGCGCCGGCAAATGCGGCACTTCCTGCACCCCCATGGGCGAACTGATCATGCCCGAAGCGAGCGCCAGGTCCACGGCCGACGGCGCGATGCCGGCGCTGGCCAGCACGCTGGCGATGGTGTCGCGCAGCGCCTGTTTCAGCGCGCCGTTATGGCCATCGATGGCGGTATTGCGCACGCCCGTTTCCAGCTGCGCCTGGGCGACGACGGCGCCGCCGCGCCACAGCAAGGTACGCGTATTGGTGGTGCCGGCATCGATGGTGAGTATGTTCATGGGCAGGTTCGCAGCGTCGGTAAGGGCAAAAATAAATGAGGGAAAAACTACCCCATGGTAGAACTGCCCCGCATATCTGACCAATCACTTATTTGACATCATTGATACCGGTTCGGATATGTCAAACGCATCGATATCCTGCACGCCCAAACGGTAGGCGAGCTGGAACCGCCTCACCTGTCCCGGCTGCAATTGCACGCCCTGCGCCAGCAGGGAAAAACAGCGCGCATCGGAATACAGATGGCAGCTGTCCTGGGTGCTGGAAAAACGCAGGACCCGGCCGGAAGCGGGGTCGGCAACCCGCGCCGCCTCGCGCAGCTGGCCGCTGCCCGTCCAGTAAAAGTCATGCCGGAATCCCGCCGATTGCGCCAGCGCGGGCCAGGCCAGGCGTGAAGCAAGCGGTGCCGGCTGGCGGAAGTCAAACGCGCTGCCCGCCACGTCGAGCGGAGCGCTGCAAGAGTGGCCGCCAGGCCAGTAGCGGTCCGCTGCCAGACGCAGCACATGGTCTCCCACTGCAGCGCGGCCGCCCTGCAGATTGAAGCGGGGCGCGGCAAGCGCAAAACGGGAAACCGCATCGGCTGTGGCGGCGCAGTCGAGGTGCAAGCTGCCATCGTCGTCAAGCCGGTAGGCCAGTCGCACCGACAGGCCGTCGTGCGCCAGGCGCAGCAGCAAGCGGCCGTCGTCCGGCGGCGCGCACTGCCAGACCGTGGACGACCGACACGCAGGGGGCGCGGCGCCCAGCACGTCGGCCAGGCGGCCATAACGGTCGGGCGCCCACCAGGCCCGCACGCTGGCATCGTGCGCGTCGATGGCCACGCGCATGCCGCGCGCATTGCGCAGCAGATGCATCATGGCGCCTGCCCGGGGGCTGGCGGTGGCCGGCTGCGCTGCTGGAATTCGCGCGGCGTGCAGCCGAGTTCGCGCTTGAAGACGGCGTGCATGTACTGCACCGTGGTAAAGCCGCAACGCACGGCCACCTCGGCCACCTGTCCCGGACCGCGCGCCAGCAGGGTCTTGGCCGCATCGAGCTTGAAATGCAGGATCTCGTCGTGCACGCTGCGCCCCAGCTCGTGACGGAAGTGCGCTTCGAGCGAGGAGCGCGACACGCCCACGTAATCGGCCACCTGCTCCGTCTTGATGCCCTGGCAGGCGTACTGGCGGATGAAGTGGCGCGCCTGCATCACCTGCGGATGCTGGAAGGGCTGGTGGCGCGTGGACGCGAGCACGTTCAGGCCCGCCGGCGGCACGAGGATGCGCGTGCCGGACAGGCGCGCGCCGTTGAGCATCTGGTGCAGCAAATGCGCGGCCGTGCGGCCCATTTCCTCGGTGCCCTGGATCACGGAGCTCAAGGGAATGCGCGTGAGCATGCGCGCCAGCGGGTCGTTGTCGATGCCGATCAGGGCCACTTGCTCCGGCACGGCGATCCCCGCGTGCATGCACGCTTGCAGCAGCTGGCGCGCGCGCGCGTCGCTCACGGCGATGATGCCGACGGGCTTTTCCAGGCTGTTGAGCCAGGCGATCTGCTGCTCCACCGCCTCGTCCCAAGACGGCGCGCTGGTGGCCACGCCCCGGTACACGTCGGCGCGCATGTGGTCGCGCTCCATCAGGGCGCAAAACGCTGTTTCGCGCTCTTGGGCCCAGCGGTTGACATCGGCCTCGGGCAGGCTGAAGCAGGCAAAGCGGCTCAGGCCCGCTTCCACCAGGTGTTCATAGGCCAGCTTGACGATCTTGAAATTATCGGTCGCCACGTACGGGATGCCGGCCGGGTAATCGTCCTCGCGCGCATACGAGCCGCCCACGGCCACCACGGGCAGGCGGCTGTGCGCCAGCGCCGCGCAGACGGCGGGATCGTCGAAATCGGCGATGATGCCATCGCCCTGCCAGCGCTCGATGCCGGGCAGGCGGCAGCGGAAATCCTCTTCCAGGAACAGGTCCCACGACACGCGCGTGGTGTTCAGGTAGGCGGCGATGCCCGCGATGATGTCGCGGTCGTAGATTTTATTCCCGTTAAACAGCAGCGCGATCCGGTGCGCGGTCGGCATCTTCATGGTGTCTCCTCCCGTGCCAGATCGTTTCACGGCTATCTGCGTCCGGCTCGCGTGCTGACATCGACCCACACGGCGAGGGTGAGGATACTGCCTTTCACGATCATCTGCCAGTAGGTGTCCACGTCCAGCATGGACATGCCGTTATCGAGGCTGGCCATCACCAGCGCGCCGATCAGGGCGCCGTACACGGTGCCCGAGCCGCCGCGCATCGAGGTGCCCCCGATGAAGCAGGCAGCGATGGCGTCGAGTTCGCTGAAGGTGCCGGCCGACGGCGAACCGGCCGCCAGGCGGCCCGTGTTGATCAGGCCAGCGAGCGCGCACATCAGGCCCATGATGCCGAAGATCCACAGCTTGACGGCTTTGACGTTGATGCCGGACAGGCGCGTCGCTTCCATATTGCTGCCCACGGCGTAGATGCGGCGGCCGAACACGGTCTGGCTGGTGATGTAGCTGAACAGTCCCAGCAAGGCCAGCAGCAGCAGCACGGGCAGCGGAATGCCTTCATAGCCGTTCAGGGTCCGCACGAAGGCATACAGCACGGCGCCGATGACGGCCAGGCGCAGGCCGTCCGCCCACGGCGCCGTCTGCGGCAAGCCGTGATGGGCGCGGCTGGCGCGCGCGCGCCATGTCAGGAAGGCGGCCAGCAGGAACAGGCCGATGCCCAGCACGATGCCGGGCACCGCGGGCAGGTAGCCCTGCCCCAGGTAGACCATGGGCTCGGAGACGGGCGCGATCGTGATGCCGCCCGTGATGCCCAGCAGGATGCCGCGGTACGCGAGCATGCCGCCCAGGCCGACGATGAAGGACGGGATGCCCCGGTACGCCGTCAGGTAGCCATTCAAGAGGCCGATCACCAGGCCGCAGCCCAGCACCGCCATCAGGTTCAGCGCCAGCGGCCAGTGCTGCGTGACGTCCAGCACGGCGGCGATGCCTCCCAGTAGCCCCAGCAGGGAGCCGATCGACAGATCGATCTCGCCGGCGATAATCACCAGCACCATGCCGCAGGCGAGGATGCCGGTGACGGACATCTGGCGCAGCAGATTCGACAGGTTGCGCGGCGTGAGGAAGCTGCCCTCCGTCTTCCACCAAAAGAAGGCCCAGATCAGCGCCACGGCGATCAGCAGGGCCAGCATCTTGTATTGGGTGAACAGCTGTTTGATACTGTGCGGTTTCATGCTGCGGGTTCCTTGTTTGCTGTATTGGCGGCGGGCGCCGGGCGCTGGTCCAGCGCCGCCGCCAGCACGGTTTCCTGGCTCAGGCCATCGTTGATAAAGTCTCCGCGCAGGCGGCCTTCGCCCATCACCAGCACGCGGTCGGACACGCCCAGCACTTCGGCCAGTTCCGACGAGACCATGATGATGGCCACGCCACGGTCGGCCAGCGCCAGCATCAGTTTGTAGATTTCATATTTGGCGCCCACGTCCACGCCGCGCGTGGGTTCGTCGAGGATCAGCACGCGCGGGCGCGTCAGCAGCATCTTGGCCAGCACGGCCTTTTGCTGGTTGCCGCCCGACAGGCTGGTAATGGGCAGCGACGGGCTGGCCGCCTTCAGTTCCAGCTGCGCGATCTCGCCGCGCACGGCCGTCAATTCCGCCTCGCCATCGATGCGCGTGGCACGCGCGAATTGCTCCAGCACGGCCAGGGTGATGTTCTGCCCCACGTCCAGATCCGGCACGATGCCGTGATGCTTGCGGTCTTCCGGCACCATGGCCAGGCCCATGGCAATCGCCTTTTGCGGAGACGAAGTGTCGATGCGGCGGCCATCGAGCCACACTTCGGCCTGGCACGGCCCCTGGTAGGCGCCGAACAGGGCAGAGACGAGCTCCGTGCGCCCCGCCCCCACCAGGCCGGCGATGCCGAGGATCTCGCCCTTTCGCAGGGTGAACGACACATCGTCGACCCGCTTGCGCTGCGGGTTGTCGGCGTCGATGCAGCTTACGTGGCGCGCCTCGAACAGCACTTCGCCGATAGGTGCCGGCTGCGCACGCTGCGGATACAGCTGGCTCATTTCGCGGCCCACCATTTGCGCGATGATGCGCTCGACGTTCATCTGCGCCATCGGCGTGGTGGCGATATGCTTGCCGTCGCGGATGACGACGATGGTGTCGCAGATGGCCGCCACCTCATCGAGCTTGTGCGAAATATAGATGCAGGTGACGCCCTTGGCCTTCAGCGCGCGCAGGATATCGAGCAGCACGGCGATTTCCGAGGCCGTCAGCGACGACGACGGCTCGTCGAGTATCAGCAATCGCGCATTCTTGTTGAGCGCCTTGGCGATTTCCACCAGCTGCTGGTGGCCGCCGCCGTAATTCATCACGGGTTGCGCTACGTTCAGTTCGGGAATTTTCAGTTCGCGCAGCAGCTCGTCGGCGCGCTTGTACATGGCCGCGTAATGCATGCGCCCGCCGGGCAGAGTGAGCTCGCGGCCCATGAAGATATTCTCGGCCACGGACAACTGCGGCACCAGCATCAGTTCCTGGTGGATGATGATGATGCCCGCGTCTTCCGTGTCGCGGATCGATTGCGCGCGCAGGGGCTGGCCATCCCACAGGATCTCGCCATCCCAGGTGCCATGCGGGTACACGCCGGACAGCACCTTCATCAGGGTCGACTTGCCGGCGCCATTCTCGCCGCACAAGCCGATGCACTCGCCGGCCCGCACCTGCAGGTCGATGCCGTCGAGCGCGCGGACACCGCCAAACTGTTTGACGATGCCTTTCATTTCAAGCAGATATTCAGACATGCTCACTCTCGTTGCGGATACGGGGGAAATGTCGGATTACGCGGCGCCCATGGCGCCGCTAATCCGACCTACGGTCGATGCGGACGGCCGACACCACCACCGGCGTTTCCGGAGCCGGCGATTGTCGGATAACGGCCGATGCGGGCAATCGTAGGTCGGCTTAGCGCGCAGCGCGTAAGCCGACAGCAAGCGGGTAATCAATTACCCAGCTGCGCCTTGGTATAGAAACCGTCATCGACGAGAATGTTCACGTTCGCCTTGGTCAAGGGCGTGGGTTTGAGCAGCACCGTGCTGACTTTTTTCAGGCCGTTGTCATAGCTGGAGTTGTAGGCGGGCTTTTCATTGCGCGCCAGTTGCACGGCCAGCTTGGCCGCTTCGGCGGCGATGGTTTTCAGGGGTTTGTAGACGGTCATCGATTGCGTGCCGGCGATGACGCGTTTGACCGCCGCCAGATCGGCGTCCTGGCCCGAGACCGGTACCTTGCCGGCCAGTTTTTGCGCGGCCAGGGCCTGGATGGCGCCGCCGGCCGTGCCGTCGTTCGAGGCGACGATGGCGTCGATCTTGTTGCCGTTGGCCGTCAGCGCGTTTTCCACGATGGACAGCGCTTCGGTGGCGCTCCAGTCCTTCACCCACTGCTGGCCGACGATCTTGATATCGCCCTTGTCGATGAACGGTTTGAGCACCTTCATCTGGCCTTCGCGCAGCATCTTGGCGTTGTTGTCGGTGGGCGAGCCGCCCAGCAAATAGTAATTGCCCTTCGGCTGCAGCTTGGTCACGCCTTCGGCCTGCATCTCTCCCACTTTCTCGTTGTCGAACGAGATATACGCATCGATATCGGCGTTCAGGATCAGGCGGTCATACGACAACACCTTGATGCCGGCCTTTTTCGCTTCCTTGACGGTGTTGTTGAGCACCGTGGCATTGAACGGCACGATCACCAGCACATCGACGCCGCGCGAGATCAGGTTTTCGATCTGCGAAATCTGGCGCTGCTCGCTGGCGTCGGCCGACTGCACGAAGACCTTGGCGCCCTGCTTTTCGGCGGCGGCGATGAAGAAATCGCGGTCGCGCGTCCAGCGCTCGACGCGCAAGTCGTCGATGGAAAAGCCGATCTTCGGGTTTTTCGCATCGGCCAGGGCGGCGCTGCTGCTCAATGCCAGCATGGCGGTCATGATGGCTGCACTGATGATCTTGTTCATTGTGTGTCTCCTTGTGGATTTTTTAGCTACATTTTTTAACTGCGGGTACTGCTGAAAAAATTTATGTCTGTGGTGGTGTCGGGTTACGCGCGCAGCGCTAACCCGACCTACGTGCTGCGACTGCTAATGGTTGTGGCGCGGCAGGGTCTGGCCCACGGCGCGGTATTTCAGGGCCAGCTCCATGCAGGCGCCCGTTTCCAGCTGGCCCACGCTGGCGCGGTAGATTTCCTGCCACGGCGTGGCGCTGCCGTTGACGGGCGGCGGCAGTTCCTGGGCGCGGCGCGCCAGTTCAGCCGCATCGACCAGCATGTCGCACTGGCCCCCGTTCAGGTCCACGCGGATGATGTCGCCCGTGCGCAGCAGCGCCAGGCCGCCGCCCACGGCGCTTTCCGGCGACGCGTTCAGGATCGAGGGGCTGTCCGAGGTGCCCGACTGGCGCCCATCGCCCAGGGTCGGCAGGTTCAGAATGCCCGCCTTGAGCAAGGCATCGGGCGGCTGCATGTTGACCACCTCGGCCGAACCGGGCCAGCCGACAGGGCCGGCGCCGCGCATGACCAGCATGCAGCTGTCATCGATATTGAGCGCCGGGTCATTGATGCGCGCGTGATAGTCAGCAGAACCGTCAAAGACGATGGCGCGCGCCTCGAACACGCCCTCGCTGCCGGGACGCGACAGGTAGCGCTCGCGGAAAGCGGGCGAGATCACGCTGGTTTTCATGATGGCAAAATCGAACAGGTTGCCCTGCAAGGCCATGAAACCGGCCTTTTCCTTCAGCGGCGCGGCAAACGGGCGGATCATCTCGCGGTCCGCGCATTCGCGGCCTTGCAAGTTGGCCGCCATGCTCTGGCCCGTGACCGTCAACCGGTCCGCATGCAGCAGGCCCGCCTGCTGCAACTCCCACATCACGGCCGGCACGCCGCCGGCGCGGTGGAAGCGCTCGCCCAGATACTTCCCGGCCGGCTGCATGTTCAACAGCAGCGGCACGTCGTAGCCATGTTCCATCCAGTCGCTCGAGTGCAATGCCACGCCCGCATGGCGCGCCATGGCCATCAGGTGCGGCTGGGCGTTGGTGGAGCCGCCGATGGCCGCGTTGACGATGATGGCGTCCAGGAAGGCCTCGCGCGTGAGGATGCTCGACGGGCGCACGTCGTCATGCGCCATGCCGACGATGCGGCGCCCCGTTGCATAGGCGATCTGGCCCCGTTCGCGATACGGCGCGGGGATGGCCGAGCAGCCCGTCAGGGACATGCCCAGCACTTCGGCCAGCGCATTCATGGTCGATGCCGTGCCCATGGTGTTGCAGTGGCCGGCCGACGGCGCCGAGGCGGCGGCGATCTGCAGGAATTTGTCGTTGTCGATCAAGCCGGCGGACAGCTGGCGGCGGCCCTTCCAGATGGCCGCGCCGGAACCGACCAGTTCGCCGTCCATCCAGCCATCAAGCATGGGGCCGCCCGACAGCACGATGGCGGGAATGTCCACCGTGGCCGCGGCCATCAGCTGGGCCGGCGTGGTCTTGTCGCAGCCCGTCGTCAGCACCACGGCGTCGATCGGATAGCCATGCAGGATCTCCACCAGGCCCAGATACGCGAGGTTGCGGTCCAGCGCGGCCGTGGGACGGCGGCAGTTCTCGAAGATCGGGTGCAGCGGGAATTCCATCGGGATGCCGCCCGCGTCGCGGATGCCGTCGCGCACGCGCTGGGCCAACTCCAGGTGGATGCGGTTGCAGGGACTGATATCGCTGCCGCTTTGCGCGATGCCGATGATGGGCCGGCCCGAACGCAGTTCCTCGGCCGTGATCCCGTAGTTCATGAAGCGCTCCAGGTACAGCGCCGTCATGTCGATGTGATCGGGATTGTCGAACCAGTCCTGCGAACGGAAGCGCCGCGCCTGGCGGTTGCCTGGGGTACTCATGCGCCGTACCAGCCTGCGTCGACATAGTATTCGCGGCCGGCGCACTTGGCGGCGTTGTCGGACGCGAGGAACAGCGCCAGCGCCGCCACGTCTTCCGGCTCCACGCGCAGTTGCAGGCATTGTCCCTGCAGGATCACGGCTTCCGCTTCCGGCGTATGCCACAGCCGCTCCTGGCGCGGCGTGCGCACGGCGCCGGGAATGATGCAGTTGACGCGGATGCCGTCGGCACCCAGGTCGCGCGCCAGGCCGCGCGTCAGCCCTTCGATGCCGGCTTTCGCCGTCATGTAGATCGACAGGTTTGCCTGCGCCAGGTGCCAGGAAATCGAGCCCAGGTTGAGGATCACGCCGCTGCCCTTGGCGCGCATGCCCGGCGCCACTGCCTGGGCGCAGAAATACTGGTGGCGCAGGTTGACGGCCATGCGCTCGTCCCAGTAGGCGGGCGTGACGTCCTGCAGCTGGTGGCGGTCGTCATTGGCCGCGTTGTTGACGAGGATATCCGTGGCGCCCGCGCTGTGTTCAATCTCGGCGAAGGTGGCGGCCAGGGCTGCCAGGTCCGTCAGGTCGCAATAGCGGAAAACGGGCGGCTGCGCCAGGTGCGCCAGCTTTTCCTGCAGCGCCAGCGACGCCTCGCGGGCGATGTCGAGGAAGGTGACGTGGGCGCCCTGGCGCGCGAACGCCTCGACGATGGCCACGCCGATGCCGGTGCCGCCGCCCGTGATGACGACGCGCTTGCCGGCCAGGCTGGGGTAAGTTGCATGCTGCATGGTGTCTCTCTTTTTAAAATAATCGGATCAAAGCAAACCGCGGCGGGCCAGGTTCTGGTACAGCGCGCGCACGCCGAACGTCCAGGGGGCAATCGCATCGCAGCGCTGCACTTCGTTGACCAGCGCGCCCAGCGCGGCGCTGGCAATCGTCACGCGGTCGCCCAGGTGGTGCGTGAAGCCGCCGCCCTGCGCGCCGCGGTCCTTCACGGGCGAGAACATGGTGCCCAGGAACAGCATGAAGCCGTCTGGATACTGGTGGTACTGGCCTGCCGTCTGGCGCACCAGGTCGAGCGGGTCGCGGCTGATCTCGCGCATGAAGCTGGCGCCTTCGAGCACAAAGCCGTCGTCCGCGCCTTCGATCAGCAGCGACACTTCCGCCTCGCGCACGGTGTCGAGCGTGAAGTGCTCGTCGAACAGGCGGATGAAGGGGCCGATGGCGCAGGAACCGTTGTTATCCTTGGCCTTGCCCAGCAAGAGGGCGCTGCGCCCTTCGATGTCGCGCAGGTTGACGTCGTTGCCCAGGGTCGCCCCCAGCACCTCGCCGCGGCTGTTGACGGCCAGGACGATCTCGGGCTCCGGGTTGTTCCAGGCGGACGATGGCAGCAAGCCCACCTGCGCGCCGCAGCCGACCGACGACATCGGCTGCGCCTTGGTAAACACTTCCGCATCGGGGCCGATGCCCACTTCCATGTATTGCGACCAGGCGCCGCGCTGCTGCAGCTGCTGTTTCAAGCGCTGCGCCGCCTCCGAGCCGGGTTTTAATGCGGACAAGTCGCCGCCCAGCGTCGTTTGCAGCGCGGCGCGCAAGCTTGCCGCGCGCGCCGCGTCGCCGCCCGCCTGTTCCTCGATCACCCGTTCGAGCAGGCTGACGGCGAAGGTCACGCCGCAGGCCTTGACGGCCTGCAGGTCGCACGGTGCCAGTAGCAGCGGCTCGCCGGCCGGCGCGGCCAGCGCCTGCTCCAGCAGCGCCTGCACGGAGCCGAGCGCAGTGCCGGGCGCATGGCGGGCGATATCGAGCGCATCGCTGCGTTCGAACAGCTCGGCCACCGTCGCTACCGTCTGCGTGATGTCGACCACCTCGCCGCCGCGCACGGCGACGACGCAGGGGCCGTCACGCCAGATGCGGCCGATGAGGAGAGCCTGCGCCAGGTCGGCGGGCAACAGGGAGGCGGGGGAAATCGGCTGCATGACAAGCTTTCAAAAGGTCGTGACGGGATGGCTGGTCTTCAAGTTCGGACCGATTCTGCGCGCCGCCCTGTGTCGCCGCAATTACGAAAATCACCAAATTGAATGATGATTATTGGTATTGCAGCGCACAAAAAAAAGCCGCCGCCCGGCCTGCGCTCCCGCCCTGTCCGCAGGCGGGAAGGGGCACTATGGCGCATTGCATCAATTGGCCTATCGATATCGTTTTGGATATCGGCTATGCGAAAAAAGTGATTGGTGAGGGATGGATGGACAAACTAGTATCAGCCGTGGCCCGCAATCGGCCATTCGCACGGAGCCCGCCCGCTGGACGACGGCCCTGGCACATTCAACTATCGAAGACGGTGGAGACCTGAAATGAAAACAACAATGAAAATGCTGACCGCGAGCCTGGCGCTGGCCATCTCCGGCATGGCGGTAATGCCCGTGGCAAGCGCCGCGGACAAGGGCGCGATCGGCATCTCGATGCCGACCAAATCGTCCATGCGCTGGATCGCCGACGGCGACAACATGGTCAAGGTATTCAAGGAGCGCGGCTACAAGACGGACTTGCAGTTTGCCGACGACGATATCCCGAACCAGCTGGCGCAGGTGGAAAACATGATCACCAAGGGCGCCAAGGTGCTGGTGATCGCCGCCATCGACGGCACCACCTTGTCGAACGTGCTGCAAAAGGCGGCCGACAAGGGCATCAAGGTCATTTCGTATGACCGTCTGATCCGCGGCACGAAAAACATCGATTACTACGCCACCTTCGACAACTTCCAGGTCGGCGTGCTGCAAGCGGGCTATATCGAATCGGCGCTGAAACTCAAGGAAGGCAAGGGTCCGTTCAATATCGAACTGTTCGGCGGCTCGGCCGACGACAACAATGCGCACTTCTTCTACAACGGCGCGCTGTCGGTCCTGAAACCGTACATCGACAGCGGCAAGCTGGTGGTGCGCTCGAAGCAGATGGGCATGGAAAAGGTCGCCACCCTGCGCTGGGACGGCGCCGTGGCGCAGGCCCGCATGGACAACCTGCTCAGCGCCTACTACGGCAATGCGAGAGTCGACGCGGTGCTGTCGCCGTATGACGGCTTGAGCATCGGCATCCTGTCCTCGCTCAAGGGCGTCGGCTACGGCACGCCGAAACAGCCGTTCCCCGTCGTGACGGGCCAGGATGCGGAAATTCCGTCGGTGAAATCGATCATCCGCGGCGAACAGGCATCGACCGTGTTCAAGGACACGCGCGAACTGGCCAAGGTCACGGCCAATATGGTCGACGCGATGATGAGCGGCAAGACGCCGGCCGTCAACGATACCAAGACCTATAACAACGGCGTGAAGGTCGTGCCGTCCTACCTGTTGAAACCGGTCACCGTCGACAAGGCGAACTGGAAGCAGGTGCTCGTCACCGGCAGCGGCTACTACACGGAAGCGCAAGTGAAATAAGCATCCATGGTACTGAAGGCCCGGCATTGCCGGGCCTTTCGCTTCACGCACGATCAAGAACAAGACTGCCGCACGGCCGCTGCCCACCAGCGCGGCCGTGCCAGAGAGGTTATATGACGAACACTATCCTGGAAATGCGCGGGATACGCAAAACATTCCCGGGCGTCGTTGCGCTCGACAATGTCAACCTGCGGGTACGCAGCGGCGAGATCCACGCCATCGTCGGCGAAAACGGCGCCGGCAAATCGACCCTGATGAAAGTGCTGAGCGGCGTCTACGGCCATGGCAGCTATACGGGCGACATCGATTACCTGGGCCAGACGCGGCACTTCCGCAGCATCAAGGACAGCGAAGAAATCGGCATCATCATCATCCACCAGGAACTGGCGCTGGTGCCCCAGCTGTCGATCGCCGAGAATATCTTTCTCGGCAACGAGCCGGCCCGCATGGGCGTCATCGACTGGGAATACGCGCAAGCGAAGACGCGCGAACTGCTGCACAAAGTCGGCCTGAAGGAGTCCCCCGACACCCTGATCACCAACCTGGGCGTGGGCAAGCAGCAGCTGATCGAGATCGCCAAGGCGCTGTGCAAGGACGTCAAGCTGCTGATCCTCGACGAGCCGACGGCCAGCCTGAATGAAAGCGACAGCGCGGCCCTGCTCGACCTGCTGCTGGGCCTGAAAGCCCAGGGCATCGCCTCGATCCTGATTTCGCACAAGCTCAATGAAATCTCGCGGGTCGCCGATGCCATCACGGTGCTGCGCGACGGCAACACGGTCGACAGTTTCGACTGCCGCACGGAGCCCGTCAGCGAAGACCGCATCATCGAAAAAATGGTCGGGCGCGAAATGGCGGACCGCTATCCGCCGCGCACGCCCACCATCGGCGAGACCATTTTCGAAGTACGCGACTGGCGCGTCTTCCATCCCGAGCATGCCGACCGCCCCGTCATCAAGGGCATCAATCTGCACGCGAAAAAGGGCGAGATCATCGGCATCGCGGGCTTGATGGGCTCCGGGCGCACGGAACTGGCGATGAGCCTGTTCGGGCGCGCCTACGGCCAGCGCATCAGCGGCACGGTGCTCAAGCACGGCCAGGAGATCGACGTCAGCACCATCGGCAAGGCGATCGCGCACGGCCTCGCCTATGTCACGGAAGACCGCAAGGGCCTGGGCCTGATCCTCGAGGAAGACATCCAGAAGAACACCAGCCTGGCCAACCTGGACGCGATTTCGCGGCACATGGTGATCGACGAGCAGCGTGAATTCGGCGTGGCCGAGGAGTTCCGCCGCAAGCTCAAGACCCGTTGCTCGAGCGTGGCGCAGAAGGTGGTCAACCTGTCCGGCGGCAACCAGCAGAAAGTGGTGCTGGCGAAATGGCTGTTTTCGCGCCCCGACGTGCTGATCCTCGATGAACCGAGCCGCGGCATCGACGTGGGTGCCAAGTACGAGATCTACAGCATCATCAGCGAGCTGGCCGCCGAAGGCAAATGCATCATCATGATTTCCTCGGAAATGCCGGAATTGCTGGGCATGTGCGACCGGATCTATGTCATGAACGAAGGCCGCTTCGCGGCAGAACTGAGCGCGGCAGAAGCATCGCAGGAACGCATCATGCGCGCGATCGTTACACACGGAGAAAACAATGGACAATAAATTGACAGCAGGCGCGCCGGCGGCAGCAGCGCCAGCGGCCGCGCCGCAAGCGAAAAGCTATGCCGGCTTCTTGAAAAACAATATGCGCGACTACGGCATGCTGCTCTCGCTGATCGTCATCATGGGTTTTTTCCAGTACATGACCGACGGCACCCTGATGCAGCCGCTGAACCTGACGAACCTGGTGCTGCAAAACAGCTACATCGTCATCATGGCGCTGGGCATGCTGATGGTCATCGTGGCCGGCCATATCGATTTGTCCGTCGGCTCGGTGGTCGGCTTCGTCGGCGCGCTGGCCGCCGTCCTGATCGTCAACTACCACATGCATTTTGTCGCCGCCAGCATCCTCTGCCTGCTGGCCGGCGCCGTCATCGGCGGCGCGCAAGGCTATTTCGTCGCCTTCTTTAAAATTCCGTCCTTCATCGTCACGCTGGCCGGCATGCTGGTGTTCAAGGGCCTGACCCTGGCGCTGCTGGCAGGCCAGTCGGTCGGTCCCTTCCCGGAAGGCTTCCAGATGCTCAGCTCCGGCTTCCTGCCCGACCCGTTCGGCGGCGACAACCTGCGCGGCCTGTCGCTGCTGCTGGGCGTGATCGCCGCCGCGGCGCTGATCGTCACCTCGCTGCGCAGCCGCGCCAAGCAACTGAAACACGGCATGGAAAACGAGCCGCGCGCCTTCTTCCTGCTGAAAAATGCCATTTTCGCCGCCGTGATGGTGTATTTCAGCTACCTGCTGGCGTCGTACCGTGGTTTTCCCAACGTGCTGGCCGTGATGTCGCTGCTCATCGTCGCCTACACCTTCATCACCAACCGCACCGTGCTGGGCCGCCGCGTGTATGCCGTGGGCGGCAACGAAAAGGCGGCGCGCCTGTCGGGCATCAAGACGGAACGGGTCAGCTTCTACACCTTCGTCAACATGGGCATGCTGGCCGCGCTGGCCGGCCTGATCTTCGCGGCGCGCCTGAACACGGCCACACCGAAGGCGGGCACGGGTTTCGAGCTGGACGTGATCGCCGCCTGCTTCATCGGCGGCGCCTCGGCCTCGGGTGGCGTGGGCAAGGTGATGGGAGCCGTCATCGGCGCCTTCATCATGGGCGTGATGAACAACGGCATGTCCATCATGGGCATCGGCATCGATTACCAGCAGGTGATCAAGGGCCTGGTGCTGCTGGCGGCCGTGTTCATTGACGTGATTAATAAAAATAAATGAGAAGAACAAGGAAGCACAGGTTCGAGCCTTAGGGGGCTCTGGCCGGCGTTCGCGCCGGCCTTTTTTATTCCATTCACATCATCAATATGATTTCAGCAAGCCACCACGAAGCTTTCGCAACGAAAGATACCCACCACTGACCACGAAAACACCTTCCTCGTTCCTGATCTCGATATTGCCCTCATCCCAGCGCAGCAAGCGCGGCAAATTCTGCCGATAGATAACGATGCCAGTATGGCGCGCTTCCTCGACATAATGCATTTTTAACAGACGCACTTCTATTTCCCCAAGCATGCCAAGTCCATTATCCCGTACCTTGAATGCGGCCGGAAGGACGGCTATCAGCGAGAACGACGATCCTATCCCCGCCCCCAGCAATACCACCTCAAGTGGCGCCTTCGATTCACGATCCAGAGAAAAAAGATAAGTGATGGCTACCATGCATATCAGCAGGGTAACGATCCAGGAAGTTGCCTGGGCCTTGGATTGAAACAGCACAAAGTAGCGCCACTTTGCTAGCGGAAAGAAAATAGACGTGACACTACGGCGTATTTTTTCCATCCTGCCGTCCTCAAACCGATGCTTTGTCTGCTTCATTTTCGCTCCATTGTTAACACAAAAAGAAAGCTGTCCGCACAAGCGGTACAGCTATTTATTATGTTTTGGAAAAAAATGAAGAGGTTGACAGAAATCATCTAAGGCGACTTTTGCATCGCGTCAGACAGCCGCCAGCCGCGCCGCCCTATCCCCCCACCATGCCGCCTCCTCGAACACGGAAAAGCCCGACAAATCCGCATGCGCGAACAGGATGGCGCCGTCGTGCTCGCGCAAGGCCTTCAAGCCCGCGTTGCTGCGAAATCCCGGCAAGGGTGCCGCCATGGCGTGGCCACGCACGGTGATGTCGACGCGCTCGACGCAGCTGGCAAAATCGCGCCCATACGCCGTCTTTAAATCGATGCTGGCCAGCGCCAGCAGTTCTTCGGGGCTGGCCGTGTCGAGCCACTTGCGCGCTTGCTGCGGCGTGCGGTCGGACAGGGCCACGTAAGCGCTGAAGACGGTCTTCTCGGGCGGGCGCACGCGGATGTCCTGGTGGGTCGAGACGACATAGCCGAGGCCCGGTTCCTGGTACACCACGTTGTCCCAGCACAGGGGCGCATGCGACAGTTCGTCGGGAAAGCGTTTCAGTAAAAAATTCGCCACCATCCACGGCGCATACGCGGGCGTATCGCGTTTCGCGTCGAAGCCATACTCGGCGATGTTCTTCACCACGCGCGCCGCCACGTACAGCGGCATGGCGCAGATGGCCTTGCGCGCCTTGACCAGGTAGGTACGCGGCTGGCCGTCGACCAGCTCCAGGCACAGCGCTTCCACGCCCTGTTTTGTGGTGGTCACGGACACCACCGTGCCCGCATGGCGCCGGACCTTGGACGCCTGTTCCATGGCCGTGGCGACCGGCTGCATGCCGCCCGGCCAGGTCAGCCAGGCGCCATTGCCCGCGTTGGCCGCCTGGCCCCAGCGGCTGCAGTAGTAATGCAGGCCGGCCCAGGCCGAGACCTGGTCGTAGCGCGTGCCGTAATCGTCGCGGCAGCAGTAATTCAGATACCAGTGCAGGGTGGGCGAGGTATAGCCTTCGCGCTCCATCCACTGCTTCAAGGTGATGGTGTCGAGCGCCTGCCAGGCCGGATCTTGCGACGACTCCACGGTAGGAAAGACGAAGACGCGCTTGCCATCGTTGCCATGCGCCTGGCGCAAACGCCGCACCTCGGCAAAGAAGCGTTCATGCTGCGCCAGTTCCGCAGGCGGCACGCCTTCGGTGGGAATGAAGCCGTCCTGCCAGTGGCCGTTGAACAGCAATCGCTCTTCCGGAGCGTGCAGGATGTAGCGCTCGTCGTAATATGGCTTTTCCGCCTGCGGATCGCGCTGGATAATCCCCAGGTCGAACAAAATCTCTCGCACATGGGTCGATTCGGGCGACGGCAACGGCAGGTAATGGCCACCGGTCGGATAGGCCAGGTCGCCGAAGTGGCCGCCGGCCGCGTTGCCATACGGCTGCGGGCCATCGATCATGAGAAAATCCCTGTGCCCCAGCTTGTTCAAACGCCAGGCGGCCGTCAGGCCCGCGATGCCGGAGCCGAGGATGGCCACATCGGTCGTCAAGGTGCGTGCAGGCGGCGGCAGCGCCGTGCCCTCGCGCAGCAGCTTGCGCAAATAATGCCCCTCGCTGCGGCCCGGATACAGCACCTTGGGCGTGATTTCCTGCCAGCGCAGATACGCGGCGATGCTGCCGATGCCGGCGGCCGCCGCCGCGGTGCCGCCGGCGGCCCACAGCATGAAGGAACGGCGCTGCATCAGCGGATCACCCGGTTCCAGTCCTGCTCGAATTCATGCACGAGCGACTGGGTATTCAAGCGGTTCGGCGCCATGGGCAGCGACTGCATGTCGGGCGGGAAGATGAACATCTCGCGCGTGGTGTCCGCATTCAGGTAGCGCATCGGCAGGCGGTATTGCGTCGGCGGTGCGTAGTCGAGCTGGGGCGAGGCGAGGATAAAACCCCATTCGCCGAACGAGGGCACGTAGGCGTGATAAGGCCAGGTGCGCATGCCCACTTCGCGCAGGGTCGAATTGATGGTCCAGTAGGCGTGGGGGGCAAAGAACGGCGACGTCGATTGCACCACCATCAGGCCCTTGGCGGCAAGGTGTTTTTTCACCAGGTCATAGAACGGCACCGAGTACAGTTTGCCGAGCGCGAAGCTGGACGGATCGGGGAAATCGACGATGGCCGCGTCGAACATGTCGCCGTTGTTGCGCAGCCAGACGGCGGCATCGGCATTGACGACGGTGACGCGCTTGTCCGAGAACGAGTTGTTATTTAACTTTGCCAGTTCCGGGCGCGTGGTAAACGCGGCCGTCATGGCAGGATCGAGGTCGACCACGGTGACGTGTTCGATCTGTGGATAACGGAGGATTTCGCGCAGCGCCAGGCCATCGCCGCCGCCCAGCACCAGCACGCGGCGCGCCCACGGCAGCGCTTCGAGCACGGGGTGCACGAGCGCCTCGTGGTAGCGGTACTCGTCGCGCGAGGAAAACTGCAGGTTGCCGTTGATGTAGAGCCGCGTATCGTCCTTCCAGCGCGTGATCACCAGGCGCTGGTAGGGCGTGGTGGTGGAATACACGATCTGGTCGCCGAACAGGCCGTGCTCGCCCCAGGCCACCATGCGGTCGGACATGGCAAAGCCGGCGACCAGCACCAGCATCACGGCGCAGGCGCGCAGGAAGCGCCCCGTGAGGTTCTTCAGCTCCGCGCGGAACACGTAAATCGTCCACAGGCCCACGCCCACATTGAGCATGCCGAACAAAAAGCCCGTGCGCACCAGGCCCAGGTAGGGCGACAGCACCAGCGGGAACAGCAGGGAGACGGCCAGCGCACCCAGGTAATCGAAGGTGAGCACGCGGCTGACCAGTTCGGAAAACTCCGTCTGGCGCGAATTCAGGGCGCGCATCACCAGCGGCACTTCCATGCCGACCAGTGCGCCGATCAGGAACACCATCACATACAATAAGGTGCGAAATGGCGCGGCCATCCACGAGAACGTCATGAACAGGATGGCGGCCGACAAGCCGCCGATCAGGCCCACGGCCAGCTCGATGTCGACGAAGCGCGAGAGCACGTCGTCGTCCCGCACATACTTGGAAAAGTGGGCGCCCACCCCCATGGCAAACAGATAGCAGCCGATGATGGTCGAAAACTGCAGGATGGAATCGCCGAGCAGGTAGCTGGACATGGCGCCGGCGATCAGTTCATACGCGAGGCCGCAGGAGGCGACCACGAAGACGGACAAAATCAGAATCTTTTTGTTCATTGGACTTTTTTTTGTTCTAATATGCGTTGACGTTATCAAATACTCATTGCGAGGAAAGCCGTGCCCGCCATCCTAAACTATCTGATCCATCTTATACTGGCCGCCGCGCTGCTGATTGCCTTTTTTATCATCTACACGCGCGTCACGCCGTATAACGAAGTGCTGCTGATCCGACAGGGCAACCAGGCGGCGGCCCTGTCGCTGGGCGGCGCGCTGCTGGGCTTTTCCGCCACCATCGCCTCGTCCCTGATGCACACGGCCGACTACCAGCAATTCTTCGCCTGGGCCTTCGGCGCCATGGTGGTGCAATTGCTCGCGTATGTGGTCACCACGCGCCTGCTGCGCATGTCGAAGGATCAGATCGAATCGAACAACAGCGCCTTCGGCGGCCTGCTGGGCGCCATCTCGCTGTCGATCGGCGCCATCAACGCCGCCTGCATTTCCTGACACCGCTTTATCTTATTCAAGGACATCCATCATGAGCCTCGGCAGCTTTATCAAGAAGCAGTTTATCGACGTACTGCAGTGGAACGAAGAGACGGAAGGCGTGCTGGCCTGGCGCTTCCCCATGCACGATTTCGAGATCCAGAACGGCGCCATCCTGAATGTGCGCGAATCGCAGGTCGCCGTCTTCGTCAATGAAGGCAAGATCGCCGACGTCTTCGGTCCCGGCACGCACAAGCTGACGACGCAAACGTTACCGTTGCTGACCAACCTGAAAAACTGGGACAAGCTGTTCGATTCGCCGTTCAAGTCGGACGTGTATTACTTCAGCACGCGCGTGCAGACCGGCCGCAAGTGGGGCACGCCGCAGCCGATCACCATCCGCGACAAGGATTTCGACATGATCCGCGTGCGCGCCTTCGGCATGTATTCGTACCGCATCGCCGACGCCCGCACCTTCTTCACCGAGATCAGCGGCACGCGCGAAGTCTATACGCGCGACGAGGTGGAAGACCAGTTGCGCGGCATTCTGATGTCGAGCATGGCCAGCTCGCTGGGCGGCGCGAATGTCCCCTTCCTCGACATGGCGGCCAACCAGGCGCTGATGGCGCAAGAGGTCAAGGATGGCCTGGCGCAGGCGTTTGCCCGCTACGGCGTGGGCCTCGATGAATTCAACGTGGCCAGCATCAGCCTGCCCGAGGAATTGCAGGCGGCGCTCGACGAGCGTATTTCCGCCGGCATGAAGGGCGGCCTGGGCGCCGACAAGATGAGCGGCTACACCAAATTCCAGGTGGCCAACGCGATCCCGCTGGCGGCGCAGAACGAGGGCGGCATGGCCGGCATCGGCGCGGGCCTCGGCGCCGGGCTGTCGATCGGCCAGGTGATGGCGCAAAGCATGGGCGGTGCGCTGCAGCAGCCCGCCCCGGCCCCCGCTCCGGCGGCGCCACCGGCACCCGCGGAAGAACCGATCGAGGCGCGCCTGGAAAAACTCAAGGGTTTATTGGACAAGGGACTCATTTCGCCCGCCGACTACGATGGCGCCAAGGCTGAACTGCTGAAAAAACTGATCGGCTGATTAGGGCGAAATACGACTGCATGCAAACTGTTTCCTGTCCCAGCTGCGGCGCGGAAGTGCATTTCCGCTCGCATGCTTCCGTGCTCGCCGTGTGCGAGTACTGCCACAGCACCATCCTCAAGGACGCCGATTCCGTCAGGGACGTGGGCAAGATGTCGGCCGTCCTGGAAGACTATTCGCCGATCCAGATCGGCACGGCCGGCGTGCACGACGGCGTGCACTTCACCGTCGTCGGGCGCATCCAGCAGCGCTACAGCGCCGGCACGTGGAACGAGTGGTATCTGCTGTTCGACGACGCCAGCACGGCGTGGCTGGGCGACTCGTCCGGCCTGTACACGCTGACGCGCGAGCGCGGCACGCAGGACGCACTGCCCGCCTTTGGCGAGCTGGCGCCGGGCAGGCGCTACACGATCTGCGGCGAGCCCTATACGGCCGCCGAGATCCGCAACGCCGAGTGCATCGCCGGCCAGGGCGAGCAGCCCTTCAAGGTGGGCGCCGGCTGGCGCATCCAGGTGGCGGATTTCCGCAACTACGCGAGCTTCGTCACGCTCGACTACACGGATGGCCCGCAACCGGTCGTCTACCAGGGTGTCGCCGTCACCCTGGACAGTTTGCAGTGCCAGCTGCTGCGCGACGACGAGGCCATCGCCAGGAGCGCCGGCAAGTACCGCGGCAAGCTCGATGCGCTCGACTGCCCCTCCTGCGGCAGCGGCATTCAATATGTGCCGGGTGCGGCGGCGCAGCTCGTGTGTCCCGCCTGCCACGCGCAGCTCGACGCCAGCGGCCCGGAAGCGCAGGTGCTGGCCATCGGCAAGCAGGTGCACGAGAACGCCGACATCACGCTGGAACTGGGCGCCAGCGCGAAGATCAGCAATGTGGATTTCACGGTGATCGGCATGATGCGCCGCGCCGACGACGAGGGCAGCGAGTGGAACGAATACCTGCTGTACAACGCGCGCGCCGGCTTCTTCTGGCTGGTGGAAACGGACGAGGGCTGGTCGCGCTCGAACGTGCTGCCGAACTGGCCCAGCTGGGCCTCGCTGGACGCCGCCAGCTGCACGCTCGATGGCGCCACCTACCGCAAACTGTATGACTACGGCTCGCAGGTCGTGTATGCGGCCGGCGCCTTCAACTGGAAGGTGGCCGTCGGCGACAGCACGCGCGTCTATGAATTCGAGCAGGGACAGACCAAGCTGGCGGCGGAACTCACGAGCGAGGAAATGACCTGGTCGCGCTCCGCGCCCGTCGCCTACGACCAGATGGCCGCCTGGTTCGGCGCCGCCTTCCATGGCGGCGACCAGGTGCGGAATATCCAGCTCAGTCACCGCGGCATCGCCAAGGTCTTCATCGTCATCGTGCTGGTCTTGAATGCGATCCCCATGTTCGTGTCGTTCTCCAGCACCTTGATGTGGAGTTTGCTGGGCTGCCTTGCGCTGTTCCTGCCCGCCGTTTTCCTCGACAAGAATGCAAAGAATCCCCCATGAGTAAATACGTGATCTACGCCCTGATGGTGACCTTCAGTGTCACGGCCGCCAACTGGGTGCGCATGTTCAAGGTGGCCGGCAGCGGCAGCAGCGGCGGCAGCAGCTGGAGTTCGCGCACGGGCAGCGGCGGCGGCAGCTATGGCGGCGGCTCCAGCGGCGGCAGCCACAAATAAGCATGGCGTCCGCACCGCATCTGCCACTGGGCATCCATCTGCTGGCCGACCTGTCGGGCATCGCCCCGGAACGCCTGCGCGACTGCGCCGCGCTCGAGCGCCTGCTGCGCGACGCTGCCATCGCGGCCGGCGCGCAAGTACTGCACGGCCATTTCCACAGCTTTGGCCCGGGCCAGGGCGTCACGGGAGTGCTGCTGCTGGCCGAGTCGCACATCTCGCTGCATACCTGGCCCGAAGTGGGCTTTGCTGCCGTCGACATCTTCATGTGCGGCGCGGCCCGGCCGCAGCTGGCGCTGGACATCATCCAGGCGGCGCTGCAACCGGCGCATTGCCAGCTGCAGTCCGTGCGGCGCGCCCCGCCCGGGTAGGCCTGGCGTCGCTGGTGGATCGCGCGGGGATCGCTTACACTGTCGGCTGATCCCCCAACCGTGACTCCCATGCGCCGTTCCGCCCTCCTTGCCCTGCCCCTGCTGCTGCTGGTTTCCGCCTGCGATGACTACACGGCGCCCAGCCTGTACCAGGCCACCACGCCCGAGTGCAAGACGTGGACGGATGGCTCGCGTTTCGAACTGCCGCGCGGTATCAGCATCTACGCCACGCCGCCTGTCACCCTGAAGGAAGGCGGCACGGAGCTGGCGCTGATTTTTACCTTGCCCGTCGGCACCCAAGCCAGTTTTACGCGCCTGTCCTTCCTGCTGGAAGAACCGAAAAAGCCGCCTTTCGCGGAAGCCAAGATACTCACCATTTACCAGCGCGGCATGAACCAGAAGGCGGAGATCGTCGACGTCATCGAGCAGTTGCCCATCATGTTTGCCGCCGTCGGCAACAGCAAGGAAACCCAGTGGCGCTTGCGCCTGCAACTGCCGCGCCAGCTGCCGCAGCGCTTTGATCTGTCCATGCCCGACATGCTCGTCGGCGGCAAGCGCTACCCGGTACGCACGTTTACGTACCGCTATTTCCCCGAACGCCAGGCATACGGCATGTGCAGCTGAACCACACCGTCCATTGACGGCAGTGCGTGCCGCTGGCACACTGGCGTTTTCCATCACACAACAGGAGTAGACAACATGCGCCATTCGGATACTGCCGTGCTGTCGGCTGCCTGATCACTGTATTTCCCGGCTAAGCCCCTTAGCCCGCAATTCCCCATACGCGTGATCGCGTAGCCGACTTCCCCTTCTTTCGTGCCAGTCATCGCGACTGGCGGTGCCTGCACGCGCAGGCTACACGTCCGCACGCGGACGACAGAATTTGGAATCACGCTACCATGATCGCATTCGATTTTGCGCAACTACGCCTTATCGGGCTGCAGCAGGCCATCGCCAGCGCAGCCACCCAACTCGACTTATCTTCCCCCGCCGCGCAGCTGATGCGCGTGAGCTCCGTGCACCGCGACAGCATCGGCGTGCACGACGGCAGCCTGGAACAGCCGGCGCAGATCCTGCCGCGCCTGCTGCACGCGCTGCTGGAACACGACACCATCCTTGCTGTCGGCGACTGGATCGCCGCCGAACCCGATCTTCACGGCGCGCTGTGGATAACGGCGCACTTATCCCCAGTCACGCAGATCGCGCGGCGCGGCAATGACGGCCGGCGCCAGGTGCTGGCCAGCAATGTCGACACGGCCCTGCTGGTGATGGGACTCGATGAGGATTTTAATCCGCGCCGCCTGGAGCGTTATCTGGCCATCGTGCTGGCGGCCCAGGTCAGCCCCGTGGTGGTGCTGAGCAAGGCCGACGTGGCCGACGACGTGCCGGGCAAGCTGGCGCTGCTGAAACAGCGCCTGCCGCCCCACGTCCCGCTGTTCGCCATCGATACACGCCATGCGTATGACGTGGCCATCCTGGAACCCTGGCTGGGTGCCGGCCAGACCCTGGTACTGCTCGGCTCATCGGGCGCGGGAAAGTCCAGCCTGACCAATACCTTGTGCGCGGCGGATCAAGCGACCAACGGCGTGCGCCATGGCGACGGCCGCGGCCGGCACACGACAACGGCCCGCTCGCTGCACCTGTGTGCGGATGGCGCCTGCATCATCGACACGCCGGGCTTGCGCAGCTGGCGCGCCGACGCCGATGCGCAGACCCTGGCGGCCACGTTCGACGACATCGCGGCGCTTGCCGCAACGTGCCAGTTCCGCGATTGCCAGCATGCCAGCGAACCCGGTTGCCAGGTGCGTGGCGCCGTCGACGGGGACCGCCTGCGCAACTATCACAAGCTGCTGCGCGACGCACGCCGCAGCGAGGAGACGCCGCTCGAGCGCAGCGCAGCGCGCGCCAAGTGGAAAGTGACGATGAAGGCCTTCAGGCAACGTGACAAGGATGGAATGGCGTGAACAGCCGAGCCACAGCCAGGATGCTGGAATATATCAAAGTTGCAATTGAGAAATATGCAAGGTATAGTCAAATGCACTACCAACAGAGATGCCCCGCACGCAATGCGCGCGGTCCGCCAACCATGACATGAGGATGCACTGTGTTCAAGGGAAAAACCGTTTTACTACTGAGTACATTGTCAGCTTGCCTGTTCGCCAGCAGCTCGCTGTTCGCGCAGAAGCTGATCGTGCCGCAAGAGATTCACCATGCCGACAAAGTCTACACGCTGGCGTTTACCGCGCCGCAGGGTCGCAACAGCAAACGGGCCTTGTATGAATATACGACGAATGGCGAAGCGGTGGAAAAATGGAGCAGCCTGATTACCATACTCTACGAAGGCAATTCCAAGACCGATCCCTTGGACTTCTCGGCCGCCCTGCTCAAGTCGCTGGCAGCCACCAAGCCGGAACCCATTTCCTCCGTCACTGTCGAGAACGGCCACGTGCTGATGCGGTCGGTATATGAACCGGATGCGGCCAACCCCGTGTATGAATCGAACGTCAGCAAGAGCTTTCATGGCGCTGCCGCCTGTGGTGGCCTGCTGCAGTTTCAATATGCGGTAAAGACACCGGCGGGCGCGGACCAGTCAGCGGCGGGCAGGCAGGCTAGCCTGAAGCTGGTCAATGAGGGCAATGCCAGCCTGGCTGCCCAGTTGCGCGATAGCGCCTGGCAGCCAAGCTGCGAATAAGCCAAGCGGCTGAAGCATAAAAAAGGCAGCCCGCAGGCTGCCTTCTTGTATTACTGCATGCGAGCAAATTAATGCTTGCGCAGCTTCTGGATCGCTGCCAGCTGCGCAATCGCGCTGGCCAGCTCGGCTTGCGCTTGCGCGTAGTCGATGCCCGAATCCTTGTTGTGGATATTTTCTTCCGCCAACTTCTTCGCTTCCAGCGCTTTCGCTTCGTCGAGGTCGTGACCGCGGATCGCGGTATCGGCCAGGACGGTCACGGTATCCGGTTGCACTTCCAGCAGGCCGCCGGCAACGAAGACGAACTCTTCTTCAGCCTGGCCGACTACCTTGATGCGGACCGCGCCCGGACGGATGCGGGTAATCAAAGGCGTGTGGCGTGGGTAGATACCCAGCTCGCCCTGTTCACCCGGCAACGCGACGAATTCTGCTTCGCCTGAAAAAATCAGTTCTTCAGCGGAAACCACGTCAACGTGAATTGTGTGTGCCATGTGTGTCCTATCGGGTTGAAGAACCCCGCCGTCTAACGGGCGGGGTTAGGCCCAGACTTAACTTAGTTAAGTTTCTTGGCTTTTTCGATTGCTTCTTCGATCGTGCCGACCATGTAGAACGCTTGTTCCGGCAGGTGATCGAGTTCGCCCGAAGCGATCATTTTGAAGCCCTTGATCGTGTCTTTGAGCGAAACGTATTTACCAGGCGCGCCGGTAAAGACTTCAGCGACGTGGAAAGGCTGCGACAGGAAACGCTGCATCTTACGTGCACGGGCAACCAGCAGTTTGTCTTCCGGTGCCAGCTCGTCCATACCCAGAATCGCGATAATGTCGCGCAATTCCTTGTAGCGTTGCAGGGTCGTTTGCACGGCACGCGCGGTGTCATAGTGCTCTTGACCAACGATCAACGGATCGAGCTGACGCGAGGTCGAATCCAGCGGGTCCACGGCTGGGTAGATACCCAGGGAAGCGATGTCACGCGACAGCGCAACGGTCGAATCCAAGTGAGCAAACGTGGTAGCAGGCGACGGATCGGTGTAATCATCGGCTGGAACGTAGACGGCCTGGATCGAGGTGATCGAACCGGTCTTGGTCGACGTAATACGCTCTTGCAGACGGCCCATTTCTTCCGCCAGGGTCGGTTGGTAACCCACAGCCGACGGCATACGGCCCAGCAGTGCCGACACTTCGGTACCGGCCAGCGTAAAGCGGTAGATGTTGTCGACGAAGAACAACACGTCCTTGCCTTCATCACGGAACGATTCAGCGATCGTCAGGCCGGTCAGCGCGACGCGCAGACGGTTACCTGGCGGTTCATTCATCTGACCGTAGACCATCGCCACTTTGGAGTTCTCCGGGTTTTCCAGATCAACCACTTTCGCGTCAGCCATCTCGTGGTAGAAGTCGTTACCTTCACGGGTACGCTCACCGACGCCGGCGAACACGGACACGCCGCTGTGCGCCTTGGCGATGTTGTTAATCAGTTCCATCATGTTGACGGTCTTGCCTACGCCAGCGCCGCCGAACAGACCAACTTTACCGCCTTTTGCAAACGGGCACACCAGGTCGATCACCTTGATGCCGGTTTCCAGCAGTTCTTGCGATGGCGACAGTTCGTCGTATGCGGGAGCGGTGCGGTGGATCGACGCGATCTGCTCGTGCGACACGGGGCCGCATTCGTCGATCGGGTTGCCCAGCACGTCCATGATGCGACCCAGGGTTGCTTTACCGACTGGCACCATGATAGGTTTGCCGGTGTTCTGGATCATCATACCGCGACGCAGGCCATCGGACGAGCCGAGTGCAATGGTACGGACAATGCCGTCGCCCAACTGCTGTTGTACTTCCAGGGTCAGTTCCGAGCCTGCCATCTTCAAGGCATCAAATACCTTAGGCATCGCGTTGCGGGGAAACTCAACGTCCACCACAGCGCCGATACACTGAACGATTTTGCCATCAGCCATGTTCGTTCCTTCAATATAGTTAAATTCGTTTAAACCGCAGCCGCACCGGCGACGATTTCGGAGAGTTCTTTGGTAATCGCAGCTTGGCGGGTCTTGTTGTAGATCAGCTTCAATTCGCCGATCACACTACCCGCGTTGTCGCTTGCAGCTTTCATCGCGACCATCCGTGCCGATTGCTCGGACGCCAGATTCTCCGCGACTGCCTGGTACACCAGCGCTTCTACATAGCGCTCCAGCAATTCGTCGATGATGCTTTGTGCATCCGGCTCGTAGATGTAATCCCACGAGTGTGCGCTCTTGTCGGCGACCATTTTGTCAGCCGTCAACGGCAGCAACTGTTCGACCACTGGTTCCTGCTTCATCGTGTTGATGAATTTGGTGTAGCACAGGTACACTGCGTCGAGCTTGCCAGCCTGGAATTCTTCGAGCATGACCTTGACAGGTCCGATCAATTTATCCAGGTGCGGCGTATCACCGGTTTGAATGGCAGAGGCGACGATCTTGACGCCGATGCGATTCAAAAAACCCAAACCCTTGTTACCGATGGCAACTGCTTCAATCCGGTTGCCAGCTGCTTCCAGCTCGCGCGACTTCGACGTCACCTGGCGCAGGATGTTGGTGTTCATGCCGCCGCACAGACCTTTGTCGGTCGTGACAACGATGAAACCCACTGCCTTCGCTTGCGTACCCTGGGCAACTGCCAGGAACGGGTGCGTGTATTCCGGATTGGCGTTCGCCAGATTGGCGGCGATATTCCGAATCTTGTCACTGTAGGGACGAGCGGCCCGCATCCGGTCTTGCGCCTTGCGCATTTTGGACGCGGCGACCATTTCCATCGCCTTGGTGATCTTCTTCGTATTCTCTACGCTCTTGATCTTGCCTCGTATCTCTTTGCTTGATGCCATGAGTCCTTACTCCTTCTGCGCGTAGGGCGGCGCCTCACTCGAGGCGGGCGCCGCCTGGCCGCTTAATATGCGCCGGATTTCTTGAAATCAGCAATGGCCGCCGACAGAGTTGCTTCGCTGTCTTTGTCGAGTTGCTTGGTTTCTTCGATCTTGGCCAGCAGAGCAGCTTGCTTGGTCTTCATGTAAGCGTGGACACCAGCTTCGAACGACAGCACTTGCTTGACTGGCACGTCGTCCATGAAGCCTTTGTTCACCGAGAACAGCGATACGGCCATCAGCGAGATCGACAGTGGCGAGTATTGGGCTTGCTTGAGCAATTCCGTTACGCGGGCACCACGGTCCAGCTGCTTGCGGGTCGATTCATCCAGGTCCGAAGCGAACTGCGCAAACGCGGCCAGTTCACGGTACTGCGCCAAGTCGGTACGGATACCGCCGGACAGGTTTTTGATGACCTTGGTCTGGGCGGCGCCACCGACGCGCGATACGGAAATACCGGCGTTAATCGCAGGACGGATACCGGCGTTGAACAGCGAGGTTTCCAGGAAGATCTGACCGTCGGTAATCGAAATCACGTTGGTTGGAACGAATGCGGACACGTCGCCAGCTTGCGTTTCAATGATCGGCAGTGCCGTCAGGGAACCGGTCTTGCCTTTGACGGCGCCGTCGGTGAACTTCTCGACGTAGTCGGCGTTCACGCGTGCTGCGCGTTCCAGCAGGCGGCTGTGCAGGTAGAACACGTCGCCTGGGTACGCTTCGCGACCTGGTGGACGGCGCAGCAGCAGCGAGATTTGACGGTATGCAACAGCTTGTTTGGACAGATCATCGTAGACGATCAGTGCATCTTCACCGCGGTCACGGAAGTATTCGCCCATGGCGCAACCGGAGTACGGCGAGATGTATTGCATGGCGGCCGATTCCGAAGCGGAAGCGGCGACAACGATGGTGTATTCCATCGCGCCGTGCTGTTCCAGCGAGCGCACGATGTTCTTGATCGACGAGGCTTTTTGGCCAATCGCGACGTAGATACATTTCATGCCCTGGCCTTTTTGATTGATGATCGCATCAATCGCCACGGCCGACTTGCCGGTTTGACGGTCGCCGATGATCAGTTCGCGCTGGCCGCGGCCAACGGGAACCATCGCATCGATCGACTTCAGGCCGGTTTGCATTGGTTGCGAAACGGATTCACGGGCGATCACGCCCGGAGCGATTTTTTCAATCGCGGCCGTCAGTTTGGTCTCGATGGCGCCTTTGCCGTCGATCGGCTGGCCCAGCGCGTTGACTACGCGGCCGAGCAGCTCAGGACCGACTGGCACTTCCAGAATGCGGCCGGTGCATTTCACCGTGTCGCCTTCGGAGATGTGCTCGTAGGCACCCAGAATCACGGAACCGACGGAGTCGCGTTCCAGATTCATTGCCAGGCCAAACGTGTTGCCTGGGAATTCCAGCATCTCGCCTTGCATCACGTCCGACAAACCGTGGATGCGGCAGATACCGTCGGCGACGGAAATAACCGTGCCTTGATTACGCACTTCAGCGCCGCCGTCAAGACCTTGGATCCGGCTCTTGATCAACTCGCTGATTTCAGATGGGTTGAGTTGCATACTAACTCCTAAAAGTGTTTCTCTCAGCTTGCGCGAGGGGTAAGGGTCTGTCTAAGCTGGCCTGCCGAAGCGCGTGTCTTACGACACCAGTGCAGCGTGCAGTTGCTGCAGCTTGGCGCGCACCGAGGTATCGAGCACTTGGTCGCCAACAACCACGCGCACGCCGCCGAGCAGCGATGGATCCACTGTGACGGCAGGGTTGAGCTTACGACTGAATTTCTTTTCCAGCGTTGCGACCAGCTCGGCCGTTTGGCCTTCGCTCAGATCGAAAGCGCTCGTGATCTCGGCGTCAGCCGCACCTTCCAGGCCATTTTTCAAGGCATGGAATTGCGCGCCGATTTCCGGCAGCAGGCTGATGCGGCCATTTTCGATCAACATCGTGACGAAGTTTTTCACTTCCTCATTGAGCGGCGATTTCAACAACGACAGGATGGTGGCGGCGACGTCGCTTTCCGAAACCTTCGGATTGCGCGCGTACGCCTGTACCTCGGGGTGGCTACCGATCTGTGCCAGTTCGGACACCAGCTCGGACCACGCCGCGAGGTTGCTTGACTCCTTACCAGCTTGGGCTACGCGGAACAAAGCTTCCGCGTAGGGACGGGCGACGGTTGCGAGTTCTGCCATGATTACAGCTCGACAGCAAGACGCTGCAACATTTCGGCGTGAGCCGTAGCGTTGACTTCACGCTTCAGGATCTGCTCGGCACCCTTGACAGCCAGGTCAGCCACCTGAGCGCGCAATTGTTCGCGTGCTTTCGACAGTTGCTGTTCGGCGTCCGACTGGGCTTGCGCAATGATACGCGCAGCTTCAGCTTGTGCATTTTGCTTGATCTCTTCAGCAACCAGCTGCGCGCGCTTTTCAGCGTCCGCAACGCGTTGCGACGCTTCTTCACGTGCACTGTTCAATGCCTCTTGCGCACGCTTTTCAGCGACTGCCATCGAAGCCTGACCTTGATCGGCCGCAGCCAATCCATCCGCGATTCGTTTGGCACGCTCATCCAGCGCGTTGTTCAGCGCTGGAAATACGAACTTCATCGAGAACCAGACCAACACCGCGAAGGTGATCATCTGGCCGATGAGCGACATATTGATGTCCATACCTTTGCTCCTAACTAAAAGTTTCTCCTAGGGTTGGAGCGAATTACTGAGCAACAGCCGTCAGAGCGGACAGGAACGGGTTAGCGAACGTGTACAGCAGAGCAACACCAACGCCGATCATCGAAATAGCATCCAGCAGACCAGCGATAACGAACAGTTTGGTTTGCAGTTGTGGCATCAGTTCTGGTTGACGTGCCGAAGCTTCCAGGAATTTGCCACCCAAGATAGCGAAGCCCAGAGCGGTGCCGATTGCGGCCAGGCCGATGATGATTGCTGCTGCCAGAACGGTCATGCTTTGTACTTGTGCGATCAGAGCTTGCATAAAATTCTCCTAAATTTAAAAACGAAAGATACTAAAAAAACAAAATATAAAGTTAATGATTAATGTTTCTCAACCGCAAGGCTCAGATACACAACCGTCAACGCCATAAACACAAAAGCTTGCAAAGTTACAATCAAGATATGGAAAATTGCCCATGGACCACCCAACGCCCACTGTGCCCACCAAGGCAACAACGCGATCAAGATGAAAATCAGTTCGCCGGCATACATATTGCCGAACAGTCGCAGCGACAGGGAGATCAGTTTTGCAACCAGCTCAACCATTTGCAGCAGGAAATTGACAGGTGCCAGGGCGATCGTGCCGATCAGGCCGCTCGCATGGAACGGTGCCGTGAACAGTTCCTTGATCCAGCCGCCCAGGCCCTTGGCCTTGATCGAGAAGGCGATCACGCACAGCACGACGGACAGCGACATGGCGAAGGTGTGGTTGACGTCGGCGGTCGGCACGGCGCGCAGTTTATGCACGCCAAACCAGCTCAGGATCTTCGGCAACAGGTCAACCGGCAGGAAGTCCATCGCGTTCAACAACCAGACCCACACAAAAATAGTGATGGCCAGCGGCGCGATGACCTTGCTTTTCGCGTGGAAGGCCCCATTAATAGTGTCATTGACGATTTCCATGACCATTTCGACGAAGTTTTGCAACTTGCCAGGGACACCAGCCGTCGCGCGGCGCGACGCCATATAGAAAACAGCCAGGAAAACAAAGCCCAGAATGGCCGAAATCCAGAACGTATCCAGATTGATCATGCCGTCGGCACTTCTCAGGTGGGCCAGATGGTGACTGATGTATTCTGTGGCGTTGGCCGGGGCAGCATGGCCCGCTTCAATAGCGTGTTCTGTGGTCATAATGAATTTAGATTTGTCGTTTCAGAGCTCAACAGGCCCCAAAACCAATGATTAAACAGCGAGCAATGAAAACCAGTATGCTAAGGTTGCCACCGCGAAACCCAAGATCAGCCATAACCAGGCGGCCGACTGAAACAACACCAGTGCCAATATAAACAGCACCGCTGTGATAAATATTTTCACCACTTCTGCGCGCAAATGCGCCCGGAATGCCTTATTGGCGTCGCTAGAACCGCGAACCACCAACAGGGCATACACCAGGCTACCGATGACTGCGATAGCGCCGCCGTATGCGGCGGACCAGCCTCTGACACTGCCACCAAAAAACAGGGTAACCGTGGCAAAACTGATAGCGATTGCTAGCTGCAATGCAACTACTTTGTAGACTGGCTTGGCAATACTTTGTTGTGAATCACTCAATTGCCAAGTTCCCAGAAAAATCTACACACGCAAAGACACGGGATTATAGTTGGCTTTGATCTATAGAGTCAAACGTTGGTGCACCGCAGCAGGGCAATTGCTGCGTGAAACTGACGCTTTACCGACTATTCGCCGCCATTTGCACCACTATATGGCAAAGTCGCTTGTCTGGCCGCTTCCAGCCGTGTTATCAAGGAATCACGTGGTGCATCTGGAAAGCATGGCCGGATCGGCCACACCCGCATGGCCCCTGTCTTTGCAGCTTGCTATTTAACCACGCAAACGTGTCAACAAGCCATCGAGCACGTCAAGATCGGCAAAATCGATGACCAATTGGCCACGGCCTTTGTTGCCCATTTTGAACACCACGGGCGTAGCCAGCGCATCGGACAGCTCTTCTTCCAGGCGCGCGATGTCGCCCGACTTTTCCTTTTGCCGCGGCTCAACCGGGTTGGCCGCTTCCTCGAGCGTGCGGGTGACGAGCTTTTCCGTTTCGCGCACCGACAGGCGCTTGGCCACGACCTGGTTCGCCAGGGTGATCTGGCTGGCCGCATCGACGGCCAGCAGCGCGCGCGCATGGCCCATGTCGATATCGCCGGCCATCAGCATGGTTTGCACGGGACTGGCCAGGTTCATCAAACGCAACAGGTTCGACACGGCGCTGCGCGAGCGTCCCAGCGCAGTGGCCGCTTGCTCATGCGTAAAACTGAAGTCGGCGATCAGGCGGTGGATGCCCTGCGCCTCTTCCAAAGGATTGAGGTCTTCGCGCTGGATGTTCTCGATCAGCGCCATCGCGGCGGCGGCCAGGTCGTCCACGTCGCGCACCAGCACCGGCACTTCCGTCAGGCCGGCCAGCTGCGAGGCGCGGAAACGGCGCTCGCCTGCGATAATTTCATATTTGACAAGTCCGCTCAGGGTGTCCTGCCCGATCGGGCGCACCAGGATCGGCTGCATCAGCCCTTGCGCCTTGATCGAAGCGGCCAGTTCATTCAAGGCCCCCTCGTCCATGCGCGTGCGCGGCTGGTACTTGCCGGCTTGCATTTGTGATACGGGCAAGTTCGACGGTTGTGTCGTGTCCGGACTGGCAAAATCGCCGCCGCCGCCCAACAGGGCGTCGAGTCCGCGACCCAGTCCTTTTAATTTTTTCGTAGCCATGCTGTCCTAATCGTGTTTTCAGAGTAAGCGCTTACATCAAACTGTGCAGGCGCCCGCCTCTTGTTTACATATGTTTGATGCGCTCGACCATCTCGGCGCCGAAGGCGATATACGCCTGGGCACCTTTCGAGCTGGGGTCGAAGGTCACGCCGGGCAAGCCGTACGACGGCGCTTCGGCCAGGCGCACGTTGCGCGGGATGATGGTATTGAAGACCTTGTCGCCGAAGTGCTGTTCCAGCTGCGCCGACACTTGTTGCGATAATGTCATGCGCGGATCGAACATCACGCGCAGCAAACCGATGATCTTCAAATCCGGGTTCAGGTTCGCATGCACCTTCTTGATGGTGTTGACCAGGTCGGACAAGCCTTCCAGCGCGTAGTACTCGCACTGCATCGGGATGATCACGCCATGCGCGGCGCACAGGCCATTCAGGGTCAGCATCGACAATGCCGGCGGGCAATCTACCAGGATGAAATCGTATTCGCCGTCCACTTCGGCCAGCGCATCCTTCAGGCGGCGTTCGCGGTTGTCGAGTTCGACCATCTCCACTTCGGCGCCGGCCAGCTCGCGGTTCGACGGCAAGACATCGAAGCGCCCCGCTTCCGAACGCTGGCGTGCCGTTTTGACATCGGACTCGCCCAGCATCACTTCATAGGTCGACGCCTTCAGGCCGGCCTTGTTGATGCCGGCGCCCATGGTCGCATTGCCCTGCGGGTCGAGGTCGACCAGCAGCACGCGCTGGTTCAACTTGGCCAGACCGGCGGAGAGGTTGACGCTCGTTGTGGTTTTACCAACACCACCCTTTTGATTTGCTACACAAAAAATTTTGGCCATGTATCTTCTAGTTGTAAAGAGATGCAAACTTCATCGTGCGCCCCGGCATCTGGCCGAAACGATTTATACTGTTTATTTTATTTATACGATATAAATCGTTTATATGGTTTATATCATTCATACCGTATAAACTATTTATATGATTTATACCGTTTAATTCCGCGGCCTTTAAATTCTTGCTATAAAGACCAGATGACGCTCTGCATTTAGCCCTGGCACCTGGATCGCCCGTAATTCCGTCACTTTCCAGTTTGCCGGCAGTCGCTCGCGCTCGTCTGGCGGCGCCACCCCTTTCAAGGCGATGAATTGCCCGCCCTCGGCCAGCACGTGGTGCGACCAGTTGACGAAGTCGGACAGGTCGGCAAAGGCACGCGAGGTGATCACGTCGAATTTTTGCGCCACTTCCAGCTGTTCCACCCGTTTCGTGTACACGGTGACGTTGGCCAGGCCCAGTTCCGCCTTCACTTGCGTCAGAAAAGCCGTCTTTTTATGCACCGTGTCGATCATCGACACCTTCACATCGGGCCGCGCGATGGCCAGGACCATGCCCGGCAAGCCGCCGCCGGCGCCCACGTCGAGCACATGCTTTGCATCCGCGAACGCCGGCACGGCGGCCAGCGAATCGAGCACGTGCAAGGTCAGCATCTGCAGGGGATCGCGCACCGACGTCAGGTTGTACACGCTGTTCCATTTGGCCAGCAAGGCCAGGTAATCGAGCAGTTTTTCCGTCTGATCCGCGCTCAGGTCGAGCCCCAGCGCGGCGATGCCTTCATTCAAAATCTGGGCCAATGCGGCCCGGTCAAACTGCTTCATTCAACAACCTCGTCCTTTAAAGTGGTGGTCTGTATTTCGGCTTGCCCTGCGCCAAAACCGCGCTTTTTCAGATGCACCAGCAGCAGCGAAATCGCCGCCGGCGTCACGCCCGATATGCGCGATGCCTGGCCCAGGGTTTCAGGGCGCTGCTTGTCGAGTTTTTGCCGCACTTCGACCGACAGCGCGCCGATATCGAGGTAATTGAAACCTTCCGGCAAGGCCAGGTTTTCATAGTGTTCATGGCGCTCGATTTCCTTGCTCTGGCGCTCGATGTAGCCCGCATATTTGAGCTGGATTTCCACCTGCTCGCGCACGGCGGGGTCTTCCACGCCCGGGCCGGCCAGGGCCTGGCCTTCCATGCCCGTCATGCTCATCAGGGTGTCGTAGGCCACGTTCGGGCGGCACAGCAGGTCCGCCAGCGAGTACTCGCGCTCGATGGCCTGGCCGACGATGCGTTCCGATTCGGCGGCCGCCAGGATGCGCGGATTGACCCACGTGGAACGCAGGCGCTCGAGCTCGCGCGCCACCGCTTCGCGCTTGGTCTCGAACGCTTGCCATTGGGCGTCGCCCACGCAGCCCAGCGCGCGCCCGATTTCCGTCAGGCGCATGTCGGCATTGTCTTCGCGCAGGCTCAAACGGTACTCGGCGCGGCTGGTGAACATGCGGTACGGTTCCTGCACGCCCTGGGTGATCAGATCGTCGACCAGCACGCCCAGATAGGCCTCGGAGCGGCCCGGTACCCAGGCTTCCTTGTCCTGCGTCAGCAAGGCCGCATTCAGGCCCGCCAGCATGCCTTGTGCGGCCGCTTCCTCGTAACCGGTGGTGCCGTTGATCTGGCCGGCGAAGAACAGGCCGGCAACGGCCTTCGTTTCCAGCGAGGCCTTCAAGCCGCGCGGGTCGAAATAATCGTATTCGATGGCATAGCCGGGACGCAGGATGTGGGCGTTTTCCATGCCCTTCATCGACTGCACCAGGGCGATCTGCACGTCGAACGGCAAGCTCGTGGAGATGCCGTTCGGATAGAACTCATGCGTCGTCAAGCCTTCCGGCTCGAGGAAGATCTGGTGCGATTCCTTGCCCGAGAAGCGGTGGATCTTGTCTTCGATCGAGGGGCAGTAACGCGGGCCCACGCCTTCGATGACGCCCGTGTACATGGGGCTGCGGTCCAGGCCGGCGCGGATGATGTCGTGCGTCTGGCTATTCGTGTGCGTGACCCAGCATGGCACCTGGCGCGGGTGCATGGCCGTGTTGCCCATGACGGAAAACACGGGCACGGGATCGAGGTCGCCCGCCTGTTCTTGCATCACGGAAAAGTCGATCGTGCGACCATCGATGCGCGGCGGCGTGCCCGTTTTCAAACGGCCCTGCGGCAGTTTCAGCTCTTTCAAGCGGGCCGACAGCGAGATGGCGGGCGGATCGCCGGCGCGGCCGGCCGAATAGTTATTCAAGCCCACGTGGATCTTGCCGTCGAGGAAAGTGCCGGCCGTCAGCACGACGGCGCGCGCGAGGAACTTCAGGCCGATCTGCGTCACGGCGCCGACGACCCGGTCGCCTTCGACGATCAGGTCATCGACCGCTTGCTGGAACAGCCACAGGTTAGGCTGGTTTTCCAGGCGCGTGCGGATGGCGGCCTTGTACAAAATACGGTCGGCCTGGGCGCGCGTGGCGCGCACTGCCGGGCCTTTCGAGGAATTCAGGATGCGGAACTGGATGCCGGACTCGTCGGTGGCAATCGCCATCGCGCCGCCCATGGCATCGACTTCCTTGACCAGATGGCCCTTGCCGATGCCACCGATGGAGGGGTTGCACGACATCTGGCCCAGTGTCTCAATATTATGCGTGAGCAATAGCGTCTTCTGCCCCATGCGGGCGGAAGCGAGGGCCGCCTCGGTACCGGCGTGACCACCACCGACAACGATGACGTCGAATTCTGTAGGAAATAACATGATAAATAGGCAACAGTGCAAGTAAAAATGCGGGAAGAGAGCTCCGATTATAGAGTCTTTTTGCGAACGCAACCTTCCACGGGTCAATTTTTGCTTAATTTTTACTCAGCGAGGGCAAGTCGACAGCGATTTTTGTTTCACGTGGAACACGCAGCGGTGCCAGGACAGGCCCGCGCCGCGCTGCGGGGTCCGGCAATGTTTGCTACAATTGCCGCATCGTTCGCCCCGTGCTCACGCCAGTGGCCAGCGCGACGATCATCCAGGAGGACGGCCTCCCCCATCATGGGAACACACCGGGACGGCCCGCTCTGTATAGGAGCCGCCATGGCCTGGATACTGTTAATAATTGCCGGCATGTTTGAAGTCGTGTGGGCATACTCGATGAAACTCTCCGAGGGTTTCACCAGACTCACTCCCTCCGTTGTAACCGTCGTCATGATGATCGCCAGCTTCGGCTTGCTGTCGCTGGCCATGCGCACCCTGCCCCTGGGCACGGCTTACACCATCTGGACGGGCATCGGTGCCGTCGGCGCCTTTATCGTCGGCATCGTCTTTCTGGGCGAACAAGTCAATGCTATGCGCGTGTTCGCCGCCGTGCTCATCGTGTGCGGCATCGTGCTGATGAAACTGTCATCGAGCCACTGAGAGGAATCCCCATGCTCCTCGAACACTATTTTCCCGTCCTGCTGTTCATTCTGATCGGCATCCTGGTCGGCATCGTGCCCATGCTGCTGGGACGCGTACTGGGGCCGCACAAGCCCGATCCGCAAAAAATGTCACCGTACGAATGCGGCTTCGAGGCGTTCGGCGATGCGCGCATGAAGTTCGACATCCGCTTCTACCTGGTCGCCATCCTGTTCATCCTGTTCGATATCGAGGTGATCTTCCTGATGCCGTGGGCGGCCAACGTCAACGAACTGGGCTTGCCCGGCTTCTGGGCCGTCATGGGCTTTCTCGGCGCGCTGGCCATTGGCCTGGCCTATGAATGGAAGCGCGGCGCGCTCGAGTGGGAGTAAGCTCCGCTTTTGGTTCCACGTGAAACAGGCACGGGGCAGGAAAGCGGAGTATGCTGGACTTCTGTCTTCACTGTCAGGAGCATGCATGTCCGCCTTCCAGTTCCGTACCGTGCCGCATCTGATCGTTGAACCGGGCGCCGCTGCCCAACTGGGCGCCCATATCGCCCACCACTTCCCCACCGTGCGCCGCGCCCTGCTCGTCACCGACGCGGGCTTTTTGCGCACGGGTCTGGCCGATGCACCGCTGCGCAGCTTGCAAGCGGCGGGCATCGAGGCGCATGTCTTTTCCGATGTGCAAGCCGATCCGCCCGAAACCGTCGTGCTGGCTGGCGTGGCCCAGGCGCAGATGTTTCACGTGGAACTGATTATCGGCCTTGGAGGCGGCAGCTCGCTGGACGTGGCCAAGCTGATCGCCGTGCTGGCGCCCGGCCACCAGGAACTGACCCAGCTGTACGGCATCGGCAACGTGCACGGTCAGCGCCTGCCGCTGGTGCAATTGCCGACGACGGCCGGCACGGGCTCGGAAGTCACGCACATCGCCATCGTCACCACGGGCGCCACCAGCAAGATGGGCGTCGTCGCGCCGCAACTGTATGCGGACCTGGCCATCCTCGACGCCACGCTGACCTTGGGCTTGCCGCCCGCCGTAACGGCCGCCACCGGCATCGACGCCATGGTGCATGCGATCGAAGCGTACACCAGCCGCCTGCTGAAAAATCCCTTGTCCGACATGCTGGCCACCCAGGCGCTGTCGCTGCTCTCCAGCAACTTGCTCGCAGCCTGCCGCGATGGCAGCAACTTGCCGGCGCGGCAAGCCATGCTGCTGGGCGCCATGCTGGCCGGCCAGGCGTTTGCCAATGCGCCCGTGGCCGCTGTACATGCGCTCGCCTATCCCATCGGCGGCCTGTTCCACGTGCCGCATGGCCTGTCGAACGCGCTGGTGTTGCCGCACGTGCTGCGTTTTAATCTATCCCATGCGGCGCCCCTGTATGCGCAACTGGCGACCGTATTGCAACCCGGCATCACGGGCAGCGAGGAAGCGCGGGCCGAGGCCCTGATCGACGCCATGCAGGAGATTGCCGTGGCTACCGGTATCGCGCGCACTCTGCGCGAAGTGGGCATCACGTCCGGCGACCTGGACCGCCTGGCCGATGAAGCCATGCTGCAAACGCGCTTGCTGGGCAACAATCCGCGTCCCCTCACGCGCGCCGATGCGCGCGCCATCTATGCGGCCGCACTGTGAACCAGCAGACGGAATCTGCCAACCCACCCAGCTACACTGACGCCATGACGCCTCCCGACATCCCCATTCATCCCGACAGCACCCACTTTCCGTACGGTGCCTGTGCCGGCTGCCATGACAGCGCGCCGCTGCCGTTTGCCTTCGAGTATGCCTATCAGCCCATCGTCGATCTGGCCACGCGCAGCATCTATGCGCACGAGGCGCTGGTGCGCGGCCCGAACGGCGAAAGCGCGGCCAGCGTGCTGGCGCAAGTCAACGACGCCAACCGCTACCGCTTCGACCAGGCGTGCCGCGTCAAGGCCGTGGCCGGTGCAGCGCGCCTCGGCATGCAGGGCTTCCTGTCGATCAATTTTTTGCCCAACGCCGTCTACCGTCCGGAAGTGTGCATCCGCAGCACCCTGGAAGCGGCCAGGCTGCACAGCTTCCCCACCGATAAAATCATCTTTGAAGTGACGGAAGGCGAACGGGTGCAAGACCGTCCCCACTTGGTCGAGATTTTCCGCGCCTACCGGCGCTTCGGTTTCCAGACGGCCATCGATGATTTCGGCGCCGGCTATGCGGGCTTGAACCTGCTGGCCGAATATCAGCCCGACATCATCAAGATCGACATGGACCTGGTGCGCGGCATCGATACGCAGGCGCCGCGCCAGGCGATCGTGCGCGCCATCGCCAGCCTGTGCCGTGAGCTCGGTATCCGCGTGCTGGCCGAAGGCATCGAGACACGCGCCGAGCGCGACTTCCTAGCCAGCTGCGGCATTTCCCTGATGCAGGGCTACTGGTTTTCCAAGCCCGTCTTCCAGGGACTGGGCCAGATCGCCGAGTCGGCCTGGGAATAAAAACGGCCACGTGAAACGTGGCCGCAGGTTCCACCAACGATACTGGCTAGTTGGGAATATCGACGACAGTCCCCGTCACGCTGACGGCATTGGCGGGCGCCGGCGCCGTGGCGATCGCTGGCACGTTGACATTCGTGATCAGGGTCGACGCATCGGCACGCGTCACCGTGCGCACCACCTGCGATGGCGGCAAGGCTTGCTTGGCGTTCAAGTGCGCATACATGGCGTCCAGCGCCCGGTTCAGGTAGACGTGCAGCGGTACGATCAGGGTCGGCAAGGCGCTGCTGAAGGAATCGAAATGGTTGGCATTGGTCACCTCGATATAGCGCAGCTGGCTATTTGCCCCTTCCACCGCGGCGTTCAGGCCAAGATAGGCACGCGAGGCGTGATTGACGGGAATCAAGGTGTCGCTGCGGCCGTGCACGATGATGGCCGGCTTGCCGTTCAACTTGCCGCTGGCCGCGACTTCGGCCATGCCAGCCCGCACGCGCACGCTCTGCCCGCCCAGGGTGCCCTGCAAGTTGGCGCCGCTGACGGCATCGCGCCCCGTCGCCAGGCTGCGCAGGCACAGGAAGCCGTCGAGCGACTGGTCCGCCAGGCTGGTCGATGGCGACACGCCGGCCGTGTAGACTTTGGCGCCGCCCACGCTGTTCTCGTACACGACATTGCCGAGGATGCCGTTTTGCGCGGCAAAGCTGGCCGCCTTTTGCGCCGACGTGAACGCGATCGGATTGCCGCTGCCGTCCGTCTGCGCAAACGTGAAACCGCAGACTTTATCGGTCACGGAAAATTTCCCGTAGGCATACGCATACGTGACGGCCACGAGGATGTTCGTGCCCGCGTGCGAAGCCTGCAGCGGATCGGAATCGACCAGCCAGCCATACGCGCGCAAGCGCTGCTTCGCGTCCGCCTGCTGCGCCGCCAGGTCGGCGCCGTTCAATAAGCCCTTGGCCACCAGCGCCGTGCAGCGTCCCGCATTGCCGGCCACGGAAGCGATGCACGGCTGATACAGGGCCGCATAGGTGGCGTAGTCGAACAGCGCGCGGCCCGGATTGGCCACCACCGCCCCGCCCTGGCGCACGCTGTAGGCGTTAGATGCCACCGGCTGGATTTGCGGTTCGCTGGCCGCCACGCCGCTGATCAAGCCTTTCGTATCCTGTTCCGCCGCCAGCAAGGCCGAGCCAGCGCCGTTGGAAATGCTTGAGGCGATCGTGATGGTGTTCTTCGGCGTCAAGCGCACGATGCGCGAACTGCCGTCGCGGGCCAGCACGCCGTAGCGTTCATTCAAGACGTAATACGCCATCTCGACCGCCTGCAAGGTGACCTTGCCCCAGTCCTTCTCCGGGTTCTGCTGCGAGTGCGCATGCTTGAAGGCGATGCGGTTCGGATAGGCGCCAGACCAGGCCAGCCGGTCCGCGTCGCTCAAGTCGGGCGCGAAGAGCGCGTTCTTGCCGGCGGCGACCCTGCCCGCGCGCACGCCGTTCTGCAGGTTGACGCTGTCGTCCTCGAACACATACAGGCCCGTGCCGGAACCCTTGTCCGCATACGCCACGGCGCAACCTTTTTTCAGGCCCCATTCGCCCGAGCTGCCGATGGCGCCGTAAATGCCGCGCGAGCCGCTGGACGTGCCCGTGACGATGCAGGCGCGGTCCGGGTCGAAGCTGGCCGGCACCTGCACCATCAGGGTGACATTTTTCTTGCCCGTGCCATCATCGGCATAGGCGATGTATTCGCTGCCCGCGACCAGTCCCTCGCCCGGCCCCACGTTGCCGGCCGCATCCACGTTCGGCCCGTACAGGGTGCCGTAGCCGCTGTTGGCGGCGATGTCGAGCACGGCGCGGTAATTGGCATAGATCGCATTGCGGCGCAGCTCGAGCGGCGTCGGCTGTTCCGCATTCGCATACGCGGGGGTGGCGCCCGCCAGCCCCGTCTTGCCCAGCCCTGCCGTCAGCAGATCGTTCGTCTTGCCGTCGTAGTCGGCGCGCGCAATCGTCCCCAGGTAGCTGGGCATCTGGTTCAGTTCTTCCGGCGCATGGTTGCTGCCGCAGGCTGCCAACGCCAGCAGGGTGCACAGGCTCGTGCCAACAGTGCCCGCGCGCGTGATCGTCATTTGCATGGTGGTTCTCTCCGTTGAAGTAACAGTGGACGCACAATGAAAAACGCCGGACGATCCGTCCGGCGTTGCTTGAAAATCAGACAGCGGCTTTGGCATTCCTGCCGCCGAAACGCGCGATGGCTTCGCCGACGATGCCGCGCCGGAACAGCAGCACGCAGATGACGAAGATCACGCCCGTGACCATGCCCACCGATTCACCCAGGGTGCCGAACCACTCGATGCCCGTGTGCGTGGCCAGGTAGGTGCCGACATCGCCCAGCTTGTTTTCCAGCGCGATGATCAATACGGCGCCGAGGATGGGACCGGACAAGGTGCCCATGCCGCCCACCAAGGTCATCAGCACGACCAGGCCCGACATGCCCCAGTACACATCGGTCAGGGTCTCAAAGCCCAGCACCAGCGTCTTGGTGGCGCCGGCCAGCGCGGCCAGCGACGCCGACAGCACGATAGCCATCAGCTTGTACTTGTTGACGTCGTAGCCGAGCGAGATCGCGCGTGGTTCGTTTTCCTTGATCGCCTTGAGCACTTGTCCGAACGGCGAATGGATGGTGCGCACGATCAGGGCGAAGCCGGCGACAAAAATGGCCAGCACGACGTAGTACAACACCGTGTCGTTGGCCAGGTCTATCGTGCCCAGCAAGGTTCCACGTGGAACACCCTGCAAGCCATCCTCGCCGCCCGTGAACGGCAGGCGCAAGGCCAGGAAGTACACCATCTGCGCCAGCGCCAGGGTGATCATCGTAAAGTAGATGCCCTGGCGGCGGATCGCCAGGCCGCCGATCACGAGGCCCAGCAAGGCGCCCGTGGCGACGCCGGCCAGCAAGCCCAGTTCCGTCGGCCAGCCCCAGGTGCGCAGCGCATAGCCGGTGACATAACCGGCACCGCCGAAGAAGGCCGCATGGCCGAACGACAGCAAGCCCGTGTAGCCGATCAGCAAGTTGAACGCGCAGGCAAACAGGGCAAAGCACAGCAACTTCATCAGGAAGACGGGATAGCCGTAAAACGGGGCCGCCAACGCCAGCAGCAGGGCAATGGCGTAGCCTACATTCTTATTCATCGTGGTAGCTCCAATACATGACTGATGAGGATTACTTTTCTTTGCCGAACAGGCCGGCGGGACGCAGCAGCAGCACGATGACCATCACCACGAACACCACGGTGGCCGAGCCTTCCGGGTAGAACACGCGGGTCAGGCCCTCGATCACGCCCAGGCCCAGGCCCGTCAGGATGGAACCCATGATGGAACCCATGCCGCCGATCACCACCACGGCAAACACGACGATGATCAGGTTCGAGCCCATCAGCGGCGAAACCTGGATGATCGGCGCGGCCAGCACGCCGGCGAAACCGGCCAGCGCCACGCCGAAGCCGAAGGTCAAGGTCACCATCAACGGCACGTTGATGCCGAACGCTTCCACCAGTTTCGGGTTTTCCGTGCCGGCCCGCAGGTAGGCGCCGAGCTTGGTTTTCTCGATGACAAACCAGGTGGCCAGGCAAACGGAAAGCGAGGCGATCACGACCCAGGCGCGGTAGTTCGGCAAGATCATGAAGCCCAGGTCCGTCGCGCCGGCCAGCGCTTCGGGTACGGCATACGGCTGACCCGAGACGCCATAGAACGAGCGGAACACGCCCTCCATGATCAGGGTGATGCCGAACGTCAGCAGCAAGCCATACAGGTGGTCGAGTTTATACAGCCAGCGCAGCATGGTCTTTTCGATCAGGATGCCGAGCAGGCCGACGAGGATCGGGGCGATGACCAGCATGGCCCAGTAATTGATGTCGAAATAGCTGAGGCCCATCCAGGCCAGGAAGGCACCCATCATATACATGGCGCCGTGCGAGAAATTAATAACGTTGAGCAAGCCGAAGATGACGGCCAGACCGAGAGACAACATGGCATAGAACGAGCCGTTGACGAGACCCAGCAGCAGCTGGCTCATCATCGCTTGTAATGGAACGCCGAAAATTTCCATGGCATCACAGTATAAAAAGCACCGCCGGGTAGCGGTGTGGTATCAAGGGAAACGCGCCACCGCAAACGGGTGCGGCGGCGCAAGGCGAACCCTGCGAGCGAAGCGCATGCAGGACAGAGCGCCCGCGCGGCGGCGGGCGATCCACAGGGATTGCTACAGCGTTACTTCCACAGCGAACACTTCGATTCGGCCTTGGTCACATACGCCTGTGCACCGGGCACGGTGGCGACCACCTTGTAGTAATCCCATGGGTATTTCGACTCGGACGGTTTCTTGACTTCCATCAAATACATATCGTGCACCATGCGGCCATCGGGGCGTACTTCGCCATTCTGGGTGAACATGTCGTTGATCTTGGTCTTTTTCAGATACGCCATGACTTTCTCGGTGTCATCCGTGCCGACGGCCTTGACGGCTTTCAGGTAGTTGGCCGCGGCCGAATAGTCGGCCGCCTGCAGCATCGACGGTTCCTTCTTCATTTTGGCGAAATAGCGTTTCGACCAGGCACGCGTTTCAGGATTCAAGTCCCAGTACCAGCCGTCCGTCAGGTACATGCCCTGCGTCAGGTTCAGGCCCAGCGAATGGATGTCATTGATGAAGATCAGCAAGCCGGCCAGTTTCATCGATTTCGTCAAACCGAACTCGTTGGCCGCCTTGATGCTGTTGATGGCGTCGCCGCCCGCATTGGCCAGGCCGAGGATCTGCGGTTTGGCCGCTTGCGCCTGCAGCAGGAAGGACGAGAAATCGGACGCGCCCAGCGGATGCTTGACGCTGCCCAGCACCTTGCCGCCGGCCGCCTTGACGACCTCGGCCGTGTCTTTTTCCAGCGAATGGCCAAACGCATAGTCGGCCGTCATGAAATACCAGTTCTTGCCGCCCTGCTTGACGATGGTGCCGCCCGTGCCGCGCGCCAGCGCCACTGTGTCGTAGGCGTAATGCACGGTGTATGGCGTGCATTCTTCATTCGTCAGGCGCGAGGAGCCGGCACCGATGGCAATGAAGATTTTCTTCTTTTCCGCCGCGACCTTGGCCATGGCCAGGCTGGCGCCGGAATTGGTGCCGCCGATCAGCATGTCGACGCCTTGCTGGTCGAACCATTCACGCGCCTTCGAGGCGGCGATGTCGGCCTTGTTTTGATGGTCGGCGGAAATGAATTCCACCTTCTTGCCGGCCAGTACCACGCCGGCATCGGCGATCGCCATCTTGATGGCTTCCGCGCCACCGAGGCCGTCGACGTCGGAATACACGCCTGACATGTCGGAAATAAAACCGATCTTGATGGTATCGCCCGATACCTGGGCGTGCGCGGCGGCGGAAAAGCCCAGTGCGCAAAGAGTGGCGGTGGCAATGGCGATAGCGTTACGTTTCATAGTGTCTCCGTTGGGATTATTGTTTGCTATTTAAACGATTGCTCGACGACGATACGGAACTACATGGGCATTACACGCCAAGCAGCTCGGTCAATACCGGCATCTTGGCTTCCAGTTCGGATGCAGCAAAAGTCTCGACGATCTGACCGTGCTCCATCACATAAAACCGGTCCGCCAGCGGCGCGGCAAACCGGAAATTCTGTTCCACCATGACGATGGTGTAGCCCTTTTCCTTCAGGGTGGTGATCATCCGCGCCAGGCCCTGCACGATGACGGGCGCCAGGCCTTCAGAAATTTCATCGAGCAGCAGCAATCGCGCGCCCGTGCGCAGGATGCGCGCCACGGCCAGCATCTGCTGTTCCCCGCCCGACAGGCGCGTGCCCTGGCTGTGGCGGCGCTCCTGCAAGTTCGGGAACATGGCGTAGATTTCCTCCACCGACATACCCTTCTCGCCGCTGGCCAGGGTCGGCGGCAGCAGCAGGTTTTCCTCGGTCGACAGCGACGAGAAAATGCCGCGCTCTTCGGGACAGTAACCGATACCCAGGTGGGCGATTTTGTGCGTGGCCAAACCTATCGCTTCGCTGCCATTGACTTTGATGGAGCCCGTGCGTGCGCCCGTCAGCCCCATGATGGCGCGCAAGGTGGTCGTGCGGCCGGCGCCGTTGCGGCCCAGCAAAGTCACCACTTCACCCTGCTCCACTTTCAGGTTCACGTCGTGCAGGATGTGCGATTCGCCATACCAGGTGTGCAGTTGCGTAATTTCCAGCGCGGGTGCGCCGCCATTTACTTGTGTCGCCATCAATGCGCCCCTTCCAGTTCGGCGTGGGTGGTGCCCATGTAGGCTTCCATCACTTGCGGATTGCGCGACACTTCCGCGTAACTGCCTTCGGCCAGCATGGCGCCGCGCTGCAGGACGGAAATCTTGTCACAGATGCCAGAGACCACGCTCATATTGTGTTCCACCATCAAAATCGTGCGGCCGGCCGACACTTTTTTGATCAGCTCGGTGACGCGGTGCACGTCTTCGTGGCCCATGCCTTGCGTCGGTTCATCGAGCAGCATCATTTCCGGCTCCATCGCCAGGGTGGTGGCGATTTCCAGCGCCCGCTTGCGTCCGTAGGGCATGTCGACCGTGATGGTGTCGGCAAACTCCGTCAGGTCGACTTCGGCCAGCAAGGCCATGGCGCGGTCGTTGAGCTGGTTCAAGGCACGTTCGCTTTGCCAGAAATGGAACGAGGTACCGAGCTGGCGCTGCAAGCCGATGCGCACATTCTGCAGCACGGACAGATGCGGGAAGACGGCGGAAATCTGGAAGGAACGGATCACGCCCATGCGCGCGATCTGGGCCGGTTTGGCGGCCGTGATATCTTTCCCATTGAACAGGATCTGTCCGGATGTGGGGACCAGGAATTTGGTGAGCAAGTTGAAACACGTGGTCTTGCCGGCGCCGTTAGGACCGATCAAGGCGTGGATATGGCCCCGCTCTACCTTCAGGTTCACCTCGCTCACAGCGGTGAAACCCTTGAATTCCTTGGTCAAATTTCTTGTTTCCAAGATTACGTTTGACATCGTGTCTCCTAGTTGTACTTTTTGTACTACTTAGTCATTTTTATAATACACAACTTAAATTTAACGCACAATACAGTATAACTACGGGGATTTTTCGCCAGCCCGAATGGCGCAAACTCGCACGCTTGCCCCGCTATTTCCAGGCCGCGTGTATCATTTGCGCCGCTTTTTCCGCGATCATCACGGTGGGCGAGTTCGTGTTACCAGAAGTAATGTACGGCATGATCGAGGCATCGACGACACGTAAACCATCTACGCCGATCACGCGCAGGGAGCTGTCGACCACGCTAGAGGCCTCGCTGGCCAGACCCATGCGGCAGGTGCCCACCGGGTGGAAGATGGTGGTGCCGATCTGGCTGGCCGCCTGCGCCAGCTCTTCCTGGCTCTGGAATTGCACGCCCGGCTTGTATTCTTCGGGAGCGAATTTTTTCAGGGCCGGCGCGGCGGCGATGGCGCGCGTCAGGCGCAAGGCGTCGGCCGCCACGGCGCGGTCCTGCTCGGTACTCAGGTAATTGGGCACGATCTTCGGCGCCGCATAGCTGTCGGCGCTGGCGATGTGCACATGGCCGCGCGAGGTGGGACGCAAATTACAGACGCTGGCCGTAAACGCGGGAAACGCATGCAAGGGTTCGCCGAATTTGTCGAGCGACAGCGGCTGCACGTGGTATTGCAGATTCGGCGTGGCTTGCTGCGGGTCGGACTTGGCGAACGCCCCCAGCTGCGACGGCGCCATCGACATGGGCCCGCTCTGGAACAGCGCATATTGCAAGCCGATCTGCATTTTTCCGACGATATTGCTGGCCATCACGTTCAAGGTCTTGACGCCCTGCACCTTGTACACCATACGCAGCTGCAAATGGTCTTGCAAATTGCCGCCCACGCCAGCCGAGTCCAGCACGGGCGTGATGCCGTGTTCGCGCAGCAAGGCGGCCGGGCCGATGCCGGACAATTGCAGCAATTGGGGCGAACCGATGGCACCCGCCGTCAGCAAGGTTTCCCGTTTGGCCGTCGCCTGCCACTGCGTGCCGCCGCCCGTAAACACGATGCCCGTGCAGCGCGGCCCCGTTTCCGTCGTTTCCAGCAGCAGACGTTCCACGTGGCAGCCCGTCATGATCGTCAGGTTCGGCCGGCGCGCGGCCGGTTTCAAGAACGCTTTCGAGGTATTCCAGCGAATGCCGCGGCGCTGATTGACGTCGAAATACGCGCTGCCGCTATTGTCGCCGCCATTGAAATCGCTGGTTTTCGGGATGCCCACCTGCTGCGCCGCGTCGCGGAACGCATTCAAAATATCCCACGACAGGCGCTGTTTTTCCACGCGCCACTCGCCACCGACGCCATGGTTTTCCGAGGCACCGCCGTAATAATCCTCGCTTTGTTTAAATAGCGGCAAGACTTTGTCCCAGCGCCACGAAGCGTCGTCCGTCAGGTCGGCCCAGTGATCGTAATCGCCGGCCTGGCCACGCATGTAGATCATGCCGTTGATGGAAGAGCTGCCCCCGAGCACTTTGCCGCGCGGATAGATCAGGCTGCGCCCGCCCAGGCCCGCGTCCGCCTGCGTGGTATACAACCAGTCCGTGCGGGGGTTGCCGATGCAATGCAGATAGCCGACGGGGATGTGGATCCACACGTAATCGTCCTTGCCGCCCGCTTCCACGAGCAAAACGTTGGCATCCTTGTCGCGCGTGAGCCGGTTGGCCAGCACGCAACCTGCCGTGCCGCCGCCCACGATGATGTAGTCGTATTCGCCTGCCGATTCCAATGAAGCTCCTTTCGGTATGCCATCAAGCTGTCGCGCGGCGTGTCTCCCCACCGCGTCCCTTTACCAGAGTCTGTCTTTCTTCATGCATGCATGGCTGCTGAGCCGCCTTGAGATTACCACCAGTGCCGGGCCAGGGCGACATTAATCGTGGCCAGCGATATGGGCGAGCGTCACGCTAAGCTCAAAAACAAGGCCGCCAAGCTGTGGATAACCGTATGGATATCCACAGGTACGATATGTGAGTAAACGAAAATTTTTTTGGACGCTTTTTTTTATCCCAAAACCATCCCCGGCAGATACAACCCTTACTCAGCGTTTATCCGTACGCCAAGCGATTGTTTACAAGGATAAATCAGGACTTATCCACAGAAGATGTCGCCGTTAACTACTATTACTATTCTTGTATACGATCTTGTTAAGGTAAACCCGACAACGCGCGCTTTGCCTGCCCTTCTCCTTCGGGAAGGTTCACAAGCCTGTCTTCAAAAAAAAACGGCGAGCTGCTTTCACTGACAAAAAAAATCGCGCCAACAACTGAGCGACGAAAACCGGCACGGCCGGCATCACGCGCACTTCACTGCCAAACCGTTTTGCAAAATGGAAACGTCAACCGTCCTGGCCAGGTATTCAGCCAAGAGACGGTGCGATGTCGAAAAGAGGGGGTATTTAAGACGATTGTGGATAAGTCACTTGATATCCACAGGATGACTTGTGAGTAAACACGAACTTTTGCGCAGGCCCGCATTTTATACAATTTTGCTCCTCGCGGGATACAGCGATTATGCACGCTTTATTTTGCGCGTAAACGGTTGATCCTGTTGAAAAAAAGTGACTTATCCACAGAAAAAAACGCGTTTACTATTACTACTATTTTTATATATAGCTCTATTGTAAACCGACAAAAAAAGCGGAAGTCCGGGGATATTTCCAAAAAGCATGCAAAAACCGTCAAAAAAAAAGCCAACGGCAACAGTACTACCCACTGCCAAACCGTCTTCCAGGAATCACCTGGATGCCGATGTTCGTGAAAGAACAGCGTTCATGATCGCTCAGCTTCGATTGCCAGGCAGGAATCGTGCACGCAAACTCCGTCAAACATGTCACTGCAGCAAGAAAAAACGGGATTTTTGCTTGTTGATGTGGATAAGTGCCTGCATATCCACAGGATGAGATGTGGGAAAAGTCGATCTTTGTCCACAAGCCAATTTTTATCCCAAACAAGTCCTCGCTGGATACAATGCTTGTGCGCCTACTTTTTTGTGCGCTAAGTTGATGATTTTTCGATGGTATACCGACTTATCCACAAAAAAATGGCCGTTTACTATCACTACTATTTTTATGTATACATCTTTATTTAAAACACAGAGACAAACGCGCACGGTGGAAAAGTCACCGAAACGGCTGTTTTCACCCTGTAAACCGTTTTGCAATCTCAAAAACCTGTAAAAACAGCATGAATTCACACAAAAAAATGCGTTTAGGCATCATCAGTGCCTTGCACGAAGAACAGCAGGGGCTGGTAGAAGCCATGCAAGGCCCCCAGAGGCGTTCGCACGGCATGCGTGACTACACCCTGGGGAACCTCTGGAATATCGACGCTGTGTGCGTCCTGTCGCGTCTGGGCAAGGTTGCCGCTGCCATGACAGCTTCTATCCTTGTGGAAAAGTACGGAGTTACCCACATCGTCTTCACCGGCGTGGCCGGCAGTGGGGATAAACACGTGAAAGTGGGCGACATCGTGGTGGCAGAATCGCTGCTGCAGCATGATATGGACGCCCGACCTTTGTTTCCCCGCTTCGAAGTGCCGCTGACGGGACTGCAGCGCTTCGCCACGGACCTGGAACTGAGCACGCAACTGGCAGCTGCCGCGGAAGATTTCCTGCGTGACGATGTTTCCAGCGTGCTCAAGGCGGCCGATATCGCGGCATTTAGCTTGCAGCACGCCAAAGTACACCGCGGCCTGATCGCCAGCGGCGACCAGTTCATCAGCAGCGCCGCGCATATCAACCAGCTGAAAGCGGATATCCCTGACTTGCTGGCCGTCGAAATGGAAGGCGCCGCCGTGGCGCAAGTGTGTTTTGAACTCGGTGTGCCGTTTACGGTCATGCGCACCATTTCCGACAACGCCAACGAAGAGGCGGCCGTCGACTTCATGCGTTTCGTGCAATCCGTCGCTTCGCCGTATGCGTTTGCGGTGATTCAGCAGCTATGCCAGCGCCTGGCTGGCTGATGTTTCAGCTAGCGTGCATAAAAAAAGGGCAGAACCACTGGTTCTGCCCTTCCTTGTTAACTACCTGCTTAAAATTTAGACACTTAACATCATTAAACTGGCATTACCACCGGCCGCCGTCGTATTCACGCACAGCGCCCGCTCAGCGACGAGGCGCCACAGGGGGATGGCACCGTCCTGCGTGGTGGCGATCGTGCCCACCAGGGCCCCTTCCCGTGCCGCCAGCAGCGGTTTGAGCTGGCCATCGAGACTCGGCTCGATCATGGCGATCTGGAAATCATGCTTGACGGACTCGAGGCTGCTGACGATCTGGATGCGGTCCTTCAGCGCGGCCGGCAAATCGCCCGGGATCAGCTCCGGCGCTTGCGCCAGCACCAGGGCCTGGTTGCCGGTGGCCAGGACGGCCGCCAGCTGGTTCATCAAGGTGCCGGACGTGGCCGCCGCGCACAGAATCGTGCCCCGTGCGGCAAAGCTCAGGGTATTGCGCTCGCCCGTCGGGCCTGGCAAGACGGTGGTGCTGCCCAGCAAGGTGGTGCGTGCGTATTCCTGCGCCAGTTGCTCGACCTTGTCGTGGCCATGCATCTTCGCCCACACGGTCAGCGCGTCGAGCGCGGGCGGCGCCTGGCGCTGGTGCTGCGCGCCGGCCGGCGCATTGCGCTGCAGGCGTTTCAGATACAGGGGGCCACCGGCTTTCGGTCCCGTGCCCGATTTGCCTTCGCCGCCGAACGGCTGCACGCCGACGACGGCGCCAACGATGTTACGGTTCACATAAATATTGCCCACGTGCGCGCGCTGGGTGATGAAAGCGATGGTTTCGTCGATGCGCGTATGAATTCCCAGGGTCAAGCCATAACCGCTGTCGTTGATCGATTGCACCAGTTGCGGCAGTTCGGCCCGCTTGTAGCGGATCACGTGCAGCACGGGGCCGAAGACTTCCTGCGTCAATTGCGCCAGCGACTTGATTTCCAGCACGGTCGGGGCAACGAACGTGCCTTTGACGGTCGGCAAATCGAGCGAATAATGGTCGATGGCCATGGTTTTCATCTTGTTGATATGCGCCAGCAGATTACCTTGCGCTTCCGCATCGATGACGGGACCGATATCGGTCGCCAGGCGGTCAGGATTGCCAACGCGCAATTCCTGCATGGCACCTTTCAGCATATGGATGGTCTTGTCGGCGATTTCCGTTTGCAGGAACAGCACGCGCAAGGCCGAGCAGCGCTGGCCGGCGCTGTCGAAGGCGGACGACATCACGTCCTGCACCACCTGTTCCGGCAAGGCGGACGAATCGACGATCAGCGCGTTCTGGCCGCCCGTTTCGGCGATCAGGGGAATGTCGATGCCTTCGGCCACGGCGCGCGCGGCCAGGTTGCGGTTGATCAATTGCGCCACTTCCGTCGAGCCCGTGAAAATCACGCCTTTCACGCGCGCGTCGTTGCACAGGCCGGCGCCAACCACTTCTCCGCTGCCGGGCAAGAATTGCAGCGCGCCGCGCGGCACGCCCGCCGCATGCAGCAATTGCACGGCGCGGTGGGCGATCAGCGGCGTTTGCTCGGCCGGCTTGGCCAGCACCACGTTGCCGGCGGCAAGCGCGGCGGCCAGCTGGCCCGTAAAGATGGCCAGCGGGAAGTTCCACGGGCTGATGCAGGTGACGGGACCGAGCGCCAGGGTGTTTGGCGCATGTTCCACCTGCGCCGCGTAATAGCGCAGGAAGTCGACGGCTTCGCGGATTTCCGCGATCGCGTTCGGCAGCGACTTGCCCGCTTCGCGCACGGCCAGGGCCATCAGCTCGATATGGTGTTCCTCGAACAGGTCGGCCGCGCGCAGCAATGCTTGCACGCGGACCGACGGTTCCGTCGTTTGCCAATCCATGGCATACGCGCTGGCGCTGGCCAGCGCCGTTTCCACGTCCGCCGGACCGGCTTCCATGACCTTGCCCACGACATCGTCGTGCTGGGCCGGATTGTGGATGACTTGCATCGGCGTATTCAGGCTGACGGCGCCATCGATCAGCGGCGCCGCCTGCCATGTCTGCTGCTGCGCCAGGCCGGTGGCCAGGGTGCGCAAGGTGTCTTCATTCGACAGGTCCAGGCCGGCCGAGTTTCTGCGCTCGCTGCCAAACATGTCCAGCGGCAGCGGAATCGACGGGTGCGGCAAGCCGCCCTGCAGGCGTGCCTGTTCCAGCGGATCGCGGATCAGACTATCGATGGCCACGCTTTCGTCGACGATCTGGTTGACGAACGATGAGTTGGCGCCGTTTTCCAGCAGGCGGCGCACCAGGTAGGCCAGCAGGGTTTCATGCGAGCCGACGGGCGCGTAGATGCGGCACGGCTTGTCGAGATTGTCGGGGCCGACGACCTGGTCGTACAGGGTTTCGCCCATGCCGTGCAGGCACTGGAATTCATAATCGGTGATGCCGTCGCGTTTTGCCCAGGTATAGATGGTCGACAGGGTTTGCGCGTTGTGCGTGGCAAATTGCGGGTAGATCAGGCTGCTGGCAGCCAGCAGTTTTTGCGCACACACGAGGTAAGAGACATCCGTGTAGACCTTGCGCGTGTAGACGGGATAGCCTTCCTGGCCGTCAACCTGCGCGCGCTTGACTTCCGCATCCCAGTACGCGCCCTTGACCAGGCGCACCATGAACTTGCGGCCGCTGCGGTGCGCCAGGTCGATCAGGAAATCGATGGCGAACGGGCAGCGCTTTTGATACGCCTGCACCACGTAGCCGATGCCGTCGAAGCCGGCCAGGTCCGCATCGAACGCCAGTGCTTCCATCAGGTCGAGCGACAATTCCAGGCGATCCGTTTCTTCCGCATCGATGTTGAAGCCGATGTTGTACTGTTTTGCCAGCAACAGCAGCGCTTTGACCTTCGGCAGCAATTCTTCCATGACGCGGGCGCGCTGGGCGCGGCTGTAGCGCGCGTGCAGGGCCGACAGTTTCACGGAAATGCCGGGGCCATTGCGGATGCCGCGCCCGTTCGACGCCTTGCCGATGGCGTGGATCGCCGTTTCGTACGAAGCGTAGTAGTTGGCCGCGTCGGCTTGCGTCAGGGCCGCCTCGCCCAGCATGTCGTACGAGTAGCGGTAGCCGCGCGTTTCATTCTCGCGGCTGTTCTTCAACGCTTCCTCGATGGTCTGGCCCGTCACGAACTGATTGCCCAGCATGCGCATGGCCAGGTCGACGCCCTTGCGGATCAGCGGTTCGCCGCCTTTGGCGATGAGCTTGGTCATGGCCGAACCGAGGCCCGATTCGCTGCTGGTACTGACCAGTTTGCCCGTAATCAGCAAGCCCCAGGTGGCGGCATTGACGAACAGCGACGGCGATTCGCCCAGGTGCTTCTTCCAGTCGCCCTTGCTGATTTTGTCGGCGATCAAACGGTCGGCCGTTTGACTGTCGGGTATACGCAACAGCGCTTCAGCCAGACACATCAATGCAACACCCTCTTCCGAAGATAGCGAGAACTCGTGCATCAGTGCATCGACACCGGACGCGCGTGTGCGTTTTTGGCGCACGTTCGAGACCAGACGATGCGCCAGCGCTTGTCCTTCGGCGATCGTTTCGGTACTGCTGGGGCGCACTTGTTGCAACAGCCACTGCACGGCGGAAACCTCATCGCGCCTATAGGCGGCAGTGATGGCGGCGCGCTGGGGTGTCGCTTCGGGCAGGATTTCTGCCTGGAACGCAGCAAAAGGAATCGGGGTAAAAGCCGAGGGGCCTGCAGGGTGCATAAGTGCTCTTTACAAGGAAAAAGGGGACGAAAACTGACGTAATTCTTGCTCTTTTTTGGTGCAAAAAAATACAGAAAGTCGGACGTTAAGATGATTCGATTGTAAAGGGGATTCTTATGGATTAATTCTGGTAATACAGGGGACTAGCAATAGATAGTTTTTGATGCGACAATTTAACCAAATAATATTAATTTGGGGGTGATAGGAATGCTGGACAAGATCAGTAAGAAAATCTTGATGGAATTGCAGAGCGATGGACGCATCAGCAATGTGGAGCTGGCCGCGCGCGTGAACCTGTCGCCGGCCGCCTGCCTGGAGCGCGTGCGCAAGTTGCACGAATCCGGTTACATCATGGGCTATACGGCCCAGTTGAACCCGCAGTTGCTCGACGTGTCGTTGCTGGTGTTCATCGAAGTGGTGCTCGATCGCACGACACCGGAAGTGTTCGACGCCTTCAAGCATAGCGTACAAATCATTCCAGAGGTACTGGAATGTCATATGGTGGCCGGCGGCTTCGATTACCTGGTCAAGGCGCGCGTCAAGGATATGGCCGCCTACCGCGAATTCCTGGGCAAGACGCTGTTGCAGAAAGGTGTGCGGGAAACCCACACTTATGCCGTCATGGAAGAGGTCAAAAACACCACCAAATTGCCAATTAAGTGACCTTGGTGCAGCCGCCCCACTTTTCTGATTGAGCTATCGGAACAAATGTTGTAGGGTAGAACTACAAATCTGCTATCCGGTAGCCGCCTGAAACGCCGCATAGACGTGACGTTCAGGGTGCAAGGCGGGCAATCGTGCCCACCCGCATACGGTTACAGCACGTCCCTTCAACGGGACGTGACGGGTTCGCGCAGCGGGGGACAAATGAAGCAGTTGCAGCATCAGCTGGTGCGTTTCTTTGTATTCACGATCCTGGCCATGGCCATCGCCTGTTGCCTGGCCTATCTGTTGCTGCTGTCGGGCGGCGACCATCCGTATCTGATCGCTTGCGTGGCCGCCGCCATCGGCGCCGCGCTGCTGGCGGCGGCCAGCCGTGCGCGCGGCGAGCCGGGCTTGCACGAGTTCGCCGGCACCGTGGGCAACGCCATCGACGCCATCATGATCGGCGCGGCGGAAACTTCTTATTTTGTCGATTCCGTCAAACAGAAGGTGGAACTCGACGTCCGCACGGCCAGCGACATTGCCGACAGCTCCGTGCAAAATGCCGCGATGACGGAAAAGATCGCCGCCAATGCGGAACGGGCCGCCAAGGTGGCCGCCGGTGTGCGTGTGGAAAGCGTGGCGGCGCGCGCCGAAGTGGACCAGGGCTTGCGCCGCATCAATCATGCACGCGAGGAAGCGCAAGGCGCCTCCAGCAACATGCTGAGCTTGCAGGAAAAATCCAAACGCATCACCGGCTTTACGGAAGCCATTTCCGATATTTCCGCGCGCACCAACTTGCTGGCGCTGAACGCCGCCATCGAAGCGGCGCGCGCCGGCGAACACGGGCGCGGTTTTGCCGTGGTGGCCGGCGAAGTGCGGCAATTGGCGCAGCGCACCAAGGAAGCCTCTGATGAAATCAGCGTGATGGTGCGGGAAATCAATGAACAGGCGGAAAAAGCCGCACGTGGCATGAGTTCGCTGGCGACCGGTGTCACGGAAGCGGCGCGCAATGTGGAAAGCGTGCATGCCTCGCTCAGCCATATCGAGGAATCGTCGGGCGAGTCGGAAGACGAGATCGGGCAAATCGCCCGCGCCTCGCGCGAGCACGTCGACACGACGCAGCTGATCGCCGACGCCATCCTGCAAATCCGCGACAGCATGTTGTCGACGAATGCCGAATTGCCGCGTGCCACGCAGTCGGCCATGGCCCTGGCCGAGCGGGCCGAAGTGATCGCCGGCGCGCTGGGCGAATCGAGCGTTGCCACGCCGCACGACGAGATCCGCGAGGCGGCCCAGCGCGCCGCGCGCGAGGTAGGCAAACTGTTCGAGCAGGCGATCGCCTCGGGCCGCATCACGCGCGAAGCCCTGTTCGACCGCCACTACCGCCCCATCCCGAACACTAATCCGCCCAAGCACAACACCAAGTTCGACGCGTTTACGGACAAGGTGTTGCCCGACCTGCAGGAAGGCGTGCTGGCGGCATTACCCCATCTGGCGTATGCGGGCGCCGTCGACAACAATGGCTATTTTCCAACGCATAACAAGAAGTTTTCCCAGCCGCTGACGGGCGACTACGCGACCGATATCGTGAATAACCGCACCAAGCGCATCTTCAGCGACCGTACGGGCAAGCGCTGCGGCAGCAACACCAAGCCCTTCCTGTTGCAGACCTATAAACGCGACACGGGCGAAGTCATGCACGATTTATCCGTGCCGATCCACGTCGAGGGCAAGCACTGGGGCGGTTTCAGAATCGGTTATCGGTCCAGCAATCACGCATAAAAAAACGCCTGATGTTTCATCAGGCGTTTTTTTTGCTGGCAGTCACTTACTCGACGTGCGGCTTCGGTGCCACGCCGCCGCCGGCCGCCGTGGCCGTGCGCAGGGTGGGCGTGTTCATGCTTTCCAGGTGGTTGCGCAGCCATTTGTGGGCGGGGCTGCGGGCGTCGCGTTCGTGCCACAGCATGTCCAGGTGGACGGCCGGCAGGGTCAACGGCAAATCCTTGTACAGCAAGGACTCCGTCATGCCCGTCGAGGCGATCAGATGGCGCGGCAAGACCGTGATCAGGTCGGAATTGGCGACGACGCGCCCGGCCGTGAAGAACTGGTTGACCGTCAACAAAATGCGCCGTTCGCGGTGGATCTGCGACAGCGCTTCGTCGATCAAGCCATGCGCGCGGCCGGAAAAGCTCACCAATAAATGGTTGGCCGCACAATAGTTATCCAGGGTCAATTCCTTGTCGGCCAGCGGATGGCCGCGCCGCATCACGCATACATATTTGCCGGAATACAGGCGCTCGTGGCGGATGGGCGAACCCGTTTCGCTCGACAATTGCGCCGCCACGCCGGGAAAGAAGCCCACGGCCAGGTCGATATCGCCGCGCAGCAGCATCGGGCGCGGTTCGCGCGTCGTCAGCGGCATCATGCGCACGTTGACACCGGGCGCTTCCCGTTCGATCGAGCGCATCAATGAAGGCAGCCAGAACGCGGCCGTCGCGTCGGCCATGGCCATGCGGAAGGTGGCGTGGGTCTTCGACACATCGAAAGTTTCCGGCGTGACGGCCGCTTCCAGGCTGGCCAGGGCCGAGCGTACGGACGGCCACAGCGCTTCGGCGCGGGGCGTGGGTTTCACGCCATATGCCGTGCGGATCAGCAATTCGTCACCGAGGCTCTCGCGCAGCCGTTTGATGGCGTTCGATACCGCCGGCTGCGTCATCGCCAGGTGGCCCGCTGCGCGCGTCAGGTTTTGTTCCGTCATGACGGCGTCGAAAACACGCAGCAAGTTCAGATCCAGCGTCAGAAAACTCATGGAAAGCCCAAGATAAAAGTTGAATTGATTACTTAAAATTGATTACTTAGGAGTGTAAACCGCGCCGGGCACGAATATTTTCACTCGTTAAAAAATATTACAGTTTTCCATTCACGATTCATATAATTGGTATCAAGAAATGGAATTAGATTTATATGTTGCACTGCACTATAGTACTGGCAAATTCTATAATGCACTGGAACAGTATGTCTACCTTCGCCTCCGCCCTGTACGCAGTATCCGCACCCGTGCTGGAGATTTCCCTGCTGAACGCCCTGCAACTCGTGCTGGTGATCGTTGCCGTGGGCGCCTTCGCCCTGCTGTTCAAGCCATTGCTGGTGGGCATTGCCCGCGCCATGGTGCTGGTGGTGCGTCCCAAGCTGAGCCGTGAAGAGCGCCTGGCGCGCCAGCAGATGCGCGAAGCGCAAGCCTTGCAACGCACTCTGGGCAAGATGGATGGCGTGTCGCCAAGCAACGCCGCAGAATTGCGCGCCCTGTCGACGCGCGCCTGAGCGGTCAACTGTTGCAAATGATAAGCCGGCCTGCGCCGGCTTTTTTTACGCCCGCCGCCAGCCGATTACGCCACGTCGCCCAGCAAATGCGCGCGCAATACCGTGTCGGCCGGATGGGCGCCGATCCAGATTTTCAGCAGCGCATTGTAAAAAGCCAGGTCCGGCACCATGTCGCCCACCTGTTTGCCGTTCAGCTTGCACAAGGTTCCCTCTTCCGGCAGCCAGTCCACGGTGAGGATATCGCCCTTTTTCAGCCCGGGCACCGTTTCGAACATGGCGCCGAACTGCATCGTCTGGCTCAGCAGGCGCGTACGGTCGGCCTGGTCGGAACTGCGCTTCAAGCCCTGCATGAACGCTTGTCCCAGCTCGTCGGACGTGATGTCGCGCAGCATGACGATTTCCAGGCGGCGCGGCCCGGGCAGTGCCAGGATGTCGGCCAGCTGGGTTTTCTTTTCCGGCAGGTACAGCGCAATCGTGTAGACCTTGAAGATGACCTTGTAGCGCACGCCGGCGCCGTTGAGTTTCAACTCGCGGCTGGCCAGCTGCACCGTGTCGTCCAGCTTGACGCCGCCCACTTCGACGGCCAGCGCAGGTTGCGCCAGGGCGGCGCACAAGCCCGCGCACAGGCAGGCGACGGCCAGGGAGCGGCCCAAACGGGATGTGCGTATTTGCATCTTCTGCCTCCGTAGAGAAACATGTGCTGTGGATAAGTCCGCACAAGCACACAGTGTAGAACAGTTGGCAGAAGCTGGCGCCACGCAGAAGTGGCGAGGAAGAAATGCTTAGGGTTTGGCGGCAGGCAGTTCCGCCTGCAGGCGTTCGTACTTGGCCATCAATTGCTCCGGGCTTTCGCGCCAGGCGGGATTGAAGGGGATGCAGCTGACAGGGCACACTTGCTGGCATTGCGGCTCGTCAAAGTGCCCCACGCATTCGGTGCACTTGTTGGGATCGATTTCGTAGATTTCCGCGCCCATGTAGATCGCGTCATTCGGGCACTCGGGCTCGCAAATGTCGCAATTGATGCATTCGTCGGTGATCAGTAATGCCATAATTTCACTCTTACTTATTGCGATGAGGCAGCGTTGGCGGCAATCTTGTTTTGCAGCCAGCGGTTCACCGAGGGGAAGACAAACTTGGAGACGTCGCCGCCCAGCGCCGCGATTTCGCGCACGATGGTGCCCGAAATGAACTGGTACTGGTCGGATGGCGTCAGGAACATGGTTTCGACATCGGGCAGCAGGTAGCGGTTCATGCCCGCCATCTGGAATTCGTATTCGAAGTCGGAGACGGCGCGCAAGCCGCGCACGATGACCCGCGCTTCATGCTTGCGCACGAAATCCTTGAGCAGGCCGGAAAAGCTTTCCACTTGCACATTCGGATAGTGACCGAGCACTTCGTTGGCGATTTCCAGGCGTTCGTCGAGCGAGAAAAACGGCTGCTTGTTCTTGCTGTCGGCCACACCGACGATCAGCTTGTCAAACAGACCCGATGCGCGGCGCACCAAATCTTCATGACCGCGCGTGAGCGGATCGAATGTTCCTGGATAAACGGCTACAACCATTGCGGCTCCCTGATGATGCACCAATATAGACGCGCATTATGCCTGAAATTGGTGACCACCTTGGTGCTGCGCCTCGGGCCAGGGAGCCTTTTTGCCTCATTTATAGGCAGATTCAGGCAGTTGCCGGCACTTTGTTGTAAGTTAGCAAATGATAATAAACGGTGCCCGCCTTGTCGGCGCGGATGACTTCCCACGGCGCCATCCACTCGGGCTTTTCCAGTGCGCTGGCTTCATCGAAGACCAGCGGCAAGCCCGATTCCGCGTACACGATGCCGCCTTCCTTGAGCAGGTTGGCGCACATCGGCAACACTTTCGCCAGGAAATCCTGCTGGTAAGGCGGATCGAGGAAGATCAGGTCGTAACGCTGGCCGCGCGCTGCCAGGCCTTGCGCCGTCAGCAGGGCGTCGCCGCGCAGCAATTGCACATTGTCGGCGCGCAATTTCGTCTTGTTTTCTTCCAGCTGGCGGATCACGGGCGTATGCGTATCGACCATGGTGACGGATGCCGCGCCGCGGCTGGCCGCTTCGAAGCCCAGTGCGCCGCTGCCGGCGAACAGGTCCAGCACCTGGGCGTTGGCCCAGTCGCCGTCGCGCAAGTGGTTGATCCAGTTGAACACAGTTTCGCGCACGCGGTCCGGTGTCGGGCGCAAGCCCAGTGCCTGCAAAACAGGCAGCACGGAGCGCTTCCACTGGCCGCCGATGATGCGCACCTGGTTCGGTGGCGGCGCGTGGTGGACGGGGACTTTGGCGGGTTTCTTAATTTTTTTTTGCATGGGCATTTAAAACACCTAACAAAACCTACTGCGCGTCGCGATTTGCGGCCTGCGATGCTCACTGCCTCGGCGGCCCCGTGCATTCGCACAGCTGCGCTTCTTAGCCACAACTCACTGCCGCTCGCTACGGTTTGTTAGGCGTTCCATTTCTTCAATTCGATGGCGGCCACTATAGCATATGGCCCCATCCCCCCCTGCTGGCGCTGGCTGCCTATTTGGCTTGCGTGGCCAGGGAATTGAAATCGTCGATCCAGCCCTGCATGCGCTTGACGGCATGGGCTTTTTGCGCCGGCGTGGCGATCTTGATCACCGTCATGACCATCTGCGCCGTGCTGCTTTCGTAGGCGTCAAAAAAGGCCTTGCGCTCCGAGTGTTCCAAGCGCTCGAAACTGTCCTTGATCAGGGTCGTGATCAAGGCCGCGGTCGCTTCCTTGCCGAGTTTTTCTTGGTGGACTTTCTTGACCAGGGTCAACACATTCTGCTGGCGCCGCATGCGTTCGTCGAGCCAGATCTCATTGTTCAGCGGACGCGCGTCGGACGCCTTGCGGATGATGGCTTCCTGCTCGCTGCTGAAGCTGCCGAACCACAGTTCGAATTGCTCCATGGCTTTCTTGTAACGCAGTTTTTGGCGCTTGTCCTGGTCGCCGCTCAGGTATTTCTTGCGGTAATCGTCATTGTTCGACTTGAACTTCTTTTCCATCTGCGCGATCTGCTCGGGCTTGAGCGAGCGGGCCAGGTCGGCCAGCTCGGGCGCCGCCTTCAGCAGCAGCGCCTGGGTGCGCTGCTTGATCTCGCCGTAGTCGGCCATCAGGTCTGCCTGCGTGATATTGCCTTGCAGCTGTTTCTGGCCCGTGCGCAAGATTTCCACGTAATCCTTCAATTGCGTCTTGCGGTGCCAGTCGAACAGCTTGTCGATGTCTTCGCGCACCCAGCCCTTTTGGTCGCGGTCCAGGTCGACATACGCATTCAGCCACCAGTACAGCACGGTATCGCCGTTGTTGTAGGCCAGGCGCAAGCCGCTGCAGCCGGCCATGACGACGAGCATGATGGCCAGCACGGCATAAGTAAACCGCTGGAAGGACGTGGAAGACGGGGCCTGCGTGTTAAACTTTTTCATATTCTTAACTTATAAAATTACGGTCTATGAACGTTGTCATTCTCGCTGCCGGTATGGGCAAACGCATGCAGTCGGCACTGCCCAAGGTATTGCACCCGTTGGCGGGCAAGCCGCTGTTGTCGCACGTCATCGACACGGCGCGCGTCCTGGCGCCGTCCCGATTATGCGTGATTTACGGCCATGGGGGCGCAGCGGTGCTGAAGTTGCTGGACGGCTACAAGTCCAAGCAGGACCTGGCGATCGACGCGGCGGAACAAACGCAGCAGCTGGGCACCGGTCATGCCGTGCAGCAAGCGGTGGCGTTGCTGGATGACAGCGTGCCCACCCTGATCCTGTACGGCGACGTGCCGCTGACCAGCGCCGCTTCCCTGCAGCAACTGGTGCAGGCGGCCGGCAAGGACAAGCTGGCCATTTTGACCGTGGAACAGGACGATCCCTTCGGCCTGGGCCGCATCGTGCGCGAGCACGGCGCCATCGTGCGCATCGTCGAGGAAAAAGATGCCACGCCAGACGAGCGCGCCATCCGCGAGATCAACAGCGGCATCATGGTCGCGCCCACCGTGCAGCTGAAGCAATGGCTGTCGGCCTTGTCGAATGACAATGCTCAAGGGGAATACTACCTGACCGATATCGTCGCCCAGGCCGTCGCCGATGGCGTGGCCGTCACCTCGGCCCACCCGGCGGCCGTGTGGGAAGTGGCGGGCGTCAACAGCAAGGTGCAACTGGCCCAGCTGGAACGCATCCACCAGAACAATATCGCGCAAGCCTTGCTCGAGCGCGGCGTGACCTTGCTGGACCCGGCCCGCATCGATGTGCGCGGCGAACTCATTTGCGGCCGCGATGTCACCATCGACGTCGGCTGCGTGTTCGAAGGCCGCGTGGAACTGGGCGACGGCGTGCGCGTGGGCGCCAACAACGTCATCATCAATGCCACCGTGGCCGCCGGCGCGCACATCAAGCCGTTCTGTCATCTCGAGGACGCCGTCGTCGGCGCCGCTTCCATCATCGGCCCTTACGCGCGCCTGCGCCCGGGCACGGTTCTGGCGGAAGACGTGCACATCGGCAACTTCGTCGAAGTGAAAAACAGCCAGGTCGCCGCGCACAGCAAGGCCAACCACCTGGCCTACATCGGCGACGCCACCATCGGCTCGAAGGTCAACATCGGCGCCGGCACGATCACCTGCAACTATGATGGCGTGAACAAGTTCCGCACGGTGATTGAAGACGACGCCTTCATTGGCAGCGACAGCCAGCTGATCGCGCCCGTCACCGTCGGCAAGGGCGCCACCCTGGGCGCCGGCACGACCTTGTCGAAAGATGCCCCGGCCGGCAAGCTGACGGTCTCGCGCGCGCGGCAGGTGACCATCGACGGCTGGACGCGTCCCGTAAAAATCCCCAAGTAAGCGATATCGCCCTCACCCGGCATGACGCCGCCAGCCTGTCCGGGTTGGCGGCGTTTTTTTGCGCCTGTGGATAATCCTGTGGAAAGCTGGCTGGTAACCCGGGATAAGTCGCAGCTTTATTTCCATCAAGTATTTCTGCTGTATTTTGGTGTGTGGATAAACATGTGAACAAGCAGGCGGACAAGTGATGGATAAGCCCGGTATAAGCTGCGTATAAATGGTGAAAAACCTGTGGGAAAGACGGGATAAGTTATCTGGCGAAGTTTGGTGCCCCAGCAGACACGCTCGTCTCGCAGACGACGAAAGTAGCCTCAGATTTTTGCCTGCCCGGATTGTGGATAAGCTTGTGCGTAATTGGCGAATAAGTCATGAATAACTTATAAGTCATTGTATTGCAAGGATATTTAAGACAAATTTGTAAAGCCTTGCTGTGGGTAAAGCTGTGCAAAAGCCTGTGATTAAAGCGTGGGCAAACGCTGGATAAGCCGGGATAAGTTTTATCCGGGAACTGATGTCTATTTATTGAAAGGCCTCATGCGCGGCTGGATGGCGGCGGCCGTGGAAATCCGTGATGTTCATACTGTGGATAAACTTGTGCATAAGCGGGCAGAAAGGCTGGGATAAGCGGGGGTAACTTCTCTGCCCGCCGGCTTCACACAGCGATGCGCGTCTCGAACTTGCTGCGAAACGTGGAAAAATAGCTTTTCACGTTGCGCACATTCGCGTGCGCGGCAAACAGGCGGTGCGCCAGCGCGTGGTAGGCGGGCATGTCGGCCACCTGCACCATCAGCACGAAGTCGGGCCCGGGCGAGACGCGGTAGCATTGCAGCACGGCGGGCTCGTCCGCCACGAGCTGCTCGAATTCGGCCATGCGTTCCGCTGCCTGCACGTCGAGCGTGATTTCCACGATGGCCGTCAGGCGCGCGCCCACCAGCTGCGGCGCGACGATGGCCACTTGCCGCTCGATGACGCCGCTTTCCCGCAAATGCTTGACCCGCCGCAAACATGTGGGCGCCGAGACGTGTACGGCTTGCGCCAGCTCGCTGTTGGTTTGCGACGCATCAATTTGCAGGGCATTCAGGATGCGACGATCGATTTCATCGAGGGTAATATTGTGCTCGCTCATGATTTTGATGAATTGGAAAATATATCGAGTATAAATGAAATAATATTTCACAGTGAAATAGTCATGAAATATTCGGTCAAAAATATGCGGATTTAGAAAGCATATTTCACGCACTCTGCATTAGCATGCGTGCATTGATTAAATTTTAGACAGAGGTTTCCATGTGCGGCATCGTCGGCGCGGTAGCGCAACGTAATATCACTCCCATCCTGGTCGAAGGCTTGAAGCGCCTGGAATACCGCGGCTACGATTCCTGCGGCATCGCCCTGCATGCGGATGGCCGGCTGCAGCGTTCGCGTTCCACCGCGCGTGTGGCCGAGCTGGAAAAGCAGATCGCGGAAGAAGGCTTGAGCGGTTTTACGGGCATCGCCCACACGCGCTGGGCCACGCATGGCGCCCCGGTCTCCTTCAATGCCCACCCGCACTTTTCCCCGACGGAAGAGAACGCCCGCGTGGCACTGGTGCATAACGGCATCATCGAAAACCACGACGAACTGCGCGCCGAACTGACGGCCCTCGGTTACGTCTTCCAGAGCCAGACGGACACGGAAGTGATCGCCCACCTGGTCGAGCACATGTATAACGGCGACCTGTTCGAGACCGTGCAGCAAGCCGTGAAACGCCTCGACGGCGCGTACGCGATCGCTGTCTTCTGCCGCGACGAGCCGCACCGCGTGGTCGCCGCGCGCCAGGGCTCGCCCCTGATCGTCGGCCTGGGCAATGGTGAAAACTTTGTCGCGTCCGACGCCATGGCGCTGGCCGGCACGACGGACCAGATCATCTATCTGGAAGAAGGCGACGTGGTCGACCTGCAACTGTCGCGCTGCTGGATCGCCGACGTCGATGGCAAGCCCGTCGAGCGCGAAGTGAAAACCGTGCACGCGCACACGGGCGCGGCCGAGCTGGGCCCGTACCGCCACTACATGCAGAAGGAAATCTTCGAACAGCCGCGCGCCATCGGCGACACCCTGGAAGGCGTGACGGGCATCATGCCGGAACTGTTCGGCGATGACGCGTATAAAATCTTCAAGCAGATCGACCGCGTGCTGATCCTCGCCTGCGGCACCAGCTCATATGCGGGCATGACGGCCAAGTACTGGATCGAGTCGATCGCCAAGGTGCCCGTCAGCGTGGAAGTGGCCAGCGAATACCGTTACCGCGACAGCGTGCCGCATCCGAACACCCTGGTCGTCACCATTTCGCAAAGCGGCGAGACGGCCGATACCCTGGCCGCCCTGAAACATGCACGCAGCCTGGGCATGCAGCACACCCTGACCATCTGCAACGTGGCCACCAGCGCCATGGTGCGCGAATGCGCCCTGGCCTACATCACGCGCGCCGGCGTGGAAGTGGGCGTGGCGTCGACCAAGGCGTTTACGACGCAGCTGGCCGGCCTGTTCCTGCTGACGCTGTGCCTGGCGCAAGTCAACGGTCACCTGTCCGAAGAGCAGGAAGCGGCGCACCTGAAAGCCATGCGCCACCTGCCCGTCGCCATCGCGTCCGTGCTGGCGCTCGAGCCGCAGATCATCGCCTGGTCCGAAGAATTCGCCCGCAAGGAAAACGCCCTCTTCCTGGGCCGCGGCATGCACTACCCGATCGCCCTGGAAGGCGCCTTGAAACTGAAGGAAATCTCGTACATCCACGCCGAAGCGTATCCGGCAGGTGAACTGAAGCACGGCCCGCTGGCCCTGGTGACGAATGAAATGCCCGTCGTTACCATCGCGCCGAACGACGCCCTGATCGAAAAGCTCAAATCGAACATGCAGGAAGTACGCGCCCGCGGCGGCCAGCTGTACGTCTTCGCCGACGTGGACTCGCGCATCAGCTCCGGCGAAGGCCTGCACGTCATCCGCCTGCCCGAGCACTACGGCGATTTGTCGCCTATCCTGCACGTGGTCGCGCTGCAATTGCTGGCCTACCACACGGCGCTGGCGCGGGGCACGGATGTCGACAAGCCGAGGAATCTGGCGAAGTCGGTGACGGTGGAGTAAGCCTGGCGGGGGCCGCCCCGGGCCACCAGGAATAGAAAGAAAACGCCGCCTCCGGGTGGCGTTTTCTTTTAGTCTGGAAAAACCATGCGCGTGACTTTTTTCTGCCGCCGCTGAATCCATTGTGCGAGAATGCCCATCCCCCTTCGATGGTGCGCATGATGACCAAACTCGCCGCAATCATGACTGGAATGACACTCGTGCTGGCAGCTTGCCAGCTTGCAAGCCCGCAGCCACGGCACCTGCGCACGACATTCCTGCGGCCATGCGCCAGACCGCGACCGCCCTGCTGCAGTCGCCATTGCTGCACGCGACCTCGATTGCTGTCGTGTATCGTGGCAAGCAATTCATGCTGCATCAAGGCGAGCTGGAGACCGGCAAAGCCAATCCGCCGAACGATACGACGCTGTATGAAATCGGCTCGGTCAGCAAGACTTTTGCCGGCCTGCTGCTGGCGAACGCCGTGCTCGATGGGAAGGCGGCGCTCGACGATCCCATACAAAAGTACCTGCCAGCCGCCTACCCGAACCTGCAGTCGCAGGGGCAGCCCATACGCTTGCGCCATTTGATCACGCACACGAGCAATATGCCTGGCATGCTGCCATTGCAGGTGAACACCGTCTTGCAGGATTTCACGGCACACGCCACGCCGGCAAAGCTCAATGCCGCCTACGCCAACTACGGACAACCGCAATTCTGGCAGGACTTGCACACCGTCAGCATCAAGGGGCCGCTGGGCAAGGACTACGCCTATTCCAGCGCCGGTACCGAACTCGTTGCGCACACGCTCGAAACAATCTATGGCATGCCCTATGAAGTCCTGCTCACGCAATGGCTCGCGCGCGAAGCGGGCATGCAGGATACCAGGCTGAGCATCACCGCCGCGGATGCCGGCCGGCTGGCGCCGGGCTACCACAGCGACAATCCCGTCGTCACCACGCCGATGCCGCAACTGCCCTGGGGGGCGGCAGGCAACCTGAAGTCGACGATGCCGGACATGGCGAAATACCTGCGCCTGCAATTGAGCGCCCATCCTGCCGTCGTTGAATCGCACAAGCCTTTGGCGCGCTTTCAGGACGACTTCAGCATCGGCTATTTCTGGAACATCGGCAGCAATCGCCAGCTGGGCACGCATTATGTCCACCATGGCGGCGTGCCCCGTGCGCAAAGCTACGCCTACGTCGTTCCCAAATATCAGCTTGGCGTCTTCATCATCACCAACCAGAGCGGCGACGCTACGGCCGGCGCCATGGAAAGCGCGCTGGCGCATATGTTCGACACCGTGGAAGCCATGGAAGGCGCGCGGTAGCCGGCCCCAGTGAACACGCGCGCGTGCTTAGCTTCGCGGCGCAATGACAGGCTGGCGCGCCAGTGCGATGAAGGCGCGCACGTAGTCGATGGCGGTGTCCGTCTCGCGTGCGCCCAAGAAGATCTGCTTGGCGATGCCGCGCGCGCCCAGGCGCACCGGTACCACGTCCATCTTGGCCGCGTATTCCTCGACCAGCCAGCGCGGCAGGGCGGCTACGCCGCGGCCGCTGGCCACCATCTGCAGCATGATGTCGGTCGTTTCGATGGCTTTGTGGCGCTTGGGTGTGACACCGGCCGGCAAGAGGAATTGATTGTAAATATCCAGGCGCTCGATGTCGACGGGGTAGCTGATGAGCACTTCCTGCGTCAGTTGCCGGGGCTGCACATACGCCGCTGAAGCGAGTGCATGGCCCTTGGCCACGACGAGCACCTGCTCGTAGTCGAACACGGGTTCGAAGGCCAGCCCCGGCTTGTACAGCGGGTCGGGCGTGACCAGCAGGTCGATCTCGTAGCCGAACAGCGCGCCGATGCCGCCGAACTGGAACTTCTGCTTGACGTCCACATCCACGTCGGGCCAAGCGGTCAGATACGGCGACACCACTTTGAGCAGCCATTGGTAGCAGGGGTGGCATTCCATGCCGATGCGCAACGCACCGCGCTCGCCCTGCGCGAACTGGCCCAGGCGTTCTTCGGCCAGGTCCAGTTGCGGCAGCACCCGGTTCGCCACCGCCAGCAGATACTGGCCGGCCTGCGTCAGGCGCAAATTTCTCCCTTCGCGCAGCCAGACGTCGGTGCCTAGCTGCTGTTCCAGCTTCTTCATGCTGTGGCTCAAGGCCGACTGGGTCAGGTGCAGCACGCCTGCGGCGGCCGTCAACGAGCCTTGTTTTTCGACCTGCTGGACGATGCTGAGGTGGATGCGTTCAAGCATTGGAATGAGCCATATTCATGGATGTATGAAATATGACCATTATACTTCATCGATTTCCCCCGCTATCATCCACTTCCCTGTTGCCGGCGTTCTTCGCCTTCGCGCATCCATCCCTATGAAAGCAACCATGACACGTCCATTGCGTATAGTCGCCGTTTCCGGCGGGCTGCAACGCCCTTCCAAGGCGGCAGCCCTGGCCGAGCACCTGATGGACCTGATCGCCGACGAAGTGCTGTGCGAACAACGCCTGGTCGAACTGGGTCAGCTGGCGCCGCAGCTGGCCGGCGCCGTCTGGCGCTCGCAGCTGCCCGAGACGGTGGAGCGGGAACTTGCGGCGGTCGAGCAAGCCGACATCGTGGTGGTGGCAACCCCGGTCTATCGCGGCGCCTACACGGGGCTGTTCAAGCACTTCTTCGACTTCATTCATCAGGATGCCTTGATCGACAAGCCCGTCCTGCTGGCGGCCACCGGTGGCAGCGAGCGCCATGCCCTGATGATCGACCACCAGTTACGGCCGCTGTTCAGCTTTTTCCAGGCACGCACCTTGCCGCTGGGCGTCTATGCGACCGACAAGGATTTCCTCGACTACCGTCTGCAGGACGAGGCGCTGCTCCAGCGGGCCGCACTGGCGGTGCAACGGGCCTTGCCCGTGATCGCATTGACGCGCCATGCGAGCTCGGCCACGGCTGACGAGCTGGCCGTAGCCTGAGACGCATCACCGCGGGTACCAAGCAATTAACACATTCACCTTTTCGCAGAAATCAGGACAGCAGATCACCATGAGCAACGACTTTGTATTCAGCATCAAGAGCATTGTTTTCGATGAAAACTATCACCCATCGGACACTACGCGCCTGACGACCAACTTTGCCAATCTGGCCAGGGGAAAGAGCCGCCAGGAGAACTTGCGCAACACCCTGAAAATGATCGACAGCCGCTTCAACAGCCTGGCGCACTGGGACAACCCGAACGCTGACCGTTACTCTGTCGAGCTCGAAATCATTTCCGTCGAGCTGAATATCGATGTCAAAGGCGGCAATATCCCGTTGATCGAGATATTGAAGCCGAATATCCTGGATAAAAAAACCGGACAACGCATCGACGGCATTGCGGGGAATAACTTCTCCTCTTACGTGCGCGATTACGACTTCAGCGTGCTGCTGCCAGAACACAACAACAATCAATCCGCATTCAGCGCACCAGATGACTTCGGCGATTTTCATGGCAAGCTGTTCAAGCACTTTGTCAGATCCGATGCTTATCAAGAGCGTTTCAGCAAGCCGCCGGTCATCTGCCTCAGCGCTTCGAGCAGCAAGACCTATCAGCGGACGGAAAACCAGCACCCCATCCTGGGCGTTGAGTATCAGCAAAACGAGTTCTCCTCGACGGATGCCTATTTCGAGAAAATGGGGATGCAGGTGCGCTATTTCATGCCGCCAAACAGCGCCGCACCGCTGGCGTTTTATTTTATCGGCGACCTGCTGGCTGACTACAGCAATCTGGAGCTGATCGGCACCATCAGCACGATGGAAACCTTTCAAAAGATCTATCGGCCCGAGATTTACAACGCCAATGCCGCGGCGGGGAAATGCTATCAGCCCAGCCTGAAGAATCAGGATTATTCACTGACGCAAATTGTCTATGACCGGGAAGAGCGCAGCCAGCTGGCTGTCAAGCAGGGCAAATATACGGAAGAGCACTTCATCAAGCCATACAAGCATGTTCTTGAACAATGGGCTGCCGCCACGCTCGCTGATTAATCCAAATACACGAAATCGCTGATCATGAAAAAATTATTGCCTACATCAACCGCCGGCAGCTTGCCCAAACCTTCCTGGCTGGCGCAGCCTGAAAAACTCTGGTCGCCGTGGAAATTACAGGACGAGGAGTTAATCGAGGGCAAACAGGATGCGCTGCGTTTATCGCTGCAGGAGCAGCAGCAGGCAGGCATCGATATCGTCAGCGATGGCGAGCAAACCCGCCAGCATTTTGTCACCACGTTTATCGAGCATCTGAGCGGCGTCGATTTTGACAAACGCGAGACCGTCCGAATCCGTGACCGCTACGATGCGAGCGTGCCGACCGTCGTGGGCGCCGTGAGCCGCAGCAAGCCGGTGTTTGTCGATGACGCCAGATTTTTACGTCAGCAGACCACGCAGCCGATCAAATGGGCGCTGCCGGGTCCCATGACGATGATCGATACGCTGTATGACAGCCACTATAAAAGCCGCGAAAAACTGGCCTGGGAATTCGCCAAGATCCTCAATCAGGAAGCGCGGGAACTGGAGGCGGCCGGCGTCGACATCATCCAGTTTGACGAACCCGCCTTCAATGTGTTCTTCGATGAAGTGAACGATTGGGGCATCGCCACCCTGGAGCGGGCGATCGAAGGGCTCAAATGCGAAACGGCCGTGCATATTTGCTATGGTTACGGCATCAAGGCCAATACGGACTGGAAAAATACGCTGGGGTCCGAGTGGCGTCAATATGAGGAATCGTTCCCCAAGCTGCAGCAATCGAATATCGACATCATCTCGCTCGAGTGCCACAACTCGCGTGTGCCCATCGACCTGATTGAACTCATACGCGGCAAAAAAGTGATGGTCGGCGCCATCGACGTGGCCAGCAATACCATTGAAACGCCGGAGGAAGTGGCCAACACCCTGCGCAACGCGCTGCGCTTTGTCGATGCCGACAAGCTCTACCCGAGCACCAACTGCGGCATGGCACCCTTGTCTCGTCGCGTGGCAAGAGGCAAACTCAATGCGCTCAGCGCCGGTGCGGAGATCATCCGCAGAGAAATCTCGGCCTAGCCGCGCCGTGTCAAACTTGATCGTTTATTGACATGGATCAGGTCGCGTAACAAGAAGCATCCTATGCTGCATGACGCCACAGGTGCCGAGAGGCACCTGTGGCGTTGCTGTCTTAGAACTCTTCCCAGTCGGATGACGCCGCTGTTGCCGTCGCAGCTTTCCTTGTCGCCGGCACGCGCAGGGCGACGGCTTGCTGGCGCGGTGCGGTTGGCGTGGCGACTGCCGCTTTGGTCTGCGCCTTGCCGGCGTCAAGTTTAAATACGCTCACCACCTGCGCCAGGGTCGCCGCCTGCTCCTGCATGGCCGCCGCCGCTGCCGCCGATTCTTCCACCAGGGCCGCGTTTTGCTGGGTGACGTTGTCCATCTCGCTGATGGCCTGGTTGATTTGCTCGATACCGGCCGTCTGTTCCGCGCTGGCGGACGTGATCTCTTCCATGATGTCGGTGACGCGGCGCACGCTGTCGACCAGGTCGTTCATGGTGTTGCCGGCCTGGTGCACGAGTTCGCTGCCGGCCGCCACGGTCTGGGTCGAGTCGTCGATCAGGGTCTTGATTTCCTTGGCGGCCGCCGCCGAGCGGTGCGCCAGGCTGCGCACTTCCGTGGCCACCACGGCAAAGCCGCGGCCCTGCTCTCCCGCGCGCGCCGCTTCCACGGCCGCGTTCAAGGCCAGAATGTTGGTCTGGAAGGCGATGCCATCGATGACGCCGATGATGTCGGCAATCTTGTTTGACGAGGCGTCGATTTGCCGCATGGTCGCCACTACTTGCGCGATGACGGCGCCGCCGCGCTGCGCCACGCCCGAGGCCGTGTCAGCCAGCACGTGCGCCTGGCGCGCATTGTCGGCATTCTGCTTGACGGTCGAGGTCAGCTCTTCCATGGATGAGGCTGTCTCTTCCAGCGAACTGGCTTGCTGCTCCGTGCGCGCAGACAGGTCCAGGCTGCCCGCCGCCACTTCGGACGAGGCCGACGCGATCGTTTCCGTGCCGGCGCGCACCGTGCCCACCGTGTGCGCCAGGTTGTCGTTCATGCGCTTGAGCGCTTGCAACAGTTGCCCCATTTCATCGCGCGACTGCACGGTGATATGGCTGCGCAAATCACCCGCGGCCACCGTGTTGGCCACCTGCAGTGCCGTGGCGACGGGGCCGGTGATCGAGCGCGTGATGCCATACGCCAAGGCCGCTGCGATGGCCAAGGCCGCCAGCGACATGCCGATCAGCAAGGTGCGCGTATTGGCATAGGTGGTGTTGGCGTTGTCGCCCGCCGTGGTGGCCAGGGTGTTTTGCAAGCTGATTTGTTCGGCAATCAACTGCTTGTAGACAAGCAAGACGGGACGCAGCTGGCCGTACAGGTAGGCGCTGCTGTCGTCCGCCGTACCGCTTTTGATCAGCGCCAGCAGCGCTTCCTGCCCCTGCGCGTAGCGCGTGTTGGCGTCGTTCATCTTGGCCATCAGCGCGCGTTCACGGTCCGAATCGAGCATGTTCGCGAGCTTGCCGAGATTGCCGGCCGCCGCCTGGCGCGCGGCCAGGATGGCCTCGGTCTGCTTGCGCTGGTCGGCCGGATCGGCGCTGAGCATCATGTTGCGCAGGGCAATGGCGATGTCGTTGATGTTGGCCGACACGCTGTTGGCGAGCGCAATCTTGGGCATGCTGTCATGCACGATGTGGCCGGTGCCTTGGTTGATCTTGCCCAGCATGGCAATGCCCAGGCAAGAGATGATGATCAGCATGGCGCCGATGGCGCCAAAGCCCACAGCGAGGCGGGTGCCGATGGTCAGGTTGGATAAAAACTTCATGGCGGTCTCAATACGGAGGGAATGGTCAAAAGGTCGGCGGCTGCGGATTGGGGGCCGTGCCGCCAAGCGGAGGACGATCCTAGACCTTTTTATGTGATATTTCCATAGGGCAATATGCCTAGTCGCCCCCTTGGATACACGCCGGTTCCGCCTGTTCTGCGGCTTGCGCGCGTTTTCAGCTATATTGGCAGGCACCCGCCGGGCGGCAGGCCATGACCGGCGTCGCCGCCGATTCGGCAATTTTTCCCATTTTCAGCCTTAGGTCCGCATGACTTCTTTCCGTCTCCGTTTCTTTCCCTTCCTGCTGGCGTTGTTGCTGGCCTGCTCGCTGGCCCCGCCGCCCGCCTGGGCGCAACCCGTCGATGACGCCGCCACGGCCGACCAGCGCCTCGACGGCTTGCGCAAGCAGATTACAACCATCCAGAAGGCGCTCGATGGCGAGGCGGAGCTCGATGACGCGACCCTGTCGCAGATGCGCGCCGATGCGCTGGCGGCCAGCGCCGAGGCCGACAAGGTGGCCGATGCGCTCGTGCCCACGCTGTCGAGCGTGCAGGCGCGGCTGGCCGAGCTGGGCAAGCCGGCGGCGGGCACGAAAGACGCCCCCGACGTGGCGGCCCAGCGCAGCCAGCTGGACCGCACCAGCAGCGCGCTCGATGCGCAGGTGAAATTGGCGCGCTTGCTGGCCGTGGAAGCGACGCAGGCGTCGGAGCAAGTGTCGACGGTGCGCCGCGCGCAGTTGCAGGCGCGCCTGGGTGAACGCACGGCGTCGATACTGGCCGGTTCGTTCTGGAAGCAACTGCATGCGGAATTGCCGCAGAATCTGCAGCGCCTGCGGGCGCTGGAGGGGGAATTGACGAACGCGGCAAGCGCCACGCCGTGGTCGGCCTGGGGTGGCTTGCTGGCCGGCATCGTGGCCGTGTTCGGCGCCAGCGTCTGGGCTTCGCGCTATCTGTTGGTGATCACGGCCACGCGCGTGCCGCATGGCCGTTTGCGCCGTTCGCTGCATGCGCTGGCCGTGCTGGTGCTGGCGGCGGCCACGCCGGGCCTGGTGGCCGAATTGCTGGCCATGGGGCTGCGCTGGGATGGCGGTCTGTCTGAAAAAACCTCGACTTTCCTCAGCAGCTTGATCGGCATCATCTGTTTTGCCGGCTTTACGGCAGGGCTCGGCCACGCGCTGCTGTCGCCGCGCCGTGTATCGTGGCGCTTGCTGCCCCTGCCCGATGCGCTGGCGCACCGCATGCGCAATTTTCCATCGATGTTTTCCTTCATCGTCGTGCTCGTGTGGGCCACGGAACGGGTCACCATCGTCATCAATGCGGGCTTGTCGACGGCCGTGGCCGTCAACTGCATCGTCGCCCTGGTGATGAGCACGACCATCGCCTACGGCCTGATGCGCGCCGAGCGCTGCTGGCGCCAGTTGCGCGAGGCCGATCCCGCCACCCTGGTCACGCCGCTGTGGCTGCGCTGCGTCACGGTGCTGCTGTGGCTGGCGCTGGCATCGAGCGTCATCAGCTTGCTGGTCGGCTATGTGGCGTTCGGCAGTTTTATTGCCAAGCAAATCGCCTGGGTCATCGTGGTGCTGTGCAGCACCTATCTGCTGACGGTACTGGTCGACGATATCTGCATGCTGCTGGCCTCGACCCCGCCCCCGCCGGACGCCGCCCATCCTGTGCTGGCCACGCCCAAGGCGCGCGACCAGGCGGCCGTGCTGCTGTCGGGCATCGGCCGCGCCATCGTCGTGCTGCTGGCCCTGATGCTGCTGCTGGCGCCGTTTGGCGAAGGTCCGGGCGAGTTGTTCCAACGCGTGGGCAAGCTGCAGGATGGCCTGGCCATCGGCGAGGTGGCGATCCGCCCGGCCGCCATGATCCAGGCGCTGCTGGTGCTGGTCGTCGGCTTTATCGCGCTGGGCCTGTTCAAGCGCTGGCTGCAAAACAGTTATTTGCCGACCACCAATCTCGATACCGGCATGCAAGTATCGTTCATCACCCTGTTCGGCTACATCGGCGGCGTGCTGGCCGTGGCGCTGGCCCTGTCGGCGGCCGGCATCGGCCTGGAACGCATCGCCTGGGTGGCGTCGGCCTTGTCCGTGGGTATCGGTTTCGGCTTGCAGGCGGTGGTGCAGAACTTCGTTTCCGGCTTGATCCTGCTGGCCGAGCGCCCTGTGAAAGTGGGCGACTGGGTCTCGCTCGGCGGCGTGGAGGGCGATATCCGCCGCATCAATGTGCGCGCCACGGAAATTCAGCTGAGCGACCGTTCGACAGTGATCGTGCCGAACTCGGAATTCATTACCAAGACGGTGCGCAATGTCACGCTGGCCAATCCGCTGGGTCTGGTGCAAGTCAAGCTGCCGCTGCCGCTGGGCACGGATGCGCAGGAGGCGCGCGCGCTGATCCTGTCCGTCTTTGTCGACAATCCCGACGTGCTCGATACGCCGGCGCCCAGCGTGCAGCTCGATGGCATCGACAATGGCCTGTTGTTGTTCAACGCCACCGGCTTTGCCTCGTCGCCGCGCCTGACATCGGGCATCCGCAGCGCGCTGCTGTTCGAACTGCTCAAGCGCTTGGACGATGCGCACATCGCGATCGCCAAGCCCAGCACGATGGTGCTGAGCACCTTGCCGGCGCAGCCCGAGGCGCCGGCCATGTCAGCGGTGGCCGCCGCACCGGCACCGGCGCCCGTGCCGCCGCTGACGAGCTAGCCGGACAAGTCAGCGCACGGTCGACCACAGCAGGGCCGCCAGGTACAGGCCGATGCCGAACGCCGTGTGCGCCATCAGGCTGCGCAGGCGGGCGGCCGCCGGATGCGGCGTCTTGCTGGCGGCCAGGCCGGCGCCCATGTCCGGCTGCAAGATGCAAAACGGCGCGGCCACGCTCACCAGGCCCGCCAGCAAGGCCGGCGCGAACGTCGGCCCTTGCACCCACTCCCGTCCCACCAGCGCCAGCAGCACGGCCGCAAACAGCACGCCGATCACGTAATGGGCCGTCCAGCCGAGGATGGCTTCATCGCGCACGGGCGCCGCCTGGGCGATGTTGACGTGGGTGAAGGTACCGCGCGGAAGATGGCCGAGCCAGCGTCCCACCATCGCCAAGTTCAGTGAGGGTATGCACCAGAAGCGCTTTAATGCCACCGCCCACACATCCATCACTGCCGTCGCGCCCACGCCGATCGCCAGGGCATCGAGCCAGAGTATTTGCATCGTGTCTCCCTTATAACATTCAATTGATTGCTTGAATGTTATAAGGGTGCTAGCATCGTGTCAATGAAAAATGCCGATATTGAATTGCTTACCGGTTCTGCCGGGTTTGCCCATATTTTAGGCAGCGCGCCGCGCTTGCGCCTGCTCGAGCAGATCGCGCACGGCGAGTATGCGGTGGAGCAACTGGTGGAGTTGACGGGCTTGTCCGTGGCGAATACCTCGCAGCATTTGCAACAGTTGCGGCGCGCCGGTTTCGTGCAGGCGCGGCGCGACGGCAAGCGCGTGCTGTACCGGCTCGGCAACGGCCCTGTCATGCAGTTGCTCGCTGCGCTGGACGTGTATGCGCAGCACCAGCGCAGCGAGCTGCAGGCGCTGGGCCGGGGCGACCATGTGGAAGCGATCACGGGCGACGAACTGCGGGAACGCATGCAGGAAGCCAGCATCACCGTGCTCGACGTGCGGCCCGCGCAGGAATTTGCCGCCGGCCACTTGCCCGGCGCGATCAATATTCCGTTTGACGACTTGCAGCGCCGCCTGGGCGAATTGCCCGCGAACGCGGAGATCGCCGCCTACTGCCGCGGCCCGTACTGCGTGCTGTCCGTGCAAGCCGTGGCGGCCCTGCGCCAGCACGGCTTGCAGGCGCGCCGTTTGGGCAGCGGCTACGACGACTGGCAGGCAGCCGGCTTGCCTGTTGTGAAGGCGGCATGATGGCGATCCCGAACAGCAAGCAGGAACTGGTCGACGCCATCAACAGCACGTACGCCAAGCTGATGCAGGAGCTGGCACGCGTGCCGCCGGCCTTGGCACGCGATCCCGTGCTGGAGGGGCAAGTGAAAGGCACGCGCATGAGCGTGTGCGATCTGCTTGCCTATCTGGTGGGCTGGAACGAGCTGGTCTTGCACTGGCATGCCCAGCTGCGCGACGGCAAACGCATCGAGGATATCGCCTTTCCCGCCGAAGGTTTCACGTGGAACGCTCTGGGAAAACTGGCGCAGCGCTTTTATGCCGACTATGCTGAACTGGGCATGGACGACTTGCTGCAGCGCCTGGAGCAGGCGAAAAACCAGCTGCTGGCGCTGGTCGACGCGCACGACGACGCGCAATTGTATGGCCAGCCCTGGTACACGCATTACACGATGGGGCGCATGATCCAGTTCAATACGGCGTCGCCGTATGCCAACGCGTGCACGCGCTTGCGGGCCTGGCGCAAGACCTTGTAGCGCAGCGACTGGCAGGCTTGCACGATTGCATCAGTACGCTCAGAAAACTTTTCAGGCAGGATAGTGGTTTCAAGCGGAACCAATTGAAGGATCACCATGCTGACCATCGCCCTCGCCCAGATGAATCCCACCGTGGGCGACTTCGACGCCAATGTCGCCGCCATCACCGCGCGCATGGCCCGCGCCAGCGGCGATGGCGCCGACTTGCTCGTGTGCCCCGAACTGTCGCTGTGCGCGTACTACCCGGGCGACCTGTTCGAAGATGCCGCCTTCCTGCGTGGCCTGCAGCAGGCGCTGAACAAGCTGCTGGAAGCGTCCACGCGCTGGCCGGCGCTGGTCACCGTCATCGGCACGGCGCGGCCCAACCCCGGCGTCGGCAAGCCCCTGTACAACGCCTTGCTGGCCATCCGCGACGGGCGCATCGTCGCCGAATACTACAAGCAGCTGCTGCCGACCTACGGCATCTTCGACGAGGGCCGCCATTTCGAGCCGGGCCCGCCCGGCGCCTGCACCCTCGATATCGCCGGCTGCAAGGTCGGTTTCATGATTTGCGAGGATGGCTGGAACGACGACGGCCGCACCTACGCCGTCAACCCGTTTGAAACCTTGCATGCGGCGCGGCCCGATCTCATCGTCAGCATCAACGCCAGCCCGTCCGACATCGGCAAGCGCGCGCAGCGCCACGCCGTGTTTGGCGCCGCCTGCCAGCGCGTGAATCTGCCCCTGCTGTTCGTCAACCAGGTGGGCGGCCAGGATCAGCTCGTGTTCGACGGCGCCTCGTTCGCCATCTCGCCGGGCGTCGGCGTGCAGTACGAGGCGGCCCGCTTCGTCGAGGATTTCCAGCTGCTGCGCTTTGCTGATGGGCGTTTCGCGCAGAAGGACGGCGCGGCGTTTCCCGTGCCGGACCCGGACGGCATCCCCGCCGTCGAATTTGCGCGGCGCCAGATCGTGCTTGGCCTGCGCGACTACGCGCGCCGCTGCCGTTTTACGCAAGTCGTCGTCGGCTGCTCGGGCGGCATCGATTCGGCACTGACCCTGGCGCTGGCCGTCGAGGCGCTCGGTGCCGATAACGTGGTGGCGATCACCATGCCATCCGTGTTTTCCAGCGCCGGCTCCGTCACCGACTCCGTCGCCCTGTGCGCCAACCTCGGCATCGCCCTGTACACGCATGCCATCCGCGACATCGTGGCGCAATACGAAACCGGTTACGCGGCCGCCTTCGACGGCAAGCTGCAAGGACTGCCGCTGGAAAACCTGCAGGCGCGTGTGCGCGGCACGATATTGATGGAATACTCGAACGCGTTCGGCGCCCTGCTGCTCACCACCGGCAACAAGAGCGAAATCTCGGTCGGTTACTGCACCCTGTACGGCGACACGAACGGGGGACTGGGCTTGATCGGCGACCTGTATAAAACGGAGGTCTTCGCCCTGTCGCGCCACATCAATGCCAGCGCCGGGCGCGAACTGATTCCTGCCGCCGTGCTGGAGAAACCCCCGTCGGCGGAACTGGCGCCGGGCCAGCGCGACACCGACAGCTTGCCGCCGTATCCCGTGCTCGATGAAATCCTCAAATGGCATATCGAAGGGCGTCGCCTGCCGGCGCAAGAAAGCGCGCAGGCGCTGACCCTGGTCGACCAGCTGCGCGAGACGGACGAGGGGCGCGCGCTCGTGAGGCGCATCCTCGGCATGGTCGCCCGCAACGAGTACAAACGGCGCCAGGCGGCGCCCATCATCCGCGTGCGTTCGCGCGCCTTTGGCAGCGGCCGTCAATTGCCGATCGCCGCCCACTACCCCACCGGAGACGACGCATGACCCTCGCCTATTCCGCCGACGCGGCCATCCTGATCGGCCGTTTCCAGCCTTTTCATAACGGCCATGCCGGCCTGCTGCAGAAGGCGCTGACGACGGCCGCGCAAGTGGTGGTGGTGCTCGGTTCCGCCTTCCATGCGCGCAGCCCGAAGAACCCGTTTACGTGGCAGGAGCGGGCCGCCATGATCGCCGCCACCTTGCCCGAGGATCAGCGCGCGCGCGTGCATTACGTGGCCGTGCGCGATTACTACGACGATGGCCTGTGGGCCGATGCCGTGCGGCGCGCCGTGGCGGGCGCCGTGGCCACGGCGCAGCGCATCGCCCTGGTGGCCTGCTTCAAGGACGCCACCAGTTATTACCTGCACCACTTTCCGCACTGGCAGCTGCTCAATCTGGAGATCGATCCTGGCGCACCGATAGGCGCGACGGCCATCCGCAACGTGCTGTTCGAGGCGGAAGATGTCGACGTGTCGCTGAGCGCCGTGGCGCAGCTGTTGCCGGCGGCCATCGGCCAGTATCTGAAAGCGTGGACCTTGTTGCCGTGGTACGCGCCGCTGGTGCAGGAATACCGCGCCATCGAGGCCTACAAGGCGCGCTGGAAAGTGGCGCCGTATGCGCCCATCTTCACGACCGTCGATGCGCTGGTGCAGACGGGCGGCCACGTGCTGCTCGTGCGCCGTGGCGGCTATCCGGGCAAGGGCCTGTGGGCCTTGCCGGGCGGCTTCCTCGAGCCGCGCGAACGGCTGCTGCAGGGGGCGTTGCGCGAGCTGGCGGAAGAAACCCAGCTGGGCGTGCTGGCGCCCACCCTCGTCGAGGCGCTGGTGGGCGTGGCCGTGTTCGACCACCCGGACCGCAGCCAGCGCGGGCGTACCATCACGCACGCGCATTATTTCGACCTGAAGACGCGCCAGTTGCCGGCCGTGACGGCGGCCGACGATGCGGCGCTGGCGCAGTGGGTGCCCGTGGCGTCGCTGCCGGCCATGGAAGAGCAATTCTTCGAAGACCACTTCCACATCCTGAACCACTTCCTCAAGCTCACGCAAGAGGGGCGCTGAGGGGCGCAAACCCCTCAGCGCGTCAGGAGGTCATGCGTTCCCAGCCATGCTTGATGGCCGCCTTGAAGTTGTCCCACGCCGACTGGGGATACGTGTGCTCCCACGTGGAACGCAGGTCCGCTTCCACCTCGTCCCATGGGCGGCCCCGGTAGCTGTCGCTGTTGGCCATGGAATGGCCATAGCGATAGGCGGGATCGTAGTCCTCGAAGCGCGCGCCGGTGGCGACATAGGTGGCGCTCCAGTGGCTGCGGTAGTACTGCTCGTCGTCGTAGCTGGTGCCGGGCAGGTTATCGGCGCCGGGATAGCGGCGCACGTTGGCGCCCGCGCCGGACGACGGCGGCGGCGACGCCATGTCGCTGGCAAACTGCTGCGACCCTGGCGCCTCGTTCATATTGCCGGCGGACGTGCCCTGCTGCGATGGCGCGCCGGACTGCATGCTGGCGCCCTGGCGCCTCGCGCTGTCGTCTTGCGGCGCGCCCTGCCAGCCGCCGGCGCGCCAGTGCTCGGCGTGCGCATCGATGTCGAGCGGCGCGTAGCGCTCGACGAGGTCGGTGGCGCGCTGGATATCGGCGTCGCTCGCTCCTTCCAGGGTCAGCACGACATGCCCGCGTCGCACGGCTTCCGCATAGATGTGGCGGTCGGCGTGGCTGCCGAACAGGTCCGTGAAGAAATGCTTGATGTTGTCGAGCAGGCTGTCGCTGTCGTCGCGGCGGATATTTTCCGTGGCGGAAAATTCGTCGCTGCCCGCATCGTGCAGGCGGATGTTGGCGCTGGGAAATCCCGCCGTGATCAGGTCGTGCCGGGCGCGCTCGGCCATGTCGCGCACGGCGAAAACTGCTGCCAATGTATGTGCCATGATGGTCTCCATTCGATGAACAACGTCCCTTCAGTGTAGGCCGTACACACCGAAAGGGGCGCCCGTTTGCCCCTTGGAAATCGTTGACCTCATCAAATATTGACGAATTGAAATCTCAGTCGGGCGCGCCCACGAACGCGCGCAAAAAGTCGATAAAGGCGCGCACTTTTTCCGCAATATGCTGGGTGTTCGGATACACGGCATACACGCCCTGTTCCGGGAAGACGACGTCGGGCAGCAGGCGGCGCAGGCGTCCCGCGCGCACCTCCCCCTCCACCAGCCACTGCGGCAGCAGGGCCACGCCGCAGCCGCCCAGGGCAAAGCCCAGCAGCGCCGAGGCGGAGTCGGAATGGATGGCGGCGTCGTCCTGCACGGCGAAGGCGGCGGGGCCGTCGGGTGTCTGCACGTCCCAGCGCAGGGGCGAGGCCAGGCGGCTGTGCGCCAGCCAGCGCGCGCGCTGCAAGTCGTCCAAGGTGGCGATCTTCGTGCCGGGCCGGCTGGCCAGGTAGGCGGGCGAGGCGACGGGCCAGATCGCGTACGGCTCGATCAGCGCGGCGCGGTAACTCGAATCGTTGAGGGAACCCATGCGGATGGCCAGGTCATAGCGGCCCGAGATCAGGTCTTCGTGCGACGATGAAGACGAATGCTGGATCTGCAGCTGCGGGTGGGCGGCGGCGAAGGCGATCAGTGCGGGGATCACCGTGCGGCTGCCGTATTCGACGGTGGTGGTCAGGCGCAGGGTGCCGCGTAAGCCTTGCTGGCCCTGGCGCGCCGTCTCGATGGCGCCATGCGCTTCGCTCAGCACGCGCTGGCAATCCTCGTAAAAGCGCCGCCCCACGTCCGTCAGCGCCAGGCTGCGCGTGCTGCGCGTGAGCAGCGACACGCCCAGCTCCGCCTCCAGCTGTTTCAAATTAAAACTGACGACGGCCTTGCTCTGGCCCAGCACGGCGGCGGCGGCCGTCAGCGAACCGGCGTCGACGATGGCAATGAAAATACCCAGGCGGTCAAGACTGATCATAAATAAGAAGAGATGCGGGTTGCGGGGCTTTGTCAAAATGGGTTTGACAGTGTAATCGGCGCTGGCCCGTTACGCAAATGACGATGGGCGTTTAAGCTGGCCGTTTGCCATTTGGAGCACCATGGACTATCGCAAAAAAGTGGCGGCCATCTATCTGCTGGGGTTTTTCGTCGACCTGATCAACATGTTCATCACCAGCGTCGCCTACCCCGACATCGGCCATGCCCTGCACGCCTCGGTGGCGCAGCTGGCCTGGATCAGCACCGCCTATATCCTCGGCCTGACCATCGTCATTCCCGCCAGTGCCTGGCTGGCTGCCTGTTATGGCAGCAAAACCGTGTTCATGGCATCGTTGCTAACTTTTTTATGCGCGAGCATCGGCGCCGGTCTGGCCCCCTCGATCGAGGCGCTGATTGCCTGGCGCTGCGTGCAGGGCCTCGGTGGCGGCCTGCTCATTCCGCTGGGGCAAAGCATGACCTACCAGCTATATCAACCTGCGGAGCGCCCCGGCCTGTCCTCCGTCATCATGCTGGTGGGCTTGCTGGCGCCCGCGCTGTCGCCCGCCTTGGGCGGCGTGATCGTCGACAGCCTGTCGTGGCGGGCGATTTTTTATTTGAACGTGCCGTTCGCGGCGCTGGCGCTGCTGCTGGCCGCCTGCTGGCTGCGTCCCGATCCCCCGCGCGCGGCCGTGCCCCGTCTCGACGTGGGCGGCCTGCTGGCGGGCAGCACGGCGATTTTGCTGCTGCTGCTGGGCTTGACCATGCTCGGTACGCCGGGCGAGTTGCTGACCGGCGCCGGCGTGCTGGCGCTGGGCGCCGCCTGCGCGTGGGGCTATGTGCGCGGCGCGTTGCGCAAGTCGACGCCGCTGCTCAACCTGCGCCTGGCCGCCGAGCCGCTGCTGCGCATTGCCATGCTGATGTACCTGCTGGTGCCGGGCGTGTTCATGGGCGTGAGCCTGCTGGCCATGCTGTATCTGCAGGGCGTGCTGGGCATGCCGGCCTCGACGGCGGGCGCCTTGATGCTGCCGTGGGCGCTGGCCTCGTTTGCGGCCATTTCGCTCACCGGCAAAAGCTACCGCCGCGTGGGGCCGCAGCCGCTGTTCATCGCGGGCGCCCTGCTGCAGGCGGCGGGCATGCTGATGCTGCTGCGGGTGGACTCCGCAGATCAATTATTCTGGCTGGCCGGCGCCTATGCCGTCATGGGCTTTGGCGGCGGCTTGTGCAGCAGCACGGCGCAAAGCACGGCGTTTTTGCGCACACCGGACGCGCAGCTGAGCCAGGCCAGCGCCGTGTGGAATATCAACCGCCAGCTGGGCTTTTGCCTGGGCGTGGCGCTGCTCAGCGTACTGCTCAATGGCTTGCTGGCCGCGCACGGTATCGCATCGCTGGACGACCCCGCCCTGCATGCGCGCGCGGCGCAGGTGTTTCACTGGTGCTTTGCCTTGGCCGCCAGCGTGTGCGTGCTGCCTTTGGTGCTGTGCCTGCGCATCGACAACCGCGCCGTTCTCGACCTGTTACATCACCATGGAGCAAGCAAAAAATGAATGCTACAAATCTTTATTTTGACGACGTTTTATCCACGCATGTGCTGATCCGCGCATGGCTTTCCGGCGCAGCCACGGCGCCCGAACATTGCGCTGATTTGCTCGCGCGTTTCTCGCCCGCTTTCACGATGGTGTCACCGGGTGGCAAGCAGCTCGATGGCGCTGGCCTGGCGGCGTTTTTCCGCGCCGCCGGCGGCAGCCGTCCGGGCTTGCAGATGCGCATTTCGGATCTCGTTCTGATACAGGAAAGTGCGGCCGGCGCCACCGTGTCCTACCGCGAATTCCAGTCGCTGCCCGGCGCGGAAAACACCGAGCGCTGGTCCACCGTCGTGTATGAAAAAACGGCCAGCGGCGCCCTGCTGTGGCGCCATTTGCACGAGACGTGGGTGGCGCCGGCGGCCGCGTAAAGCGGCACCGCGCGCGGCATTTTCCTACAGGAAGACTAGCCGCGCGCTGGCTGCGCAGTAGGAATTATCGGCTCAAGATGGGATTTTATCGACTATTGGCAGGAGAAGCGCAATGAACGATACCCCCTCGAAGCCCGCAGACCAGGCCCGCAATAGCGGCATGGACAAGACCGCTGCCGCGCAAGCGGATGGCGACGCCTATGCCAACCAGGGCGGCGGCAAGCCCGCCAGCGGCAATGTCGCCAGTGGCCACTGGGCGAACAATGTGATTACGCCACAGAGCCCGCCAGATGTCGTGGAGCAGGAAAACCTGCCTGGCCTGGGACAGCCGGAACACCGCGACCACGTCAAGGGCGTGGCCCAGCAGCCGCACAGCGAAGCGGGCAAGCTGGCCGATGACAGGCCGGGGCGCAACGAGTCGAAAGACGTGCACCGCTCGCTCAACCAGCACGAATAAACAGCCGTGATTTTATGCTGGAAAATCAGCTTAAATCATGCAACGCTTTTTGCAGCGCAGGACCGGTGGAAAACTGCGAAAAAACCACTTCCAGGCCACCGCGTTCCGGCGTGCAGCACATGGGCCCCACGCGGTAGTGGCTGGCCTCGGGAAACGGCGCCAGGCGCAGCAGCGGCCACAGCTTGCCATCGGTCGAATACTGCACCCGGATGACGCCCTTTTCCACCGTCACGCGCAGCCAGAAACCGTCCGGCATGGCGGGCGCGATGCTGACGGCCCAATCCGATTTATCCACCGTCAGCACGGTGCTCAACAGCAGCTGGCCGTCGGAAAATTCGACGCCGCATTTGATCCAGTGTTGCTCGTCGATGCGCACCATCATGCCGGCCTGGTCGTACAGTGCGGAATACTGTGCCGCCACGTGCAGCTGCGCCGTGAAATCGCCATCGACTTCCGTGCCGAAAAAGTGGCCGCTGTCGCGGATAAAACCATACGAGGTCTTGCGCCAGAAATCCGTGTTCGCATCCGTCGTCACGCGCAATTGCGCGCCGTCGGCGGACCAGTTTTCCGGTGGATTGAGCCAGCTGCCTTGCGTGAACATCGGATTTCCTCCTGATCGAAAAATGCTACATAGTTTGCCCCCATCCCAGCGCCTTGTACAGGGCAATCGCATCGATGTAGGATGCCGTCTCCGCCAGCAGCGCTTCGCGCCGGATATCGTACAAGGCGCGCTGGTTTTCCAGCACGGCCTGATAGCTGCCACCGCCGCCCGCATAGCGCGTGCTGGCGATGCCGAGGGCCGCGTTGCCGTGGCGCGCCGATTCCAGCAGGGAGGCCAATCGCGTCTGGTTTTCCGCCAGCTGCGTGACGGCGTTTTCCACGTCTTCCTGCGCCAATAACATCGTGTGTTCATAGCGTGCCAGCGCGCCCTGCGCCTCGGCCTGCGTGCCGCGCAAGCGCGCCTTCACGCTGTCCAGGCGGAAGGCCGGATAGCTGACGGAGGGCGCCACCTCAAAGGCGCGCGCGCCGCCATCGAACACGCCGCTGCCGCGCAGGGCAAAGAAGCCCAGGAAACCGCCGAGGCTCAGACGCGGATACAGGTCGGCCGTGGCGGCACCCACGTCTTCGCTGGAGGCGGCCAGCAGGCGCTCGGCGCGCACCACGTCGGGCCGCTGCTTGATCAGCTGATTCACGTCACCGAGGGGAAGCTGGCCCGCCAGCGGCGCCTGCTGGCGCGGTGTGGTCGCCAGCGCGATGGCGCCAGGCGCTTGCCCGCTCAGCACATCGAGCCGGTACTGCGCCTGGCGCAGGCCCGCCTGCAACGGTGGCAATGCCGCCTCGCTGCGCGCCAGGTTGGCCAGCGCGTTGTGACGTTCTTCCGGCAAGCCGCTGCCGGCGCGGATGCGCGCGTCGATCAATGCCACCGTGTCGCGCCAGCTTTGCACCTGCGCCTGCGTCAGCGCCAGGTTTTGCTGGTAGCCCAGCGCCTCGTAGTAATTGCGCGCCACCTCGGCGGCGATCGTCAGCCGCACTTGCCGCAAGTCCGCCTGCGCCGCATCGGCGCGCGCCTGCGCCGAACGGCTCATGTGCGCGAGGCGGCCGAACAGGTCGATCTCCCATTGCGCGTCGAATCCCACGCGCGTGCTGGCGCTGGCGGTGCGGCTATCGGGTGTGTCCTGCTGCACCGTGCGCTGCCAGCCCGCCTGCCCCGTGACAGCGGGCAGTTCATCGAGCCGGCGCTCGTCGAAGACGGCGCGCGCGGCCAGCAGGTTGGCCTGCGCCTGCGCGATATCGAGGTTGTGTGCGAGCGCGCTGGCGATCAGCTGCGACAGCCGTGCATCATCGAAAAACGTCCACCAAGCGGCCTCGCTGACGGCGCCCGTGCCAGCTGCGAATTGCGCTTGCTGCGGGCTGGCCAGGGTGATGGCGGGCGTGCCCGGCGTGACGTAGGCGGGGCTGACGGCGCAGCCGGCCAGCACGGGGAAAAGGGCGACAAGATAGCGGTAATTTTTCATGGGGATTCCTTCAGCGCCTGCGACAGGTCGCGGGCGCGCGGCGTGGCATGGTCGGCCGTGTGGCGGCGGGCCAGAAAGGTGTACACGGTGGGCAGCACGAACAGGGTAAAGAAGGTGCCGATCAACATGCCCGAGACGATCACGACACCGAGGCCGAAGCGGCTGTTGGCGCCCGCGCCGGAAGCGAACAGCAGCGGCACGAGGCCCACCACCATGGCGGCCGTCGTCATCAAGATCGGGCGCAGGCGGATCTGCGCCGCCTTGCGGATGGCCGTGATGCGGTCGAGCTGTTCATGCACCTGCAATTCGTTGGCAAATTCCACCATCAGGATGCCGTGCTTGCTGATCAAGCCAATCAGGGTCACGAGGCCGATCTGCGTGTAGATGTTGACGGTGGCATAGCCGAGCGCCAGCGGAATCAGCGCGCCGCAAATCGATAGCGGTACCGTGATCAGGATGATCAGCGGGTCCGTCAGGCTTTCGTACTGGGCCGCCAGCACCAGGTAGATGACGACGACGGCCGCCAGGAAGGCCAGCAGCAGGGCATTGCCTTCCGTGGCGAACTGGCGCGCGTCGGACTGCCAGTCGTAGCTGAAGCCGGGCGGCAGGGTTTTCGCCACGCCGTCGAGGAAGGCGACGGCGTCGCCCAGGGTCACGCCGGGCGCCGGCACGCCCTGGAAGGTGGCCGCGTTTTGCTGGTTGAACTGGGTCAGCATGTTCGGCTCGATCTGTTCCGTCACCGAGACGACGGCGGACAGGGGCAGCAGGCTGCCATCGTCGGCGCGCACGTACTGCTGCGTCAGGGCTTGCGCCGTGAGTCGCTGTTCGCGCGGGCTTTGCGCGATGACGTCATAGGCGCGGCCATCCATGCCGAAGCGGTTCAGATAATTTTCGCCCACCAGCACGGCCAGCGATTCGCCGATGTCCTGCATGCGGATGCCCAGGCTGTTCGCCTTCGAGCGGTCCACGCGCACTTTCACCACGGGGTTGTTGTAATCGAGGTCGCTGTCGACGACGGCAAACAGGCCGCTGTCGCGCGCGCGCTGCTTGACGTCTTCCATGGTGCGGAACAGGGTGGCGTAATCCTGCGCGCTGCGCAGCACCATCTGCACGGGCAAGCCGCCGCTCGATCCGGGCAAGGGCGCTAGCTGGAAGGCGAAGATGCTGGTGCCTTCCACGTCGCCCACGGCGTGCTGCAATTCCGCCTGGATGACGGCCGCGTTGCGCGCGCGTTCGGCCCACGGCGTCAGGTTGATGCCGCCGATGCTCGATGCCGGACCTTCGCCGCCGTTGATGATCCAGCGCGAGTGCGTTTCGGGGATATGCTTGTAGATGGCATCGAGCTTGTACGAAAAGCGCTCGACGTAATCGAGGTTGGCGTGCTGCGGCGCCTTGATCGCCGTCAACACGCTGGCCTGGTCTTCCGCCGGCGCCAGTTCGCGCTGCGGCAGCAGGTACAGGAACGGCAGACTCACCATCACCAGCGCGGCGAAACCGGCACTCAGCCAGCGGTGGTGCAGCGAGCGGTCCAGCAGGCGCGCATAGCGGCTGGTCAAACCTTCGAAGAAATGCTCGGCGGCGCGCGCCATGCGCCCTTCCGATTGTTTCGGCTGCAGCAGCAAGGAGCTCATCACGGGAGACAGGGTCAATGCCACCACGCCCGACACCACCACGGCGCCGGCCAGGGTCAGCGCGAATTCCTTGAACAGCGCTCCCGTGAGGCCCCCCATCATGCCGATGGGCGCATACACGGCCGCCAGCGTGATCGTCATGGCGATCACGGGGCCGGCCACTTCGCGCGCACCGACCAGCGCGGCGGCCACGGGCGTCTTGCCTTCCTCGATATGCCGGTGCACGTTTTCCACCACGACGATGGCGTCGTCGACCACCAGGCCCACGGCCAGCACCATCGCCAGCAGGGTGAGCAGATTGATGCTGAAGCCGAAGGCCAGCATCAGCGCCGCCGCGCCCAGCATCGACAGCGGAATCGTCACGACGGGAATCAGCACGGAGCGCAGGGAACCCATGCACAGGTAGATGACGATGACGACGATCAGCAGCGCTTCGAGCAGGGTGTGCGCCACCTCGTCGATGGACGACTGGATGAAGCGCGCCGTCTCGAACGCCAGCTCCACTTTCACGCCGGGCGGCAGGGTTTTCTGGATCTCGGGCAGCAGCTTCTTGATGCCGTCGACGATCACCAGCGGGTTGCCGCCCGGCGTGGGCGACAGGCCCAGGTACACGGCCGGCACGCCGTCCATGATGCCGCTCGTTTCCGTGGCGGCCGCGCCCAGTTCCACCGTGCCCACGTCCTTCAGGCGCACGAGCGACGCGCTGTCATCGCCGCCCTTGCGGATGACCATGTCGCGGAACTCGGCCACGCTGGTCAGATCTGTGTTGACGCTGATGTTGGAGACGACGAATTGTCCCTTCACCTTGCCCGGCGCCGCCTGGTAGTTATTGCGCCGCACGGCGTCGGCCACGTCGGCTGCCGTCAAGCCGCGCGCCGCTAATTTTGCCGGGTCGATCCACAAACGCATGGCCAGCTGCTGGCCGCCATACACGTCGACCTTGGCCACGCCGTCGATGGTGGCGAACATCGGCTGCACCACGCGCGCCAGGTAGTCCGTCAGTGCGGGCGCCGAGACGCTCTCGCTGGCAAAGCCCACGTAGGCCACGGCCGAGGAATCGCCGGCCGAGCGCTCGATGACGGGGTCAAAAGCACCTTCGGGCAGCTTGTAGCGCACCTGGTTGACCTTGGCCATCACTTCCGTCAACGCCTGCGTGGAATCGCGGTTCAGTTCCATGCGCACGGTGACGGTGCTGCTGCCCTGCACCGACGACGAGGTCAGGTAATCGATGCCTTCCACGGACGACACGGCTTGCGCGATCGGCTGCGTGACAAAACCCTGCATCAGTTCCGCCGAGGCGCCCGGATACGTGGTTTTCACCGTGATGGTCGATGATTCGAGCATCGGATACTGGCGTATCGGCAGCTGCAGGATGGCGATCACGCCCAGCATCAAAATCAGGGTGCTGATCACCAGCGCCAGCACGGGGCGGCGCACGAATAAATCGGTAAATTTCATCGTGTGCGCTCCTTAGGAACCGGCCTTGGGCGCGGCGCGCTTGGCCTCGTCCAGGGTATTGGCCACGGCTTGCACGGCCATGCCGTCGGCCAGTTTCAGCTGGCCCGAAGCGACCACGCGCTGCCCTTCGCGCAAGCCATCGATAATGGCGACACGGCCCCCTGCCCGCTCGCCCAGTTTGACGCCCACGCGCTTGACGGTGAGCGGCTGTTTGCCCTCCTGCTGCGCGACAAACACCGTGTCGCCATACGCGCTGTAGGTCACGGCCGTTTCCGGTACCGTCAGCTGCTGGCCCGCCTCGCGCGCCACGCGCACATTCGCGTACATGCCGGCTTTTAAGGCGCCGCGCGGATTGCTGAGCGCCGCCTGTACCTGCACCATGCGCGAGCGGGCGATCAGCGGGTCGATGGCGTTGATCTTCGCCGTAAAGACGTCGCCCGGATACGCGTCCACCAGCACTTGCACGGCCTGGCCCGGCGCCAGCTTGGCGCTGCTCTGTTCATCGAGGGCGAAGTTCACCATCAGCGACTTCGTGTCGATCAGGCTGGCCACCGTGTCGGCCGCGTTCAGGTACTGGCCCGCGTGCACCTTGCGGATGCCCAGCTGCCCCGCGAACGGGGCGCGGATGGTCTTTTGCGCGATCAGCGCCTCCGTCTGGCGCACGTCGCCCAGGGCCGCATCGCGCGCGGCCAGGGCGCTATCCAATTGCTCCTGCGTGGCCGCTTTTTCCTTGACCATCTGCGCCGTGCGCGCATGGCTGCTTTCCGCGTTTTTCAGCTGTGCGCGCTGGCGCAGCAGGGCCGCCTGTTCCGGCGCGTCATTGAGCTGTACCAGCACGGCGCCGGCCGCCACGGTTTGCCCCGATTCGAAGCGGATCTGCGTGATCCGGCCGCCCGTTTCGGCGGCCACTTGTACTTGCCGCGCCGCTTCCAGTTCGCCCACGCCCGCAAAAAAGCGTTCCTGCGTGCCCAGCACGACGGGGACCAGCGCCACCTTGGTGGCGGGGGAGGCGGCGGCATCGGCCGCATGCGAGTCTGCGCGCGGGGTCAGCGCGGCGCCCGCGACGGCCAGGGCGATGGCCAGCGCGGAGGCGCCGACGATTTTCGTATTCATGATGAAGTCCTTTACAGCAGTACAAAGGGAAAAGTACAAAGAGGGAAAAGTACAAAGGGAAGAAGAGGCGCAGCGGAGGCTGGTCAGGTCCGCTGCGCGTTGAAGAGTACAAACAGGGCTATGGTCCACAGCAGCAGCACCAGGTGCGTCGTCTGCAAGCCTTCCTGCGCGATCCAGTAGCCGAACCACAGGCCGCCCAGGTGCATCAGCAGCAAAAAGGTGGCCATCGCGCACAAGGCCAGGTTCAGCCAGGGCAAGCCAGCAGCCAGGCCGCCGCCGAACAACAGCGCCACGCCCGTCCAGGCGGCGATGGCGGCCAGCAGTTGCAGCGCCAGTACCACGCCCAGCGAGAGCCGGTGCAAGGTCAATGAGGTGAGCGCGCGGCGCAGCAGCGGCGTCTGGATGGTCGGGTCCTGGCGCAGCGGGTCCATGCGCATGGTGTTGCCGATGGCCCAGACGGAGCCGTGGAAGGCGTGCAGGTTGTTGATGGCGGCCAGGGTGAGCCAGGAGGCCAGGCCGGTAGCGAGGATGGAGTAAAACAGCCAGATGGAGTGAGACAGTTGCATGGGAAAATCCTGTCAAAAGAGTACCTTGCTGGCATGCAGGCGTGGAAACTCCTCGACAGCGGGGAGCTACCGGCCTATTATGCAAGCAATTAGTTGGTTAACTGGCCCCATGATAGTTGAGCGAAATGAATTACACAAGTAAACGTTTGGATAATAGCGAAGCGCCGCAAACGACGGAGCGCATCCTGTATTTCATCAAGACCAAGGGACCCGTCTCCACGGCGACCCTGGCCAAGACCCTGGACATGACGGGCGAAGCGGCGCGCCAGCAAGTGCAAAAGCTGGTGGCGGCAGGCCTGATCGAAGGACGCCAGGAAGCGCAGGCGGGCGCGGGACGGCCGCGCCAGAACTGGGTCTTGACGGAAGCGGGCAATGCGCGCTTTCCCGACACGCATGCGCAGCTGACGATCAAGCTGATCGGCTCCGTGCGCCAGCTGTTCGGCGAGGCGGGCCTGGATAAACTGATCACGCAGCGCGAAGAGGAAAGCCGCAGCGCGTATGCGCTTGCGTGCTCGGCGCCGGACTTGCCCACGCGGCTGCAGCAGCTGGCCGCCGTGCGCGATGAAGAGGGGTATATGGCGCGCGTGGAAGCGGACGGCGACGACTGGCTGCTGATCGAAGACCACTGCCCCATCTGCGCCGCGGCGCGCACCTGCCAGGGCTTTTGCCGCTCCGAACTGCAGCTGTTCCAGGAAGTGGTGGGGCCAAGCGCCAGCATCGTGCGCGAGCAGCACGTGCTGGCGAACGCGATGCGCTGCGTTTACAGGATTTCGCCGCTTTCTTAAGGCTTTGGAAACAGCGGCCAGGTCAGCAGCGCCACCAGTCCCGCCAGCCACCATACGACGGACCAGTTGCTGGCCGCCAGCAGGTGCGGGATGGCCATCGGCGTGAGGAACAGCCCCACGTAGACGGCCGTGTTCGCCATGCCCAGGGCCGTGCCCGCATTGGCGCCGCCCGCTTCCGTGGCCAGCTCCGTGTAGGCCACGCCATGCCAGGCGGACACGGCGATGCCGGCGAGCACCACGGCGGCCATCAGCAGCCAGCCCGGCGCCTCCAGCCAGGCGATGCATCCGAGAAAAATGAATGACGCCAGCGCCACCAGGGCCGAGCCGCGCAGGTAGGCGGGCCGGTTCGCGTGGCGGTCCGTATGGCGTCCGCTCCAGATGCGCATCACCATGGCGCCCGCCTGCAGGGCCACCATCACGGCCGTGATGGCCGCCAGGCCCAGGCCGCCATGGTCGTGCAGGAAGACGGTGGCGTAGCTGAGCACGGCAAACTGGGGCACGCACAGCAAGCCGATGGCGGCTACCATGCGCCAGACCTTTCGATTGCGTAACGGTGGCAGTGGCTTGATCCCGGACAGGCTTTTGGACGCATTGTGCGGCCCCTTGGCGGCCTCGGCAGAGAAATCGGGCTCATGCATCCAGCGCCACGTAAAAAACGCCGACAGGCCGCATACGAGGGCCAGGGCGCCAAACACGGGCATGAAGCCGTAGCGCGATGCCAGGCTGGGCAGGATGAGGGCGCCGAGGCCGCCGCCCAGCGGCACGGCCGTCTGGCGGATGCTCATGGCAAAACCCCGTTCGCCGGGGCCGAACCAGCGCATCACGGCGCGGCCGCTGGCGCCGTTCACGCTGCCTCCCAGCACGCCGACCAGCGCCAGCCCCGCCGCCAGCGCCCATAAGGGCGGCACGGACCCGCCAGCGGGCGTAATCCACAGCAGCAAGGCCAGCAGCGCCAACATGGTGCCCAGCAAGCCGGTCAGCAGCACGGGGCGGTCGCCCCAGCGGTCGGTGGCCATGCCCCATGGCAATTCGGTCAGGGCCACGCCCAGGCCCATGGCGCCCAGCGCCACCCCCAGTTCTGTATTGCTCAGGTGATAGCCGCTGCGCAGCCAGATGGCCGTGGTGGGCATGCCGTTGGCGGCGGCGGAAAAGCTGGCATTGGCCGCCACGCCGACGGCGAGCACTTTCCAGCGGTGGGCGTCGCCCAGCACGGGCGCGGTGACGGGAACAGGAACGGGAATGGCTTGGCAACTGGTGTTCATGGCAGGGAGAGAAAAGTGGTTGACCCTGACAGTGTCGCGCGCTACGATCATTCTGAATATCAGATAATTTACGCTGTACCATCCCAAAAAACCGGACGATTGCTTCCACGCCATGAGCCTGCTTAATTTCGACATCGCCTTTCTGCGCAGCTATGTGGCTGGCATCGAGCTGGGCAGCTTTGCCCGCGCGGCCGACAAGGTGGGCCGCTCCACCTCGGCCGTCAGCGCGCAGCTGAAAAAACTCGAGGAGCAGGCGGGCATGCCCCTGTTCCGCAAGGATGGCCGGGGCCTGGCGCTGACGCCGGCCGGCGACGTGCTGCTCGGTTATGCGCGCCGCCTGCTGGAACTCAACGATGAGGCAGCCGTCGCCTTGCGCGGCGCGGAACTGGAAGGGTGGATCCGGCTGGGCTTGCAGGAGGATTTTGGCGAAGCCTTGCTGCCCGACGTGCTGGGGCGTTTTGCCCGCGCGCATCCGAAAGTGCGCATCGAGGCGCACGTGGCGCGCAACACGGCCTTGATGGAAGGGCTGGCAATGGGCCAGCTGGACCTGGCCCTGCTGTGGGGCGGCGCCTGCATCGCTGACGTGGCCGAATATCCGCAGCAGCAGCGCCAGCATATTGCCGAACCGTCCATGCGCTGGATCGCCTCCTCCAGTCTGGCCTGGCGGCCCGAGTCTGGCGAGCCTTTGCCGCTCATTACGTTCGACCGCGAATGCCTGTTCCAGCGCTGCGCCACGCAGGCGCTCGACGGGGCCGGCATCGCCTGGCGCACGGCGTTTACCAGTCCCAGCCTGGCGGGACTGTGGGCGGCGGCGGCGGCCGGACTGGGCGTGACGGTGCGCACGGGCCTGGGCTTGCCCTCGACCGTGCGCGCGCTCGATCACGTGGAAGCGGGCTTGCCCGCCCTGCCTCCGCTGTCGCTGGAATTGCTGCGCGCCTCAAGCGTGTCCAGGCCGCCCGTCGAGCGCCTGGCCGGCTTGATCATCGAGTCGCTGCAACAGGATGCCGCTTAAAACGCCTGCGCCGTCGGGCGCAGCACGATCTCATTGATAGCCACGTCGGCCGGCTGCTCGATCGCATACGCGATGGCGCGCGCCACGGCATCGGCGGGAATGGCGATCTGGTAGAACTCCTTGACGGCCTTGGCGCTCTCGGCGTGGCTGCTGCCCTGGCTCAATTCCGTGTCGACGGCGCCCGGCGCAATGACGGTGGTGCGGATGGTGCCGCCGCTGGCCGCCAGCTCGTGGCGCAAGCCTTCTGAAATGGCGCTGACGGCAAACTTGGTGCCGCTGTAGACGGTGCCGCCCGGGCTGAAGACTTTTTGTCCCGCCACCGACGAGATATTGATGAAGTGGCCGCTGTTTTGCGCCTGGAAGTATGGCAGGACGGCGGCGATGCCGTTCAACACGCCTTTGATGTTGATATCGATCATGTTGTTCCACTCGTCGACTTGCAAGGCGCTCATCGGCGCGATGGCCATCAGCCCCGCATTGTTGATCATCACATCGACCTTGCCGAACACGGCCAGGGCCGTGTCGACCAGGCGCTTCAGGTCGCCCGCCTGAGTGACGTCGGTCTGGGCAATGGCGGCCTGGCCGCCGGCGGCCGTGATTTCCTCGGCGATGGTATTGAGCAAATCCATGCGGCGCGCACCGAGCACGACGCAGGCGCCCAATGCGGCCAGATGGCGCGCGGTGGCTTCGCCCAGGCCGCTGCTGGCACCGGTGATGAGGACGACTTTCCCTGCAATAGCTTGACTCATGATGGGTTCCTTGTGAAGGCAGCACAGTGCTGCGGATGACATCGATCAATGCCGGCACAGCTTAGCGCATTTGCGTCCTTTTTTGCTATAAAAAAGATAATTGCTAAATGGTAATTGTTAGGCACGAGCAATCAGCACCTGCACGGGGGCCATGGGAAAATCGCTGGCGCCGTATTGCTCCACTTGCCGCCAGCCCGTGTCGCGCAGCAGCTGCGCCAATTCACCGTGCCGTGTCACCGTGCGGCCCAGCATGCGCATTGGCAAGTAATACGGCAGCACGCGCGCCGCGTCGCCCGGCGCCGCCGCGATTTCCGCCTGCACGCAGACGAGCACGCCACCGGGCTTCAGGGCCGCCTGCATCTTGCGCAAGGCAGCCGCCATGTCTGGCACGAAATGCAGCACGGACGAGCACCAGATGAGGTCGTAGCCGCCGCCGATATCGTCGCTGTCCAGGTCGCCGCCCAGGGTCTCCAGGCGGTCGGATAGTTGCGCATGGGCGATGTTCGCGGCCGCCACGGCCACCGTTTCCGGCCAGTCGAAAACGCAGCCGTGCACGCCCGCATGGGCTTGCGCCAGCGCAATGGCCACCCAGCCGGGACCGCCGCCCGCGTCGAGCAGGCGCAGCGGCGTGTTGCCGTCCGCAAACGGGGCGACGCGCTGCATCACGCACAGGGCGGCGCGCATGGTGACGGCGCGCTGCTCCTGGCCGATCTGCTGCTGCGCGGCGGTGGCCCAGTTGACCCCGCTCGCCGTGCTGTAGGGCGTTACTTTTCCGCCGTCGCGCACCAGGGTGTTGAGCTGCGTGGCGAAATGGCGCAGCGCGTGCAGCCGGTACAGCCAGGCGTCGCCGCAAAAGGCAACAGCGTCGCGGCAGAAATACTGCAAGGTGGTGGCCGTGCAGCGGTAGCGTAGTGCCTCAGTATCGGCGCCGTCGCGCTCCAGCACCTGCATGCTCCAAAGCAATTCCAGCAGCAGGGCCGTGTGCGGCCCATGTAGCGACAGGACGTCCGCCAGTTGCGCCGGCGTGTGCGGCGTTGCCAGCACCTCGAAAATACCCAGTTCCAGGGCGGCGGCCAGTCCATCGGCCTGGACGGGCGCGACGGCCAGGTCCCAGTACGGTTGCAAGGCGTGTTGCGTATCGAATGACATGATCTTCCTTTCGGCGAGGTGGGCATCAGCATCATTTTATGCAACAATGAGAATAATTATCATTTGCATTTGTATGCGCGGCGGCGTATTTCGTATGCGGGACGGCGCGCGGGAAAACGGGGAGGAGCGATGAGGGGACAGGAGAGGGAAGCGGCAGGCTGGACGCGGCGCCAGCTGGACCCGGGGTTGAAAGAGTGCCGCGCCGACCAGCGCCAGGTCGACCAGGGTTTGCTGCTCGTGCATTCCGACTACCGGCCACGGCTTGCGCTCGTCGAGCCATCGCAGCATGACGACGGGGGCGGCATGGTGATCACCATCGGCCTGGAAGGCGCGTCTGCCTACGCCACGCGCGATGGCGAACAATTGCGCTTCCAGGGCGGTCACACGACCATGACGGTGTTTCGCCACGTCAGCGGCGAGCGCCGTTTCGAGGCGCATCAACGGGCGGCGCAATTGCGCGTGCTGGTCGATGAAGAGGCGCTGGCGCGCTACTGGCCGGAGGGATTGGCGTCTCTGCTGCCCCACGGCGGCGCGCGCCAGCTGGCGCATGCGGCCACCACGGCGGCCGCTACCCTGCACGCCCGCTCGCTGCTGCGCGCGACGGACCCGCTGGCCGTGCATATCAGCGTGCTCAGTATCCTGGCGGAACAGCTGCGGGGACTGCGGCCTGTGCCCGTTCTTGTACCGCGCTGGTCCGAGGCCGACATCGTCAAATTGGAACGCGTCTACGCGCTGATGCAGGAGCAGATGGCGCAGGCACTCACGCTCGATTACCTGTGCGCGCAAGCGGGCTTGAGTTTGTTCAAGCTCAAGCAGGGATGGCGTTACCGCTACAACGACAGCCCGCAGCGCACCCTGCTGGCGCTGCGCATGCAGCGGGCAAAGTTACTGCTGGAAAATGGTTGCCAGGTGGCGCAGGCGGGCTGGCAAACGGGCTACCGTCACCCGGCCAATTTCAGTGCCGCCTTCAGCCGCTATTTCGGCTACGCGCCGAAGACTGTGGGACGCGCGGGCGCGTAAAAAGGCGGTGTAGAATCGGCGGGCAGCATCCATAACTACGACCCACAAGGAGACATGATGGCCCGCAAAATCTTTGTCAATCTGCCCGTCCAGTCGCTGGAACGCTCCGTGGCGTTTTTCACGGCGCTGGGCTTCAGTTTCAATGCCCATTTCACGGATGAAACGGCGACGTGCATGATCGTTGCCGACGATATCTTCGTGATGCTGTTGACGCACGACAAATTCAAGCAATTCACGCCCAAGCAGCTGTGCGATACCAAGGTGGCGACGGAAGTGCTCGTGTGTTTGTCGGCCGAGAGCCGGGGCGAAGTCGATGCGCTGGTGGCAAAAGCCGTCCAGGCGGGCGGCAGCATCTACAAGGAGCCGATCGATTTCGGCTTCATGTATGGCCACAGTTTCCAGGATCCCGATGGGCATCAGTGGGAATTGATGTACATGGAAGCAGGCGCCGTACCTGGCTGATCGGTGGTGGTGTCGGATTACGCGGCGTGCCGTCGCTAATCCGACCTACGCTACGGCTCAGGCAGATCGGGTAGGTCGGATTAGCGCGGCAAAGCCGCGCGTAATCCGACGTCTGCGGCCAGCTTAGGAAGCCAGCGCCAGCAAATCGACCACGTCCAGGCCGGCCAGGTCTTGCGTCGTATTGCCCGCAAACGCGGCGCGGCTTTGCTGGCCGTTTTTCAGCCAGGTGCGCGTGACGTCCTTGATCTGCGCCAGCGTGCAATTGAGCACGCCGGTACGGAACTGCTGGCGCACAGCTTCCGTCGTGCCCCGCTGCTGCATGTTCCACGCCGTCAGCGCTTCCGCGTACGGCGAGTGCGGCTTGTCGAGGCCCTTGATGACGCAGATGATCGCTTCTTCCACCTGCTCTTGCGAGAAATCGCCGTCGAGGATCTGGTCGAGCGTCGTGCCGAAGTCGGCGAACGTGCCGGCCAGGCGCGGATCGCGGTAGGAGCTCAGCGTGAACGTGCCGGCGCCGGCCGCGTAGCTGGCGCTGCCGCCATACGCGCCGCCTTTTTCGCGCAGGGCCGTATGCAGCACCTGGTTGGTCATCAGCTCGGCAGCGACGGCCAGGGCCGCAGCGTCCGGATTGTGCACGCCGGGCACGGCCCAGGAAACGAAGCAATGGTTGATCTGGCTCGTCGCATGCAGGGCCGTGTTGGCCAGTGGCAAGGCAGCCGGAGCGGCGGCAACGGCTGGCGCGGCCGCATCTTTGCTGGCCGCTGGCAACTCGAGCAGACGTGCCAGCGTGATGCCATCCTGCTCCAGGCCCGCGCACAGCACGGTCGGCTGCTGGGCGATGATGTGCGCATGCAGGGTGTCGAGTTCGCGCGCGATTTCCTGCAAGCCTGCCGACGTCTTGCTCAACTGCTGCAAACGGCGGTAGAACGGCAAAGCTGCCGGGCCGCCGACGATGTCGTCGAAGCGGCGCGTTGGCGACAGCGGGGCCGCCGACGCCAGCATGGCGTAGCGGTTGCCCGATTCGGCCAGGCTGGAGAGTTTGTCCTGCACCAGGCTTTCGATCAGGAAGGCCAGGCGCTCTTCTTCATCGAAGCGTGGCTTGGCGATCCAGGCCGACAGCACGGCGGCGATCGCCGCGTGTTCTTCGCGCAAGCCGCTGGCCGAGAACGACAATTCCACGCGCATCGCTTGCTGCGGGCGCGGGATGGCTTCCAGGCCGATGTGGAACGACGGCACCATGCTCTGGCGCCAGGCGCTGGCGTCATCGAACGACATGTCGCCCACGCCCAGTTCCGGCGCCAGGTCCGTGTACAGGCGCAGCCAGGGCCACGACGCTTCCGGCAAGCCCGATACGTCGTACAGCACATTGGCATAGCTGATGCCGTTCGAGGCAATGCTGAAGGCCACGGCGCCATCGACGGCCGGTGGAATCGGCAGGGCCGGGCGCGGCGCGGCGCTGACGTCGCCCGGGCGGATGCGCGGCAGCACTTCCGAATTCGACGGCAGTTGCTGATGCGCTTCCAGCGCGGCGGACTCGGCCACGATGTGTTCGCGCTCGGCATCCGTCAGCTTTGCCTGCAGGGCCGCCAGTTTGGCGTCTTCCTGCGCGGCGCGGTCCGTGAAATAGGCGGCATCGGGCACCACGTGCGTCGTCAAACGGGTCGGGTTGGCGATCAGCTCGCGTACCAGCTGCTTGAAGAAGGCCGGGTCGTCGATCTGCTGCTCCAACGTTTCCAGGATGGCCGCATTGTCGAAGGCGTCCATCACGTTGCCGTCGTACATGGCCAGCGGCAAGGCGTGCAGCAAACGGCCCAGGCCGTAAGGCATGCGGCCGCTGCTGATTTCGCGCTGGCTGTATTTGATGTCGCGCAAGGCCGCGTGCAGCACGGCGGCGGGTATGCCCTCTTCCGCCGTTTCTTCCAGCGCGGCCCAGATGCGCTGGTGCGCGTCGGCGATCTGTTCTTTGGTTAAACCTTCCATGCCGATGTGGAACACCATCTGGCGGATGCCCGCGTCGCGGCCATTCATGTCCGATGGGCGGCCATAGCCGGCCGATTCCATGGCGCGCATGACGGGCGCCGACGATTCGCCCAGCAAGCCATGCGACAGCAAATGCGCGTGGTAGTAGGCGATGGGGTCGCTCGACTCGCCCATCAGCCAGGCAAATTGCAGGCCGAATTCATCGTCGCGCGCTTCCTGCGACGGAATCTTGACGATGTTTTCCTGCGGTGCCGTCCACGCGGGCGCCAGCTGCGGCAGGCGGCGCGGGCTAAAGCCGCTGAGCTTGGACAGCACGCGCTCGGCGACCTGCTCCTGCACGGCCGACGCTTCGATATTGCCGGCGGTCATGATCACGGCTTGCGAAGGGTGATAATGGCTGGCGTGGAATTCTTTCAGCATGTCATGCGTCAGCTCGGGGATATTCAGCGGATCGCCGCCCGATTCCACTTCATACGTCGTGCCCTTGAGCAAGGCGCTGGCGATGCCGCTGTCGAGCGCACGCATGGGGCTGTTGAAGGCGCCCTTCATTTCATTGAAGACGATGCCCTGGTACACGAGCTTGTCGCCTTCGAAGGCATGGCGCCAGCCTTCCTGGCGGAAATTCAGGTAATCGAGGTTGGGGAAGAAGGCGGCGTCCAGGTACACGTCGAGCAGGTTGAAGAAATCCTTGCGGTCGGTGCTGGCGAACGGATACACGGTGCGGTCCGGATAGGTCATCGCATTCATGAAGGTGGCCGTCGAGCGGCGCAGCATCGAGAAGAACGGGTCGCGCACCGGGTAGCGCGACGAACCGCACAGGGCCAGGTGTTCGAGGATGTGGGCGCGTCCGTCGCTCACTTCCGGCACAGTGGGAAAGGCCACCAGGAACACCATCTCAGCCTGCTCGGTATGCATGTGGATATGGCGCATGCCCGTTGCTGGCTCGACATATTGCTCGATGGTTGCCTGCAAGACTGGAATGAAGTTGCTGCTGACTTTTTCAAATGTGCTCATGCGGTATGGGATCTCTTCGGTAGGTGATTCGGAGTGTCGGTGGGGCTGCATCACATGTGGGGGCAAAGTGGCGCAATGCCAGGGCCGTGGGCTACTTTGATGCCTGCGTGAAGTTTTTCCCTATTGTACTAGGAGTATTCGTGCGCCGCCGCCGGGCCTTGCTTGTTCGCCGGAAAAGCAACAATGTTGCAAAATAAACTATTTTTGGACAGGTGGCGCCCCGGGATGGGGGCTTAGCGTACCATGCGCCTTTTGCACTCCAGACTGAACCGAAGGCGCCTACCTTGTCCCGACTTTCCTTTCGCCAACTGTTATTTGCCGCCTTCATTTTGACGACGGGTATCTTGACGGCCACCTCCGTGCAAGCCCTGCTGACCCTGGAGCACCTGGCCCGGCTGGGGCGCGAGACGGCGGCGCAGGCGATTGCGCTGACGGAACAGTCGCAGCGCCTGTCCGAGCGCACCCTGGCCATGGAGCGCAGCGCGCGCCAGTTCCTTGTGCTCGACGATCCCGTGTTCCGCGAGCGCTACGCGGCGGCCCGCGAGGAAGCGACGGCGGCGCTGCAAGTGCTGAACCGCGCCACGCCCGAGTTCGCTCCCCAGCTGGCCGACGAGTGGACGGTGCAGGCGCAATCGGCGTGGGAAGTCTTGCAAGCTGGAAAACGCCGCAAGCGCGATGGCCACGCCGTCGTGTACCGCGCGTTTGCCCGCATGACGCAGATCAATGACAGCCTGGCGCGCGAAAGCAAGACGGAAATCGGCAGCCGCAATGACGCGCTGCTGGCCGAGCTGGAGCGCCAGCGCCGCCTGCTGGGCCTGCTGGTGGGCGGCGCCGTGCTGCTGGCGGCCGTGCTGGCCACCTGTTTCGGTTTTTTACTCTCGCGCCCGCTGCGCCGCATCGAGACGGCCATCGAGCGCCTGGGCGAGAAGCGCTATGACCAGCCCATCGTCGTCGGCGGCCCGGCCGACACGCGCCGCCTGGGCCAGCAGCTGGACTGGCTGCGCCAGCGCCTGGCGGACCTCGATGCCGACAAGGAACGTTTTTTGCGCCACATCTCGCATGAGCTGAAAACGCCGCTGGCGGCCCTGCGCGAAGGCGTGGCCTTGCTGGAAGACGAGGTGGCCGGCAAGCTCAGCGATGGCCAGCGCGAAATCGCCGGCATCCTGCAGCAAAACACGGCATCGCTGCAAACCCAGATCGAAGACTTGCTGCGCTACAATACCGCCGCTTTTGACGCCCAGCATCTGGCGCACAGCAAGGTCGACTTGCTGGTCTTGCTGCAAGATGTGGTGGCCGCGCAGCGCCTGCAATGGCTGGCGCGCCGTTTGACGGTCGAGGTGCAGGGCGAGTCCCTGATCGTGCAGGCCGACCGCGACAAGCTGGCCACCGCCCTGGCGAATTTGCTGTCGAATGCCGTGCGTTTCAGCCCGGAGGGCGGCACCGTGCGTTTCACCCTGTCTTGCGAAGGCGGCCGCGTGCGCATCGATTGCATCGACGAGGGCGCCGGCGTGGCGCCCGAGGATGCCGCGCGCATTTTTGAACCGTTTTACCAGGGAGTGCGCCAGGCGGCCGGCGCGCGCAACGGCAATGGCATTGGCCTGTCCATCGTGCGCGAATATATCGCCGCCCACGACGGCAGCGTCACTCTTTTACCGCGCCAGGCTGGCGCGCATTTTCGGATAGAACTGCCCTTATGATGACGAGAACTTCCCTGGCCGGCATGGCCGCCTGTGCACTGCTGTTGGGTGCTTGCGCCGCCAAGCCCCCCACCCAGACGCCCGTGCTGGTACAGACGCCGCCGCGCGTGGTGGTCGTGGCCGACCCCCAGCTGGCCGAACTGCTCGCGTATCAAAGCGCCTTGCGCCTGATGACGCCGTCGGAACTGGCGAAAGCGCAGCTGGACCAGGCCAAGGCCGACCACGCGCCGCACAACACGATCCGCCGCGCCATGCTGCAGGCGACCGTGCGCGGCCCCGGCGACCTGGCCCGCGCGCAAGCGTTGCTGGAACCGCTGGCCACGGCCACGGGCAAGGATGCGCAGCTGCTGGCGCCGCTGGCGCAATTGCTCGGCAGCCAGTACGCGGAACTGCGCCGCCAGGAAGAGAGCATCGACAAGCTCAACACGCAGTTGCGCGACGCGCAGCGCCGCAACGACTTGCTCAATGAAAAGCTGGAAGCACTGAAAAACATCGAGCGCAGCCTGTCCGTGCGCCCTGCCGCGGGAGCGGCGAAATGAGCGAGCACGCCCACATTTTATTGGTCGACGACGATCCCGACCTGCTGCGTTTGCTGACCATCCGCTTGAAGGCGGGCAACTACCGCGTGACGGCCGTGGGCAGCGCGGAAGCGGCGCTGGCGCGCCTGGCCGTGGAATTGCCGGCCCTGGTTATTACCGATGTGCAATTGCCGGGCCGCGACGGCCTGGCCCTGTTCGATGAAATCCGCCGTCAGCACGCGGCCCTGCCCGTCATTTTGCTCACGGCGCACGGCACCATTCCCGATGCCGTCGATGCGACGGCGCGTGGCGCGTTTGCCTACCTGACGAAGCCGTTCGACGGAAAGTTGCTGATGGAAAAGGTGGCGTACGCCATCAACTTGTCCACCGTCATGCCGGCGCCCGCGTCCGGCGATGAAAGCTGGCGTGCCGAACTGATCAGCCGCAGTGCGCAGATGGCCGAGCTGCTGGCCGAAGCCAAGCTGGTGGCCGGTTCCGACGCCAGCATCCTGATCCGCGGCCCCAGCGGCACGGGCAAGGAATTGCTGGCGCGCGCGCTGCACAACGCCAGCCGCCGCGCCAAGGCGCCGTTCATCGCCGTCAACTGCGGCGCGATTCCCGAACAACTGCTGGAATCGGAACTGTTCGGCCACGTGAAAGGCTCGTTTACGGGCGCCGTGGGCAACCGCGAAGGTTTATTTCAGGCGGCCGATGGCGGCACCCTGTTTCTGGACGAGATCGGCGACATGCCGCTGCCGCTGCAAGTCAAATTGCTGCGCGTGCTGCAGGAGCGGGCCGTGCGGCCCGTGGGCGCCGACCAGACGCGGCCCGTCGACGTGCGCTTATTGTCCGCCACGCACCGCGACCTCGATGTGGCCATGGCGGAAGGGCAATTCCGCGAAGACCTGTATTACCGCCTCAACGTCGTGACCTTGACCTTGCCGCCGCTGGCCGAGCGCCGCGAAGACATCGCCTTGCTGGCAAACCATTTCCTGCAGAAACTGGCCGCCAAGTACCAAAAAACCCTGAACGGCTTCGCGCCCGACGCCCTCACGGCGCTGGTGGCCGCGCCATGGCCGGGCAACGTACGCCAACTGGTCAATGTCGTCGAGCAAGTGTGCGCGCTGGCCACGGCGCCGCTGGTGCCCTTGTCGCTGGTGCAACGGGCCTTGCGCGTGCCGTCGCTCGAAGCGCTCAGCTATAACGAAGCCAAGCAGCGCTTCGAGCGCGACTACCTGATCCAGTTGCTGCGCCTGACGGACGGCAACGTGGCCGACGCGGCCCGCCTGGCTGACCGCAACCGTACGGAGTTCTACCGTTTACTGCAGAAATACGAGCTGACGCCGGCCCTGTTCCGGGCCGACGGCGACCCTGTCGCTGATTAGCGACAAAAATAAAGCGTTAAAAATCAGCGGCTTAGCCTGAAACATTGATATTGTTGCCACATTCTGTCGCTGACAGGCGACAAAAAGCCCCGTTTTTCGGGCCGGATCCGGCGGAAACGGGCTGGAAAAATCGAGTTTGCATGTAAGTCGTTGATTTTGAATGAAATTTAAAATCTGGCACGGTGCTTGCTGTATGGGTAGATGTGACGCTTCAAAGTGTTGCTTTATCCAAGTAAGAAGCTTTTAACTTCATTGAGAGGAACTACCATGCAAACATCGAAACTGTTCAATACCCTGGTCGCCGCTATCGTACTGTCGGGCGCCTCGATCACCGCTTCGCATGCAGCTGACTCCGCCCCAAAAGCACAAGCTCCTGCTGACACCGTCGTGGCCGCCAACGCCGCCGCTGCCGTCCCTGATGAAACCATCACTTCCTCGGCCAAGGCCGCCCTGAGCGCCGATGCGCAAGCCGCTGCCCTGCCAGTCAAGGTAGCAACCCAGCAAGGTGTGGTCGTCCTGTCGGGCGATGTACCGAGCGCCGAAGCGGGTGACCGCGTCGTGCAGATCGTCGCTTCCGTGAGCGGCGTGAAAGAAATCAAGAACGAGCTGAAAGTCAAAGCCGCCGGTTAATCCCTCGCGCTGTACTTTACTCCGGGTTGCCCTGTCTGCGGACAGGGCATTTTTTTTGTGCCATTGTGTCCACAAGCCACGCTTGCTTCCAGGCAGGTAGTCTGGCGATAGGGTTAGAATAGCCAGCACTGGCGCCGATTCCGGCGCTTTTTGTCATCCATGGCGCAGTGTTGCAAGGCTGGGCCGCTACCAGGCCACCGCATGTCTTCTTTTTCTTCCGCCGCCCTGCTGCGCAATCTGAAACCCGACAACTTCACCATCGCCCTGCTCGTCACCGTGGCGCTGGCCAGCTTCCTGCCCTGCACGGGCCAGACGGCCGTGGTCTTCGGCAATATCACCACCGTCGCCATCGGCGCCCTGTTCTTCCTGCATGGCGCCAAGCTGTCGCGCGAAGCTGTGGTGGCCGGCATCATGCACTGGCGCCTGCATTTGCTGGTGCTGGCCAGCACGTTTATTTTGTTCCCCCTGCTGGGCCTGGCCCTGCGGCCGCTGGCGCTGACCTTCCTCACGCCCGAGCTGTACGTGGGCATTTTGTTCCTGTGCGCCTTGCCGTCGACCGTGCAATCGTCGATCGCGCTGACGGCCATGGCGCGCGGCAATGTGCCGGCCGCCATCTGCAGCGCTTCGGCCTCGAATTTCATCGGCATTTTTCTTGCCCCCATCCTGGTGGGCCTGTTGGTGGCCAAGGGCGCGGAAAGCAAGTCGTCGGTCGACGCCGTTTTATCGATTGTCATGCAATTGCTGCTGCCCTTCCTGGCCGGCCAGTTCCTGCGCCGCTGGATAGGCCGCTGGGTCGACCGCCACAAGGCCATGCTGAAATTCGTCGACCAGGGTTCCATTTTGCTGGTGGTCTACACGGCCTTCAGCGAAGCCGTCAGCGAAGGCCTGTGGCACACGATCTCGGTGGAAACCCTGGTCGCCCTGGGCGTGTTCAGCATCGTGCTGCTGGCCCTGGTCCTGGGCCTGATGACGTTCATCAGCCGCCGCCTGGGCTTTAGCAAGGAAGATGAAATCGCCATCGTTTTCTGCGGTTCCAAGAAAAGCCTGGCCAGCGGCGTACCGATGGCCAAGGTCTTGTTCGCCACGCACTCGCTGGGCATGGTGATTTTGCCGCTGATGCTGTTCCACCAGATTCAATTGATGATCTGCGCCGTGATTGCGCAGCGCTATGCGCGGCGCGATGAGGCGCAGGAAGTGCCGGCGGCGACGCCGTGATGCGGCTCGTGCAGTAGCCGCAGCGCCTGCCGCAAGCCATCGACAATCACCGCGTAGGCCTGGCGCCGGCTCTCTTCGTCCCGTGCGCGCAGCACATATGACGGGTGATACACGGTCACCACCCAGCGCCCGTCGTGTTCGATGGGCGTGCCGATCAGCGGCGTCATGCTGGCCGCGCCATCTTGCAGCACGGATTTCAATGCCGTGCTGCCCAGCGCCACGATCACCTGTGGTTTGCCACGTTCAATCTCTTCTTCCAGCCAGCCATGACAGGCGAGGATTTCGCGCTGCGCAGGCGTCTTGTGCAGGCGGCGCTTGCCGCGCGGTTCCCACTTGAAATGCTTGACGGCATTGGTCAGATAAATGCTGTCGCGCGCCAGGCCCGCTTCCCGCATGGCCTGGTCCAGCAGCGCACCGGCCGGGCCGACGAACGGCAGTCCGGCCAGGTCTTCCTGGTCGCCCGGTTGTTCACCGACGAGCATGATGCGGGCGGTGTGCGGGCCTGTGCCGGGCACCGCTTGCGTGGCGTGCTGCCACAGCGCGCAGCGGCGGCACTGGTCCAGGCTAGTTGCTACCTCGCGCATCGGCTGGGCCCGCTCTGCGCTGATCGGGATCATGGCGGCGCCCTGCCGCTGTCCCACGCTGGCGGTTTGGCCCGTGCGCCGCTCGCCGTTGGCCGCGCCGCTCAGCATGGTGGGCACGATGGCGCCTTCGGGTAAATTTTTCCAGAAGCGCGAGGGAATATGGCTGTGCAGCAAGTCGGCATTCACGCGCGCGGGGTTGAAGATGCTGCGGTAGTACGTCAGCCATAGCGCTTCGCCTGCATCGTCGATGTCTGCCGCGCCACGCAGCAGGGCCGGTCCCGCGTGCAAGGTGGCGCCATCCCACAGCATGCTGGCGCCGGGCGTGGCGATCATCCAGCTGGCCTTTCCCATGCGGCGCGCGAAGTGGCGCGCCACCTGCGGCAGCACTTCGTGCGTGGGCTCGAACCAGGCGACAAAACGGGGCGCGCCGTCACTTTCGGCCCGCTCGCGGAAGCGCACATACGCATGCATGTCGTGCTCCTCGCGGTGCACGGCCTTGACCATGGCGTGCAGGCGCGCGCCGTCCGCGTCGGCCGGGGACACCACGTCGTGCTGGCCCTGCTGCCAGCGCCACAGCACCTGATACAGGAAGGCCCAGCGGTCATGCACGTTGAAACAGGCGGCGCTCTCCAGCAGTTCCACCAGCTGGCGGGGCAGGCGCAGCGGTGGCGCGCCGGTATCCGTGGCCTCTGGCGTGGAGGAAAACAGGTCGCCGTCGCCGGGCTGCGATTGCCAGGCCACGTCGGCAGGCGGCACGCCGCGCGCGATCAGTTCGCGCGCCGCCGCGCGCCACGCGTCGAACGATTGCGCCAGCCGCACGAACGTACTCATGCTGCCTGCAGCTCCGGCCATAAGTTCAATTGCTGCGGTGCGTCTGCCATGGCGCGGCGCAATTGTTCCGAGGCGGTGGTGTCGCGTGCGGGAAAGTAATCGGCCGTGATGATGAACGGGGCAATCTTTTTCATGCTGCAGCGCAGGCGCGACAGGTCGGCATAGCGCACTTGCCGCAAACGGCGCAGGTCGACGATGCGCTGCGCGTTACGCAGGCCGATGCCGGGCACGCGCGCGATCATGTGCTGCGCCGCGCGGTTCAAGTCCAGCGGAAAATGTTCGCGGTGCGCCAGCGCCCACGCCAGTTTCGGATCGATGTCGAGCGCCAGGTTGCCGCCGCTGGCGGGCAGCAGTTCGCTGGCCTGGAAACCATAGCTACGCAGCAAGAAATCGGCCTGGTACAGCCGGTGTTCGCGCAGCATCGGCGGCGGCGCCAGCGGCACGCTTTTCGGGCTGTCGGGGATGGGGCTGAAGGCCGAGTAGTACACGCGCTTGAGTTTATAGCTGCCGTACAGGGTCTCGGCCGTGGCGAGGATCTGCTGGTCGTCGCTGGCGTCGGCGCCAACGATCATCTGCGTGCTTTGCCCGGCCGGCGCGAAGCGCGGCGAGCGCGGTTCTTCCGCCTTTTCATCAAGCTTGCGGCGGATGGCGCCCATGGCCAGCTTGATCGTGTGCACGCTCTTTTCCGGCGCCAGCTTCTGCACGCTGTCCTGGGTCGGCAATTCGATGTTGACGCTGAGCCTGTCGGCATAGCGGCCCGCCTGCGCGACCAGGGCCGGATCGGCGTCGGGGATGGTTTTCAGGTGGATGTAGCCGCGGAACTGGTGTACTTCGCGCAATTCGCGCGCCACCTGCACCAGTTGCTCCATCGTGTAGTCGGCCGACTGGATGATGCCGGAACTGAGGAACAGGCCGTCGATGTAGTTGCGCAGGTAAAAGTCGCTGGTCAGTTTCACCACTTCGGCCACCGTAAAGCGCGCGCGCGGCACGTTCGAGGTACGGCGGTTGACGCAGTACTGGCAATCGTACAGGCAGTAATTGGTCAACAGTATCTTCAGCAGCGAGACGCAGCGCCCGTCCGGCGTGTAGCTGTGGCAAATCCCCATGCCCGAGGTGGCGCCAAAACCGTCCTTGCCGATGGAATCGCGCTTCGGCGCGCCGCTGCTGGCGCAGGAAGCGTCGTACTTGGCCGCGTCGGCCAGGATTTCCAGCTTGTCCGTCAATTCCATGGTGCACCTCGATATACTGTGTTTATATACAGTATATCAGGGAATCGGCCTGGTACCGGCTTGATCTGTGCAATGGCAGAACGCTATATATCGGTGTATATTACGGGCCTGGTTCTCTTCTCATTCAGGATACGCTCATGTGCCTCACCTTGCGCCTCACCTCCCTCGCCCGCCTGCTTGGCGTCACCCTGCTCGCCACTGCCGCTACCTCCGCCCTTGCCGGCGAAGTGGTCGTGTCGGCCGCGGCCAGCCTGACGAACGCGTTCAAGGATGCGGCGCAAAGCTACGAGGCGCAGTATCCGGGCAGCAAGGTGTCCCTGAACTTTGCCGCCTCGGGCGTGCTGCTGCAGCAGATCGTCAAGGGCGCGCCCGTCGACGTGTTTGCCTCTGCCGACCAGGAAACCATGGATGCGGCGCAAAAGCAGGGCCTGGTATTGCCGGCCGACCGCATGGACTTCGTCGGCAACAGCCTGGTGCTGATCGTGCCGCACGATAGCAAGCTGGGCATCAAAGCTTTGGCCGACCTGACGCACAAGGGCGTGACCCGCGTGGCCATCGCCAACCCGGCCAGCGTGCCCGTCGGCCGCTATTCGGAAGGCGCGCTGAAGAAGGCGAAGCTGTGGGAAGCCGTGCAGCCGAAAGCCCTCGGCACGCAGAACGTGCGCCAGTCGCTCGACTATGTGGCGCGCGGCGAAGTCGATGCGGGCTTTGTCTACGCCACCGACGCGGCCATCATGAAAGACAAGGTGAACGTGGTGCTGGACGTGCCGCTCGACGCGCCCGTGCTGTACCCGATCGCCACCATCAAGGGCAGCGGCAATGCCGCCGAAGCGAAGCGCTTCGTCAGCTATTTGCAGACGGCGCCGGCGCAAGCCATCCTGGCCAAGTACGGCTTCAAGAAACCCTAACGCCACCGCGCCCGCATGGATATCGCCTGGACCGCGCTGGCCCTGTCGCTGAAAGTAGCGGCCTGGGCCACGGCGCTCAATTTGCTGTTCGGCATCGGTACGGGCTATCTGCTGGCGCGCACGCGTTTTCCCGGGCGCGAGCTGCTCGACGCCCTGCTGACCCTGCCAATGGTGATGCCGCCCACCGTGCTCGGCTATTACCTGCTGGTGCTGCTGGGCCGGCGCGGCACCTTGGGCATCTGGCTGCAGGACAACTTCGGCATCAACCTGATCTTTACGTGGCAGGGCGCCGTGATCGCTTCCACGGTGGTCGCCTTTCCCCTCGTCTTCAAGCCCGCGCGCGCCGCCTTCGAAGCGGTTGACGGCCAGCTGGAGCAGGCGGCCCGCGTGCTGGGCATTTCGGAGCTGGCGATTTTCTTTCGCGTCACCTTGCCGCTGGCCTGGCGCGGCATCCTGGCCGGCGTGCTGCTGGGCTTCGTGCGCGCGCTCGGCGAATTCGGCGCCACCCTGATGGTGGCCGGCAGCATTCCCGGCAAGACGCAGACCCTGTCGGTGGCCGTGTATGAAGCCGTGCAGGCGGGTCAGGATGAGGTGGCCAATACGCTGGTCGTGATTATCTCGCTAGTTTGCATCGTGGTGCTGCTGTCGGCTGGCCGCCTGGCGCCCGGGCGCGTCGCGCACAAATGAGGCCTATGATGACGCCCATGCAACTCGACCTCGACATTCGCGCTACCTTGCGCTCCGGCAAACGCCGTTTCGACCTGCACGTGCAATGCACCTCCGGCAGCCAGCGCATCGCCATGTATGGCCCGTCCGGCGCCGGCAAGAGCATGACCCTCAAAGCCATTGCCGGACTGTTTACACCGGATGCGGGCCATATCCGCCTGAACGGGCGTACCCTGTTCGACTCGGCCGCCGGCATCAACTTGCCGCCGCAGCAGCGCAATGTCGCCTACCTGTTCCAGGATTACGCGCTGTTCCCGCACCTGACGGTGCGCCAGAACGTGGGCTTCGGCCTGGCGCGCGGCTGGTTCAATCCGCGTGCGCGCGAAAAATTGCAGACGGTCGAGCATTGGCTCGATGCCTTCCACTTGCAGGAACTGGCGCACCAGTTTCCCGACGAGTTGTCCGGAGGCCAGCGCCAAAGGGTGGCGCTGGCGAGGGCGCTCGTGGCCGAGCCGAACGCGCTGCTGCTCGACGAGCCGTTCGCCGCCCTCGATCCGGCCCTGCGTGTCAAAATGCGCCTGGAACTGAGCCAGTGGCAGCAGCGCCTGGACGTGCCCATGATCCTGATCACTCATGATCCGGAAGATGCGCGCATCCTGGGCGAGCATGTGCTGTACTTGCGCGACGGACAGATCGATAACAGGGAAGAACACATGGCATTGGGTGAACGCATTGGATAAATCAGCGGCAGCGGAAATCGGCCTGCAAGGCTCGGTATGGATGACGGTGGGAGGCGAGCACCTGGGTGGCGCCGGCCGGGTGGAATTGCTGGGCGCCATCGCCGAGTGCGGCTCCATCACGCAGGCGGCCAAGCTCGTCAAGATGAGCTACAAGGCGGCCTGGGACGCGATCGACGCGATGAACAACCTGGCCGGCGAGCCGCTGGTCGAACGCCTGACGGGCGGCAAGGGCGGCGGCGGCACGCGGCTGACGCAACGGGGACGCCAGCTGGTCGACAATTTCCGCATCATCGAGCGCGAGCATGCGCGCTACCTGCGCCAGCTGGGCAGCCAGGCCGAAGGCATCGCCGACGATCTTTTACTCATACGGAGAATGGCCATGAAAACCACGGCACGCAACCAATTCCTGGGCAAGGTGGCCGAACTGAAACAGGGCGCCGTCAACGACGAAGTCACGCTGGAATTGCCCGGTGGCCAGCACATCGTGGCCATCGTCACGCAAGGCAGTAGCGCCAGCCTGGGCCTGGTGCCGGGCGCGGAAGCGTTTGCGCTGATCAAGGCATCGTCGATCATCCTCGTGGCCGACAGCGCAGGCGCGCGCTTTTCCGCACGCAACCAGCTGGCCGGGCTGGTGACGCGCGTGCAGACGGGCGCCGTGAACACGGAAGTGGTGCTGGACTTGCCCCGTGGCGGCACGATCGCCGCCATCATCACCAACCAGAGCAGCACCGAGCTGGGCATCGAGATCGGCAGCAGTGTGACGGCGATTTTCAAGGCGTCCAGCGTGATCCTGGGCGTGCCGGCGTAAATGGGGTAGGTCGGATTAGCGCGCAAGCGCGTAAGCCGACAAGGTTCCGGGGCCTGACCCCAGTTTTACGTTGCAGGCTTAATCCTTCAGCCTGGACAACCAATCGGCCGCCGCCGCCAGCGCCTGCTCCAGTTCCTGCGCCGTCTGCGCCAGCAGCGCTGGCACCTCGTCGAGGCGGCCCGCATCGATGGCTTCCTCGGTGGCGAACGCGGTGCGGATCAGGCGTTTCGTGCCCAGGGTGCCGACGGAGCCGCGCACGCTGTGCAGGATGCGCGCCACGTCGCTGTGGCGGCCTGCCTGCAAGGCTGTTTCGGCATCGCGCATGGGCGTCATGCCCTTGTTCAGCGCGTCTTCCACCATGCGCCGCAGCACGCCGCGCCCCTTCGCGTCGCGCCCCATCACGCGCATCAGCGGCGCCATGGAAAACACTTCCTCATCGGCGACGGGCGCCGGCCCCGCCGTCTGCACTGGCGGGCGCTTGGGCAGGTGGCGCAGGATGACTTCCATCATCTCTTCCACCACCACGGGCTTGGCGATGAAATCGCTGATGCCGGCCGTCATGCAGCGCTCGCGCTCGGACGCCAGCACGCCGGCCGTCATGGCGATCACGGGCAGGCTCAAGCGTAGTTCCGTGCGGATGATGTGGGTGGCGCTGAAGCCGTCCATGACGGGCATCTGCATGTCCATCAGCACGATGTCGTAGCGCAGCGCTTCCGTGCGCAGCCGTTCCACGGCTTGCAGGCCGTCGCCCACCACGTCGAGGGTGGCGCCCATGTGTTCGAGGATGCCGCGCGCCACGGCCTGGTTCAAATGGTTGTCTTCCACCAGCAGGAAATGCACGCCGGCCAGTTCCGTGCCCAGCGGCTGCTGCAGCATGCGCTGCTCGCCGCCGTCGTGCTTGGTAATCAGCGCCTGGTGCAGGGCGTCGAACAGGCTCGAGCCCGTGATGGGCTTCATCAGCACGACGTCGGCCTCGGCCGCGCTGGAGATTTCCTCGAGGTGGTTGCGGGCGAAGGCGTTGACCATCACCACGATGGGCTGGCGCTGGCCGCTGGCTGCCTGGCGGATGGCCTTGGCCGTGGCCAGGCCGTCCATCACGGGCATGTGCCAGTCGGCCAGCACCACGTCGTACGGCTGCTGCTGCGCCAGGCGCTCACGGTACAGTTCGATAGCGGCAAAGCCGGAGTCCACTTCGTCGGCCAGCCAGCCCCACGCCTCGATCAGCTTGACGATCAGTTCGCGCGTGGTGCGGTTGTCGTCGGCCACCAGCAGGCGCAGCTGGCCCAGGGTGGGCGTGCGCCGCGTTTCGGCCGGCTGCGCCAGCATCTCGAACGGCACGCTGAACCAGAAGCGGCTGCCTTTGCCTTCGCTGCTGGCGACGGCGATGTCGCCGCCCATCATGTGGATCAGCTGTTTGCTGATGGCCAAGCCCAGGCCCGTGCCGCCGAAGCGCCGCGTGATGCTCTGGTCGCCCTGCGAAAACGCGGCAAACAGCTGCTGTTGCTGCAACTCCGTCATGCCGATGCCCGTGTCGCGCACTTCGAAGCGCAGCCAGGCGCGGCCCTTGTCTTTCTCTGCCAGGCTGACGGCCACCACCACTTCGCCGCTCTCGGTAAACTTGATGGCGTTGCCGGCCAGGTTGACGAGAATTTGCTGCAGCCGCTGGGCGTCGCCCATGAGGCGGCGCGGCACGTCGGGCTCGACGGCAATCGCCAGTTCCAGCTCCTTTTCGCCCGCGTTCATCGTCATCGTCGTGGCCAGCGTGTTCATGACCTCGTCGAGGTCGAATTCGACGGGCGACAATTCCATGCGGCGTGCCTCGATCTTCGAATAATCGAGCACGTCGTTGAGGATGCCCAGCAGCGACTGGCCCGCCACGCGCACCATGGTCAGATACTTGCGCTGTTCCGTATCGAGCTTGGTATTGCCCAGCAAATACACCATGCCCAGCACGGCATTGAGGGGCGTGCGGATTTCATGGCTCATGTTGGCCACGAAATCGCTCTTCGCGCGGTTGGCCGCCTCGGCCCGGTCGCGCTCCTGTTCCAGCTCCGCCGCGCGCGATTCGAGCTCCTGCTGCAAGCGGTCGCGCTCGCTCATCAGGCCGTTGAATGCTTCCGTCAGCTCGCCGATCTCGTCGCGCTGCTGCACGGGCACGGGAGTGAAACGGCTGCCGCTGGTGCGCAGCGCCTGCAGGGTGTCGCGCAGGCGCACCAGGGGCGAGAGCAGGCGCACGGTGACCCAGCCCAGCACGGCTGCGGCCAGCAGCGAGGCGAGGATGCTCCACAGCACCAACCGGTACAGCACGCCGTCGAACGGTTCGAAGGCGTCGTCGAGGGGCAGCGAGGCGGCCAGCAGCCAATTTACGGATTTCAGGCGCTTGAAGCTGTTGACGGCCGTGATGCCGCGGCTGTTGGTGCTGACCATGGTGCCTTCGCCATCGTCCTTCAGCAGCCGGGTGGTCGTCAGGTTGGCGTTCGGCAGGCGCGGCTGCAGCAAACGGCTGGTGTCGGGATGCAGCACATAGCGCGGCACGGCGCCGCGCGTGAGGACGAAGTAATAGCCGCTCTTGCCGATCTTTTCCGAGCGCAACCTCCCCAGCAGGTTATCCTTGTACAGGCGCAGCACGCCGATCACCACGCCGGCCACCTGGCCATCGGCGCCCAGCACGGGCGCGACCATCTGCACGATGGGCATGCCGCTCGATTTGCCCAGCATCGGCTCGGTGATCATGGGCTGGCGCGTGCGCAGCACGGTCTGGAAATACTCGCGCTCGGCGACGTTGATGCCGGCGCGCCCCGCCACTTCCGGCATGTCGGCCACGACGGCGCCGTGCGCGTCGAGCACCAGCACGTCGTCGAACAGCACCAGCATCGAGCGGCGCGAATAGTATTCGCGCAATTGGGCGGGCTGGGTGATCAGTTCTGGCGGCTGCTGCCGGGCCGTCAGGGTGACGATCTGCAGCAGCATGCCCAGCTTGTCGTCGAGCTCGGCGGCGGTGCGGCTGATCAGGGACGACTGCTGGCTCAACAGTACCTTGGTGAAATCGTCGCGCATGTGCTGCACCTGGATCATGGTGACCAGCGCGATCATGGCGATCGAGGTCAGGCTGGTGGCCAGCGCGACTTTTGCTTTGATGCCGAGAGGCTTCATGATTTCCTTTTCAGTACCGGGCGGCACAGGCGGCAGATAATGCTGTCAGGAATTTTCCTATCAATACCCCAGCTTGGCAAGCGCCGCCACGCAAATTGCCCTCTCCGCATGGGCTTTTGACGATGTTGCCATATAATTAAAGTCGGAACGTCGTTTATTCAGCGAAATTGCGGTGAAATTGGCACACGGCAACCCTGTATGCAGTAAACTTGTTGTTGCATTTTCTAAAAGGTACCGACATGACTGAAGCGCTACTCACTCCAACCTCGCCCACAGTGACCGTGGAAGCGTTGCGTGCGCGATGCTCGACCTGCAGCATGCATCAATTGTGTCTGCCGATGGGCCTCGACGTGGGCGACATGGACAGACTGGACCAGATCATCGGCCGCCGCCGCAAGATCGTGCGCGGCGCTTCGCTGTTCCGCATCGGCGACTCGTTCCAGAACCTGTATGCGATCCGTCTGGGCCACTTCAAGACCTACCAGATCAATCCGGGCGGCGAAGAGCAGGTGACGGGTTTCCAGATGGCGGGCGAACTGCTGGGCATGGACGCCATCAGCGCCGACCGCCACCACTGTAATGCGGTGGCGCTGGAAGACAGCGAAGTGTGTGAAATCCCGTTTTCCAGCCTGGAACAATTGCTGGGTAATATGCCGACCCTGCTGCGCCATTTCCACCGCATGATGAGCCAGGAAATCACGCGCGAGCAAAGTGTCATGCTGTTGCTGGGCAACATGCAGGCGACGCAGCGTTTTGCCGCCTTTATCGTCAACCTGGCGTCGCGCTATGAAGCGCGCGGCTATTCGGCCAGCAAATTTCAGTTGCGCATGTCGCGCGAGGAAATCGGCAACTACCTGGGCCTGACCATCGAAAGCGTCAGCCGTTTATTGTCGAAATTCAAGAAGGAAGGCTGGCTGCGCGTCTCCAACCGCGAGATCGAGATCTTGCAGCCGGCCAAGCTGAAAGCCATTACGGCCGGTACCGACGTCTGCAAGTAACAGCACCGTCAAAACCTACTGCGCGTCGTGCTTTGCGGCCTGCGATGCTCGCTGTGCTATAGCACAGCTGTGCTTCTCAGCCACAAATCACTGCCGCTCGCTACGGTTTTTTCCCGGCGCTGTACGTTATAGCTCTTCATCCGCGTGCAGCGCGATGCTGCGTTGCACGGGCCAGGTCCAGATGCCGGACAGGCGCCACTCGCGTTTGTCGTTTTCCACCAGCACTTGCCAGCGGCTGCGCTCGAGCATCGGCAGCGCCACGGAAAAATTGCCGGCCGCATCGGGCTGCACCAGCAGCTTGATATCCTTTTCCGGCAGGGTCGCATGCGCCAGGTGCAGCTGCAAAGGCCCCTGGTACGCCTTGCCGAAGCTGTGCACGGAGCCGCTCAGGCGCGCTGCAGCGACGTCATACGACAGGGTCGTATCCATGGCCAGGTCGCTGGCGATCGTGTCGCGCTTCAAATCCTGGTTGATCGCCTTGCCCTGCTTGTAATAGTCGCCCACCACCAGCGCATCGGGCTGCGTAAACGCGATATAGCCCATGAAGCTGCCGACGACCACGGACAGGCCGGGACCGATCATCAGCAGCCATGGCCAGCGGTGTTTGTACCACGGGGCAACGGGAGGTTGCAGTTTCAGACTGTCGGACATTGTGTTCTCCTTGGGGGCGGACCCTTTGGGTCCGCCCCCAGCTTTTGCTTCCGGGTTGAAAATCAAGTGACCCTAACGCATGATTGATGATACCCCTACGGCGAAATAACGGGGTCGGACCCGGAGGGGCCGACCCCAAATCAACATCACCGCGGCACGATGAACACCGCGCTTTCGCGCACATGCAGCGACGGGTCGTCCAGCGAGTGCAATTCGATCGCAATCTTGTTCGAGCCCTTCTCGCCGACGCCGTGCGGCACGCGCAGGCGGATCGGCCAGCCCAGCGTTTCCGTCGGCTGCAAGGTCACTTCGTCGCGCGTCAGCAAGGTCAGACCCGGCAAGCCGGATGCGCTGATTTTGAAATGCTGGCTTTGCTCGGACGTGTTCATGATCTGCAGGCGGTAGACGTTTTCGATCATGCCGTCTTCCACTTCGCGTCCCATCGAACCGCGGTCGCGGATCACGTCCATCTTCAGGGGCGTGCGCAGGGCCAGCGACGTACACACGGCGATGATGATCAGGGCCAGGATGGACGTGTAGATCAGCACGCGCGGGCGCATGGCGCGCTGGCGGATCTGCTTCGAATTGAAGTTGTTTTCCATCGCATGGTCGGTGCTGTAGCGTATCAGGCCACGCGGCCGCTCGACCTTGTCCATCACCGTATTGCAGGCATCGACGCAGGCGGCGCAGCCGATGCATTCATACTGCAGACCGTTGCGGATATCGATACCGGTCGGACACACCTGCACGCACAGGGTGCAATCGATGCAGTCGCCCAGCTTGTCGTTGTTGCCGGCCTTCTTGCTCATGGCGCCGCGTGGTTCGCCGCGCTTGGCATCGTAGGTGATGATCAGCGTGTCCTGGTCGAACATGGCGCTCTGGAAGCGCGCGTAGGGGCACATGTATTTGCACACCTGCTCGCGCAGCCAGCCCGCGTTGCCGTAGGTTGCCAGGCTGTAGAACAAGACCCAGAACCATTCCCAGGGACCGAAATTGAGGGTGGTCACCTCGCGCGCCAGTTCCTTGATCGGCGTGAAGTAGCCGACAAAGGTAAAGCCCGTCCACAGGGCGATGGCGCCCCATACCAGGTGCTTGGCCGTCTTCTTGAACGCCTTGCGCACGGAGGGGCCCTGCTTGTCGAGGGCCATGCGCGCGCTGCGCGTGCCCTCGATGCGGCGTTCGACCCACAGGAAGATTTCCGTGTATACCGTTTGCGGGCAAGAAAACCCGCACCACACCCGCCCGGCAATGGCCGTGACGAGGAATAACAAATACGCACAGATGATCAGCAGGGCCGCCAGATAGATGAAATCCTGGGGCCACAGCACGACGCCGAAAATGTAGAACTTGCGCGTGGTCAAATCGAACAGCAGGGCTTGCCTGCCATTCCAGGTCAACCACGGCAAGCCGTAGAACGCGAGCTGGGTAAGCCATACGCATACCCATCGCCAGGTAGCGTAGCGTCCTTTGGCCTCGCGAGGGTAGATTTGCTCGCGGGCCGCATACATCTTGATGACTTGAGGTTCCATTACATCATTTCACGGGCGTCTGGGGATTCGACAGGCTCCAGACATACGCCGACAGCACGTGTACCTTGGATTCGCCGAGGAAGTCGCTGAAGGCCGGCATGGTGTTGTTGCGACCCTTGCGCACGGTTTCCATGATGGTATCGGCGCTGCCGCCGTACAGCCAGATCTTGTCCGTCAGGTTAGGCGCGCCGAGCATCTGGTTGCCCTTTGCATCGGCGCCGTGACAGGCCATGCAGGCGCCGAACTTGGCCTTGCCCAGCACGGACTTGACGGGGTCCGACGTGGAACCGGACAGACTCAGCACGTAATGGGCCACGTTCTCGACATCTTTTTCGGAACCGAGCGCGGCGCCCATCGGCGGCATCTGCCCATTGCGGCCATGCATGATGGTGGTCTTGATGATGTCGGGATCACCGCCATACAGCCAGTCCTTGTCCGTCAGGTTGGGGAAGCCCTTGTTGCCGCGGGCATCCGAACCGTGGCACTGCGCGCAGTAGGTCAGGAACAGACGCTGGCCGATGGCTTGCGCCTGCGGATCGGCGGCCACCGTCTTCAAGTCCTGGCTCAGGTACTTGTTGAACAGGGGGCCGTAGTCGGCTTCCGCCTTCTTCAGCTCTTCCTCGTACTGGCCCGTCGATTTCCAGCCCAGGCTGCCGGCGTAGGTGCCCAGGCCCGGGTACAGGAACAGGTAGGCCAGCGCGAAGACGATGGTGATGTAGAACAGCCACATCCACCAGCGCGGCATCGGCGTATTGAGTTCCTTCAAGTCCTCGTCCCACACGTGGCCCGTGGTGCCGTCGGCGGGGGCGCCGGCGGCCACTTTCACTTTCGACTGCGAGTACAGCAGCACGCCGCAGCCGATGATGCCCAGCAGGGACAGCACGACGATGTAGATATTCCAGAAGCCATTGGTAAAGTCAGCCATGGTTGCGCTCCCCTTGTGCCGGCGCGGCATCGGCCGGATAGTCGAGCGCCTCGTCGGCGAACGGCAGGCGTGCCGCCGCGTCGAAGTCGCCATTGCTGCGGCTGAACGTCCACCACAGGATGCCCACGAATGTCATAAAGGAAACCACCGTCATGACGCTGCTGGCGCTGTCAAACAGGTTTTCGATTGCCATGCTAATTCCTTGTTTTGATTAATGTACCGAGGCCTTGCAGATAGGCGACCAGGGCGTCTTCTTCCGTCTTGTCCTGCAGCTGCGCGGGGCCGGCGGCGATCTCTTCGTCGCTGTACGGCTGGCCCAGGCGTTTCAGGGCGCGCATCTTCGGCATGATGTCGTCAGGCACCAGCTTGGTCTTCGCCAGCCATGGGTAGGCCGGCATGTTCGACTCGGGCACCACGTCGCGCGGGTTGTTCAAGTGCGTGCGGTGCCATTCGTCGCTGTAGCGGGCGCCCACGCGGGCCAGGTCCGGCCCCGTGCGCTTGGAACCCCACTGGAACGGACGGTCGTAGACGAACTCGCCGGCGACCGAATAGTGGCCATAGCGTTCCGTTTCCGCGCGCAGCGGACGCACCATCTGCGAATGGCAGTTGTAGCAGCCTTCGCGCACGTAGATGTCGCGGCCCGCCAGGCGCAGCGGCGAATACGGCTTCAGGCCGGCGACGGGCTCCGTCGTGCTCTTCTGGAAGAACAGGGGGACGATCTCGACGGCGCCGCCGATGCTGATCACCACCGTGACCAGGGCGATCAGCAGCCAGGGGTTTTTCTCAATCCATGCATGTGAAAATTTCATTTGCTTTCGCTCCTATCAGGCGTGCGCCGCGTTCAGTTCCGGAATGCGGGCGACGGGGAGTTTGCTGCCGCGCAGAGTCATCCAGGTGTTGTAGCCCATGATGCACATACCCGACAGGTACAGCAGGCCGCCGGCCACGCGCACCACGTAGTACGGATACGTTGCTTTCACGCTCTCGACAAAGGTGTAGGTCAGGGTGCCGTCCGGATTGACCGCGCGCCACATCAGGCCCTGCATCACGCCGGCGATCCACATTGCGGCGATGTACAGCACGATGCCGATGGTGGCCACCCAGAAGTGCACGTCGACCAGGCGCGTGCTGTGCATCTGCGTGCGGCCCGCCAGGCGCGGCAGCAGGTAGTAGATCGAACCCATGGTGATGAAGCCCACCCAGCCCAGGGCGCCCGCATGCACGTGGGCAACGGTCCAGTCGGTGTAGTGCGACAGCGAGTTGATGGTCTTGATCGACATCATCGGACCTTCGAAGGTGGCGATGCCGTAGAACGACAGCGAGACGATCATGAATTTCAGGATCGGATCGGTGCGCAGCTTGTGCCAGGCGCCCGACAGGGTCATGATGCCGTTGATCATGCCGCCCCAGCTTGGCGCCAGCAGGACCAGCGAGAAGACCATGCCGATCGATTGCGTCCAGTCAGGCAATGCCGTGTAGTGCAGGTGATGCGGGCCCGCCCACATGTAGGTGAAGATCAGCGCCCAGAAGTGGACGATCGACAAACGGTACGAGTACACGGGGCGCTCGGCCTGTTTCGGGATGAAGTAGTAGACCATGCCCAGGTAGCCGGCGGTCAGGATGAAGCCCACCGCGTTATGGCCGTACCACCACTGGATCATGGCGTCCTGCACGCCCGCATACGCGGAATACGACTTGGTGAACGAGGCTGGCATGACGGCGCCATTGACCACGTGCAAAATCGTCACGGCCAGGATGTAGGCGCCGAAGAACCAGTTGGCCACGTAGATGTGCTTGACCTTGCGCTTGATCAGGGTGCCGAAGAAGACGATGGCGTAGGCGATCCAGACGACGGCGATGAGGATGGCGATAGGCCATTCCAGCTCGGCGTATTCCTTGCCGCGGGTCAGGCCCATGGGCAGGCTGACGACCGCGCACAGGATTACCGCTTGCCAGCCCCAGAAGGTAAAGGCGGCCAGTTTGTCGGAAAACAGGCGCACCTGGCAGGTGCGTTGCACGACGTAGTACGAGGTGGCGAACAGGCCGCAGATGCCGAAGGCGAAAATCACCGCATTCGTGTGCAGCGGACGCAAGCGTCCGTATGTCAGCCATGGTATGTCGAGGTTCAGGGCAGGCCAGGCCAGCTGAGCGGCGATGATAACGCCAACCAGCATGCCGATGATGCCCCATACCACAGTAGCGACCGCGAATTGCTTCACGATCTTGTAGTTATAGTTCAGCGATTGATCCACAAAGACTCTCCCTGGAATTACTATTTATGATGGTGGCCAGAGAGTAAGTGTTTGACCGCGAAAAAACTTTGATGTGGATCAAAATTCCCCGGATGAAATAAGCGTAGCGAACTGGCATCGAAATAAAGTGATATTTCGATCAAAAAAGCCGTACAAGATCCCTGCAAAAAGGGCATGTGGAGCAGACGCGCCGGCCATGGCGTGCGGGACGCCGGCCGGGCGGTGAGGTCAGGGATGCGGTTCGCCGGGCGCCGGCTTGACCGTCGTATCGTCGTCCTGCAGCACGCGCAGGCCCGGTCCGACGAGGTCGTCGAACTGGCCGCTGTCCGAGGCCGTGAAATACACCCACAGGGCGATGAAGACGACCACGACGCTCAGGGGGATGAGGAGATACAGTGCTTCCATGTTCAGGCTTTCCGCAGGCGCAGGGCGTTGGCGATGACGACCGCCGAGCTGGCAGCCATGCCGACGCCGGACAGCCAGGGGTTTAAAAAGCCCAGCGCGGCGGCCGGGATGGCCGTCAGATTGTACAGCGTGGCCCAGCCCAGGTTCTCGCGGATGATGCGCATGCTGCGCGCGGCCGTCTTGGCCGTGTCGAGCACGGAGACCAATTGGCTCGACAGCAGCACCGTGTCCGCATGCGCTTGCGCCAGCGCGGCGCCGGAGCCCATGGCGAAGGACACGTCGGCACCGCTCAGCACGGCGGCGTCGTTGATGCCGTCGCCCACCATCGCCACCACGGCGCCCGTCGCCTGCAATTGCTGCACGAAATCGAGCTTTTCATCGGGCAGGCATTCGCCGCACGCCGTGGCGATGCCCAGCTCCGCCGCCACGCTTTGCGTCAGCGCTTCCTGGTCACCGCTCAGCAGCACGACTTGCTTGCCGTGCCGGTGGAAATACGCGACCACGTCGCGCGCTTCCGGGCGCAGCGCGTCGCTGAGCAGGAAACGCGTCAGCCAGCGCCCCTGCGTGCCCAGGTATAGCGGCGTCATGCCCTGCATGCCGACGGCCGTGTCGCCCAGCGGCGGACCCGCGATGGCGGCGACAAAGGCCGCATTGCCCAGGCGGTAGCGCACGCCGTCGACGATGCCTTCGAGGCCCTGGCCCTGCACTTCCTGCAGGTTTTCCGCATGCGTGCGCGGCGTTTCTCCCGCTGCTGCCAGGATCGCCTGTGCCAGCGGATGGGCGCTGCCCGCCTCCAGCGCGGCGGCCACCTGCAGACAGTCGTCTTCCGTCATGCCGTCCAGGCCCTCGATCTGTTTCAGCACGGGGCGGCCCAGGGTCAATGTCCCCGTCTTGTCGAAGACGATGTGGGTGGCGCGGTGCAGGGTTTCCAGCACGTGCGGCTGGACGATCAGCACGCCGCGCCGCAGCAGGCTGTCGGTGGCGGCCGCCAGCGCCGTCGGCGTGGCGAGAGACAGCGCGCAGGGGCACGACACGACCAGCACGGCGATGGCCACGGGCCACGCCTGCGACGGATCGTGCCAGCTCCAGAAGGCGAACACGGCGACGGCGAACAACAGCAGGCCCAGCACGAACCAGGCGGCGACCTTGTCGGCCCACTGCGCGATCTGCGGCTTGCCGCTGCCGGCCCGCTCGATCAGCTTCAACAGGTCGGACAAGGTGCTTTCGCGCGCCGGTTTCAGTACGCGCAAGATCAGTGCCGCGCTGGCATTGATTGCGCCGCCCGGCACCCGCTCGCCCAGTTTGCGGCGCTGCGCCGCGCTCTCGCCCGTCAGCAGCGATAAATCGAGCGCGCTCGTGCCTTCGATGATGACGCTGTCGGCGGCGATCGCCTCGCCCGGCTTGACGAGGATGATGTCACCGACGGCCAGGCTGCCGGCCGGCACCAGGGTGGTGGCGCGGTTGTCGGGAAAGCCCGCCATCAGCGAGGCGGACGCGGGCAAGGCGTGCTGCAAGCGCTCGAGGGCCGAGGCGGCCTTGCGGCGCGCCTGCAGCTCGAAATAGCGGCTGCACAGCAGTAGAAAAATGAACATCGTGGCCGAGTCGTAATACACCTCGCCGCGGCCCGTAAAGGTTGCCACCACGCTGCCGAAGAACGCTGCCAGGATGCCCAGCGCCACGGGCACGTCCATGCCCAGGGTGCGCGCGCGCAGGCTGGCCCAGGCGCCCTGGAAAAACGGCATGGCCGAATAGCAGATGGCGGGCAGGGTCAAGAGCAGGCTGGCCCAGCGCATCAGGCTGGCCATATTGTCGTCCAGCGTGCCGTCTTCGGCCGCCAGGTAGGCGGGTGCCACGTACATCATCACCTGCATCATCGACAGGCCGGCCACGAACAGCTGGCGGCCCAGCGTCTTGCTGGCTTTTTGCAGGCGTTCGCCATGGCGCACGGCATCATACGGATAGGCCGTGTAACCGACTTGCCGCACGGCTTGCAGGATGTCGCCCGGCTCGCACTGCGCGCGGCTCCAGCGCACGTACAGGCGCTCCGTGGCGACGTTCAGGCTGGCCGCCTGCACGCCTGGCAGGCGCGTCAATTGACGTTCGATCAGCCAGACGCAGGCGGCGCAGCGGATGCCTTCGACAGATAGGGTCGCTTCGCAGCTGCTGGCGTCGCGCGCGAATTGCGCGTCGTCATTGCTGTACAAACGCAGTTCGGGCGGCACCATGGTGGCGTCAGCCGCGTTGACGGCGTATTCGTCGCGGTCGCGATAATACGCGCTCTGGCCGATGTCGACGATGGTTTGCGCCACCGCTTCGCAGCCGGGGCAGCACATGGCGCGCGGCACGTCGTCGATGGTGACGTGCCAGCTCGAGCCGCTGGGCACGGGCAAGCCGCAATGGAAGCAGGCGGAGGGTTGTAAAACTGCATTCATAAGTTTGTTTTCATGCGTCTTTTCATGGATGGCCCGTGACGCACAGGGCGTCGAGCCAGCCCAGCGAGACGCCATTCGCGGCGCGCAGCAGGCCCAGCAAGCCAAAGCCCAGCACCAGCAAGCCGCTGGCGATGCGCACGGGGCGGCGCTGCATCTGTGCGCGCAGGCGCGTGCCCAGCAGTCCCATGCCCAGCAACGTGGGCAGGGTACCCAGGCCGAAGGCGGCCATCGTGGCCGCGCCGCTCAGGGCCGAGCCTTGCATCATGGCCGTCAGCAGCGCGCTGTAGACCATGCCGCACGGCACCCAGCCCCACAGGCCGCCCACGGCCAGCGCTTTTAGAGGGGTATCCATGGGCATCAGCGGTTTCAGCAGGGGACGCACGCGGCGCCAGACGACGTTGCCCGCCGCTTCCAGGCGGGCCAGGCCGCGCCAGGCATCCATCAGGTACAGGCCCAACGCCACCAGCATCAGGTTGGCCAGCCAGTAGCCGGCCACTTGCAGTGACGCCATGTGCAGCATGCCGGCGCCGGCCAGGCTGCCGGCCAGGGCGCCGGCCAGCATGTAGCTGCCTATGCGCCCGCCGTTGTAGGCCAGCACGCGCAGCACATTGGCCTGCACGGTTGTCTGCAATGCCGGGCGCGCCACGGCGATGGCGATCACCGGGCGCGCTGGCGCGGGAGCGGCACCGCCGCTGATCGACAGGGCGCCCACGATGCCGCCGCACATGCCGATGCAGTGCACGCTGCCGGCCAGGCCGACCAGGAACATGGGCACGAGGCTGAGGGCGTCCATCGGGCGGTGTTACACCGTTTTCGAGTAGCGCAGCGGCTGCACCGCGTCCGGCGCCGCGTTGGCGCGCGCCATGGTCAGGTAGCGGTCGAAAACCATGCAGATATTGCGGATCAGCAAGCGCCCTTTCGGCGTCACCGTCAGCCAGTCTTCCTCGATGACGAGCAAGCCGTCACGCGCCAGTTCGCGCAGCTTTTCCAGTTCCGTGGCGAAGTAGCTGCGGAATTTCACGGGGTGTGCCTGCTCGATGGTGGCGATCGACAATTCGAAATTGCACATCAGCATCTGGATGATGATACGGCGTAATAAATCGTCCGTATCGAGCTTGATGCCGCGCGCGATCGGCAGCACGCCTTCGTCGAGCTTTTCATAGTACGCGTCGAGCGTCTTTTCATTCTGGCTGTAGACGGCGCCGACGGAACTGATGGCCGACACGCCGCAGGCGATCAGGTCCGCTTCCGCGCGCGTGGAATAGCCCTGGAAATTGCGGTGCAAGCGGCCCTGGCGCTGCGCCACGGCCAGGTCGTCCGTCGGCTTGGCGAAATGATCCATGCCGATGTAGACATAGCCGGCGGCCGTCAGGCGCGCGATGCACAGGCCCAGCATGGCCAGCTTGGTGGCGCTGTCAGGCATGTCGGCGTCGAGGATGCGGCGCTGCGGCTTGAACAGGTGCGGCATGTGCGCGTAGTGGTACAGGGCGATGCGGTCGGGGCTGGCGTTGATCACCTTGCGCAAGGTTTCCGTCATCGTGTCCAGGTTTTGCTTGGGCAGGCCGTAGATCAGGTCGATGCTGATCGAGCGGAAACCGGCGTCGCGCGCCGCCTGCATGATGGCCACCGTTTCCGCTTCCGGCTGGATGCGGTTGACGGCTTTTTGCACGTCCGCGTCGAAATCCTGCACGCCCAGGCTGATGCGATTAAAGCCTTGCGCGCGCAGGGAAAACACGCGCTCGCGCGACACGGTGCGCGGGTCGATCTCGATCGAATATTCGCCGTCTTCATCGGCAGCGAACTCGAAATGCTGGCGCAGGTGCGCCATCAGCTCGTCCATCTGCTTTTCGCTCAGGTAGGTGGGCGTGCCGCCGCCGAAGTGCAATTGCTCGATCTGGTTCATGCCGGCAAACAGCTTGCCCTGCATGGCGATTTCCTGTTTCAGGTAGCTGAGGTAGGTGGCGGCCTTGCTGCGGTCTTTCGTGATGATCTTGTTGCAGGCGCAGTAGTAGCACAGGGTGTCGCAGAACGGCACGTGCACGTACAGCGACAGCGGACGGCGGCCGCCGCGCATGCGCAGGGCGGCCAGCGCTTCGAGGAAATTGCCGTAGCCAAAGTCGGCACTGAAACGGTCGGCGGTCGGATACGACGTGTAGCGGGGGCCGGACTGGCTCATCTTGCCGATGATGACCGGGTCGAATTCGACGACGGCGTCCAGGTCGGCGGAAGCACTGCTGAGGAGTGTAGGCATGATGTGTTTTGATGTCTTGAAAGGTTTAGGCGGCCAGGCGTTTCATGGCGGGTTTGCCGGCGTTCGCGGCGCCGCCCTTGCCGCCGGGCATGGCGACGCGGCGCGGTGGCGGCATCTTGCCGAAATTGAACAGGCTCACGGCTTGCGACAGGCTGGCTGCTTCTTCCGCCAGGCGCGTGGCGGCCGCGGCGGCTTCTTCCACCAGGGCCGCGTTCTGCTGCGTCACCTGGTCCATGTGGGCGATGGCCTGGTTGACCTGGTCGACGCCGATGCTCTGCTCGCGCGAGGCGATGGAAATTTCCTGCATGATGGCCGTCACCTGCTTGACGGAGCTGACCACCTGCTCCATGGTGGCGCCCGCGCGGTTCACCTGCAGCATGCCGGCGCCCACCTTGCCGACGGAAATTTCGATCAGTTGCTTGATGTCCTTGGCCGCCACGGACGAGCGCTGCGCCAGGTTGCGCACTTCGCCCGCCACCACGGCAAAGCCCCTGCCCTGCTCGCCGGCGCGCGCCGCTTCCACGGCCGCGTTCAGGGCCAGGATGTTGGTCTGGAAGGCGATGCCTTCGATCAGGCCGATGATGTCGACGATCTTCTTTGACGAGGTGTTGATGTCGTCCATGGTGGTGATCACTTCGGAAACGATCTCGCCGCCCTGCACCGCCACTTTCGAGGCGGCCACGGCCAGTTCATTCGCCTGCACCGAGTTGTCCGCGTTCTGTTTCACGGTCGACGAGAATTCCTCGATGCTCGACGCCGTCTCTTCCAGGCTGGCCGCCTGCGATTCCGTACGGCCCGACAGGTCCATATTGCCGACGGCGATTTGCTTGGTGGCCACGGCCATGGTTTCCACGTTGATGCGCACGTCGCGGATGGTGGCGATCAGGTTGCTGTTCATCTGTTGCAGCGCGCGCAGCAGCTGGCCCATTTCATCCGTGCTGTCCGTTTCAAAACTGCCCGACAGGTCGCCCGCGGCAATGGCCCGCGCGCCGTTCAGAGCCTTGCCCAGCGGCTTGAGCACGGACATGCGCAAGGTGTACCAGAGGAAGACGTTGATCAGGAAACCGAACAGGGTGGCGCCGAAGATGGCGTAATTGGTGATCTTGCCGCCGCTGGCGAACAGGCTGATGATGCACACCAGCAGCTGCAGGCAGTTGACGATGGAGGTGGCGGCCCAGATGCGCAGGTTGAGCGACATGTGCGTCAGGTTGTGCAGCAGGTGCGCCAGGCCCGGGCGCACGATCTGGCCATGCTTGATGACGATGTTGCCGCCTTCCTTGTTGCGGATGGCCGCGTAGGCTTCCTCTGCCGCCTTGACCTGGTCCTTGTCTGCCTTCACGCGCACCGACATGTAGCCGATGGTCTTGCCCGCTTCGCGGATGGGCGTGACATTGGCGCGCACCCAGTAAAAATCGCCGTTCTTGCAGCGGTTCTTGACCAGGCCCGTCCACGGCGTGCCGGCCTGGATCGACGCCCACAGGTCGGCAAACGCCTCGGCCGGCATGTCCGGGTGGCGCACGATGTTCTGGGGCGAACCGAGCAGCTCTGCCTCGCTGAAGCCGCTGACCTGGCTGAAGTACGGATTCACGTAGACGATATTGCCGTTCATATCCGTTTTCGACACGATGGCCTGGTCGTCCTGGACGAGGACTTCACGGTTAGTCACTGGCAAATTTTGTCGCATGGTCGCGGCTTCCTGGTCGGTTAAATGAGCAATTGGTAAGTAAGACTTGCACGATTGCAAGAATGGAGATTAGTGTAAGGAGTCGCCTGCGCAAATTTATTGATGTAGATCAAAATCCTCCAGATTGGCTCGGGTAATTTGCCGCAGCTCTCAAGCCAGTCCCATTTCGTCTCGGCAGCTTTTCGTTTATAGTGCCAAATTGGCTATTTCTTTTGCTAATTGGCACTATTTGCCTTGGCGGCTTTCTTTGGATTCAGGAGACCCATGGGTTTATTCGATTTTTTCCGCAGCCCTCCCTCGCGCGATGCCTTTGCGCAGCTCGTCCTGCGGCAGATCGGCCAGGATGGCCTGGCATCCGACAGCCGCTATGAACGGGAACAGTTTCGCATCGTGTCGGGCAGCGACGACGGGCATGTTTTCAATCTGGACAATGCCTACCGCGACTATTGCGCCGCGCCGCGCAAGCAGCGGGCACACGTCGTGCAGCACTACCTGAGCATCTACTCGGCTCCCGGCGTGCCATCCAGCTTTGCCGACGCCCGCGCCAGCCTGATGCCCGTACTGCGCAGCCGCCGGCAGGGCGACCATCTGCGCCTGCTGGCGCAGACCGAGCCGCAGCGTCCGGCATTTGCCACTGCCTGCCAGGACTTCAGCGAGGATGCGGTCGTCATGCTGGCCTACGATACGGAAGCGAATATGGCCACCATCGGCCAGGCTACGCTGGCGCAGTGGGGCGTGACGTTCGAACAGGCGCTGGCGGCGGCCATGGACAATTTGCGCGACCGCACGGCGCACAGTTTCGTCGCGTTGGGCAACGGCTTGCTGCTGGGCGACTGGAACGACGCCTATGATTCTTCGCGCCTGTTGCTGCCGGACTTGCTGTACCGCGCCTGCGAAGGCGGCGAACCGCTGGTGATGGTGCCCACGCGCGGCCGCTTCCTGCTGGCGTCGTCGCACCATGCGGCGGGACAGCTGGCCATGGTGGCCCTGGCCGACCAACTGGCGCGCGACGAGGGGCGGCAGGTCTCGACCGCCCTGTATGGCGTGCGGGACGGGAAAATTGTCGCCTGCGAACCGGCCGATGCGGCCGTCGCCACGGCGCTGCGGCGTTTCCAGACGATCGTGCGCGCCGATCTCTACAACCAACAGAAGGAAGAGTGGGAGCAACTCAACACGAGCACGGGCGAAGATGTCTTCGTCGCCAGCTGCCTGCTGATCGAACGGCAGCCGGGCGAGCGCGTCGTTTCCGTGAGCAGCTGGGCCCGCGACGTGCATACCTTGCTGCCGCGCACCGATGTCGTGGCGCTCGAGGTGCGCGACGAGCATGGCGAGCGCAGCGGCAGCAAGCTGCTGGCGTGGGACGAGGCGCAAGCCATCGGCGGCGGCCTGATGGAGCAAATCGATTGCTACCCGGTGCGCTACCGCGTGCGCGCGTTTCCCGATGCGCAGTGCGTGGCGGCGGCGCCGGCCTGCGAGCTCTGAAGCCTGGCCGCTAATCCACGCCCGCCGTCAGCGGCCGCAAGCCGCCCACGGCGTAGCCTTGCGCATAGTCGATGCCCAGCTCGCGGATGACGGCCAGGGTGGCTTCGTCTTCCACGTATTCGGCTACCGTTTGCAGGCCCATCACGTGGCCCACTTCATTGATGGCCTTGACCATGGCGCGGTTGATGGCGTTGGTGGCGATGTCGCGCACGAAGACGCCGTCGATCTTCAGATAGTCGACGGGCAGGGCCTTCAGGTAGCCGAATGAGGAAAAGCCGCTGCCGAAGTCGTCGAGCGAGAAGCGGCAGCCCATGGCCTTGAGCTGGCGCATGAATACTTGCGCCTTGGGCAGGTTGGCGATGACGGCCGTTTCCGTGATTTCAAAACAGATTTGCTCGGGCGCAATCGCGAATTGCACGAACTGCTCGGTAATGTAGTCGTGCAAGCCCGTGTCGGCCAGCGACATGCCCGACAGGTTGACGGAATACAGGGCCGGTGCGCGGCGCCGGCTTTCGGCCAGCGCCTCGAGCGGCGGCAGGCTGTCGCGCACGCTTTCGATATGCGCGCAGACGGCGCGGATGACCCAGCGGTCGATGGGCAGCATCATGTCGTAGCGTTCGGCGGCGGGAATGAAGGCGCCGGGCAGTATCAGGTCGCCCTTGCTGTTGCGGATACGGATCAGCACTTCGTCGTGATGTTCCTCGCGGTCGTGCAGGTGCACGATGGGCATGGCGTACAGGCGGAAATAATCGTGTGCGAACGCTTCGTTCAGACGCGAAATCCACAGCATTTCGCCATGCCGCTGCGCCAGCATGACGTCCGATTCCTGGTAGACATGGATGCGGTTGCGGCCCTGCTCCTTGGCCAGGTAGCAAGCCTGGTCGGCAGCGCTCAGCAGCTCGCTCATGGACTTGCTGTCCTGGTTGATTTCCACGATGCCGATGCTCACGCCCAGCTCGAAGCTGCGGTTATCCCAGGCGAAGCGGAAATCGCGGATGGACTGGCGCAGCTGTTCGCCGATCTGCCGCGCATGGTCGAGCGGGCAGTGGGGCAGCAGCACGCCCAGTTCGTCGCCGCCGAGGCGCGCCAGGATGTCGCTGTCGCGCATGCGCCCCTGCAGCATCTTGGCCAGCAGCTGCAGCAGCACGTCGCCGGCGCCGTGGCCGCAGGTGTCGTTGATGACCTTGAACTGGTCCAGATCCAGGTACAGCAGCGCATGCGTGTGGCCGTCCTGCTTGGCCGTGTGCAGGGCGCCGGCCACCAGATGTTCGAATTCGCGCCGGTTGATCAGGCCCGTCAGGGCGTCGTGCGTGGCTTGCCACGACAGCTGCTGGCTCAGCTTGCGTTCGTGGCTGACGTCGCGAAACACGACGACGGCACCGAGGATCTCGCCGTCGCGCGACCAGATGGGCGCGGCCGAGTCTTCCACGGCGATATGCCGCCCTTCGCGCGTGACCAGCTGCGCATGCGTGGAAATGCCGATGGCCTGGCGCTGGCGCAAGCACTTGATGGCCACGTGTTCGAGCGGCGCACCCGTGTGTTCATCGACGAGCTTGAGGGTTTCCCAGATGTCCAGGCCCTGCGCCAGCTCGTTGCTCCAGCCCGTCAATTGCTCGGCCACCCGGTTCAGGTAGCGCGTCTTGCCCTGAGGATCGGTGGTGATGACGCCATCGCCGATGGAGCTGAGCGTCACTTCGGCCAGTTCCTTGCTTTCGGCGATCAGAAGTTCGCGCTCCATGTGCTCGGTGATATCCCAGATGATGCCCAGGGTGCGTTCGGGATGCCCGTCGGCATCCATGAAAATTTGCGCCTTGGCCGCCAGCCAATGTTCGCTGCCGTCGGGCCAGACGACGCGGTATTGCAGGGCGTAGCCTTCGCGCCGGCGCACGCCGTCCTGCAGCACGGTCATGACCTTGTCGCGGTCGCTGGCGTGCACGCAGTCGAGAAAGGCGCGGAACGGCTGCGTCAGCGCGCGTTCTTCCAGGCCCAGCAAGGCAGCGCCCTTGGCCGACCAGCTGACCGTGCCGTCGATGACCTGGCCATCGACGATGCGCGAATCCCAGATGGCCATGTGCGCCGCCTCCAGTGCCATCTGCAAACGTTTCTGCTGGTCGCCCATCATCCCCTCCCGACATGGATACGGAGATAGACGGGGCGGTGGCGTTTAAGTTCCCGCCACGTCCTGCGGCGCGAGCGGCGTGGCGCGCGCCACGTCGCGCACGTTCTTTTGCACGGCCACAGCGGCGAACAGGCTGAGTAAAAACGCCATGGCATAGAACCCTTTTTCGCTGTTTTGCAGGGTGGCGTTCCACAGGCCGACAGTCAATAACAGCAAGGCCAGCAGCACGGAAATCCAGCACAGGCCAAAGTAAATCCCCGTCACGGCGATGCCTTCGGCGCGGTCGCGCACGGATTTCTGCAGCGAGATGGCGGCGAACAGGCCGTACACGAGGATCGTGAAGTAATAGCCCTTCTCGTTGAGGGCCATGCTGGCGTTCCACAGGCCGGACAGGTAAGTGACGATGCCGATCAGCAATGCCGCCCAGGACGCGCCGATAAAGGCGCTGCTGGGGCGTGGGGCGGGGGAAGTCTGCATAAGGTCTCCATGGGCAGCGGGCGCCGCCGGCATGGCCGGGGCGGCAGGCACGGATGCGCCTGCCGCCTCATCAGACCAGAAAGTTTATTTGCTTGGCTTGATCATTCGCAACAAAGCGGACACGGCGGTGACGCCTGCCAGCACCAGGCCGCCGGCGATCAGGCCGGCCACCGCGTTGATCAGGCTGGGCGTGACGGCGGCCAGCACGGGGCCGATGCCGGCCACGCTGCCCACCGCTTCTTCCACATGGTGCAGCATGGCGCTGGCCCACGGCCAGCCGTGCGTCAGGATGCCGCCGCCGACCATGAACATGGCCAGCGTGCCCACGACGGACAGGAATTTCATCAGTTTCGGCGCCGCCGACACGAGCATGCGGCCCAAGCCGCGCACGCCATCCATCAGCGCGCCCGCACCCTTGCGCGCGGACAAATAAAAGCCCGCGTCATCGAGCTTGACGATGCCGGCCACCAGGCCGTACACGCCCACCGTCATGATGATGGCAATGCCGACGACGACGGCCACCTGCTCGGCAAAGGTGGCCGCGGCCACGGTGCCCAGCGCGATGACGATGATTTCCGCCGACAAAATGAAGTCGGTGCGGATGGCGCCCTTGATCTTGTCCTTTTCCAGGGCGACGAGGTCGACCTGCGGGTCGCGCAGCGCCTGCGCCAGCTCGGCCTTGTGGCTGTCGTCCGGATGCAGGTATTTATGGGCAATCTTTTCGAAACCTTCGAAGCACAGGTAGGCGCCGCCCACCATCAGCAATGGCGTGATGGCCCACGGCGCAAACGCGCTGATGGCCAGCGCGGCGGGCACGAGGATGGCCTTGTTCTTCAGCGAACCGACGGCGACGGCCCAGACGACGGGCAGTTCGCGCTCGGCGCGCACGCCGGCCACTTGCTGCGCGTTCAGGGCCAGGTCGTCGCCGAGCACGCCGGCCGTCTTCTTGGCGGCCACCTTGGTCATCAGGGAAACGTCATCGAGGATGCTGGCGATGTCGTCGAGCAGGGCCAGCAGACTGGAGCCGGCCATCTCAGTGCGCTCCCACGGTAGCGGCAGGAAATTGTGGAGCGAGGAAAGTGTTGTTTTTCATGATGTTATTCTTGGTTGTACGGCAAGGAAGTGTGTGACTGCGATCTTACCTCAGGGCGGGCCGGCAAGGCCGCACCGACCGGGTTAAAATTGCTCATCGTCACCATTTTTTGGACACCGCATGCACTTCGCCACCTGGATCACCTTTGTCATCGCCGCTTCCATCATCGCCGTCTCGCCCGGATCGGGCGCCGTGCTGTCGATGTCGCACGGCCTGTCGTACGGGGTGAAAAAGGCCAGCGCCACGATTCTGGGCCTGCAGCTGGGGCTGCTGGTGGTGCTGGGCATCGCCGGCGCCGGCGTCGGTTCCCTGCTGCTGGCCTCGGAAGTGGCGTTCAATATCGTCAAGACGGTGGGCGCCCTGTACCTGATCTATTTGGGCCTGTCGCAATGGCGCGCCAAGGTGGCCGTCACGGGCGACCTGCATGCCGACGCCGTGGTGCCTTCCATGGGCCGGCGCGTGCTGACGGGCTTTCTGACCAACGTGACGAATCCGAAAGGCATCATTTTCATGGTGGCGGTGTTGCCGCAATTTATCAGCCCGGCAGCGCCGCTGTTGCCGCAGCTGCTGATCCTGGCCGTCACCATGTGTACGATCGATCAGATCGTCATGCACAGCTACGCCTTCCTTGCCTCGTCGATGCAGCGTTTTTTCCGCGATGCGCGCGCCGTGAAAAAGCAGAACCGCTTCTTTGGCGGCTTGCTGATGGCCGTCGGCGCGGCCCTGTTCTTCGTCAAGCGGGGCAGCCAGGCGGCATCCTGAACGAAGTCAATATGCAAACATTTGTAAGCCCGCTTGCGAGGTCCGTCGAATGCGGATGTAATCGGTAGCAATCATCCCTGTAAGTCCTGCCTGGAGCGCTGCCATGCGTCCGACCCTGACTCTCCCCTTCCTGCGCACCGTGTGCGCCGTGCTGCTGTCGTCGGCGTGCGCCTTCGCCCTGGCGCAGGACCCGCCCGCCCGCGTGGGCCGCATTTCCACCGTCGAAGGGCAAGTGCTGGTGCGCGCCGGCGATGGCGACGCGCAAAACGCCCTCTTGAACTGGCCCGTCACGACGGATAACCGCTTGAGCACCCTGCGCGGTGCGCTGGCGGAATTTCGCGTGGGCGCGGCCGCCGTGCGCCTCGATGGCGATTCCGAGCTGGAAGTGAGCGAACTCGATGACGACAGTTTCAAATTGCACCTCAGCTATGGCACGGTCAGCGTGCGCGTGCGCAACCCGGACGCGCTGCGCGGCTTCGAGCTGACCACGGCCCAGGCCCGTGTGATCCTGACCCAGCCGGGCTGGGTGCGCATCGAGGCGGGACGCCAGCCCGGCACCAGCGTCGTCAGCGTGCTCGACGGCGCGGCCGACGTGGATGGCGCGACGGGCAGCGTGACCTTGCGTGCCGGCAAGCGCGCCGAGTTGACGGACGAAGAATTGCGCACGGGCGCCGTGCAGCGCGTGGCGTTCGACCACTGGCCCGAAGCCTTGCCCGCCGCCGCGCCGGCCTTGCGCTATGTCACGGACGATACCACCGGCTATGAAGAGCTGGACCGCTACGGCGCCTGGCAGGAAGACGCACAATACGGGCCCCTGTGGTTGCCCAGCGCGGTGCCGGCCGGCTGGGCGCCGTACAGCGACGGGCGCTGGACGTGGATCGCGCCGTGGGGCTGGACCTGGGTCGACAATGCGCCGTGGGGCTATGCGCCCTCGCACTACGGCCGCTGGGTGCTGCTGGGCCACCGCTGGGGCTGGGCGCCGGGCCGCGAGCGCGGCCGCGTGCCGTGGGCGCCGGCCCTGGTGGGCTGGGTCGGCGGCAACCATGGGCAGCAGCACGGCCAGCGGCCGGGACCCGGTATCGGCTGGTTCCCCCTGTCGCCGCACGACCGCTACGTGCCCGGCTACCGCGCCAGCGCGGACTATGAACGCCGCATCAACCGCGTCGCCGAAGGGCGCCGTTTCGTGGCGGGCGAACGCGAACGGCGCGAAGGCATGACGATGCTGCCGGGCGAGCGTTTTGGCGCCTCGCGCACGGTCGACGTGCCGCGCCGCAACCGCACCACCATGCCGCCGCCCGTCATGCAAAGCTTGCCGTTGAGCACCGCGCCTGCACCGGCCGGCAACTGGCAGCGTCCCGTTGAGGCGCCGCGCGGCGACCGGGAGCCCCGGCGCGACTGGGGCAGCCGCCCTGGCCGCCTGCAGACGGACGACGGCCAGACGCACCTGGCGCCGCATCCCATGCAGCCGAACCGCCCGCCCGTGCCGGCGCAATCGCAGCAGCCGCCCGTGCCGCAACAGCCCGTGATGCCGGCGATGCCGGCCTTGCCACCTGTGCAAGACCATGCGGCCCGTCCCGGCTGGCGTGGCGAGGAGCGGCCCCGCGCCGACTGGCCCCGCGCCGAGCGTGGCCCCCGCCGCGAGGTGCTGCAGACGGCGCCGCCGCCATCCCTGCCTGCGCCGCCGCCGGTGGCACAGCCGCGGCCCGCGCCGCCGCCGATGCCGGCTCCTGCCGCCCGTCCGCCCCAGGAAGCGCGCAGCGCCGAGCGTCCCAATCCGCCCCGTGAACGCAACAATGAGCGCAACATTGAGCGCAACAACGAGCGCGGCGGTCCCGGCCGCAATGGCCGGATGCAGGAAGTGGAGCGCTGACGGCCGTGCCGTCTGTCGCGCCGTATCGACGTTCAAGCCGCGAAATGCGCAGTTCGTCACATACCGGAGGTAAAGCTGCCGTGGTTTGGCTACAGTACGGCCACTGCTTATCCTCCAAGTGACAGCATCGACTTTTCCGGCTATTTTGTCCAAACGAAATAGTTTTCGCCAGCTTACCCAGCTGGCTTTTTTTTTCCGCGCCCCTGGGGCCATGGCGGCCGGCGCAGGCGCTGCCAAAGTTGGCTACAATACGCCTTTATGCAGCCGCCGCGCGATAAGCGCTGCCTGTTCTGACCGGCACTGATTGGATTTCCCATGCAAACCACCCCACCGACCGAAGTGACGATTCCTCCCAGCGAATCGCTGATCGAATATCCGAGCGACTTTCCCATCAAGATCATGGGTCCGACGCATGTCGATTTCGCGCCGACCATGCTCGAGCTGGTCATCAGCCACGACCCGACCTTCCATGCGGGCCGCATGGAAGAGCGTCCATCGGGCAAAGGCAATTACACGGGCCTGACCGTGACCGTGCGCGCCATCAGCCGCGAGCAGCTCGACGCCCTGTACATGGCGCTGTCGGGCCACCCGATGGTCAAGATCGTCATGTAAGGCTGGCTGCCGCCACGCTGGCCCGGCTCTTCGTGAGCAGCCAGACGGCGGCAAAGGCGCCGCTGGCCGCCGCCGTCACCCACAGCAGCGGTTTTTCGCTGCCGTCCGTGATGGCGGCGATGACGGCGCCGCAGGCGGCCGTGATGGCCATCTGCACGAAGAAGAACAGGCCCGAGGCGCTGCCCGCCTGGGTGCCATACGGCTGCAGCACGGCCAGCTGGCAGGCGGGAATCGCCATGCCTACCGACACCATCACCAGCAGCATGGGCGCCACCAGCGACGCCACATGCTGCGGCGCCAACGTCCCCGCCAGCAACAGGCTGGCCGCCCCCGCCACATTCAGCAGCACAGCCACGCCCAGCATGTGATCGGCGCCCAGGCGCGGTCCCAGCGCGCGGAACAGGCTCGACCCCGCGATATAGCCGCTCACCGTCAGCCCGAACACCAGCGCATACGCGCCAGGCGACAGGTGCATGCCCCTTTGCAGCAGCACGGACGATTCCGCGATGAAGGGGAAATACGTGCAATACACGCAGCCGATGGCCAGCGCATAGCGCAGGAAATATCTGTCGCCCAGCAGGCGGTAGTACAGCGCCAGGGTATTGCCCTGTGGTACGACGCTGGCCGGCCTGGTTTCCGGCACCCAGGCGGCGATCAGCCACAGCGACAGCGCACCCAGCAGGCACAGCACGCCAAATACGGCGCGCCAGCCGAATGCCGCGTCGAGCACGCTGCCGGCCAGCGGCGCCAGGATCGGCGACAAACCCATCGCCATCGATATTCTGCCCAGCATGCGCGCCTGCGTGGCGGGGTCGAAGCGGTCGCGCACCATGACCCGGCCGATGATGGTGCCGCTGCAGCCGCCGAACGCCTGCAGCACGCGCGCGGCGATCAGCACGTGCACATCGCTGGTGAAGGTGCAGACGATGCTGGCGAGCACAAAAATGCCCGTGCCGGCCAGCAGCACGGGTCGGCGTCCGTAGCGGTCGGCCAGCGGCCCGCAGGCGAGCATCGAGGCGGCGGAGCCGGCCATGAACAGGCTCAGGGTCAGTTGTAACTGGGCATCGCTGGCATGCAGGGCATCGGCCATGGCCGGCAGCGAAGGGAGATAGATGTCGATGCTGATGCGCGACAGGCAGACCAGCAGCAGCACGATGCCGCCCCAGGCCCATAAAGCGATGTGTTTCTGCATTGTTTTATACGATCCTTGCAAGGGTGCGCCCCGCTGGCGCACCGGAACGGTGAGAGTAGGTTGGTTGTGGTGTAATGCGAAGTGCCACTCATCAGAAAACTTATTGGACCACTTGGACGATCATCATGCCGCGAGGAAAATCACCGCACGCCCTGGACTTGCCTCGTCCCACCAGCTGGCTCGACAAGGCAGGCGTCAACAAGCAGGATGGCGCGTATGAAGCGCTGCGCTCGGCCATCCTGACGAAGATGCTGCCGGCGGGCAGCCGGCTGCCATCGAGCCGCACCCTGGCCGAACGGTGGGAGTTGTCGCGCGGCACCATCGAAACCGTGTTCGACCGCCTGCACGCGGAAGCGTATGTGACGCGCGTGCCCGGTTCCGGCACGCGCGTGTGCGCCGTGGTGCCGGAGCGCTTTTTGATGGCAGGATTTGCAGATACCGCCCCGGCCGCGCCGGCCAGCGTGCCCGCGCCTGCCTTGGACACGGGTGTGCGCGACGGCTTGCCCTTCGTGGCGCGGCGTGCCGACGCCAGCCTGTTTCCCATGGCTGCCTGGTCCAAGTGCGCCACGCGGGCGCTGGCGGCCGCCACGCCGGAGCAGCTGTGCAGCGCCGATCCGGCCGGCCTGCCCCAGCTGCGCCAGCAGATCGCCGACTTCCTCGCCAAGTACCGCGGCATCCGCTGCGACCCGCAAGACATTGTCGTTACCACCGGCATCCGCCACGCGATCGACTTGCTGGCGCGCGGCATCGTGCGCGATGGCGACAAGGTGTGCCTGGAAGAACCGGGCTATCCGGCTGCGCGCGCCCTGTTCGCCCTGGCCGGCGCCGTGCCCGTGGACATTGCCGTCGATGCCGGGGGCATCGATTGCGCCGTCCTGGCTGCGCACACGGACGCCTGCCTCGCCTACGTGACGCCGGCGCACCAGTCGCCGCTGGGCGTGACCATGTCCGTCACGCGCCGCCTGGCCTTGCTGGAATGGGCGAACGACAGCGGCGCCTGGGTGGTGGAAGACGATTACGACAGCGAATTCAATTACCACAGCGCGCCGCTGGCGGCCCTGAAGGCACTGGACCAGTACCAGCGCGTGATTTATTGCGGCAGTTTCAACAAGACCCTGTTTGCCGGCCTGCGCGTGGGCTTCATGGTGCTGCCGCCCGCCTTGCGCCCGCAACTGCTGCGCATCGTGCAATTGACGGGCAGGTCCGTGGGCGTGACGGAACAGCTGGCGCTGGCCGCCTGGATGGAAGAAGGCGCTTTCGTGCGCCATCTGCGCCAGGCGCGGCTGGCCTACAAGGAGCGGCGCGACCTGCTGCTGGCCTGCCTCGAGCAGACGGCGCCCGGGCGCTACACGATTTCCGGCCAGCAAGCGGGTTTTCATTGCGTGCTGTGGCTGCCGCCCGATGGCGACGAACGGGCGTTTTGCGCGCGCGCGGCGCAGGACGGGCTGGCGCTGCAGCCGCTCGGTGACTTTTGCCACAGCGCCAGGCTGGCGCCGGCCGTGCTGCTCGGTTACACGGCCCTGAGCCTGGCCCAGGTGCGCCACGCTGCACAAAAATTGGGCAGATTGCTGTTGTCGCCGGCGCCCGCGGCTGAATGAAACGGCGGCCTGGCTTATAATCACGGCTTCGCCGCAGCGTCCGCAGGGCGCCGGCAGCTGATTACAGAATCTGTCATGACCACCACCCGCACCGAAACGGCGCTGATCCGCGAGCTGGGCCGCGTCGATTACGAGCCGACCTTTGCCGCCATGCGCGCCTTTACCGACGCGCGCACGACGGACACGCGCGACGAACTGTGGATCGTCGAGCATCCGCCCGTCTTTACGTTGGGCCTGGCGGCCGACCGCGGCCATCTGCTGGCCGGCGCCGAGAGTGTGCCCGTGGTGCAGACGGACCGGGGCGGCGAAGTCACCTTCCACGGCCCCGGCCAGGTGGTGATTTACCTGCTGATGGACTTGCGCCGCAACAAGCCGGGCGGCAAGCTGTATGCGCGCCAGTTCGTGCATAAAATCGAGCAAGCCATCATCAACGTGCTGGCGGCGTATAATCTCGCAGGCGAGCGCATCGATGGCGCGCCCGGCATCTACATTGCCGGCGGGCCAGACAAGGGTGCGAAGATCGCCGCGCTGGGATTGAAAGTGCGCGGCAACGGCTGCACCTACCATGGCGTATCGCTCAACGTGGCGATGGACCTGGCGCCGTTTTCCTGGATTAACCCTTGCGGCTATTCCGGCCTGAAGACGGTGGACATGCGCAGCATGGGCGTCGTGGCGCCGCTGGCCGAGGTGCAGCGGGCCCTGGCCCAGGAATTGACCGTATTACTCGATGTAAGCGAAGTAAACAGCGCCGCAGGCGCGCCTCAGGCAGCGGATGCCTGAGCAAACAAACCAACATGCCCGTCAAGGGCTTGCAGCCATGACTTCTGAGACCATTTCCAGCACCGCCCCCGCCGCTCCCGCCTACAACCCGAGCGAAAAGCAAAAAGGCGCCAGCAAGACTTCGCGCATCCCGATCAAGATCATTCCGATCGAGCAAGTCGAGCGCCTGAAAAAGCCGGACTGGATCCGCGTCAAGGCCGCTTCGGCTTCGACCCGTTTCTATGAAATCAAGGATGTGTTGCGCGAAAACAAGCTCGTGACCGTGTGCGAGGAAGCCAGCTGCCCGAACATCGGCGAGTGTTTCGGCAAGGGCACGGCCACCTTCATGATCATGGGCGACAAGTGCACGCGCCGCTGCCCGTTCTGCGACGTGGGCCACGGCCGTCCGGACCCGCTGGACAAGGAAGAGCCGGCCAACCTGTCGAAAACCATCGCCAAGCTGCGCCTGAACTACGTCGTCATCACCTCCGTCGACCGCGATGACTTGCGCGACGGCGGCGCCGGCCATTTCGTCGAGTGCATCCAGCAAACGCGCGCCCTGTCGCCGAACACCCGCATCGAAGTGCTGGTGCCCGACTTCCGTGGCCGCCTGGAAAAAGCCCTGGATCTGTTCAAGGATGGCTTGCCTGACGTCATGAACCACAACCTGGAAACGGCGCCGCGCCTGTACAAGGAAGCCCGTCCCGGTTCCGACTACATGCACTCGCTGAAACTGCTGAAGGATTTCAAGGCCATGTACCCGGACGTCAAAACCAAGTCCGGCATCATGGTGGGCCTGGGCGAGACGGACGAGGAAATCCTGCAAGTCATGCGCGACATGCGCGAGCACGACATCGACATGCTGACCATCGGCCAGTACCTGGCGCCATCGAACAGCCACCTGCCCGTGCGCCGCTACGTGCACCCGGACGTCTTCAAAATGTTCGAGGAAGAAGCCTATAAAATGGGCTTCACCCACGCCGCCGTGGGCGCCATGGTGCGCAGCTCGTACCACGCGGATGAACAGGCGCACAGCGCCGGCGTGGAATCGGCGCTGAATTTCTAAGCCGTTTGCGCCACATCAAAGCCGCCCGCGATAGCGTGGCGGCTTTTTTTTGCCTGATTGAGGTGATGTACAATATCCTGTACAATTATTGGCATGTACTTTCCATGGAGTGGTGGCACGGCATGAATATCCTGACTTTCAGCGAGGCGCGCGCGGGCCTGAAAAGCGTGATGGACGACGTCTGCAACGACCATACGCCTACGGTGATCACGCGCGTGAATGGCGAACATGTGGTGATGCTGTCCTTGTCGGACTACAACAGCATCGAGGAAACCCTGTATTTGCTGGGCACGGCAAAGAATGCCAGCCGGCTGATGGCGTCCGTGGCGCAGATCAAGGCGGGCAAGGCGCAGCCACGGGCATTGGCGCGGCATGAAAAACCGGAAGACTGAAAACAAGCAGCAGGCGCGCGCCGCCGTGCTGGCCTGGACCGATCATGCCTGGGAGGATTATCTGTTCTGGCAAGAGAACGACTTGAAAATCCTGCAAAAAATCAACGACTTGCTCGATGCATGCCTGGCCGATCCGTTCAAGGGCACGGGCAAGCCGGAACCGCTGAAAGGCGACCTGACGGGTTTCTGGTCGCGCCGCATCGACCGCCAGCACCGGCTCGTGTATCTGCCCGACGCGGGCTGCATCTACGTGGCGGCCTGCCGTTATCACTATGACGACAAATAGGCATTGCCCAGCCGTACCGTAACGCGGTACCGGACGTGACGCGGCTATACTGATCAATGATGTTTTAAAAACATGATTGACGGGGGAGCCATGGACGTACGCATCGACGCATCGTGGAAGGCGCGGCTGGAGGGGGAGTTTGCCCAGCCCTACTGGGAGCGCCTGGCCGCCTTCGTGAAGGAAGAGTACGCGGCGGGGCCGTGTTTTCCTCCGGGTAAATACATTTTTCGCGCCTTCGACCTGACGCCGTTCGAGCAAGTCAAAGTCGTGATCCTGGGGCAAGACCCGTATCACACGCCCGGTGCCGCCATGGGGCTGTGCTTTTCGATTCCCGAAGGCACGCCGCCGCAGCCGAGCCTGCAGAATATCTTCAAGGAATTACACAGCGACGTGGGCGTGGCGCGCACGCGCACGGATTTGTCCGATTGGGCGCAGCAAGGCGTGTTCCTGCTCAACAGCGTGCTGACGGTGCGCGCCGGGGCGGCCGGTTCGCACGCGGCCAAGGGATGGGAAAAGCTGACGGACAGCGCCATCCGCCACCTGTCCGCCGAGCGCGAACACCTTGTGTTCATCCTGTGGGGCGGCTATGCGCAAGCCAAGCGCACCCTGATCGACCCCGGCAAGCACCTGGTGCTGGCAGCGCCCCATCCATCTCCCTTGTCGGCCAGCAAAGGTTTCTTTGGCAGTAAGCCGTTCAGCCAGGCAAATGCGTATTTGCAGGCGCATCATCATGCCGAAATCAAATGGGGCAATGAATAATGGTGACATTTTGTCTCCAGTAAGGGTTGCTTTGTCCCCATCATGTGCTATGCTCATTGGGATACCCGACGACACCCGAACAAACCCGACGACACGAGCTAAATAATGAGTGTGACTGAAGAACGCGGCCGTATTACGGCCAGGGTTTCCGGCTCAATTGCCGAGAAACTTCAAGAAGCGGCTGAGCTGACCGGCGCTACCTTGAATCAATTCCTCGTGCAAGCTGCATTGGAAAAGGCGGAAATGATCATCGATCGCGAATACCTGATCCGCTATTCCCGTCGTGACGCCGCCATGATGATCGATTTGCTGGAAAACCCGCAGGGGCCGAATGCGGCTTTGACGAAGGCTTTTGAAAATTATGCACAGAAAGTAGAGAATGGCGTACTTCGTGACAGCACTGAAAGCAATACATGATGTAACAAGGTTTCATTGCGGCACACCGGTATTGGATACGTGGTTGCAGACAATAGCAAGGCAGCATCAGCGGCATGGCGCATCGCGAACGTTCGTGCTGGTCGATGAAACTGATCCTACGGAAATTATTGGCTATTTTTCACTGGCGATTCGTACCATGACCCCCAAGGAGGCTATTCCCATCGCCATGATGAAGAAGTTGCCCAGCAACGTACCCGGCTTTACCTTGGCGCGGCTTGCTGTCGCGCAGCGGCATCAGCGTCGCGGCTTTGGCCGATTGCTGCTGGTAGCGGCCATGAAGCGTGTGCAATCGGTCGCAGCGGAGGTGGGCGGTTTTGCCCTGTTTGTCGATGCCAAAGAGCCGCAAGGCACGCAATTTTATCAACAGTATGGTTTTACGCCCCTCCCCGATGATCCGCTGACCATGCTGCTACCAATCGCCGATATTCCCCATTAAAACAGCATCCCGATAGACGCCACGAGATCGTTTCTTAACGGCAACCGACAGCGGCAGGCGTTGCTCCCTGCCGCTGTCTTCGCGCGTAACGGTGGTAACGGTTAAAAACTGGTCGACAGGCCGGCGTAGATGCTGCGGCGGGCGCCATACTGCGGCGCTCCCACGCCCACGCCGGAACCGTCGCGCAGCAAATACGACTTGTCGAACAGGTTGATCAGGGCCAGCCGTCCTTCCACCTTGCCCACCGGCGTGTTCTTCCACGTGTGCGTGAGCGCCGTGTTGACGGTGAAGTAACTGGGCAAATGGCCGGAATTCGGTGCGCCGCCGTCCGGCGTCATGCGCAGACCGCTGCCGTAGAGGAAGTCAGCGCTCACTTGCGAATCGCCGAAGTGATAGTGGCCGCCACCGGACAGCGTGTATTTCTGGTCATGATCGAGGTAGACATAGTGCTGGCTGATGTAGTTCAACTCATCGGCGCCAAACAGGGCTTGCCCCGAATTGATGTTGCGGCCCTGCGCCTTTTGCGTGCTGGCGTTGAGGAACAGGCCCCAGTTTTTCTCGCTGTAGATGGCAGACAGCTCCAGGCCCTTGGCGTAGCCATCCGCATAGTTGAACGGCGTCAGGATCAACGCCTGGCCGAACTGGCCTTCGTCCAGCAGGTTGTTGATCTTTTTATAGTACACATCGGCCGTCACGGTCAGTTTTGAATTGACCTGGTGGCTGATGCCGATATCGTAGTAATGCGTGCGCTCGGCCTTGACGTTGTCGGACCGGCCGATTGCCGGCGCATTCGTCGTGTTCGCGTACAGGTCGATGCTGCCCTGGGCGGCCAGTTCCTGCGGCGGCGGCGTGAAGTAGCGCGAATAGCCGGCGTGCAGGGCCGTGCCCGGCGCGATCTGGTAGGCCAGGTTGACGCGCGGGCTCCATTGCTGTTCGCTCGTGTAGGCCGAGACCTTGTCGAAGCGGGCGCCGTAGTTCAGGGTCAGCGGTTTGCTGATATGCCATTCATCCTGCAGGTAGACACTGGCCAGGGTGCCCGTCTTGCCGCTGTTGTCCAGAATGCTGATCGGCGTGGTGGAGGTTTGCGCGCCGTCCAGCGCCGGGAAGACGGCCACCGTGTTGTCGCTCGTCGTTTTCTGGCGCGTGTAGGCCAGGCCCGCGCGCACGGTGTGGTCCTGGTGCAACTTGTAGCTGATGTCGAACTGGGCACCGGAAGCGCTGTTCGCGCGGCGCGAGTCCGAGGCCACGCCGTTGTAGATCAGGTCGCCAATGGCATCGGGCGTGAAGTGCAGTTCCGAATTCTGGTGGAAGGCCGACACCTGGTAATTGACGTCGCCCAGGCTTTTTTGCAGCGACAGCACGAGAAAACGGTTCACTTCGCGCTGGTTTTCATTCAGCTGCGATGAAGCGATGCTGGACGTGCCCGCCTGCGCATCGCTGTGGCCGGCCAGCGAGAAGCCCGGCGCCTGGTCCGGGTTGTTCGGGATCTGGAAGCGGCCGTTATAGGTGCCGAACATGGCGCCCAGGCGGGTATTGTCATCGAGGAAATACGACAGGCTGCCGAACGATTTGTTCTGGCGCGTCTTGTCGTGCAGGGCGCTGCGCGTGGCTTGCGGGTTTTCCACGCCCAGTGCATTGCCCAGGTAGCTGCCGGACAGGTAGTAATTGAACTTGCCCACGCTGCCGAAAAATTCGGCACTCGGCTCCACATGGTCGTGGCTGCCGACCATGATGCCGATGCGCCCGCCCGGCGTCATGCCGCCCTCCTTCGTTTCAATATCGACGATGCCGGCCGTGCGCAGGCCGAACTGGGCCGGCAAGGCGCCCGTCATGAAATCCGTCTTGTCGATTAATCGCGTGTCGATCGACTGGCCGAAGCCGCTGATGCTTTCGGGCAACTGCACGCCGTTGATGCGGTATTGCACGTTGGCATGGTCGTCGCGTACATGCAAAGCACCTGATCCCTTCGAATCCTGCGACACGCCCGGCAAGCGCAGCAGCACTTCATTGAACGGCGTGTTGTCGCCCTGGCCCAGCATGTCGACCATGTGGCTGTCGATGCTGTAGATGGTGGTGCCGACTTTCGGCGACAGTTCGATGCGCGCGCTTTTCAGATGGGCGGAGGTGACTTCCACCTTTTGCATTTCTGGCGGGGCGGCATCGGTGCTGGCTTCGGCAGGCTCGGCGGCATGGGCGGACATCGTAAACAGGCTGGCAAGGGCGAGCGACAGCGCGCTCAGGCGTGGTGTGTGTTGCATGGTAAACCTCGAAAATAGTCAACGCCAGGCGGCCCGGCGCGCATCAAAGCGCGGCAAGGGGCAGCCTGAAAAGGATAAAAACAGCGTGGGAACTACAGCGAGGCGGCAGGCGGGCCGCGCACGGGCGGCAGGACGAGGGCGGCGACGGGCGCCAGGGTAGCGGGCGCGAGGGCCAGCAGGCGGTACGGCAGTAACTGGGCGGGCGGCTCGGCGATGGCCGGCGGCACGGCGATGTCGGCCACCTTGTCGATGACCGTGGCGCACAGCGCGCACTCTTCCGCGTCGAGCGTCGTCTTGTGCAGGTGCGAGGCGGCCGTCGACAGCAGGAACACGAGGGCCAGCGCACTGAACAGCGCCACGCAGAACTGCCACGGCGTGCGCGCGAGGGCGGACGCCGGGTAAGGCTTGCGGGATGGCTGGCGGGAAGACATGGGCGCATAGTAGCAAGAAAATCGTCCCGCTGTCAGCGCTTGTTGCTTGATTTGCGCCAGAGCGGGCTTACAAGGTGGCGCGCAGGTCGCGCGGCGACAGGCCGTAATGCTGGCGGAAACGGGCCGCGAAGCGCGAGGGCGAGGCGTAGCCGCAGGCGGCGGCGATGTCGCCGATGGGTAAGATGCCAGATTGTAATTCCTGCAAGGCCAGTCCCAGCCGCACGTCTTCCAGGATGGCGCGGAAGTGCCGCCGCTCCAGGGCCAGCTGGCGGCGCAGGGTGGAGGCGCCCAGGTGCAGATGGCTGGCAACCCTGGCCACGCTCCAGTCGGCGCCCGGGTCCAGCAGCAGCACTTGCTGCACGCGCGCGGCCAGCGGATCGCGGCGGTCCAGCAGCAGCGGGCCGCAATGGCCGCCCAGTGCCAGGGCCAGCAGCAAGCCTTCCGCCTGGTGCGCCAGCAGCGCGGGCGGCATGCTGCTCGCCAGGCTGGCCGTCAGCTGGTCCCAGGCCAGCGCCGCGTGCGGGTCGAGCGGCACGCACAGGCTGGCCGTGGCCGCCTGGTGCAGCTGAGTATCGACGAGGCCGCCATGGCGCGCGCGGAAACGGGCGATCAGGGCCGGCGAAAAACTCAGCACTTCCGCCCGGTAGCCTTGCGCGCCGGGCAGGTTGGCCACGCCCAGTTCCTGTCCGGCCGGCATCAGCACCACGTCGTGCGTGCCGGCGCGCGCCTGGCGGGCGCCCCATTCCAGCAGTTTCGTTCCTTGCCGCACGCGGCACAGGGCGCTCTGGAAGACGGGCACGCGGCGCAGGGTTTGCGCGCGGCGCGCCTCGATGGTGCCGTGGGCGATGCGCAGCTCGCTCAGGGCCACCGCCTCCATGTCATCTGCCATACAGTCCCGTCAGCTGTGCCTTGCCCAGCGCGTTGGCGTTGAGCATGTAGCCGAGCATGGCGCCGCTGGCGTGCCGGTCCAAGGGAAGCTTGTCTGTTTTCAGCGCCCACACCGTGATCTGGTAGCGGTGGGCCTGGTCGCCCGGTGGCGGGCAGGCGCCGCCGTAGGCGCTGTCGCCGTAATCGTTGCGCCCTTGCACGGCGCCGGCCGGCAAGGTGGCGGTTGTCGTTCCCGCAGGCAAGGACGTAGTGCTGGTCGGCACATTGAACACGCTCCAGTGCCACCAGCCGCTGCCCGTGGGCGCGTCGGGGTCATACAGGGTGATGGCGTAGCTTTTCGTGCCGGCCGGGGCATTGCTCCACGACAATTGCGGCGACAGGTTGCCGCCCGTGCAGCCGAAGCCCTGGAACACTTGCGCGCTCGCGAGGCGCTGGCCGGGGGCGATGTCGGTGCTGGTGACCGTGAAATCGGCGGCGTGGGCGCCCAGGTGAAGAGCGAGGCCCAAGGTGGCGGCGAGGAAGCGGGAGGCGGTCATAGTTTTCCTTTCGATAAGTATAGGGGAAAGTGTATGTCGCGCAACATAACCGCGCGATGCCGATGCGCTCGCTAATGGTGCCGAAACGCTCGTTTTATCCTATTTCAGACGTTCGCATGAGCGTGTTGTTCGGTTTGCCGCTTTCTGACCGTGCATGATTTTCACTGTGGGGCTTTCATGCTATCGTTTCGCAGCCCAAATTTCCCAAAGTTTCCATGTCACAACGCTCGATCAAGTGGTTGCTCAGCAAACTGCACCTGTACGTGGGCCTGTGGTTCGGCGCCCTGTTCGTCCTGCTGGGCTTGACGGGTTCCGCCATCGCCTGGATGCCGGAACTCGACGCGTATCTGAATCCCAACTTGTTACAGGCGAGCACGCCCGCGCCTGGCCAGGTGTTCCAGATGACGCCGCGCACGCTGCAGGCGGTGGTGGACCAGCTCGCGGCCGACCCCGCCTATGGCAAGCCGAGTCAGCTCAATCCGCCCGCCGATGCGCGTGACGTGTATGTGGCCTCGTACCGTCAGCCAGGCAAGCCATCCCTCTTCAGCCAGGCCATCGTGCGCCAGGTGATGGTCGACCCCTACACCTTGCAAGTCAAAGGCGAGCGCGACTGGGGACGCTTCGGCCTCACGCGGCCATTGCTGATGTCGGGCATGTTTCATTTGCACCGCTATTTATTGTCCGGCGACATGGGCAAGACCATCACGGGCATTTCCGGCGTGGCCCTGCTGCTGATGGCCCTGAGCGGCATCTACCTGTGGTGGCCGCGCCTGCAGTGGACGGCGATCCGGCGCGCCCTGATCGTGTCGCATGGCGGCTCCTGGCCCCGCTTTAATTACACGTTTCACAAGGCGGCCGGCTTCTTTGCCGCGCCCGTGCTGGCCGTCCTCGCCTTTTCCGGCATCTATTTCAATTTGCCGCAGCTGATCGTGCCCTTGGTGGAGTTCGTGTCGACGGTGCCGGACACGGCAAAACTCAAGAATGTGCAGCAGGACGGCGCCGTGCTCGATGCGGGCCAGGCGATGGCCGCCGCGCAGCAGCTGTATCCGCAGGCGCGCGTGTCGCGCATCGTGCTGCCGGCCAAAAAGGACCAGCCGTACGACGTGCGCGTGCGCCAGCCCGGCGAAATCGCCGAGGGCGACGGCGCCACGCGCATCACCCTCGACGCGCGCAGCGGCTTGCCCCTGCGCATACGCGATCCCTTGCGGGCGCCGGCCGGAGACGTCTTCCTGGGCTGGCAATTCCCCCTGCATTCGGGCCAGGCCTTTGGCGTGGCCGGGCGCGCCTTCATTACGCTGTTCGGCCTGATGCCCTTGCTATTCCTGCTGACGGGGACCCTAGTGTGGTGGAAACGGCGGCGCGGCAAAAAATAGCTGCGCTCAAACCGTTGCCGGGAAAGTTGCTATCATCATAGTATTTTCCGGCAGATCCGCTGTCCGGACCGACCCGCACAAGGACCAGCATGAGCAATCCCGAGATCACCGTAGCAATGTTGAATGAACGCGGCACGGGCCGCCTGCCCGGCCATCTGGGCATCGTCATCACGGCCGTGGGCGACGGCCAGCTGACGGCGGAATTGCCCGTGCTGCCCCACCTGCTGGCGCCGAACGGCTACCTGCACGCGGGCAGCGTGGTGACCCTGGCCGACACGGCGTCTGGCTATGGCTGCATCGTCAACCTGCCCGAGGGCGCGATCAACTTCACCACCATCGAATTGAAATCGAACCACCTGGGCACGGCCCGCGAAGGCACGCTCACTTGCACGGCCAAGGTCGAGCACAAGGGCCGCAACACGCAAGTGTGGGATGCCGTGGTGAAAAGCAAGGAAACGGGCAAGACGATTGCCCTGTTCCGCTGCACGCAGATGATTCTGTATCCAAAGTAAGGTAAGCAACCCAAATCAACTGCTGGGGTCAGACCCGACGGGTGTGACCCCGGATTTTTGCGTTAGGGTTAAATTTTTACCCAGTTACCTTTATACAAGATTGGTCCCGTCGGTCCGTTCGGATTCGGCGAACCGCCTTTCGGCTCCAGGGTGACGGCCAGCAAGGCCACGTCGTTGCCGATGGCGCGCTGGGACAGGGCCAGTTTCACGTTGCCCTTGTCGGCGAGTAAACCCAGGGAGCGCGGGTTGCCGCTCTTCGGCACGGCCCACAGTTCCAGATCCTTATCACTTGGCACGGGCGCGTTGGCCACCATGCGCACCTCGAGCGCGCCGTGGCGGCTGTCGGCCGTCAGCAGCAATGCCGTTTGCGCCTTCTCGTCCGTCAGGCTGGCGACATAGCTGATCTGCGGCGCGTCCATCACGCGCGTGGCCACGACGATCACCAGCAGCGCGGCGATGGCGCTCGACGCCATGCCCAGGCCACGCCAGAACGACAGCGCATCGCGGAACCAGGACCAGCGGCCCTGCGGCTTCAGGTGCAGGCGCTGCTCGATCTGCTGCCACACGCGCTTGGGCGGCGCCACGGGCGTGGCGAATTCCGCCATCGGTTCCAGGCGCTGGCGCCATTCGGCCGTGATATTGCGCAAATCGGCATCGTTGTGCAGCCAGCCTTCGAAACGCCGCCGCGCGCCCCCTTTCAGGGTGCCCAGCACGTATTCGGACGCCAGTTTCTGGCGCAGCGCGTCATTGCCGCGGATATTCATGATGCCTCCCGTTTCGCCAGGCACGTGCGCAGCCGTTCCAGGCTGCGGCGTATCCACGTCTTCACGGTGCCGATCGGCAGCGACATCTGCTGCGCCACTTCGCTGTGCGACAGATCGTGATAGAACGCCAGGGCGACCACCTGCCGGTGCAGCCCTTCCAGGGCCGACATGCAAAACGCCAGCGCCTTGGCGTCACCGCTCATCTGCAGCGATTCGATCGGCGTGGCCTGGGGATCCCGGAGTGCATTCATGACTTCGCTATCAAACTGTTCGGCATCGATTTCCACGGTATCGTCGCTGCGCCGCAGCACATCGAACGCCTTGTTGCGCACGATGGTGGCCATCCAGGTCATCGGCGCGGCCAGATGGCTCTGGTAAGCGGCGGCGTTGTTCCAGATGGCGACAAAACCCTCTTGCAAGGCTTCTTCAGCGAGCTCTTGCTTATGCAATATACGCAGCGCGAAGCCAAACAGTTTCGATGATGTGGAGTTATATAGCTGGCGGAACGCCGTGGCGTCCTTGTTCCCGGTGGCAAGCAGCCAGGCTTTCAGTTGCTGCGGGTCGAGCGATTGAGCGGCTGGGGACACGGCTGGCTTTCACAAGGTGAGTGGGATCACGCTTGTGAAGGTTATAACAAGTTGCCAAGCTTTAGCAACAAGGTTTTGTGCGGTACCGGGGGACTGGATCAGCCGGCGATGGCCGTTTCGAGCAGCTTGTGCAGTTCGGCAAATTCCGGCTTGCCCACATAGCGCTTGAGGATCTTGCCCTGCTTGTCGAGCACGAAGGTGGTGGGCGTGAGGGCCACGTCGCCATAGGCCTTGGCCGCCTCGCCCGTCACGTCGAGCGCCACCTTGAATGGCAGCTGGCGCGTTTCGGCGAAATTCAGCACGTAGTTGGCCGGATCGTATTTCATGGCCACGGCCACGAATTCCAGTCCCTGCCCCTTGTACTTGTTGTAGGTGTCGACCATGTCCGGCATTTCCGCCACGCAGGTGGTGCACGAAGTGGCCCAGAAATTGACCATCACCACCTTGCCGCGCAGGCTGGCCGAGGTAATTTTCTCGCCATGGATGCCGTGGAAAGTCACGTCCGGCGCGCGTTGCTTGTCATTGAGCGACAGATAGCCTGCCGCCGCCACGCCCGCCACGAACACGGCGATGAGGGCTGGCTTGATCCAGGACTTGCTTGCGGAGGGCGAAGTGGACATGGCAAAGTTTCACTAATGTAGAGCAACGATGCGGCCATTATAGACGCATCGTCAGTCTGGCGCCGTAGGTCAAACGGCGGAGGCGTTTATTGCTGGACCGTATCGCTGACCGTGCTGGTCGTGCGCTGCTGCGGCGGATCGGGCTGCAATTGCTTCAGTTCCGCTTCCGAAATGTAGTCGAACAGCTTGACCACTTTCTGCACGCCGCCCACGCCGCGTGCCACGTCGGCCGCGACCGTGCCTTCGCGCTGGGTCACGCGGCCCATCAGGAAGACGGTGCCGTTTTCCGTGACGACCTTGAACGAGGCGGCCGAGATGGTTTTCATGTCGACCAGGCTGGCCTTGACCTTGGTGGTGATCAGCGCGTCGTTCGAGCGCGAGGTATAGCTGGCCGGGCCGGCGATGATCAATTCATTGGCCACCGATTCCACGCCTTCGATATTGCGCACTTCGCGCTCGACGGCATTTTTCATCGCCTCGTCGCGCACTTCGCCCGTCAGCAGGACACGGCGGTTGAAGCTGGTGACATTCACGTGGCCCGCATCGCCGACGATGGACGGGATGCGCGCCTCGCCCTTGACGGCGATCGACTTGTCTTCGGTCTGGGCGCCCAGGGTGCGGCGGTCCGCCGCGGCAACGCCGCCCATCACCGCGCCGCCGACCATCAATTCGATGCAGCCGGTGAGCGAAGTGAGCATGGCGCCGCACAGCAGTGCGGTGGCCAGCGGGCGTTGTACGCGTTTCCAGCCTGGGCCAGTACCGAATTTAGTCATTCACGTCTCCTCCGAATAGCGCGACGTCGATGCCGTCGCAGATGCAATGTATGGTGGTCAGGTGGACTTCCTGGATGCGCGCCGTGCGCTCGGCCGGCACGCAGATATGCACGTCGGCGTCCGTCAGCATCTTGCCGATGGCGCCGCCGTCCTTGCCCGTCAGCGCCACGACGCGCATTTCGCGCTCGAGCGCCGCTTCCACGGCGGCCATCACGTTGGCCGAATTGCCCGACGTGGAGATGGCCAGCAGGATGTCGCCGGCCTGGCCGAAGGCCTGCACCTGCTTCGAGAAGATCTCGCGGTAGCTGTAGTCGTTCGCCACGGCCGTCAGGATCGACGTATCCGTCGTCAGCGCCAGGGCCGGCAGCGGAAAGCGCTCGCGTTCGAAGCGTCCCACCAGCTCGGCTGCGAAATGCTGGCAGTCGGCGGCGGAACCGCCGTTGCCGCAGGCGAGGATCTTGTTGCCGTTGGACAATGCATAAAACATCAGGTCGATCGCCTGCGCAATGGGTTGCGCCAGTACGGTGGCTGCCTGGATCTTGAGTTCGGCACTTTCGTGGAAGTGCGAGAGGATGCGTTGATTATTCATAGTCTGCCGATTATAGTGCAGGCGCGCGGCGTGGCGGACAAGCACTGTTAAAAATGCTTACATATCGAGGATGTTCTTCAGCCAGCTGATGCGCCCGCCATCGATGGCCAGCGCGTCGAAGCGGCATGGCGGCACGGTTTTTTGTCCCAGCAGCCAGGTTTGCGCGGCCACCACCATGCGCCGCTGCTTGGCGGGCGTGATGCTGGCCAGGGCACCGCCGAAGGCCGCACTGCTGCGCAGCCGCACTTCGACGAAGACGATGGAGGCGCCATCGCGCATGATCAGGTCCAGCTCGCCGCCCTTGCATAGATAATTGCGTTCCAGCAGCACCAAGCCTTGCAGCAACAGATACGCGAGCGCATCGTCTTCCCCCTGCCGTCCCCGTTCCCGTTTGTTCCAGAAGGGCGGCATGGCGGTGTCCTTATTGTACCGGCGGCGCGGCAGGCGGAGCCGGTGGCCAGGTGCCCAGCACGCCCTGCTGGTAGGTGGCGGCCTGTTCCGTGCGTTCGAACACGCTTTGATCATTCTCAAAGCGCACGGCCAGGCGGCCCGTCACGCCGTCGAGCGTGAATGGTGTGTTCGGCCGCAGCGCCACTTCGCGCGCCACGCGGAAGGCGTCGATGCCCAGTGCGTACAGGCGTTCCATATCGGCTGTCGGGCGGACGTCGCCTGACTGCGGCGGCTGCGGATACACCATCACTTGCGGATGGTCGCGCTGCACTTGCCAAGGCAGGTCCAGCAGGCGCGCGCCATCGAGCTCGGGGCCGCTGGCGCCGCGCCCGGCGCCGGGGTTCAGTGACGAGGTGCCATACAGGGGCAGGTCGTTGCCGATGGCCACGCGCAGCTGGCGCGCCTGGTCGGCGTCGAGCGCGGCAAACAGCAGGCCCGGCGGCGTCGCGGCCAGGCGCGCGCGCAGTTGCACCAGTTCCGCATCGCTCAGGTAGCCATTCGTGGCCGTCAAGTCCATCACATCGACCTTGCCGCCCTGGCGCAGCCATTCCTGCTTGAAGGCGGCGCTGATGCGGCGCTGCGAAGGCGAACCGGCCGACAGGATCAGCGCGTTGGCGCCCGGCTGTTCGCTCGCGGCCCAGGCGGCGACCTGACGCGCTTCCGCCTCGATCGACAGGCCCATCACCAGCAGCTTGGCCGGAAGGCGCGCTTCGCCGCGGTTGTCCGGGTGGTTCAGGGCGATCGTTGGTTTACGCACCAGGTCGCTGTTCGCCACGGCCGTCACGGCCGAGCGCGACAAAGGCCCCACGACGACGTCCTGTTCCTCTTGCGCTTGCGCAAACTTGTTCAGCACGTCGGTGCTGCCGTCGCCCGTGTCGATCACCGTTACTTCGAAGCCGCTGCGGTCGCGCTCATACGCGGCCATGAAACCGGCGCGCAGCAGTTCGGCGGCCGGGCCCAGGGACGCCGAGCGCAGCGGCAGCAGCAGGCCGATATGGTGCAGATTGCCGTCGGACGGCGCCGGCGCCGTGGCGGCCGGCATGTCCTGCGGCGTGCCCGTTGCCGGCTTGGTGGTGGTGGGCGCCAGCGGCGCGCCGCTGCCGTCGTACGCGGTAATATCGGGCACGGCCACGGCAAACGTCACCGGTTCGGGCGCGGGCGGCTTGGGCGGCACGGGAGGCGGCAGCGGCTTCGGTGGCGGCAGCGCCCTTGTGTTAGATTCAATAGGCGCGCACAATTGCCCGGGCGCGTCGCAAGGCGTGCTGCAAGCGCTCAGCATGCCGGTCGCGGCACAAACAAGCAGTAACTTCACACTATTAGCAAGCATTCAACCTCCAAAATGACCGTACAAGAAATCAGTTCCATCGCCAGCCTGCCCATCATGACAGAGGCGGCGCACCAGGTCTATCCTATCGCAACATTGTATATAGTGGCCACGCCCATCGGTAATGTGACCGATATCAGCCTGCGCGCGCTGCACTTGCTGAGCCTTGCCGATGCCGTCGCCTGTGAAGATACGCGCAACACGGCGCACCTGCTGACGCGCTTCGGCTTGAACAAGCCATTGATTGCGGCGCATCAACATAATGAGCGCGAAGTGGCGCAGACCTTGATCGCGCGCCTGCACGCGGGCGAGCGCATCGCCCTCGTCTCGGACGCGGGCACGCCCGCCGTGTCCGACCCCGGCGCGCGCATCGTCGACGCCGTGCGCGCGGCGGGATTGCGCGTGCTGCCCCTGCCCGGCCCGTCGGCGGCGATTACCGCCATTTCCGCCAGCGGGCTGTTGAACGACCAGTTCTACTTTGTCGGCTTCCTGCCAGCCAAGGCCAAGCAGCGCGAAAACATCTTGCACAGCCTGCGCGGCGTAACGGCCACGATGGTGTTTTATGAGGCACCGCACCGCATCCTCGACTGCGCCACGGCCCTGGTGGAAGCGTTCGAGCCGACGCGCCAGGTGGTGTTCGCGCGCGAACTGACGAAACTGTTCGAGGAAATCCACCGCTGCCCCCTGTCCGAAGCGGAAAGCTGGATCCGTGCCGACGCGCACCGCGAAAAGGGAGAATTCGTCGTCCTGCTCGAAGGCGCCACGCAAGCGCAGGATGCGGAAGACGTGGAAGCGGAACGCATCCTGAACATCCTGTTGGCCGAATGCAGCGTCAAGCAGGCGGCGAATCTGACGGCGCAGATCACGGGCCGCAAGAAAAACGCCCTGTATGAGCGGGCGTTGCAGTTGAAGGGGCAGGAATAATGTGATGATGGCCTAGCCAAGATGGATATATTGCCAGATCGTTACCACTTGCAGCCGCTATCCTTCTTGTCCAGTAACATCAGCACGGGCGCCAGCAAGCCTGCGCCGGAATAGGCGGTGCGGCAATCGCCGCGCTTGCCTTGGGCGATGTCGCGCGCCAGCTGGGTTTCCGTTTGCAGCGGTTTGTCGGGGATTTGCCCCACGGCCGTGCCCACCTTTGATGGGTCGCGTTCGCCCGCCATCTTGCGCGCCGTCTTCCTGGCCGCTTCCATGTCGAATTTCGGCGTTTCCGCAGTTTCTTGCCTGAAGGTGTCGGGACTGGCCGTCGGCGTGGCTGGTGAGGCCGGCACCACCGTGATGGCTTGCGGGCTGGATGCCGGCGCGGTGGCTGCCGCCGGCGTTTCCCGGACAGCGGCGCGTTTCTGCTTGCTGATGGGCTTGGGTTCGCGCTTCGGCTTGACGACCTCGACAGGCGGCGGGGGCGGCTTGGCGGCCAGTGGACGTATCCACACGGCGATCGATTCCACGCGCGGGGCCGTGTCCGGCGGCACAGGCGGCTGGACGTGGCGCCACAGATAGATCAAGGCGCCATGCAGCAGCAAGGACACGCCGACGCCCAGCGCGATGCCGCGGCGATTTGGCATGGGCTGGCCGCCGCCGCTGCTTCTTTCTATCCTGAACTCCATTGCCGTCGTCGCCTTCATGTCTGATCGGGAAAACTTGCAAACCCAGTGTCGCATACTTCAATCGTTTTGAAAAATACATGAGTCCCAGTGCCGCGCGTAAATAATTTACACAGAGTTTCACCTGACCCTTGACCGAAGTCGATACGGCCTGTATTATCTTGGTCTTCGGAGTGTGGCGCAGCCCGGTAGCGCACCTGGTTTGGGACCAGGGGGTCCAAGGTTCGAATCCTTGTACTCCGACCAAATTTGTAGAAAAAAACCCAAGAGTTTCGGCTCTTGGGTTTTTTTTCGTCTGTACGGTTCGGGTAGGTCGACGTAGGTCGGATTAGCGCGCAAGCGCGTAATCCGACAACACCAGGATCATGGCCAACATTGTTGTCGGGTTACGCGCTACGCGCTAACCCGACCTACGCCGCGAGGCGTTTCGCCGCCAGTGCATTGCCCGCTCGGCTGGAACCCTTGCGCCCCAGCTGCTGCGCGATGAACTGCCCTGCGTCGACCACCAGGTCCAGGTCGATGCCGGTGGCAATGCCCAGTCCCTGCATCATGTACAGCACGTCCTCGGTGGCCACGTTGCCCGTGGCGCCCTTGGCGTACGGGCAGCCGCCCAGGCCCGAGACGGAGGAATGATAAATCGCAATACCCGTTTCCAGGCTGGCGTAGATGTTCGCCAGCGCCTGGCCGTAGGTGTCGTGGAAGTGGCCGGACAGGCCGCCCACGTGGAAAGCCGCGATGGCGCGCTGCATCACCGCCTGCGTCTTTCTCGGCGTGGCCACGCCGATGGTGTCGGCAATGTCGATTTCGTCGCAACCGAGGTCGCGCATGCGGCCCACCACGTCGGCCACGGCGTCGAGCGGCACGTCTCCCTGGTAGGGGCAGCCGAAAGCGCAGCTGATGCTGCCGCGCAGGCGCAGGCCGTGTTCCTTGGCCGCTTTCGCCACGCCTTCGAAGCGGGCGATCGATTCGGCGATCGAGCAGTTGATGTTCTTTTGCGAGAACGCCTCGGAGGCCGAGCCGAAGATCACCACTTCATCGGCCTTCGCCGCCAGCGCCGCCTCAAAACCCTGCATGTTCGGCGTCAGCGCCGAATAAATGGTGCCGGGGCGGCGCGCGATTCTCTCCATCACTTCCGCGCTGGTGGCCATCTGCGGCACCCATTTCGGCGAGACGAACGACGCCGCCTCGATATTGGCGAAGCCGGCCAGGGTCAGGCGGTCGACCAGTTCGATCTTGACGGCGGCGCTGATGGTGTCTTTCTCGTTTTGCAGGCCGTCGCGCGGGCCCACTTCGACGATCTTGACCTGCTTGGGCAAACTGGTAATAGGGTTCATCTCAATATCCTTGCAAACGGTTGACGATGCCGGCCACAAGCTCTCCGGCGTGCAGGCGGCGCATCTTGGCGGCGATCTGCGCCACGCTTTCGCGGCGCAGGGTGGCGGCCGAAATATGCGGCGTGATGGTGATGCGCGGTTCTTGCCAGAACGGGTGCTGCTGCGGCAGCGGCTCATTGCGGAACACGTCCAGCGTCGCCCCGGCGATATGCCCGGAGCGGATCAGGGTCAGCAGATCCGGCTCGGCCAGATGCGCGCCGCGCGCCACGTTGATCACGTAGGCGCCCGGCAGCAGCATCGACAGGCGCGCGCGGTCGAGCAGGTTGTGCGTGTCCGGCGTGAGCGGCAGCATGCACACCAGCACGCGCGTGCCGCGCAAAAAGGCATCGAGCCCCTCCTCGCCCGCAAAACACTGCACGCCATCGACGTGCTTCTGGCTGCGGCTCCATCCGCGCAGCGGAAATTCGAACTGCGCCAGCGCTTCGAGCACGCGCGTGCCCAGCACGCCCATGCCCAGCACGCCGACGGGAAAATCCAGCTTGTCGAAGGCGGGCAGCGGCTGCCAGATGCCGGCGCGGCCCTGCGCCTCGTAGTCGTCGAAGCGGCGGAAGTGGCGCAGCACGGCGTGGCTCACATACTCGGCCATCTGCACGCCCATGCCCGCGTCATCGAGGCGCACCAGCGGCACGTGGGCGGGCAGCGCGTCGCCGAATTTCAGCAGCGCGTCGACGCCGGCGCCCGTGTTGAAGATGGCTTTGACGTTGGCCAGCTCGGGCAGCATGGCGGCGGGCGGCTGCCACACGACGGCATAGTCGCAGGGCGCGACCGCCTCGCCTTCGCGCCAGAAGTGGATGTCAGCTTCGGGCAGCAAGTCGCGGAAGTCGCTGATCCACGCCGCTTCCTTGCCGTCCGAACGTTGTAACAGGATGCGCATGTGCTTACCTTTATGCGGCAGCCTTGAAGGCCAGCAGCGGCGCGCCATCGGCCACCTGGTCGCCGACCGAATACAGCACGTCTTCCACCAGGCCGTCGTGCGGCGCGGCGATCGTGTGCTCCATCTTCATCGCTTCCATGATGACCAGCGGTTCGCCCTTCCTGACGTCCTGCCCTTTGTTCACCAGCACGGCGACGACCTTGCCCGGCATGGGCGCCGTCAGGCGGCCGCCCTCCGCTTCCACCTCGCCCGCATGCGCCATCGGGTCGCTGTAGTGCAGGGTGGTGTGCAAGCCGCCGGTGAATACGTGGAACTGCTCGCCGTCGCGCAGCACCGTGCCATGCACGGCACGCTCTCCCAGCTTGATGTGCAGCTCGTTGCCTGTGCGCGCCGTCAAGCTCAGGGGCTGGCCGTTGAACAGCCAGCCATCGGTCTTGTAGGCGATGCGCGCGGCATAGGTTTTGTCGTCGCTGGCCAGTGCGAATTCATCGGCGAACGACAGGCTGCGCCCCAGAGTGCTGTTCAAGCGCCAACCTAGGGCGTTGCCCCACGGGTCGGCGCGGTTGGCCGACTGCGCTTCGGCGGCCGTTTTTTCTTCCAGCAGCAGGGCGACGGATGCCAGCGCCAGGGCCGTGTCGGGTGCCGGCTGCAGGGCGGGGAACAGCGACGCCTGATTGCGCTCGATCAAACCCGTATCGAGATCGGCCGAGCTGAATGCCTGGCCTTCGACCAGGCGCTTCAGGAAGGCGATATTGCTGGCCAGGCCCACGATCTGGTAGTCGGACAGCGCCTGCGCCATGCGCGCCAGCGCTTCGCGGCGGTCCGCGCCCCAGACGATCAGCTTGGCGATCATCGGGTCGTAGAACGGCGAGATGGCGTCGCCTTCGCGCACGCCCGAATCGATGCGCACGGACGCCGGCACCACGGTGCCGCCCAGTTCGAACGTCACGGCCGATGGCGACTGCATGTGGCGCAGGGTGCCGATCGATGGCAAAAAGCCCTTTTCCGGGTTTTCCGCGTAGATGCGCGCCTCGATGGCGTGGCCGTGGATCGTCAATTCATTCTGTTTTTTCGGCAGCGGCTCGCCAAAGGCGACGCGCAGCTGCCATTCCACCAGGTCCGTGCCGGTGATCATTTCCGTTACCGGATGTTCCACCTGCAGGCGCGTGTTCATCTCCATGAAGTAGAACGAGCCATCCTGGTTGGCGATGAATTCCACCGTGCCCGCACCCACGTAGCCGACGGCCTTGGCGGCGGCGACGGCCGCCTCGCCCATGGCCGCGCGGCGGTCAGCCGGCATGCCCGGCGCCGGCGCTTCTTCCAGCACCTTCTGGTGACGGCGCTGCACCGAGCAATCGCGCTCGAACAGGTAGATGCAGTTGCCGAGCGTGTCGGCGAACACCTGGATTTCGATATGCCGCGGACGCGACAGGTATTTTTCGGCCAGCACCTTGTCGTCGCCGAAAGAGCTGATCGCTTCGCGCTTGCACGAAGCCAGCGCGGCCTTGAAGTCGACGGAGTGCTCGATGACGCGCATGCCCTTGCCGCCGCCGCCGGCCGAAGCCTTCAGCAGCACGGGATAGCCGATCTTGTCGGCCTGGTCGTGCAAGAAGTCCGCATCCTGATTCTCGCCGTGGTAGCCGGGCACCAGCGGCACATTGGCTTTCTCCATCAGCGACTTGGCGGCCGACTTCGAGCCCATGGCGCGCATGGCGGACGCCGGCGGGCCGATGAAGACCAGGCCCGCCGCGTGGCAGGCGTCGGCGAAGTCGGCGTTCTCGGACAAAAAGCCGTAGCCGGGGTGGATCGCCTGGGCGCCAGTGGCCAGCGCCACGGCGATGATCTTGTCGCCGCACAGATAGCTTTCCTTGGCCGGCGCGGGGCCGATCAGCACCGCTTCGTCGCAGACGGCGACGTGCTTGGCGTTGGCGTCCGCTTCCGAATACACGGCGACGGTCTGGATGCCCATGCGGCGCGCGGTAGCGGCGACACGGCAAGCGATTTCGCCGCGGTTGGCGATCAGGATTTTAGTGAACATGGTCTCTCTCTATTCTCTCAAAAAGGGGCAGCTGTCTCTTGTCATGGACGTTGTGTGCTGGCGTGTCGGCTTACGCGCTTTGCGCTAAGCCGACCTACGCATTGGTGAGGCGGTATTCGTAGGTCGGGTTAGCCGGCACGGCGTAACCCGACAGGGCTGGATCAGCAGCCGCACTTCTCTTTCTGTACCGATTCCAACATGGCGCCGCGCGTCTGCAAGCCCAGTTTATTCAACAAGACGCGGTCGTCTTCCGCTTCCGGGTTGTCGGTGGTGAGCAGCTTGTCGCCGTAGAAGATGGAGTTGGCGCCGGCCAGGAAGCACATCGCCTGCACGGCTTCGCCCATCTGGCGGCGGCCGGCCGACAGACGCACGCGCGCTTTCGGCATGGTGATGCGGGCCACGGCGATCGTGCGCACGAATTCGAACGGGTCCAGCGCTTCCAGGCCGAACAAAGGCGTGCCTTCCACCTGCACCAGGTGGTTGACGGGCACCGATTCCGGATACGGATTCAGGTTCGCCAGCTGAGCGATCAGGCCCGCGCGCTGCAGACGCGTCTCGCCCATGCCGACGATGCCGCCGCAGCACACTTTCAAGCCAGCTTCGCGCACGCGGCCCAAGGTATCGAGGCGGTCCTGGTATTCGCGCGTCGAGATGACGTTGTCGTAGAACTCGGGCGCCGTATCGAGGTTATGGTTGTAGAAGTCCAGGCCCGCGTTTTTCAGGCGGTCCGCTTGTCCTTCTTCCAGCATGCCCAGGGTGGCGCAGGTTTCCAGGCCCAGCGCTTTCACTTTGCTGACCATCTCTTCGACTTTGTCCATGTCGCGATCCTTCGGGCCGCGCCAGGCGGCGCCCATGCAGAAGCGCGTGGCGCCGTTGGCTTTCGCCTGGCGGGCCGCGTCGAGCACCGTGTCGATGTCGAGGATTTTCTTCGCTTCGACGCCCGTGTCGTAGCGGGCCGCCTGCGGGCAGTAGCCGCAGTCTTCCTCGCAGCCGCCGGTCTTGATCGACAACAGGGTCGCCAGTTCCACGTCGCCGTCGGGGAAGTTGACGCGGTGGGTTTGCTGGGCCTTGAACATCAAGTCATTGAATGGCAGGTCGAACAGGGCCAGCACGTCGGCGACGGGCCAGGTGGCCGCTTCCGGCACGGTGATGCGCGCCGCTGGGCGGTGCAGTTCGACGGTTTTTGCTGCTTCTTGGACGTGAGACATGTGATTCCTTCGTTTCTATTTTTGAATGCGTTTAAGTGTTGGGATGCTGCGCCGGCCAGTTGGGCAAGCCGGTGAAATCGAGATACGCCGCCGCCGCTTCCGCCGTGGGTTGCGCCAGGCGCGGCACCCTGCCCAGCAGCGGCGCCGGGATGCGCTCGATCAGCGCATCGATATTTTCGTCGAGGAAGCGCATTTCCACTTCCAAGGTGTTGGCGACCCAGCCGATCACCGTCAGGCCGCGCGCCTCGATGGCTTCCACCGTCAGCAAGGCCTGGCTGATGCAGCCCAGACGCATGCCGACCACGAGGATCACGGGCAGGTCGAGCTGCTGCGCCAGGTCGGCCGAGTCGAAACCTGGCGACAGCGGCACGCGGAATCCGCCCACGCCTTCGACCACGACCGCGTCCGAGGCGGCGGCGATTTCCAGGTAGGCGGCCAGGATGGGTACGGACTCGATGCTCACGCCTTCCAGCGCGGCGGCGATGTGCGGCGCGGCCGGTTCCTTCAGCATGTAGGGCGTGGTCAGGCTGCGCAGCATGGTGACGTTGCCGGCGGCGATCAGGCTGTCGGCGTCTTCATTATGCAGCTCGCCGTCGCGCATCTCGGCGCCGGCGGCCACGGGCTTCATGCCGCAGGCGCGCACGCCGCGCGCCACCAGCGCGTGCAGCAGGGCTGACGAGGTCAGGGTCTTGCCGATTTCCGTGTCGGTGCCGGTGACGAAACAGGCAAAGCGCGAGGGCAGGCCGATGGTGGCCGGCGCCGGCTGCACGGCCGGCGCCAGGTCCGCCAGCACCTCGGCCACGATAGGGTCATCAAGGCTCATGGCGAGTCCTTTCCAGGGTGTTGACTGCGTTGATCAATTGCGCCACTTCCTGCGCCGTATGGCCGGCCGACAGGGTCACGCGCAGGCGCGCCGTGCCGGCAGGGACCGTGGGCGGGCGGATGGCGCCGACCCACAGGCCTTGCTGGTACAGATTCGCGGCGACGGCCAGCATGTCCGCATTGTCGCCGATGATGACGGGCTGGATGGCGGAGAGCGACGGCAAGGCTTGCCAGCGCTGCAGCTGCAAGCCCTCGTTCCATTGCGCCACCAGCGCCGCCAGGTGCATCCGGCGTTGTTTTCCTTCTTCACCGGCGATGATGTCCAGGCTGGCCAGCAGCGCATGCGCAAGCGCGGGCGCGGCTGCCGTGGTGAAGATGTAGGGGCGCGCCTTCTGGATCAGCGTCTCGATCACGGCCTCATGCGCGCAAACGAAGGCGCCGCCCACGCCGGCCGATTTGCCCAGGGTGCCCACGTAGACCAGATACGGCGAATGCAGGTCGAAGTATTCCAGCGCGCCGCGGCCATTCTCGCCCAGCGCGCCGAAGCCGTGCGCGTCGTCGACCACCAGCCAGGCGCCATATTGTTCGCACAGGGCCAGCAGCGCGGGCAGCGGCGCCAGGTCGCCATCCATGCTGAAGACGCTGTCGGTGACGACGATTTTCGTTTTGGCTTTGCTTTCCGCCAGCAGGGCCGCCAAGGCGTCGAGATCCGCATGCGGATACACGCGCGTCTTGACGCGGGACAAACGCGTGCCGTCGATCAGCGAAGCGTGGTTCAGCGCTTCCGAGAAGATCTCGGCTTCGGCATCACCGGCCGCCAGGGCCGTCAGCACGGCTAAATTGGCCATGTAGCCGGTACAGAAATACAACGCGCGCGCCTGTTCCAGGTTGGCGCCGACAAACGCGGCCAGGCGCTCTTCCAGCTGTGCGTGGGCGCGGCTGTGGCCACTGATCAGGTGCGACGCGCCGCTGCCGGCGCCATACAGGTCGGCGCCCTCTTTCAGGGCATCGACGATGCGCGGATGCGCGGCCAGGCCCAGGTAATCATTGCTGCAAAAGGCCAGCATGTCGCGGCCATCGACCGTCAGGCGCGGCGCGCACGGCGTGTCGACGGTGCGGCGGCGGCGGATCAGGCTGCGCTCTTCCAGCCCCTGCAACTGCTGCTTCAAGCGTGTGAGCAGTTCCATCTCAGGCTCCGATCACTTTGTTGAAGACGGCCAGCGTCTGCTGGCCCAGGCCCGCGATTTCGGCGTCGTCGAGGATGTACGGCGGCATCAGGTAGACGGTGGAGCCGATGGGGCGCATCAGCAGTTCGTGTTCCAGTGCCGTGCTGAAGAAGCGGCGCGAAAAATCGGGCGCCGCATCGACGGCGTCAAACGCCCAGATCATGCCCTGCTGGCGGAAGTGTTTTACGCGCTCGTGCTGCGCCAGCGGCGCCAGGGCGCGCGTAATCCTGGCGGCGCGTTTTTGATTGGCCGCCAGCACGTCGTCTTCCTCGAAAATCGACAGGGTCGCCAGCGCCGCGCGGCAGGCCAGCGGGTTGCCCGTGTACGAGTGCGAATGCAAAAAACCGCGGCGCACGTCGGTGCTGTAGAACGCTTGATAAATATCTTCGCGCGTCATCACGAGGGACAGCGGTAAATAGCCGCCGCTGATGCCCTTCGACAGGCAGACGAAATCGGGCCAGATGCCAGCCTGCTCGCACGCAAAGAACGTGCCCGTGCGCCCGCAGCCGACGGCGATTTCGTCGAGGATCAGATGGACCTGATAACGGTCGCACAGGGCGCGCACGAGCGACAGGTACAGCGGGTCGTGCATGGCCATGCCGGTGGCGCACTGCACCAGCGGCTCGATGATGATGGCGGCGATTCTTTCGGACTTTTCCTGGAACAGCCGTTCCACGTCGGCCGCGGCGCGGCGCGCCACGTCCTGCGCCGATTCGTTGTCTGCCGCCTGGCGGAAGTCGGGCGACATCACCGTCGTTGATGCGCGCAGCAAGGGGCCGTAGGCATCCTTGAACAGGGCGACGTCGGTGACGGCCAGCGCGCCGATGGTTTCGCCGTGGTAGCTGCCCTTCAGGCAGACGAATTCCTGTTTTTCACCCTTGCCGCTGTTGCGCCACGCGTGAAAGCTCATTTTCAGGGCGATTTCCACGGCCGATGCGCCATCGGACGCGTAAAAACTGTGACCGAGCACGCCATTGGTGAGCGCGGAGAGCTTTTCCGACAGTTCGATCACCGGTTCATGCGTAAAACCGGCCAGCATCGCGTGTTCCAGGCGGTCCAGTTGATCCTTGAGTTCCGCATTGATGCGCGGATTCGCGTGGCCGAACAGGTTCACCCACCAGGAGCTGATGGCGTCCAGGTAGCGTCGGCCCTCGTGGTCATACAGCCAGGCGCCACGGCCATGGCTGACGGGGATGAGCGGAACCGTCTCGTGGTGCTGCATTTGCGTGCACGGATGCCACACGCTGCGCAGACTGCGTTCGACCCAGCCCGATTGTTTTTCTGCTTTCAAAACTGCTCCAATGATATTCTTAGTCCATGAGCTTTGGACTATTAACTAGCCCATGAGCCAACCCGGCTTGCGCTTGTCGAGGAACGATTGCACGCCTTCGCGTCCCTGCTCCGAGGCGCGGATCTGCGCGATGCGCTCGGCGGTGTCCGCCAGCAGCGCGTCATCGACGGGTTGGCCAACGATCTCGCGCACCAGCGTTTTCGCTTGCGCCACGGCGTGCGGGCTGTTGCCCGTCAGGGCTTTCAGTACCTCGGCGGTTTTCGCGTCCAGCGCGCTTGCCTCGACTACCTCGTGGGCAAAGCCGATGCGTAGCGCTTCCTGGGCGGAGAATCGCTCCGCCGTCAGGAAATAGCGGCGTGCCGCGTTTTCGCCCATGGCCTTGATGACATACGGTGAAATAGTGGCCGGGATCAATCCCAGCCGCACTTCGCTCAGGCAGAAATGCACGTCTTCCGCAACCAGAATGATATCGCATGCGGCGACGAGGCCCATGCCGCCCGCATAGCAGTCGCCCTGGATCTTCGCCACCACGGGTTTCGGGCACAGGTAAATCGTGCGCAGCATCTGCGCCAGCTGCAGCGCGTCGGCCTGGTTTTCGGCATGCGTGTAGCCGGCCATCTTCTTCATCCAGTTCAGGTCCGCACCGGCGCAAAAGGCCGCGCCGTTCGCGGCCAGCACGATGGCGCGCACCATGTCGCTGCGCCCCAGCCCCTCGAAGGCGCGCGCCAGTTCGGCGATCGTCGTCTCGTTGAAGGCATTGCGCACGTCCGGGCGGTTCAGGGTCACGGTGGCGACATTGCCCTCGATGACCAGCTTTAAGGTTTCAAATTCCATTCTCTTCTCCCTGAGTGCCGCTTACATGCGGAATACGCCGAACTTCGTGTCCGGGATTTCCGCGTTCAGGGCGGCCGACAGGCCCAGGCCCAGCACCATGCGGGTGTCGGCCGGGTCGATCACGCCGTCGTCCCACAGGCGCGCGGTGGCGTAATACGGGTGGCCCTGGTGCTCGTACTGCTCCTTGATCGGCTGCTTGAAGGCCGCTTCCTCGTCTGCGCTCCACTGCCCGCCCTTGCCTTCGATGCCGTCGCGCTTGACGGTCGCCAGCACGGAGGCCGCCTGGTCGCCGCCCATGACGGAAATGCGCGCATTGGGCCACATCCACATGAAACGGGGAGAGAACGCGCGGCCGCACATGCCGTAGTTGCCGGCGCCGAAGCTGCCGCCGATGATCACCGTGAATTTCGGCACGGCCGCCGTCGCCACGGCGGTGACCATCTTGGCGCCATTGCGGGCGATGCCCTCGTTTTCGTACTTGCGGCCCACCATGAAGCCCGTGATGTTTTGCAGGAAGACGAGCGGGATCTTGCGCTGGCAGCACAATTCGATGAAATGCGTGCCTTTCAGCGCCGATTCGGAGAACAAGATGCCGTTATTGGCGATGATGCCGACTTTGACGCCATAGATGTGCGCAAAGCCGCAGATCAGGGTGGTGCCGTAGCGGGCCTTGAATTCATCGAAATCGCTGCCGTCGACGATGCGCGCGATCACCTCGCGCACGTCGAACGGTTTGCGCGTATCGACGGGGATCACGCCATACAGTTCCTGCGTCGGGTATTTCGGTTCGACGGACTCGCGCAGCGCCATCTGCTGCGGTTTTGTACGGTTCAGGTTCGAGACGATGGTGCGCGCCAGCGACAGCGCGTGCAAATCGTTCTGCGCCAGGTGGTCGACCACGCCGGACAGGCGCGTATGCACGTCGCCGCCGCCCAGGTCTTCCGCCGTCACCACTTCGCCGGTGGCAGCCTTCACCAGCGGCGGGCCGCCGAGGAAGATCGTGCCCTGCTCCTTGACGATGATCGATTCGTCGCTCATGGCCGGCACGTAGGCGCCGCCCGCCGTGCAAGAACCCATCACGACGGCGATTTGCGGGATGCCCTTGGCGGACAAATTCGCCTGGTTATAGAAAATGCGGCCGAAATGGTCGCGGTCGGGGAAGACGTCGTCCTGGTTCGGCAGGTTGGCACCGCCCGAATCGACCAGGTAGATGCACGGCAGGTTGTTCTGGTCGGCGATTTCCTGGGCGCGCAAATGCTTTTTCACCGTCATCGGGTAGTAGGTGCCGCCCTTGACGGTAGCGTCGTTACACACGATGACGCATTCCTGGCCCGAGACGCGGCCGATGCCCGTGATGATGCCGGCGCTAGGGGCCGCATCGACGCCCTTGGCGTCCTGGTACATGGCGTAGGCCGCCATCTGGGAAAACTCGAGGAAGGGTGTGCCGGGATCGAGCAGCATCTGGACTCTGTCGCGCGGCAGCAGTTTTCCGCGCGCCAGGTGCTTGGCGGCTGCCGCCTCGCCGCCGCTGGCCGCGATTTTCTCGACCTTGTCGCGCAGATCGTCGACGATGGCTTGCATGGCCGCGGCATTGGCCTTGAAATCTTCACTGCGCGGATTGAGTTTGCTTTCGATGTGCGGCATTGCGGTTCCTTTTTATTATCGCCCGGTCTCTCGGGTCGCGCTATTCGGGAAAACTGCCGTCGAGATAAAACCAGCGCAGGGCACCACCGCCCTCGCCCGCCTCGCGCACGAAGCGGCTTACCTCATGCAGGCGGTGCGCGCGGCCGTTGACCTTGTAGCGGGCCACGAATTCGACGGTATCGCGGTGTATCTCTTCGGCTTGATCTGCTGATTCTGCTTTACGTTGACGTAAACGTAAAGCAGATTTTACCTCAAGTCCCAGCCAGTGGACTTTTTCTTCTTCGGCAAATAAGGCGTCGGCCGGACGGGTGCTGGCGTGCCAGGTGGCGCGCAGATACGCTTCGTCGCGCAAGGTAAACGCCGTGTAGCGCGAACGCATCAGGGCTTCGGCCGTGGGCGGCAAGGCGTCGCCCGCGATATACGGGCCGCAGCAACTGGCGTAGGAGGCGCCGCCGCAGGGGCAGGCGGACAATTTCGAGGGTGTGGACATGCGTTGGCAGACAGGGAACAGGAAAGTTCCGCAATTATCCGCCATATCGGCAGCGGCGCGTGCGCGCCGCCCTGGCCGGCTATTGTTTCGGGCTGAGGAAGTCCAGCGCGAACGGCGGCGCCTTGCCGGCCATGAGATCGGCGAGGATGCGCGCCGTGCCGGCGGCAAAGGTAAAGCCCAGCGGGCCATGACCCACGTTGAGCCACAGGTTGCCCACTTTGCTGGCGCCCACCAGCGGCGCGCTGTTCGGCGTGGCGGGGCGCAGGCCGGCCCAGGCCGTGGCCTGGTCGTAATCGGCGCCGTGCGGCATGGCTTCGCGCGCCAGCCGCGTCAGGCCGGCGATGCGGTTCCAGTCGATGCTGTTGTCGGCGCCCACCATGTCGACCATGGCGGCCACGCGCAGGTCGCCGCCTATGCGCGCATACAGCACCTTGCGCTCGAAATCCGTGATGCTGATCTCGGGCGCCCGGTGCTGCGCGCGGATGGGCGCCGTCAGGCTGTAGCCTTTCAGCGGATACAGGGGCAGGTAGATGCCGGCCGTGGCGGCCAGGTCACGGCTCTGGATGCCGGCCGCCAGCACATAGTGATCTGCCTGCAACAGGCCCAGGCTGGTGTCGACGCCCGTGATCCTGCCCTTGTGCGTGAGGAGACGGCGCGCCTCGCCTTTTAACAGGAGTGAACAATTCGGGTGCTGCAGCAATCGCGCTTCCAGTGCCAGGCAAAACGCGTGGCAATCGGCCACCGCCTCGCCCTCGGTAAAGATGCCGCCCGCCAGCGCGCCCTGCAAGGCGGCCAGCGCCGGTTCGCGTTGTACGGCTTCAAGCGGCGACAAGACGATGCGCGCCTCTTCCGATTCGGGCCGCGCCACGGCCCGCTGGAAGATGGCGGGCGAGCGGTAGACGATGAGTTTGCCCGCATCGCGCCAGGCATACGCCTCGGGCGGCACCGTCAGTTCCAGCTGCGCCATGCCAGCGCGGCTCCATTCCCCCAGCTGCAGCAGCTTGGCCGTCGTGCGGGCATTGCTGGCTGCATTGCAATTGCGCAGGAAACTGGCCAGCCAGCGCCATTGGCGCCAGTCCGCTTCGGGACGGAAGCGCAGCGGACCGTCTTTCTGCAGCAGCCATTGCAGGGCTTTGAAGGGCACGCCCGCGTCCGCCAGCGGTGCCACATAGCGATAGCTGAGTTGGCCGCCATTGCGGTAGCTGGCGGCGATCGCCACCTGTTCATTGCGTTCGAGTACCGTGACCTTGTAGCCGGCCTCGGCCAGCCACCAGGCCGATGTCAGACCGACGACGCCGCCGCCGATGATGATGACGTGTTGCTGCATGTTGCCTCGCTGCGTTGCGCTCCCATGGTGCGGGAGCATTCGATGAGAGCTTAGAGGCTGGCCATCACGGGAGCCAATGAAACATCATGGTGCAGCCATAACTTTCAGGAATGCACTGTTTTTGTGCAAATTATTCATTATTGTCAATCGCACCACGGTACAAGGTGGTGAGTATCAATTCCTCGCTGCGCCCCATGGCGGAATACGCGCCCGGATAACGCTCGGGATCGCTGCCCGTACCGCCCACCAGCATCACCATGCCATTCTTGTGCTTGAAATCGAGCACGAAGGCGGAGACGAGGCCATACGCGTCGCCCAGGTGGCCCACGGCGGAGAAGCTGGCGCCCTCGACCAAGCCGTTGCCCTGCCCCGCCACGGCATCGAACTGCTGGTTGCCCAGGCCCCAGGCACGGTACAAGCCCCGTTCGCTGTTGCCATTGCTGCTGTCCTGCGCCAGCTGCCATTGCCGGCCAAACATCAAGGCGATGCTGGCTGGCTGCAATAGTTGTTTGCCCTCATGGCGGCCACCGTCGAGCAGCATCCGCATGATCTTGCCCAGTCCCGCGGCGGAGATGCGCAAGCCGCCCGTGGGACTAAAGACGGTGGCGTTGCTGCCGATCACATAACGCGCGATGCCGGCAGGCGGATGCTGGTCAAAATCGTCGGCTTGCGCGATCCAGGGGCCGTGCGGCCGCCACTCTTCCGTCTCCAGCGTGCGCTTGCGGTACAGGGTGGCCGTGTCCGCCAGCTCTGCCTGAGAGAATGCCGCCGGATGGTAGCCGCCGCGCAACTGCAGGGGATCGAGCAGCAGGCGCCGCATCAGCAAGTCGAAGCGCTCGCCCGTGACTTGCTCCATCACGGTGCCGATCACACCCCAGTTCAGGTTGGAATACGTAAAGTAGCGGCCGGGTGCCGCGCTGGAATCCCACATCACGTCGCCGCCGGCCGTAAACACGTCACGCAGGCTGCGTTCCGGTCCCCACGAGTAGCCGCCCGCGTCGCGCAGCGAGGAAGTGTGACTGAGCAGGCTGCGCAAGGTCACGGGCCGCTGGGGAAAGTGCGGGTTGCGCAGGGAAAAGCCTAAATAAATGCCCACGTCCTGGTCCAGGCTCAGCTTGCCCTGCTCGAGCAAGCGCATCAGGCCCAGGGTCGTCATCATCTTCGATACGGAAGCGATGCGGAACAGGGTGTCCGGCGTGACGGGCAAGCTGTCAGCCGGCGTGGCGCCGATGTGCCGGTAGCCAAATTGTTGCTGATACGACACCTTACCATTACGGATGGCCAGCACGGACAGGCTGGCCAACGGGTGGGCAGCATCGTCGACGATGGCGGACAGGGCTGCATCGAGCGCAGGCTGCTGGTCCTTGCCGCTGCCGGGCGGCGCGGCCAGCGCGCTCCAGGTTGTGCCCAGCAGCAGCAAGCCCAGCAAACCCGTCATTTTATTATGCATGTTTCCCTGTTTCGCGATGTGGTGGAGGCATCGCCAGCATAGGGCGGGATCGTTTCCCAGGCTAATGAAAATTGCTTATTTATCTATAATGCAAAGCTATACGTACGGTAAAACATCGTTTTTTTAAATGTATAACCGTTATTTATGGTCATTTTCCATTTATTCATGGGTGGACGGGATACGCACAAGCGCCATCGCTATTACACTAGGAGGACAAGGAGAACTGTATGAGCCAGACCAGCGTAGAACTCAAGGTCGATTTAAATGACAATTCGCCTTTATATATGCAGATCGCCCGCAAGCTGAGCGATGACGTACGCAACGGCCGTTACCAGGTAGACCAGGCCCTGCCATCTGAACGTACCCTGTCCGAACTGCTCGACGTATCGCGCGTGACTGCCCGCAAGGCCATCGACCAGCTCGTCGAGCAAGGTCTCGTCGTGCGCCGCCGCGGTTCGGGCAACTATATTGCCCCGCGCATTGAGCAGCCGCTGTCGAATTTGTCGAGCTTTTCCGAGCAGCTGCAGCAGCGCGGTTACCGTCCCGGCTCGCGCTGGCTCAAGCGCGAAGTCGTCATCGCCAGCAGCGACGAGCAGCTGAGCCTGGGCCTGGCGCAGAACACGAAAGTGGCGCGCCTCGAGCGCCTGCGCCTGGCTGACGACGTGGTGATGGCGTATGAAGTGAGCGTGCTGCCCTTCAGCGTCGTGCCGGACCCGGCCGCCGTGGGCGACTCGCTGTATGAATACTTGAGCAGCATCAAGAAGGCCCCCGTGCGCGCCTTGCAGCACATCCGCGCCATGAATGCGACGGACGTGCTGGCCGAGCAACTGGGCATCCCCGATGGCCAGGCCGTGCTGTTCATCACGCGCATCGCCTACCTGGAAACGGGCGAGGCGGTGGAACTGACGCATTCGTATTGCCGCAGCGACCATTACGACTTCGTGGCCGAGATGCGCCGCGCGCCGTAATAAGGCGGCCGCCACGATCCGCGTGCACCCATAAACTCCCGTTATGCCCGCCCGCCATCCTTTCATGGCTGATCTTGCTCGTTGGTATTAAACTGGTTTCACCTTCAACCATGTTCTGAAATCATGTTGAAAACTGAAACCCCGAGCCGGCGGCATCCGGATCTGGACCTGTATCCGGTGGAGCAACTGGTGGCGGCGCTGGTCGACGACCAGTTCTGGGCCGTCGAAGCCGTGCGGCTGGCCTCGCCGCAAATCGGGGCCGCCATCACGGCCGCCCTGCCCCGCATCGCTGCCGGCGGCCGCTTGCTGTACGTGGGCGCCGGTACGTCGGGACGTCTGGGCGTGCTCGACAGCGTTGAATTGACGCCCACGTTTTCCTGGCCGCCCGAGCGGGCCGTCGCCATCCTGGCCGGCGGCGCGGGCGCCATGTTCACGGCCGTCGAAGGGGCGGAAGATGATGTACAGCAAGGCGAGCGCGATGTGCTGGCCCTGTTGCCGCAAGAAAATGATGTCGTGATCCTGCTGGCCGCCTCCGGCGCCACGCCGTATGTGCTGGGCGCCCTGCTGGCCGCGCGCAAGGCGGGCGCCTTGACGATCGGCATTGCCAACAATGTGGACGCCCCCGTGGCGCACGAGGCGCAATGCGGCATCGTGCTCGACACGGGCACGGAAGTCATTTCCGGCAGCACGCGTCTGAAAGCGGGTACGGCGCAAAAAATCACCCTGAACACGATTTCCAGCGCCCTGATGGTCGGTTTGCACAAAACTTACGGAAACTTGATGGTAGACTTGAAGCCGACCAACGCCAAGCTGATCTGGCGGGCCGTGCGTCTGACCATGCATGCCACCGGCGCCAGCGAGGTGCAGGCCAGGACCGTGCTGGAGCAATGCCACTATCACGTCAAGGTGGCGATTGTTGCCTTGATCAAAAAAATCAATACAAACCAGGCACAGGCATTGTTGGCCGGCGCGGGCGGCAGTGTGCGGGCGGCACTGGCGGCGTGATCCGATGGCGCGGCATTCTTCTGTCTGGGAGACCAAGAAGGATGTATGGAGCTAGTGAAACAACCCGCCCCGGCGCGTAAAAATAATCCGTGGCTGTGGATCCCTTCCCTGTATTTCGGCCAGGGTATCCCCTATGTAGTGGTCATGACCTTGTCCGTGATCATGTACAAGAACTACGGTTTCAGTAATACCGATATCGCGCTGTACACGAGCTGGTTGTACTTGCCATGGGTCATCAAACCGCTGTGGTCGCCTTTCATCGATATGTACCGCACCAAGCGTTTCTGGATCGTCGGCTTGCAGCTGGTGATCGGCGCCGCGCTGGCGCTGGTGGCCCTGACGACGTCCTTGCCGCACTTTTTCCAGATCAGTTTGGCCATCTTCTGGCTGATGGCCTTCAGTTCCGCCACGCATGATATCGCCGCCGACGGCTTTTATATGCTGGGCCTGGAAGAGCACCAGCAGGCGGCCTTCGTCGGCGTGCGCAGCACGTTTTACCGCCTGGCGATGATCGCCGGCCAGGGCGGCCTGGTATTTCTTGCCGGCTATCTGACGCATGCGACGGGCAATGTGCAGCTGGCCTGGTCCGTCGTGTTCGCGATTCTGGCGGGCCTGTTCATCGCCCTCTTCCTCTACCACTATTTTGTCTTGCCGAAACCCAAGGAGGACCGTCCCAGCATCCAGGGCGCCGGTATTTCCCCGCTGCAGGAGTTCATCGCCACCTTTGCCGCGTTTTTCCGGAAGAAGGATATTGTCGTCATCCTCGGCTTCTTGCTGCTGTTCCGCCTCGGCGAAGCGCAACTGCTCAAATTGGCCGCGCCCTTCCTGCTCGACCCCGTCGCCAAGGGCGGCCTGGGCCTGAGCACGGAACAGGTGGGCCTCGTCTACGGCACTATCGGCGTGATCGCCCTGACCCTCGGTGGCTTGCTGGGCGGCTTCATCATTTCCCGCTTCGGCTTGAAACGCTGTTTGTGGATCATGGTGCTGTCCGTCCACTTGCCCGACCTGGTGTTTGTCTACCTGGCCAGCGCCTTGCCCAGCAACATTTATGTGATCGCGGGGGGCATTGCGTTGGAGCAATTCGGTTATGGCTTCGGTTTCGCCTCGTACATGTTGTACATGATCATGGTCTCCGATGGCGCGCATAAAACGGCCCATTACGCCATTTGCACGGGCTTCATGGCTCTGGGCATGATGTTGCCGGGCATGGCCAGCGGCTGGATCCAGCAAATGCTCGGCTACCAGCACTTCTTCATCTGGGTCTGCATCGCCACGATTCCCGCTTTCATCATGGCCGCGCTGGTCAAGATCGATCCTGAATTCGGCAAGAAGGCCGAGGCCTGATTCTTTTGAACCGTGCGCCCGCATGGATGGCGGGCGCACAGTAAAATGCCCGCACCGATAGACCTGCGCTTTACCACTGCAAGGAATTGTTTTGTTGTCTACTTTCAAAAAACGCCTGGGCGCCACGGCCGGCGTGCTGGCCGCCTTGGCCACCGCCACATTGCTCAGCAGCTGTACCAGCACCAGAATGCCGTCCGCAGTGACGCCAGGCGAAGCGGGCTTGCCGGCCGTGCCGCCCGTGCAGCACATCACGGGCGAAGTGCCGCCGCCGGCGCCGCGCGAGTTCCGTGCCGCCTGGGTCTCGACGGTCGCCAATATCGACTGGCCCAGCCGCAGCAATTTGCCTGTCGCCAAGCAGCAAGCCGAAGCGATCGCCATCCTCGACCGCGCCAAGTCCTTGAATCTGAACGCGATCGTGCTGCAGGTGCGTCCCAGCGCCGATACGATTTACCCCTCGCAACTGGAGCCATGGTCGGAATATCTGACGGGCAAGCAAGGCCAGCCGCCATTGCCCATGTATGACCCGCTGGCCTTCTGGGTGGCGCAGGCGCATGCGCGCGGCCTGGAATTGCACGCCTGGTTCAACCCGTACCGGGCCCGTCACGCGACGGCCAAGTCGCCGCTGGCGCGCGACAGTTTCGCGTCCACCAACCCCGCGTCCGTCAAGCAATACGGCCGCTACCTGTGGATGGACCCGGGCGATGCGGCCGCTTCGAAGCACACGACGGACGTGGTGCTGGACGTGGTGCGCCGCTACGATATCGATGGCGTGCACATCGACGATTACTTTTATCCATACCCGATCGACGCGCCTGGCGCCGGTGCGGGAGCCGAGACGGCCGCGCTGGACGCGGGCAATGGCGGCGCCAAGCGCGAACTGCCCTTCCCCGATGAGCCTTCCTGGCAGCAATATCTGCTGGCCGGCGGCGATCTCGACCGCGCTTCCTGGCGCCGCCAGAACGTCAACCAGCTGATCGAAGCTTTATATACCGGCATCCACCGCGAAAAGAGCTGGGTGCGTTTCGGCATCAGCCCGTTCGGCATAGGCCGTCCCGACCGCCGCCCTGCCGGCATCGTCGGCTTCAGCCAGTACGATAAATTGTATGCGGATGCGGAACTATGGCTGGCCAAGGGCTGGCTCGACTACCTGTCGCCGCAGCTGTACTGGCCCGTGGCGCAGGCGCCGCAAGCGTTTGGCGTGCTGCTCGACTACTGGCTCGCGCAAAATTCGTATGGCCGCCACGTGTGGCCCGGTTTATATACGAGCCGCATCGACAATTCCGCCAAGTCCTTCACGCCGCAAGAGATCATCAAGCAGATCGAAGTGACGCGCACGCGCCCCGGCGCGAATGGCCAAGTGCATTTCAGCATGGTGCCCCTGATGCAGAACCGCAAAGGTGTCAGCGAGCAACTCAAGGCGAGCGTGTATCAAAGCCCTGCCCTGATCCCCGCCACGCCATGGCTGGGCAAGGAAGCACCGGGCACGCCCGTGCTGGCCTTGCGCCGCGATTCCACCAGCCTGAACATCAAATTGACGTCGGGCGGCGGCAAACCCGTGGCGCAATACGCCGTCTGGGCCCGCTATGGCGAAGACTGGCGCTTCACCGTGGTCACTGGCGTGCAGGCTGAACTGACCCTGGTCGACGATGCCATCGGTAAAGTCAATGCGGTGGTGGTCAGCGCCGTGGACCGCCTCGGCAATGAAAGCCCTCGCGTCACCGTGCGGGCACCGTTTACGGCCCCCGCCAAGTAATTGTTGAACGTTCACCGCTAGTCCATAACCTGCAGGCATGAAACATGCGCAAGCTTTCATGCCTGCAAGCTTCGCTTGGCTTTACACTCATGCCATGATTTCCTTCCCTGCAACCAATACTGATACTGCCGTGCTCGGGCTGGGCATCGACGCGGGCGGCACGCAGACGCGCTGGGCCTTGGCCACCGCCGACGGCGCCATCGTGGCCGACGGGGCCGTCGAAGGCTTGTCTGCCTTGCAAATGGGCAGCGATGCGGGCCGCGCCGCCGTGCACGCCACGTTTGCCCGGCTGTGCCAGGCCGTGCTGGCCGTTGGCCAACCGCGTGCCGTGGTGGCGGGCTTGACGGGTTTTGGCGGCGATGATGTTGTGCTGGCGCAAACCTTGGCCAGCCTGCTGGCGCTGGATGCCGCTGACGTCAGCCTGGGCAACGACATTGAAATCGCCTATCGCGACAGTTTTGAACCTGGCGAAGGTTATCTGGTCTACGCTGGCACGGGTTCGATCGCCGCCTGGATTGATGTGGATGGCGGCTTTCACCGCGCGGGCGGGCGCGGCGTGCTGCTCGACGATGGCGGCGGCGGCTACTGGATCGCGCGCGAAGCCTTGCGCCACATCTGGCGCCGCGAAGACGAGGCGCCCGGCAGCTGGCACAGTTCGCCTATGGCCGAAGCCGTGTTTGCGCAACTGGGCGGCAGCGACTGGTCGCTGTCGCGCGCCTTCATGTATGGCCAGGACCGGGGCGCCATCGGCCGGCTGGCGCTGGCCGTGGCCGCCAGTGCGGATGCCGACCCGCTGGCGCTGGACATTTTGCAGCGCGCGGGACAGGAACTGGCGCGATTGGCGCTGGCGCTGACGGCGCGCTACGGCCCCCGTCCCGTGGTGCTGGCCGGGCGTGCGGCGCAATTGCACCCGGCCATCGCGGCTGCCATGCGCGCCGCTTTGCCTGTATCGTTGATGATGGAGCAAAAAGTTGCCCGTTCGCATGAGGCCGCGGCCAAGCTGGCGGCCAGGACGGCGAGCCAACGCACTGGCAAGAACTGACTATTTTATTAACCCGAACACGGATCTTTCATGAAAAAAATCGCCCTCGCCCTGCTGGTGGCACTGCTTTCCGCGTGTACCACGCCCGCGCCGCACCTCGACCATAGCTTGACGGCGCGCAGCCAGAGCCCGCGCGTGAAATTCATCGTCATCCATTACACGGTCAGCGACCTGCCCCGCTCGATCAAGATCCTGACGGAACAAGTAGTCAGCAGCCATTATTTGCTGACGGACACGGATAAGCCGAAGTTTTACGTGCTGGTCGACGAATCGCGCCAGGCCAATCACGCGGGTGTGAGTAACTGGAAGACTTATACACAGTTGAATGTCAGCTCGATCGGCATCGAGATCGTCAACCCTGGCTACAAGGACACGCCGGAAGGCCGCCTCTGGTATCCCTTCCCCCAGGCACAGGTCGATGAACTGATTCCGCTGTTGAAAGATATCCAGGCCCGCTACAACATCGCGCCGGAAAATATCCTGGGCCACAACGAAATCGCCCCGCAGCGCAAGCAGGACCCGGGTCCGCTGTTTCCATGGCGCCAGCTGGCCGATGCGGGCCTGATCGTCTGGCCCAATGCCAACCGCGTGGCCGCGCAGCGCCTCATTTTTGAGCAGCAAGTGCCGGACGCCGTCTGGTTCCAGAAAAAGCTGGCCCAGCACGGCTATGCGACGCCAAATACGGGCATATTCGATGAAGCGACGCGCAATGTGCTGATCGCCTTCCAGATGAAGTACCGCAATACGCGCTTTGACGGCATGCCCGACGGCGAGACGGCAGCCCTGCTGGAAGTGCTGACGACGCCGGCCACAGCTGTTGCAACAAAGTAGCATGGCCGTTCCAGCCCATGACTTTTTCTTATATGCTGAACATTACGGCCCAGGCGGCCACGGCAAGGTAAAGGAATAGCTCATGCGGCTGCGTCATATCGAAGTGTTTCACGCCATCATGCAAGTTGGCACCATCAGCGGCGCCGCCCAGGTCCTGCATATCTCGCAGCCGGCTGTGACCAAGGTCTTGCAGCATTGCGAGTTGCAACTGGGCATGCCGCTGTTCGAGCGCGTGCGGGGCAAGCTGTACCCGAAGCCCGAGGCGCACCGTTTGTTTGTCGAGACGGAAAAGCTCAACCGCGATTTATTGGGCATCCGCCGTCTGGCGGCCAGCCTGAAGGGCCACGCGGTGGAAACCATCCGTTTGGTGTCCACGCCGACGCTTGCCATCAGCGTCTTGCCGTTTGCCATGACGGAGTGGCGGCGCGACTTTCCTCACACGCGTTGCCAACTGGCTACCCACCACACGGGCGAGATCGTCAATACCCTGCGCCTCGGTGAAGCCGACCTGGCCGTATCGCTGCAAGACCCGCGCCATCCGGGCATCGTGGCCGAGCCCATTGCGCAGGGTGTCATGACGGTCATCGCCCCGTCCGGCACCTGGCATGCGGCCGATTGCGGCACGCCTTTGACGGCGCATGGCCTGAACGGCGAGCTGATCGGCCATGCGGACAACGATCCGCTGGGCGAACTGGTGGTGGCCGCCTGCGAGGCGCAGGATATCCACCCCGTCTTCAGTACCGTGGTGCAGACCTATCAAATCGCCCGTTCCCTGGTGGAAGCGGGCGCCGGCATGGCCGTGGTCGACCCGTTTACGGCCGCGTCCGGCTCGCCCGAGCGGCTGCAGCGCCGTCCCTGGGCGCCCACGATACCGATCCAACTATATTTATTGACGGCGAGCCACTCGCCGCTGTCGCATGGCGCGCGGCGCCTGGCCGACAGCATTGGCGTGGCGGCGCGCAACTGCCTGGAAAGAGGAGTCTGATGTCTGTTGCAAGTTTGCAATTGGAAGCGGTCGGCAGCGATCCGCAATTTCGCCATCTGAGCAGCATCGCCGGCATCGCCGTCGACTTGCGCTATGCCACGCCCGACAATTTCGTTGGCCGCGACCTATACAGCCCCATCGATTGCGCCTGGCTGCATCGCGACGCCGCCGCTGCGCTGGAAAAAGCCGTGGCTTGGCTGGCCGTGCATCGCCCTGATCATCATTTATTGGTGCTCGACGCCCTGCGCCCGCAGCGGGTGCAGCAGCAATTGTGGGATGCGCTGCAGGGAACGGAGTTACTGGGCTACATCGCCGAGCCGTCACGCGGTTCCATCCACTCGTTCGGCATGGCGCTCGACATCACCATCGTCGGCCCGGACGGCCGGGAATTGGACATGGGCACGGGTTTTGATGATCTGAGTGAGCGCTCGCATCCTGCGCTGGAACTGGTGTTGCTGGAAAAGGGGGAAATTACCGAGGAGCAAGTGGCGCACCGCCGCTTGTTGCGCGACGCCATGTTCCAGGCGGGCTTTTTTGGCATCAACAGCGAATGGTGGCATTTCGATTGCGGCGACCGGGTGCTGGTGCGCCAGACCTACACCCGGGTACTCTGATTAGAAGACCTTTAATCCCTTCAGCATCACGATCAGGATCAGCACGGGCGAGACAAAGCGCAGCAGGAACAGCAGCACGTGCGCCAGAGTTTGATTTTGCAACTGGCCATGATTGCTGATCGCCTCGATGAAATGCTGCTTGCCCCAGGCCCAGCCTGTAAACAAGGCAATCGCGATGCCACCCACGGGCAGGAAGATATTCGACGAGACGAAGTCGAACAAATCAAACATATTCAAATTGAATAGCTTGAAGTCCGCCAGGGTGCTGTTACTCAGCGCGCACACGGAACCGAGCACGGCCAGCAGCAGCATGGTCACGATGGTGGACTTGGTGCGCGTCCAGCCGAAGCGTTCATGGAAAATCACCACGGGCACTTCCATCAGCGACAGCATCGCCCCCGTGGCAGCCACGGCGGCCAGGATGAAGAACACCACCATCAGCACTTGTCCCATGGGAATTTGCGAAAACACGGCCGGAATCGTGATGAACACCAGCGACGGTCCCGCGCTGGGGGCGAAACCAAACGTGAACACGGCGGGGAAGATGGCGATGCCGGCCAGCATCGATACGCCGAGGTCGGCCGCCATCACGCGTAAAGTCGTGACGGGGATATTCTGGTCATCGCGGAAATAGCTGCCGTAGGTCATCATCGTACCCATGCCGACGGATAGCTTGAAGAAAGCCAGGCCCATGGCCGTCAGCACGACGGAAGCCGTCAGCTTGGAAAAATCAGGACGGAACAGAAACGCCAGGCCTTCGCCCGCCTTATCGAGCGACAGGCTCACCGCGCACAGCAACAGCAGCAGCAGGAACAGCAGCGGCATCAGCTTCTTGGCGATCGCCTCGATGCCCTTGGTCACGCCCAGCATCAATATGCCGCCGATAAACAGCAGCACGCCCCATTGCCAGAACAGCGATTGCAAAGGATTGCTGATCAGCGAGGCGAAGGCCGCTTCCGTCACCAGTTTGTCGCTGCTCAAGATGGAGCCGTCGATGGCCTTGGCGATGTACGCAAATACCCAGCCCACGACTTCCGAATAAAACGCGACGATCAGGAAGGCGGCGACCATGCCGATAAAGCCGACCAGCCACCAGGGCTTGCCCTTCGGTGCCAGCTGTTCCATGGTGGAGATGGGATTGACTTTGGCGCGGCGCCCCAGGGTGATTTCCGCGATCATCACGGGCAGGCCTACCAATAAGGTGGCGAGCAGATAGATGAGCAGGAAGCCGGCGCCGCCATTGGCGCCTGTCAGATAGGGGAACTTCCAGATATTGCCGAGACCGACTGCGGAACCGAGGGTGGCGGCGAGCACGCCGAAGCCAGTGGTAAAGCCAGCTCGTTTCAGGGTCAGGCCTGATCCTTGAGCTTGTTGTTTCATGGTGAATCTTCTATGGTTCTATATATAGACAAGCGCCGTTTGGCGCGGAGGGGGCGAAATTGTAGCAGTTGGCCGCAAAAGCCCCGGAAAAGCCTTGCTTCCGCTGGGGCGCTTTGCTATAGTTCGCCTCCCCAATGAGACGCAGTCAAATGCGGCACTTGAGGATCACCGGAAACGGCGATGAGCAGGAAAAGAAGGAGTTGACGGATGTAGTGAAATGCTTCATACTCTTCCTTCTTCGCAGCTGACAAACACAACGCTTTGTCGATAGCGCGAAAGTAGCACCGAATACAGTTCTTTAACAATTAACAGTCGATAAGTGTGGGCATTTGATGCAAGTGCAGCGTCAATCTTCGGATTG
>NZ_JBXAJE010000004.1:0-469272 GCF_058796955.1 Janthinobacterium sp. GW823-FHT03B06
CGGTTAAGCTACCTACTTCTGGTAAAACCCGCTCCCATGGTGTGACGGGCGGTGTGTACAAGACCCGGGAACGTATTCACCGCGACATGCTGATCCGCGATTACTAGCGATTCCAACTTCATGCAGTCGAGTTGCAGACTACAATCCGGACTACGATACACTTTCTGCGATTAGCTCCCCCTCGCGGGTTGGCGGCGCTCTGTATGTACCATTGTATGACGTGTGAAGCCCTACCCATAAGGGCCATGAGGACTTGACGTCATCCCCACCTTCCTCCGGTTTGTCACCGGCAGTCTCATTAGAGTGCCCTTTCGTAGCAACTAATGACAAGGGTTGCGCTCGTTGCGGGACTTAACCCAACATCTCACGACACGAGCTGACGACAGCCATGCAGCACCTGTGTACTGGTTCTCTTTCGAGCACTCCCCAATCTCTCGGGGATTCCAGCCATGTCAAGGGTAGGTAAGGTTTTTCGCGTTGCATCGAATTAATCCACATCATCCACCGCTTGTGCGGGTCCCCGTCAATTCCTTTGAGTTTTAATCTTGCGACCGTACTCCCCAGGCGGTCTACTTCACGCGTTAGCTGCGTTACCAAGTCAATTAAGACCCGACAACTAGTAGACATCGTTTAGGGCGTGGACTACCAGGGTATCTAATCCTGTTTGCTCCCCACGCTTTCGTGCATGAGCGTCAATCTTGACCCAGGGGGCTGCCTTCGCCATCGGTGTTCCTCCACATATCTACGCATTTCACTGCTACACGTGGAATTCTACCCCCCTCTGCCAGATTCTAGCCTTGCAGTCTCCAATGCAATTCCCAGGTTGAGCCCGGGGATTTCACATCAGACTTACAAAACCGCCTGCGCACGCTTTACGCCCAGTAATTCCGATTAACGCTTGCACCCTACGTATTACCGCGGCTGCTGGCACGTAGTTAGCCGGTGCTTATTCTTCAGGTACCGTCATTAGCAAGAGATATTAGCTCTCACCGTTTCTTCCCTGACAAAAGAGCTTTACAACCCGAAGGCCTTCTTCACTCACGCGGCATTGCTGGATCAGGCTTTCGCCCATTGTCCAAAATTCCCCACTGCTGCCTCCCGTAGGAGTCTGGACCGTGTCTCAGTTCCAGTGTGGCTGGTCGTCCTCTCAGACCAGCTACTGATCGATGCCTTGGTAGGCTTTTACCCTACCAACTAGCTAATCAGATATCGGCCGCTCCACGAGCATGAGGTCTTGCGATCCCCCACTTTCATCCGTAGATCGTATGCGGTATTAGCGTAACTTTCGCTACGTTATCCCCCACTCCAGGGTACGTTCCGATATATTACTCACCCGTTCGCCACTCGCCACCAGAGCAAGCTCCGTGCTGCCGTTCGACTTGCATGTGTAAGGCATGCCGCCAGCGTTCAATCTGAGCCAGGATCAAACTCTTCAGTTTAATCTCTGTTACTTTGCCGTTTTACCGGCACCGTCATTGCTGACGGGTCGCTCACTTCAAAAACAACTGACAGGCCACTTCTTGCGAAGCGTCCTATTTCATTTATTTCTTCGTGAACATTTGATATTTTAAGTTAGACGCCAATCCGAAGATTGACGCTGCACTTGCATCAAATGCCCACACTTATCGACTGTTAATTGTTAAAGAACTGTATTCGGCGCTACTTTCGCGCTATCGACAAAGCGTTGTGTTTGTCAGCTGCGAAGAAGGAAGAGTATGAAGCGTTTCGGCTCATTCGTCAACCTTCTTTTTTCACCCTGCTTTACTCGGCATTTGCATGCGTCGTTCAGCGAGGGGGCGAATTATAGCCCTGCGCCGCGCGGCCCGCAAGCGCTATTTTCCCGCGCTCACCGCCCAGCAAGCCTTGTCTTCACTTCAAGCGCCTTTTTGTGCAGCCTGTCGCAATCGGCTGGCGTAGTTCGTGGTCTTTAGGCACAGTGGCAATATCAGACTCTGACGCTACTCAACAAGGGGTTAAACTTGCACGCTGCGTCGATTAAACTCTAGTACTTGAAAGTGTCCCCTCATGCTTCCGATTTCCAGCCTGCCCCAATTGTTGAAAACCATCCTCGCTTGGTTACAACGGGCATTCGACGCGACGACGACTTGGGTCACCCAACTGTCTTGGTGGAAATTCTTCCTGTTCGCTGCGCTGGCTCTGATCGCCGGCTCCATTTTGCAAGATGAGCTGTTCTCGTCCAGCCCGGACGAAGAAGTGGTCATCAAGTCGCATAAACGCAGCAGCAAGGGTTCGGGGGAAACCAATATCCTGATCGACGATACGGGCATCCATTTCAATCCCCGCAGCGGCAAGAATCGCCGCAGCAGCGCGGCCGAGGCGGTCAGCGATCCAGCCGATGCCGCCGAGGCAGACGCAAAAGCCAGTGCCGTGCCGCCGGAACCGCCGCAACCACCAGCCGCCCCCGCCAAGCCCAACTATCCGGTGACCACCAATGCTTCAGGGGAAGAAGTCCATATCGAATTGCCGCCGCAAATCGGCGAAGAGCTGTCGAATGCCATCGAAGAAGCGGTCGATGATGCGGCGGAACAAAAAGTGTCGCGCTACCACCAGCAAGCCTCGACCTGGTTCAAGAGTTTTGTCTCCTTGCTGGTGTTGGCCCTGTTCGCCATGAAGGCCCTGGTCGGCGGCAAGAAGCGGGCCGAAGCGGAAACCGTGACCGCAAATGAGGCGGCCGAGCGCGAATCCATGCAGCGCCAGCTCAGCGAAGCGAAGATGCAGATGATGCAGGCGCAAGTCGAGCCGCACTTCCTGTTCAATACGCTTGCCTCCGTCGAACACCTGATCCAGGTCGATCCGCCGCGCGCGGCCAAGATGCAGCGCAGCCTGATCCAGTATCTGCGCGCCGTGCTGCCGCAAATGCGCGACAACGCCCTGATTACCAACCTGGGCCGTGAGGCGGACATGGTGCAAGCGTACTTGAATCTGCTGAAAATGCGGATGGAAGAACGCCTGACCGTCGACTTCCAGATTCCCGACGGCCTGCGCAGCGCCGCCTTCCCGCCCATGATGCTGCAATCGATGGTGGAAAATGCCATCAAGCACGGCCTGGAAGTCAAACCGGAAGGCGGCACCCTGCGCATCGTGGCCGAAGTGGCGCACAGCAAGCTGCGCGTGACCGTCACCGATGACGGCCTGGGCTTTGGCGTAGTGCCCAGCGATGGCACGGGACTGGGTTTGCCCACCATACGCGAACGCCTGAAGCTGCTGCATGGCGACGAGGGCAGCCTGACCATTACGCCAAATCAACCGTCCGGCGTGTGCGCCGTGATCGAAGTGCCATATCAATTGTCCAAGTAAGACAGAGTAGTTGATAAAAACGCTAAATCATTGAATAATCAATCTTCGCCTGTTCACACTTGAGACCTATGCCTACCGCTATTATTGCCGACGACGAAAGACTGATGCGCGACCAGCTACGCCTGCGCCTGGGCCAGGCATGGCCTGAACTGGAAATCATCGGCGAAGCCAAGAATGGCGACGAGGCGATCGAACTGGTGGAACAACTCAAACCCGATTTTGCCTTCCTCGATATCCGCATGCCGGGCAAGACGGGCATGGAGGCGGCGCAAGCAATAGGCAGCAAGACGCATATCGTCTTCGTCACTGCCTATGACAGTCACGCCGTCGAAGCCTTCGAGCGGGGCGCCGTCGACTACGTGCTCAAGCCGCCCGAGCATGAGCGTCTGCTGGTGACGGTGGAGCGCCTGAAAACGCACTTGAACAAGCCGGCCCTGGACGTCAACAGCAGCGTCACGGCCATGCTGTCGCAACTGGCGGAAAAAATCACGGCCAAGCCCACCTACCTGCAATGGATACAGGCCAGCATCGGCCAGGACTTGCGCATGATCCCCGTGGAAGAAATTTTATTTTTCCGTTCGGATGAGAAATACACTTGCGTGCAGACGGCCAAGTATGAGGCGCTGATCCGCAAGCCCGTGCGCGACCTGGCCGAAGAGCTCGACCCTTCGCTGTTCTGGCAAATCCACCGCGCCACCCTGGTCAACGTGAATGCCATCGAAGGCGTGACGCGCGACATCCGCGGCCGTCACCTGGTACTCATCAAAGGCAAGTCCGACAAGCTCGAAGTGAGCCGCAGCTTCCTGCACCTGTTCAAGCAAATGTAAGACTCCGCCGCCGCCCGGCCCAGGCCGGTGCGGCGCCTTGATCTCTTCCTTTCCCCTTCCTGCGCCACATCAAGCCGCGCCGCACCAGCAGGCATAGGCTAGATAAAGTCCAACTCTCCATCGCTGTCCTGTCTGCCTTCGTACACGTTCGCAAGGAGAAGCCCCATGCCCGACCGAGGCAGTCCTGCACTGCTGCGCATCTTGCCGCTGGGTATGGCGGCAGCGCTTTTGCTGTGCCTGTTTCCGCCACTGAAAGCCCGCCGGCAGCAGCAGGCGCGCGGACAAGCCATCATCGACAGCGCCAGCGACGCCATCATCAGCATCGACAGCCAGCAAATCATCCTGCATGCAAACGCGGCAGCGGCCAGATTGTTCGACGACACGCCGGCCGGCATGCGCGGCATGCGCCTGGGTCACTACATCCTGCGCGACTTGCGCACCCTCGGCGGCCTGGGCCAGCACGATGGCGAGCCGCCGTTTGGCGATATCAGCCAGGAACTGCGCCTGACGGGCCGGCGCGCCACCGATTACACCTTGACGGGACGGCGCAGCGATGGCGTCATGTTTCCCCTCGAAGGATCGCTCTCGGCCATGCAGGAAGACGGCCACAGCGTCTTTACCATCATCGTGCGCGACATTACGGCGCGTCAGCAGATGCATGAACAGCTGGCCCGCTCCTTTTCGCAATTGCGTGAATTGTCGAGCGCGCTGCAAACCATCCGCGAAGAAGAACGCAAGCATATCGCGCGCGAACTGCATGATGACCTGGGGCAATTGCTGGCCACCTTGCGCGTCGACCTGACCCTGGTGCGCCAGCACACGGACACCACCGCGCCCCTGCATGCCCTGCTGCAAAGCATGGACGGCTTGCTGGTGACGGCCATTACCTCGCTGCGGCGCATCGCCAGCAACCTGCGCCCGCGCGCGCTCGATGAAGGGGGATTGTATTTTGCGCTGCAAAAACTGCGCCACGACTTCCTGCTGCGCCGCGCCATCCATTTCGACTTGCTGGCCGACGAGGCTGACCTCGTGCTCGACGACGCGCGCAGCACGGCCATCTACCGCATCGTGCAGGAAGCACTGACGAATATCGCGCGCCATGCCGAAGCGAACCACATCACCATCGCCCTGCACCGCATCGATTCCTCGCTGGCCATCACCATCCAGGATGACGGCCGCGGCATTGCCGAACACGACCTGGAAAAAGCCACGGCACTAGGGCTGCTGGGCATGCGCGAGCGGGTCTGGGGCTTGAACGGCAGCATCCATATCGGCGCCGATAGCGAGCTTGGCGGCACACGCATCGACATCTCGCTGCCCATGAATGCCGAGGCGGCATCCGCAGCGATGCAATAAAAAAAGGCGCCCACAGGCGCCTTTGCTTCGTCACATCGAATGATGATTAGAATTTGTGTGCCAGACCGATCTGGTACGAAGTCAGCGACTTGACGCGCTCGCGGCCAGCGTAAGCGTACACGTCGGTGCGCTTCGACAGGTGGTAGTCGTAACCGACGCCGAATTCCTTGATGGTGTCCTGATCCTTGAACTTGTTGTTGCTTTGCTCTTGCTTGCCATACGACACTTTGGCATCGCCGCCGCCCACCGTGTAGTTCAGGCCGATCAAGTAGGACTTGAATTCGCCAGTCGTCGCAACCTTGGTGTCGCCTTTCGAGTAGGCGGCCGTGATCTTGGCCGGGCCGAATTTATAGCCGCCGCCGATGGACCACAGGTCAGGCTTGGCCGCCGTTGCCGTTGCTTGCACGGCTTTTTCGTAGCCGGCGTGCAGGCTGATCGGGCCATTGTCGTAGGTTGCCAAGCCGATCACACCCGCGTCAGCGCTGTTGACTTCGCTCAGCACGTATTGCAGGCTGCCCACGAAACCTTCAAAGCTTGGGCTGTTGTAGGTGACGGCGTTGTTGACGCGCGACGAGCCGACGCCCGAACGCAGCAGGGTTTCATTGTTCTTGCCGACCACGCCGTAGGTGTTGAATGGGTCGACGCGGGCGATGGTGCCATCGACCAGATTCTTGGTGCGGCCCAGGATGGCGGTACCGAAAGCGCCTTTCAAGCCCACGTACGCTTGACGGTCGAACAACACGCCTTTTTGCGCGCCGGTGTCGGCCAGGAATTCACTTTCCAGGTTGAAAATTGCGGACAGGCCGCCACCCAGATCTTCCGTACCCTTGAAACCGAGGCGCGACGCATTGTTTTCGCGTTGTACCGTCGGCTGGCCAGTGGTCTTGGCAATACCGAGGTCAACCAGGCCGTACACGGTGACGTTCGATTGTGCTTGTGCCGTAGCTGCTGCGAAGGTGCCGATGATCAATGCTGCCAGAGTAATTTTTTTCACTTGAGATTCTCTACATTAGGTTGGACAAGAATGGTGCTGCTTAGCTGCTGAACCGAATCATGCCCACGAAATACTTCAACAATATGACATCGACAAGATGTTGTTTTTTGGAACAACATCTTGTCAGATAAAAACAACAGGCGAAAAAAAACCGCCCGGAGGCGGTTCATGCGGCGGCAAGGCCTATTTACCGTAGGTCGAATTAGCGGGGCAAGGCCACGCGTAATCCGACTAGCACCTTCGGCAACGCCTGTCGGATTACGCCCTACGGGCTAATCTGACCTACCGATACCATATAGACAGATCAGCCTTACTTCAGACGGCAGCTCAACAGCCAGTAGTATTCCAGGCGCTTCATGCGGATTTCGCGGGCCGAGTGGGCAAACTTCTTGCGCAGGTGGCTATCCGATGGGAAATTCTTCAGCACTTCATAGCGCTCGCCCGCCTCCGTCGTGCGGAACTGGTGCGTATTGCCTTCCAGGTCGGTGCGCGCGATCACGGTGCTGCTGCCATCGACATACGAGTTGTCGATCAGCACCAGCAGGATGTCCTTGCCCAGCTTCGTGCGCAATTGCTTCAGATATTTGTCCTGGTCTTCGCGCTTGACGTGCGACCACCAGAAGCCCGCGAACACGGCCGTGAACTTGCCCAGCATGTCGTCGGGCAAGTTGAAGGCATCGAGCTTGGCGAAGGTGACGTTGTCGGGCAAGCCGCGTGCCTGGGCCAGCGCCAGCATTTCATCGTTGATATCGGTGGCCAGTACGGACTCGGCCGACTCGGCGACCACTTCCGTCCAGTAGCCGGTGCCGCAAGCCAGTTCCAGCACGGTGTGGCCTTCCAGCACGTCGGCGACCTTGTCGCGCAACACTTCCAGGTCTTCCTGGCGTTCGGGCTTGTCATAGACGCGCTCGTACTGCTGCGCGATGGTGGCGTAATATTTGGCAAGCTGATCGGTAATCATTGTTTCTTCTCTTCTTAAATAATCTTGGCCAGGCACCTCGCCCGGCCGACTTCATGCATTGTTATAGTTCGTAGTGCTCTTTATCACCGCTCATCGCCTGCTCGATGAGCTTGCGGTTCAAGGTCGGCGTCAGCAACTCGATAAAGGTATAAATATAGCTGCGCAAATACGCGCCCTGCTTGACGGCCACGCGCGACACATTCATGCCGAACAGGTGCCCGACAGGGATGGCGCGCAAGCCTTTGTCGCGCTCGGCATCGAAGGCCATACCCGCTATGATACCAATCCCCATGCCCAACTCGACATAAGTCTTGATCACGTCGGCGTCGATGGCTTCCAGCAAGATGTCCGGCTTCAGGCCGCGCAGCACGAAAGCATGGTCGATCTTGTTGCGTCCGGCGAACGCGCTGTCATAGGTAATCAGGGGGAAGGCGGCGATTTCTTCCAGGGTCACGGACTTCGATTTGAGCAGCGGATGGTCGACGGGCACCACCACCACGTGTTCCCATTGATAGCATGGCAAGGTGATCAGGCCATCGATGGCGGCGATCGATTCCGTGGCGATGGCGAGATCCGCCTGGTCGCGCTGCACCATCTCGGCGATCTGGCGCGGATTTCCTTGCAGTAAAGACAATCGCACCTTGGGGAACTTCAGCATGAAGGCTTGCACCACCTTGGGCAAGGTGTAGCGCGCCTGTGTATGCGTGGTGGCAATGGTAAAGCTGCCGCTGTCCTGCGCCGCGAATTCCTTGCCGATGCGCTTCATGCTGTCGATTTCCTGCATAATCAGCTCGACGGACTCCAGCACTAGGCGGCCCGGCTCCGTCAAGCCGCGGATGCGCTTGCCGTGGCGCGTAAAAATATCCACGCCCAGCTCTTCCTCCAGCTCGATGATGGCTTTCGATACGCCCGGTTGCGACGTGAACAATGCCTTGGCGGCGTCCGTCAGGTTGTAGTTCTGCCGGACCGCTTCGCGCACGAAGCGCAGTTGATGGAGATTCATTGCTGGTTTGCCCTAGATTGCCGTGATTTGCCGAGTTTCCGCCCCACCCATGATTTTGCATGCATGCATATACGCATATCGCATATAAGCAAATGCGTACTTAGTAGTTTGGAATAAACACTAAGTTTATTACTATTGCGAGTACTTTGGGGGTGCAAGCATGACTTTGTCTTATATAGTCTCAGGATTTGCCGTAGGATTACTCGTAGGAATGACCGGCGTGGGCGGCGGTTCGCTGATGACGCCGCTGTTAACCCTGCTGTTTGGCGTACCGCCTTCCGTGGCGGTGGGTACCGACCTGGCCTTCGCCTCGATCACCAAGAGCGCCGGCACCCTGACGCACCGCCTGCGCGGCACCATCCGCTGGGATATCGTCAAGCGCCTGTGCATCGGTGCCCTGCCCGCCGCCGTCATCGCGACCCTGGCGCTCAAATCGTTCGGCACCCTGTCGCCGCAAATCGGCCAGATCATCCGTTACTCGATCGCCGGCTCCGTGCTGCTGACCGTCGTGGCACTGATCTTCAAGGGCCGCATGCTGGCCTGGATCAACGCCCACCCCGAGAAACAATTACAAGGCAACAAGCTTGCCGCCGCGACCATCATTGCCGGCGCCGTGCTGGGCGTGCTGGTGACGGTCTCGTCGATCGGCGCCGGCGCCATCGGCGCGACCTTGCTGGTGATGCTGTATCCACGCATGAGCTCGGCCGAAGTGGCGGGCACCGACATCGCCTACGCCGTGCCCCTGACGGCCATCGCCGCGCTGGGCCACTGGTGGCTCGGCTCCATCCACTGGGAATTGCTGGCTTCCTTGCTGGTCGGCTCCCTGCCCGGCATCACGCTCGGCTCCTGGGTCGCGCGATCCGTGCCGGAACAGTTTTTACGAGTGCTGCTGGCGATGACCTTGACCGGCGTGGCAGTGAAGCTAATCTATTAATGACCGAACAAGTGACAAGAGCAGTATCAAGAACATCATCCCAGGCAGTCTTCCAGCACCCCGGCTTTTTTAGGAATTGATATGTACCATTACGATCAGTACGACCACCTCATCATCAAAGAACGCATCGCCCAGTACCGAGACCAGGTTGCGCGCCGTATCGCCAATGAACTGACGGAAGAGGAATTCATTCCGCTGCGCCTGCAAAACGGCCTGTACATGCAACGCCACGCCTACATGCTGCGCATCGCCGTGCCGTACGGCTTGCTGTCGTCCAAGCAGATGCGCATGTTCGCGCACATCGCGCGCAAGTATGACCGCGGCTATGGCCACTTCACGACGCGCCAGAACATCCAGTTCAACTGGATTGAGCTGGAACAGACGCCCGATATCCTGACGGACCTCGCTTCCGTGGAAATGCACGCGATCCAGACGTCCGGCAACTGTATCCGTAATACAACATCGGACCCGTTTGCGGGCGTCGCCGCCGATGAAATCATCGATCCGCGCCCGTACGCGGAAGTATTACGCCAGTGGAGCACCTTCCACCCCGAGTTCATCGCCCTACCCCGCAAATTCAAGGTCGCCATCAATGGCGCCGAGGAAGACCGCGCCGCCATCGCCGTGCACGACATCGGCTTGACGGCCGTGCGCAACGAGGCCGGCGAAGTGGGCTTCAAGGTGATGGCCGGCGGCGGCATGGGCCGCACGCCGATCCTGGGCAGCGTTGTGCGCGACTTCCTGCCGTGGCAGCACTTGCTGACGTACATCCAGGCCATCATGCGCGTGTACAACCTGCACGGCCGCCGCGACAACAAATACAAGGCGCGCATCAAGATTTTGCTGAAAGCCATCGGCGTGGAAGAATTCACGCGCCAGGTGGAAGCGGAATGGGTCGATTTGAAGGATGGTCCGGAAACCTTGACGGCCGAGGAAATGCAGCGCGTGGCGGACTTCTTCGATCCGCCCGCCTACCTTGCCCTGCCAGAACTCGACTACCAGGCCGAACACGCGGACAACAAGGCGTATGTAAATTGGCTAGCGCGCAACGTCAAGCCGCACCAGCGTCCTGGCTACGTGGCCGTGGTACTGTCCCTGAAGAAAACGGGCGTGCCGCCCGGCGACGCGACGGCCGAGCAGATCGACTTCGTGGCCGATCTGGCCGACCGCTACAGCTTTGGCGAACTGCGCGTGACGCATGAACAAAACCTGGTGCTGGCCGACGTGGAACAGTCGAAACTGTTCGCACTGTGGCAGGAAGCCAAGGCGCACGGCCTGGCCACGCCGAACATCGGTCTGCTGACCGACATGATCTGCTGCCCGGGCGGCGATTTCTGCTCACTGGCGAACGCCAAGTCGCTGCCGATCGCGGCCGCCATCGCGGAACGCTTCGACAGCATCGACTTCCAGCACGACATCGGCGAGATCGAACTGAATATTTCCGGCTGCATCAATGCCTGCGGCCACCATCACGTGGGCAGCATCGGCATCCTCGGCGTCGACAAGGATGGCAGCGAATGGTATCAAGTGTCGATCGGCGGCGCGCAAGGCAACAACGCGGCCATCGGCAAGATTATCGGACCATCGTTCTCTTCCCTGCAGATGCCTGAAGTCATCGGCCGCCTGCTGCACGTCTACGTGCGCGACCGCCATGAAGGCGAGCGCTTCGTCGATACGGCCCAGCGCCTGGGCCTGGCGCCGTTCAAGGAACACGTATATGCAACGCCGATCACGGTCGGCAACCTGGTGGGAGAAGACGAATATGTTTGAAGTACGCGAAGAAATCATCAAGAACGCCGCCGTGGTGCCGAATACCTGGGGCTTGCTGCGCCTCGATGAGACCGACACGCCGGAAACGGTGGTCGTGCCTACCGGCAAGGTCATCGTCCCCCTGCCCGTGTGGCAAGCCCAGCGCGAGACCCTGACGGCGCGCCTGCCCGACATCGGCGTGTGGCTGGCCAGCGACGAACGGCCGGAAGACCTGGCGGCCGACGTGGCGCAACTGCCCGTCATCGGCGTGGACTTTCCGAAATTCACGGATGGCCGCGGCTATTCCATCGCGTTCAATTTGCGCGCCCGCCTGGGTTTCCAGGGTGAATTGCGCGCCATCGGCGACGTGCTGCGCGACCAGCTGTTTTCCATGCACCGCGTCGGCTTCGATGCCTATGCGACGCGTCCGGACCGCAGCATCCATGACGCCCTGAAAGGTCTGTCCGTCTTTTCGGAAACCTACCAGGCGTCGTGGGACCAGAAATCGCCGCTGTTCCGCCGCCACCACCGCGAAGGCCAGAATCCTGACCTCGACAACGCGGCCGGCATCTGAGGACCCATCATGAGCGATCTGACTTCTTTGATTCACGCCACCGAGCAAACGCTGACACGCATCGCCGCGGACTTTTCGCCGGCCGTGTTCGCGTCCAGCCTGGCAGCCGAAGACATGGTGCTGACCGACATGATTCTCAAGGCAAAGCTGCCGATCGGCATCTTTTCCCTGGAAACGGGCCGGCTGCACCAGGAAACCCTGGCCGTGCTCGACAAGGTGAAAACCCGCTACGACCACGACATCACCCTGTACCGCCCGCAGCCGGAGCTTGTCGCTTCCTACGTGGAACAGAACGGCCTCAACGCCTTCTACAACAGCGTCGAGATGCGCCGCGAATGCTGCCGCATCCGCAAGGTCGAGCCGCTGGGCCGCGCCCTGGCCGGCAACAAGGCTTGGATCACGGGCCAACGCCGCGCCCAGTCCACCACGCGCGCCGAATTGCACGTGCAGGAAGACGACGCGGCGCATGCGATGACGAAATTCAATCCGCTGGCCGACTGGTCCGAGCAGGATGTGTGGGACTATATCCGCGCGAACGACGTGCCGTACAACGCGCTGCACGACCAGGGCTACCCGTCCATCGGCTGCGAACCATGCACGCGTGCCGTGCAGCCGGGCGAAGATGTGCGCGCCGGGCGTTGGTGGTGGGAAAACCCGGATTCCAAGGAATGCGGCCTGCACATGGTGGACGGCAAACTGATACGCATCAAATCCGTGGCAGCCTGAACAGACACACAGAACAAGAAAGCATCCTATATGAGCAATATTTTGAACCAGCGTCACCTCGACAGCCTTGAATCGGAAGCCATCCACATCATGCGCGAAGTGGCGGCCGAATCGGCCAATCCCGCCCTGCTGTTTTCCGGTGGCAAGGATTCCGTCGTCCTGCTGCGTTTGGCGGAGAAAGCCTTCCGCCCAGGCAAGTTCCCGTTTCCCCTCGTGCATATCGACACGGGCCATAACTTCCCGGAAGTCATCACTTTCCGCGACAAGAAAGTGGCCGAGCTGGGCGAGCGCCTGATCGTCGGCTCCGTCGAAGACTCGATCAAGCGCGGCACCGTGCGCCTGCGCAACCCGGCCACGGATTCGCGCAATGCGGCCCAAGCCGTGACCTTGCTGGAAACCATCGCCGAACATGGCTTTGACGCCTGCATTGGCGGCGCGCGCCGCGATGAAGAGAAGGCCCGCGCCAAGGAACGCATTTTTTCCTTCCGCGACGAATTCGGCGCCTGGGACCCGAAAGCCCAGCGTCCCGAGCTGTGGGACTTGTATAACACGCGCGTGCATCCCGGTGAAAACATGCGTGTCTTCCCCATCTCGAACTGGACGGAGCTGGACGTGTGGCAATACATCGCCCGCGAGAAACTGGAATTGCCGCCGATCTACTTCGCGCATGAGCGCCAGGTAATCCCGCGCAACGGCCTGCTGGTGCCGCTGACGGATCTGACACCGCCGCGCGACGGCGAAACGGTGGAAACGCAAGTCGTGCGCTTCCGCACGGTGGGCGATATCTCGTGCACCTGCCCCGTGTCGTCCGACGCGGCGACGGTGGACGCCATCATCGCCGAGACGGCAATCACGCAAATCACGGAACGTGGCGCCACCCGCATGGATGACCAGACTTCCGAAGCCTCGATGGAAAAACGCAAGAAAGCAGGGTATTTCTAATGAACGCAGCAATCTCCAGCACCACTCTCACCGACAGCGTTGAACGCGGCATGTTGCGTTTTATTACAGCCGGTTCCGTCGATGACGGCAAGAGCACCCTGATCGGCCGTTTGCTGTTCGACAGCAAGGGCATCTTCGCCGACCAGCTCGACGCCATGTCGCGCTCCAAGCACAAGCGCACGGTGGGCGACACGGTCGACCTGTCCTTGCTGACGGACGGCCTGGAAGCGGAACGCGAGCAAGGCATCACCATCGATGTGGCCTACCGCTACTTTGCCACGCCGAAGCGCAAGTTCATCATCGCCGACACGCCGGGCCATGAACAGTACACGCGCAACATGGTCACGGGAGCGTCCACGGCCGACGCCGTCATCATCCTGATCGACGTGTCGAAAGTCAAACTCGGTGACGACGGCAGCGTGGAACTGCTGATCCAGACCAAACGTCATTCGACGATTGCCCATTTGCTGCAGATCGAGCACGTGGTCGTGGCCGTCAACAAGATGGACCTGGTCGATTATGATGAAACGGTGTACAACCGCATCGTCGCCGCCTACCGCGAATTTGCCCAGTCGCTGGGCCTGAAGGACATCACGCCGATTCCATTGTCCGCCTTGACGGGCGACAATGTCGTCGAGCGCGGCGACAAGCTGGGCTGGTACACGGGCCCGACCCTGATCGAGCTGCTTGAGTCCTTGTCCGTCTACGACGAATCGCACGACACGCCATTCCGCTTCCCCGTGCAGCTGGTGGCGCGCCACAACGGCCACGAAGCGAACGACTTCCGCGGCTACATGGGCCGCATCGAGGCGGGCAAGGTCAGCATCGGCGACACCCTGGTGGTGCAGCCATCGGGCCAGACGGCAACCGTCAAGGATATCGTCACCCTCGACGGTTCGCTGCCGACGGCCGTGGTGGGCCAGTCCGTGACCCTGCTGCTCAATGAATATCTGGACATTTCGCGCGGCGACTTGCTGGCCAGCAGCGAGCGCCCCGCCACTTTGCTGAAACAGGTAGTGGCCGACGTGTGCTGGCTGTCGGAAGACGCGCTGGACCTGCGCCGCAAGTACTGGATCAAGCACGGCACCAAGCAGACGGCGGCCAAGGTGACGGCGATCGAGTCGATTCTCGACATCAATACGCAGCAGCGCCATCCTGCCGAAGGCTTGAAGCTCAACGACATCGCCCGCATCAGCCTGAACGTGCAGCAGGCGCTGGCGGCCGATGCGTATGCCGATATCCGCGCCACGGGGGCATTCATCCTGATCGATGAAGTCACCCACCAGACCGTGGCCGCGGGCATGGTTCGGCTGTAACCCGTATCTCGACTGAAGAAGGCTAGCATGAACAACTCCGCATCTCTCCCCGGCAAGGTCTACCTGATCGGCGCAGGCCCCGGCGCGCAAGACCTGATGACCTTGCGCGGCGCCCGCCTGCTGGCGCAGGCCGACGTCGTGCTGCACGACGCACTGGTCACCGAAGAGATGCTGGAGCTGTGCCCGCAGGCGCAAAAAATCCTGGTCGGCAAGCGCTGCGGCCAGTTGTCGACGGCACAAGCCTTTATTAACAAGCAACTGGTCGACAACGCGCGCAAGCACGCCATCGTGGTGCGCCTGAAAGGGGGCGATCCCATGCTATTCGGCCGTGCCGACGAGGAATTGCGGGCGCTGGAAGAAGCGGGCATCGCCGTCGAAGTGGTGCCCGGCATTACCACGGCGCTGGCGGCGGCGGCCGCAACACAGCAGCCGCTGACCAAGCGGGGCGTGTCGCGCAGCGTGGCCTTTTTCACATCCAGCACGGCGCCGGGCGAACCGGACCAGACGCGCATTCCCGACTGCGACACCCTGGTGCAATACATGGGTGGCCGCGAAGCCATTGCCACGGCGCAGCGCTTGCTGGCCCAGGGCCGCCGTGCCGACACCCCCGTGGTGGTGATAGAAAACTGCAGCCGCCCGGACCAGCGCATCGTGCGCCTGACGCTGAGCGCCCTGGCGCACGGCTTGGGCGACACCCACGGCCCCGTGCTGGTGATGCTGGGCGACGCCATGGCCGCGCGCACGCACCAGGCCATCGAAGAAACGGCCGCCATTCTGGCGCGCCATGCTTGAATAAACACAGCGTATTTTACCGACTTTAAAGTCAGTAACCGACGTCTTCCGGGGAAACATGATACGATGCTCACGCATCTTTTCTCGAGAAGTTGTTGCGTGATAGCAATAAATTCACGCTTCGCCCCGCCATAGCGCTTGCCGTGCGGTATCCCGGCTGACCCTCCCCGAAAAAAGCTGCGCCCGCAGGCTGCAATACCGCGCCGCGCAACTTTAGCCTTACGACCACACATGAATTTCACCTCCATGCGCGAAGCCCTGACTTCGCTCAGCCGCAGCAATGTCGGCGTCGCCAGCGCCGTGCTGCTCAGCATGCTCGCCTCCATCGCCCTGTGGACGGTCTTCCCGAATATCGACGACGAAAACCATTTGCTGGAATGGCTGCAGGCGCTGTTCCTGGCCCTGGCTTGCACCGTGCACGGCGTGCGCGCCTGGCAAGAGACTGACCGCCAGTCCCTGCGCTTCCTCATGCATGCGGGCCTGTGCGCGCTGCTGTTCGGCTTCCTGCTGCGCGAACTCGATATCGATCAGTTCGGCACGGCGCCCGCCTGGGCGCAGCTGGAAAAAGCCCTGCGTCTGGTGGAGTTGCTGATCCTGATACGCTTGCTGATCTTCTTCGCGCCGCGCGCGCGCAAGGTGTTTGCCCATGCGCCGCAGATTTTCAGCATGCGCATCACCATCCTGACGGCCATCGGCGGCTTGCTGATGGTCGCTGGCTGGCCTTTCGACAAGAAGGTCTTTCATGGCATGCCGGACGCCTACGCGCTGCTCGGTGAGGAAGTGCTCGAATTGGGCGCCTATTTGCTGCTGTTCCTCGCTTCGCTGTCCGACAGCACGGCCGCCGCCCGCATCAGCCTGGCGCCGAAGAAGAAAGCGGCTTAAGCAACTTCAAACGATGACGGCAGCGGCAGCAGCCGCTGCAAGGTAGCGGCCACGCGCAGCAGGCGCGGGTCGTCGTCCCCGGCCTCGTCGCAGGTATCGTTGATGCAGAAAAACGGCAAGCTGCCGAAACGCGCCGCCAGTTCCTCAAGCTGCTGCGGCGCCTGCGCATCGCCGCTGGCGATATGCAGCGGGTCGAGCATGCGCGAGCGCGCAATCCCCTGATGCACCATCCAGCGCGGCACCAGGTCGGGCAGCAATGCCGGCACCTGCCACGAACGGAACACCGTCTCGCGCACAGCGGCAAACATGGCCGGCGCCAGCCCTTCCAGCGCATGCAGCGCGCTTTTCAACATGGGCCGCGGCGCATGCGCATACAGGCGCGGTTCATGCAGGTAAGCGGGGTACTGCGACGACAGCCATTGCCGCGACAAGGTCGCGCAATTGACGGGCGCAGCCACGTCGGCGCGCAAGCCCGGCACATCATCGTGCAGCGCGCTCTCCGTGAAAACACTCAAACGCCGGTCCCCTTCTCCGCCAAACCAGAATGCAGGCTCGAACGGCGCGCCGAAAAATACGTCGTCGTTCAGATACAGGAAGCGTTCGGACAATCCCGGAATATGGTGCAGGTACGATTCGATATGACCGGAGTCGAACACCGGCAGGGAGGCATCGGGCATCAGGCTCGCATGGTCGATCACCGTCAGGCGCTTTGATGCGCGCAGCCAGCGGGGCACTTGCCGGTCCGTCAGCAGATAGATGTGGCCATGGCCGGGAAAGAAGCGCTCGAGCGCGCGCAGGTTGTAGCGCAGTTCGCCGTTGTCGCGGTAGCGCCCCGCCACGTTGCCGTGCAGGGCCAGCTGGCCGGGATGCGCCTGCGCCCAAACGGCATAGGCGTGCCGCCGGCGCGCGCGCCAGGCGGGATCGGCGCCGTCTACCCACAGGTAGACGATGTCGATGCCGCTCAAGGCAAAGGGCTGGAACCTGGCGCCGCCACGCAGTAATCGGCGATGGCGGCGAGCACGCTGGCGTTCTCGCCCACCGCCTCAACCACCTTCAGACGCAGTGCCGGATGCTGCTGGCGCAGTTCTTCCAGCAGCAACGGCAAGTCGCGCAGCACATGCCCGCCCTGCCCCAGGAACACGGGTACCACGGTGACGTCGAGGATGGCGCCGGCGGGCAGCTCGGCCAGCAGGCTCGCCACCAGCTCGGGCAGGCGTGGCGTCATCAGTTCCAGGAAGGCCAGGTGCACGCTGGCGCCGGGCATGCGCGCCTGGGTCAGGTCGCGCAGCCGCTCGAAGGGGGCGGCCCACGATGCGGCGCGCGCGCCATGGGCAAACAAGATCAATGCCTGTTTCACGTTCGTCTCCATCAGTGCCGCTCCACCCACCACAGGGCGCCCAGCGCCAGCAGCAGATACAGGGCGCTCGGCGCCACCGCCGTCAGGAAGGCGGGCCAGGTGCTGAGCAAGCCAAGATGCGAGAACAGGGTGTTGACCAGCATGAAGCTCACGCCGATCATGATGCCGATGAAGATCTTCAGGCTGATGCCGCCGCTGCGCGTATGCATGTAGGCGAACGGCAGCGCCAGCGCCATCAGCACGAAGATGGCCAGCGGATCGATCAGTTTTTTCCAGAAAGCGATGCGGAAACGCTCGGTTTCCTGCTTGTTCTCGGCCAGGTGGCGCGTGTACACGGCCAGTTCGCTGGCCGACATGCGCTCGGGGTCGGACGCCGACACCGTCAGGATCTTCGGCGTCACCTCCGACGTCATGTCCTTGCTGGCGCTCTGCACCGTGCGCACCAGGCTCGTTTCCTGCCCATAGTAGTTCGCCAGCTTTGGCTCGAAGCCAGGCGAGGTGGCCGCGCTGTTCGAGAACGAGGTTTCCGTCACATCGGTCAGACGCCAGATATTATTGCCCTGATACGTCGCGCCTTTGGCCACGGTCAGGGTGCGCAAACGCATATCGGTGTCGAATTCATACAGCTTGACGTTTTTCAGCTGGCCGTCCGCACGCGCTTCGCCCACATTGAAAAAGCGCGAGCCGGTGACGGTACCCGTCAGGCCGTCGCTCTTGACCATGTCCTTGGTCCACAGGCCCGAGCGAAACTCGCTCGACACGGCCGCGCCGCGCGAGGTCAGCTTGAGGCGTTCGGCCAGCGGCTCCGTGCGCGGCGTGATCACCTCGCCGAAGATGAAGGTGATGACGACGAAGACGATACCGATGCGGAACAGGAAACCGGCGGCCATCGCCGTCGACATGCTCGATGCGCGCATGATGGTAAATTCGGAACTGGCGGCAAACTGCGCCATCGTGTAGATGGTGCCGATCAGCGCCGCGATCGGCATCACCTCGTACACGTGCCCCGGCACCAGCACCAGCACATACAGGAAGGCATACTGGATGGTGTAGCCGTTGCGGCCCACCTTGGGCAACTCGCCCGTCAGGTCGATGAAGGCTTGCAAAGCCAGAAAGGCCAGCAGCACGAACAGCACCGCCTGGAATATCGAGACCGCAAAATAGCGCTGTAAAATCTTCATTTCGATACCGCCTTACTTGGTTTGCCGGCGCGGCGCGCGCGCTTGAACGCCGCCAGCAGGACCAGCGGATGATAGCGGTGGTTCACATTCAGGCGCCACGCAAACAGCGCCACCACGGCCAGCGCCGCCAGCAGGTGCAGCGGCCACCAGGCCAGACCGAAGGTCAGGCGCCCCTGTTTCACGCTCGCTTCGACGACCTTGATCAGATTGCTGTAGGTGAAGAAAATCAGCAGGGCGATGATCAGATTGGCCGAACTGCCGGCACGCGGATTGACAAAGCCCAGCGGAATGGCCAGCAGGATCAGCATCAGGCCGATCAACGGCGCACTGACCCGCCACAGCAACTCGGCCATGGTGTAGGGATTCGGATCGGCGACCAGGGCCATGGTGCTCATGGCGCGCACGCCCAGTTCCGCGCCCAGTTCCTGCTGCTTGCTCTCGATGCGCATGATGTACTGCTCGAATTCCATGGTCTGGAAGTCCGCCTGTGTCGGCACGCCCTGGTAGCGGCGGCCGCTCTTGAGCACCAGGAAGCGTTCGCCCTTGGCGTCGGTATTGATCACGCCTTCCTTCGCGACGACGACGACGGCGCTGCCTTTTTCATCGACGGTATTGACGAAGACGTTCTGCACCACGTTCTTTTCGCCGCTGGCGCCCTCGACGAAAAAGATGCGGTTGCTGCCGGCCGATTCGCGGAACTGGCCCGGCGTGACTTTCTGCAGGTCTTCGCGCTTTTCAAAGCGCGCCACATATTCATCGCTTTTCTTTTGCGCCCACGGCGTGGCGTACAAACTCAGGACGCCGGTGGCCAGCACCAGCGGCAGGCCGAAGCTGAGCACGGGCCAGATCCAGCGCGACAGGCTCAGGCCCGAGGCGAACCACACCACCATCTCCGACTCCTTGTAGCTGCGCGTGACGACCATCAGCACCGAAATGAATCCGGTGAGGATGATGATGGTGGGCAGCTGCATCAGGGCGGAAAAGACCATCAGGGACATGACGTCGGCCGACGCGATCTTGCCGCCCGCCGCCTTGCCGAGAATACCGATCAGCATCCAGGTGAGCAGGATGCTGAACAAAACAGTGAAGGTGGCCCCGGCGGCACTAGCCAATTCACGTCGAAGGGCGCGTTGAAAGATCATTCGGAGTTTATAATTCGGGTCAGTTAGTTGAGTAACACGTTACTAGTAAATGAAAACGGAGAACCAAATGGACTTTAGCATAAAAGCATTCGATACCAAGAGCACCCTCGGCACGGCCAAAAGCGGATGCATCGCGGTTGCGGTATTCGAAAACAAAAAACTGTCGCCAGCGGCAAAATCGCTGGACAGCAAGGGTGCGATTTCGGCTGCGCTGAAGTCCGGCGACATCAGCGGCAAGCCTGGCAGCACCTTGCTGCTGCGCGCAGTCGATGGCGTCGCCGCCGAACGTGTTCTGCTGGTAGGCATGGGCAGCGATGACACTGTCAGCGAAAAAAGCTTCGCAACCGGCGTACAAGCCGCGCTGAAGGCCTTCGGCTCGCTGGGCGCTGCGGACGCCATTATCGCATTACCGCTGGCTGAAGTGAAAGAGCGCGACGTAAATTGGGCAATCCGTTGCGTGGTGCAAGCAGCACATGACAGCGAATACCGCTGCGACTCGCAAAAAAGCAAAAAAGATCCGGCGCCGGCAGGCGTGCGCAAACTCGTCCTGGCAGCGCCAGCAACGGCAGGCACGCGCGGCGCGCTGGCGCAAGCCATCGCCATTGCCAACGGTTCCGACCTGACGCGCAAGCTGGGCGACCTGCCGGCGAACATCGCCAATCCGACCTACCTGGCCAGCACGGCCAAGCAGCTGGCCAAGGATTACAAGTTCGAAGTCGAAGTACTGGACCGCAAACAGCTCGAAGCGCTGAAAATGGGTAGCTTCCTGTCCGTCACCAACGGCAGCGAGCAGCCGCCGAAATTCATCGTCCTGAAACACATGGGCGGCAAGGCCAAGGATGCGCCGGTGGTCCTGGTCGGCAAGGGCATCACCTTCGACACGGGCGGCATTTCGATCAAGGCCGGTCCCGGCATGGATGAAATGAAGTACGACATGTGCGGCGCCGCCTCGGTGCTGGGCACCTTCCGCGCCATCGGCGAAATGAACCTGAAGCTGAACGTCATCGGCGTCATCGCCGCATGCGAAAACATGCCGTCGGGCCGCGCCACCAAGCCGGGCGACATCGTCACCTCCATGAACGGCCTGACCATCGAAGTGCTGAACACGGACGCCGAAGGCCGTCTGGTGCTGTGCGACGCGCTGACCTACGCCGAACGCTTCAAGCCGGCAGCCGTGGTCGATATCGCCACCCTGACGGGCGCTTGCGTCGTCGCCCTGGGCCACCACAACAGCGGCCTGTTTACGCGCAGCGATGCGGCGCATGACCAGCTGGCCAATGAACTGCTGGCAGCGGGCAAGCAATCGAGCGACACGGCATGGCGCATGCCGATCGAAGAGGCGTACAACGAACAGCTGAAGTCGAACTTCGCCGACCTGGCCAACATCGGCACGCCAGGCGGCGGCTCGGTAACGGCAGCTGCCTTCCTGGAAAACTTCACCAAGAAGTACACCTGGGCGCATCTGGACATCGCCGGCACGGCATGGAAATCGGGCGGATCGAAGGGCGCGACCGGCCGTCCAGTACCAATGCTCACCACGTTCCTGATCAACCGGGTATAACGCCAGACCAAACCTACTGCGCGGGGCTATTGGCGGCCGGCGATGCTCGCTGTACATAAAGTACAGCTGCGCTTCTCGGCCACCACTAGCTCCCGCTCGCTACGGTTTTGTCAGGCGTCGTTACGCAAGAAGACAGCCGCCACGGTCACTGACCCTGGCGGTTTTTTCATGCGTGGCGTATTAATCAGTAGACGACGGGATTGGGCAACGGCGACGGTGCCACCTTGGGCTGCACCACCGTTTCCGGCACGGCAGCCGGCGGAGGCTTCACGGCGACGGGTGCTGGCGGCGGCGCCAGGCGGGCCGGGTCTTGCATGACGATGGTCAGGATCGATGGGTAGTCGAAGCCGGCGCCCGTGTTGCGGTCGACGAAATAGCCGACGCCCAGGGTCAGGATGACATTGCCCCATACGCTGCCATTGAGCTTGGGATCGATGTGGTCGTCCGTCGCGATGGCGGGCGAACCGTGCTTGCGGCAATCGACTTTCAACGGTTCCTGGCTCTTGCGGATGGTGATGCGTCCCGGCGTGGTGACGAACCACTTGCCCACGTCGTTGCTGAGGATGCAGCCGGCGCCCGTCAGTTCGCGGTTGTCCTGGATGGTTTGCACCAGTACCATCTGGTCCGTGTTGCCCGTCAGGGTGGCGCAGCCGCCCAGGCCAAACAGCAGCAGCGTCCTGGCGGCAAAGGCGGCAAGGGCGGCAGACGATGGCACGCGCATGGGAAGCTCGCTTAACGGACGGGGATCGGCTGGTCGCCAGGCACGGCGACGGCGGTGACGCTGTTTTTCGGGCTGCCCTCGATCAGGCGGTCGGAATACACGAGGTAGACCAGCGCATTGCGCTTGCTGTCGACCATGCGCACGACGCGCACGTGCTTGAAGAAGATCGAGGCGCGCTCGGTGAACACTTCTTCCTGGCGCGGCAGCTTGCCCTTGAATTGCAGCGGCCCCACCTGGCGGCAAGCCACGGCCGCATCGGCCTTGTCTTCGGCCAGGCCGACGGCGCCCTTGATGCCGCCCGTCTTGGCGCGCGACAGATAGCAGCTGACGCCGGCGACGCGCGGATCATCATACGCTTCAACGACAATTTTATGGTCAGGGCCGATCAGTTTGAACACCGTATCGACCGAACCGATGGTTTCGGCATGCGCCGCGGCGCAGGCAAAGCCCAGCACCAAAGCGGCAGGCAGCAATTTACGCATGAAAAGTATCCCGGGCACGCACGCAGGCGGCCATCAGTTGATGGGAGCGAAACGCTGGACCATGACGCCTTCGACTTCGATCAGTTGAAAAAAAACGTCTTTCGGACGGGTCCAGATGGAACCGTCGGCGGCGCGATAGACGATCATCGGCGTCAGATCCGCTTCCAGCGTGGCTTCGCACACGAGTTCGTAAATGCCGCCCTTATAGTGCCGATAACGCATCGCCGTCCCCTCAAGCCGTTGAATCTTCGCTCTTGTCGTCGGCCAGCGCCTTCTGCTTCTGCTTCAGGCCCTGGATCACTTTCAGTATGCCTTCCATGCCGGCCGCGCCATCGGCGCCGCTGAAGGCGTCGAGCACCTCATTAAGCACCTTGTTGCGTACGGTCGCTTCATCGGAGGACATTTCCAGCGCGCGCTGGGCTTTCGCCGCCTTTTCGGCCGCGCTCACGCGCGGCTTGGTCGCCGTCTTGCCATGCGTCAGAGCCGCCTGCCAGATAACCCAGCGGCGCTGGGTCTCGAAAATCAGGTACTCATCCGGTTTGTCTTCTCTTCGCCGCACAATGTGGCCGTCACGCTGCGCCCACGCTTCAAATGCAGTTCGCATTTTCTTCCTTTGCAAATGCTACGCGCAAGTCTCACTATTAAAACTGCAACATTTCAAAATAGTACCATCTATTGATGTCGCAAAACAGTCTCATAGATACAGTACTGCAATTTATATAACAAGTCTGGCGGCGCCAGGGACGGAATTAACGTTCCGTCCCCGGCACAGTGGTCATGTAATCGGAATAGCAATTACAACTAATTACAACTGCTTCCTGTTCGGTTCTTAACTTGGCTGTAACAAAGCCGTGTGACACAGTTGTTACATTGTGCCATTTTAGTAGTTTTTATCGCGTTTTAGCGAGAAACTTTACACCTTTGTCGCGCCCAACGGCAAGACGCAGCCTGCCATGCCAGCCACTTATGCCAAATCAAACATAGGGGTTGATCAATGATACACAAAAACATAATATTCATGCGCCACGATTGGTTAAATGCAAATACTTTGTTAACACGGCTTTTTCCCCGCCCGTCAATCAAGCCCATGCCCGGCAGGCGGGGCAGGACGCCATCGACACGCATGCGGTAAGATTCGCGCCTATCGTCACCTACTCAAGCAAGGATTTTTCCCATGAAACTCGCCACCTGGAACGTCAACTCGCTCAAAGTGCGCCTGCCGCAAGTGCTGCAGTGGCTGACCGACAACCCGGTCGACATACTGTGCCTGCAAGAAACCAAGCTCACGGATGACAAGTTCCCCGTCGCCGAGATCGAGGCGGCCGGCTACCAGGTGGTCTTCAGCGGCCAGAAGACCTACAACGGCGTGGCCATCCTGTCGAAGCTGCCGATCACCGACGTGGTAAAGAACAACCCGCGCTATGACGATGCGCAGCAGCGCATCCTGGCCGCCACCATCGGCGGCGTGCGGGTCGTCTGCGCCTACGTGCCGAACGGCCAGAGCGTCGACTCGGACAAATATGAATACAAGCTGGGCTGGCTGTCCGCCCTGCACGACTGGCTGGCCGAAGAAGCGCAGCAGCACCCGCAGCTGGCCGTCGTCGGCGACTACAATATCGCGCCCGACGACCGCGACGTGCACGATCCCGTCGCCTGGGCAGGCCAGGTGCTGGTCTCGGACAAGGAACGCGCCGCCCTGCAGCGCCTGTTCGACATCGGCTTGACGGACGCTTTCCGCCTGTTTGAACAGGCGGAAAAATCGTTCAGCTGGTGGGATTACCGCCAGCTGGGCTTCCGCCTGAACAAGGGCCTGCGCATCGACCACATCCTGCTCTCGCCCGCTCTCGCAGCCCGCTGCACGGCCTGCGTGATCGACCGCGTGCCGCGCAAGTGGGAACAACCGTCCGACCATGCGCCGGTGGTGGCAACGATCGATTAACTAAGGGCTATCCGCTCCAGCAAGGCCTGCGCATTGACCGCCGGCACGGGCGCGGAAAACAGATAGCCCTGCGCATAGCGGCAACCGTTCGCCTGCAGCAGCGCGAACTGCTCCTCCGTTTCCACGCCCTCGGCCACGGCCGACAATTGCAGGCTGTCGGCCAGCGCGATGATGGCCGACACGATGGCGCGGTCTTCCGCGCTGTGCTCGAGGTCCTTGATGAAGGCGCGGTCGATCTTGACCTTCTTCACGGGAAAGCGCTTCAGGTAAGCCAGGCTGGAATAGCCGGTGCCGAAATCGTCGATCGACAGACGCAGGCCCATGCCATTGATCTGCCGCAGAATCTCCAGGGTATGCTCGCCGTGCTGCATCAGCGCCGTCTCGGTGATCTCGAATTCCAGCAGCGACGGATCGATCCCCGTTTCCCGCACCACGGCGCCAATCGCCGCCACCAGGCCCTTGTGCATGAACTGGCGCGGCGACAAATTCACCGCCAGCGGCACCGGCTGCAAGCCCTGGCGCTGCCAGGCCATGCTTTGCTCGCACGCCTGGCGCATCACCCACTCGCCCACCGGCACGATCAAGCCGTTTTCTTCCATGATGGGGATGAAGCGGTCCGGCAGCACCAGGCCGTGGCCGGGGCGGCGCCAGCGCAGCAGCACTTCCATGCCGTGCAGCCGGCGCGTGGCGATATCGATGACCGGCTGGTAAAACAGTTCAAACTGCTGCAGCGCCAGCGCCGTGCGCAAGCTGCTTTCCAAATCGAAGTGCAGGGCCGCCGCCTGGTTCATCGTCTGCGTAAAGAACTGGTAGTTGTTGCGGCCGTTGCCCTTGGCGTGGTACATGGCCGCATCGGCATGGCGCATCAGGGCGTCGACATCGCCGCCATCGTCCGGATACAGGCAGATGCCGATCGACGGCGTCACGTGCAGCACGTGGCCGTCGAGCGGAAAGGCGGGCGTGAGCGCCTCGATGATCTTCTCCGCCACGCGCGCCGCTTCCTCGCCGCCACGGATGCCCGGCACCAGCACGACGAATTCATCGCCGCCCAGGCGCGCCACCGTGTCGCTGGCGCGCACGGCGCCGCACAGCCGCGCGGCCACTTCCTTGAGCAGCAGATCGCCCGTCATGTGGCCCAGCGAATCGTTGATGGTCTTGAAACGATCGAGGTCGATGAACATCACGGCCAGCTTGCGCTCCGAGCGCTGCGAGGCCAGCATGGCCCGTTCCAGCCGGTCCGACAGCAGCGCGCGGTTCGGCAAGCCCGTCAGGTTGTCGTGGTAAGCCATGTGGTGCACCCGCGCCTCAGCCTGGCGCCGCTCGACGATTTCGCCCTGCAGCAGCAGGTTGGCGCCGGCCAGTTCGGCCGTGCGTTCCTGCACGCGCAATTCCAGTTCGTCGCGCGCGCGGCGCACCGCCTCGGCCGCCTCGCGGCGCGCCGTCACGTCGTCGACCAGCCACACGGAACGGCCATGCGCATGCGCCAGGTCGAACGGCCGGCCGGACAGGCGCGCCCAGAAACGGCTGCCATCCTTGCGCACCAGCTGGTATTCCGACATGTGCACCCTGCCCGCATCGAAATCGCGCGCCGTCTCGCCGCGCGCCACCTTCCACGCGGCCACGTCCGGATACAGGGCCCGCACGGACAGGCCGTTGATCTCGCCGGGCCCATAGCCGAACAGCTCTTCCATCTTGCTGTTGGCGCGCAAATTGTAGCCGCCCTCTATCACCGAGATGCCCAGCACGGCGCTGTCGAGGATGGCCTGGTTTTCCAGCAGCGCGTTGCGCAGGGATTCTTCGGCGCGCTTGGCTTCCGTGCGGTCCTCGATGATCCAGATGGTGCCGGCGGCCGGGTCGTCCGGGTTGACGACATAGGCGATCAGCTGCGCCCACAGAGTGCTGCCGTCGCGGCGCATCATCTCCACTTCCGTCTGGAAGGGCTTGCCGACGGACAGGAAGGGAAACGCGGCCGCGCCCAATAAATCGTACGATTGCTGCGACACGTACAGCGCGCGCCCCGGCAGGCCCAGCGCCTCGTCGCCGCTGTAGCCGAACATCGCGGCAAAGCCCAGGTTATAGCGCGTGATCTGGCGGTTTTTGGTGTACAGGATGCTGACCGAGGCATTCGTCATGATGGCCGCCACCTCCATCTGCGCCTGGCGGCTGGCCGTGATGTCTTCGAGGATCCAGATGGCGCCCTGCTCGCTGTGCGCCTGGTCAACGGCCTTGGCGCGGATGCGGCACCAGAACAGGCTGCCATCGCGGCGGCGGAACAGCGATTCGTCCTGCTCGTACGGCAAGCCCTGTCCCAGCAGCGGCGTCGCTTGCACGCCGAATGCCTCGTAGGCGGCCGGCGAGGGAAACAGTTCGGCGGCGGGCATGCCCGTCATCTCCTCCTGCGCATAGCCGAACATTTCGGCGAAGCGGGGATTGCAGCGCAGGATCAGGCGTGAACGCGAAAACAGGATGCCGACGGAGGCATTATCGAGGATGGCCTGCTGCTCGAGCATCAGCTGGCGCGTCGCCTCCTCGGCCGCCTTTTGCGCGCTGCGGTCATCGAACAGCCAGATCGTGTCGCGCAGCGCGCGGTCGGGCTGGTTTTCCGGGTTCAGCACATAGCCGTAGGCCAGCGCCCAGAAGGTCGAACCGTCGCGGCGGCGCATCTCCATCTCGCCCTGAAACGGCAGGCCGCGCCGCAGCAGGGGCGCAGCCTGCCGCACGACGTTCTCGTAGGCCGCGCGCGACGGATACAGGTCGGCGACGGCCAGGCCCACGCCGCTGTCGCCATCGAAGCCGAAGCATTCCGCGAAGCGCCGGTTGTAGCGCAGCACGCCCTTGTCGCGCTGGAAGCCGATGGCCAGCGGCGCGTTGTCCATCACGGCCTGCATTTCCAGCATCGCGCGGCGCAGCTGGTCTTCATCGCGCCGGTGGTCGCTGATATCCTCGATGATCCACACCGTGCCGTCATGCGTATTCAAGGGATCGACGGCGCGCCCGTGCAGGCGGCTCCAGAACAGGGTGCCATCCTGGCGCCGCAATTCCAGCTCCGTGCGGTATGGCTTGCCCTTCGACAGCAGCGGCGCCGCTTCCAGCCCCAGCGCGCGGCAATGCTCAGCGGAGCGGTAGAGCACCGCGCCCGGCATGCCCGTCAGCTGGTGGCGCGCATAGCCGAGCATCTCGGCGGCGCGGATATTGCATTCCTCGATGAAGCCGCCCTTGGAAAAGATGATGCCGACGGCCGCGCTTTCCAGGATGGCCTGCTGTTCCAGCAGGGTCTTGCGCAAGGCTTGCTGGTCGCGCTGCTGCACGCGGATGTCGGCAAACACGAGGGTCGCGCCCGGCAAGCCATCGTCCACCAGCAGCGGCCTCGACCATACCTGCACGGCGATGGCGCCCGCCTTCCCTTGCAGGCTGCTGTCCCACTGCCGCTCGCGCCCGGCCGCGCCGAGCGCGCCGCGCAGCATGCTGGTGCTCGACGCGCGGTAGGCGTCCGTAAAACAGTCGGCCAGCAGCCGGCCCGATATATCCCTGCCCAGCAAGGACTGCAAGGCGCCATTCGCGGCCACCACCATGCCGCAGGCATCGCAGGCGCAAGCAGGCAAGGCGATCAGCTGCAAGGCATCGGCGATGAAATCGGGACTGGTCGGTACGCGGTTCATGGACACCATGGTTCGGTTGTTGGCGGTCGAAATGCACCTGGGCAATATATTCATCAGGCATCATAGTGCTGTTAGATCATAAACCAGTTTCCCGGGGTTTTTTCATATTCCTTACTGGCAATATCTGAAACGCCACAGACCACGTGCAACACGCATGTTGCAACGCCGTTGCACAGCAAAAATATGAAACAAATCGTTTAGAATAAAGCATGCGCCGCCCTCCCCAACCTCCGCTCGACCACCGCGACAAACCCGTCATCTGGACCGTCTCCGTCTCGCGGCTGTTCGACCTGTTCCGCGACATCACGCTCGAATACGACGACCTGGCGACGATCGAGCCGATCAACCTGGGCTTCGACGACGCCGTGCGCCACATCCGCGAACGCATGGCCACGGAGCGCTGCGACGCCGTCATCGCGGCCGGCTCCAACGGCGCCTACCTGAAAGGCCGGCTGTCGGTACCCGTCATCATCGCCAAGGCCAGCGGCTACGACGTGATGCAGGCGCTGGCGCGCGCGCGGCGCATCTCGCCGCACATCGGCGTCGTCACCTACCAGGACCCGATGCCGGAACTGGGCGAATTTGCCGCCACCTTCGGCTTCCAGATCGCGCAGCGCACCTACGCCACCGAGGAAGACGCGCGCGCGCAGATCAATGAACTGAAGGCCGAGGGCGTCAAAGCCGTCGTCGGCGCGGGCCTCGTCACCGACCTGGCCGAGGAAGCGGGCCTGGCCGCCGTCTTCGTGTATTCGGCCACGGCCATCCGGCGCGCCTTCGACGACGCGCTGGAACTGGCACGCCTGACCCAGATCGAATCGAACCGGGGGCGGCGCACGGTGGTGGCCGACACTCTGCGCGCGCGCCACGGCCTGCACGATTTGCGCGGCGAATCGGAGGCGATGGAAGCGCTGCGCCAGTCGGTGGTGCTGTATGCGCGGTCGCCGGCGACGGTGCTGATCCAGGGCGAGACGGGCAGCGGCAAGGAACTGGTGGCGCAGGCCATCCACCGCGAAAGCCCGCGCAGCCTGGGCGCGAACCGGCCCTTTATTGCCATCAATTGCGGCGCCATCGCCGAGTCCTTGCTGGAATCGGAACTGTTCGGCCACGAGGACGGGGCGTTTACGGGCGCGCGCCGGGGCGGCCATGCGGGGCTGTTCGAGGCGGCCAACCACGGCACCCTGTTCCTCGACGAAATCGGCGAAATGCCGCTGGCCCTGCAAACGCGCTTGCTGCGCGTGCTGGAAGAGCGCGAAGTGGTGCGCGTGGGCGGCACGCGGCCCATCGCCATCAATGTGCGCATCATCAGCGCCACGCACTGCGACCTGGAGCAGCGCATCCGCGAAGGACGCTTCCGCGCCGACCTGTTCTACCGCCTGGCCGTGCTGCGCCTGCATTTGCCCGCCTTGCGCGAACGCGCCAGCGACATTCCCGGCCTGGCCGAATGGTCGCTGAAAAACGCGCTGGCCGCGCTGGGCGCCCGCCCGCACCCCAACCTGCACGCGGAAATCCAGGCTTGCGCGCCGCTGCTGCGCCGCTACGGCTGGCCCGGCAACGTGCGCGAACTGCGCAACCTGGCCGAGCGCCTGGCCCTGTTCCTGGCAGCCGAACCGCTGCAGGCGCTGACGCCCGCCTTCGTGCTGGGCGTGGCGCCGGAACTGGCCAACGCCGCAGGCACGCCGGCGCCTGCCGCCACCGCGCCGCCGCGCCTGGAAGACGAAAGCGCCAGCGCCGTACTGGCGCGCTTCGGCGGGCGCCGCGACGCCGCCGCCCAATACCTCGGCATCAGCCGCACCACGCTGTGGCGCCGCCTGCGCGCCGGCTGATTTTTCGGCCATACAAAAAAACCGTGGACGGCAGGCCTCACCCGCACGATCTATGGCAGCGCGGCACGGGACACGGCGGCGCGGGCGGCACCAGCGGATTGGCTCGCACCAGGACGTGCCGTCCACCGCCGACCTGCGCCATCACGAGCAGTACGGCTATCTGGTGCCACGCGTCAAGACCGCCTGCAGCCTGTAACGGAATTACTTCAGCGCGGGGATCGGCTGCGCCTGGAACGCGGGGCGCGGCTGCTCCCTGAGCTTTTTCGCCAGCATGTCGAGCGCCACATCCAGCTGGCGGTCGGCGCCATTGAAGGTGGCGTGCGGCGGATTTTCCACCTCGACGTCCGGCACCACGCCCACGCCTTCGATCAGCCACTGGCCGTCGATGCCGAACTGGCCGTTTTCCGCCACGCGCGCCATGCCGTTATCGGCCAGGCGCGTATTGTCGCTCAGCCAGACGCCGGCGCCGGCCGTGCGCTTGCCCACCAGCGGCGCCAGTTTCAATGCCTTGATGCCTGCGGCGAAGGTCTCGCCATCGGAATACGTGAGTTCATCGACCAGCACGACCAGATGGCCGCGGAAGGTGTTCTGCATGTTCGACGACGGCTGCACGCCCGGCGGCGCCCAGTAGGCCCAGGCCTTGCGCAGCAGTTTTTCGATGATCCAGCTGTCGATATTGCCGCCGTTATTGCGCCGCACATCGATGATCAGGCCTTCGCGGTTGATGTTGGCGTAAAAATCGCGCGCGAACGAGGCGATGTCGTTGGCGCCCATGGCGCGCAGGTGCAGGTAGCCGATGCGCCCCTGCGAGGCGGCGGCCACCTGCTCGGCGCGGCTCAATTCCCAGTCGCCATAGCGCAGCGCCGTCTGTTTCGCCATGTTGACGGGCGTGACGATGACGGCGCGCGGCGCGCCCTTGCCATGACCGCGTTTGACCTGCAGCAGCACCTGCTTGTCGGCCTGGTTCAGCAGCAGGTCGCTGATGTCGCGCGCGCCCAGGACGTCCTTGCCGTTGACGGCCGTGATCACGTCGCCCTCCTTCACATCCACTTCGGGGCGCGACAGCGGAGCGCGCGCCGAGGGCAGTTCCGCCTCGCTGCGGTAGACATGCTCGACCCGGTAGCCCTCGCTGGTGCGCGCCAGCACGGCGCCCAGGCCCGCCGGCGCGCCTTCCTGCTCCGTGCGGCGCAATTCACCGGGACGTATCTGCGAATGCAGGGCGCCCACTTCGGCCACCATCATGCCCAGCACGTCATTGAGCTCGGCCCGGTCCGTGACCCGCTCGACCAGCGGCGCATACTTGTCGCGCGCCGCCTTCCAGTCCACGCCGCGCATCTTCGCGTCGTACAGGAAATCGCGGTGCAAGCGCCAGGCATCGTTGAACATCTGCTTCCATTCCAGGCGCGGGTTCGACACAAACGTCCAGTCGTCGACTTTTACTTTCGCCTTCGACAGGTCGGACGGCAGCTTGGCGCCCGCCTCGATCACCAGCATCTCGCCCGGGCCGGTGGCTGCCGCGCTGGTTGCCGTCCTGTAATACAAATGCTTTTTATCCTGTGCCAGGTCGAATTCGCGCACATTGGCCACCAGCAGTTCCGGCTTGGAACCCGCATTGCCTATGGCCAGGGTTTTCAGGCTGAACTTGTTCTCGCCGCTGTCGCGCTCGAGGAAATACAGGCGCTTGTCATCGATGGCCAGCGCACTGTAATTGCCGGCCGCCAGCGGCACTTCATACAGGCGCCCGGCCAGCCCCTTGAAGACGACGTCCGGCAGGGCGGCCGGCGTTTTCTTCACGGCCGACTTGCCGCCGGCCTTTTCCAATGCTTTTTCCGCCGCCGATTCGGCCGCCTTTTCATCATCCGTCTCGGCCGGCTTCACTCCCGGGCGGCTCAGCTCATCGTCGGGCTGGAACGGAAAACGGTTGCCCGGCTGCAGCGCCAGCGCATACACGCCGATGCGCTTGTCGAACACGGGGCCCATGTTGCGGTCGCCCCAGGGCGAGCCATTGGCCAGCTGAAAATTGCGCGCCGACATGAAATACAGCCAGCGCCCGTCCGGCGAAAACACGGGTGAGCCGGAGGTATAGCGGTCGCTGGTGACGAACTGCAGCTGCTTCGACGCCAGGTTGTACAAGCCGATCTGCTCGCGCTGCTCGTTGCTGGCCACGCGCACGATGGCCAGGTTGCGGCTGTCGGGCGACCATTGCACTTCGTCGTGCTTGTCCACGCCCGCCTTGCCCGCGTCGTCGATCAGCTGGTTGCCCCTGGTGGCCAGGTCCAGCAGCCAGAAACGGCCCTTCTTGTCCGTGTGCGCCAGCCAGCGTCCGTCCGGCGACGGATACAATTTCCAGCGGTGGTTGTCGCCCTGCGTCGTCAGTTGCTCGCCCTTGCCCGAGCCATCGGCGGCGTATTTCCAGATTTCATTCTCTCCGCTCGTGTCGACGATGGCGAACACGGATTTCTCGTCGCTGGAAAAGACGGCGTCGCGCGCCCTTGCCCCGTCGGGAATGGCGATGTCGACCCGGCGCAGGCTGCCCGTGCCGGCGATGCTGACCTTGCCGCGCGCCGTCAGGATGATGCGCTCATCCTTGCCCGATAGCTGCACGTTCGAGAGGGTGTCGAGCGGCGAACGGATCTGGCGCGCGCGCTGCTGGTCGAAATCGGAGACAAGGCTGATCGGCAATGGCGATGAATCCGTCCCTGCGACCAGGTCCAGCACCCGCAGGTCTGCGCCCAATTGATACACAATCTTGCCGTCGCCCAGCTGCGCGTTGCGCACGTCCCACTGCGTGTGGCTGGTCAACGCGCGGCGGTCGGAGCCGTCGGGCAGCATGCTCCACAGGTTGTCGCTGCCGCCCTCGTCGCTGATGTAATACACGCGGCCCTGCCACCACATGGGGCGCTTGTTGTTGCCTGCCAACACAGCGGGCTCCGCGTGCATGCGCACGGCCTCGCCTTTGCCGTCGAGCGCATAGCGCCACAGGGTGGCATGCGCGCCGCCCCGGTAGTTGCGCACATTGTCGTTCGTCATGGCCAGGCCGAAACGCGTGAAGAACAGGGTCTTGCCCGCGTCGTCGAGCACGGCGTCGTTGGCGTCGGCCACGGGAAACACGCGCCGCGTCTGTTTCACGGGATCGATGGCGGCGACGATGCGGCGCGAGGCGGGACCGTCCGTATTTTGCGTGCTGACCAGCACTTCGCCCTGCGCCGTCCAGCCCAGCACCAGCACGCCGCCATTGTCAAAGGAAATACGGCGCGGCAAGCCACCGGCCAGCGGCATCACATACGCTTCCTGCGCCCCCTCATAGGCGGCGGAAAACGCCAGCCACTGGCCGTCGCGAGAAATCGCCGCGTTCGTTTCATAGCCGGGATGCGTGGTCAGACGCTGGGCCGCGCCACCGCGCAGATTGCTTTTCCACAAATCGCCTTCGGCCGTGAAGACGACGGTATCGCCGCGCACGGCGGGAAAGCGGAAATAACTGCCGGCGGGCGCGGCAGCGGCGGCGTTGCCCAGCAAGCCGGCGGACAACAGGAGCAAGGAGAGATTGCGGGAAATTTTCATGTGGCATCCAGATAGCGGTCAGGTGGCATGGACATCATGTCGATACCGGACAGCAATTCTGGCATAACTACGACCAAAGAAAACCTTCTTAAAACCTTCTTTATTGTCCATAAAAACGTAAAAAAACCCGCGCCACTTGCGTGGGCGGGTTTTTTGTTGACGGCAGGAAGTTTATTCCACTTCCACCGTTTCCGGTGCTGCCGTCGGCGCCGCGTCTGGCGGTTCCGGGAATTCCAGCAAGACCTGGTCCTTGTCGTCGAGGTCGACGGTGACCCGTCCGCCAGTGACCAGGCGGCCGAACAGCAGTTCGTCGGCCAGCGCCTTGCGGATCATGTCCTGGATCAAACGCGCCATCGGCCGCGCACCCATCAGCGGATCGAAACCTTTCTTGCCGAGGAAAGCACGCAGCTTCTCGGTAAACACGGCTTCGACCTTTTTCTCGTGCAACTGTTCTTCCAGTTGCATCAGGAACTTGTCGACCACGCGCAGGATGATTTCCTGGTCCAGCGCGCGGAAGCTGATGGTCGCGTCGATGCGGTTGCGGAACTCCGGCGTAAACATGCGCTTGATGTCGGCCATCTCGTCGCCGGCCTGCTTCGAATTGGTGAAGCCGATCGACGTCTTTTGCAAGCTTTCCGCGCCCGCATTGGTCGTCATGATGATGATCACGTTGCGGAAATCGGCCTTGCGGCCATTGTTGTCCGTCAAGGTACCGTGGTCCATCACTTGCAGCAGGATATTGAAAATGTCCGGATGGGCTTTTTCAATTTCATCGAGCAGCAAGACCGCATGCGGTTTCTTGGTGATCGCTTCCGTCAGCAGGCCGCCCTGGTCGAAACCGACGTAGCCCGGCGGCGCGCCGATCAGACGGCTGACGGCATGGCGTTCCATGTATTCCGACATGTCGAAACGGATCAGCTCGATTCCGAGGATAAACGCCAATTGCTTGGCCACCTCGGTCTTGCCGACGCCGGTCGGACCGGAGAACAGGAAGGAGCCGATCGGCTTGTCCGTCTTGCCCAGGCCGGCACGGGCCATCTTGATGGCCGAAGCCAGCGCGTCGATGGCCGGATCTTGCCCGAACACGACATTGCGCAAGTCGCGGTCGATCGTCTGCAGCTTGCTGCGGTCGTCCTGGTTGACCGTTTGCGGCGGAATACGGGCGATCTTGGCGATGATGTCCTCGATCTCGGCCTTGCCGATGGTTTTCTTTTGCTTCGACTTCGGCAGGATGCGCTGCGCCGCGCCCGCTTCATCGATGACGTCGATCGCCTTGTCGGGCAAATGGCGGTCGTTGATGAAGCGCGCCGCCAGTTCGGCCGCCGTCGACAGGGCCGAGGCCGAGTATTTGACGCCGTGGTGCTCTTCGAAGCGCGACTTGAGGCCGCGCAAGATTTGCACGGTTTGCTCGACGGTCGGCTCGTTGACGTCCACTTTCTGGAAGCGGCGGGAGAGCGCATGGTCTTTCTCGAACACGCCGCGGAATTCCGTGTACGTGGTCGCGCCGATGCACTTCAATTGACCGTTGGCCAGTGCCGGTTTCAGCAGGTTGGACGCATCGAGGGTACCGCCCGACGCCGAGCCCGCACCGATGATGGTGTGGATCTCGTCGATGAACAGGATGCCGTTCGGATTGTCCTTCAACTGTTTCAGCACGGCTTTCAGGCGCTGTTCGAAGTCGCCGCGGTATTTGGTTCCGGCCAGCAAGGCGCCCATGTCCAGCGAATACACGACGGCATTCTGCAGGATTTCCGGCACGTCGCTTTGCGTGATGCGGTAGGCCAGGCCTTCGGCGATGGCCGTCTTGCCCACGCCCGCCTCGCCGACCAGCAGCGGATTGTTCTTGCGGCGGCGGCACAGGATCTGGATCACGCGGTCGACTTCTTCCTCGCGCCCGATCAGCGGGTCGATCTTGCCTTCGGCAGCGGCCTTGTTCAGGTTTTGCGTGAACTGGTCGAGCGGGCTTTCCTTCGGCTGGCCATCGACGGGCGCTTCTTCCACGCCTTCGGAGGCTTTCGCGCTTTCCGTCGACTGGTCCTTGCGCACGCCGTGCGAGATGAAATTGACCACGTCCAGGCGTGTCACGCCCTGCTGGTGCAGGTAGTAGACCGCATGCGAATCCTTTTCGCCGAAGATGGCCACCAGCACATTGGCGCCCGTGACTTCCTTCTTGCCGTTCGAGGCGGACTGGACGTGCATGATGGCGCGCTGAATCACGCGCTGGAAACCAAGCGTCGGCTGGGTGTCGACTTCGCCCGTGCCAGGCACGGTCGGCGTGTTATCGCCGATGAAATTGGTGAGGGTCTTGCGCAGGTCTTCTATATTGACCGCGCAGGCACGCAATACCTCGGCAGCGGAGGGATTGTCCAGCAGTGCCAGCAGTAAATGCTCAACCGTGATGAATTCGTGCCGTGCCTGCCGAGCTTCGACAAACGCCATGTGCAAACTTACTTCTAATTCCTGCGCAATCATACTTCCTCCATCACGCACTGCAGGGGGTGCCCCGCCTTGCGCGCATGCGTTAAAACGAACTCCACTTTGGTACACGCTATATCTTTAGAGAACACGCCGCACACTCCTTTGCCGTAGCGATGAACACTGAGCATGATTTGCGTCGCCGTTTCACGGTCCTTGTTGAAATACTCCTGAATGATGGCCACCACAAATTCCATCGGGGTGTAGTCGTCATTGAGCAAGGCTACCTGATAGAGCGGCGGCGGCTTCAGCACTTGCCGCTCCAGCAGGGTTTCTGAGTCGTGCTTGGTTGCCATACGCTTATTCTAATGCTTTCACAGTGGTTGTCATGCGCAATATCTACGCCTTTCCAATTGTTTTCAATCTTACGCGTTTTCTTAATAGTGCGCAGATGGCGACCTTGCTGTCAAAATCAAGAGTTGCTTTTTTGGTCGTCGTGAAGAATTTGTCAATATCGATGGAAAAGCGCTTGACTTCATTATTTATTCCGCCAACAATGCTGTATCGACTGTTGCAGTAATGTACAGCTTGATAAGAAGTGAGACGTCGAGGAGGGGGCAAGAAGCTTCTTGCTTTTATGGCTCGTGTGATTTGTTTTAATTTTGAAAGTTCTTTTTATGGCAACAGGTACAGTTAAGTGGTTCAATGATTCCAAAGGTTTTGGCTTCATCACTCCAGATGATGGCGGCGAAGATTTGTTTGCTCATTTCTCCGCAATCAACATGAACGGTTTCAAGACCCTCAAAGAAGGTCAAAAAGTTCAATTCGAAGTCACGCAAGGCCCTAAAGGCAAGCAAGCTTCCAACATCCAAGCAGCCTAAGCATCGCCGGCCCTCAGATGTGAAAAGCCCCGTTGTCAAACGGGGTTTTTTTTCGTCCGCAGGGTGCCCAGCACCCTGCCCCCGCTTATTACATGTGCTCGATCATCACGTCGCCGAAACCGGAACACGACACTTGCGTCGCGCCTTCCATCAGGCGGGCGAAATCGTAGGTGACGCGCTTCGAGGCGATCGACTTTTGCATCGAAGAAATGATCAGGTCGGCCGCTTCCAGCCAGCCCATGTGGCGCAGCATCATTTCCGCCGACAGGATCAGCGAACCGGGGTTCACGTAATCCTTGCCCGCGTACTTCGGCGCCGTGCCGTGCGTCGCTTCGAACATGGCAACGGAATCGGACAGGTTCGCGCCCGGCGCGATGCCGATGCCGCCCACTTGCGCCGCCAGCGCGTCGGAAATGTAATCGCCGTTCAGATTCAGGGTGGCGATGACGCTGTATTCGGCCGGACGCAGCAAAATCTGTTGCAGGAACGCGTCAGCGATCGAATCCTTGACGATGATGTCACGGCCCGTCTTCGGATTCTTGAACTTGCACCATGGGCCGCCATCGATCAGCTCGGCGCCGAATTCCTTTTGCGCCAGCGCATAAGCCCAGTCGCGGAAACCGCCTTCCGTGTATTTCATGATGTTGCCTTTGTGCACGATCGTCACGGAAGGCTTGTCATTGTCGATCGCGTACTGGATGGCCTTGCGCACGAGGCGCTCCGTGCCTTCGATGGACACGGGCTTGATGCCCAGGCCCGACGTGGCCGGGAAGCGGATTTTCGTCACGCCCATTTCATTGACGAGGAAATCCATCAGTTTCTTCGCTTCGGGCGAGCCCTGCTGGTACTCGATGCCGGCGTAGATATCTTCCGAATTTTCGCGGAAAATCACCATGTCCGTCTTTTCCGGCTCTTTCACGGGCGACGGCACGCCTGTGAAGTAGCGCACGGGACGCAGGCAGACGTACAGGTCGAGCTGCTGGCGCAGGGCCACGTTCAGCGAGCGGATGCCGCCGCCGACGGGCGTCGTCAGCGGGCCCTTGATGGAGACCACGTAATCTTTCAGCACTTGCAAGGTTTCTTCCGGCAGCCACACATCGGGGCCGTACACATTCGTCGATTTCTCGCCCGCGTAGATTTCCATCCAGCTGATCTTGCGCGCACCGCCGTAGGCCTTGGCCACGGCAGCGTCGATCACCTTGATCATGACCGGGCTGATATCGATGCCCGTGCCATCGCCTTCAATGAAGGGAACGATGGGATTATCTGGTACATTCAGCGAAAAATCGGCGTTGACGGTGATTTTTTGGCCGTCAGCAGGTACAGTGATATGTTGATACATCGTGATCTCCGAAGTGGGACACACCGCTGGCGGGTAACACGGGCCGGCGACGCGCTCTGCGGTTGCAGAGTTTACAAAAACAAGTCCGAACAGGGCGACAATAACGCACTTTAGCAGGGAAAGAACAGCCGAGTCATCCGCGGCGCCAAAGAACCTCGTTGCCATATCGCCTACGTCTTCTATAAGACATAAGACTAACGTTTCACATTATGCACCAGTATCTTACAGGGCGCCACGCTTTTGCGGCGCCGACCAGCAGCCACCCTCGTTTGCATCAATTTATCCAGCATGCCACTCATTCTCTTCAATAAACCATTCCAGGTCCTGTGCCAGTTTTCGCCGCAGGAAGGCCGTACCACCCTGGCCGACCACCTCGCCATTCCCGGCATCTACCCGGCCGGCCGGCTCGACGCCGACAGCGAAGGCTTGCTGCTGCTGACGGACGACGGCCGCCTGCAGCACGAGATCAGCCACCCGGACCGCAAGGAAGCGAAAACCTATCTGGTGCAGGTCGATGGCGTGCCCGACGCGGCCAGCCTGACGCGCCTGCAGGCGCCGCTGGACCTGGGCGACTTCATCACCAAGCCGTGCAAGGCCGTGCGCATCGCCGAGCCCGACTGGCTGTGGCCGCGCAACCCGCCGATCCGCGCGCGCGCCGACAAGCCCACCTCCTGGCTGGCGATCACTTTAAAAGAAGGAAAAAACCGGCAAGTGCGGCGCATGACGGCGGCCGTCGGCCTGCCCACCCTGCGCCTGGTGCGCAGCGCCATCGGCCCATTTTCTCTGGCCAGCCACCCATTGATGCCCGGAGAATGGTGCGAAGTGCCGGCCGAGAACATTGGGAAAATGTGAACGGCACAAGAAAAACGGTTTTCCTTGCTGAAATTTTTCCAATAAGCACTATTTATTTTTAGATAATGCATTAAAATCATCTGACCTTCACATGACGGAAAGGAAAGATGATGACAAAAGTAATATTCACGCTGGCCGCCTCCCTGCTTGCCGGCGCCGCACTGGCCCAGTCGGGCGCCCAGGTGCACGCTTCCGCCGCGACCGATGCCGTCAAGCCGCCACCCGCATCGGCAGCCAGCCAGGCTTCGGCCGCCACCGATGCCAGCAAGCCCGTGCCGCCGGCGTCGGCTTCCGTCAACGCGTCCGCCGCGACGGACGCGTCGCGCCTGATTCCCCAGGCGCGCAAGACGAAGCAGCCGGCCGCTGAAACAGGCAAGCCGGTGAAATAAAGGTCGTTCCCGGGGTGACGGCAGCGACTATGTTGCTGTCACCCCACGCTTTTGGCGCGGCCAGACCGCATGCTTGACCAGGCGGCCGCCAGCATGGCTTAATCGCCGCTTCGCAGCCACCCATCCCGTCCCATGAAAAATCCCCTTCGCCGTCTCTTCCTGTCCATCGCCCTGCTGTCTTGCGCCAGCATGGCCCAGGCGCAAACAAAAAGCGTGCAGCTGTCGGCCGGCATGCATTTGATCCAGGCGGAAGTGGCGGCAACAGAAGAGCAACGCGAACAGGGCTTGATGTACCGTGAAAAAATGCCGGCGAATGCGGGCATGCTGTTTGTCTTTGGCAATCCGTCGACGCAATGCATGTGGATGAAAAACACGCCGCTGCCCCTGTCGGTGGCCTTTCTCGATGCCAGCGGCAAGATCGTCAACATCGAAGACATGCAGCCGCATACGCTCGACAGCCATTGCTCCACGAAGACCGTGCCCGTGCGCTATGCGCTGGAAATGCACCTGGGCTGGTTCAAGCAAAAGAACATCAAGCCGGGCATGAGCATCGGTAACTTGCCGGCGCTGCGCTAGACAGTGGCGGCCGGCAGCAAGGCGCTGCCGGAAACCGCCGCCGCAGTTGCGCGGAAAAGCACGCGCGCACGCGAAAAAACCCGCCAGAACGAATCTGCGGGTTTTTGCTTTTCAACCAGTGCCAGCATACCGGCACAGGCAAGGCCACCGTGGTGGCTTGCCTGCTGGCGAATATTAAGCGGACAGTGCTTTCAAAGCAGCTGCCAGACGGCTCTTATGGCGAGCTGCCTTGTTTTTGTGGATGATCTTCTTGTCAGCGATACGGTCGATGGTCGACACGGATGCCTGGAAGATTGCAGCAGCAGCTGCCTTGTCGCCGCCCTGGATCGCTTTGCGAGCAGCTTTGATAGCCGTGCGCAAGGTCGAACGTTGGGACGAATTGTGTGCGTTTTGCTTAACTGCTTGACGAGCGCGTTTGCGCGCTTGTGCGGTATTTGCCATGGAATTTCCTAAAACAGGGTCAAAGTGCGTTTGCAAACATTAGTGTTTGCCAACCGGTGCGTTCTGTGCGTCTGCCGAACCATGTGTGCCAAACCAGTGCCTGTCAAACATTAGTGTCTGCGTAACAGAATTCTGTACAGCCTTCGATTATAGCGATATTTTCAAGCGGGGGCAAATCAAAAAACCGTGTATCACGCCAAAAACACCTGAAAATGGGGCTGGCAAGGGCGAATGCGCAGCGAATCGGCAGCGTTTGTTACCATATTTTAAGCGTTTAACGGTACCGCGCCCGGCTATAATCTGCCCCCATGAACTTGCTTAAAACCCTCGCCGCCATTTCCAGCATGACCATGCTGTCCCGTGTAACCGGATTATTGCGCGAAAGCCTGTTCGCGCGCGCCTTTGGCGCCGGCGCCTACACGGACGCTTTCATTGTTGCCTTCCGCATCCCCAACCTGTTGCGCCGATTGTTTGCCGAAGGGGCGTTCTCGCAAGCCTTCGTACCGATCTTGTCTGAATACAAGAACCAGCACGGCCAGGAAGCGAGCAAGCAATTGGCCGACCATGTGGCCACGACCCTCGTCTGGGCCACCCTGCTCGTGTCCGCCATCGGCATCGTCGGCGCGCCGTGGTTCGTCTACGTGATCGCCACGGGCCTGTCCAAGGACCCGAGCGCTTTTGACGCGGCCGTGTGGATGACGCGGCTGATGTTCCCTTATATTACCTGCATGTCGTTCGTGGCCCTGGCCGGCGGCATCTTGAATACCTGGCGCGAATTCAAGATTCCCGCGTTCACGCCAGTGCTGCTGAACCTGTCCTTCATCGCCGCCTCGCTGTTCCTCGCGCCATACTTGAAACAGCCGATCTACGCCATGGCCATCGCCGTGTTCGCCGGCGGCCTGCTGCAGGTGGCCATTCAGATTCCCGCGCTGATCAAGATCGGCATGCTGCCGCGGCTGTCGATCAATCCCGCCATCGGCCTGGCCGACGGCGGCGTGCGCCGCGTGCTGAAAAAGATGGGCCCGGCCGTGTTCGCCGTGTCTGCTGCGCAGATCAGCCTGATGATCAACACGAGCATCGCCTCGCGCCTGGCCGAAGGCAGTATTTCCTGGCTGTCGTATGCGGACCGCCTGATGGAGTTCCCGACCGCCATGCTGGGCGTGGCCCTGGGCACCATCTTGCTGCCCAGCCTGTCGAAAGCGAACGTGGACGGCGACAAGACGGAATACTCGGCCTTGCTGGACTGGGGCTTGCGTTTGACTTTCCTGCTGGCCCTGCCCGCCGCCGTCGGCATGGCGACCCTGGCCACGCCGCTGATCGCCACCCTCTTCCACTACGGCAAGTTCACGGCCGAATCCGTCACCATGTCGACGCAGCCGCTGGTGGCCTACAGCCTGGGCCTGATCGGCATCATCCTCGTCAAAACCCTGGCGCCCGCCTTCTATGCGCGCCAGGACATCCGCACGCCCGTGAAAATCGCCATCGGCGTGCTGATCGCCACGCAGCTGATGAATCTGCTGTTCGTGCCCTACATCGCCGTGGCCGGCCTGGCCCTGTCGATCGGCCTGGGCGCCTGCCTGAATGCCAGTTTCCTGTACTGGGGCTTGCGCAAGCGCGGCATCTACCAGCCGAAACCGGGCTGGGCCAAATTCTTCGCGCGCCTGCTGCCGGCACTCATCGTGATGGGCGGCGTGGCGTATGCTGGCGCCATGCGCATCGACTGGATCGCCATGCAAGCCCATCCGCTGCTGCGGGCCGGTGCCCTGGCCCTGGTGGTGGCCGTGTGCGGCGTGGCGTACTTTGCGACGTTATTTGCAGTTGGCTTCCGCTTCCGCGACTTCAAGCGCCACGCGTGACAAGCTGCGCAGGACGTTGTTGCCGGCGTCTCGCCGTACTGGCGTACTGTCTTCGACTTGGCGCCTAGTCCTGCGCAGCTTGTCCAGATTGCGCAGGACGTTGATGCCGGCGTCTCGCGTACTCGCGTACTGTCTTCGACTTGGCGCCTGGGCCTGCGCAGCTTGTCCCGATTGCGCAGGACGTTGTTGCCGGCGTCTCGCCGTACTCGCATACTGTCTTCAACTTGGCGCCTGGTCCTGCGCAGATTGCCCATATTGCGCAGGATGTTGTTGCCGGCGTACTGCCTTGCACAAATGATCCAGACGAAAAAAAACCCGCCGGAGCGGGTTTTTTTCATTGCAGCGAAAGCTTAAGCAGCTTTCTTGGCGCGGCGGCGTGCCACGGCGCCAACCAATGCCAGGCCGCCCAGCAGCATGCCATAGGTTTCTGGTTCTGGTACTGGCAGGGCCGAAACCGTGCCTACGTACTGAACATTTTTCACCAGGGTCAGACCCGTGACTTGCACCGTGTAGGTGCCAGCGGCCAATTCGCCTGCCCAGCTCAGATTCTGGATACCGCTAGCCGTGCTCTTGGCCAGGTCGCCATAGCCGACCAGGGTCGCGGCGAAATCCTTGATCGCGCCGTTAGCAACGGAGAACGTTTGCAGTGCACCGAACGAAGTCGACGATGGAGCCAGCAACTGGAAGGTCCACGAATCATTGATCTGCGAATTGATCGCGAACTTGGTCGTGAAAGCCGACAGGGTATCGGAACCGGCTGGGTCCAGAATGCCCAGGTCGTAGGTTGCTGCCGACGCGCTGAACGATGCTGCTGCCATGATGCCTGCAGCGATAAATTTCAATTTCATAGCTTATCCCTTAAAAAGTAATTTATGGCTGCAATACGCAGGCCACCAATAGTTTATTAGTACCGGAAGTACTGAACAGAATGGTAACATAATTGCATTGAATTACTTATAAATTTTTTATCTAAGTTTCACCGCTGATAACTATTTTCAAAATGAACTATTTGCCGGCATCTATGAATTTCCAGGGAAAAATAGTTACCGAGGCATACATTTATTTTTTCCATGTTTTAAGGTAAAACCGTCTATTCGGCAGTGTTTTCGGCGGAATTTTGCGGTTCAAGCTGTTCATTTGGCTCTGGTGGCGTTTGTTCTTGCGGTGGGGTAACAGGGCGAAAAAACAACGGTGACGCGGGCAAGGCGGGCGCGATGCTGTCCTCATCACTCGCTGGCACAGCTGCCGGTCCCGCTGACGGCACGGATGACACCCGTGCATCGACCATGAAGCGCCATTCCGAGAAATGCGCCTTGCCTTCGAAGCCGGCAAACCGGGCCTCGAAGTTGCCAACCTTTAATGGCGCAGCCTGGGACAGGCTGTACACGCCGATGATGCCGTTGCTGCCCGGCTGATACAGCAAGCCCCACTCGGCGCGGCCCGTGATGGGATCGACAAACAACTTGCGCAGGTGCCGGCGCAGCTCGGGCGTACGGGGATCGCGCAGCAAGGCGGCCAGGGTCGGCGGCTGTTGCGGCTGGCCCGGCGGCGTGGCCGCCGCATAACTGTACAGGGCGTCTGAAAACTGCGCGCCGATATCGAGCAATTCCTGCTCGGCCGCCTGGCGCTGCAGCAAGGAGCCCATCTTCAGCCCGGCCGCCCCTACCAGGCCCAGAATAGCCACCAGAATGATCAGGCCCAGGTAAGTAAAACCGCGCTGGCGGCGCGCAGAACGGTACATGGCCGCTACCAGTCGGCGAACGGCGTGCCGCTGCGGTCCTTGCCGGGCGCGCCGCTTTTCACGTCATACACCTGGCCCGGCGTGTCGTCCGGTGGCGGCACGATCAGCCAGCTGCTGTCGCTGTCCGTGATGGGATCGATGGGCATGGCGCGCAGGTATTTCTTTTCCACCAGTTGCTCCAGCGAATCGGGGTAGCGCCCCGTATCGCCGTGGAACTGGTCGATGGTGGTGCGCAGGTTGCGCAAGTTATCCGCCAGCACGGTTTCCTTCGCCTTGTCGAGACTGGGAAAGTAGCGCGGCACGGCCAGGGTCAGCAACAGCGCCACGATGCCGAGCACCACCAGCAATTCGATCAGGGTAAAGCCGCGCCTGCGGCGTGGGGCGTTTTCAGCGGACATGGTTCACCATAAACGGTAAGGCACGTTGTTCAAGCCCGTCTTGCCGGACGTGCAATACACATCGTAGACATCGTCGCCCTCGCGCGGCTCGGCCGCTTCGCTGGCGTAGCTGCGCTTGCCCCACGTTTGCGCGTCGCTCAGACCAGCGTCGCCGTTGAACGGGTCGCGCGGCACGCGGCGCAGGAAAAACAGTTTGCTGCGCTTCGGGTTGCGCTGGTCCGGCACGCCCTCGACCAGCAGTTCCAGGCTTTTCGGATAACCGCTGGCGTCGGGCGCGCGCAGAATGCGGCCCTCGTCGCCAGCCCGTTTATAGGCGTCGAGCCCCTGGCGGATGTCGCGCAGCGCGCGCCGCAATTCCTGCTCCTGGCGCCGCTGCATCGTCACCTGCGTGACGGGGATCACCAGGGTGGCCAGCACGCCCAGGATGGCCAGGGTCACCAGCAGTTCGATCAGGGTGAATCCGCCCTGCGCGCGCGTCACGCTCATTTGGCGGGCGGCGGCACCACCGGCACCGGCTGGCTCGACGACAGCGGCAAGGGTGCCGCCTGCAGCGGTACGGGCTGGCCCGACGATATCGGCAAAGGCGACGCGGCCGGCTCGGGCGACGGCGCCACTTCCGGCGCCGCCACGCTCTGCGGCAAGGTCGATGGCACCTGGCCCGGCGTCATCATCGGCTGCGCCGGCGCCGGCTGCATGCCGACGGCCGACGGGCCGGAACGCACGATGACCGTGCCCGGCATCTGCGTGGGCGCCTTGGCCGCCATGTCGGGACGGCGGCGGAAGCTGCCTTCCGTGCCGGCAGAGAATTCCGATTCCTTCGCTTCCGGACGCTGCACGGTGCGCACCAGGTGCGGCGTGATCGACAGCACGATTTCCGTCTTCTGGCTGTCGTCCTTGCTGCTGCCGAACAGCCGTCCCAGCACGGGGATGTCGCCCAGGCCCGGCACCTTGTTGCCCGAACTGCGCTCTTCATTGTTGATCAGGCCCGCCAGCACCTGGTTTTCGCCATCCTTCAGTTGCAGCATGGTCGAGGCCTGGCGCGTGCCGATCTGGTACAGGGTCGAGCCGCTGCGGGTGGTGGTGGCCGCCCCCAGGTTGCTCACTTCGAGCGAAATGCGGATGCCCACTTCATTGTTCAAATAGATGGTCGGCTCGGCGTTCACCGTCAAGCCCACGTCCAGGTAACTGATCGACTCGGAAGCGAAGCCGCCCGTGCCCGGCGAAATGGTGGTGGTCACCACGGGCACCCTGTCGCCGATGACGAACTTCGCCTTTTCCCGGTTGCGCACGCGGATGCGCGGGTTGGCCAGGATATTCGCGTCGCCATCCGTCTTCTTGGCATTCGCCGTCACGGACAGGTCGCTCACGCCGATGGTGCGCTGGTTCAGGTTATTCAGGTCGTTGATGGTCAGCCCCACGCCGCCCGAAGTGGAAAGTGGCGTCAGGGTCAGGCTCGATGGCCAGGCCACGCCCAGTTCCATCAGGCGGCTGCGCTTGACTTCGAGGATTTCCAGTTCCAGCACCACTTCCGCTTCGGGCACGTCCTGCAGCGCGATCAGGCGCTCGGCCAGGCGGATCGCCTCGGGCGTGTCGCGCACGATGACGAGGTTGAGCTTTTCATCGGCCACCACGTCGCGCGTCTTCAAAATGGTCTTGAGCGTGTTGGCCACCTGCTTGGCATCCGCGTTCGCCAGGAAGAAGGTCTTTACCAGCACTTCCTGGTACTCCTTCAATTTTGCCGCCACGTTCGGGTAGATCAAAATCGTGTTCGCATCCATCACCTGCTGCTCCAGCTGGTTCGTCACCAGCAGGAAGTAGACGGCCGATTCCACCGTGCTGTTTTTCAGGAAGATCGAGGTTTTCGCGTCCGCCTTGACGTCCTTGTCGAAGACGAAATTGAGTCCCGAGCGGCGCGCGATCAGCTCGAACACCTGTTTTAACGGCGCGTCGCGGAACTCGATCGTGATCGGCTGCTTGTACGATTTGGCCAGGCCCGATTCGACCACGGGCGGCGCCGTTTTTTCATCGACCTCGCGCAGCAGCGCGCGCGCGCCGGCGTGATTCGGCTGCTCCGTGAGGATGGCGTTCAGGCGCTGGCGCGCGGGGTCGTAGCGCTTGGCGTCAAGATCCTTCTGCGCTTCGGCCAGCAGCTTGCCCTGGCGCTGCTCGCGTTCGAGCGCGCGCAAGCCGCTGCTGGCGCGTTCGTTCTGCGCATCGATTTCCAGCACGCTCATGAAGGAGGTGCGCGCCAGGTCGCCCTGTCCCGCCTGCGCCTGGCGCTCGGCCTGCTGCAAGCGGCTGCTGGTGGCCCGTTCGCGCGCCTGCAGATACGCGCTGCGGTATTGCGCGTTGCCGGGGTCCTGCTGCAGCGCCTCCTGCAGTTTTTGCAGGCCGGCCGGGATCTGATCTTGCGCAATCAGCTCGCGCCCGTCGCGGTAAGCTTGCTGCCCCGCGCAGCCGGACAGCAGCACCAGCAACGCCAGCAAAGGCGCCGGTGAAAAGGAACGAGACATCACTCGAGTACTCCAATGTTGAGCTGCTGAACCTGGTTCAACGGCAGATAGGTGAGCGTCATGACGGGCGGCGCGATCGTCACGACCTTGTAGGCGCCATCGATGACGGTATTGGCGCGCACGATATACGTCTTGTCGGCGCGCGACAAAAACACTTCCCAGGCACCGTCGGCGGCCGCCTTGCCCAAGTAGACGAAGGGCAGCGGCGGCGCCGTCGGCGGCGGTGGCGGCGGCGCAGCCGTCACCGCCGTTTTCGGCGGCGGCGGATTCCAGTTCTGGCTCTGGAAGACAGCGCCGGCGCCGCCAAAGGTGTCGCCATCCTCGCCCGCCACTTCGCTGCGCGGCAGCAGGGCCAGGATGGCCGGCTGCGCTGCCTCCGCTTTGCCGGCCGGCTTACGCGCGGGCGCGACGGCCCGCTCCACCGCCTCGGCCACGTCGGCCACGGGCTGGCGCTCGTCGAACAGCAGCAAGGCGCCCGCGCCCAGCACGCCGGCCAGCATGAGCCAATGGCGTGGGGTCATGGTGTTTCTCCCGCAACGCCAGGCGTATCGGTCAGATAAAAGGTCAGGCGCAGGCGCGCCTCGAGTTGCGTATCGGCGATCTGCTCGCGGCGAAAACTCAGTTCGTCGAGCGAGGCAAAGGGGACGGCGCGCAGCGCTTGCAGCGCGAACTGCCATACGGCCGCATAACTGCCCTTCAGCGGCAAGGTCACCTGCCAGGTGGCGACACGGCTGGCCTTGTCGTAGCCGCTCTTGTATTCGCCCTGCGTCAGCAGCAAGCCGTTTTTCGCGGCCAGGTCGAACAGCTGCTTGACCTGCTGCTCCGCATGGCGCTGCTGCCCCAGGGCGGCATAAAAACGGGCCAGGTTTTCGCTGGCCGTCGCCGGCGGCGCCAGGGCCGCCACGGCCAGCGCTGGCTGCGGCAAGGGCCGCGCTTCCAGCTGCGCCGCCACGGCGCGCTGCTGCCATGCCCACGCCCAGGCGGCGATCCCCAGTGCGAGCAAAAGCACGGCCAGGCAGGCGGGCACGCCCAGGCGACGCAGCAGCAGTTGCGCGCGCAGGCGCAAGATATTGATATCGATGGCCGTCATGGCGTGCCCCACTGCGCTTGAAGCTGGAAGCGCAAAGGTTTGTTCGGATCGAGCGCGTTGATTTCATGGCGCAGCAGCTGCACGCGGGAGCCGAACAGCTCCTGCTGCTTCAATTGCGCGATATAGGCCACCATGGCGTCGCTGCCGGTCGTTTCGGCCGTGATCTTCAGCACGCGCTTGCGCGCGTCCGGCTCCAGCGCCAGCAGCGCGATGGCGGGCGGCGTGGCGCTGGCCAGCGCATCCTGCAGGTCGCGCCACGGCAGGTTCAATTGCAGGATGGCCGCATTCACGGCCGCCGCCTGCGCCGGTGCGATGGCCATTTGCGGCGCAGGCGCCGGGCCCAGCGTGGCGGCCAGCACGCGTTGCTGCGCGCGCTGCAACTGCCCCTCGCGCAGCTGCTGGCGCTGCAGCGCAGCGCTGCCGCTGTACGCCGCCGTGACGACCAGCACCATGCCCAGCGCCCCCGTTCCCCATGCCCAGGCGGGCACGCGGTGCAGGCTGCGGCGCCAGCCAGGCGGCGCGAAATCGATATCGAGGCGCGTCATGCCACGCCTCCGCTGCGCCAGCCGGGCGGCCGGCGACAAGGCGCCTTCCCCGTCCGGCGTGGAAAAAACCTGGCAGTGGAACTCTTTTGTCGGCGTCAGCCATGCGGGCGGCGGCGCGCCGCACAGCTGCAGCAGCGCCGGCGCGGTCACGCCTTGCAGCAGCGCCTCGCGCGCCAGCGTCTGCACCAGCCAGTCCCTGTCGGCACCAGCCGGCACGGGCAGCGCGCGCACGGCGCACAGGCGGCCATCGTGCCGCACGCCCAGGGTCAAGGCGTTTTCCTGCAACTGGCCGAACCAGGCGCCCGGTTTCAATGCGCCGTGCCAGCGGTTCCAGTGGCGCGCGAATTGCGGCGTAATAAAAATCAAAGCCAGCTTGCGTTCGGCCGCCACGCGCGTCAGCTGCGCCAGCAGCGCACGCGGCACGGCGCAGAAAAACGGCACGCGCGCATCCCAGGCACTGCTGCTGTGCCACAGGCCGGGCGCATCGCCATACAGCGACTGGAAGCGCAGCGCGGCGGCCGCCTCGATGTCGGCCAGACGCGCGGCGCCCTGCGGCAGGTCCACCTGCCACAGGCGCGCCAAAGCGTCGTCGAGCACCACGGACAAGGGCCAGCCCGCGTATTGGTCCGTCGGCAGCAGCCGCTCCAGCAACTGCGCCAGCGCCTGGCCCAGGGCGGAAAAATCGCCATGCAGGCCATGAGCGACGTCCGGCACATACGCGGCTTCGCCCAACGGCGTCCAGGCGGGCGCGCGCCAGCGGCTGCCCCGCCACAAGCTCAAGCCATCCGCCGCCACGCCCAGGCGCAATCCCTGTCCAAATCTCCCAAATCTCAACTTCGCAAAACCGCTACGCATGCAGGGTGACCCTCTTGATTTCCGTGATGGTGGTGGCGCCCCGCTTGACCAGTTCCAGCGCCGCCAGGCGCAGGCTGCGCGTGCCGTTCGCATACGCGGCCGCCTTGATCTGGCGGATCGGTTTTTTATCGACGATCAGTTCGCGGATTTCATCGGTCAGCACGAGAATCTCGGCGATCGAGCGGCGTCCCTTGTAGCCCGTGCCGCGGCAGTCGCCGCAGCCCTTGCCCTGCTTGAATTCATAGCCTGCCACGTCGGCGCGCGCCAGGCCCACGCTGGCGAGCTCCGCGTCGTCGGGCGTGTAGCCGGTGGCACAATGGGGGCAGTTGGTGCGGATCAGGCGCTGTGCCCAGATGCCGTTCAGGGCCGAGACGAAGGCATACGGATCGATGCCCATGTGCGTAAAGCGGCCAAACACGTCGAACACATTATTCGCATGCACGGTGGTGAGCACCAGATGGCCCGTGAGGGCAGATTGCACGGCAATTTCCGCCGTCTCGCGGTCGCGGATCTCGCCCACCATGATTTTATCGGGGTCGTGGCGCAGGATCGAGCGCAAGCCCTTGGCGAAGGTCAGCCCCTTCTTTTCATTCACGGGGATTTGCAGGATGCCGGGCAGCTGGTATTCGACGGGGTCCTCGATGGTGATGATCTTTTCGCGCCCGTTATGGATTTCCGTCAGCGCCGCATACAGGGTCGTCGTCTTGCCCGAGCCCGTGGGACCGGTCACGAGCAGCATGCCGTAGGCTTCCTGGGCCAGCGCGCGCAGGGCTTCGAGCGAGGGCGCGTCAAAGCCCAGCGCTTCCAGGGTCAGCGCGCCGTAGGCCTCGATCATGGCGCGCTTGTCGAGGATGCGGATGACGGCGTCCTCGCCATGGATGCTGGGCATGATGGAGACGCGCAAATCGATTTCGCGCCCGCCCGCCTCGACGCGGAAGCTGCCGTCCTGCGGCACGCGGCGCTCGGCGATATCGAGTTCGGCCAGCACTTTCAGGCGCGAGATGATGTGTTCTGCCACTTCGATGCCGTTGACGGACGTGGCGTGATCGAGCACGCCGTCGACGCGGTATTTGACGGCCAGGCCGCCGGCCGTGCTTTCCAGGTGGATGTCCGAGGCGCCCGCCTTCAGGGCGTCATACAGGGTCGAGTTGACCAGCTTGACGGCGGGGCTGGCCGCTTCCGACACGCTGGCGAACGACAGCACGGCCGCCGTCTTGCCGTCGCGCCGCGCATCGTTCGCCGCGCCGGGCAGCAGGCTGTCGACGGCGCGCGCCGATTCTTCCTGCTTCGACAGGTAGGCGCCGATGTCGGCCTGCAGCGCCAGGCGCACGTCCAACACGCCCTGCCCCGCGCGCGCGCCGAGCCAGGTTTGCAGGTCGAGGTCGAAGGGGTCGGCGATCACGCCCAGCAGCTGACCGTCGGCGGCGCGCAGCAGCACGCTGTGGCGCGCCAGTGCCTGCGACAGGGGCAGCACATCGAAGGCGGGAGACAAGGCCAGCATGTCGGCCGTTTCCAGCACGTCCAGGCCGAACGGGAGCGCCAGTGCGCGCACCACGGCGCGCGCCTCGATGCCGCTCAGTTGCTGCAATTCCTCGACCAGGCTGCGCTTCGATTGCCGGCTCAGGATGCGCGCATGCTGCAGCAGCGCGGGGTCGATGGCCGCGATGGCCGCGGTGGATTCGGCTGCGCTCTGCATCATGAAATATCGCCGGCAAGGTCAAAGATGGGCATGTACAGCAGGATCACGATGGCGCCCACGACCAGGCCGATGGCGGCCATCAGCAAGGGTTCGAAGGTGCGCGTAAACCGGTCGATCCAGCGGCTGATTTCGCCGTCGTAAAAGGCTGCCGACTGCGTCAGCATGGGGCCCATGTCGCCCGTGCGCTCGCCCACGCGCAGCATGCGCAGGGAAATCGGCGTCGTCAATTGATGTTGCTCAAACGCGGACGACAGCGGCTGGCCCGCCTCGATGGCGCCGCGCGCGCCTTGCAAGGATGCCTGCATGCCCGGCGAGACCATCGCTTGCACGGTGGAAATGGCTTGTACGATGGTAATGCCCCCTTCGGCCAGCATGCCCAGGGTCAGGTACAGGCGCGACAGTTCATAGATGCGCACGCGCTCGCCGATGCCGGGCAGTTTCGCCAGCAGGCGCGCCACGCCGCCATGGCGCAGCGCGCGCCGCACGGCAGTGAACACGCCGCTGCCGGTGATCAGCAGTCCGAGCAACAGCAGCACGCCATGCTGCGTGACGAACTGGCCCCAGCTGAGCATCACTTGCGACATCCACGGCAGATTGCGCCCGGCGCCCTGGTAGACCTCGGCGAAACGGGGCACCACATAGCTGATCAGAAAGGCGCTGACGCCGCCGCCCACGGCCAGCAAAATAGTCGGATAGATGGCGGCGCTGACGATCTTGCCACGCACCGTATCGATGCGCTGCTGGTAGTCGATGTAGCGCGACAGCGCGCGCGGCAAGTCGCTCGTGCCCTCGGCCGCCTTGACGATGCCGATATACAAGGGGGGAAACAGTTCGGCCTGCTCTGCCAGCACGGCGGAAAAGCGCTTGCCTTCGCGCAAGCCTTCCAGCAGGCGCGTGAGCACGCTGCGCGTGGCCGGCGACGCTTCCTTTTCCAGCAAGGCTTCCAGCGCTTCGACGATGCCCAGCCCCGCTTGCAGCAGCGCCAGCAATTCCTGGCTGAACAGCAGCAGGGGTAAGGCCCGTGCGCGCTGGCGCCCGGCCGCGCTGAACGGCGTGGCCCGCACGGGGCGGATGGCGCTGACGAACAGGCCGCGCGCCTCGGCCTGGCGGCGCGCGTCCGCCTCGTCGCGGCCGTCGATCACGCACGTATGCAAGGTAGCTACGGCCTGGTCCGTGGAAAGCGCGCGTACTTCAAACTGCATGATGGCTTGTCCGTAGGAAAAAGAATGGCGCTGGCGCTATTGCGAGCTGATGTCGGCGTTTTCGCCGCTGCCGCCGGGCTGGCCATCCTTGCCCATCGAGACGATGTCGTACTCGCCCTTGCTGCCGGGCGCGCGGTATTGATACGCATGGCCCCAGGGGTCGAGCGGCACGGCTTTTTTCAGGTAAGGGCCATTCCAGCGCGTGCCGGCGGCGGGCGGCGCGGCCAGCAGCGCGGCCAGGCCTTCTTCCGTGGTCGGATAGCGGCCCACGTCGAGGCGGTAGGTGTCGAGCGATTTTTCAAACGCCTCGATCTGCGCCTTGGCCACCGTCACTTCGGATTTGCCCAGCTGGGCGAAATACTTGGGGCCCACATAGGCCGCCAGCAAGCCGATGATCACGATGACCACCAGCAGTTCGAGCAAGGTAAAGCCGCGCGTATGGCGCGTTGCCGCAAGGTTCTGCCTGTGTGCTGCATGCATCCGGTAACTCCTTATTGCCTACCTTCAATACATTGCGTCGCTGTGCGCGGCGGATGACCACGCACGGGCGACACGCGCTTGCCTGATGCTTATCAGCCTACCATGCCGGTTATGGTTAATACAATCTTTTCTTTGCTCTGTGAACAACAAATTCCTGCGGAAACCATCCAGTGTGTACGAAAGGGCCACGGCGCCGCGCGCGCCTGACTGGCTAGTCAATTATTCAACTATTTTCAATGCGGAAACTATCTACTTTTGGTTGTCAAACCATAGTAAATGATGAATTTTATTCATTCATTATTTGTAACTTTCAAATTAAATTTGAAAGAATATCAAACAATGTAATTGCCTCTTTTGCTATAGTAAAAATCAATTTTCTGCGCATGGGTCCGCGTTGATCCTATCCGGCCGCGCAGGAAAGAGCATCCAAGACAGCATCCAAGACGCAAAACATATTGCATCCGACATAATCACCAAGGGAAAATTCATGACTCGTATTGTGCATCCGAAGGCAACTGCCGCAGCAAGTCCTTTCTCGGCCAAGCAGTGGACCGGCGCCGCCATCCTGGCCCTGTCCGCCGCCTGGGCTCCCGCCGCCGTCGCGGACGTGATCAACTTCGATAATCTCGACAGCCAGTTCGTCGGCCACGGCGACTCGCTGGAATTCAAAAATTTCCTGCTGACGGGCCTCTCAAATGCCGACGGCGCCAGTAATGGCGACCTGGTCGGCGCAGTCTTCGACGGCACGGACCCGGCCGCCTGCGGCATGGCGTGCCCGACCAACAATACGAGCAATTACTATGCGGCCCTCAACGACGGCATCGTCTACCTGGACCCGCTGAAGACGGGCGGCAGCGTCAGCCTGCAGGGCTTCGACGCCAGCTTCATCGGCTATGCCCAGGGCGTCACCTATCCGGCCGTGGCCGGCCTGCTGCGCGTGCAAGGCTTCTATGCGGACGGCTCTTCCCTGTATGAAACGTACCAGCTGGGCGGCCCGCTCGGCGGCAACTTCCAGTTCCAGCGCTACAGCACCAGCGCCAACTTCGGCAGCCAGCAATTCGCCTCGCTGGCCTTCTTCGGTTTCACTTGCAACACGGCCGGCAGTTGCAACGCCTTCAGCAGCAACAAGGGCCAGTTTGCACTCGACAATATCGTCGCCTCGGTACCGGAGCCATCGACCTACGCGATGATGCTGCTGGGCCTGGCAGGCATCGGTTTCGCGGCGCGCCGCCGCCAGCAAGCCTGATTTATCCCTTTCGATTCCCGCTACCGTCACCAGGAAACCCGACATGACATTCCGTCCCGCCTTGCGTCCTATTTCGCTCGCCGTGCTGAGCCTGTTTGCCAGCCTCAGCTTCCAGGCCCACGCCGACGACCTGCGCCGTCCCTACATCGTGCAACTGACCGACAAACCGATCGCCTCCTACACCGGCTCGGTGGAAGGACTGGGCGCCACCCAGCCTGCCGCCGGCGGCCGCCTCGACCTGGCCAGCGCGCAAGTGCAGCTGTACGGCGACTACCTTGAGCAGAAACAGGCCCGGGTACAAGCCCTCGTCGCCGCCGCGCCCGTGCAATACCAGTACAAGATCGTCCTCAACGGTTTCTCCGCCCTGCTGACGGACGCCGAAGTGCGCCAGCTGCAAGCGAGCGGCGAAGTGGCCAGCATCGCCCCCGACGAGCCCCGCGCCCTGCAGACGAACTACACGCCCACCTTCCTGGGCCTGGACCAGCCGGGCGGCCTGTGGAGCCAGCTGGGCGGCAAGCAGCATGCGGGCGAAGACATCATCATCGGCATCGTCGATGGCGGCGTGTGGCCGGAAAACCTGTCGTATGCGGACAAGGTCGACGCCAACGGCGCACCGACCTTCGACCCGAACGCCACCCTGGCCTACGGCGCCGCGCCAGCCGCCTGGAAAGGCAGCTGCCAGACGGGTGAAGGCTTTACGCAAGACCATTGCAACAACAAGCTGCTCGGCGCGCAGTATTTCAACGCCGTGCGCCTGACCGAGACGGACAAGATCCAGCACTGGAGCGAATACACCTCGCCGCGCGATTCCATCGGCGACCCGAATGGCGAAGGCGGCCACGGCACGCATACCTCATCCACCGCGGGCGGCAATGCGGGCGTGCCCGTCACCGTCGGCGGTTCGCCGCTGGGCGCCATTTCCGGCGTGGCGCCGCGCGCCCGCCTGTCCGTCTACAAGGTGTGCTGGTCCTACAACCTGGCCACCCAGCCGACCGGCGCGAAAAACGGCTGCTACGGCGGCGACAGCGTGGCGGCGATCGAAAAAGCCGTACAGGACGGCGTACACGTGATCAATTACTCGATCAGCGGCGGCGGCACCGTCAACGACCCGGTCGAGCAAGCGTTCCTGCACGCGTCGAACGCGGGCGTCTTCGTTGCCGCGTCCGCCGGCAATGCGGGGCCAGCCAATACCGTGGCCCACGTCAGCCCATGGATCACCACCGTGGCCGCTTCGACGCACAACCGCGCCAACCAGGCCAAAGTGACTCTCAGCAACGGCGCCAGCTACACGGGCGCCTCGCTCAACTACAACCCGCTGCCCGCCACCACCCTGATCCGTGCCCAGGATGCGGGCTTGCCCGGCGCCGATGCGCAAAAACTGGCGCTGTGCTACCGCGCCGGCGACAACGGCGGCGTGGCCCTGCTGGACCCGGCCAAGGTGGCCGGCAAGGTCGTCAGCTGCCTGCGCGGCACCACGGCGCGTACCGACAAGGGCGTCGCCGTGCTCGAAGCGGGCGGCGCCGGCATGGTGCTGGTCGACACGGGCATCGGTCTGGTATCCGACCCGCACGTGCTGCCGGCCGTGCACGTGAGCGCCGCCGATGGCGCGCTGATCAATGCCCAGGCGCAAACGGGCACGGCCACGGCCGCCATCTCGCGTTTCGTCACCAACGGCAACGGCCCCGCCGCCCCCGTGGTGGCCGACTTCTCGTCACGCGGGCCGAACCTGTACGACGCCAACCTACTCAAGCCGGACGTCACGGCCCCTGGCGTGGACATCCTGGCCGGCGGCACGCCTGCCCTGTCGCGCGCCCAGCGCGACGCCGTGCAGGATGGCAGCCTGGTGCCGCCGCAAGCCTACATCTTCCTGCAAGGCACTTCGATGGCCAGCCCGCACGTGGCCGGCCTGGCCGCCCTGCTGCGCCAGCAGCATCCGGACTGGAGCCCGGCCGCCATCAAATCGGCCCTGATGACGACCGGCAGCACCACCCTGCCCGACGTTCAGGCGGGCGACGCGCGCGGCATCCTGCCTTGGGGCCAGGGCGCCGGCCACGTGACGCCGAACAAGGCGACCGATCCCGGCCTCGTGTATGACGCCAGCCTGGCCGACTACAAGAAATACATGTGCGGCGTCGGCATGACGGCCGAATGCGCGGGCGGCACCCTGGCCGGCTACAACCTGAACATGCCGTCCATCACCATCGGCAACGTGCTGGGCACGCAGACGGTGACGCGCCGCGTCACCAACGTGGGCAGCAGCAGCGCCACCTACACGGCCAGCGCCTCGGTCAGCGGCTACAGCGTGGCGGTTTCGCCTGCCACCCTGGCGCTCGCGCCGGGCGAAACCAAGTCCTTCACCGTGACCCTGACGCGCACCACGGCGCCGGACAATGCCTGGCAGTACGGCGCCCTCGTGTGGAGCGACGGCGTGCACACGGTGCGCAGCCCCGTCACGGCCCGCTCGGGCCGCGCGGTACAGTCGCCGGCATTGCTGCAGGCCGACAAGGTCAGCGGCCTGCGTTCGCTGACCCTGTCCACCGGCTTTGCCGGCAAGGTGGGCGCGGCGACGGGCGGCCTGAAGGAAGTGGCGCGCAGCGAGCAAACCATCAGCCAGGCCGCGCCGGGCAGCGTCGACACGCTGGAACAGATGGCTGCCGCGTGCAAAGCGGGCGGCAGCGGCGTGCGCGCGGTCAATGTCAGCATTCCCGCCAGCACCGTCGTGGCGCGCTTCGAAATTTTCGACCGCGACACCACGGAGGGCGCCGGCAATGACCTCGACCTGCTGCTGCTCAACAGTACCGGCGCAACCGTCGCCACCTCGGCCACGGCCGGTTCGAACGAGTCTATTACCTTGACCACCCCGGCGGCGGGCAGCTACAAGGTGTGCGTGATCGGCTACGAAGTGGCAAATGGCGTGTCGACCGGCTTCGGCCTGTCGTCGGCCGTCGTCACGACAGCCGACAAGGGCGGCAACCTGAAAGCCACCCTGCCCAGCAAGGTGTACGTGGGCGGCAGCGCCACGGCCGGCGTCAGCTGGTCGGGCCTGGAAACGGGCAAGCGCTACCTGGGCGGCGTAGTCTTCCTCGATGGCAACAACGCGGCCGCGTCCACCACCGTGCTGTCGGTGGAGACCAACAACCCGCTGCCGCTGGCCGTCCCCAGCCAGCGCAACGTGAAGGTGGATGCCAAGCTGTAACGGCATCGCTCCAGGCAGTAACACAACGCGCCCTGCGGGGCGCGTTTTTTTTGCGCGACGCGCGTACAATCGGCGCATGGGCGCCATGCGCCAAGGGAGCTTGCATGTCCGCATTTCGCCTCAGTATTGCCATCCTGGCCGGCATGGCCAGCGTCCATGCGCTGCCTGTCGCGGCGCAGGCCGCCGCGGCGCGGCTATCGTATCTGGTGCAATTGCGCGCCCCGCCGCTGGCCTCGCAGGCGGATGGCGTACATGGGCTCGATACGAACAGCGACGCCGCGCGGCGCTACACGGCCCAGCTGGAAGCGCAGCAGCGCGCGGTGCTGGCGCTGGTACCGGACGCCCCGGTGCAATACCGCTACAAGGTGGCTTTCAACGGCTTTGCCGCCATGCTGACGGCGGACGAAGTGGCGCGCCTGCAAGCGAGCCCCGACGTGGCGCGGGTGTCGCCCGGCAGCATCGAACACACGCAGGATGGCGGCGGCAACGGCAAGAATACAATACAGGATCAGCGTTAATGGCTGAGCAGGCGCAGCGCGATGCCGCGCGAGACGGCTTGCGTGCGGTTGCTCACGCCCAATAATTTATAGATGCGCTGCAAATGGCTTTTCACGGTGGTGCCGCTGATGCCGAGGATTTGCCCCACCTCGTCATTGCTCTTCCCCTCGCGCACCCAATGCAGTACTTCCAGCTCGCGCGCACTGGCCGCGCGCGTGGCGCCCGGCCCGGCCAGGGGCGCACGTGTACTGCCTGGCAGCGCCAGCCAGTGCAGGTGCAGGTAGGGCAGCAGCAATTCCAGCGCGTATGCCTGGCGTGCCGCGTCCACGGTTCCCATGGCGAACAGGGCAAAAAAGCTGCCGCCCCCCTCACCCACGCTGCCGTGCACCAGCACGCCGTCGATGACGCCCGCCCTTTGTCCGCCCGCGCGCCAGACCAGCGCCAGGCGCGCCAGCTGGCCGTGGCGCTCGCGCAGCTGCGCGTGATCAGGCACGATGCTGTGCCAGGCTTCGCTGCGCAGCACGGCCCCGTCGGCGCCCAGCTGCGCGCACATTAATAAGTCGTGCGGCAACAGCGTTTGCAGCGGCCCCTGGCTCCACAGAAAGAAATCGCCGGACTCGGCGATGCCATGCGCGCCGAGTATGGCGTGCAGCAGGTATTCCTGCTCCCGCCCCGTCAGCAGCATCATGCGCACACGGCGGCATCAAACGCCAGATAGCGGTAGCCGCTGCCGCGCACGGTTTCGATGCGGTGGCCGCAGCCGCCCGGCTGCAGCGCGTGGCGCAAGCGCCCAACGTGGGCATCGACCGTGCGCTCGTCGAGGTACGCCGCATGGCCCCACACCTGGTCCAGCAGTTGCGCGCGGCTATGCACGCGTCCGGGATGATCCATGAGGAAATGCAGCAATTTGAATTCCACGCGGCCCAGGCTGACGGGCACGCTGCCAGCCGTCACGCGCAGCGTATGCGGGTCGAGCCGCAAGACGGTGGCGCCGGCCGTGTTTGCGCCTGGGCGCCAGGCCGATGGCGTGCGCCGGCGCAGCAGCGCGTGCACGCGGGCCAGCATTTCACGGGGACCGAAAGGCTTGCACAGATAGTCGTCGGCACCGCTTTCCAGCGCCAGCACCTTGTCCTGTTCGCTGTCGCGCGCGCTGGCCATGATGATGGGCAAGTCGCACAGCTGGCCATCCTGGCGCAACTGGCGCAGCAAGGTAATACCCGAGGCGTCCGGCAACTCCCATTCCAGCAGCAGCAAGTCGGGCGCATCCACGGCCATCAGCGCCTGCGCGCCGCGCGCGTCCGGGGCGCAGCTGACCCGGTAGCCGGCACCTTCAAGGTTATGCAGCAACAAGGCTTGCATGGCGGGCGCGGGATCGAGCAGCAAAATATGACGGCGCATGATGCATCCTTCCGAAAAAGTTGGCAGCCCTCCATGAAAAACTAGACGGCCCGACAAGTTTTTGACTATGCATCAAGCGTAAAACGCTGACCAATACAATTTAGTTTCCTGATTTATAGCTATTGCGACTAAATAGGCGAAGCACAGCGGCCCGCAGGCGCGCTGTGTTCCGACTGGAAAAACTAGGCGCGCGTGACAGGCTGGCGGCGGCGCAAGGCAAAACCGATCAGCGCCAGGCCGCCCGTCAGCATCATCCACTCCGACGCTTCCGGCACGGCCGAGATCGACGCGATGCTCGCATACGTGCTGCCGGCGATGCTCGCCGGAATGCCCCCATTGAGCGGCGTCAATTCGAATTGCACGAGGTTGCCGTTCACATTGCCCAGGTAGGACGTGCCGGTGTAGTCGAGCAAGCCCACGCCAAACGTCGTGCCCGCGTTGCCGGCCGTGTTCAGGAAGTCGCCGCCGAAAACGACGTTGAAACCGAACTTGCCGCCCAGGGTCACATTGTGAAACCAGTCGTTGTAGGCGCCGCCATTGCCGAAGGTCAAGGTGCCGGGCAAGCTGCCGCTGACGTTGCCTTCCTGCGATGCCAGCGCGCCGAACGCGCCGGAGAAGTTGCTGAGGGTGGCCGTCGCGCCCGGCGCCGGGCTGTTGCCGGCGATAAAGGCGAAGTCGAGGAAACCGGCGCCCGAGAACTGGCTCGTGTCGATTTCCACGCGGTAGGCTAGCGGGTCCGCCAGCGCCAGGCTGCTGCTGCCAGCGAGCAAGGCGGCCAGCACGGCACGGCGCAGGGTAAGGTTGAATTTCGTTGTCAACATGGTCAAGTCCTTAGAAGTTGCCGGCAAAGATGCTGGCCGAGTAATTGATCGTCACTTTTGACGGATTGGTGAAGCTGACGGCGAACGAGGCCGTCGCACCGGGCGCCAGGCTGGCCGCGTTGACGGTGACATAGGCCGCGCCCGCATGGCTGCCCGTGGCATTGGCCAGGGTCACGCCGGCCGGCAAGCCGCCGAACACCACCTGGAACGGGCCGCTGATGGCCGCCGCGCCCGTGTTGGTGAACGAGAACGTGCCCGTGTACTTTTGCGTCGCGCGGTTGAACGTCAGTCCCGAGCTGGCTTGCGCCACGCCGGCCGTGATGTCGCGGTAGGCGGGCTGCAAGTCCAGGCTGATGACGACGGGGTCGTGGTCCGAGGCGCGGTAGGGCAAGGCGTTGTACAGGTCTTGCGGCTTGGCCGAGTCGATGTTGTAGTCGATCACTTCCGGCTCATCCGCATTCACATGCCACTCGGCCACGCCCGCCACTTGCGGACTCAGCGAAGCGCTGGCCAGGGCATGGTCGAGGTAGCCGCTCTGGCCGCCGAATACGTACGAGTACGGCATGCCGGACGGCCGCACGAAACGCTCGAGTTCATTGACGAATCCGGCGCCCGTGATGACCTGGATCGGGTCTTCCGCGCCATACGAATTCAAGTCGCCGATGACCAGCACGTCCGCGTCGCCGGCGGCGGCTGCCACCTGCGGCACGAAGCTGCCCACCAGCCGCTGCGCTTGCTGCACGCGGGTGGCGTTCCAGCAGCTCTGGCTATCGTTCTGGTCCGCGTCCAGCCCGCCCGACGGGCAGCTGCCCTTCGATTTCAGGTGGTTGACGATCAGCGAGAATTTCTCGCCGTTGGCGGCCTTGAACGTTTGCGCCATCGGCGGACGGTTGTTGATGGCGTTGGCGTCCGACAGGGCGCCGCCCACCAGACCCAGCTTGCCTGGCTTGTAGATCATGGCCACGCGGATGGCGTCCGTGCCCGTGGCGGCCGGCTTCGGCACCACGGCGTAGGTGACGCCGCCGATGGCTGCGTTCAGCTGCTCGACCAGGTAAGTGACGGCCGTTTCGCCATTATTCTGGATTTCCATCAAGCCCACCACGTCCGCATCGATGGCTTTCAGTTCGGCCACGATCTTGTCGCGCTGGCGCACGAACTCGGCCAGGTTGTCGGCGCCGCGGCAGTTCGATTTGGTGGTCGACGAACCCACGGTGCAGCCCTGCCCCGTCTGGCCAAACACGTTATTGCCATTGGTAAAGGTCGTAAAGAAATTCAGTACATTGGCGCTGGCCACCTTGACGTTACCAGACGGCAGTTCCGGGCTGCCCGTGCGCGGGTTGTCGCGCGAGAATTGCGGCGTCTGCGTCGGCTGCAATTTGTAGGCGGCGCCGCCACCGCCGATGGCACCGAAATCCACCACGCCCGTCAGGTCGGCCACCGTGTCGCCGCTGCGCACGGTGTTGTTCTGGCCGATATACGGTATCGTCGGCGGCGTGACGAAAATGCCATCATCGAGCACCATCAGGTTGTTCGCATTGGCGGCGATCAAGGCTTGCGCTTCGGCGGAGCCTGCCGGATAGCGGTTGGTCGGCACTTCGCGCCGGCCCGCCGACAGGGTCAGTTCGCCGCGCGCACCCAGGTAGGCGTTTTGCGAGACGGTCAGCGGTTGCGTGAAACGCACCAGCATGCCTTCCACGGCCGCCAGGTTGTCGTTCGGCAAGGTCACGTTGCTCGGCACGATGCTGTGGCCCGCGCTTTGCGTGAGGATGGCCGTCACGTCCTTCAATTCCGTGTAGGAATTTTTCGCGCCCGACGGCGTGTATTCGAACACCGTGCCCGTCACGCGCACCAGTTCGCCCGGCTGCACGGTGGTAACGGCCGCGCCCGTGTACACGAAGATGCCGTCCGACGTAGACGGGTCGCCATCGCCGGCCGCGTCCTGCATGAAGAAGCCCGTGCCCACCTTCAGGGTGACGACGCCCTCGGTCGTCTGCACGGAATTGGCGTAGGGGCTGCTTGCACCGCTGCCCTGGATTTGCGGAATCGTGTGGCTGATGGCGGCCAGGCCTTGCACGGCCACGTCGACCTTGCATGACGCCGTTTGCTGCTGGTCGTTGCCGAACTGGACGATGACAGGATAATTGCCCACCGGCACGCCAGCGGCCACCAGCAGGCTCACGCTGGCGCTCTCGCCCGCCACGCCGGCCGCGCTGAAATTGGCCAGGCTGATGCCGGCCACGGCCGGCGAGCTCAAGGTAGCAGCATTCACCACGCCATCGACGTCGGACGCGCGCAGTACGGCGCTGCCGCCACTGCCCAGCGCCAGCGCCAGGCTGGCCGGGCAGCTGGTGATGATCTGGTGCACGACGGGGCCGCCGCAGACATTCAGCGGCGAGGCGGTGTTGCGCGGCGTCACGCTGCCGGCGGCGAAGTCCACGCTGTTATCGTCCGTGTCGCCGCAGCCGCCATTCGCCCGCGCGATCGACAGGGTATTCGATGGCGCGGGAGCGACGGCGCCCTCAAAACCGTTGGCCGTGCCGAAACCGACGAGGTCGACGACGGCGGCACCCGTGGGGCTGGTGCCCGTCTGGGCCGTCTTGTTATTACTCAGCAACACCTTGCCCGCCGTACCGGACATGGCCAGGCTGCCCGAGGCATCCGGCGCGGGCAAGTCCTGCGTGCCGCCCGTCCCCTTGGCTTGCTGGACCAGCAAATACTGGCCCGGTTGCAAATCGATAGCCGGCAACGCCGTCACGGCCCAGCTCGAACCGGCGGCGGACGCGTATTGCACGCTCCAGTTGCTCAGGTTCACGGGGCTGGCGCCACGGTTGAACAGTTCGATAAAATCGTTGCGATACAGCGCGCCGTTGTTGCCGCCACCGCCATACACCTGGCTGATGACAATATCGGAAGCCGCCAGGGCCGGCACGGACAGGCTGGCCAGCAGGGTAGCCATGACGGTCAGGCGCAGCGGCGTGCGCAAGGGGGAAAACGAGGTGTGCATGAGGATCCCGGTCGGTAAATAGATGGCGCCGGTCCCGCAGGATGGGCCGGCGCGCCACAATTAACAAAAGTATTTCAGACTTGTTATTTGCATATTAAAGGCCGGGGATGACGACTTGATGACATTTGATTAAGCCGAATGGAGTAAAGCCTCGTCCGTCAGCTATTTCCGATGCCTGCTGAAACGTATTTTATGAACAACATATGGCACCGTGTGGCAAGTCAAAAAGACGCCGCCAGGAAAAATGTGATATATTTCAGGCAAATAAATTTTGTTCCTGACAACAACAACCAGCTTCGCAACAATGAGAGCAGGCCCCAGCCTCGCTTGCCTCTTGGGATGCACATCCGGCCATGCACACAAAGGTCGCATTACCGGTAGCAATATTAATCGCATCACGAACGGACAGCGCACGGCGCGACGCTCGCATGCATTCTGAAGAGATAGACCATGTTAAAACCACGCAAGCAATACTCCGTTTTCTGCGCCGCCATGGCGGCAGCCCTGTTCATGACGGCCGGATTGGCGCAGGCACAGACAGTTGCGGCACAGACCAATGCGGACAGCAAGCGCTGCGAAGCGGGCAATGCGGATGGCGGTGGCAAGGGCGCCGAATTCAACCCCGACAGTTCAAGCAGCGCCTGCAGCCTGGCGAATGGTTTCGTCAACTTTGGCGCGCGCAGCAATGACGGTGTTGGCTCGACGCCCGAATTTGGTACCGGCGAGTCAGACCAGGTATTGCGCACGCCTGCATTTTCCGGCAATGACCATCGTCTGGCCAACGCTCTGGGACAGCCTGCCGATGCAGGATACGGCGCCAATGCCAGCCTGCTGGCCAGCACCGGCCAGCACCATTTCGGCAGCCGCGATTTCGTGTATGCGCAGGAAGAACCAGCCATCGAAGGCCGTGGCTATCAAGCTGGCCGCAGCCTGCGTGCCGGCGACGTGTATGAACCGCTGCTGGTCTCGTCTGGCGGCGGCATCGCGCCGCCGGCCGGTGGCGGCGGTGTCGGCGGCGGCGGCGCCAGCGGCGGTTTCGACCGCAGCGGCGGCGGCGCGATCGGCACTGGCGGCAATGGCGTCGTAGTGCCGCCGATTCCTCCCGTACCGGAACCGGAAACCTATGTGATGTTGCTGGCAGGCCTGGGACTGCTGAGCTGGATCGGCCGCCGCCGCAACGGCAAGGCATAAAAAAGATGGCTCATACGAGCCATTTTTTTTGCCTTCAATCACGCCAGCATGCCGTCAGCGGCGGAAGCTGGCGTAGGGCGCCGCCAGAGGATCGCCGATGAACAGCCCCTGCGCCGGCCAGGCGACGCTGCCCCAGTACGCTTCAAGCGCCGTCATGCCGCTCAGGTAGCGGCGCAGCAGCACCGTGGGGTTGGGAAATTTCTGCCAATAATTACAAGGCTCGCTGACGGTGCCGTAACTGGCGGTCGCGCCCGCTTCCAGCCAACGCTGGCTGCTCATCTGCGCCGTGCCCTGCAAATCGCCGCCAAACGACGTCAGGTGGTCGGCCAGAGCGCCCGGCAGAAAACGCAAGGTATCGAGCTTGTCCACCTTCGCCATGCCCGTCTGGTACACCATGATGTCCTGTGCGCCTTCCAGCACATCGGCCTTCATGTTCTTGATCGTCAGCTTGCGTTGGCGCACCACTCCGGCCGGTGGAAAAAATGCCGCGCGGCTGTTGCGCGCGCCTTCGCTCGTGTTCAGGTAATAGGCACTGGCGGCCGGCACGGCAAAACCGCTGGCCGTGCCGCGATCGACGACCGCCTTGGCCTCTTCGACAAAATCGATGGGCAGCAACATCGACAGACGCATGCCCAGCTGGCTGAATGGCTGGGCCGTATCGCTGTTGAAATAGGTACTGGGCTTGCCGGCGCCGCAGCTCTTCGAACACTGCCCGGCGTCATATCCCAAGGTAAAGGCCGAGGTGATGGAATTGCATTCGACCGCATACGGCGCGCTCCATACCATCAGCACCGCTTGGATACCTGGCTTCAGCTGGCCGTCGATGCGCTCCTTCAGTTGAGCGAACTGGTCCATGCTCAGCTTGCGCGGCCGGTTTGGAATATGCACATGCACGATATTGGCGGCAGGAATGGCATGCGCCTGGCGGTAATACGCCCCCACCTCGATACTGTTCGGTTCAGCATCATTGATGACGATGGCCAATTGTGACGGCTGCAAGCCGGGTGCGGCGCCATGGGCGCTACTGGCCAGCAATGCCAGCGACAGACAGAATGAAATACGCAATGGGGTACCGGGAAAAATACACGTGCGATTGATCAAAACGGCCGTTTGCCGGCCGCCCATTGTGCCAACAATTATAGCCTTGAAAATAGCCGCGGAAGCGCTGCAAAAAAAAACGGAGGCCGAGGCCTCCGCTTTTCCGTTCACGCCACGGCCATCACGCCTGCTGCTTGCGGCGGCGCGCCATGAAACCCACAAGGCCCAGGCCTGCCAGCAACATGGCATAGGTTTCCGGTTCCGGCACGGGATTGACGGACACGTTGCCGCTATAGCTGCCGCCGGCCGCCGAGGCCACGTAGCCATTCACTTCCAGGAAGTAGTCGCCGGCGCCCAGCGGCGCTGCGTTCGACGAAAGCACCCAGGCCTGGTCCGCCGCCGTGAAGTTCAACAGGTCCAGCGTTCCTTGCAAGACGACGCCGCCGGCATTCTTCAGACTGAAACCCGTCAAGGTCAGGCCCGAGTTCAGGCTGGGCTTCAGGGAAGTGGCCAGGCCGCTAAAATCATTACTACCGGTCAAGGTGAACAGGAATTTGTCGCTGAAGAAATTGTGCTCGACGCCGGCCAACTGGCCCGGTGCCAGCGTAAACGAGCCGAACAGGTTGCTGCCCGAATAATCGAGCAAGTCCTGCGTCAGGTCGACAGGCGCGTGGCTGATGTCGACGGGGGCGGCTTGCGCGCCCAGGCTGCTGCCGGCCAGCATGATCGCCAGGAACAGGGATTTGAGAATTTTGTTCATACTTTTCACCAAGGAAACAGCGGCCGGCACAGGCTGGCCGCAAGATAAAAATGCGGAAGGAAAGCGGTGCAGCGATGCTCAGGCAGACTTCTGGCGGCGGCGCGCCAGGAAGCCCAGCAGACCCAGGCCACCCAGCAGCATGCCGTAGCTTGCCGGTTCCGGCACAGCCGACACCAGACTGCCGTTGCCGCTGAAGGTGGCGCCCGCGCCCGAAACGAGGTTGCCGCTAACCTTGACGTAATAGGAACCGGCCGCCAGGTTGGCAAAAGACAAGGTCCACTTGTCATCCTTGCCCGTCAATACCTGCGCGCCCTGCAACAGGCTGTGATTGGCGCTGTCGTACAGGCCCAGGCCCGTCAGGTTCAAGCCATTCGCCGCGCTCGTGCTGGTCGACGTGACCACCAGGCTCACATTGCTGAACTGTGCCACGTTGAACGTGAAGTGGTCGTTGAAAAAGTTGTCTTTATTGCCGGATTTAAACTTGTCGCCAAAGGTCAGCGATCCGCCATTCGCCAGCGTCACGGCCGTCGGCACGGAGCTGATGTCGACAACGGCGGCGGCTGCTGCCTGGGAAAACAGGGCGGCACCGGCAAATGCCACGGTGGCCACAGCTGAGCAAATATGTTTCTTCATGCGATTCCACCAAACGTAATTGCAGACAATAAATTGCCTACGGGAATTGAATTAATTTAACCAAGAAGAATAATATCATAAAGCAATTTATTTGATTATTCTTTTTTTAATAAATAGTTTCTTTATAGCATCAAATTCGGATGCCGGCTTGTTACCGTGGCGTGCGCAAACATAGTAAAGATATAATCAGTACCAACGACAACAGGAGGGAAGACGTGGTGAATGTATGACAACCTGGACAGCATTAAAGGCAGACACGTATCGGCTATTCGGTCGCAGCAGCTGGCCCTTGACCTTCAAGGAAATCTTGCGCAGTAGAACCTTCCGTGTCGTCGCCACCGCCCGCCTCTGCCAGGCGGTATCGCAGGCGCGCGGCCTGTGGCCCGTATTTCTTCCATTCTGCAAGCTCGTGCATCGTTATGCGGCCAGCCAGGCGGGGGTGGATTTCCCTTGGAGGGCGCAGATAGGCCCCGGATTTGCCCTCACGCATGGCTGGGGCATGGTGATGAGCCCGGGTGCCGTCATCGGCCGCAATGTCACGCTGTTCCATGGCGTCACGCTGGGCCGTCGCGACCGCATTGCCAGGGATGGCCAGCGCGTCACCGGCTACCCGACCCTGGAAGATGAGGTGTGGGTCGGCCCGCACGCCATCATCACGGGCGGCATCACCATCGGGCGCGGCAGCCGCATCGGAGGCGGCGCCGTCGTCACGGAAGACATCCCGCCGTATTCCATCGTGGTGGGCAACCCTGGCAAGGTCGTCAAGAGCGGCTGCACGCCGGACGTAATGCACCGCGTGCCCTGAGCCTCAGGCGCGCTGGTAGGCATCGGCATAGCGCACGATATCGTCCTCTCCCAGATAACTGCCGGTCTGCACCTCGATCAGGTGCAGCGGCAGCTTGCCGGGGTTTTCCAGGCGATGCGTCATACCGATGGGAATGTAGGTGGATTCGTTTTCCGTCAGTAATTTGACAGTCTCGCCACAGGTGACCCGGGCCGTGCCGCGCACGACTACCCAATGCTCGGCGCGGTGATGGTGCATCTGCAGCGACAGTTGCCCGCCGGGATTGACGACGATGCGCTTGACCTGGAAGCGCTCGCCCATATCGATGCCTTCGTAGCTGCCCCAAGGCCGGTACACGAGGCGGTGCTGGACGTGTTCCGTGCGCGCATGCCGCTCCAGGTGCTCGACCACCTGCCGCACGCGCTGCACCTGGTCGCGGTGCGCCACCAGCACGGCGTCATCGGTCTCGACGATCACCAGGTCATCCACCCCGAGTACGGCCAGCATGCGGCTGCCGGCACGCACCAGGCAATTGTGCACGCCATCGAGATAGGTATCGCCGCGCACGACATTGCCATGCTCGTCGCCGGGCAAGGCTTGCCACAAGGCCGACCAGGAACCGATATCGCTCCAGCCGATGGCGGCCGGCACGACCACGGCCCGCTGCGTGTGTTCCATCACTGCATGGTCGATCGAAACGCTGCGGCAGCGGGCAAAGGCGGCAGGATCGAGGCGAAAAAAGTCGAGGTCGCGGCAGCCGTGCGCGACGGCCAGCTCGCAGTCCCCCAGCATGGCAGGTTCCAGCATCCGCAACTCGCCGAGACAGGCGGCGGCGCGCAACAGGAACATGCCGCTGTTCCACAGGTAACGGCCATCGGAAAGAAATGCGCGGGCTGTGGGCAAGTCCGGTTTTTCCACGAAGCGCTCGACCTGCCGTCCTTGCGCCGAACCAGGCAGGGAGGCGCCGGCAAGGATATAGCCGTAGCCCGTCTCGGCGGCGGTCGGCAAGATGCCGAAGGTGGCCAGCGCGCCCGCGTCGGCCAGCGGCGCGGCTTGCGCGATCGCCTGGTGAAACGCGGCCACGTCGCCGACCAGATGGTCGGCCGGCATGACCAGCATCAGGGCATCGGCATCGTGCGCCAGCAGATATTGCGCGGCGACCGCCACGGCCGGTGCCGTGTTGCGTCCCAGCGGCTCCAGCAGAATGGCCAGCGGCGCGACGCCGACCTGGCGCAGCTGTTCAGCCACCATGAAACGGTGCTCATTGCCGCACACCAGCAGCGGCGGCATGACCGCCAGCCCGACATCGCCCAGGTCCCGCACGCGCAACACGGTTTCCTGCAGCAGCGTCTGGCTTGATACCAGCGGCAACAATTGCTTGGGCAGCGCCTGGCGCGACAGCGGCCATAGACGGCTACCGGAGCCTCCCGACAAGATCACTGGATAGATGTTCATGTCGGGGCTCCTGGTTATTTGACTGCGCGCAGTTGCGTGGACATCTCGGCACGCCGGCGGTTGCGCCGGTCGCGCGCATTGGCCCAGGCATCGGGCTCATACTGCGATGCGTGCCGCATCTCGCCGGCCCGGTCGACGCTGTAATCCTTGAAGACGATCATTTCATCGAGCACCACGCCGGGCAGCACGCGCGTGTACTCGAACAGCACGCTGCGCACCACTTCGGCGCCCGCGCACACGTGACTGCCGTGGCCAATCCACGTCGGTCCGATGATCGTCGCGCCCGCCTCGATGCGGCTGCCCGAACCGATGTAGACGGGGCCTTCGATGCGCGTGCCGCCACTCCAGTCGATGCTGGTATTCAAGCCGACCCACAGGCCGTCGTCGATCTGGATACCGGGCACGTCCAGCTGGGCCACTTCCCCCATCAGCACGCTTTGCAGCACTTCCCAGTAATCCTTGACGCTGCCGATATCGATCCAGTTGTAGTTGCGTTTTTGCGCATAGAAAGGCAATCCCTTCTCGACCAGCAGGGGGAACAGTTCCGAGCCGATATCGAACGGCCGGTCACTGGGAATCAGTTCCAGCACTTCGGGTTCGAAAATATAGATGCCCGTGCTGACGCAATTGGACAACGCATCAGGCTGCGCCGGTTTTTCCTGGAAGGCGCGGATACGGCCGTCGGCATCGCTGACCACCACGCCATAGCTCGACACCTTGTCCCACGGCACTTCGAGCGTGATGACGGACGCCAGCGCGCCCTTGCGGCGGTGTTCGAACAGGGCAGACTTGATGTCGAGGTCGATCAAGGCATCGCCGCATAGCACGATGGTGGTTTCATCGAAAAAGTTACCGAATTCCTGGATCTTCTTCATGCCGCCTGCCGACCCCAGCGGCTCGGGCACGACTTCGCCTGCGTCATTCGTGTAACCTTCGAAGGAATAGCCGATCTGCACGCCGAACTGGTGCCCCTCGCCGAAATACTCCTCGATTTTTTCATGCAGATAGCTGACATTGACCATGATTTCGGTAATGCCGTAACGGGACAGATGCTCGACCAGGTAAGCCATCACCGGCTTGCCCAGGATGGGTATCATCGGTTTCGGTAAATCATAGGTCAGAGGGCGCACGCGAGTGCCCTTGCCTGCAGCCAGTATCATTGCTTTCATCGTCGATCGCTTTCCATCGTTGTTTGGGGTGGATGCGGCGCCCGGCCGGCGTATCGCCAGCCATCGGCCATCTTGCAAGCGCATGGGCGGCGCTATCCATGTCCGCCCTGTGCGCCCGTCCAATCCTCTTTCAGCCTATCCCTTGCCTGCCGCTGCCTATGCCAGTTCCTGGTCCAGTTGCGCCACGATGCGCTGCGCGGCCTGGCCATCCCACAGATACGGACGGCGGCCCTGCTTGCCTTCGCCGCGCAGCACCTTGCGCGCCTCGGCCACGATGCGCAGCGGATCCGTGCCAGCCAGGACATTGCTGCCCTCGTCGACGGTAATGGGACGCTCCGTGTTTTCGCGGATGGTGATGCAAGGCACGCCCAGCGCAGTAGTTTCTTCCTGCAAGCCGCCGCTGTCGGTCAGCACCAGCGCCGCATCCTTCCACAGGTCGAGGAAGGCCATGTAGCTTTGCGGCCCCACCAGCGTGATGTTCGGCCCCAGGTCGATGCCAAACTTGTCGAGGTTGGCGCGCGTACGCGGATGCACGGGAAAGATCAGGGGTAGTTCTGCGGCGATCTCGACCAGCGCGCCAGCCACCTTGCGCATGTCTTCGGCGCTGTCGACATTGCTCGGACGATGCAGGGTCACCACGCCATAGCGGGCTCCAGCGCCGCTGTGCGCCGCCTTGAAGGCCGACGCCTCAAATTGCCGCGGCGATTCGCGGCCCAGCTTTTCAGCCTGGTACAGCACGTTGTCGACCATTACGTGACCCACGTAATGCACGGCGGCATCCGGCTTGCCTTCGCGCCGCAAATGCTCGACGGCGCTCGGCTCGGTAACGAAGAACCAGTCCGAGATACTGTCCGTCACGAGACGGTTGATCTCTTCCGGCATGCCCATGTCGCCGCTGCGCAGGCCGGCCTCCACGTGTGCCACGGGAATGCCGAGCTTTTTCGCCGCGATGGAGCAAGCCAGCGTGGAATTGACGTCGCCCACCACCAGCACGGCGGCAGGCCGTTCGGCCTTGCATAGCTGTTCGAAGGCCAGCATGATCTTGCCCGTCTGTTCCGCGTGCGTGCCGCCGCCTGCCGCCATGAAGACGTCCGGTTCGGGAATGCCCAACTCTTCGAAAAACACGTCGTTCATCTCGCGGTCATAGTGCTGGCCCGTGTGGATGATCTTGAATGCCAGGCGCGCATGGCCTTGCAACGCGCGCACGATAGGCGCGATCTTCATGAAATTGGGCCGTGCGCCGGCCACCAGGTAGACCGTCTTCATGATGCCTCCCCCTGTGCCACTGGCCAGTAGCGGTCCACCAGTTCGCGCGTATTGCGGATATTGCCGCGGCTGGAGGCGCCAAAGACGATGGATTCGATGTTCGGCTGCTGGCACACCCATTCGATCGCTTCTTCGGGAGCGATCGCGCCCGAGGCGAAGACGGACATGGCGATCGCGCGGAACTTGCGGTCGCGCAAGGCGCTCTGGTAGGCATCGAAGCCGCCGGACATGCGGAAGCCCACCTTGTTGATGTTCGAGCAGACGATGGGATTGTCGATGCCCTGCTCTTCGAGCACGTCGAGCAGCATCGGCAGGTTCATCGTGATGAAGCCGGGCTCGGCGTTGTAGCGCTTGCGCACGTGGTTGGCGAAGATCGAGAAGGCGTCCTTGAAGCCCAGGCCCAGCAGCAGGTCGACCACCACGTTCTGCAGGAAGATCACGGGCGTATTCAGGCCGGCAAACATCTTCATTTCCGCATCCACCAGCAGGGTAATGATGCCTTCGATATCCTTGGTCGCCAATGCCTTGCCGCCACGCAGGGCGGCATTCAGGAAGCCTTCATCGGGCGTAAAACGCTTGAGCGCGCCCATGATGCCGTCTTCCGTGACGGCATTCGCATATTTGTGGGCATACGGCATGCAAGGCATGAATTTGAAGTCCTTGTAGCGCACCGGGTCGGCACGCATGTGATCGCACACCTGTGCGATACGGTCATGGGTCGTGCACATGAAGGATTTCACCCCTTCATCGTAAGCATTATCGAGCACACTGATAACGGCCTTGATATCCTGGAAACGCATGGCCTGGGCCCGCGCTTTTTCCTCCGACATATGATTCACACCGAAGAACTGATTATCACCAAATAACAAACGATCGAGTTGATCCATTTCCTGCTCCATTCATATTTCGTATCGAAATCCTGCTGCGCGGCATGTCAGCGGCCAAAAAAGAAACCTTTTTTCTTTTTCGGCTGTTCTGGCAAGGCATCGCCGGACAGCACGCCAGGACCTTTTTCCGCGTCGGCGATCAGCATCGAGATCACGCGGTCGGTCGCCAGCGCCGAGGCGAACGAGTTGACATTGTCGTCCGCGCGCTTGTCGACGATGCAACGGACGAAGTAATCGAGCTGGGCCGAGTATTCCTCGCCGCGCAGGTAAAAGTCGACCGGTTCCGTCAATTCCGTGGTATTGCGCACGGTCCAGCCTTCGCCATAGCCTTCCGGTGCGCCGCTGGCGTCGCGCAGGTAGACCTGGACTTCCTGGCGGTCGGCGGTGATGCGGCCATTCTTGCCCCACACGCTGATCTTCGTCGACATCTTGCGGTAGGATTCGTCGCTCCAGTTGACGGACAGCTGGGCGCTCTTGCCATCGGCGTAATACAGGGTGGAAAACACTTCATCGTCCGTGTCAGCGGAGAAAATCTTGTTGAGTACGGAGCCGCCCACGCCGCGCGGCGCGCCGAAATACCAGTTCAGCAGGTTCAGCGGATGGGCCGCATAGTCATACAGGCAACCGCCGCCTTCCGAACGCTGGGTACGCCAGGTGGAGCCTTTCGGCTTCAGCACTACCGGGCCATAGGCCTCGGCCAGCATATGCGTCACTTCACCGATCACACCCAGGTCCAGCAGGCGCTTGACCTCCTGGAAGGCGCCGACGAAGCGGTAGTGGTAGCCGACCTGGTTGACCAGGCCTTTTTCCGCCGCCAGGCGGGTCGCCTGCTCGCCTTCCTCGGTATCGAGGCAGAAAGGCTTTTCGCAAAACACGTGAATATTCTTGTTCAGCGCGGCCAGCACCATCTTGCCGTGCATGCTGGACGGCGTCGCGATGATCACGGCATCGAGTTCCTGTTCATTGAGCATGAGGTCGAAGTCCGTATAGGTCTTGACGCCCGTATATTTACCCAGGATGTCGAGCATGTAGCCGGTGGCGTCGCAGACGGCCGCCAGCGTGACACCGGGATGTGCATTGATCATCGAGTGATGGGACAAGCCCATCTTGCCCAAGCCTACTACTGCGAGGCGTATCATATTGTCCTGTCCTTTAGCGCTGCCGGGACGCTGACGGCCCGTGCCGCCATCGTCCCGTATGTTGTTAATCAAATTTAGCCGTTGACGAGCTGCCGCTTGACCAGGTCATACGCGGCGCGGCCCTTTTCCAGCAAGCTGCGATTCGGTGGTTGCTGCGTGGCGCTGTCCAGGTAGGCCAGCGCCTGCGCAGCCGTCAGGTCGGGCCGGTGTTCGAAGGCACCTACCTCCAGCAGGTGGCGGTCGACGTCGAGCAAGGCATCCTGGTAAACGGAGATGGTGGGAATGCCCAGCACGGCCATCTCGCGCGTCATGGTGCCGCCGGCGCCGATGAACAGGTCGCAATCGGGCGCGATATCGGCGATGTCGAGGGCAGTGGTGACCACGCGCACGCCAGCAAACTTGGGATCCTGGTAATGCACGCCCTGCTCTTTTCCTCGCGGCAATAACACGATATCGACCCGGTCTTTCATACCCAACAGCAACTCATCAAGGAAGTTGCGGCTGCCCTTGTAATATTGGGCCGTCCATGGTTCCGGACGGATATACACCACGTGCCGCGCGCGCCCTGCCCGCTGCTGCACTCCCTTGGCGCCGAGGCGCTGATCAAGTTCCCACAGGTAAATCCCTTCCTTGACGCCCGGATAATGCAAGACCTTGCGCGGATTGGCCCACTGCTTCTTGAGTTTTTCCATGCCGAGAAACTCCGGCACCATGATGCGGTTGGCAAACAAGAACGCCGGGATATTGCCTGCCGCATGCTCGTTATCGTTCATGTAGATGGAGCGGATGCCCATCAGGCGTGCCGCCACCGGCGAATGGAAAGAGCTCTGCGAGATCGCCACGTCAATTTTCTTGCCGCTCAAAAAGCGGCACAGCTGGTAGACGCGCACGGGGAAACCAAACAGCTTGGCCGACAGCTGGCCGCCGTAATGCTTGCCCACCACCGTGTACTTAAAGCCATGCAAGTCGAGCAGCTCGACCGTATTGGCCAGCGGCCGGCACGTGATCACGACCTCGTGTTCGCGTTCCAGTTCGCGGATCATGGCCGCAAACATATTGATGTGCGGCGAGTTGGTCAGTTCAAACCAGATACGCATGAATTACCCTTGCAACAATGAAAAAAGATGCCGCGCTGCTGCGCGGCGCCGGCCCTTACAGGCGCCAGACCTTGATGCCTGCCTCTTCCAGCGCCTGCTGGTCGAAACACGCCTTGACGTCGATGAAGCAGCCGCTCTTGATCAGCTTGCGTTGCAACTCTTCCACCGGCAGGTCGAGCAATTGCTGATGCGATACGGCCGCCACGATCGCGTCGGCGCGCGGCAGTTCTTCCCAGCTGAACAGGCGCACGCCATACTCGTGCATCGCCTCTTCCTGTTCCGCATATGGATCGTGCACGAATACTTCCACGCCGTAGGTTTTCAGTTCGCGGATGACGTCGCCCACCTTGGAATTGCGCAGGTCGGCGCAGTTTTCCTTGAACGTCAGGCCCAGCACGTTGACGCGGGCGCCCTTGATGTAGCTGCCCGAGGCGATCATGTTCTTGATGGTCTGCTCGGCGATATACTTGCCCATGCCATCGTTGATGCGGCGCCCGGCCAGAATCACCTGCGGGTGATAGCCGAGCATTTCCGCCTTGTGCGTCAGGTAGTACGGGTCGACCCCGATGCAATGGCCACCCACGAGGCCCGGCGAGAACTTCAGGAAATTCCACTTGGTGCCGGCCGCCTTCAGCACTTCCGACGTATCGATGCCGATTTTGTCAAAAATGATCGCCAACTCGTTCATCAGCGCGATATTCAGATCGCGCTGGGTGTTTTCGATCACCTTGCAGGCCTCCGCCGCCTTGATGCTGGAGCAGCGGTGCACACCCGGCTCGACGATGCTTTCATACATGGTGGCAACGCGTTCGAGCGTCTGCGGCGTATCGCCCGAGACCACTTTGATGACATTCGTCAACATATGCTTGCGGTCGCCCGGATTGATACGCTCGGGGGAATAGCCGACAAAAAAGTCCTGCTTCCACTTCAAGCCGGAGACCTCTTCCAGCACGGGGATGCACACCTCTTCGGTCGCGCCCGGATACACGGTCGATTCATAGACGACGATGGCGCCCTTTTTCAGGTACTGGCCCACCGTGCGGCTGGCGCCGATCAAGGGCGAGAAGTCCGGATTATGGGCCTGGTCGACGGGGGTCGGCACGGCCACGATGATAATATCGGCCTCGGCCAGTATTTGCGGCTCGGACGAATACTCGGCCTGCACGGCCGCGGCCATTTGCTGGTCGCTCAGTTCGCGCGAGGGATCCGTGCCGCGCTGGCAAGACTGAACTTTCTCGACGGAAATATCAAAGCCAATGGTACGCCCCAGCTTGCCAAACTCCACGACCAAGGGCAGGCCTACGTAGCCCAGGCCAATCACTGCAATTGTTGTCATAACAAAACCTTCAAAAAATTCAATATTTGCCAGGCAGATACCTGGCCATCCTGACAGCGGCATTACGCTCCAGCAGCAAGCCTATCCATCACCTGGCTACGGCGCCGCCGGTCCTTCCAGCTCCCGGTAAAGGCTGGCCAGCTGAGCCATTACCACTTGCGTACTAAAACGCTCGGCGACGGTGGCACGCGCCTGCTCTCCGATGCGGCGGCGCAGCGTGATATCCGTCAATAAACGGCTAAATGCCGCGGCAAGCGCCTCAACATCGCCCGGCGGCACCAGCAAGCCATTGACCTCGTCATAGACGGCTTCGGGAATTCCACCGACCGGTGTCACGACTATCGCCTTGCCAGTGGCCATCGCTTCCAACATCGACATAGGCAAGCCCTCGTCGTGCGATGGCAGAGTAAATACCGCCGCGCGGGCCAATTGCTCGTCGCGTTCCTGCGTGCCAATCCAGCCGAGAATGCTCACATGCGCGCCGATCTGCAAGCGCTCTACCGTCAGCGCGATCTCCTGGAGGTCGCCGTCACCGCCGATCACCAGCATGACTTCAGGATACTCCTGCTTCAGCAGCGCAATAGCGTCGAGCAATTCAAAGATGCCTTTGCGCTTTTCGGCCCTTCCCAGAAACAGAATGCGTCCCGCCTCTTCCCGCGCCGGCTCCTGCAGCACCGGCATGGAGACCGAATTGGCCACCACCCGCAGGCGGGCCGTCGGCGCCAGTTCACGCAAGAAACCGCTCCAGCTTTCCGACAGGGTCACCACCATGGAACTGCTGGCCAGAGTGCGGCGTATCCACCAGCGGGCCAGCGGGCCCGATTCGACATTCGCAAACTGCCGAAATTCGGCGCCATGCAAATGAAAGATCGTCTTGCGGCCCAACAGCCTCGCCGTGAGCAATATCAATGATTTCCGGTAAAAGCTGGCGCGCGACGCAGAATGCACATGCACGATGGCCGGACGCTGCGTCAGACACAGCCAGGCTACCGTGCACACGGCGCCAATGGCCGTGCCCAGCTTGCGCACGCCCCCCCCTTGCGCATGCGTGGCGATATAGCGCACCGCGTTCTCTTTAAAAAAACCTTGTTGTTGCAGCACAGCGACAACGGTGGCGATGCCGCCCTTTCCGCCAGGATGGGTGCCTACCATCAGTACCTTGCATCCAGCCTTCATCCAGCCCCCAAATTTTTTATCCAGTACATGTCGGACTACGACAACCATTGCATTTTTTTTATTCTCACATATTCCCGTAGCGCGCACGCGATACATTTTGCACCACAGCAAAACTGTTATTGTTGTGCTTATAAAGAGTGACTATTGTACAACAAAAATACTTCTTTAAAATTAACTTTTTCAATCGAATCGCGGAACGCGACATCTTTGCCTGGATACGTCAGAATGCATACAGCAGTCAAAAAAATATTGTATTATGAATAATTGTCATGCCATGCACGGAAGAATCACAGGTTCGGCGTGCAGACTAGCAACACCCGACCCGAGACACGCAATTAGCTGCACATACGGGGACAGCGTTCCCGTGCGGCGCAAGAATAGAGAGTACAAGAATGACTTTAGCGTTGCGCTACAAATTGATCGACCTTGCACGCGGCACCGATTCGATCGGCTTGCTCAAGACACTGCGCCACTGGCAATACGATGACCATACCGCCATGCAGGCCAGGGAGCGCAGTCAGCTCAATGACTACTTTGATGCAATGCGGCACGCCCTGCCCCTGTTCCGCGACGTCAGCCATTTTGAAGCGCTGCCCGTGCTGGACAAGCGTTTTATCAATACCCATCGCGAACAACTGATCAACCCCCACTACAAGGGCAAGGTCGTGCGCAAGAAAACAGGTGGCTCCACGGGCGAACCGCTGGTGTACTACACAGGCAATGAAGCCCAGTCCTACCTGTGGGCCGGCATTTTCCTCGCCTGGGAAGCGGCCGGCTACCAGTTGGGCGACAAGGTGGCTTTTCTTGCCGGCTCCTCCCTGTTTGGCACCGGTTACAAACAGCGCATCTACTACCGCTTGCTGAATGTCAGCGTCCTGTCCGCGTTCGACATGTCGCCAGCACGCATGGATGAATATGATGCTAACCTGAGCCAGGGCGGCTTCCGGCTGCTGTACGGCTATGCCTCGGCCGTCCACCGGTTGGCCCGGCACAGGCTGGCATCTGGCCAGCGCCTGCACCACGTGCTACGCGGCATTGTGTGTACGGCAGAAGTACTGACGCCGGCCATGCGGGCCGATATCGAAGCCGCCTTTGGCGTGCCATGCTACAGCCAGTATGGCTGCAACGAAGCTGGGGTTTCAGCCTTCGAATGCGAGCACCGCGACGGCTTCCACCTAATCTCGTCGCGTAGCCACGCGGAAATCTTGCCTGATGGGCGGCTGATCTCGACGGACATGGCAAATCGCGCGATGTTTCTGCCGCGCTGCGATACGGGGGATCTGGTGCGCATGTCGAGCCGGCTGTGCGCGTGCGGCCGCAGCCTGCCACTGATCGATGAAGTCGGCGGGCGGCAGAACGACATGGTGGTCGACCCGCACGGCGCGGCCGTCCATTCAGAATTTTTCACCCACCTTTTCCGCGAAGACCCCCATATTCACGCGTTTCAAGTGGTGTTCGACGAGCAGCGCCTGGAAATCAACCTGCATGGCACAGCGAATGGCAGGCAGGCGCTCGACGACGAGTATCGCCGACGCATCGGCGCATCGCTGGCATTTGAGCAGCTGGACTTCATTCACAACGCGCCCTTCCTGGTGCAGGCGAACGGCAAGCACCGCTTCGTGATCCGGCGTCCCGCTGCCTGAAGTAACGCTAGCGGCGCACCAGGCGCCGGTACTGTGCGGCAACGGCCGACGCGATCACGCGATAGCTGCGCGTCGCCTCGATATACCCCGGGCCGCTGGCCGCGCGGGCACGCGCCGCTGCCGGATCGGCCAGGATGTCGAGTAGTCCCTGCGCCATCGCCGGCGTCGAACTGTCGACCAGCCAGCCAGCGCCACTCTCCTTGAGAACGCGTACCTGATCGGGGTTGTCGTTGGCCACCACCGGCATTCCCAGCGCCATGTATTCCAGCAACTTGGTGGGCGAACAGGTGTCATGGATCAAGCCACGGGGAAAATAGGATACGGCGGCATCGGCGCTGGCCAGCAAGGCCCAGGCTTGCCGCGATGGCAGCCAGCCGGTAATGCGCACGGCGGCGCCCAAGCCGGAAGCGTCCACCTGTGCCTGCAGCGCAGCCGTTTCCGCTGGCGAACCGGCGCTGCCGATCAGTAGCAGGCGCGCATCAGGATAGGTGCCGCGCACGCTGGCCAGCGCCTCGATCATGCGTCCGATCTGGCGACTGGGATCAAGCGTCCCAAGATAGGCGATCAACGGTCCATGCTGCCACCCTTGCGGACGCTCCGCCTGCACAGGCGCAGCGGCCAGCACCTGCGTGTCGACGCCCATGGGTACCGCGCTCAGGCGCGATTTCGGGATGCCCTTCTCCAGCATCATCTCCAGCATCGCCCCGCTTTGCACGAAGACGTGTTGCGCCCTTGGTAACACGACGCGGTACAGCAGACACTCCTCCAACAAACCTTTGAGTAATATCAGGCGATTGCGCAAGCCGCCATGCGCCGCCAATTGTGCCCGCGCCCTGGCAATGCGCGCCTCGCACATGAGGAAGGAAACCCAGAAGACAAAGGGAATGCCCTTGAGGCGGGCAATGACGAGCGCCAGCAAGCCGATCGACACCATGTCGCGCACCTGGATGACGTCGCAGGTCGCGCGGTTGACCTTGAGCAAGGCACTCAGGCAGGTGAGTAAAAAAGCCCCTTCCCTCCGCAGCCGCCCGCCCTGCGCGCTACTTGTCCTGACGCGCGCGAATCGGGTTCCTTCGCTGCGGTCCGGCAATACGCCAAGCACGGGCTTGCCAACCAGCTCGCATTCGATGCCGTGGCGCGGCAGGTAGTCGCCAAACAAGGTAGTGACGTCCACGCGGAACGTAGGCAAGGCTTCGGGAACCAATTGCAAGAGACGCAGCGTCGAAGCATTGTCCTGGGCTGCAGCTACCGGTGTACTCATCAAGTGAACCTCTTCATAACATAAATGCATTTATTGCAATAATACCATGATTAACTGATTTTCCTGCTTGCATCGCTATGAACAGGGCATAAAAAAAGCCGCCTGCCTTGAAGGCAAGCGGCTTACTGGACATGCCGGCAGGTAATCAGTTGGCGATGGTGATTTTCTGCGTGCCGACTGTCAATTGCCTGCCGGTTGCCGTTGCAGTGATACTTACGGGCAAGTTCTTGCACCCAACGTCGAGCAGGACGAGGAATTCGCCGCTGCTGGCACTGGTCGTGCGTACCAGGGCGCCGTGCTCTTCGTAGCTACCCGCCTTTGGTGGCGGCCCTGTTCGTTTCTCATAGCGCACCCCCGGATCGGCTATCGGCTTGATGCACACGGAGCGGCCCTGGTTGACGATGGAAATATTGCCGCTGCCATCTACCAAGATTGGTGCTGCCGCATGAAAATTCCATTCGAAGCTGCGCTGGACAGGCGCAGCCAGCTTGTCGCGCACGACGATGGCATCACTGTCGCGCAAGTACCACAATTGCCGTACCGCCAGGCTTAACGCACCGCCATAAGCGGGGGTCGCATTGCCTTCCACGTAGTCCACCGACGGTGTCGTGGAAAAGGCCGTAATGGCGCCGTTGCGCACCAGGGTTTCGCGGTAGCCATCCACCATTTGACCGACGCCGCCATCGAAAGTAATCGTGTTAGCCGACTTCGACTGGCGATACCATGTCGTGTGCATGGGCGAACCGAACCAGTCATACCAGCCCGTCTCGATCAGCAGGGGAACATTGGCGCTCGTCAGCACGAAGGAATTTTGATTGCCATGGCTATGCGAAAACGAACCATAGGGCGTAGATTTGAAATACACGGAAGTGCGTTTCAAATCAGCAAGATTGCTGTGCATCGCGCTCCAGCCGATGCTGGGAAAAAGGGCGCCATTGGCCGGCGGCCGCGGCGTTTCCGTCACGGTCGATACAGGCATAGGATACGGCGCCTGCAGCAAGGTCAGCATGTCCTCGTTCACAGTGATATTCTTGACGTACCAGGCTGCTTCCGGCGTAGCAAAGCGCGATACATAGGCCTTCAGCAAACGGTACACCGGCTCAATCTCCTGCGCATCGCCGAACATATGTGTCTTGGCGCCGGGCGGAACAAATTCCATGAAGAAACGAGCCAGCCCTGCGGACCACGGCTTGGCAAACAAATCGATGCCGCTGGCCTGCAGCAAGGGCTGCCATATCTGCAAGGCGTTATCCGCGCTGAACTCCGCGTAGGCCGTACCTTCCGAAAAACCGCCCTCCGGGCCGCTCCATACCATCAAGGAACCCGAGAAGTAGCGTACGGAAAAGTCGAACCACGTGGTCGCTTCCGGGATTTCGCCCAGCACCAGCGCGGAAATACCGGCAAGAAAACCGATATTGGTAGCCGTGAAGGCATCGTAAGGTTTCTGTTCGATACCACCATTGTTGCTCAGCAGCTCTTGGTAGATAACGGCCGTACGCGTCTTGACCATCGCCATCCAGACAGCACGCCGGGTCGCGTCGAGGTTGGAACCGAGGCTGTCAAGCGCCTTGCTCAACGCCAGGGCAATAGAGCGGCTGCCCTGCGCCTGATTGACATAGCTGGTCGGCCCATTGGGATTGAGCGCCGTCAGGGCATCCCCCCGCCGCAAGGCCTCAGTCAGAAAGCGTTGCTCGCCCGTCAGGCGGAACATCAGCGCGGCGGCCTCGAGCTGGCGGCTGTTCAAGACGATCGAAGTACGTACCGACGTCATCTGCGCCGCATAGGCAGCAGTCATGACGCTGCTGGCAACCAGGGGCCAGTTGGCGTCGGACGGCAGCGCGACATTGGTCGTTTGCAGGACAACTTCATTGCTCATCCCCTGCAAGGCCGGGCCCCGTTCTGCCTTCATGGCAGCGGTCCAGGCGCTCGCTACCGGCAAGCTGGCAGGCAAACCGCGCGGACGCGGACGTTTCAGGATATTGGCGCGCAAGACATCATTGGCCGGCAAAATGAATTGCTTGGAACTGCCACCGATCTCGAAGGCGCGGTCATCCGACCATGCCGAGCTGACGGTGGGGCGCACGCGCCAGGTATAGCTGCCGACAGGAAGCGGCTCGCTGGGCAAATACCAGTTGCGGCTGCTCGTATAGGTGCGCACCACGGTGGTGCCGATGCGGATCTCGAGCGTATAGGAAGTGGTAGTCGCCGAGTAGGGCGCCCACGTAAATGTCGGCGGGTTCTGCGCCTGCAGCTGGCGGTTCGTCGGCATCGCCTTCACGACCAGTGCATCCGCCGACTGGGCCCAGTCGGCACGCGCATAATGACTATAAGGGAACAGCAGCCAGGCTGCGCTGCATAGCAAGGTACGTTTAGCGGCTTTCATGCTTATAGCCTCCATGAGATAGGATGACATCTTTTCTGGGGCAGCTTCATTTTGCATAATCGCCTTCCCTCAAGACGGAGCGGCGCGCCTCGAGCAAAAGGACTCGTGAATTGCAAGTCCTCAACACTGCATGGGCGCAATGTCCATTATACCGAAAGTACTTTCGGTTACTATGACTTTAGTTGCTCTGCTTCAATTCGCGCCACAATTCCCACCGTTTTAGCAAAGAAGCGTTGCCAGCGGTACACATGACGAAAGTCACCAGCCAGCGCATCGACATGCCGCCGCGCAATGCCTTGCATAATTCCACCAAGGCATCGCCACGGCGCCCATCCTGCAAAGCATAGCGCGCCACCTTGATGCGCGCATCGGCGACGATGCTCAAGGCGCCCGGGCGCGATGGGTCGCCGGCAGGCAAGCTCAGGGCGCGCTGCTCCAACCGAAAAAATACCTGTGGCAAGGTGCGCAAGTCATGCACGGCACACAGGCTGCCAGCCACATCCGTGCGATATGCTACAAGTCTGGCAGGCGTGAAGACCAGCTGCAGGCGCTCGGCCAGGCGGAACCATAAATCCTGGTCCTCGCCAAACTGATCGCCTTCGGGAAAACATTGAGACATGGACATTAAATGGCGGCGCGGCACGGCAATCGAGTTAGTGCAATAGAACACTCCGTGGGCTGCCCGGTAGGCATAGAAATTCTTAATCGGCTCAAACCGCGCATCGGCAACCTGGTCGAGCAGGCCATCGGATGGATCGTTCATGCATAAAAATGATGTAGAAAAAAAACTGTTTTCCGGATACTTTTGGTACATGGAAACAATTGCCAATAAAAAATCTGCAGCATACCAATCATCGGCGTCGAGGAAGCAAACCAGCTCTCCTCGCGAGGCCGCGATACCCACGTTGCGCGCGCGTGACACGCCTCCATTCGCTTGTCGGATCAAGCGTATGCGCGGATCGTCCATCGCTTCCACGAGAGCGGCGCCGCCATCGCGCGAGCCATCGTCGACGACCACAATTTCAAAATCCTGGTGGCTTTGCGACATCACAGAGGCGATCGCCGAGACGATATATTGTTCCTTGTTATATAGTGGGATAATGACGGAGCACAACATCAAGACAAACTCCCTTCCATCATATTGCGCCGTGCCAAGGCTTTCTCACGCCGCTGCTGTGCAGCCGGTACATAGTAGCGGACGAGCACCGCCAGCTGCAGCATATGAATCGGCAAATCAGGGCTCATGCTGGCTAGCGACAGAGGCACTTCACTGATCGACTTGCAAATGAGCAGGATAAACAGCGCCAGCGAGAGCCCCTGGCTGGCCCGGACGGTATTGGCGACGAAATAAGCGATCACCAGCGTGTAGAAAAGCAGGCCAAACGCCCCGACGCTGCCGGCGCTCGACAGGCTCTGGAAGAACTGGCTGTGAGCATGGGTGGCGAACGGCATGCCGATGCTGTTGCGGAAAGCCTCATCGAAGATATTCAGTCCGTAGCCAAACACAGGATTCTTGCGCCACTCTTCGACGGCGATCTGCCAGATCTGATCGCGCCCCATAAAGGTCATCAGTTCGGCGCCGTCGCGGGTCGTGAAGAAGCGCGCAATCTTGTCGCCGCCGCCGCCAAACATGAAAATCAAGCATAGCAGGGCGCCGCCAAACATCATCATCAGTATTAATAATACTGGTAGATGGGGGCGCCGGAAATCCTGAATGCGGGCGTTGATTTCATCGCGGCGGCTATACCAGGCCAGCACCACCACCGACAGGATAAAGGCGATCCAGCTAGTCTTCGACTGCGTCAGCAGCAGGCTGATGCCGCCCAGCATCCAGCCACCGCGCATCAGCCAGACATTTTTGAAAGGCCGATACCAAAGGCACAGCATGAACAGCACACACAATGGCCCCAGGCTGTTGGCGTGGCTGGTCAGCCCAGCATAGCGCAGCTTCAGGCCTGGTACCAGACCGTGGTAGTTCGTGCTCATTACCAGACCGTGCTTCCATACGATGCAAGCGGCACTGGCGACAAGCAACGCCAGCAGGGCATTGCGCAGCACAACCGTCATGGCGTCCACGTCGGCCTTGGTATTGGCCATCAGGGCCGCCTGGCAAGCCAGCAGCGCATACAGGAATTCATGGGAAAAATATGGATACATGCCGAACAGGGCGGGGGTCAATGTATTGCTCGCGTAAAAAATCCAGAAGCCAAACAGCAGCATGCCGGGCATGCGTTTGTGCTCGCTTCCAGAGTTCAGCACGTAGCGCAATATGCGCTCGCCACATGAGAAGATCAGAAATACCGAACTCAGGCGGCCCAGCCAAGAAACGATGGAACTCTTGTTGACGACAATGGCCAGCACATCATCTGGAAAAGCCAGGTCGCGGCCCGACAAGAAAATGGTCAAGGCATAGGTCAGGAAAATCGGGTACGCAATATATTGCATCAACCCCAATTCCCGCTTGTGTCCCCAGTGGGCACTCAAAGCCATGCCCGCCACGACCAGGATTGCGGCGATCAACACCACCAAGCCGCCAATAAATTCAATCATATCAATCTCATCATACTGAACATTTACTACGAAGATAAACACCGACCCGTGCCGGCACCGGCGGACTGAAGCGTCCAAGCAGGTCGACGATACGCCGTCCCAGCAATTGTGGCTGAAGCAAACCGGCCAGCAAACACAGACCGCCGCCACCTAGAGAGCCAAACAACAAGGCAGGCAGCGGCCCGTGGCCGATGGCATGCCCCAGCAGTGAGCCGCCATGGGCGCCGGCCGCCGCCAGCAGCATCAGCACGACGGAGCGCCAGACGCTGGGCCACAAGTCGATTATGCCCAAATGCAAGCGCAGGCATGCCGTCATGCCGATCACCAGCGCGCGCGCCAGCAAGGTACCTGACGCGATGGCGGCCACCACCACTACACCCAGGCTGGAAAACTGCCAGAGTGCGATACCCGCCAGCACGATCAGCGGCATCTGCAGCAGCGCTTCCAGGTGCTTGCCGCCCGTATTCCACAAGATGGGCGTCGACATGCCCCACGTGACGTAGGCGGGCATGCCCAGCGCCAACACCGTCAGCACGCGGCTCGATTCGCGCCAGGCATTGCCGTACAGGGTGGCGATCAGGTCGCCGGCGAGGCAGGCCAACACCACGAAGACGGGACCGATGACGATCCAGGTGGCCGCGATGACGGACAGGTACGCCTGCCGCAAGCCAGCCACGTCGTCCTGCAAGCGCGCACCGGCCGCCAGGAAGGCTGGCTGCAGGGCGCTGAGGAACAGCGAATTGGGCGTGTTAGCCAGGTTGTAACCCACCGCATATACCCCAACCGCGTGGGCATTGAGGATGCGCCCCAGGAAAACCCGATCGAGGTTGTTCAAGAACCAGTTGCTCAGGTTGGTAATGAATACTGTACTGCCCGTATGCGTCGAGCGGCGCGCACCCGCGTACCACAGCAATGGACGCAGCGTATGGGGATTGCGGCAATATGTCAGGATAAGCAAGCTCAGCGCCTGTACCAGCCAGGCACTGACCAGGGTCCAGACACCAGCGCCCATCAGTGCCAGCGGAATGCCCACACACAGGTAGCCCAGCGCATAACTGAGGATCTGCGCGATATTGAGCCAGCGGAAATTGAGCTGGCGCCGCAGCAGGTTGCTGCTGGGCGCCGTCATCGCGCTGAGCAGGCACGTCAGGCTCAGCCAGCAAACGATGGACACCAGCCGTGGCTCCTTGAAGTAGGCGGCGATCCACGGCGCCAGCAGGTACAGGCCCAGCATGGCCGCCGCGCCGGACAAGCATTGCCACGTGAAGGCGAAACGGATGTCGTCGTCATGCAATTGCTGGTTTTGCACCAGGCCCCAGGCAAAGCCGAAATCGGCAAGGAAGGTACTCAGTGTCATGACCAGCAAGCCCATGGCGAACAGGCCGTAGATTTCCGGCCCCAGCAGGCGCGCCAGCACGATCTGCACGCCCATCTGCAGCACGAAGCGCGTCACCGTGCCGAGCGCGGCCCATTTGACGGCGCTTACCGCGCGTGTCTTGACGTCAGCGCTGGCAGACATGGCGCGACGCAGGACAGGAGGAGGCGCACTGGCGCTGCAACGTAAGGTTAATGGCAATTCCTATCGACAAAAATATCGGGGCTACGGCCAGGCAGCGCCGGCGCGCTCCGCTTAACCATGGAAGTTGCCGATGATGCGCGCACGGTCCTGCGCCTTCATGCCCGACAACATGGCGCGCACAAAGCCTTCCTGTATTGCGTAGGCGGCGCCCGTATCGCTGTCGATGCTCGACACGCGTACCAGCATGGCATCGGGAATCGCCCCGCTCAAGCCATAGCGCAATTCCTGCATGCGCTGGTCCAGGCCGGGAGTAAGCGCCTTGTCGCCAACGGTAATCCAGTAGGTGATCGGTTCCTGGCGTGGGCCATTCGTGGCATACAGATGTTTCACCGGCAAGGTGCCGTAATCGGTGCGCAGCTCGCTGCGGCCCGACTTCTGCACCTCGTAGCCCTGTGCACCATAGCAGACTTCCGGCAAGTGGACGGCCATATTGCTGCTCTGGTCGCCACCATAGGCGATCGACAGCATGACGCGGTTTCCTTGCGGATCGACATACGTGCGCGACAAGGTCTGGTTGTATATCTTGTCCAGACGCGCCTGGGTTTCCGGATCGACTTGCAGCGGAATGATGGTGGTGTCGATGGTCCAGCCGCCAAAGGCCACCGGGATGATGTCCGCGAGCTGGAACTGGCTCTTGCTGTCGGCGATCTTGACGCTGGGCGTCAAGTGCTTGGCCAGCCCGGCCGACGCCACCATCAGGATGCCGGCCAGCACACTGACCTTGACGGAATTGATCATCGATTTCATGCCTGGCTCCCCGACACTCTACGCTCACGCAATTTAACGATCCATTGCAGCAGGGTATCGGCAGAAAGGATCAGGATCAGCGCCGTAATGAACAGCACCATGCCGGCGAAACCGTGCAGGAAGCCCTGCCCCGCGGCATCGCCGAAATAATAGGTAATCAGGGTCAGCACGATGACGCGCACGACGTTGGCCGAGAACGAGATCGGGATGATCAGGATAGCCAGTGCGATATTGCGCAGTGCCGACGTGTGGCGCACGACATTCAGGTAAAACAGGCCCAGCGCCTCCAGCGACAGCAAGGTCTGCAGGCCGGCGCACGCGTCCGCCACCATCAGCTGGTACTGGCCGATCTGCAGGATCACGCCCGTGCGGGCGATCGGATAGCCGGCAAAAAACAGCAGGTGCTCGACCACGTACGACACGGCCATCTTCATCGGCATCGTCAGCATGATGACGATCTGGGCCGGCAAGGGCACCATGAACAGCATGAAGAAGAACGGGAACCACAATATTTTCAAGGCACGCAAGCCCCGCTTCAGCAACAATACGGCTGCCAGCATCCAGATGAAGGAGCCGATTTCAAAGGCGATGATATGTTGCGAACGGCCCAGCACGTACAGCACCAGGGCGATGGCCAGCACCCCCCAGCCCAGCGCGCTGGGTTCGCTGCCACGGGTTTTTTCCAGCATGTCGGGCCAGTTGCGCCAGATCAGCCACAGCGACAAAAACAGGATGATGGGACCGTGCGCCTGCTCTTCCGTCGCCCAGATGCCGCCAAACAGGCCGGCAAAGGACGGAATGTACATGGCCAGCAGTCCGATGGCCAACGGCAGCCATTCTGGCAAGTATTCCTTGCATTGCTGCAAGTTCAGGCCCGACCACCGCTTGGCTTGGGTATTCATTTAGAAATCCACCATCACGGAACCGACCACCTTGGCACCGCTCTGCACGATCTGCTCGGCCATGGCGTTGATGTCGCTCAACAGGGATTGATTCTTTCGCGCCACGATCAGCACGCCACCGGCACGGGCCGCAATGGCCATCGCGTCGGAACCGAGCGCATACGCGGCCACGTCATAGATGACGATGTCGAACAGCGACTCGAGTTCCGTGTTCAGGTTGGCAAACGAGCTACGGCTGAGCAGCTCTTGCGGATTCGGCGGCAGTGTACCGGATCCCAGCACGGACAGATCGACGAACGATTCGACCTTGGTGATGGCGTCGAGCTGAGCACGGCCAGCGAGTATGTCGGACAAGCCCTGGCGCGTCTGAACATCGAAAATTTCATGCTGGCGCGGATTGCGCAAGTTGGCGTCGACCAGCAGGGTGCGTTCACCCAGCTGCGAAAACACGACAGCCAGGTTGGCCGCAAACAGGCTGGCACCGTCGCCGGATGCACCGCCCAGCACCACCAGCGCCTTGTGCCCACGGGCAAACCAGCGCAGCATGACCTGGCTGCGGATCGCGCGCAGCGTTTCCACTTGCGGGCTGAACGGTTCATAAGCAGCCACCAGCAGCTCCGAATACTTGCCCTCGCCTTTTTGTAGGTAGGGATAATCGAACTGGCGTGCCAGCACTTGCTGGATGTCGGCCTCCGTGATCAGGCCCAGGCGCAGGGCCGCTTCGCCGAAGCGGATGCCGAGTTCCTTTTGCATGCGCAGCACGCGCTCGGCGTTCTCGGGCGTGATCTTGCCCGACTCGAGCAGCAGACCGCCAATACTGGAGTCGCCGGTACGTGGCACGGTGTTCATCGAAATGGGGAGCGCGGCTTGGTTCATCGTCATATCCATGTTTTAACGTAAGCGCAGGCGGCGCGGCAGAATGCCGTTCAACACACCTTTTTTGCGCGGCGACTTGCGGGCATTCCAGTCGATGGCGCCGAAGACGGGAATCTGCAGCGTTTCTTGCAAGTCGGCTTCCGAACGCACGCGGCGGTACAGCATCTCGATCACGATGGCCAGTCCCACGCCCAGCAAGGTGCCGAGGAAAATCGACAGCAAGGTATTGAGCAGCACGCGTGGACCGGCAGGATCGATCGGCGGCACAGCCGGATTGAGCACGGAAATATCCGACTGCTCCGCCTGGCCCTCGATGCGCGTTTGCGACAGGCGCTGCGACGTCACGTCAAAGGCGCGCTGGGCGCTCTCGACATCTTTCATCAATACGCCCATCTCATCGCGGGTACGGTTCAATTCCAGCACCTTGGCTTTTTGCGCCTGCAGGGCGGCGCGCACCGCCGCTTCGCGCTGCTGCAGGATCTGCGCATTGTTGCCAACGCTGCTGGAGGTATTGGCCAGCTGCTCGCGCAGGTCGGCGCGCAGCTTGTCGACTTCCGCCTTGGCGCTCTCGTATTGCGGGTGGTTGCGGCCCAGGCGCTGGGCGATTTCGGCCAGCTTGCCTTCGGCGTTACCCAGGCCAATCTTCAAGTTCTGGATCAGCGGATTGGACGACACGTCGGGCGAGGCCATGCCATTGCTGCCCTGCGCCATGCGCTGGCGCGACGACGCTTCCATCGTCTGCCCTTGCGCCATGACCAATTGCGCCGACAAGTCATTCAGGCGATTCGATTCGACATCGAGACGGTTGTCGACGCTGACGATGCCATTGTCCTGCTGGTATTTGGAGAGCTTGCTTTGTGCCACTTCCAGGTTATCGCGCAGCAACTTGGTCTGTTCGCTGAAATACGTCGAGACGCGGCGCATCGGATCGACCTTCAGCTGGATGCTGGTCTTCTGGTACTCGTCCGCAAAGGCATTTGCCACGGCGGCAACGAACTGCGGGTCGCTGCCCTTGAAGCTGATGTCGACCACGCTGCTTTCGCGCGATGGCACGATTTCCACTTTTTTCAGCAGCAGATCGGCCAGCCAGTCGCGCACGGTGCCGCCCTTGCCTTCGGTCGCCTCATTGAATTGCGCAATCACGGCCGGGCTTTCCGCCAGTTTCAAATGGTCGACGACGCGCAAGGCAACGTTCTTGCTGCTGATGATGTCGATTTGCGTCGCCATGAAACCAGGCAACAACTGGCCCGGCATGGCCAGGCCCGTCAGCGGGTCGACCCCTTTGTAGTTCAAGAGCAACGAACTTGTCGCCTTGTATGTTTTAGGCAAGAGCAAACTGACCGACAGCGTGCCGAGAACAGTGACCAGCAGCGTGACCAAGATCAACTTCTTGTGCGCACGCAGGATCAGTAGGAGCTGTGACAAATTCATGGGAAAACCTCAACACAGAATGAAAAACATCCGGCTTGCGCCGGAAAGATACGGACACAGGCTTAAAACAGGCTTTCCTGCACGTACACCATATCGTCAACTTGCAGCAGGTCATCATGCTTGGCGTTGATGATTTCCAGCTTGCCAGCCTCGTCGCGGCGCTTGATGCGAATGCCGCGCTCGGTGCCGCGCTGCGTCAGGCCACCGCCGACGGACAAAGCCTGCAGCACCGTCATCGATCGCTCGAGGCGGAAGGCGCCCGGACGCTGGACTTCGCCGTAGATATAGAAGCGCGGCGCGCGCTCGACAAAGATCACGTCGTTGCCAGCCACGTCCAGGTCGCGGTTCAGGTCAGCCGAGCGCACCATCTCGACGATATCGACGATTTCGCGCGTCGTCTTGCCGTTGCGCTTGCGAATCAGGCTGACGGCATCGCCGCCGTCCTGGCTGACGCCGCCAGCCATGGCCAGCATGTCCATCAGGCTGCGCTTGCCTTCAATCGGATAGCGCCCAGGACGGTTGACCTGGCCGAGCACCGACACTTGCTGGCTTTGCAGCTGCGTCACGATGATGTTGACCTGTGCCTTGCGCAGGAAGCCGCCGCTTTCCAGCAAGCCGCCCAGTTTTTTTTCCGCTGCCGAGACCGACAAACCGCCCAGGGCCACATTGCCGACCAGGGGGAAGGTGATTTCACCCGCCTCGCTGACGCGCGTTTCGAGCGCCAGGTCGGGATTGCCATAGACGGAAATTTTCAATACGTCGCCGGCGCCCAGCTGTACATCGGCAGCACCGGCGAAGCCGGCGCTCAAGGCCAACAGAGTGGCCATGCACCACATCAAAAGTCGTTTCATGATTCGCTTATTCCATTGATAGAGTTACTTACCTAAAATGCTGCGACTTACTTCAAGCCAGCAACGCCACGATCATTTGCTTCCGAGGAACTCTTCGCCGGTGCTGCCTGGGCCGCCGAAGCAGGTGAAGGTACCGGAGCCGCGGCGCTGGCCGCTGCCGATGCGGCGGCCGGGGGGCCGTCCTTGCCCAGGTATTCGATCTTGGCGGCGGCACGCAGACGCTTCAGTTCGGCATCGGCGGCATCCTTGTTTTTCTTGTTGAATAAAAATTGTTCGATCTGCGGTGCAGCCTGTGCCAGGGTCGCGGGATTGTCGCGGATATCGGCCAGGGAAATGAGCAAGGTGCGGTCTCCTTCGCGGATAATGAACAACTGGCCCTTCGGCATCGACAGCAATTTCGCGCTCAGCTCGGGCGCCAGGTCGGCGCTGGTGCGCGACAACTGTGTACGGGCGAACTTGACCTTATGCGCCTCGAGCCAGGCAGCCACGTCGTCGAGCGTCTTGGCGCTATCCATGGCCGCCTTCAACTGGTCGTTCATGTCCGCGCTGGCAATCACCAGTTCGCGCATGTCGAATTGCTTGCGCTCGCTGAAAAATTGCGGGTTCTTCTGGAAGTACTCTTCCACTTCCTGCTTGGTGGGGCGGGCGATCGTACCGATGCGCTTTTGCATATAGGCTTGCGCGACGATCAGCGCCTTGGCGCGTTCGATCGCTTGCACCACCTTGGGATCGCGGTCCGTCTTGTCCTTGGCCGCCTCGTTCTGCAGCAACTGGCGGTCGATCAGCGATTCGAGCAACTGTTTGCTCGCCGCTTCCTGCTGCGGCGCCTGAACATTGGCGCGCTGCATCTCTTCATTGAGCTGCAGGACGGTGATTTCTTCCCCATTTACACTCGCCAGCGCCTGGCCGGGCTTTTTTTCTTTATTGCCACAAGCAGACAATCCTGCGACGGCCAGCACAACCAGGCCTGCGCACAGCAGACGGGAAGGCATGGCGGACGTGCTCGAAGACACACGGGCGATTTGCACTTGGTTCAAAATGACTCCTTCAGTTCAGGTAAGGAAATCCGCTGATAATTTTGTGAACGTGATGATAACTCACTTGGCAACAAAACATTGTCAAAAAAAGCAGATTTCGATTGAAATTATGGGCTTGCGACCACATGATTGTCAATATTATAAATATGATACACAGTGTACTAGCTTACTAGGGAAATATTTGCTTAAAAAACTATTAAAAGATCTTAAAAACAACTGTTTCATCAGAAACACAAGCCTTGCAATAGCGATGCCTCAATAAATAATTTCCACAGGAAAATATTTATTGCGTAGCGAGGGGCACTTGCACTACGCCGCACAATAATCGGAGGCGGGCAAACATGGGAAAGCGGCAGGAATGGGGCCGGTGCCTTGAGGTCTGCCGCTGTTCAACAGCAGACCGACGCCATGCTGGCAGGGCGAGGTTCCAGCGGGCATGGCGCGCATGCCATGGTCGACTAGCTGGCCCGCCGTCAGGCAGGCGGAGCATGTCACCGTGCACATCATGTCGCCGTGCTTGCCTCATAGGGTCGTCTGGCTCATCGAATCACTGTTCGGCCGGCTCCAGGAACCGGCTATTGGACATCTCGCATGATTGCGCCATTTTAACGCGTATTAAATCTCTGCAAAAAATATTCAAGTCCGGTGTGGCGGCCCGCCATCAATGCGCGCTCAATGCGCATTGTCGCGCTTCAGCACCACCTTGACGGTGCGCAAAATGATCCATAAGTCCAACCACAGCGACCAGTTGCGCAGGTAGTCAAGGTCGAAATGGATGCGCGCCTCCATCTTGTCGAGCGTCTCCGTCTCCCCGCGCAAGCCATTCACCTGGGCCCAACCGGTAATGCCCGGCTTGACCTTGTGGCGCAGCATATAGCCCTTGATCAGCTTGCGATACTGCTCATTGTGCGCCACGGCGTGCGGACGCGGCCCGACAATGCTCATGCGTCCCTGCAGCACGTTAATGAACTGCGGCAACTCATCGAGTGAACTGCGGCGCAAGAAGCTGCCCACGCGCGTCACGCGCTGGTCGTTCTTGGTGGCCTGCACTACCTTGTCGCCATCCTCGCTGACCGTCATCGAACGGAATTTATAGACGATGATTTCCTCGCCATACAGGCCGTAGCGGCGCTGGCGGAAGATCACGGGGCCTTTCGATGTTACCTTGACTGCAATGGCGATGACCAACATCACTGGTAACAGCATGATCTGGATCAGCAAGCCCAGCACGATGTCACTGCCCCGCTTGACCATGCTGTTAAAACCGGTAAACGGCGACTCGCGGATGGCGATCACCGGCATGCCGCCCACATTGTCGAAACGCGCCTGCATCAGGTCGAAGATATAAATATCCGGCAAGAAGTACACGGACGCCGTCGTATCCTGCAGTTCATCGAGCATTTTACGGATGCGCGGCTGCGCCGAAATGGGCTGGCTGATGAATATCATCTTGATATTGTGTTCGCGCACATAGGCGGCGATATCGGCCATCTTGCCCAGCATGGGCTCACGCATTTTCTCGGGCCAGCGGTCATCGGTACGGTCGTCAAAAAAGCCCCGTACGCTCATGAACAGATTCGGATTGCGCTCGACGGTGGCGGCAAACTTCAGGCTGGCATCATTGGCGCCAATGATGACGACGGAGCGCACTTCGCTGTCGCGCCCGGGATCGGCCACCATGCGCCGCGCAGCCAGATGGCTGAGCAGCAATATGAATGGCGTCAGCAGAAACCAGGCCAGCACCAGTTCGCGGTCGAAATGAAACGCCAGTCCTGTCGCCGAACCCAGGAATACCAGAATCAGGGCTGTGATGCCCCAGCTGACAAAAATATCGCGGGTATAGGCCAGCATCCGACCGCTGCGCCAGGTACGATAGGGATCGACATACTGGAATACGGATGATGAAATAAAGAACGCAAGGATCATCAATACCAACGAATAGCCAGTAAAGGGGGAACCTGACAAGGCGGACAACAGATACAGCGTACCCATGATAATCAATGGGTCGAGTATGCGCTGAAAGAACGAAATCAAGGGTATATCATTAACCGTCATAGTGCTCTTCAGAACTGGACACTGGCGCTGAACGACACGCCTTTGGCGCGGAAACTGCCAGTATTAATAATAGGTGCGCCCTTGCGCGTGTCGCGGAAGGCGTTCAGACCCAGCTGGATATTCGGCTGCGGAGCATAGGTTAGTCCCAGAGATTCGGTATGCGAGGTGTCGCTGACATCGACGGGCAATACCAGGCCGCTGGCGGCCGAAAAGTCGCGCTTCTCGCGGCGCAGTTGCGCATCCATGCGAACCTTGGACGTGATATCCCAGGCGGCGGCAACACTGGCGCCATTATTCAGGCTGCTCGAAATCAGCGCATTTTCCACTACTCCATACTCATGCCACAGGGAACCGGTGAAACGCACCTTGCCCAGCGGCGCCCAGTTCACCACGATGCGCCCGTTGGCGCCGCTCGAATTGCGCCCCGAATAAAAGGAATGGCTGCGGCGCACCCATCCACCCAAGAGTTGCACTTGGGTAATCGCACTGTAATTCCAATAAATATTCGCCTTGATCTCATCCTGGGTATAGCCATCGTCGACGCCGAACTGGCCGCCGTTGACGCGATTCGGATAGCTGCCATTGATATGCCGCAACTGCACGCCGACACGACTATTACTTGCAGGCAAATAATCAAGCCCCAGTTCCGTCGCTTTTTCTTCACGGTTGGACATGCGCTGCGACAACAAGTCATACGAGTAGCGCTCACGGCTGTAAGCGCCACGCACGCGCCAGCTCGGATGGAAACGCCAGCCGCCATCGACGTACTCTCGCTGACGCGTACGCAAATTGCGTTCAGTGCTCTGGAAATCGCTGAACGGCGTCAGAGTTTGCGAATACAGGGCGCCCGCGTGGCCATCGAGATGATTGCCTAGATGCCATTCAAGATCGGCCAGGAAATCCTTGCCGCTGTAGTTGAACTGGTCAAAATGCTGGAACGACACGCGCGACCACTTGGCCTGCCCCGTCAGCACCTGGCGCCCGATCGGCCGGTTGACGAGAAAACCTGCCTGTATCTGGCGCGACGTATCGGAACGGGGACCGTTATAGCCGGGAACATTGTCGTCGAGGCGCAACAGATTGTCGTCATAGGAATACGAGGTCGCCAGGAACGGGGAAATGGTATCGCTCCAGGCGGCCATTGCCGACGAGCTGGCCACACCTCCGACCACGAGCACGCAAGCGGCACGCAAGATAGACATGAGCGGCATGCCAGGCGGCAGACATGGGTGGCTACGGAGGCTTTTTGGCGGGGAATTCAACATGGGCATTGTCTTTGAAAGAGCAAACAGTTAGTTGGCAATATTACCAGTAAGTCCAGTGTCCACCGGAAACAATCCAGAGGCCCAGTACGCCATTTGTCACGCCATGCGCGAGGATCGGCGACCATAGGTTCTGGCTGCGCATGTACAGCAAGCTATAAGCAGCACCGGCAACGATCCCGGCCAGCCACAAATTGTGTTCGAAGCCAAACAGTACCACGCTGACAACAAAGGCCTTTGCACTCGCCAGACGCGGGTTAAATTTCAGAAAGTCCGGGGCATCGATCCAGCGCAGCAGGAAGGAGCGCCAGAACAGCTCTTCCATCACAGGCACCACGAGCGCCGCGCCAGCGATGCGCAGCACCACCAGCGTCCACTCGATGCTGCCGTCATTGCGGGGATCGAAACCGTCGGCGCTGCCGATACTCATCCAGCCCGCATTCAAATTAATCCACAGCAAAAAAACAACAAGTCCGGCGGAGATGGCGACGGCAATAGCGCGCGCACCCAGCCCTGTCCAGACCAGTTCTGTATAGCTGCGGCGCCAGTACAACAACATGCCCAGCACGACGCCGATCTTGACGGCGTACAGCCAGCGCAAATCCTGCGCGGCAAAGCCGGCCCGGCCCAGCATGTCGGCGATGAAGATAAAGGAGAGGTAGGCCAGGAATGGCGCTACCCGGGGCAAGGCGGCGCGGTCAAACATGCCGATGCGCACCGGAGGTGGAACCACGCGCCGGACGCCGTGGTCCGGAGCGCGTGTTTTTGATAACAAACATGCATCCCCCGATATAAAAAATATAATTATATAATTATATCAAGCAGAACCGTTGCCGTGGCAAGTAATCCTAACTTAAATTACAACAGGGTATGCAAGAAACTAATCAGGCATTGCTGCGCGCCTCGATCTGCTCCCACTTTTCCAGCGCTTCCAGCAGTTCGCCTTCGATCTCGGCCACGCGCGCATTCAGGCGCTTGCCTTCGGCCGGCGTCTTCTTGTAGAAGTCCGGATGCGACAGTTCGGCGGCCAGCACCGATTGCTCGTCTTCCAGCTTGGCGATCAATTTCGGCAACTCTTCCAGCTCGCGCTGCTCCTTGTAGCTGAGCTTTTTCTGCTTGGCAACGGGTGCGGCGGCTTCGACCTTCACGGCCGGCTTGCTGGCAGGCGCCGTGGCGATCGGCAAGGTGCGCACGCGCTCCCAGTCCGTGTAGCCGCCGACGAATTCGCGCCACTTGCCCTCGCCTTCGGCGACGATCACCTGCGTGACCACGTTGTCGAGGAAGGTACGGTCATGGCTGACGAGGAAGACGGTGCCGGTGTATTCTTCCAGCAACTCTTCCAGCAATTCCAGGGTATCGATATCCAAGTCATTGGTCGGCTCATCGAGCACCAGCACGTTGGCCGGCTTGGCGAACAGGCGCGCCAGCAGCAAACGGTTGCGCTCGCCACCGGACAGCGACTTGACGGGCGAACGGGCACGTTCCGGCGCGAACAGGAAGTCGTTCAGGTACGTCATCACGTGACGGCGCTGGCCATTGATCTCGACCCAGTCGCTGCCAGGCGCGATGGTCTCCATCAGGTTCGCCTCTTCGTTCAGCTGCGTGCGCATCTGGTCGAAATACGCGACCTGCAGCTTGGTGCCCAGGCGGATTGTGCCCGTGTCCGACTGCTCTTCACCCAGAATCATTTTCAGCAAGGTGGTCTTGCCGGCGCCGTTGGCGCCGATCAGGCCAACCTTGTCGCCGCGCAAGATGGTGGCGCTGAAATCCTTGACGATGACCTTGTCGCCGTAGATCTTCGAAACGTTTTCCAGGTCCGCCACGATCTTGCCCGAGCGTTCGCCGGCCGACACGTCCAGTTTCACTTGGCCCTGCTGCTCGCGGCGCGCATTGCGCGTCAGGCGCAGCGCTTCCAGGCGGCGCACGCGGCCTTCGTCGCGCACGCGGCGCGCCTTGACGCCCTTGCGTATCCACACTTCTTCTTGCGCCAGGAACTTGTCGAACTTGGCGTTTTCCACTTCCTCGATTTCCAGCTGCTCCGCCTTGCGCGTCTGGTAAGCCGTGAAGTTGCCCGGATACGACAGCAAACGGCCGCGGTCGAGTTCGATGATGCGCGTGGCAACGTTGTCGAGGAAGGAGCGGTCATGGGTGATGAACAGCACGCTGCCTTTGAAGTCGCGCAGCAAACCTTCCAGCCACAGGATGGAACTGAAGTCCAGATGGTTGGTCGGCTCATCGAGCAGCAGCACGTCCGGTGCCGACACCAGCGCGCGCGCCAGCGCCACGCGCTTCTGCATCCCGCCGGACAGGGTTTTCATCAGCATGTCGCCCGTCAGGTTCAAGCGGTCGAGCACGGTTTCCACCTTGTTCGGCAAGCTCCACGCATCGGCCGCATCGAGTTTGACCTGGATGTCGTGCATGCGTTCCATCAGTTCGTCGTCATTGCCCTGGCCGAACTGGCCCGTCAGCGCATCGTATTCCTTCAGCCATGCCTGCGATTCGCCCATGCCGGAAGCGACGGCGTCGAAGACAGACATGTCCGGGTCAAATTGCGGCTCCTGCTCCACGTACGCGATCTTGATGCCTTGCTGCATCACCAACAGGCCATCATCGAGCTTGAACTTGCCCGAAATGACTTTCAATAAGGAGGATTTGCCTGTGCCGTTGCGGCCGATCAAGCCGACCCGTTCCGAGGTTTCCAGTGAAAATTCCGCGTGATCGAGCAGCGCGACGTGACCGAACGCAAGTTGCGCCGATGAAAGAGAAATGACAGCCATAATGAGTAAAGGTGTACGGGCGCCGCCTCGCGCGCACCGCGTGGTGCGCCAAACAGCTGCCGATTGGATGAATGAAGCACGCATTGTACCGACAACTCGGCACCACCAGTACATTGCAGCCAGCATGAACTCAGGCCACCGGCGCGCGTTGCGTGGAATGTGGTGTCGCCAGCAGGAATCGAACCTGCATTTAAGTCTTAGGAGGACCTTGTACTATCCATTGTACGATGGCGACACGCGCAGCGGCATTATACAGGGTGGCGCGCACCGTGGACATAGCGGACGCTGGTACGCAACGGAAAATCCGGCTGGCGTGGCGCGCGGCTCCCGGCTATGGCTGCCCGGCCGGCAACAGCAAGGGCATGACATGCTGCGCCGCCAAGCCATGCGCCACCTTGTTCCAGTGGCCATCCATCGGCAGAAAATCGAGCCGCTCGGCATGCTCGCGCCAATGCTCCTCGAACACGGGCTGCATGTCGACCACGACGTGGCCATGCTGCCTCGCCTGCGCCATGAAAACTTGGCGGTCATCGCCGTGCCACGACGGTTTGCCCTTCTTCGGCTCATACAAGGTGTTGCGCTCCCCATCGACCACAAAGACCATTTGCCAGTCGGCGGCGCCGGGAAGCGCCTTGATCTGCGCGAAATAGTAGGCCAGCATCTGGTCGCGCGCCGCCGCCCCGGTATCGTCGGCCACTGGCGCGTGAGCTGCGCGTCGCAGCGACGATATCCAGTCCGGCAGCTTCAGGTTGTAATAGGTATAGCGCACAAGGGCCGAGTGCGCCAGCCAGCGCTTGAGCTTTGATTCGACATAGTCGACATGGACCGTCCGCACGCCATCAGGGCCGGCCACGAACTGGTTGTGGCTGCGTGGTGCGGGCAACAGCAGGTTGTTCAGATTTCCCGAATCGATCAGAACGACCACGTTGCGTGGATGCAGGCGCGGCGCATAATGGCGCAGCATCTCGAGCGTATCGGCCAAGCCGTTGCCCGAACTGGCGGCCGACACCACGGCCCCGCCCAGCATGCGGTCCAGCTCCCCCTGCAGGGTGTCGGGGTAGTCGAGCATCAGGCTTTCGACAAAGCTGTCGCCCAGCACCAGCACGGCGGGATCCGGCTTGAACTCGGCGGAATTGGCAAAACCCTGCCCGTTGGTGACACCGCGGCGCGCGTTCGACAATGCCCAGCCATGCGAATACACATACTCCTGCCCGGGCAAGTAACGGCTGAGCGGCATGCTTGCACTGCTTTGCGCGAGGCGCAAGCCGGACGACACCGGCAGGCACTGCAACACAGCCTCGAGCACCAGCGCCATCAGCAGCACACCGATTCCTATCGTAATGGATGAACGCATGATGATTTAAAAGTTAAAATACAGAAATTCGGATACGCCACGGGTCTCGCTGATCGACAGCAAGAACAGGCACAACAACAGCAAGGCACCCAGCAACAAGTTGCCGCGCCCGCCTTCCAGACGGTTTTCCTGCTCCAGACGCAAGCCACGGCCCAGCAGGTCATAGGCATTCGGCAAAAAGAAAGCGATAACGGCGCAGGCGCCCAGCCACCACAGGCAACTGCCAAGCTCCATGATGCGGTTCATGCCCAACACGGTCTCGCGCATGGCCGGCGTCAGAGTGCCACCCCACATCGCATGCAGCACGTCCAGCGCCACACCCACCGAATTGGCGCGGAAGAAGACCCAGGCCACAACCACGGCCAGGAAGGTGGCGCAGGCGCCGCCCAGGCGCAGCGCCCAGTTGCTACGCCCGCCCAGCATGTGCCGCAAGGCATGGTTAATGATCAGATAAATACCGTGCAACATGCCCCACAGCAAGAACGTCCAATTGGCGCCGTGCCACAGTCCACCCAGCAGCATCGTCAGCAACAGATTGCGGTAGCGCAAGAACGCACTCTTGCGATTGCCGCCCAGCGGAATGTACAGGTAGTCGCGCAGAAAATTGGACAGGGTGATATGCCAGCGGCGCCAGAAATCGATGATGGACGCCGCCTTGTATGGCGAGTTGAAATTGATGGGCAAGACGATGCCGAACATATAAGACAAGCCATAGGCCATGTCGGAATACGCCGAGAAATCGAAATACAACTGGAAAGTATAGGCCAGCGCTCCGGCCCAGGCTTCGAGCATGCTCAGGTGCTGATGATGCAGGTCAAAGACGGGCCCTACGAAGCGGGCCACGCCATCGGCCAGGACGACCTTCTTGAACAGGCCGATGGTAAAGAAACTCAGGCCCACCACCAGCCGCCCGCGATGCGGAACGTGCCGGGCCGGCTCCGAGAACTGCGGCATCATCTCCTTGTGATGCAGGATGGGGCCGGCAATCAGGTGGGGGAAGTACGTAACGAACAAGCCGTAGCTTTCAGGTTGATAGTCCTTGACCTTGCCGGCATGGCAATCGACTAGATAGGCGATTTGCGTGAAGGTGAAGAAGGAAATACCGATGGGCAAAGTAATCCCGATGGGCTCTATGGGCGCCCCCGTGAGCGCGGCAATATTGCTCAACAGGAAGTCAAAGTACTTGAAAAAGACGAGCAGGGACAGATTAAAGACGAGTCCGCCGATCAGCCACAGCTTTGCCCGGCGCAGGCGGCCCTGTCCATGGTGCAGCGAAATGGCGCGCCCGACGGCAAAGTTGGTGCAGATCGACAAGGCCAGCAAGGGCAGGAAGGCGATATCCCAGTAACAATAGAATGCAACCGATGCCAGCAATAGAAAGATGATGGACAGGCGCAGCGAATAGCGTGACAGGACAAAGTAGCCCAGCAGTGCCAGCGGAAGGAAAATGAGGAAAAATGAAAAGGTATTAAATAACACTACAAAATCCCAAGCGTGGGTGGTTGCTCATACGACAACATCAAGCCTCGGCGACTGCCGATGAGCTAATGGCCATCAATCAATTTTCCGGCAACGAGGGCGCGGCAGGCGACATGGCGCACCGCTCCCGCGGCACGCGCAAGCGTATCCGATATCGGCGCGACTGCAGCATTCAGCTGCGGGCGCGCAAGCTTGTCCGCTGCTGACGCAAATGCATGCCAGCGAGCAAGATCAGCCCCGCCAGCAGCACGCCATAAGTGGCAGGCTCCGGCACCGCACTGATGGTAAACACCTGTATCGCGCCGTACGTAATGTTCGGTACCGTAAAACTGGAACCATCGATCAGGCTGATCCCGCTCGCCGGGTGTCCACGGTAATTGTAGGTGTAAAGGGAAGAATAGCCGCCGTGCGTCAAGTCCTGCGGTACATACAGATCATGGCCGACACCAAAGGTGGGACCATAATTTTCCTGATTGTAGGTCTGATCCTTGCCGATGCCATCGCCGCTGAAATACTGCTTCAATTGCGGCAGCATGAAACCCGCTGTCAGATTGAACAGGAAACCTGTGCGCTGGCTATCTTCCATGGTCACATGCATGCCATCGGTCGAACTCCAGCTTTGCGGGTTATAGCCACCGACGAGCCAGGTTTGCCCCGAGGCATTGGTCGCTTCCATGACGGAAAACGTGCGCCCCTTGCCATCGGAGGCCTTGTGAAAATCGAGCGAGGTGTCGCCCGCCGCCTTGCTGTAGATATTCGTCAGCGCCAGGCGGCCTTCGCCAAGCCAGCTTTCCAGTTGCGTTTGATAGCCGGGAGAGAGTAGCGACGTGCCGGTTCCGGCCTGCGCGCCCAGGCAAACACCCATACCGGCCAGGGCCAGCACCACACTTCTTACCGCCTTAAAATTATTGTGCATCATCTGCCTCGACTGTCAGTATTTGAAGCCGGCGTATTTTCCGGTTGCCAAATATAACATAGCAGATATTGTTTTTATATTTCTTATTTTAGCTCAAAAAATATAATTTTGACAAAAATAATTCATTCAGGCAACACGGCCGTCACTTCGATCTCGACCTTCGCTCTGTCCTCGATGAGTCCCGCCACTTGCACCGCCGTCATGGCTGGAAAATGCTTGCCGATGATTTCCCTGTAGGCAACGCCAATGTGTGGATATGCCGCCACATATTCCTTCTTGTCCAGTACATACCAGTTCATGCGCACGATGTGCTCGGGCAAGGCGCCGGCCTCGGCCAGCACGGCGACGATATTCTGCAAGGCCTGGCGCACCTGTCCCGCAAAATCGTCCGTATGAAACTGGCCCTGCGCATCCCAGCCGATCATGCCGCTGACGTACACCGTGCGTCCGCTGGCGGCAATACCGTTCGCATAGCCGCGCGGCCTGGCCCATCCCGCTGGTTGCAGCACTTGCATTGTGTTCTCCTCGTTGTTCTTGCCGTTCATGCGTCCGCCGCCTCGCGCAGCAGTTCGCGCGCGATGATCAATTGCTGCACTTCGCTGGCGCCCTCGTAGATGCGCAGCGCGCGGATTTCGCGGTACAGGCGCTCGACCGGGTGCCCGCTGACCACGCCCATGCCGCCGAACAGCTGCACGGCCGCGTCGATCACCTGCTGCGCCGTTTCCGTGGCCGTCAGCTTGGCCATCGCGGCCTCCTTCGTCACCTTGCGGCCCTGGTCGCGCTGCCAGGCGGCGCGGTAGGTCAGCAGCGCGGCCGCGTCGATGCCGGTGGCCATCTGCGCCAATTTTTCCTGCGTCAACTGGAAGTCCGCCAGGGTCTGGCCGAACATCTGGCGCTTTGTCGCGTGGCGCAGCGCCTCGTCGAACGCGCGCCGCGCGAAACCCAGTGCGGCGGCGGCCACCGACGTGCGGAACACATCGAGCGTGGCCATCGCCACCTTGAAGCCCTGCCCCGCCTCGCCCAGGCGCTGCGACACGGGTACGCGGCAATTGGCAAAGCGCAGGCGCGCCAGCGGATGCGGGGCGATGACGGCGATGCGCTCGGCGATTTCCAGCCCCGGATTGTCGGCGTCGACGATGAAGGCGCTGATGCCGCGCGCCCCTGGCGCCTCGCCCGTGCGCGCAAAGACGACGTAGAAGTCGGCGATGCCGCCGTTCGAAATCCACGTCTTTTCGCCGTCGAGCACATAGTCGTCGCCGTCGCGGTGCGCCGCGCAGGCCATGGCCGCCACGTCGGAGCCGGCCTGCGGCTCGGACAGGGCAAAGGCGGCGATGCGCTTGCCGCTGGCCACGTCCGGCAAATAGCGCGCCTTGTTCCCGGCGCTGCCGAACAGGCCGATGGCGCCGGAGCCGAGTCCCTGCATGGCAAAGGCGAAATCGGCCAGGCCGTCGTGGCGCGCCAGGGTTTCGCGCATCAGGCAAATGGCGCGCGTGTCGATCTGGCCATCGGTGCCCGTGGCGTAGGTCAGCCAGCCGCCCTGCCCCAGTTGCGCCACCCGCGCGCGGCAAGCCGCATCGACGTCGCCGCCATGCTCGTCGTCCAGGTGCTGCGTCGCCCACGCATCGAGGTCACGCTCAAGTTCCGCATGGCGCGCTTCGAAAAACGGCCAGTCCAGGTAAGTGGTGTCGCGTGTCTTGTTCATCTTCTCAATCGCCCTCGAACTGCGGTTTTTCTTTCGCCACGAAGGCGTGATAGGCGCGGTGAAAATCGTTGGTGGCCATGCAAATGGCTTGCGCCTGCGCTTCCGCCTCGATGGCTTCGTCGACGCCCATGTTCCACTCCTGCTGCAGCATTTTTTTTGTCATGCCGTGCGCGAAGGTGGGGCCGCTGGCCAGGCCGGCGGCGAACAGCTGCGCCGCCTCGGCCAGTTCTTCCGGCTCGACCAGACGGTTAAGCCAGCCCCAGCGTTCGGCCTCGGCTCCGGCCAGGGAGCGCCCCGTGTACAGCAATTCGGCGGCGCGGCCCTGGCCGATCACGCGCGGCAGCAAGGCGCAGGCGCCCATGTCGCAGCCGGCCAGGCCCACGCGGGTAAACAAAAAGGCCGTCTTGCTGCGCGCCGTGCCGATGCGGATATCGGAAGCCAGCGCCAGCATGGCGCCGGCGCCCGCGCAAATGCCGTCGATGGCGGCGACGATGGGCTGCGGACAGGCGCGCATGGCTTTCACCACGTCGCCCGTCATGCGGGTAAACGCCAGCAGGCCGGGCATGTCGAGCCGCGTCAGCGGTCCGATGATGTCGTGCACGTCGCCGCCCGAGCAGAAATTGCCGCCGCTGCCCGTGATGACCACGGCCTTGACGTCGTCCGCATGCGCCAGCGCGCGGAACAGCTCGCGCAGCTCCGCATACGAATCGAAGGTGAGCGGATTCTTGCGCTCGGGCCGGTGCAGGGTCAAGGTGGCCACGCCGCCTTCGACGGAAAACAGAAAATGCCGCGCGGCGTAGCCGGTCAGGCTGGCGCGGTTGCCTGGCAGGTCTTGCGGCTGGCCCGGTAGATGGCGCATGGTGCTTCCTTTATTTATCGATGGTGTCACGATCGTGTTCATTCAAGTGCTGTTTCATCTGCGACAGCAGGTCGATCAAACGGGTTTTGTCATCGGGCGTCACGCCGTGCAGCAGTTCGGCGATCCAGCCCTCATGCACGCGCGCCATCTCGTCGAACGCGCGCCGGCCCGCTGGCGTCAGCTTGACGCTGTACGAGCGGCGGTCTTTCGGGTCGACCACGCGCACCACGAGTTTTTCCTGCTCCAGCTGGTCGGTGATGCCCGTGATATTGCCGCCTGTGACCATCATGCGCCTGGACAGTTCGCCCATGCGCAAACCTTCGGGAAAGCGTTCGAGCTGTGCCATCAAGTCGAAGCGGGGCAAGGTGATGCCGAAGGTGGCGCGCAGGCGCGTGCGCACCTCGTTTTCGATTTTCACTGTGCACGAGAGCATGCGCAGCCACAGCTTGAGCGACTGGTGGTGGTCCTGCGTCAGCCGGCTGGCCAGATCCAGCACGGGTTCGTCCTGCACATTTTCGTTTTCTTTGTCCATGATCTTCATTCGGTTACATGACTTCGCCGCCGGCGACGGCGATCGATTGTCCATTCATGGCGGACGACGCGGGCAGGCAAAGCCAGGCCACCGCATCGGCCACTTCGCGCGGCTGCACCAGCCGCTGCTGCGGATTGGCTGCCGCCAGTTCCGCTCGCGCCGCGTCTTCGCCGCGCCCCGTCTTGCGCACGATGTTCTGCACGGCTTGCGCCACCATCTCCGTTTCCGTGTAGCCGGGGCAGACGGCGTTGACGGTGACGCCGCGCGGCGCCGCTTCCAGCGCCAGCGCGCGCGTCAGGCCGATCACGCCATGCTTGGCGGCGACATAGGCGCTGACGTAACGGTAACCTTTCAGGCCCGCCGTCGACGCCACGTTGACGATGCGCCCCCAACCCGCTTCCAGCATGGCCGGCATGGCCGCCTGGCAGCAGTGGAACACGCCCGTCAGGTTCACGGCCAGCATCTGCTGCCAGATGGCGGCGTCCGTCTTGCCGAAAGGCGCAGCATGCGCCTGGCCCGCGTTATTGACCAGGATATCGATGCGGCCGAAATGCGCGGCCGCCTGCGCGAAGCCCGCCTGCACGGACGCTTCCACGGCCACGTCGAGCACGCAGATCGCCACCCTGCCCGCGTGGCCCGCCTCTTCCAGCTGCATGCGCGCGCGCGCCAGCCGCGCGCCATCGCGTCCGGCCAGGGTGACCCTTGCGCCCGCGTCCAGCAAGGCGTGCGCGCAGGCCAGGCCGATGCCGCTGCCGGCGCCCGTCACCAGCGCATGTTTTCCTGATAATGCGTCCATCGATGCTTCCTTGTTCATGTCCATCCCTCCAGCAGCCGCGCGGCCACCTGTTGCGGGGTGAGACCCGTGTTGGCGGCGGCCAGCTGGCGCTCGCGCTGCAGATTGCGTTCCAGCTGCTGCTGGCCCGGCCGGTACTGTTTCGGCCAGGCTGCGCCGTTCCCAGCGCCGGCGCCGCTGTAGCCGATGCGCGCCATTTCCGTCAGGGTCCAGGCCGGGTTGGCCAGGTGCGGGCGGCCCACGGCGCACAGGTCGGCGCGGCCGGCGGCGATGATGCTGTTGGCGTGGTCGGCTTCGAAAATCGAGCCGACGGCCATGCTGGCGATGCCCGCCTCGTTGCGCACGCGGTCGGCGAACGGCGCCTGGAACATGCGCCCGTAGACGGGCCGTTCGAGTTTGCTGACCTGGCCCGAGGAACAGTCGATCAGGTCCGCGCCCGCCTGCTTGAACAGGCGCGCGATGACGACCGCATCATCTGGCGTGATGCCGCCATCGACCCAGTCGTGGGCCGAGATGCGCACGCTCATCGGTTTATCCTGCGGCCACGCCGCGCGCATGGCGCGGAACACGCGCAAGGGATAACGGCAGCGGTTTTCCAGGCTGCCGCCATATTCGTCGGTGCGGCGGTTGGTCAGCGGCGAAATAAAACTCGACAGCAGATAACCGTGCGCGCAATGCAGTTCCAGCCAGTCGAAACCGGCGACGGCGGCGGCCAGCGTGGCGCGCACGAAGTCCTGTTCGATGCGCGCTAGGTCGTTTTCCGTGGCCGCGCGCGCCGTTTGCGAGACGCCGGCCAGGTATTGCTGTTCCGAGGCCGAGACCAGCGGCCAGTTGCCCTCCCTGAGCGGCTGGTCGATGCCGTCCCACATGGGCCGCGTCGAGCCTTTCGCGCCCGCGTGGCCCAGCTGCAGGGCGATCTTCGCATCGCTGTTCGCGTGCACGAAATCGACGATGCGCCGCCACGCCTGCGTGTGCGCTTCGCTGTACATGCCGGGGCAGGCGGGCGTGATGCGCGCATCGGCCGACACGCACGTCATCTCGGCAAACACGAGGCCGGCGCCGCCCATGGCGCGCGCGCCCAGGTGCATCAGATGGTAGTCGCCGGCCACGCCGTCGACGGCGCTGTACTGCGCCATCGGCGAGACGGCGATGCGGTTTTTCAGCAGCACGCCGCGCAGCCGGAAAGGCGTGAGCATGGGCGGCAAGGCCTGATCCAGCATGTCCACGCCGGCTTGCTCGCCCGCGCGCCGCGCCAGCCACGATTCATAGCCGGCCACGTAGGCGGGATCGCGCAGGCGCAGGTTTTCGTGCGAGATGCGCTGGCTGCGCGTGAGCATCGAATAGGCAAACTGCGGCGCTTCCATGGCACTGTAGCGCTCGACGTTTTCAAACCACTCCATGGAATTGCGCGCCGCGCTCTGGATCTTCAGCACCTCAATGGCGCGCAGCTGCTGGTAGGCGGCCAGCGCAGCATCCGTACCGTCATGCTTGCCGAAGCAGCGCGCCAGTTCGATCGCGTCTTCCAGCGCCAGCTTGGTGCCGGAGCCTATCGAATAATGCGCCGTGTGGGCCGCGTCACCCATCAGCACGACGGGCACGCCGTCCTGGCGGTGCACCCATTGCCGGCAGACGATGCGGGGAAAGGTGATCCACTGTGCCGAGCCGCGCAAGTGCGGCGAATTGCTCAGCAAACCGTGGCCATCGAGTTCCTCGGCGAACAACGCTTCGCAAAAGGCGATGCCCTCTTCCTGGCTCATGGCGTCCAGTCCCGCCGCGCGCCACACGTGTTCGGGCGTTTCGACGATGAAGGTCGAGGTCTCGCCGTCATACTGGTAGATATGCGCCTGGAACCAGCCGTGCGGCGTCTGGCGGAAGGCAAACGTGAAGGCCTCGAATTTCTTGCGCGTGCCCAGCCAGACGAAGCGGCAATGGCGCTGGTCGATCTCGGGCTGGTAGCTGGCCGCATAGCGCGTGCGGATGCGGCTGTTCAAGCCGTCGCTGGCGATCACCAGGCCGGCATCGTATTGCTTCGCGATGGCCTGGTCGTCCAGCACTTCCGTCTCGAATACCAGCTGCACGCCGAGTTCCTCGCAGCGCGCCTGCAGGATATTGAGCAGGCGCTTGCGGCCGATGCCGCAAAAGCCATGGCCGCCGGAGCGCACAGTCTCGCCCTTGAAGTGGATCTCGATATCGTCCCAGTGGTTGAACGCCTGCAGGATGGCGCGCGCCGTCGGCTCGTCCGCATTGGCCAGGTTGCCCAGGGTCTGGTCGGAAAACACCACGCCCCAGCCAAACGTGTCGTACGGGCGGTTGCGCTCGATGACCGTGATGCGGTGATCCGGGTTCTGCTTTTTCATGAGCAGGCTGAAATACAGGCCGGCGGGGCCGCCGCCGATGCAGACGATATTCATGGGGTGTCCGTGCGAAGTTTGAAGCGCTGCAGCTTGCCCGTTTCCGTGCGCGGCAGCGCAGGCAAGAAACGAATGGCGCGCGGGTATTTATACGGGGCGATCTGCTGGCGCACGAAGTCCTGCAATTCGGCCGCCAGCACGTCGCCGGGCTGGAAACCATCCTTGAGCACGATGTGCGCCTCGACGATCTGGCCACGCTCGGCATCGGCGCGCCCGACCACGCCGCATTCGGCCACGGCAGGGTGGCGCAGCAGCGCCTCTTCCACTTCCGGGCCGGCGATGTTGTAGCCGGCCGAGACGATCATGTCGTCGCTGCGCGAGCGGTAATAGAAATAGCCGTCGGCATCCATCTCGAAGGTGTCGCCCGTCAGGTTCCAGCCGTTCTGCACGTACTCGCGCTGGCGTGGGTCGGACAGGTAGCGGCAGCCGGTGGGGCCCTTCACGGCCAGGCGGCCCGTCACGCCGGGCGGCTGCGGCACGCCCGCATCGTCAACGATGCATGCCTGGTAGCCGGGAATGGCCTTGCCGATGGCGCCGCGGCGGATGCCCTCGCCCGTGGCGGAAATGAAGATGTGCAGCATTTCAGTGGCGCCGATGCCGTCCGTCATGGCCAGTCCCGTCGCCGCCTGCCAGGCGTCGCGCGTGGCCAGCGGCAGCGCCTCGCCTGCCGACACGCACAAGCGCATGCTGCTCAAATCGTGGCCGGCCGCCAGGGGCGCCATCTGGCGGTAAAAAGTCGGCGCCGTGAAGCAGATCGTGGCCTGATAGGCAGCGATGGCGCGCAGCAGGGTCTCGGGCGTGAGTTTTTCCAGCAGCACGGTGGCCGCGCCAAAACGCAGGGGAAACAGCAGCAGGCCGCCGAGGCCAAAAGTAAAAGCCAGCGGCGGCGTGCCGATGAAGATATCGTCGGCGCGCACCTGCAGCATGGAACGGGGAAAGCAGTCGCAGATGGCCAGCAGGTCGCGCTGCATGTGCATGGTGCCCTTGGGGACGCCCGTCGTGCCCGAAGTAAAGCTGATCAGGCAGACGTCGTCGGCCGCCGTGTCGTGCGCGGGAAATGGCGCATCGTGGGCCGCCATGCGCCGTTCCAGTTCCGCATCGGCGGCGCCAAAGCACAGCATGGCCGGCAAGTCTGGCAAGCCGTCGAGCTCCCCGCGCAAGCCCTGCGCGCACAGCACGGCGTTCACTTCCGCCCTGGCCAGGATGGTGGACAGTTCGCGCGCGCGCAGCAGCGGCATGGTGGGCACGGCGATGCAGCCGGCCTTCAGCACGGCCAGCAGGCAGGCGGCCATCATCGGGGTATTCGCGCCGCGCAGCAGCACGCGATTGCCGGGGATCAGGCCCAGGTCGGCGCGCAATACGTGGGCGATGCGGTCGACTTGCCGCGCCAGATCGGCGTAGCTCCAGCGCTGGCCGTCGGCAAGGATGGCGGTGCGCTCGCCGCCGCCGTTGGCCACGGCCGCATCGAGCAGCGCGGCGACGCAATTGAGACGCGGCGGATACTGCAGCTCGGGCAAATCAAGGCACAGCTGCGGCCAGAGTGCGCGCGGCGGCAGGTGCGCGCGCGCAAAGTCGTCCTGGGGAGATGCGGTGGTAGGCGAAGGGTCGCTGCTCATGCTCATCCTGGCTGGTGACGGGCGCGTGCACAAGGCCCGGAAGCAGATACTTTAAACCTAAAGTATTTTTCCAGCAAGCAGAAACAGCAATTTCAACACACCTAACAAAACCGTAGCGAGCGGATGGGAGGCTCGGCGCCCCCGTTGACCCGAGAAGCGGAGCTGTGCGGATGCACAGTGAGCATCGGAAGCCGCAAATCACGACGCGCAGTAGGTTTTGTTATGGTGTATCAGTCGGCGCCGTCCTGGCGCAGCAAACGCGCCTGCTGCGCCGCGCTGCGCGCCAGCGCGGCCAGGGCCGCCTGTATCTGCTCGCCATCGAGCACGGCCGACTGCAGCAAGGCGCTCATGCCGGCTTCCGCACCATGCAAGCCCAGGGTGCGGCAACCGAGGTGCAGCCGTTCGAGCTGCTGGCGCGCCTGGGCCGGTTCGCCGCGCGCCAGCAAGGCGTCGACCTGTTCGCTGGCGGCGACTATCTGCCCCTGGAAGCCCGTCAAGTAGGCCAGCAGGCGTTCGCCGTCGATGCCCAGCCGCTGCAAGGTGTCGCGCGGCGCTTCGGCCGGCAAGGCGCAGACGTCAAAGCAGGCGTCGATATGCTGGCGCACCTGCTCCGGCTGAAAGGGTTTGACGATGTAGCCGGCGGCGCCGGCCTGCACGGCGTCGCGCACCGTGTCGTGGTCATTGGCCGACGAGACCAGCACCAGCGGCATGGCGTCGAGCGCGCTGTCGGAGCGGATTTTCTGCAGCAGCTCCATGCCTGACAGGCGCGGCATGCGCAAGTCGCAAAAGCACAGCGCGGGGCGCAAGCCGCCTTCGAGCTGCTCCCACGCCGCCGCGCCATCTTCGGCTTCCACGATATCGTGCACGCCGCAGCTGTCGATCAGATGCATCAATACCATGCGCGACACGACATCGTCGTCAACCACCAGTACTTTCATTGCTTTCTCCATTGGCGGCAGCGTCAGAGTGCCTGGCCGCATTCTACCCAGTTTCGCCGCGCGCTCCACGGCAGGAATTGCCTATTTTACATTTCCTTGCCCGAAACGGCTATTTGCGTCAACAGTGCGCGCAATTGCGGCAAATGCAGGGCCACCTGCGTCCAGCGCCCGCCATCGGCCGCCTCCTCCATTTCCGTGCACAGCATGTGCAGCTGCGTTTCGTCGAGATAGGCGGCGCTGCCCTTCAATCCGTGCAACAGGCGCCCGGCGTTGTCCTGGTCCTGCGCCGCCAGGGCATCGTCGAGTTCGCGCAGGCGCCCTTCCAGGTCGGCGACAAAGGCGACGCGGATGCGCCGCTGCAGTTCGCCACTGCGGATGGATTGGGCGGACGCCGCCGCCGGGATGGCCGGCGCGACGCCGAACAGGGCGTCGAGTTCCGCCTGCCCCCGCGCGCTAGCGCGCGGCGCGTTCGATGGCATGCGCGGCAACATGAAACCGCGCTGCAGCTGGCGCTCGATGGCGCGCGCCAGCAAGCCATGCAGCGCCGCCTCGTCCACCGGTTTGCTGAGGAAATCATCCATGCCGACGCCCAAGTAGCGGCTGCGGTCTTCTTCGCTGGCGTTCGCCGTCAGGGCCACGATCATCAGTTCCTGGTCGCGCACGGGCTGGTCCGGCCAGCCGCCCACGCGGATCAGACGCGTCGCCGTGGCGCCATCCATCTCCGGCATGCGCCCGTCCATCAGGATCAGGTCATAGCGCGTATGCACGCAGGCCGCCACCGCCAGCACGCCGTTGGCGACCACGTCGACCCGGTGCCCCAGTTCTTCGAGCATGACGCGGATGATGATCTGGTTGGTCGGGAAGTCTTCCGCGCACAGCACGCGCAACTGGTGGCTGTGCGGCGCCAGCGCCACCTGCGGCACCAGCGGCGGTGCCACGCCGTCGGCCAGCGGCAAGGTGAAGGCAAACGTGCTGCCCTGCCCCGGCGTGCTGGCCACCTCGATCTCGCCGTCCATCAGTTCGACCAGCTGGCGGCAGATCGCCAGACCCAGCCCCGTGCCGCCGTAGCGCCGCGTGGTGCTGGCATCGGCCTGCTCGAACTTCTGGAACAGGCGCGCCATCGCGTCCGCATCGATGCCGATGCCGCTGTCGCTGACGCTAAAGCGGATCAGGTTGACACGGCGTCCGCCGCTGCCGCTGGCCACGCCGGCCCGCTCGACACACACGCTGACGCCGCCGCGCTGGGTGAACTTGAAGGCATTGCCGACCAGGTTGACCAGCACCTGGCGCAAGCGGGTCGGATCGCCCACCACGAAGGGCGGCAGGTCGGGCGCGAAATCGATGGAGAAACCGATGCTGCGCGCGGCCGCCTGCTCCTCGAACAGGGTGACGACCGTCTCGATGGCCGCGCCGAGCGCGAAATCGATGTTTTCGATACTCAGCTTGCCCGCCTCGATCTTGGAAAAATCGAGCAAGTCATTGATGATCACCAGCAGCGACTGGGCATTGGCCTGGCCGCGCAGGATCTGCTCGCGCGTGGCGTCGTGCAGCTGCTCGTCGCGCAGGGCAAAGCCCAGCATGCCGATCACGCCGGCCAGCGGGGTGCGCATCTCGTGGCTCATGTTGGCCAAAAATTCCGACTTCTGGCGCGTCGCATCCTCGGCCTTGCGCTTGGCCTGGCGCAGGCTTTCCTCGTTTTTCGTCAGGCTGCTGTTGACTTGTGCCAGCTTTTCCGACTGGGCCAGCACCTCGATTTCCTTGCTCTGCAACTCGGCCGTGCGTTCGCCGACGAGTTTTTCCAGCTCGTTCTGCTGGCGCCGCAGCGCGCGCACGCGCTGGCGGTACGCGCCATACACGGCGCCCAGCAGCAGCAGCGCCATCAGGGTGCGGAACCACCAGGTCTTCCAGAACGGCGGCAAAATCGTGATGGCCAGCGTGGCGCCGCTCTCGTTCCACACGCCGTCCTTGTTGGCCGCCTTGACGCGAAACACATAGTTGCCCGCGTCGAGGTTGGTGTAGGTGGCAAAGCGCCGCCCCGCATCCGTCATGACCCAGTCCTGGTCGAAGCCTTCGAGCCGGTAGGCGAACATATTGCGCTGGGGCGCGGCGAAATGCAGGGCCGCGAATTCCAGCGAAAAAACGCTTTCACGGCTGGTCAGCACCAACTCGCGCGTATGGTCGATGGCCTTCTTGAGCACATGCGCGAACTCGCCGCGGCCGATGGCCACCGGCTTGTTGAAGATCTGCAGTTCCGTGACGGCCACCAGCGGCGGCACGCGGTTGTCGTGGATATCCTGCGGCATGAACGCCGTCATGCCGTTGAAGCCGCCGAAATACATGGTGCCGTCCGACGCACGCAAGGCCGCGCCGTCGAAGTACGAGCCTTCCACCGTGCCATCGGCGCTGTCGTAGTTGCGAAACAGGCCGCTGCGCATGTCGAGCCGCGTGATGCCGCTGTTCGTGCTCAGCCACAGCTGTTCGTTGTCGTCGCCGAGGATGCTGGCGACGGCGTCATCGGCCATGCCATCCTTGCGCAGGAAGCGCCGGAAGCGGATCCCGCCCTTGGCGTCGACGTCCATGCGGTTCAAGCCATTGGCCGTGCCCACCCACAGCACGCCGCGCTTGTCTTCGTGCAGGAAATGCACTTCATCGTGGCTCAGGCTCTGCGGGTTTTGCGGATCGTGGCGGAAATGGCGGAAGCGGCCGCTGGCGCGGTCCAGCAAGTCCAGGCCGTGGAAGGAGCCTATCCACAACCGCCCCTTGCCGTCTTCCAGCACGGGCCGCACCATGTTGTCGGACAGGCTGTTCGGATCGGCCGGGTCGTGGCGGTACGTGGTAAAACGGCGACTGACGGGATCGAAGCGGTGCACGCCGCCCCGCGTCGAGACCCACAGCATGCCGCTGCGGTCGCTCACGACATTGCGGATGGTGTCGCTGTTCGGGTCGCCGGCGGCAAAGCGCATGGTAAAAAAACGCCCCAGTGCCGGATCGAAGCGGTGCAAGCCCGTCGAGCCGCCCACCCACAATACGCCGTCCGGCGCCTTGTACAGGGTGGTGACCTGCTCGTCGCGCGACATGCCGGGTGCGCTGCGCAGGTCGAACAGGCGCGAGCTGCCGTCGCGCGTGTCGTACAGTTTCAGGCCGCCCTTGGTGGCCAGCCACAGCTTGCCATTGCCCGCGTCGGCCACGGCGCGCACTTTCTTGTCCGCCAGCGCGCCCACGTCGCCGGGCGCGCGCGCCATGCGCGCAAAGCCGCCGCTGCCCAGGTCGACCCGGCTCACGCCGTTGTACCAGGAACCGACCCAGAAGGTGCCGGCGCGGTCGCGGTAGAGCGACGACAGCTGGTTGTCGGCGACGCTGAACTTGTCGCCCGTCTGGTGCCGGTACTGCAGGAAGGTGTCGCTGTCGGGCAGCCAGCGGAACAGGCCATCGGCATTGCTGCCCAGCCAGACGGTGGCGTCGACATCCTGGTACAGGCTGGCCACGCGGATGGCGGAAAAGCCATGTTTCTCGCCGAAGCGCACTCTTGCCTGCGGCGGCTGGCCGGCGCCGCCCAGACGCCAGCGCTCGGCGCCGGCCATAGTGCCGATCCACAGGTTCTGCTGGCGGTCGACCAGCAGCGACTGGATCACGTTGTACTTCGAGCCGGGCGTCGCATCGACGGCGAAATGTTCGAAGCGCTCGCTGCCCGGCGCCAGCATGTCCAGGCCCGTTACCGTGCCGATCCACAGGCGCTGTTGCGCGTCCAGCGCCAGCGCCTTGATTTCATTGTCGCCCAGGCTGTGCGGGTTGCCTTCTTCATGGTGCCAGGTGCGGAAGGCGCCCGTGGCGGGGTCGAAATGCTGCAAGCCGTCCGAGGTGGCGATCCAGAAGCCGCGCGCGCCATCGTCGAGAATGGCATGGATATGCCGGTTGCCGTTGCCGCGCTTGCTCTTTTCGCCGGGACCATAATGGATGAAGGTCTGGCTGGCGGCGTCGAAGCGGTCCAGCCCATTGTCGGTGCCTACCCACAGCTGGCCCTGGCTATCGACATGCAGCTCGCCGACCCAGTTGTCGGCCAGGCTGGTCTTGTCGCCCTCGATATTCTTGTAGACGACCATGCGGTAGCCGTCGTAGCGGCTCAGACCGGACTGGCTGCCGAACCACATATAGCCCTGCCGGTCCTGGGCGATGGCCAGCACCGATTCCTGCGCCAGGCCCTGGTCGACGCTGAGCTGGTCGAAACGCAGGGTGGGCGCAGGCGCCGCCATGGCCCAGCCGCCCAGCAGTAAAATTAACAGTGAGGCAACATCGCAAACACGTCGAAATACCAGCACAATCGTCCTGTCAAAAAAAACGCGAAACTCCGGCAACTGTTCCGGGGGCCGTCTCAAGAACCAAAAAACGCCAGTACATCGTCCTTGCGGGCCTGCGTATCGCGCTGTCCAAGACGGATCAGCTCGTTAGTATACGTCGATTCGAACAATAAATACGATGCCAGCGCCGCGCCGCGCGCTTCGGCCGCGCCGATGCCCGACAACATGGTGCGGATGGGACGCGGCAAACTGCCGATATGCCGGCTGGCGATGGCGTCGAGCCGCTCGGACGGCGCGATGACCAGCAATTCCACCGGCCGCAAGGCCGTCTTGCCCAGCAGTTCGGGCGGCAGCATCGACAAGGTCAGGTTGATGCGGTTCAGGCGCTCGATGTCGACAGCCAGGCCGTCGAGGAAGATCGACGACAGCGCGTGGCCGGCGATCTGCGCCAGGCTCGGGTAGCGCGCCGCTTCCGACGCGGCCGGTGCCGGTTCCGTCATGCGCCCCGCCCCCACCACCAGCACCTTGTTCGCGCCCAGGTGGATGGCCGGCGAGATCGGCGCCAGCTGGCGCATGGAACCGTCGCCGCAGTATTCGCGCTGGCCGCCCACGTACAGGGGCACGGCGGGAAAGATAAAAGGGATGGCGGCCGAGGCGAGCAAGTGTTCCACGCCGATCTGGTCGGGCAAGGCCAGGCGCTGCGTGCGCACCCAGGGCGCGATATCCCCGGCCGTCTGATAAAACGTCATGTGGCGGCTGCCCGAATACGACGACGCCGTCACGGCCAGCGCATGCAGCAAGCCGTCGGCCAGGGCCGCGTCCAGGCGCGGCAGGTCGAGCATGCGGTGCAGCAGGCTGACCAGCGGGGTATTGTCGAGCAGGGAATTGGGCGGCGACGCATGCCACTGGCGCAGCAGCCAGCCGAACGACAGCAAGGACAACCAGCGCGCGCCCGAGCGGATCACGCCCAGCGAATCGGCCCGATACACTTGCTCGACTTCGATGTGCTGCCACACGTCGAGCAGCTTTTGCACGCCTTCGCCGAAGTTATCGGCGCGGCAAGCCAGCGCCGTGGCGTTGATGGCGCCGGCCGAGGTGCCGCAGATGATGTCGAACGGGTTGCGCGCCGGCGCCCAACCCGCTTCCCACAGAATCGCCGAAATCGCCTGCAGCACGCCCACCTGGTAGGCGGCACGGGCGCCCCCTCCCGTGAGTATCAAGCCTGTTTTATTTTGCATTCCCATGCTGGCAGATTAGCAGGGTCTTGATACTTTGTGGAAAAGTTTGGAAGTTACTGAGTGCACCGGAAAAGGATGATACAAAGTGTGCAGAACAACATCCAGACAGACTGCCCACGTCACGGCGCCGGACAAAACCGTAGCGAGCGGAAGGGAGAGGTGGCTAAGAAGCGCAACCGTACTCTAGTACGGTGAGCATCGCAGGCCGCCTATACCGACGCGCAGTAGGTTTGGTCCGGTGCCCCTAATCGCCCCGGACCATGCCTTCGCGCCGCGGATCGGCGCCGCCAAACCAGAAATCCTTGCCATGCGCATTCAGGCGCATGATGCCCTGCAGGCCGGAATTCTGCTCAATCACGCGCACCTCGTGGCCCATCGCCTGCAGCGCCTCGACTTGCGCGGCCGGCGCGCGGCCCTTTTCCAGTTCCGTCGGACCGTTGCGGCTGCCGAAGTTGGGCAGGCTGATGGCCTGCTGCACGTTCAAGCCCCAGTCCATTGTGCCGACCAGGACCTTGGCCACATAATTGATGATGGACGAACCGCCGGGGGAACCTGTGGCCAGCACCAGCTTGTGCGTGCCCTTCTCGAACACGAGGGTGGGCGACATGGCGCTGCGCGGACGCTTGCCCGCCTCGACCCGGTTGGCGATCGGGCCATCGGCATCGCGCGAATCGAACGAGAAATCCGTCAGCTGGTTGTTCAGCAAAAAGCCGTCGACCATCTGGCGCGAGCCGAACGCGTCTTCCACACTGGTGGTCATCGACAAGCCGCCCCCAAAAGCGTCGACGGCCACCAGGTGCGACGTCGACGGGCGCTGCAGGGCATTGTCCATGCCCCACGCCACCTGCATGCCGGGTGGCGTGCCGGGCAAGGCTTTACCCATGGATTTCTCGCCGATCAGGGCGGCGCGCTGCGCCAGGTAGGCTTTGTCGAGCATCGAAGCGACGCCCTTGCCAGGCAGCGGCACGAAGTCCGTGTCGGCCACGTAGCGATTGCGGTCCGCGTAGGCCAGGCGCCCCGCTTCCGAAAACAGGTGGATTGCCTGCGCATCGGGCACGCCGTCGACGGGCGCATATGGCCGGATATCCTTCACTTCCAGGATGCCCAGCATCTGCGCGATGGCGATGCCGCCCGACGATGGCGGCGGCATGCCGCACACGGTCCAGGCCTTGTAATCGCTGCAGACGGGCTCGCGCACCTTGGCCTTGTAGCCGGCGATATCCTGCGCCGTCAGCTTGCCCGGATTGGTCGGGTGCGACGCCACCTTGGCGGCGATGTCGCGCGCGATGCGGCCCTGGTAAAAGGCGTCGGCGCCGCCGCGGGCGATCTCGCGCAAGGTGCGCGCCAGCTGCGGATTTTTCAGCACGTGGCCGACGGGCCAGGCCTTGCCCTCGCCGTCATAGAAATACGCGGCGGCGACAGGGTCGCGCTTCAGGGCCTGGTCCCAGGTCAACAGGCCGTTGAGGCGCTGGCTGACGGGAAAGCCGCCGTGCGCCAGCTTGATGGCGGGGCCGAACAGGGTCGCCCACGGCAGCTTGCCATGCTCCTTGTGTGCCAGCTCCAGCATGCGCAGCACGCCCGGCGCGCCCACGGAGCGCCCGCCCACCACGCCCGTGGCGCGCGAGACGGGGCTGCCGTCCGCATTCTGGAACAGGTGTTCATCGGCGGCGGCCGGCGCCGTTTCGCGCCCGTCGAAGGCCTGCACGCCCTTGGCCGTGGAGTACAGCAGGAAGGCGCCGCCGCCGATGCCCGACGATTGCGGCTCGACCAGGGTGAGTACCAGCTGAGTGGCGATGGCCGCGTCGATGGCGCTGCCGCCTTTTTTGAGCATCTGGTAGCCGGCATCGGCGGCCAGCGGATTGGCGGCGGCGACCATGAATTTCTGCGCCGCCCAGCCGTTTTTTTCCGCATACGCGGTGGCGATTTCCGGCGCCTTTTGCGGCACTTCGGCAAATACGGGACTGGCGGCCAGCGCCCCCAGCAAGGTCAGGCTCAGCGCCAGCGGCTTCAATGCGATCATGGATTCTCCGATAAAAAAAGGGCGCACAGCCAGGCAAGGCTGTACGCCCCATACGGGGGTATCCTACATCAAATCACGCCACGCTTATTTGGGCTGCATGCGGATGGCACCATCGAGACGGATGGTTTCGCCATTGAGCATGACGTTTTCCACGATGGCCTTTACCAGTTGCGCGTATTCGCCGGGCTTGCCCAGGCGCGAAGGGAACGGCACCATCTTGCCCAGCGCATCCTGCACTTCGGCCGGCATGCCCAGCAGCATCGGCGTCTCGAAGATGCCGGGCGCCACCGTCATCACGCGGATGCCGTTGCGCGACAGGTCGCGCGCCATCGGCAGGGTCAGTCCCACCACGGCCGCCTTCGACGAGGCGTAGGCCGCCTGGCCGATCTGGCCATCGTAGGCCGCCACGGAAGCCGTGTTGATGATGATGCCGCGCTCGCCTTCCGCCGTCGCGTCCTGTTTCGCCATGGCGTCGGCCGCCAGGCGGCACATATTGAAGGTGCCCACCAGGTTGATGTTGACGACTTTCTGGAACAGGGCCAGCGGATGCGGGCCATCCTTGCCCACGGTTTTCACGGCCGGCGCCACGCCGGCGCAGTTGACCAGGCCGCGCAAAGTACCTAGCTTGGTGGCCGCAGCCACCACGGCCAGGCCGTCCTCTTCCGACGTCACGTCGCATTGCACGAACACGCCGTTCAGTTCAGCGGCCAGCGCCTGGCCCGCCTCCGTCTGCACATCGGCCAGCACGACCTTGCCGCCTGCTGCCGTCAGCATGCGCGCCGTGGCCGCGCCCAAACCCGATGCGCCGCCCGTGATGATGAATACATTGTCCTGAATCTGCATGAAAACTCCTGAGTGATAAGGGCCGTGTTCCCGGCGCCTGATGGTTGCATGGTGCCATAGTTACGTTTACGTAAACGTAATGTCGGCGACAATTGTAGCCATTTTTTGCGCAACACAGCCAAAAGTTATGGATAAACGGAGCAGGCCGGCGTTGGAGCGCTCAGCGGGACAGGACGAAAGCACCCGCCGTGATCAGCAGAATGCCGATCACTTTCGGCATGGTGAGCGCTTCCTGCAGCACGCAGCAGCCGATCAGGGTCACCAGCGCCATCGTGATGGCCGTCATGACGGGATAGGCCAGGCTGATTTGCAGCTTTTCCAGCGCCACCGCATAGCAGATGAAACCGAGGGCATAGGCTCCCCCTGCGCCGCCCAGCCACAGCAGGCGGACGATATTCAGGCCGCTGCCATACTGGCTGGACATTTTGATCAGCAAGGTGGCCGCCGCGCTGGCCACTGAGGCCAGCGCGCACCATAGGAAGCCTGCAGAAGCGGAAGTCATCATCGGTAGCAGTTCGGGTACGGTTTCGGGAGAGGGTGCGACATTCTACAGGCTGGCGCCGACCGCCAGCGCCATGCAGGCGGCGATGACCACGAGGCTGACGGGATCTTTACTCACATACAACACGGGATCTTCGTTGACCTCGCCCCTGAAGGCCAGCGTCCACAATCGTCCCAGCCAGAACACCAGCAGGGGCACGATACCCAGCAACAGGTAAGGGCGCGCATACAGCACCAGGATATTTTGGGAATTAAAGTACAGCATGAACACCAGCAGCGAAATGAATCCGCTGTTCACGCCCATGATGCCGATCGGCGCCTTATCGGCCGTCGTATAGCTGCGGCCGCGCGTCTTTTCCTTGCCTTGGCGCTCCAGATTGAATAACTCGCTATAGCGCTTGAGCAGCGCCAGGCTAAGGAAAATAAAGAAGGAAAAGGCCAGCAGCCAGAACGACGGTTCGATATGCGTCGCCGCGCTGCCCCCCAGTATGCGCAAGGTATACAGGATGGCGAGGGTGACGATATCGACCATCAGCAAGCGCTTCAGGTAAATCGAGTACGCGAGGGTGGTGGCGAAGTAAATCGCCACGGCCAGCAACAGCAGCGGATCGAACAGTGCGCAAATGGCCAGCGCCAGGATGGCCAGCAGCGGACTGGCCAGAAGGGCAACGGGCAGCGGCAGGCTGCCGGCGGCTATGGGCCGGCGGCACTTGCTGGGGTGGCGTCGGTCATCGGGCGCATCGAGCGCATCATTGAGCAGATAGGCGCTAGAGGCGCACAGCGAAAAAGCCACAAACGCCACCAGCGCCTGCAGGAAAGTCGGCAGATTCAGCGCATGGCCGGCCAGCATCGGCACAAAGACCAGCAGATTCTTCAGCCACTGGCGGGGCCGCATTGCCTTGAGCAGGGGCGCGCCCCACCCAGTGCGCGGCGTGCCCGCTGGCTGCGTGGCGCCGCCACCCGCCAGCCGGAACGGCGTGCGCGTGACGGAAAGCGCCACGTTGCTGGCATTCCATACCGCGACGTCAACACTGGCATTGCCTATGTAATCAAACCCCCTGGCACCAAACAGTTCGCTCAGTTGATGCGCCTTGTTGTGCGAAGTGAGATTGATCCCACCCTCGGTGGCCAGCACGCGGTCAAACAGGCCCAGGTGGACGGCGATGGCATCGGCGAAACGGCGCTGCGAACCTGTCGCCAGAATGATCTGGCGCCCTTCGCTGCGCTGTCGCGCAAGGTCGGCCAGCAAAATCTGATCATACGGCAAGGCTTGTGGATCGATCTCCACCATGTCCGCCATTTTTTCCTTGAAGCCAGCCTTGCCGGAAAATAGCCAGAACGGCAAGCGCCAGAGCTGCAGGAACCGCACTTTGATAAAGATGAGAATCGCTTCCCACAGCAAGTCCGAATGGATCAGCGTACCGTCGAGATCAACCACCAGCGGTACACTCTTCTGTTCACCCTGCGCGTGCAACATCGGTTCGGCCATGATATTACCTTCCCGTGCCGGATGCCGGCATGCGTAACAGCAACCAGGCGCTGTCCCGATCCAGCGTGGGCATGGCTGGCGCACCGACACGCGCACTCAGTGCGCACAACATGAATGCCACGGCAACGGGGATGAACGCGTCAAACTGGCGCCCTTCATTGAACTGTCCCACCATAAAGGTCATGGTCAGCAAACACGGCAGGATAATCAGGCAGCGCCGCAGCGGCGCCGACGCATAGCGCCAGCCGCAGGCGGCCACGAGATACCACAGCAATAAAGGGCCAACGTTCTGTACCAGCGTACGCGGATGGTGCAGGAAGAGATTGATATTGTTGTCAATCTTGCCGCCCTCCCATGCCTGATGAGCTGGCAACACATAAAACATCAGTACGCGCACCAGGCCGTACAGCAGCAGTTGCAGCAAGATCCATCCCGCCAGCGAGCGCAGCTTCATCTGTCCAAGCAAGACAAAGCCGCTCGTCACGATCAGGAAAAGCGTTATCTCGTGATTGAACGTTCCCGCCACCAGCATCGCCACATAGGGCAGCATTTCACGGCGCAGCAGGTGGTAAAGGCAAAAGGAATAGACAAAAATAATACCGATATCGTAAAACGTGTAATAGGTGACCGTGGGCGCCCACATGCACAACACCAGAAACTGCGCCACGAAGGCCAGGTCTCGTCGGATGAAGAGAGCCGCAAAACGCCGGACCGACCACAGCATCAGCACAATGGCCAGTACCTGGGACCAGAGAAAACACTCGATAGCGCCCAGGCGGGGGAACAGGTACTGCAGGACCTGTGCCGGGAAAATGAACATGACGCGGTGCTGGAACGGCGGCGTACCTTTGAATGCCATAATGTCATCGATCATGTACCAGCTTTCCTGCGTGCCGAAACGCAGGAGCATTCCGGCAAACACTGCGGTGTAAATGGCGAACAACAGGTAGTCGAGCCCATCGTCGCTCTTTGCTGCGGGCCGATGCAAACGATACAGGAACACTGCGGCAGTGACGGTGAATGCCAGCCAAAGCAACAGGTAAAAGCTTACCAAGGCATCCATTTTCTGAATATAGAATGCCAGCGGGTGGCGGTCCGCGTGTCCCAGTACCTTATTGAGGACCGACCATGAGCGCCCGTCATAGGCCGCCTCCAGCAGTGCGTTTCCTGCCAAAAAATACCAGGAAAATACAGCCAGGGCACAGATGGAAAACGTGACGAACAAGAGACGAAGATGGGCTGGTTTCATTGTGGATTGCTAACAATACGATGACAACAATAAATTATTAAATATTTATTGTTATTGTTTCATGGTATATACAAAAAAGCAATAATTAAATCCCGGCCACTCATCCTTGATATTTGTTTTTTATCAATATTTAGAAAATGGAGCCGTGGCAGCATGCATGGCGCCCGGCGGCAACGCACAGGGCCTGCCTATTGCTTCCGGCATGGCAGCGCGATGCGCTGGCACCGACTCCTTAGAAACACTGCATGAAAGCGCCATTGCGGTGGCAGATGCGCCCGTTGGCATCGAGCGTGGCGTTGCCCGCGCCGTTATAGCGCGCGCCGGCAGCGTCGCGGCAACCGCCCGTGTCGCATGAACCGATGGGCTGCGGCGCGCGCGGCATGGGCGCGGCCGGGCTGGGCGGCAGCGGCGCCATGGGCACGACCGGTGGCGCTGGCTGGGCCGGCATGCGGCCGATCACCTGCGCCACGGAACGGCGCGGCTGCACGGGCGGCGCCGGGCGGCACGGTTCCACCGAGAGCTTGCCGCTGTCGCGCGGGTCGAGCTGGCACACGGGCAGTTGATCGGACGCAGCAGGTTCCTGCGCCCAGGCATCGCCGCCAGCGAGCAGCAGGGCGCCGGCCAGCGCCAGCATGGTTTTTGTCATCGTCTTCATGCCCCCTCCCCAAGCATCGATCATACCGCTTTCATTATTGGCACACACGGCGCCAGATGCCAGCGCGAGTAACACGCACACGCTGGCAGCCGCCATGTCCACGCTGCAACGGTGTTTTATTTCCTTTCAGCACTTTCCTTCTTGCCAGGATGGCATTACAATAAGAACGATTCTTATTCTCATTCACGGAATAGGAGCGCAGTTTATTGCATTTTCAATCATTCATACCCGAGCCACCCGGAAGGCAGCCAGGAAAAAACAACATCCGGAAAGTTCACCATGACCAAGCGCAGTCCCGCCTTCATTCATCCTGTTACGCCCGCCCGCCCCATCCATTGCGCCACTCTGCTTCTGCCCTGCCTGCTCTCCTTGGCCGTCAGCAGCGCCTGGGCCGAAGGCAATGCGGCCGCCGATCCCACCATGAACACGGTGGTCGTCACGGCATCAGGCACGGCCATCGACATCAAGGATGCGCCGGCCAGCATCAGCGTCATCACGCGCGAGGAAATCGAACGCCAGCCCGTGTATGACTTGAATACCCTGCTGCGCCGCATCCCCGGCGTGACGGGCGGCACCAGCCCCGTGGGCGAAGAGTCGAAGATCAAGCTGCGCGGCCTGCCAGACAAATACACCTTGATCCTCGTCGACGGCAAGCGCGTCGGCAGCTCGGCCGACACGGCCTACCGTCCCGACCTGGGCCGCCAGGACTTGAACTGGATCTCGCCCGACATGATCGAGCGCATCGAAGTGGTGCGCGGCCCCATGTCGTCGCTGTACGGCTCGGACGCCATGGGCGGCGTGATCAACATCATCACGCGCAAGGTGCCGGGCAAGTGGAACGGTTCGGCCACGGCCAACTACACGCAGCCGCAGGACAGCGGCCGCGGCACGGCGCACCAGTTGGGCGTGAACCTGGCCGGCCCCTTGTCGGACACGGTGGGCATGCGCCTGGGCGTGGGCCAGACGCGCCAGAATCCCGATGAAAAAGCAATCGGCAAATCGGGCGGCATCGGCGGCGAACGCAACCAGACTGTCTCGGGCCAGCTGAACTGGGCGCTGGACAAGAAGCAGAACCTGTCGCTGGACGCCAGCTACGGCAAGCAGCAATCGACGGATTCGACCACGCTCGACGCGGACGGCTACCCGCTGTTCGGCGCCTGGGGCGCGAGCAAACTGATACGCAAGAGCGCCAGCATCGGCTATGAAGGCCGCTGGGACTTCGGCAAGGCCGTGGTCAACCTGTACCACAACGATTTCGACAACGAAGTCGTCGGTACGGTGGCCAAATCCAAGGACAGCACGCTGGATGCCAGCCTGGAAAAACGGGTCGGCTGGGGCGGCATCGAGCAAATGCTGGTGATGGGCGGCCAGTGGAAGCACCAGGAATTGACGAATACGGACACCATCGGCACCGTGCCCACCGATTACCTGGGCAACCCCGTGAGCGGCGCCACCCTGTCCGGCACCACCTCGGCCCTGTTTGCGGAAGATCAGCTGTTCCTGCGCGACAACCTGACGGCCACGGCCGGCCTGCGTCTCGATCACCACAGCAAGTTCGGCAATCACTACAGCCCGCGCCTCTACCTCGTGTACCACCCGGCCCCCGCCTGGACCATCAAGGGCGGCATCTCGCAAGGCTTCCGCGCCCCCAGCCTGAAGGAAAACTCGCCGGCGGCGGCCACGCAGTCGGGCGGACGCGGTTGCGGCAGCCTCAAACCGCTCGGCTACATCACGGGCGGCTGCTACATGGCCGGCAATGCGGACTTGAAGCCGGAAACGAGCACGGCCGGCGAGATCGGCGTGGCGTGGGAACAGAATGGCTGGGACGTGGGCCTGACGTACTTCCACACGGATTTCAAGAACAAGATCGACTACGCGCCGCTGGGTTTTTACCAGAAGCAGTGGTGGACCAAAATGACGAATATCCAGAAAGCGCGCACCAGCGGCCTGGAAGCGACGGCGAATATCCCGCTGACGAAAAACCTGAACTGGCGTAACAACGTGACCTACATGGCCGAGGCGAAAAACCTGACCACGGGCGCCAACCTGCTGTCGACGCCGAAGCTGTCGTGGTATTCGGCGCTGGGCTGGCAAGTCAACGACCAGCTGTTCGGCGAAGTGTCGGCCCAGTACACGGGCAAGGAACTCGACGCGGGCAAGCTGGCCGACAAGGCCTACACCATCGTCGACACCGTCGTGTCGTACAAGTTCACGCCCCAGTGGACCGTGCGCGGCGGCGTGCAGAACCTGTTCAAGAAGGGACCGATGGCCGACGGCCTGGTCGACTACTACGTGCCGGGACGCCGCATGTTCGTCGGCCTGACCTCAAGGTTCTAATAACGGGGCGGCGGCGCATCGGGCGGCGGCGTGGCGGCATTGGCCGGGACGCTGCTGAGCATCTGCCCGGCGATGGGCACCTTGTGGCCGCTCGCATACATGCATTGCTGGTAGGCGTAGTCATAGCGGCGCTGCATGCCATATGCGGAACTGTCCGCCGCGCCCGTGCCTGCCAGCGCGCCGAACAGCAAGCCCGTGCCCGCGCCCACGCCGGCGCCATGGCCGCCATCGATGGCGGCGCCGGCCGCCGCACCGAGCACCGTACCCAGCGCCGCGCTGCGCAGGCCGCTGTCGACGCTGGCCTGCTGCACCGAACTGCCGCCCAACTGGCCTTGCGCATAGCCGCGGCACTGCAGATCGTCGCTGCGGAATTGTTCGAAACTCTTGCCCGTGCCGGGCAAGACCATGGCCGACGGCCCTTCCGGCATCACCGCGCAGGCAGCCAGCAGCAGCGGCGCCAGCAGGCCGGCACGCCCCATTAACGCTCTCGTATTCATGTTGACCTCCGCGTCAGCGCACGCTGGTCGGCAGCACGGCACGCCATGCCGTACTACAATTTTTCACGTAGGGATAATAGCCCTGCGGCCGCGCGCAGTAGTACCACATCTGCGCCGTCGGCACGCCGCCCTGCTCGATGTAAACGGGAGGCACGACGGGCGGCGGCTGCACGACCACCGTGCGCCCATACGGATAGGGATAGCCATACCACGGGTCGCCATACCAGCCCGGCCCATAGCCATACCACAAGGGCGCTCCCACCCAGACGCCCACGTGCGAATGGCCATGAAAGTGGCCGTGATGGCCGTGGAAACCGCCGTGCCGGCCCGGCTCCGCCTGGGCCAACCCGGCAACACCGCCCAATATCAGCAACGCCAGCAGCGCGCCGCCCTTCCTGTTGATGCTGTCCATGACTTCCTCCCGCCTTCCCTGCCAGACTGTGAAGCTCACCTTTTCACTCCATTATTGGCAAGGGGCCGGCACAAGCAAAGGCGCCGTAACAATTGCTCACTTTTGATACGCCGAGGATATGGAGTGCAGGAAAGTTTCACCTGCAGAAAATGCAAACAGCCCCGCGGCGCGGGCCACGGGGCTGCATGGAGTGGCGCGGTCTATTGCGCCGGCAAGCTTTGCACGGGTGTCGCCGGCGCCAGGATGGGCGGCACGGGCGCGTGGACAGGTGCCGGCGCCTTGACGGCCAGCCAGCCCGTGGCCGGCAGCAGCGGCACCAGCAGCAGGGCCACGATATTGATGATCTTGATCAAGGGATTGACGGCCGGTCCCGCCGTATCCTTGTACGGGTCACCCACGGTGTCGCCCGTGACGGCCGCCTTGTGCGCGTCGGAACCCTTGCCGCCGAAATGGCCATCCTCGATGTATTTCTTCGCATTGTCCCAGGCGCCGCCGCCCGTGGTCATGGAAATGGCCACGAACAGGCCCGTCACAATCGTTCCCATCAAGAGGCCGCCCAGCGCCGCCGGCCCCAGCAGCATGCCGACGACGATGGGCACCACGACGGGCAGCAAGGAGGGCACGATCATTTCGCGGATGGCCGACGCCGTCAGCATGTCGACGGCCTTGTCGTATTCGGGCCGCGCCGTGCCCTCCATGATGCCCTTGATGTCGCGGAACTGCCGGCGCACCTCGACCACCACGGCGCCGGCCGCGCGGCCCACGGCTTCCATCGCCATGGCACCGAACAGGTACGGAATCAGGCCGCCGATGAACAGGCCGACGATCACCATGGGGTTCGACAAGTCGAAGGTGATGTGCTGGCCCACGGATTCGAGCGCATGCGTGTAGTCGGCGAACAGCACCAGCGCAGCCAGGCCGGCCGAGCCGATGGCGTAGCCCTTGGTGACGGCCTTGGTGGTGTTGCCGACGGCATCGAGCGGGTCGGTGATGGCGCGCACGGAGTCGGGCAAGCCCGACATTTCCGCGATACCGCCCGCGTTATCGGTGATGGGGCCATACGCGTCGAGCGCGACGATGATGCCCGCCATCGACAACATCGAGGTGGCCGCGATGGCGATGCCGTACAGGCCCGCCAGCTGGTACGAGACGAGGATGGCGACGCAGACGGCCAGCACCGGATACGCCGTGGACTTCATCGACACGCCCAGGCCGGCGATGATATTCGTGCCGTGGCCCGTCGTCGACGCTTCGGCGATGTGGCGCACGGGCTTGAAGTCCGTGCCCGTGTAGTACTCGGTGATGTAGACCATCAGGCCCGTGAGGACGATGCCGACGACGGTGGCGCCCAGCATCTTGTAGCGCATGGCGTCGTCGGGCCACAGCAGCCACGTCACCACGGCAAAGCCCACCAGCGACAGGCCCGCCGCCCACCACAGGCCCGTGTACAGGGCCGACATGATCTTCTTCCCGGGTGCCGTCTTGACCATCGAGCAGCCGACGATGGAGGCGAGGATGGAAACGGCGCCCAGCAGCAGCGGATAGAGGATGGCCGTGCTGCTCGCTTCGGCCATCAGCAGCGCGCCCAGCAGCATGGTGGCGATCAGGGTCACGACATAGGTTTCGAACAGGTCGGCCGCCATGCCGGCGCAGTCGCCCACGTTGTCGCCCACGTTGTCGGCGATGACGGCCGGGTTGCGCGGATCGTCCTCGGGAATGCCGGCCTCCACCTTGCCCACCAGGTCCGCGCCCACGTCGGCGCCCTTGGTGAAGATGCCGCCGCCCAGCCGCGCGAAGATGGAAATGAGCGAGGCGCCAAAGGCCAGGCCGATCAGGGGCTTGATCAGGTCATGCTGGGTGAGGCCTGGCGCGCCCGTCGTCACCAGCAGCCAGTAGAACAGGGTCACGCCCAGCAAGCCCAGACCGACGACCAGCATGCCGGTGATCGCCCCGCCCTTGAAGGCCACGTTCAGCGCCTGGTTGATGCCCAGGGTGGCCGCCTGCGCCGTGCGCACATTGGCCCGCACCGAAACATTCATGCCGATGAAGCCGCAGGCGCCCGACAGCACGGCGCCGATCAGAAAACCCAGCGCCGTGTGCAGGCCAAGCAGCACATAGATGGCGATCAGCAGCGCCACGCCGACGATGGCGATGGTGCGGTACTGGCGCGCCAGATAGGCGGCCGCGCCCTGCTGGATGGCCAGCGCGATTTCCTGCATGCGCGCGTTGCCGGGATCCTGGCGCAGGATCCAGCTGCGCGACACCAAACCATAGATGACTGCGACCACGCCGCAGGCTACCGCAAACCACAAACTGGCTGCCATATCGTCCCCTTCTGTTTTTATCCGACGTCATTGCCGACAGCTGCAGACCGCACCGGGTAGGCGCGCGCAGCCAGGAAAACACGACCTGCAAAAAACTTCAACTACGAAAACGTAAGACATACAGCCATGCTTGCAGTCTGCCTGAAAAGCGGGCACAAAAAAAGCGGACACTGAGGTCCGCTTTTCAATACTGCTTATTCCGCCAGGGCGGCAAATGCGCTGTCGCGGATTTGCTCGACCGGACCGACGCCGGCGATGCGGCGGTATTTCGGCGCGCCCGGCAGGCCGGATTTGGCCCAGTCGTTGTAGTAACCGAGCAAGACCTTGGTCTGGTTGTGGTACACGTCCAGGCGCTTCTTGACCGTTTCCGCCTTGTCGTCGTCGCGCTGGATCAGCGGCTCGCCCGTGATGTCGTCGACGCCGTCGACCTTGGGTGGATTGAATTTGACGTGGTAGACGCGGCCCGAACCCGGGTGGCTGCGGCGGCCGTCCATGCGCTCGATGATCGACTCATCCGGCACGTCGATTTCCAGCACGTAGTCGACATTGATGCCGGCATCCTTCATGGCGTCCGCTTGCGCGATGGTGCGCGGGAAGCCGTCGAACAGGTAGCCATTGGCGCAATCGGCTTCCTGCAGGCGGTTCTTGACCAGGCCGATCATGATGTCGTCCGACACGAGGCCGCCCGCATCCATGACTTTCTTAGCTGCCAGGCCCAGTTCGGTGCCTTCCTTGATCGCCGCGCGCAGCATGTCGCCCGTGGAGATTTGTGGAATATTGTATTTTTCTTTGATGAAGTTAGCTTGGGTGCCCTTGCCGGCACCGGGTGCTCCTAAAAGTATCAGACGCATTGAAAAGTTCCTAAAAAACAGATTTTGGATGGTGGTATGTGTAATTATTTTTAGATGATGTTGCTATGGCTATCTTTCCCTACGAAACTTACCACAAAAAATCCCCGGAACGCCAGTTTGCTGTCGAATTGCTATGCCCTGATTGATCAAAGCCAGCAATTAGCGAAGCAGGTGTTTCAAAATGTGGTTTTTTGTGGCAGGCCCCGCATAAAGTTTTTCTCGCGCACGCACGGCGCCTGAAAAACGTTCAGGGCAAGGCAGCCATGGACGTTTTCTCAGGTGGCGTGGCGGTAGTGCGCCTGCACGCGTTCCAGATCTTCCGGCGTGTCCACGCCGGCGGCCGGGGCCGAGTCCGTGACGTGCACGGCGATGGCATAGCCGTGCCACAGCACGCGCAACTGCTCCAGCGCCTCGATCGCTTCCAGAGGCGACGCGGAGAGCGTGGGATACGTTTGCAAAAATGCATTGCTGTACGCATACAGGCCGATATGACGCAGCGGCACGTAGCCGGCCGGCAAGCTGTCTTTCGACTGCGCGAAGCCGTCGCGGTGCCAGGGGATGGTGGCGCGCGAAAAATACAAGGCGCGGTTTGCCTTGTCCAGCACCACCTTGACGACATTCGGATTGAAGGCGTCGACCACGTCATGCAGCGGATGGGCGCACGTGGCCATGGGGACGGCGGCGCTGATCTGCGCCGCGCAGGCGGCCAGCAGGGCCGGATCGATCAGCGGTTCATCGCCCTGCAGGTTGACGACGACGGCGTCCGGCGGCAAAGACAGCGTGCGCGCCACTTCGGCGATGCGGTCCGTGCCCGACGGATGGTCGCTGCGCGTCATGCACACTTCCACGCCGTGCGCGGCGCAGGCGTCGCGGATGCTGTCATGGTCAGTGGCGACGATGACGCGCGCGGCGCCAGACAAGGCTGCCTGCTCGGCCACGCGCACCACCATGGGCTTGCCGCCCAGGTCGGCCAGCGGCTTGCCCGGCAGGCGGGTCGAAGCCAGGCGGGCCGGGATGATGACGATGAACGCCATCGTTATTCCACTGCGTCTTGCAGGGTGCGCGCTTCGTCCGCCCACATGATGGGGATGCCATCGCGGATAGGATAGGCGAGGCGGTCGGCGCGGCAAATCAGTTCCTGCGCCTTCTTATCGTGTTCAAGCGGACCCTTGCAAACAGGGCAGACCAGGATATCAAGCAGTCGAGCGTCCACGACATTTCTCCACAATTTGTTGGGCCAGCGCGCTATCGATGCGCGCACTGACGGGGACGACCCACAGTCTCGGGTCATCTTTGAGATATTCAATTTGCGCACATTTTACTGCATCCTTCTCGGTGATCAAGATCACATCCGTGTCGAGTGCCGCAAATGGCTGGTCGAGAAAGTCGTGATGATCAGGCAGGGGCAGCTCGGCAAAACGCAATCCGGCGCCGCGCAGCATGCTGAAAAAGCGCTGCGGATTGCCGATGCCGGCCGCCGCCACGATGCGCCGGCCGCCGGCCGCCAGGGTCTCGAGCGGCATGCGTTCGCTGCGGTCCGTCAAGCGCTCAGCCACGCCGCCATCGAGCCGCATCTGAACCACCAGCCCGCCCTTGGGCGCGACCTGGTCCACCAGCGCCGGCGCCAGCTCGGGCGCATTGATCACCGTCACGTCACGCCGGCGGCGCGGCGATTCGCGCAAGGGGCCGGCCGGCAGCAGCCAGCCATTGCCCGCGCCGCGGCCGTCGAACAGCACGATTTCCACGTCGCGCCGCAAGGCGTAATGCTGCAAGCCGTCATCCGTGACGAGCACGTCGACGTCCGGGTGCGCGGCCAGCAGCGCCCTGCCCGCTTGCGCGCGGTCGCGCCCCACCATCACGGGGCAGCCGCCGCGCTGGAAGATCAGCAGCGGCTCGTCGCCCACCTGCTGCGGCGTGGAAGCAGCCGTGACGGCGCGCGGCGAACGGTCGGCGCTGCCATGGCCGCGCGAAATGACGCCCGGGCGCATGCCCGCGTCGCGCAAGGATTGCACCAGCCAGATCGTCAGCGGCGTCTTGCCCGTGCCGCCGATAAAGATATTGCCGACGACGACGACGGGCACGGGCAGGCGTGCCGATTGCAGGATGTTGGCGCGGTACAAAACGCGCCGCACGGCGCTCAGGGCGCCGAACAGCAGGGAAACGGGCCACAGCGCGCACGCCAGCGGGCCGCGCGACAACCAGGCGCGGGTCAATGTGGTTTCAAGCTTGGGGGGGGAGGATGTGGGCATGCGGTGAGGAGTAAAGGGCTGGGGTCTGACCCGCCGGGTCAGACCCCAATTATGTTGCCGGTAACGGTGGGAATTTACTTGCCGCCCGCCTGCGCCGCGAACGTCAGCTTTTCATAGCCGGCCAGGCGCGCCGCTTCCATCACGTGAATGACCATCTGGTGCATGGCGAATTGGTCGGCGTTGACCACGACCACGGGCGTCTGCGCGGGCGCCTTGCCGCCGTTGGCAGCCTTGGCCGCGTTTTGCAGGGCGTCGGCCAGGCCGGCCACGTCGCGGAACGATATGGGTTCGCGGTTGACCGTGTAATTGCCCTTGGCATCGATGGTGACGTCAATCTGCTGCGGCTTCTCCTTCGCTTGCTCGGCGTCGGCCGTCGGCAAGGTGATCTGCAGCTCCGTAAACTTGCTGTAGGTGGTGCTGACCATGAGGAAGATCAGGATCACCAGCAGCACGTCGATGAACGGGATCAGGTTGATTTCGGGGTCTTCACGCCCCTTGCCTTTGCGGAAGTTCATTTGCGGCCACTGTGGACGATGTCGACGAACTTGACGGCTTGCTGCTCCATGTCAATGACGAAGCTGTCGACGAGGGCGCGGAAATGGCGGTAGAAGACGAGGGTCGGCATGGCGATGGCCAGGCCGAAGCCCGTGTTGTACAGGGCCACCGAGATACCGTGGGCCAGCTGGGCAGGATTCGAGCCGCTGGCGTTTTGCGAGCCGAAGATCTCGATCATGCCCACCACCGTGCCAAACAGCCCCATCAGCGGGGCCAGGGTGGCGATGGTGCCGAGGGTCGTCAGGAAACGTTCCAGCGTGTGGGCCACGCCGCTGCCGGCCTCCTCGATCGATTCCTTCATCACTTCGCGCGGCGCGTCGACATTGCGCAAGGCGGCGGCCAGCACCACGCCCAGCGGCGAATTGTCTTCCAGCTTGGCCACCGTGTCCGGCGTGATCTTGCCGCTGCGATATACCTGCACCACTTCATCGAACAGCTTGCGGGGCAGGATCTTGGCGCGTCGCAAATACAGCAGGCGCTCGATGATCAGGGCCAGGGCGACGATGGAAGCGATCAACAACAGCCAGATGGGCCAGCCAGCGGCTTGAAATATAGCGAGCAAAAGAAACTCCTGGTAAAGGGAAGGCGATGGACCGCCCGGACAGCCTGTATTGTACCGAGCGCCGAAGACCGATGGCACGTGCGCGCAGGAATGGCGCAATGTAGCGCGTTGCCGCGCCGGCGGCAAGTGGTGCCTGCATGGTACTTGTCCACACGGCGCGGCGCGCCGGTGCTCCAGCGCACAGTTTTGCACACTTTGTGTGGATAAGATTGTGAGCAAGCATGAAGTCCAGCGCACAAGTCCTTGATTTACATAGGAATTATCGTGCTGCGCAAAATACAGGCATAGCAGCTTATCGACAGTAGTCAATGTCAATAAATTAATACTTGCAGAGTTCTGCACATTTACTGTGGACAAGATTGTGCGCAAAGCCATGGAATTCAATTAAGTCATTGATTTAAAAAGAAATTAAACCAATGCGTAAAAAAGTGGCAGACGGCGCGCAATCGGCGGCAAATGGGCCGTCAAAGTTCTGCACACAATCTGTGGACAAGATTGTGCGCAAGCGCAAAGATACGCGCTAAGTACATTGATTTATATCATTTTTATTGCCGTGCATAAAAATGTAGCAAGGGCTGGAAAGCACGGTTTTCAGCGTCACATTTCACTGCAAAAAGGCAGTTTCCCACGGCGAAAGCAGTTTCACACATAAAGTGTGGATAAGATTGTGAGCAAGCCGATTGACTCCATGCAAGAGCATTGATTTTAAAGGAGTTTTTTTCGATGCTGAAAAATAAGGCAGCGCAAGCACCTGCTCGCGCCGTGGAAAACTCCCGGAAAAAGCGAAACGGTTTATGCGGTTTTGCACATATTCTGTGGATAAGATTGTGAGCAAGGCGCACGGTCGAACGCTAGGCCCTTGATCTATATGGCTATTTTTATGCTGCGTAAAATTCAGGCAAGCCATGCCATGGGCATTCCGGTGGATAAATCCGCTGCCGCGCGGGAGTTCTGCACATTTTTTGTGGATAAGATTGTGCGCAAGGCCATGCATGGCATACTAAGCGCTTGATTCCTATGCACTTTATTTCCGTGCGCAAAAATGTAGCAAGGCACTTTTATTGGTATAAAGAGGCCTGCACGGCCACGTTTGTCCAAGGCAAAAAGTTCCGCACACTTTCTGTGGATAACTTTGTGCGTAAGTGGCAGGGGCTGCACTGATGTGCTTGATATTAAAGGATTTTTTCCCTGTGCACGCAAATCAGGCATACGGGAATTCATCATGAAATCAATTACTTAGAAATAGAACTTGTTGTTTTGCACGATATATGACATAAGCATGACCTCGCCGATAATATGTGGACAGTTCCCTTCCCGCTCCCAGCTTTATGATGACAGACACCCCGACTGACAGCGGCTTTGCCGCCCCGCCCGTGCTGACCGTCAGCGCCCTGAACCAGGCCGTCGCGCGGCTGCTCGAGCGCTCGTTCCCCCTGACCTGGATCGCCGGAGAGATTTCCAACTTCACGCGCGCCGCTTCCGGCCACTGGTATTTCACCTTGAAGGACGATGGCGCCCAGGTGCGCGCCGTGATGTTCCGCGGCCGCGCCCAGTACGCCGGCTTCACGCCGCGCGAAGGCGACAAGGTCGAAGTGCGCGCCCTCGTCACCCTGTACGGCGCACGCGGCGACTACCAGATCAACGTGGAAGCCATCCGCCGCGCCGGCGTGGGCGCCCTGTACGAAGCGTTCCAGCGCCTGAAGGAAAAGCTGGCCGCGCAGGGCCTGTTCGACCAGGAACGCAAGCGCGCCATTCCCATGTTCGCGCGCAGCATCGGCATCGTCACCAGCCCGCAGGCGGCCGCCATGCGCGACGTGCTGATCGCCTTGCAGCGCCGCGCGCCGCACGTGTCCATCATCCTGTATCCCACGCCCGTGCAGGGCCAGCAGGCGCCGGAAAAGATCGCGCACGCGATCCGCACGGCATCAGCCAGGGCCGAGTGCGACGTGCTGCTGGTGTGCCGTGGCGGCGGCAGCATCGAGGATTTATGGTCGTTCAACGATGAAGCGGTGGCGCATGCGATCGCCGATTGTTCCATGCCCGTGATCAGCGGCGTGGGCCACGAGACGGATTTCACCATCGCCGACTTCGCAGCCGACCTGCGCGCGGCCACGCCGACGGCAGCGGCCGAACTGGCGGCCACGCCGCGCGCCGACTGGATGGCTTCCCTGCGCGCCGACGCAACGGACTTGCGCCGCGCCATGCGCCGCCGCCTCGACGACGCGGCGCAAACCCTGGACCGCCATAGCCGCCGCCTGCTCAACCCGAAGGCGCAGCTGCAGCAGCAGCGCCTGCAGCTGCTGGCCCTGTCCACGGCCATGACGCATGCGGCGCGCGCGCCCGTGAACCAGTCGCAGTACGCACTGGAACGCCTGCGCAACCGCTGGGCCGCCTTGCGGCCCGACGTCACTGCGCCGCGCGCGCGCCTGGTGGAAGCGCAGCGGCGCGGCGGCGCGGCCATGGCGCAGCTGCTCAGCCAGCGGCGCCACCGCCTCGACGGCCTGGCGGCGCAGCTGGAGCTGTTGAATCCGCAGCGCACCCTGGAACGCGGCTACGCGATCCTGCGCGATGAAAAAGGAAACATCGTGCGCTCGCCGGCGCAACTGCAGGCGCGCCAGAACGTCAACGTGCGCCTGGCCGAAGGCAGCGCGCAGATCGGCATCGCCAGCGTGCAGGCAACGCTGGAATAAGCGCTGGCATAAAAAAGGCCGGGGGAGCTCCCCGGCCCAACACCTTCCCCTACTGAGTGGACTGCGACTGCAACTGCCCTTTCACACTACCCCATTTAAAACTTCATCGACACGCGCGCGCCAAACGTGCGCGGCGCGTTGTAGAAGGCGCCGTAGATCTGCTGCGTGGGCTGGCACGGCATGCCCACGTCCGTGCAGATTTCATTGACGTCCAGCTTGACCGCCTTGTCGGTGGCGTTCTGCACGAACGCTTCCACAGTGTACGCCTTGTTCGCCGGCTGAAAGCGCAGGCTCAGGTCCAGGGTCGTGTAGGCTTCCTGGCGCTTGACGCCCGCATGGCCCGGCACGTCGCCGTTGAACGCGCCCGCGCCCACGTACGACATGGTTTCATAATGCACCGAAGCGCGCGGCGTGAGCTGGCCGCCGGCCACCGTGAAATCATGCTCGTACTGGACGGTCGTGGAAAACTTCGGCGCATGCTTCATGGTGCTGCCGCCCACGTTCACCAATGGCGCCGTCGAGCCGCAGGACTGGCCATTCGCGCGCGCCGCATCGACGTCGCACGACATGAAGTCGTCATACACGGCTTTGAGCCAGGTGGCGTTGCCCGTCAGGCGGTCGACCTTCGTCGGCCGCCACACCCATTCCGCTTCCAGGCCCTTGACGGTGGCGCCAGCCGCGTTGAAGTTGGCCAGCACGCTGTTGACCACCTGCGATTCGAGCTTGTCCTTGTACTTCATCAGGAAGGCATCGAGGTTCAGGGTCAGTTCGCGGTTCAGCAAATCCGACTTGAAGCCGATTTCATAGCTGGTCAGCTTTTCCGGCTTGGTGGTGGCGCCGCCGTCGCCGATGGCCGGCGAATGGAAGCCCGTCGTCACGGAGCCGAACAGCAGAATGTCCGGACGCAGCTTGTACTCGATGCGGCCCAGCCAGGTGGCCTGGCCGTATTTCAGGTCGGCCGTATTGTCGCCCGGCGTATTGCCGCAGGCGGCGGCCGTGATGGCGCCGCCGGGCCCGATATTGTGCGTGTTGGCCAGGCCCGTGCCCGGCGTGACCAGCTGGCGCAGCTGGTCGGCAGTCAGCACGGTGGTGCCCAGCGGCGTGTTCGCGGGCCAGTTCGGGCAAGCCCAGTTCTGCCCGCCGACGTCGAATTTATGGTCTTTCGTGTAGCGCGCGCCGGCCGTCAGCTTGATCTGGTCCGTCAGCTGCTGGCTGACCTGGCCGAACACGGCTTTCGATTTGAGCTGGCGGTCGCCCTGGATGAAGGACATGGACGACGCATACTGGCCCACGGTGGGCTGCACGAAGATCACGGCGCCGTTGGCGATATCCTGCTGCACGGCCGCCTGCGAAATCTGGCTGCGGTCGATATCGAAGCGCACCTTGTTCTTTTCGTTGAACAGGAACAGGCCGGCCACCCACTGGAATGGCGCATCGTCGTCCGAGCGCGCCTGCAGTTCGTGCGAATAGCTGTCGAACTGCGCCCAGTCGGTGCGGTTTTCCGACTTGAAGCCGGGGAACAGGCCCGCATCGGCATCATTGCTGTTCTGGCGCTTGTAGCGGCTCCAGCTGCCCAGGTACGTGAAGTCCAGCGCATCCGTCGGCTTGTAATTGAGCTTGCCCTTGTAGGTCAAAATCGACTGGTCCAGGGTGCCCGGCGTGTCGATCAGGGCCGAGCGCAGCTTCTCGCCCGTTTTCGGTTCCGCCGCCAGGTAGACGTTGCCGGCGCCCTGGTCGAGGAAGTAGTCGGCGATGAAGGTGCCGCGCAGCTGCGGCGTGAACTTCCACAGCAGCGAGGCGCGCACGCCCATCTGGTCGCCGGCGCCATACTTGGCCGTGCCCGGCATGACGTTCGAGCCGCGGCGGAAGTCCACCGTGCCGTCGTGGCTATCCTTGATGGCGGCGATGCGCAGCGCCACGTCGTCGGAGAACGGGATATTGATCATGCCCTGCGTCTGCAGGTGGCGGTAGTCGCCGACGGTGATGCCGGCCGAGCCCATGAACTTCGATGTGTTTGGCGCGGCGGAGACGAGATTGACGGCGCCGGCCGTCGAATTGCGGCCGTTCAGGGTGCCCTGCGGTCCGCGCGCCACCTCGACGTGGCTCAAGTCGTACATCAGCGCCGTGGCGCCCTGGGGACGCGGCGAATACACGCCGTCGACATAGAAGGCGACGGCCGGGTCGCCCAGCTCCGTGTGGTTGGCCGAGCCCACGCCGCGCATGTAGACGTGCACGCCGCCCGAGTCGCCATGCTGCTCGACGACGAGGCTGGGCACCATCGTGGCCAGCGACGCCAGATCCTTGACCTGGTTGTTTTGCAGGGTGTCCTGGTTGAAGGCGGTGACGGCCAGCGGCGTCTCCTGCACAAAGGTATTGCGGCGCGTGGCCGTGACGACGATGCGGTCCATCTGTTCGGCTGCCGGTGGTTTTGCCGCGTCCGTGGCTGCAGCCTCCTGGGCCATGGCGGCGCCGCTGCCCAGCAAGATGAACTGGGCGAAGGTCGCATGCGCCAGGCTGAGGGCGATGGTATTGCGTTTGAGCTGTTGCATTGTTGTTGTCTCCTGTACCGCTGGTTGAATGATGATCACATAGCTCTTTGGCTATTGCTGCACATTTTTTGGGTGTCAATCTGAAGTCATGTCGCCTCCGTGCGGGGTCAATGGGTGGCCACGGCGCGCCCGGCCGTGTCGAACAGAAAGGCATGGCCTTCTTCCGGCGCGAAGCCGATGGCGCTGCCCTGTGCCAGCGCGTGGCGCGCCTCGCCGTGCAGCTTGATGGCCACCGCATGCGAACTTCCCTCCAGCGTCGCGTGGATGATCTGCGCATCGCCCAGCTGCTCGATCAGGGTCACCGTGGCGCCGTAGCCCTCGTTGCGCGGCACCAGGCGCAGGTGTTCCGGGCGTATGCCGACCAGCATGCCCGCCGCGCCGCCAAGCTGGCTGGCCAGGGCCGGGACGGCGGCGCACGGCAAAAAGTTCATGCGCAGCGCGCCGATGAAACCGGCCACGAACTGGCTGGCCGGATGGCGGTACAGGGCCAAAGGCGCGCCCACCTGCTCCAGGTGGCCGCCATGGAAGACGGCGACCCTGTCGCCGAGGGTCATGGCCTCGACCTGGTCGTGCGTCACGTAGATCATCGTCGTGCCCAGCTCCTGGTGCAGCTTGGCCAGCTCGATGCGCGTCTGCACGCGCAAGGACGCATCGAGGTTGGACAGCGGCTCGTCGAACAAAAACACCTTGGGCTGGCGCACGATGGAGCGGCCGATGGCCACGCGCTGGCGTTCGCCGCCCGACAAGGCCTTGGGTTTGCGGTCAAGCAGGTGCGTGATCTGCAAAATCTCGGCCACCTTGCCGACGGCGGCGCGCACTTCGGCTTCCGGCTGGCCCGCCAATTTGAGGGCAAAGCCCATGTTGTCGCGCGCCGTCATGTGCGGATACAGGGCGTAGCTCTGAAAGACCATGGCGATGCCCCGCTCGGCCGGTGCCACGTCGTTGGCCAGCAAGTCGCCGATGCGCAGCTGGCCCGCGCTGATGTCTTCCAGTCCCGCGATCATGCGCAGCAGGGTCGACTTGCCGCAGCCGGACGGTCCCACGAAGACCATGAATTCGCCGTCGTGGATATCGAGGTCCAGGCCCTTGACGATTTCCGGGCCGTCGCCGTAGGTCTTGCGGATGCCGCGCAGCGAGATGGCGGCCATCTCAGTGCTCCCCGGCCAGGACCAGCTGGGCCGGTGCGTGGGACGCGCGCTGCGCGGCAATGAAATCGCGGTACCACAGGGCGCTGTCCTTGAAACTGCGCTGCTGCGTGGCATAGTCGACGTACAGCATGCCGAAGCGCTTGGCGTAGCCCGAGTTCCACTCGAAGTTGTCCATCAGGCTCCAGTAGAAATAACCGCGCACGTCGATGCCCTGCGCGATCACGGCGCGCAGGGCGTCCAGGTGCAGCCGCACGTACTCGATGCGCGGTTCGTCGTGGATCTTGCCGCCGACGGGCTTGTCGGCGACGGCCATGCCGTTTTCCGTGATGTAGACGGGCGGCAGCCGATACTCGCGGTGCAGGCCCACAAGCAGTTCCGTCAAGCCTTGCGGATAGGTTTCCCAGCCCATGTCGTTGACACCGAGCTTGCATTCAGGCTTGCGCGGCGGCGTCTCGGCGCTCATGTAAGCGCGCGTGTAATAGTTCACGCCAAGGAAATCGATGGGCTGTTTAATATCGATGAAATCGTTTTCAAAGATAGCCAAAGCAGAAGCGTCGGCGTGTTTCAGGGCCAGGGCCGGGTAGCGGCCCTTGAAGATGGCGTCCATATACCACTGCACCGAGCGCGCATATTCGAGTTCGGCCAGTTCGCGGTCCTGGGCGCTGTCGGTGGCCGGCGTGGCCGTCCATTGATTGAGCACGATGCCCAGCTTCGCCGGCGCATTCACCGTGCGCATCGCCTGCATGGCCAGGCCGTGCGACAGCAGCAGATGGTGCGACACTTGCACGGCGGCGGCCGGATCGGCCATGCCGGGCGCGAACTGTCCCGTGCCATGGCCCAGCACGGCCGTGCACCACGGCTCGTTGTGCGTGGCGATGCTGGCGACCTTGTGGCCGAAGCGGCGCGCCACCTCGGCCGCGTAGGCGGCGAAGTGATAGCAGGTGGCGCGGTTGAGCCAGCCGCCCTCGTCCTGCAAGGCTTGCGGCAAGTCCCAGTGGTACAGGGTCAGATGCGCATCGAGACCCTTCGCGGCCAGGGCGTCGAGCAGGCGTGAGTAAAAATCAAAGCCGGCCTCGTTCCAGGCGCCGGAACCCGCAGGCTGCACGCGCGACCAGGACATGGAAAAGCGGTAGGCGTTGACGCCCAGGCTGGCGATCAGCTCTACATCCTCGGCGTAGCGGTGGTAATGGTCGCAAGCCACGTCGCCATTGCTGCCGTCGATGATCTTGCCGTCCGTGTGGCTGAAGGTATCCCAGATGGACGGGCCGCGGCCGTCGATGGCGGCAGCGCCCTCGATCTGGTAGGCGCTGGTGGCCACGCCCCAGGTGAAGGTGGCGGGGAAGTTGGTGTCGATGTCGTCGTTATGCATGGTGGTCATGTCAGTGTGAGGGGTTGAGATAAATGTGTGGATCAGCCTTTGACGGCGCCTTGGGTCAAGCCTTCGATCAGGCGCTTCGAGGCGACAAAAAACATCAGCAGCAGCGGCAGCACGGCGATGGCCGCGCCCGTCATCAGTGCGCCCCACTCCGTGTTGTTCGGCGCCTGCATGCTGCGCAGGGCCAGCGGGATCGTGTAGTTCTCGACCGAGCGCATGACGACCAGCGGCGTAATGAAATTGTTCCACGAGTTGATGAAAGTGATCAGGCCCAGGGTGCCCAAGGCAGGGCCGATCAGCGGCAGCACGACCCGCCAGTAGATGGCGAATTCGCCGCAGCCGTCGATGCGCGCCGCCTCGATCAGGTCCTTCGGTATCGCCGTGCCGATGTACTGGCGCATCAGGAAAATCCCCAGCGCGCCGGCCGCTCCCGGCACGTACAGGGCGCGCGGCTGGTCCAGCCATCCGAGGAAATCCATCAGCATGAAGGTCGGGATCATGTTCATGAACGACGGGATGATCATCGAGGCCATCACCAGCGTAAACAAGGGCCGCTTGAAGCGGAATTCGTACATGGCGAAGGCATAGCCGCCCAGCGAGCAAAAGAACAAAGTCAGGGCGGTGGTCATCAAGGCCACGTACAGGCTGATGCCGATATTGCGCCAGAACGGCAGGCGCTCCTGCAGCAGTTCGAGGTTGTTCAGCAGGGCCGTGCCGAACCAGCGCGGCGGCGGCAGGCTGTAGATCTCGGCGCTCGTGTGCGTGGCGAAGACGAACATGAAGTAGAACGGCGCGACCATGATCAGGGCGCCGATGGCCACCATGGCGTAGGCCGTCCAACGCGTAGTTTTCATCGGGCCTCCTTGCGTTCATGACGTTCATTGCGGCTGAAGATGCGGTTATTCACCCAAGTGGTGCTGGCGATGATGAGGAACAGCAGCCAGGAAATGGCCGACGCCGTACCGAAGTCGCCTGAGGAAAACGCCGTCTTGTAGACGAAGATGGCCGTCGTCATCACGGACTGGCTTACGCCGCTCGATTCGGCCACCAGCACGAACGGTTCCTCGAACAGCTGCAGATTGCCCATGATGGTCAAGGTGACGGCCAGGTAGATCATGGGGCGCAGCTGCGGCAGGGTGATGTACCAGAACTGCTGGCGTTTCGAGGCGCCGTCGATGGTGGCCGCTTCATATAAATCCTTCGGTATCACCTGCAGCGCGGACAGGTACAGCACCAGGTTCCAGCCCAGGTAGCGCCAGAAAATCACGAAGGCGACGGCCGGCTTGATGAACAGCGAGCTGCCCAGCCAGTCGATGGACTCTGACGGAAACAGGCTTCCCACCAGCGGCAGGCTGGCGCACCACTGGAGCAGCACATTGATCTGGCCGTAGTCGCGCGAGAACAGGGTGTTGAAGACCATGGCGATGGCCACGCTGGAGGTGATGAACGGTAAAAAGTAAATGCCGATCACCAGGTTGCGCGAGCGCTTGAAGCTGTTGTGGATGAACGCTGCCAGCGGAATGGCGACCAGGTGCTGCGGCACGCCCGAGGCCAGCGCCAGCCACAGCGTATTGCCCAGCGAGCGCAAGAACCACGGGTCGCTCAAGGCGTATTTGTAGTTTTCCAGGCCCACCCACTGCATGGCTTCCACGCCGCTGGCCGCTTCCCACTGGTTGAACGACAGATAGATGGAAAACAGCAGCGGGAACAGGCTGAAGACGGCGAACAGGATGAAGAAGGGGCTAATGAAAATATATGGCGCCCACTGCTTCATGTTGAAACGCTTCCTGGCGCGCCGCGCCGGGACGGCGGCGCGCTCGGTACAAGGCATGGAGGTAGTCATGCTGCTCCTAGCGCCGCGCGCGGTGGGTGATCAGGGCCTTGGCGTCGGCCAGGGCCGTCTTGATATCCTTGTTTTGCGCCAGCACGCTTTCCAGTTCCATGTTGACGATGTCGCGCGCCACGGCGTCGAACTTGTCGACGCGGATGACGGGAATCTTCGCCGCCGTGTCGCGCGCCAGCAGGCGCGTCTTCTGGCCGCCGAAATACGCTTGCGGCTCGTCCATCATCGGGTCCGCATATGCCGCTTTCAGGGCGGGGAAGGCGCCGATCTCTTTCAGCGAGTGCAGCTGGATATCCTTGTTGACGGTCATGAACTTGATGAATTCCCAGGCCTGGATTTTATTCGCGGCCTTTTTCGGGATGCCGTAGAAGGAGCCGCCGTAGGACGCCAGCGCGCCGGCCGGCAGGTTGGCCGCGCGCCACTGGCCCTTGGAATCGGGTGCCAGCCATTTGGCCAGGTGGCCGCTGAGCCAGGAACCCATCATCTGGCTGGCCACCTTGTCGCGTTTAAAACCTTCGGCCCACTCGCCCGTCCAGGCCACGGTGCGCGCGTCGATGCCAGCGATCCTGGCCGCCTTCGCCAGTTCGAAGGCCTTGACGAAACGGGGCGAGTCGACCAGCACCTGACCCTTGTCGCCAAAGTAAATGCCTTCGCCATCCTTCAGATTGGCGCGTATAACAATGTCGGCCAGGTCGCTGGCGCCGGCCAGCAGATAGGTGCCCGTGGCGGCCTTGAGCTTCTTGCCGGCGGCGATGTAGGACTCCCACGATTGCGTCAGGTCGGCTTCCTTGATGCCCGCCTTGTCCATCAAGTCCTTGCGGTAGAACAGCGTACCCGGTCCCAGGTCGGCCGGCATGGCACCCAGGGTGCCGCGCGAACTGGTCGCCTGCACGAAGGTGAACGGCACGAACTGGGCGCGGTACTGCCCTGCCCCGTATGGCGGCTGCAGCAAATCCTCCATGCCCTTCGACTCGGCGAAGCTGCCCACGTAGCGGAAGTCGATGGCCATCACGTCGGGCAGGCGCGCGCCGGCCGCCAGCGCCGTCGTCATCGAGTTATGGTGGTCGTCGATCTGCAGGCTGACCAGCTTGACCTTCACTTGCGGGTACAGCTTTTCCCACAGGGGCAAGGCCGTCTTCACGGCGCGGTCCAGGTCGGGGAACGAGGCGACGGTAATCGTGGCCGGGGCCAGCGCCGGCAACGGTGCGGCCGGCGGGACGGCGACGGGCGCGGCGGCCACGCCACAGGCCAGGGTCAGCGCTACCAAAGGGGCGGCGCCAAGGATGCTTGACTTCATTATTTCATCTCCGATTATTAAGCGTCTTCTATCTTGAAAACGTTTTCACAACATGTGTCCATTTAACACCGCAAAGAAAATCAAGTCAACCGAAAAAGTTGTCATTTTTATTGAGGGTAACGTGGAAAACTGAACGCCGTAGCGTGTGTTCTCCTATGAAAAAGGCGAAAATACAAACTGTCGAGACGCTGTTGTTTTTTGTGAAAACGTTTTCAAGCGTAGGTCGGATTAGCGTTTCAACGCGTAATCCGACAATATTGTTGGCGGCAGAGGCATGTTCCGGCGCATTGCTGGCCGTGATGTGTCGGGTTACGCCCGCAGGGCTAACCCGACCTACGCCGACCTACCCCTAGCGACAGCCCCCTGCGGGCATTTATGGTAATCTTTCGATGAAAAGGTTTTCAGAGCACTGACGACCAGCCATCTTGACACCCAGGAACCGCCTTGAACGATAGCGCCCACGCTGCTCCCCCTTCCACCCTGCTCGATGTCGCCCGCCAGGCCGGCGTGTCGCCCAGCACCGTCTCGCGCATCCTGAACGGCACGGCCAGGGTCTCCGATGACAAGCGCGACGCCGTGCTGGCGGCCATTGCGCACATGAAATTCGCGCCGAACCAGATGGCGCAGGGCTTGAAAAAGGGCCGCTCGATGACCATCGGCATCGTGGTGCAGGATATTTCCAGCCCCTTCTTCGATGAAAGCCTGCGCGGCGTCGACGATGGGCTGAAGGACACGGGCTATGCCTCCGTCATCGTCAGCGGGCACTGGAATGCGCAGGAAGAAGCGGACCGCATCCGTCTGCTGCTGGCGCGAAAGGTCGACGGCATCATCCTGCTGTCGGGGCGCATCTCGGACGAGAGCGTGCTCGATTTCTCGCAGCAGCGGCCCATCGTCTCGACGGGCCGCCTGCTGGCAACGAAAAGCGCCATCGGCTTCAAGCTCGACAACGAATACGGTGCCTACCTGGCCGTGCGCCACTTGATCGAACTGGGCCACCGGCGCATCGCCTTCGTGGCCGGGCCCGCCAACAACACGGATGCGGCCGAGCGCCTGACGGGCTACCAACGCGCGCTGCGCGAAGCAGACATCGCCATCGACCCGAAACTGATGGCGGAAGGCGATTTCCACGAGGCAAGCGGGATGCTGGCCATGAACCACTTGTTTGATACGCAGCAGCAATTCAGCGCCGTCTTCGCCGCCAACGACCTGTCCGCCTATGGAGTGCGCCTGTGTTTGTACCGCAAGGGCATCCGCGTGCCCGACGATATCTCGCTCGTCGGCTTCGATGACTTGCCCGGCTCGTCCTACACGACGCCGCCGCTGACGACCATCCACCAGCCCCTGTACGACATCGGCCGCATCGCCACGGAAGCGCTGCTGGGGCTGATCAATGGCGAAGCCGTGCAGGCGGCGATACCTCCTCTGGAACTGATCGTCAGGGAAACTACCCGACGTGTTCGCTAGGTCTGACGCTGAACGAGAATCACTACGCCACCCGCATCCGCGACGCGTGGCGGAATCTGCAGCAATGGCGCATCCGCTTTACAATAGTGGCTCGTTCAGCAAGAATGCCTGCTTCAAGCAAGCTTGGCTCAACCCTCCGGCCGCAGGCCGGTAGACTCCGAATACTCACCATAAAGGGACATCACATGGAACATACTCTGCCACCACTGCCGTATGAAATGGACGCTCTGGCGCCGCATATTTCGAAAGAAACCCTGGAATACCACTATGCCAAGCATCACCAGGCGTATGTCACCAACTTGAACAACCTGATCAAGGGTACCGAGTTCGAGAACCTGTCGCTGGAAGAGATCATCAAGAAATCGTCGGGCGGCATCTTCAACAATGCGGCGCAAGTATGGAACCACACCTTCTACTGGAACGGCATGAAGCCGGCCGGCGGCGGCGCGCCTGCGGGTGCCGTGGCTGACGCGATCAACGCCAAATGGTCGTCGTTCGACAAGTTCAAGGAAGAATTCACCAAATCGTGCGTGGGCAACTTCGGTTCGGGCTGGACCTGGCTGGTGCAAAAAGCCGACGGTTCCGTCGACATCGTCAACACCTCGAACGCCGGCTGCCCGCTGACCACCGGCGACAAGCCGCTGCTGACCTGCGACGTGTGGGAACACGCCTACTACATCGACTACCGCAACCTGCGCGCCAAGTACGTGGAAACGTTCTGGGGCCTGGTCAACTGGGACTTCGTTGCCAAGAACTTCGCGTAAGCGGTCCTTGTCAACGTAGGGCGAAAAAAGCCTGCGCCATCCCGCGCAGGTTTTTTTTCGCCTGCTGAAAAGCAGGGCGCTGCGCTACAATCACTGCCCTGCCACCGCCATCTTCCTCTGCACCGATGTCCGCTCGCCTGCTGCGCCGCCTGTTGATGTTGCCCCTGCTGGCGTGCCACCTGCACGCATGCGCGGCCGCCCCCCTGCTGTCCGACTACACCCACAATGCCTGGGGTGCCTTGCAAGGCGCGCCCGTCGACGTGCTCAAATTCGCCCAGGGCAAGGATGGCTGGCTGTGGATCGCCACGGCCACCGGCTTGTACCGCTACGATGGCGTGCGCTTCGACCGCGTCGACAGCGTGTACGGGCACCGCCTGCCATCGAGCAATGTGCTGGGCCTGGCCACGCCGCCGGACGGTGCCGTGTGGGTCGGCTACCGTCTCGGCGGCGTCAGCGTCTTTCGCCAGGGTGGCGCGCGCACCTACCGCGAAGCGGACGGCTTGCCGCCGGGCGCCGTGTTCCATATCGAGGCAGCGCCCGACGGCGCCATCTGGGTCGGCACGCGCGATGGCGCGGCGCGCCTGGCGCCCGGCGCGGACCGCTTCGTCGCGCAAGCGGCCAACGTGGGCCTGCCCGACAAGCGCGTGTACCAGATCCTGTTCGGGCGCGATGGCACGCAGTGGATGGGCACCATGCATGGCGTCTTTTTCCGCAAGCCGGGCCAGGCGCGCTTTTCCCATGCCTGGCCGCGCACCATGCTCACCAGCATGGATGAAGCGCCCGATGGCGCCATCTGGGCCGTCGACACGCACAGCAATTACTACCGCGTGCGCACCAGCGCGCCGCGCGGCGATGCGCCCATCCGGCCCGACGCCAGAGGCAACGGCATCCGCTTCGACCGCGCCGGCACCATGTGGCTGATGACACCCGATGGCATCGAACGCAAGTTCGACCCTGCCGGCCCCAGTCTGCCGGCCCAGCGCCTGACGCGCCAGAACGGCATCAGCGGCCCGCTGCCGCAAACGTCGTTCCAGGACCGCGAGGGCAATCTGTGGTTCGGCACCTCGACGGGCCTGGACCGGCTGCGACCGAACCGCCTGCAGACCTTGCCCGTCGCCGTGCCCTTCGACCACCCTGGCATGCTGCCGGGACCCGATGGCGACGTGTGGATCGGCGACTACGTGAGCGACGTGCGCAGCTTTACGGCCGACGGGATGAAAAAAGTGATCTTGAAAGGGGCGCTGGCGGCCAGCCACTGGGCGCCCGACGGCACGCTGTGGCTGGGCAACGAGCAGGAGCTGCACCATCGCGCACGCGACGGCACGATGACGCGCGTGACAGCGCCCGTGCAAGGACTCGATCCGCAGGCGCTGCAGCAGGACCGCTCGGGCGCCCTGTGGGCCTCGTTTTCCGGCGGCGGCCTGTTTCGCCTGAGCGAAGGAAAATGGATCGCGAACGGCGGCCTGTCCGGCCTGCCGGCGGTGCTGACCACGGCCATGGCGATCGATGGCGCCGGCACCGTCTGGCTGGGCCATGCCGACAATACGGTCAGCCTGGTGGCCGACGGCCAGCGCGCGGGCGCCGTCAGGCGGCTCGGCGCGGCCGAGGGCCTGCAGGTGGGCACCGTGCTGCAGCTGTACCGCGATGGCGACGCGATATGGGCCGGCGGCGAAAACGGCGTGGCCCTGTACCGCGCCGGGCGCTTCCACACCTTGCGCGGCGCGCGCGGCGCGGCGTTTCGCGGCGTGTCGGGCATCGTGCGCCTGCCGGACGGCGACCTGTGGCTGCATGGCGCGGACGGCATCGACCATATCGGCGCCGCCAGCCTGGCCGCGTGGATGCGGGACGGCAGCGCCGTCGTCTCGGAACACTTCGACGCGCTCGACGGCTTGCAGGGCCATGCCTCGCAGCTGCGCCCCGTGCCTTCTCTGATCCATGCGCCCGATGGCAAGCTGTGGTTCTCCACCTCGGCCACCATCGCCATGCTCGACCCGCTGCATATCCGCCGCAATCGCCTGCCGCCGCCCGTGCAGATCCACAGCTTGCTGGCCAATGGCGCGCGTTACGCGCTCGACGATGGCAAGCCGCTGCAGCTGCCGCAAGGCAGCAAGACCCTGCAGATCGGCTTCACGGCGCTGAGCCTGTCGATGCCGGAACGCGTGCGCCTGCGCTACCGGCTGGCGGGCGTGGACGCCGGCTGGCAAGAGGCGGTCGGGCGCCGCGAGGCGTACTACACCAACCTGGCACCGGGCAGCTACCGCTTCGACGTCACGGCCGCCAACGAAGACGGCGTGTGGAACACGCAGGGAGCCAAGCTCGACATCGTCATCGCGCCCGCCTTCGTGCAGACGCCGTGGTTCGTCGTGCTGCTGGCGCTGGGCGCCGCGCTGCTGCTGTACGGCGGCTATGTGCTGCGCATCCGCCATCTGACGCGCAACATGCAGGAACGGCTGCAGGAACGCTTGCAGGAGCGGCTGGCCGAACGCTCGCGCATCGCCCGCTCGCTGCACGACACCCTGCTGCAAAGCGTGCAGGGCCTGATCCTGTCGTTCCATGCGCATGCGGACATGCTGCCCAAGGGCACGCGCGAACGGGCGCGCCTCGACGGCACCCTCAACCTGGCCGACCAGCTGCTGATCGAAGGCCGCGACCAGATCATGGATTTGCGCGCCTCGGCCGAACCGGACGAACTGCGGCTGGCGCTGCAGCAATTCGGCAAGGGCCTGGCCGAGCACCGCGCGCACGCCTTCACCGTGCACGTCAGCGGCAGCTGCCGGCGCCTGCAGCCGCGCGTGCATGACGAGGTCTATGCCATCGCGCGCGAAGCGCTGTTCAACGCCTCGCGCTATGCCGAGGCGGCAAACATCGTGCTGGAACTCGACTATGCGGAGCAGGCATTCACCCTGCGCGTGCGCGACGACGGCTGCGGTCTCGATGACGCCGTGGCGCAAACGGGCCAGCGGCCCGGCCACTGGGGCCTGGTCGGCATGCGCGAGCGCGCCGCCGGCATCGGGGCCAGCCTGCGCATCGACAGCCGGCCCGGCGCCGGCACGCAGATCGAAGTGAGCGTGCCGGGCCGCCTGGCCTACTGAGGGCGCTGGCGGGGCTGACGGAGCACGCCCGCAAGCGTCCGCGGGCGGGAGAGAAAATGTTATACGATGCGCAAGAGCGCCGTCTTGCTCACCGATCCTGCCCCACCACTTTCTGAAAGCCCGCCATGAAAAAATGCATGCTTGCCCTGCTCGTGTTTGCTTCCGGTTCCGCCTTCGCCAACTCGGCCTGCGACACGCCGCGCAACGACTTCGACGGCCTGTATTGCCTCAACAAGGTGTACCAGGAAGCGGACAAGGAACTCAACGCCAACTACAAGACACTCGCCGCCAAGCTCGATGCCGGCGGCAAGCAAAAGCTGAAATCGGGCCAGCTGGCGTGGATCGCCAACCGCAACGACGCCTGCTCCAAACGCGAATCGTCGGGTTTCTATGTGAATCTCGATTGCGCCACCAAGACCACCATCGAACGCGCGCAATTCCTGCAAGACCGCGTGCGCGAATGCGTGAGCGCCGGCTGCCAGAACAGCAAACTGTGATGTAAGTCTGCGCCAGCGCAAACGGGAGCGGGCGGCAAGCGCCCATACTGGCCGCTCCGATGTTTCCCCGTTTGTGCCATGAGCAAACTCATCGATATTTCCCTGGACCGGTGGGACGCCAGCGGCAGCGCCGCGCAGCAGGCGGCGGCGCTGCAGGCACTCGAAGATGGGCAAGTTGTGCTGCTGCCCCGCCTGGGCTTTTCCCTGCAACCGGAAGAGCATGTGCTGCTGAACGGCGCTGTGGGTAGCGCCAGCAGCGCCAAGAACATCAGCTGGGAACCGGCGTGCGGCGTGCGGGGCCACGGCGATGCCTGCGATGCGGCCCTGCTGGCCGCGCTGATGCAACGTTATGCGCAGCACACGCAGCGCTTGCTGGCCGGCTTGCTGCCCGGCTATGTTCCCCATCTGCAGCAAGGCAAGGGCAGCTTTCGCCCCGTGGAAATCGCCGGCCGGGTGACGTCCTGGCGCAAGGACGATACGCGCCTGCACGTCGACAGTTTCCCCTCCTCACCCACGCAGGGCCGGCGCATCCTGCGCGTCTTCACCAACATCGATCCGCGCGGCGCGCCCCGCGTGTGGAAACTGGGCGCGCCGTTCGAACAGGTGGCGCAGCATTTTTTACCCCTTGCAAAGCGTCCGCAACCCGTGCTGGCGGCGCTGCTGCACCGGCTGCGCATCACCAAGTCGCGGCGCACGGCCTACGATCACTACATGCTGCAGCTGCACGACGCCATGAAGGCCGATCTCGATTACCAGGCGCAGGTGGAGCAATACACCCACGCATTCGCGCCGGGCCAGACGTGGATCGTCTTCAGCGACGCCGTATCGCACGCGGCCCTGCGGGGACAGCATGCGCTCGAGCAAACCTGGCTGCTGCCCGTGCGCGCCATGGCCGCCCCCCACAAATCGCCGCTGGCCATCCTCGAGCGCCAGTTGCAGCGGCCGCTGGCCTAGTCTGGCCTGGGCTCGCGCCCCGATAAAAGCGGATTCAGGCCGGCAAGCGGGCCGCCTTGAAGCGCCGCCAGGCCTTGTGCATGCGGCCATCGCTGCCGTCCGCCTGCGCGCGCGCCGCCAGATAGCCGCGCACGAAGGCCGCGTGCAGCCGCAAGCCGTCCTGGGCGGACTGGTCAGCCTCGTCGGCCTCGCCAGCCTGAACTTCGGGCAATTGCTGCAGCAGCTGGTCGGCCACCTGCACATCGTTGAGCCAGCCCAGTTCATCCTGCAAGGCCGACAAGCGTCCCACATACGGTTTCACGGCCCGTCCCGCAAACAGCGAGGCAAAGAATTCCGTCGCATAGCGCGTCTTCTTGGCCGCGATGCGCACTTGATGGCGCTGCTGCGGCGTGGCATGCAGCAGGCGCTTGCCGCGCTTCATCAGGCGCCGCTGGTCCTTGCGCAGGGTGGCGCGGGCAAACGGCGACACGCGCGCATCGAGGCGCCGCAATTGGCGCGCGGAACAGCCGTCGCGCCAGGCGCGCGCCTGCAGCCAGCGTTGCAAGCCCAGCATGCAGGCCGTGTAGCGCGCCGAGGTGACGGCCTGGGCGGCTTGTTGGTGCTTGAGCCGCGCCTGCGCGTGCGCCGCCTGTGCCAGCGCCGCCGCATCGGCCTGCGCCTCGCCATCGAGCTGCGCCAGGGTATTGCCAGCCAACACATCCCAGTCGCGCGCCTCGCCCAGCGCGCCGCCCAGCCAGTCGAGTTCGGCCTTCAAGGCGTCCGGCAAGGCCAGCAGGGACTTGAACATGCCCAGCGCCGAGCGCAAACGGCGCAGTCCCACGCGCATCTGGTGCACGCTTTCCACATCCTCGCCCGCCGCCACCCCATCCTGGTTGCCGCTGACCTGTTCCAGGCAATTGCCGGCGATGGCCACAAACACCTGCTCCACCGACATGGCCGCGTCCAGCGCCAGCGGTTGCGCCTTGACGGCTTGCAAGGGGGTCGATGCCGCCAGGCGGTAACCGCGTTCCGCCTTGCTCATGTGGCCTAGCTGCAGCGGCACGTCCTGCAGCAATGCCAGCGCCACGTCGAACAGGCTGGAAGCTTGCCCCTGCTTCAATTCCAGTTCGACCTCGCTGACGGGCACACTGTATACGGTACCATCGGCACCATCGGCACCATCCGCGCCGCTTTCAATGACACCCTGGTCCAGCACGCATTCGATCTGGTCGCCCTGCGGCGTGCGCAGCTGCCAGACGGTGCGCTCGATGCGCGTGGTAAACACGGGCTGCAAGGCGTCGCGCACGGCGTCCCGGCGCAGCAGCGCGCGGATGGGCTGCTTGCGGCCGATGGCCGAGTCGAGCGCGGCCAGATCCGGCTGCGGCCCCGGCACGTCGCCTTCCCATTCGTGGCGGCTGTGCAGGCCGCCGTTGACGGTGCCGCCCGCCTTCAGCGTTTGCACCCAGCGCCCGTCCACCTGGCGCACGCGCAAGCCCGCATGGTGGCGGCACAGCTGCAAATCGGGCGTATCGACATAGATATCGTGCATCTGCAGCACCTGCGGCGCACCTTGCGCAGTCTGCGCCAGCAGCGGGTGGGCGCGCAGGCGGGGCGCGTCCTGTGGCGCCAGCAGCAATTTCAATTCGATTTCCATGTCCGCTCCTTGCGAGATTCCTGAACGCCCATTGTAAGGCGCGTCCCGCCGCGCGCAAGGCGCACGCACGCACACCTTGATTTTGCGCCAAAATAGGCGATTCATTTACAAGGAGACGCCATGACCTATCACGCCGCCGAGAACCGCTACGACAGCATGCCATACCGCACATGCGGGCGCAGCGGGCTGAAATTGCCGCTGCTGTCCCTGGGACTGTGGCATAACTTTGGCGACAGCAACAATCTGGCTTCGCAGCGCGACATGCTGCGCACGGCCTTCGACCTGGGCATCACGCATTTCGACCTGGCCAATAACTACGGCCCGCCGTATGGCAGCGCGGAAAGCAATTTCGGCAAGCTGCTGCGCGACGATTTTTTACCGTACCGCGATGAGCTGATCATTTCCACCAAGGCGGGCTGGGACATGTGGCCGGGCCCGTACGGCCAGGGCGGCGGTTCGCGCAAATACGTGCTGGCCAGCCTGGACCAGAGCTTGCAACGCCTGGGCCTCGACTACGTCGACATCTTTTACTCGCACCGCTACGACGCCGACACGCCGCTGGAAGAAACCATGGGCGCGCTGGCGACCGCCGTGCAGCAGGGCAAGGCGCTGTACGTGGGCCTGTCGTCGTATTCGCCGCAAAAGACGGCCGAGGCGGCCGCCCTGCTGAAGGAGTGGAAAGTGCCGTGTTTGATCCACCAGCCTGCCTACAATATGCTCAACCGCTGGATCGAGGAAGACGGCTTGCTCGACACGCTGCAAGAACAGGGCATGGGCTGCATCACGTTCACGGCGCTGGCGCAGGGTTTATTGAGCGACAAATACCTGGACGGCGTGCCGCAGGATGCGCGCGTCAACCGCCCCGGCGGCGGTTCGCTGACGCAACAGCACTTGAGCGCGGAAAACCTGGCCCGCGTGCGCGCGCTGAATCAGATCGCCGCGCAGCGGGGCCAGACCCTGGCGCAGATGGCGCTGGCCTGGGTGCTGCGCGATCCGCGCGTCACCTCGACCCTGATCGGCGCGAGCAGCAGCGCGCAAATCCGCGAAAACGTGGCCGCGCTGCAGCAGTTGTCGTTCACGGCCGACGAGCTGGCCGCCATCGACGTGCAGGCGCGCGAAGGCCATATCAATCTGTGGGAAGGCCCGTCGCGGGCCACCTGAGGATCGTCCCGCGCTTGTGGCGGCGGCAGCCAGCAGGTAGACTGCCGCCTCCCACGACATCCGCGACAAGGTTCCATGCAAGCCATCCCTGCCATCACCGTCTGTTTACTGCTTTCCTGTGCGGCCCCTGCCAGCGCGGCCAATTATTGCGACTCGCCGCAATGGTCGATCGTGCATAACAAGAGCTACGACGAGGTCATGCAGATCGCCACGAAGCGCGACAAGATCCGCGACGCCGAATGCAGTTTTACCGATGTGATCCTGCGCATCCAGAACGAGGAGGCCGGCATCGGGCGCTATCCGGGCATCCTGCTCATCGCCGACGCGCAGGATGAACGCTTCGTCGTCACCAGCCGCGTCGGCGCCTACACCATCTTCAGCTACCGCTATAACGACAAGCGCCTGCTGCAGTTTGCCATGAAGGATCACAGCTGGGAGGAAGGCGAAGCGTTCCAGGCCGGCGCCTACAAGATTACCGGCGTCAAGGAGTTCAAGACCATCACGGGCTTTCCCGCCACCTTGCTGGTAGTACAGACTTTCCAGTTTTACGGGCCCAAATAGGGCGGCAGCAGCGCGCCCAGCTCCTGCGCCACTTGCCGGCGCCGCTCGGGCGTGGCGAACACGCCCACCGCCACATGACGGGTAGCATCACACATATCGTTGATGTGTATCAATTGGTGCGGCCCTTGCGGCACTTCGACGCGCGTGCGCCATGGCGAAAAGTGGTGGCGCCGGCAGCGGCCGGCGCTGACCTGTTCGACGATCAGCTCGCCGTCGCGCAGGGCGATGTGTTCATAGTCGCGCGCGTGGCGCAGGTAGTGCAGCAGAGCGGCGGCCACCAGGCCCAGTTCGGCGAACGAAAAGACGGGAATGGTCCAGAGGCCGCGCAGCGCAAAGGCGGCGGCAATGACGAGGGAAAACAGGCATAGCAAGCCATAGGCGCGCAGCAACTGGCGCGCCGTCAAGGCACTGTGGCGCGCGAGCAGCCATTGCGGCTGCTCGCGCGAGTGATCGCGTGGCATGGCGCCTCCCGCACTATCGCTCCATCACCGCGGCGGCCTTCGCCGCCGCCAGGTTCCGCCAGATCGTTCAGCCAGCGTGCGCCCGGGTCAGGCGCCCATCCTCACCAGCGCGTGGCCCACGTGCTGCCACCAGTGATCGCGCGACTTGACCTGTTTCAGGCAAGACGTGTCGATTTCCGTCGGAAACACGCGATCCTGGCACGCCTTCGTTTCCAGGGCATAGCGCTGGTTTTCCGCCGCCGCCAGGGCCACGATCAGCCAGAACGCCAGCGCCAGCAAGACCACCAGCGCACTCCAGGCCAGGTGATTGGTGTTACTTTTTTCGCCAAAAAACTCGCGCGGCCGCGTCTCGCGGTACATCGACATCAAGCCTTTTTCTTTCTCTTCCGACATCTGCGTTTGCATCCTCTGACATCCTATCCTGTGCCGGCCGGCTGGCCATGGCGGCGCGCACGCCGCCTTGCCAGCATTTTACGCTGATGGCGCCAGAACGGCGGCAATTTGCGGCCGGCCGCCGGCATCAGGGGCGCGGCGCTGGCGCCTGGGGAACGCCGGGTTCGCCATCGCCCTCCTCTGCGGGCCGCACGGGCGCCAGGCTTTCCACATGATCGACATCGATATCGCCGCCGTCGGGCGCCGTACTGCGCGGCTCCACGCCGGCCCGTTCGCCCGTGCCGGCCGCATCGCTGTCGTTATCGAGTTCTTCCCCATCCTGGCCGGGCACGCCCTGCATGTCGCTGCCGCTGTCGGAACTGTCGCTGGGACCGAGCGCGCCCTTGCCATGGCCGGAGCCCAGAACGCGGTCGGGCGTGACGGGCAAATTGTCCGGATCGAGTGTGCTGCTGCTCATGGCTGACTCCCGTTAACAAAAAAACCAGCTTACTCTCCTGGCCAGTCCAGTGGCGCACGGCTGCCCGACCTTTTCCGAGGGGCAAATGCGGCGGCGCACAACTATTTTCAGAATTTACTTCACAAATGTACTATTCATTGCTATAGTTAATCCAAGTAAGCATCTTCTCATCCAGAAACTGCTTCATCGGCGGCACGGCGCCCACCAGCGCCATGCCGCCGAACCGACCGGTAAGTGGCGATCCGGCCCATCCACCCAGCCATCATGCACATTTTGGAGTCTTATCATGCAAGCCAAATCACTCATCGCAGCATTGTTTGCCATCACCACCGCCACTTCGGCTTTTGCCCAGAGCGCCGCGCCTGCCGCTGCCAGCCAGCAAATGACGCGCGCTGACGTCACGGCCGAATACATCCGTGCCCGCAACGCCGGCGAAATCGCCACCAGCGAAGTCGACTACCCGAAAACGCCGGCCACCGCCGCCAGCAAAGTGACGCGCGAACAAGTCATGGCCGAGTTCTACGCCGCCCGCAAGGCTGGCCTGATCCCGCAAACGGAAGCGGACTTTGATGTCGCACAAACGGCCAAGCACGTCGTGCAATAAGAAACCAGTCAGCCGGTTTCAGTCAGTAACAACTCAGTTGCGGCGCAGCACTCGGGCCACTCCCGAAGCTCCCCGCGGCGAGCTGTGATACCCCAGCAGCACCCCCAACACTACCTCTCCCGGAGTCCCTGCATGTCCCTGCACCGCCGTTTGCTTGCCGCCAGCCTGATCCTTGCCTTGAGCGCTTGCGCCGACATGGGCCATATCGCGCCGCAATCGGCCATGCTCGACGCCAACAAGCTGCAGGCGAGCCAGGCCATGGATGCGGCCGCCAGCGCCGCCATACAATGGCCGCGCACGCAATGGTGGCAAGACTTGCACGACCCGCAATTGAACCGTTTGATGGACCAGGCGTTGGCCGACAGCCCCACCCTGCGCGGCGCCCAGGCGCGCGTGCGCCAGGCCGAGGCGCTGGCCGGCGCGGCCGAGGACAAGACCCGCCCGCAGGCGGACGCGAACGTCTCCATCAACCGCGAACTGTATTCGCAGCACGGCAGCACGCCGGCGCCGCTGGCCGGCAACTACGCGTGGCGCAACCAGGCCACCGTCACGGCCTCGTACGACCTGGACCTGTGGGGCCGCAACCGCGCCGCCCTGTCCGCCGCCCTGGGCGACGTGCAGATGGCGTCGGCCGAATCGCAGATGGCCCGCCTGGCCCTGGAAACGGCGCTGGTGCGCACCTACATCCAGCTGTCATACGAATTCCAGCTGCAGGACGTGATCGAGCGCAGCCTGGCGCAGCGCGCCCGCATCCTCGACATCACGCGCCAGCGCAAGGCGGCCGGCATCGGCACGGACATTGACGTGGCGCAAATCGAAACCACCTTGCCGGCCGGCCGGCGCCAGCTGGAGCAGTCGGCCGAGTCGCTGGCCCTGCTGCGCAACCAGCTGGCGGCCCTGGCGGGCAAGGGGCCGGCGGCCGGCGCGGCGCTCACGCGCCCCGTGCTGCGCCTGGACCAGCCGCTGGCCATTCCCGCCGCCCTGCCCGCCGACCTGATCGGCCGACGTCCCGACATCGCCGCCCAGCGCTGGCGAGTGGAAGCGGCGGCGCAGCGCATCGACGCGGCCAAGGCCGAGTTTTACCCTAACGTCAACCTGGTGGCGTTCGCCGGCTTCCAGGCCTTCGGTTTCAGCCACTTTCTCGACGCCAACTCAGAGGTCCGCGGCGCCTCTCCCGCGCTGAGCCTGCCCATCTTTGCCGGCGCCCGCCTGCGCGCCCAGCTGGGCAGCCAGACGGCCGTGTACGACGGTGCCGTGGAGCAGTACAACGCCACCGTCATCAATGCCATGTCGGATGTGGCCAACGCCGTCACCCGCGCACAGTCGCTGGCCAAACAGCATCAGCTGACCGTGCAGGCGCTGGCCACGGCGCAGCGCGCGCGCGACCTGGCGGAAAAAGCCTACAAGGCGGGCATGAGCGACGCCATCGCCATGCTCAACACGCAAGTGGCGCTGCTGGCGGAAGAACAGCAGCAGGCGCAAAATGGGGCGCGCGAGCTCGATCTGTACGTTTCCTTGATGAATGCATTAGGAGGCGGCATCTAAGCTTGCAATCCTGGCATTGCCCTAGCCCAACAAGATACAATCGGAACTTTATTCACACATGAAGGAATATGACATGACCGCTTTTGACGCCACCTCCAAGCGGCTGCAAAACATCCGCACGCGCATGCCAGGCTTCCCCATGGAACTGATGCGCCTGCTGCGCATGACGTACCACATCCAAAAAGGCATGAAGGACCTGACCAATGCCGCACTGAAAAAGCACGACCTGGTCGATGCCAGCTACATGGTGCTGGCCGTGCTGTACGGCACGGACGACGAAACCTCGAACGCCTGCACCCTGGGCATGGCGTGCCATGAAAAGCCGGCCAACCTGACGCGCGTGTGCAACGACCTGGAAACGCGCGGCCTGATCCACCGCGGCACGCGCCCCGGCGACCGCCGCTCCGTGATGATCTCGCTGACCGACAAGGGCCGCGCGCTGATCGAAACGGCGCTGCCCGACGTGTACCAGGAAACCTCGGCCCTGTACGACGGGTTCACGGAAGAAGAGCTGCAAGTGCTCGACAAGCTGTACATGCGCCAGCTGCGCAACCTGAACAATCTCAACAACCAGAACTGATAGCCTATCGATGACGCCAGCCACAGCAACAAAACCCACATATGGCCCCCTGAACCGGGCGGCCCACTGGCTGGCGATGGCGCTGCAGGACTGGCGCGCGACGGAAGGCGAACGCTGGATCTACGTCGGCAAGACTCTCATCGCCGCGTTCTGCGCGCTGTGGCTGGCCTACCGCCTGGGCCTCGATTCGCCGAGCACGGCGATGACCACCACCATCATCCTGGCCCTGCCCAGCAGCGGCATGGTGCTGGAAAAAAGCTTTTACCGCCTGTGCGGCACTCTGCTCGGCTGCACGGCAGCGCTGACCCTGATCGGCCTGTTCCCGCAGCAGCCCGTGCTGCTGTTCGCCGGCCTGGCCCTGTGGGTGGGCCTGTGCACGAGCGGCTCGGCCCTGCACCGCAACGCCCAGTCCTACGTGTACGTGCTGGCCGGCTACACGGCCTGCATGATCGTGCTGCCCGCCATCGAACAGCCGATGCAGGTGTTCTCGCTGGCCGTCACGCGCGTGGCTGAAGTGGGCCTGGGCATCATCTGCTCGGCCGCCGTCTCCAGCGTGCTGCTGCCGCGCCACCAGGGCACGCAGGTGATGCGCACGGTGCAGGCGCGCTACGGCAAATTCCTCGCCTTCTGCCATGACGTGCTGCAGCAAAAGCTCACGCCGGCCCAGGTGGAACTGACGCATCTGCAGTTTGCCGCCGACGTGGCGGCGCTGGAACTGGGGCGCTCGGCTGCGCTGTTCGAAGTCACCAGCAAAGTGAGCCACGTGCGCGCGCAAAACCGCAAGCTGCACGCCTTCAACGCCACCTTCATGACGGCGCTGACCACCTTCTATACCTTCCACCGTCTGTTCGACCGCCTGCAGCGCGATGGCGAAACCCAGGTCATGCAGGTCTGCGCACCCCTGTACGCCATCGTCGCCGAGGCGCTGCAGACGACGCCTTCGCAAGACTCGCTCGACACCATGCAGCGGCATCTGCAGACGGCGCTGGCGCAGGCGCGCGCGGACATCGACGGCGCGGCCATCGCGCATGCGCAGCGCATCGATTTCGACACCGTCTGCGAGCTGCTCGAGCGCTTCGCGCGCGACATGAGCCGCTTTCACGAAGTGTATTTCAGCCTCGTGCACGACACGCCGCTCGACGTGAGCACGCCGCAGGCATATGCGCCGAAGACGCCGCCCGCGCTGGTGCTCGCCAGCGGCGCGCGCGCCGGCATCAGCCTGGCCCTGCTGGCGCTGGGCGCCTACTTCCTCGCCTGGCCCTACGCCAGCACGGCGATGCTGATGGCGGCCGTGTTCTGCGCGCTGGCCTCGTCCTCGCCGCGCCCCATCCTGATGATCCGGCAAGTGCTGACGGGTTTTTTGATCGCCATGCCCCTGTCGCTCGTCTGCGTGTACTTCGTGCTGGTGCACGGCGACGGCTTCCCCATGCTGGTACTCAGCTTTGCGCCCTTCCTCGCCGTCGGCCTGTACCTGATGACGAATCCCGCCAAGCTGGGCGTGGGCCTGGGCGTGTCGACCTTCATCACGCAGATGGCGCCGACGAATCTGATGCACGTCGACGGCGCGGCCTTTTTGAACACGGGCATGGCGCTGATCGTCGGCCTGATGCTGGCCGCCCTCGTGTTTGCCGTGCTGCTGCCCGAACATACGATGGGGCACAAGGACCACATCGGCCCGGCCCTGTGGCGCGAAGCGCTGCAGGCGTGCACGGCCCCGGCGCGACGAGTCAAGCACCGCTTCGACAACCGCGTGCGCGACCTGCTCAGCCAGCTCAATGCGGCGGCCGGGCCGGCGCCGGGCGAGGCCACGCGCGCCGTCGTGCGCCAGGCCCTGACCCTGCTGGAGATCGGCCATTCCGTGATCGAATTGCGCGAACTGATCGCGACCGCCCGCCCGGGCGCCACGCGCCATGCGCTGCAGCAGTGCGTGGACGGCATCGCCGCCTGGCTGCGCACGCGCGGCGATGCGCAACTGCAGGCGGCGCTGGCGGCCACCCTGCAGGCGGGCGCCGTGGTGCGCGCGGCGCAAGCGGAAGCGGAAGCGACAGCCGAACGCAGCGCACGGTTGCAGACGGCCTTGGCCGACCTGCATTCGATCTACACCTCATTACTCGACCACATGGCGCCTGGCGCCGGAGACCACCATGCCGCGTGAATTCGCCCTGTTCGGAATTCTGATTCCTACCCTGCTGCCCCTGTTCATCCTCAGCATCGGCCTGCAAACCCTGCTCGACCGCGTGCTGGGCTGGCTGGGCGTGTACCGCATGGTATGGCACCCGTCGCTGGCGCGGCTGTGCATCTTCATCGCCATCTTCGGCGCGCTGGCTCTATCGCTTTACAAATAAAAAAAACTGTTCAACCCAATCAAGGAAAGGCTGCCGACATGGTAAGCAAACTGACACGCTATGCAATCACCCTGCTGCTCTTGGCAGCAGCCCTGTGGATAGGCAAGACCGTCTGGGACCGCTACATGGAGTCGCCGTGGACGCGCGACGGCCGCATCAAGGCCGACATCGTCAACATCAGCGCCGACGTGGCCGGCACCGTCACGGACGTGCTGGTGCGCGACAACCAGGTGGTGCAAAAAGGCGACGTGCTGTTCGTCGTCGACAAGGAACGCTATGCGAGCGCACTGGCCCAGGCCGACGCCGTGCTGGCCGCGCAAAAAACGGAAATGGGCCGCCGCGGCAAGGAAGCGCAGCGCCGCGCAGGCCTCGACGCCAGCATCATCTCGACGGAAAGCCGCGAAAGCGCGGCCTACGCCGCCAGCTCGGCCTCGTCGCAAGTGCAGGCCGCCGTGGCCGCGCGCGCGCTGGCGCAACTGAACCTGGAACGCACCACCGTGCGCGCCCCCGTCAGCGGCTACGTGACGAACCTGAACGTGCACAAGGGCGATTTCGCCGCCGTCGGCGCGCCCAAGCTGGCCGTCATCGACAGCGCCTCGTACTACGTCGTCGGCTACTTCGAAGAGACCAAGCTGGGCATGCTGGCGCAGGACGACAAGGCGGAAATGAATTTGATGAGCGGCGGCACCCTGCACGGCCACATCGAGAGCATCGCGCGCGGCATCACCGACCGCGACGCCGCCACGGGCCGCGAACTGCTGGCCGACGTCAATCCCACCTTCAACTGGGTGCGCCTGGCGCAGCGCGTGCCCGTGCGCATCCACATAGATGAACAAGACAGGAATCAGGTCCTGGTAGCCGGCACCACCTGCACCGTGGTGATCACGCCCCATTCGGCACCGGCGCCGAAACCAGCGGCGGCGCACCCGGCATGATGCGCGGCGGCGCCGGACGCCTGGCGGAAATCGCCCTGTTCCTCGACGCTGCGGTGCTGGGCAGCTTTTCCGCGGCCGGCCGCAAGCACGGCCTGTCGCCGGCCGCCGCCAGCGCCGCCATCGCGCGCCTGGAAACGGCGCTGGGCGCCACCCTGTTCGAGCGCACCACGCGTCAGCTGCGCCTGACGGCAGAAGGTTTGCACTACCGCCAGTACAGCGAACAGGCGCTGGACTTGCTGGCGCAGGCCGAAGACGGCTTGCACGCGGGCGGCGGCGCCGTCCGCGGCGTGGTACGCATCTCGGCGCCGTCCGACATCGGCCGCCAGCTGCTGCTGCCCATGCTCGACCGCTTTGCCGCGCTGCACCCGCAGCTGCGCCATGCGCTGACCCTGACGGACATGACGGCCAATCTGGTGCAGGACGATATCGACCTGGCCATCCGCTACGGCGAGCTGCCCGACAGCGACATGGTGGCGCGCCTGCTGCACCGGGGACGGCGCGTCGTGTGCGTGGCGCCCGCGCTGGCCGCCAAGGTGGGCGTGCCGGCCGCGCCGCGCGACCTGGCACAGCTGCCCACGCTCGTGCTCACGGCCGGCGACGGCGCGCCGCAGGAATGGCGCTATCGCGAAAACGGCAAGCGCCACAGCCTGCGCCTGCCGGGGGACTGGCACAGCAACGACGGCGAAATCATCCGCCGCTGGGCCGTGGCCGGCCATGGCTACGCCTACAAATCGCTGCTCGACATCGGCGACGACCTGCGCGCGGGGCGCTTGCAGACGGTGCTCGACGATTATTTTGCCGACAGCGTCCCCCTGAACCTGCTGTACCGGCGCAGCCGCTTCCAGCCGCCGCGCGTCGCCCTGCTGGCCGACTTCCTCGTGCAGCAATTCGCCGCGCTGCAAGCCTGACGGCCGCCCTTACTGCGGCAGCACGCCCAGCTGGCGCAGCAAGGTCAGGTTGTCTTCCAGGTGCCAGTTATCGCTGATGCGCCCTTGCGCATTGACACGGTACAGATCAAACGCATGGAAATCGATGGCCTGGCCCTGCCCCTGCAAGGGTCCCTGCGGCGTAGGGAAGACACCCGTGAAGCGGCCCGTGAAATGCAGGCGCAAAGTCACCCGGTCGCCCGCCACCAGCATCTCCTCGATGGCCACCTTCAAGTCCGGCACGGCCGCGTGGAACACCTGCGACGCCTGCAGCGGGCCGGCCAATCCCTGCGGGCGGCCGGCAGGCAAGGTGCGGTCCGTAAAATCATCGGCCAGCGCCAGGCGCGCCACGGCCGGGTCGCCGCTTTCCCAGAACGCGGCATAGCGGCGCGCGGCCAGCGCCACCGCGGCGTCGGCTTGCGCGCCGGACAAATGGGCGGGCATGGGCAGATTGATGGCGGAATGGGCTGGCGCGGCGGCCAGCAGGGACAGGGCCAGGATGGCGGGAGCAAAAGTGGACATGGTGGTTCCAAATGAGTTGATCGGCGTGCATATGGCACACCGCCATTCTGGACTCGCTTGTCCTGCTTGATAATTGGCCCCGCACTTGAAGCAATTGCTTGCAAGAGTTGAAAATAAGTTGAAAATGCGTTGAAAATCAGCGCCCGCCCGCCACGTCGAGGATGCTGCCCGTCACATACGTCGCCCCTGGCCCCAGCAGGTACAGGATGGCGTCGGCGATTTCTTCCGGCTGGCCGCCGCGCTGCATGGGCACGCACGATGCCAGGCGCGCCACCCTGCCCGGTTCGCCGCCCGAGGCGTGGATGTCCGTGTAGATGATGCCGGGCCGCACGCCGTTGACGCGGATGCCTTCGGCCGCCACTTCCTTCGCCAAGCCCAGGGTCAGGGTATCGACGGCGCCTTTCGAGGCAGCGTAATCGATGTATTCGTCCGGAGAACCGATGCGCGCCGCCACCGACGAGACATTCACGATGCGTCCGCCCTGCCCGCCGCTCGCCGTCGACATGCGCCGCACGGCCTGCTGGCAGCACAAAAAGTAACTGATCACGTTGGTGCGCAGCACGCGTTCGAGGCGCTGGGCGGACATGTCGATCAGCCGGCATTTCTGCTCCAGCACGCCCACATTGTTGACCAGCGCCGTGAGCGTGCCCAGGCGCGCATCGACTTCATCGAACAGGCGCGCCACGTCCGCTTCCTCGCTGACGTCGGCCTGCACGGCGATGGCCTCGCCGCCCTCCGCCACGATGCGCGCGCACAGTTCCCCGGCCGCCTGCGCATCGCGCACATAGTTGACGCAGACGGCATAGCCCTGGCGCGCCGCCAGCAGCGCCGTCGCCGCACCGATGCCGCGGCTGCTGCCCGTAATCAGGATCACTTCCTTCATTGTCCCTCCTTGGTGGTTGTCACATCATCATACGCGGACGAAAAAAAACCCGCGCAAGGCGGGTTTTTCTGGCAGGCGCATTCAATTTCGGAAATGCGTCATGGCGTAAGTCAGGTGCTGCCACCAGTGATCGCGCGTCTGCACGGACGCCAGGCATTTCGCATCGACCTCGTTCTTGAACGCGGGGTCCACGCAAGCCTTGCTGGCCAGCGCATTGCGCTGGTTTTCCACGTTGACGATGGCAATCGACAACCACGCCACGAGGGCGAGGGCCAGCACGCACAGGGTCCAGGGCAGCTGTTTCATGGTGTTCTCCAGTGTTACTTCTTCGCTGGCGCGGGAGCGCGCTCTTTCAGGACGCGCGCCACCAGTTCATCCATCACGCGCAAGGTCGCCGCCTGGGTCTGCGGCTCGGACTGGCCCGGACGCGACAACTGCGCCGGCGACGTCACGAAACGGCCGTCGATGACGATGGTCGGCGCGCTGTCGATCTTGCTGGCCGCGATCAGCTGCTCGTTGCGTTTCAGCTTGGTCTGCACGCCGAACGAATTGAACATGTCCAGGTATTTCGCCTTGTCGATGCCGTTCTTCACCAGCAGGTCGAGGATGGCGTCATCGCGGTTCAGGCGGTTGCGCTCGACGTGGATGGCGCGGAAGATCTTGTCGTGGAACTGGTCCAGCTGGCCCATCGCTTCCAGGGTGGCATAGGCGTGCGCCTGCGGATCCTTCGGGCCGGAGAAGGCCAGGTGGATGCGGCGGAAGGCGATCTTGTCGCCCTGCTTCTTGACCCAGTCGTGCATCAGCGGATCGAGCGCGTAGCAATGCGGGCACGAGTACATGAAGTACTCGACCACTTCCACCTTCTTGCCCGTGTCCGTGCGCACTGGCGTCGGGAGCGTGGTAAAGCCGGTATCGGCCGCCATGGCGCCGCCGGTGGCCGCCACCAGGGTGACGGCGGCAAGCAGGGGACGCAAGAAACGCAGAAAACGCATAATAATCCTTCATCATAAGTGGTCGTGAACGGGGCGAGATTACCACTTTTTGCGCCGGGCGATGAAGCCCGGGCGGAAAAAAGGCGCTTTTGCGCGCTCCGTTTGCGCCCGATTAAGCCGCTCTTAAGCGCCGCCGTGCCCGTGCCTCAGAAATGGTAGCGCGCGGCCACGCGCAACTGGCGCGCATCGTTGAGGTAAATGCTGGAGCGGCAGCCCGGCGCATCGCCGTAATGGCGGCGGTTGGCCAGGTTGCTGCCGGCCAGCTCCAGCTCCCACGCGCCCAGCTTGCGCACGTAACGCCCGTCCACGGTGGCAAACGCAGGCACTTGCGCCAGGCAGCTGCCGGCGAAATCGGGGCCGTAACGCAGGGCACGCAGCCATTGCACGCCCACGTCGGCACTGGCGCCGCGCTGCCCCGTCCAGTACAGGCGCAGGCTGGCCAGGGTTTTCGGCACGAGGGCGATGTCCGGGCCGTCATAGGCGTAATCGTCATAGCGCGCATGCACCTGGCGCAGCTGAGCGTCGAGGCGCCAGTCGCGCGCCAGCGCCATGCCGGCCTCGATGGCGATGCCTGCGCGGCGCGAGGGGTCGAGGTTGCCCGCAAAGCCCAGCTGGCCCAGGTTCTGGTCGAAGACGATCTGGTTGCTCAGGCGCTCGCTGAACACGCGCACGGAAGCGCTGCGCGCCGCGTCGCCGAAGGTGGCACCCACTTCCATTTCGCGCCGCAGCTGCCCCGCCAGGGGACGGTAGCCGGCGCGGGTATAGCCATCGTCATCGATGCGGTAGCTGCGCGCGGCCCTGGCGTACACGCTCAGCTGCGGGCGCAGCTGCAGGCTGCCCTGCAAGTCCCACGCATTCTGGTTTTCCCAGTCGCTGCCGCTGGCGGGCATGTCGGCCGGGTCGAGCTGGAACTGTTCATGCCGCAGCCCCAGCAGCAGGCGCGGCGCATACAGGCCGCCGAAGGCCAGCTCTTCGCGCAGCAACAGCGCGCGCGAGTACTGGCGGCGCTGCGCATCGCCCGCGCGTCCCGAGCGCCGCTGCCACTGCATCAGGTCCAGGCCCACTTCCGTGTCCGTGCCCACGCCAGCCACCTTGCCGTAATGGCGCAGGCGCGGCGCCAGCTGGCGGCGGCGGCTGCTGTACGTCGATTCGATGCTGCCGTCCTCGCCCGCATAGTGGGCCGTGGCGCGCTTTTCCCGCTGCGACAGTTCCACGCCCAGCTCGAAACTGCCCACATAGCGCTGCACGAAGGTGCTGGCGCGCCGCACCTCATAGCGGTACAGGTCTTCCGGGCGGGCCGCCAGCAAGGCCAGGAACGGCGCTTCGGGCGCGGGATAGCGGGTGTCCTGGTTCAGCTGGTCGGCGCTGAAGCCGAAGCGGCCCTGGCGCAGCTTCCATTCCGCGCCGCCGTTGAAGCCGCGCTGGTGAAACACGCTGCCATCGCGGTAATTGCCATTGCGCAGGCCATCGATGGCCACGTCGAGCGACATGCCGCCCTGGTCGCGCGACAGGGCGCCGCGCATGCTGTGCTGGCCGCCCTGCGCCAGTTCGGCGGACAAGTCGCCGTGCGTGACGCCGGCCGCGCCACCATCCGCGCCGTCCTGCGCGCACGCAGGCATGGCCAGGGCGCACAAGAGCAAGATGCGCGCGGCGATGGTCAGGGCGGAAGGGGCAGGCATCATGGCGGAAAGCTGGGTGCGCTACCTGGGCGCGAACGCACGGTAGTAGGAGGATGGCAAAAGCGAATCATTATACGCACGGCGCGCGGCGCCGCAACAGCGGGCTGGGCTGCCAGCATAATTCATTGCTTATTTGTAATTTTTACAGGTATATTAACGAGAGCGTCCGGCGATCCTGGGCGCAGCCGACCGCATTTGAAAATCAACAAGTCACTGTGGGAGTCACGCATGGAAAGTCGTAGCACGCCGCGCCGCCGCATTGTCCCCCTCCCGGGCAAGTTCAAAGCCCTTGCCATCGCCGCCCTGCTGCTGGCCGGCCTGGCCCTGCAGGCCGATCTGTTCGCCCAGCCGGACCAGGGCAAGCCGGCCAGCGCGCCCATGCCGCCGGCGCCGTCGGCCGACGGCATCGCCCTCGCTTCGCCGCATGCGGCCGCCGTCACCACGCCCAGCGCCAGCCACGCCTGGGGCGGCGCACGCACGGGCGCGCAAGCGCCCCTGTCGGACCGCGTGGTCGACTACCAGATCGAAGCGACGCTCGATCCCGTCAAGCACACGATAGACGGCCGGCAGAAACTGCGCTGGCGCAACCGCAGCGCGCAAGCCGTCAGCAGCGTGTACCTGCACCTGTACCTGAACGCGTTCGAGGGCGAGCATTCGACCTTCTTTACCGAGAAGCGCAAGTTCGATACGGGCTTTCGCTCGGGCGTCGGCACGCGCGACGGCGAGTGGGGCTACATGGAACTGCGCAGCGTGACGCAGAACGGAGCCACGGCGCCCTGGCATTTCGTCCAGCCCGACAACGGCCCGGCCACCGACCGCACCGTGGTGCGCGTCGACTTGCCGCAGGCCGTCGCGCCAGGCGCCGAGACGACGCTCGACATGCGCTTCTTCGACCAGCTGCCGCGCGTCATCGCGCGCACCGGCTATTTCGGCAGCTTCCACCTGGTGGGCCAGTGGTTCCCGAAGATCGCCGTGCTGGAACTGCCCGGCGAACGGGGCGCCACCGCGCCGCGCTGGAACGCGCATGAATTTCACCTCAATTCGGAGTTCTACGCCGACTTCGGCCGCTACGACGTGAAGCTGACCGTGCCCAGGGAGTACACGGTGGGCGCCACCGGTGAATTGCAGGGCGCGCCGCAGGAGAAAAACGGCATGCTCACGCACCACTATGTGCAGGGCGACGTGCACGATTTCGCCTGGACGGCCGACAAGCGCAGCGCAGCGCCATTGACGGGCAGCTGGAGCGGCCCTGGCAGCCCGCCCGTGGTCATCAAGGTGCTGTACCCGCCCGAGTATGCGTCGAACGCGGCCCCCGCGCTGCAGGCGGCGAAAGACTCGCTGACATATTTCTCGCGTACCCTGGGACCGTATCCGTACAAGACCCTGACGGTGGTGATCCCGCCGTTCAATGCGGCCGAAGCGGGGGGCATGGAATACCCGACCTTCATCACGGCCTCGAGCTTCGCCAGCCTGCAGCCGAAGACCCTGGCCGGATTCGGCCTCGACTTCGTCACCATCCACGAATTCGGCCATGGCTATTTCTACGGCATCCTGGCCTCGAACGAATTCGAGGAACCGATCCTCGACGAAGGCTTGAACGAGTACTGGGACCAGCGCATGCTGCGCGCGCGCGGCCAGGACATCCACGCCACCACGCCCCTGCTCAAGCGCCTGGGCTTCGCTCCCGCCTTCAAGGTCTTCGAGGCCGAACGCATGGCCGCGCCACGCGAGGATGCGGCCGACCCGCTGGGCCAGAATGCGTGGGACCGCCTGCAGGGCGTGGGGCCTGTCTACAGCCGCACGGCCACCACCTTGCGCGACCTGGAAGCGCGCATCGGCAGCAAGGCCATGGAACGGGGCTTCAAGGCCTATTACGAACAGTGGAAATTCCGCCACCCCAGCGTGGCCGACCTGCGCGAAGCGCTGGCCGAGGCGACGGGCCAGCGGCGCATCGTGGAACAGGTCTTCGCGCAGCAAGTCCATGCCAGCGCGAATATCGACGACCGCATCGGCAGCTTCACTAGCGAAGAGCAGACGCCGCTGGCCGGCCTGGCGCTGGTGAACGGCAAGCGCGTGGAACGCACGCCCGAGGCGCTGGAAAAAGAAGAGGACAAGGTGCGCGCGGCATGGGACAAGGCGCACCCGGACGCCAAGCCCGGCACGGGACCGTATCCCTATCTGACCAGCGTGGTGCTGCGCCGCCGCGGCGCGCCCGTGCCGCAGGTACTGCTGGTGAAATTCGCCGACGGCAGTTCCGAACGCGTGGTGTGGGACAACGAGCAGCTGTGGCAGCGCTACACCTGGAGCAAGCCCGTGAAGGCCGTCTCGGCCGAACTCGATCCCGACCGCGTGCACTACCTCGACGTCAACAAGCTCGATGACAGCCGCACCCTGAAAGCCGATACGTCCGCCGCGCGGCGCTGGAGCCTCGATATCGCCGCCGCCTTCCAATACCTGCTTTCCCTGATCGCCATCGTATGAGCGCCACTTCCACGCCACGGGCCAGCGGCCTGACCCTGACCACGCGCGCCAGCCGCGCCGCCCTGCAATGGCGCTTGCTGCTGCTGTGGGCCGGCCTGCTGCTGATCCCGACCATCGTTGCCGTCATTCCCGTCTGGCGCACCTTGAGCGCCAGCCTCGACCAGGCCGTGCATGCGGCAGCGCTGGCACAGCGGCTCGACCTGATGACGTTGGCCGACCTGGCCGCCAATGCCAGCCGCAACGGGGCCGCCATCAGCCAGGCCGCCATCGCCGCCATCGTCCTGACCCTGCTGCTGTCGCCGCTGCTGAGCGGCCTGGTGGTGACGGCCGCGCGCGCCCCTGCGCCGCCCGGCTTCGGTGCCCTGCTGACGGGCGCCTTCAGCGAATACGGCCGCATGCTGCGCATGCTGTTGTGGAGCATCGTACCGCTGGGCGTGGCGCTGGCGATCGGCGCCGGCGCGCTGAAACTGGCCGACAAGCATGCGGCGACAGCCATCCTGGAAGCCGACGCCGACCTGGCCCGTCACCTGGCCTTGCTGCTCGCGGGCGTGCTGTTCCTGCTGGCCTGCGCCACGCTCGACGCGGGCCGCGCGGCGCTGGCCGTCGACCGGCGCCGCACCTCGGCCGTCAAGGCCTGGTGGCGCGGGCTCGGCATGCTGCGCCGGCGTCCGCTGGCCTGCCTGGCCATCTACCTCGTCATCACCGTGCTGGGACTGGCCCTGTATGCGCTGCTGGGCGTGGCACGGCTGAACCTGGCCGGCCCCGGTCCGCTGGCCATCGCGGCCGGCTTGCTGGTCACGCAGCTGGCGGCGCTGGCGCTGGCGTGGATGCGCAGCGCGCGCCTGTTCGCGCTGATCGACGTCAGGCGTTCAATCGCCTAGTCAGGCCCCCAGGCGCCCTTCATCGGCCAGGAAGTCGATGAAGGTGCGCACCTTCGAGGACAGGTAGCGGCGGCTCGTATAGACGGCGTACACCTTGCCGCCCGCCAGCTTGAAATCGTCGAAGAGGCGCACCAGCCGCCCCGCCGCCAGGTCGTCATCCGTTTGCCACGACGGCAGCAGGGCGATGCCCATGCCGTCGAGCGCGGCCGCGTGCAGCAGGCTTTCGTTATTGCATTGCAGCACGGGCGTAAACGTCACCGTCTCGCGTCCCTGCGGCCCGTCGAAGGCCAGCTCATTGCCGTTCGCCAACAAGGAATAGCTGATCATGGCGTGCTGCGTGAGGTCTTGCGGCAGCTGCGGCCGGCCCGCGCGCGCCAGGTAGGCGGGCGCGGCCACCAGGTGAAAGGCGATGCTGCCGATGGGCCGCGCGATCAGGGCCGGCGACGGCGCCTGGCTCACGCGCAGGGCCAGGTCGAAACCTTCTTCCACCAGGTTGACCACTCTTCCGCTCAAATCGATGTCGAACGTGACTTCCGGGAAGCGCTTGCGGTAAGCCACCAGGGTGCGCGTAAAGATGGCGTTGGCGAACCAGACGGGGGCGCTCAGGCGCAGCATGCCGCGCGGCACCACCGTCGTGCGGCCTACCGTCGCTTCCACTTCGTCGAGGTTGTCGAGCATCTCGCGGCACTGTTCGAAGTACACCTTGCCGATTTCCGTCAGGCTCAGGTGGCGGCTGCTGCGGTTCAGCAGGCGCGCGCCCAAGTGGCGTTCCAGGTGCATCACGTGCTTGCTGACCATGGCCGGCGACAGATCGAGGCGCTCGCTGGCCCGCACGAAACTGTCCAGTTCCACCACGGCGCGAAACACGCGCATGCTGCGCAAGGTATCCATGCTTATCCGATCATCAACAAAATGGAAATGATATATCAATAATAGCGATCTTGATCAACTGAGCGCGCATGACTATCATCGATAGCATCAGTCATTCCACTCCGGAGCCGCCATGCAAGAGCACACCTTCCCCACCTATTTCCTGTCGCACGGCGGCGGCCCGTGGCCCTTCATGAAGGAGCAGTTCGGCGGCCGCTACGACGTGCTGGAAGCGTCGCTGCAGGACATCCCGCGCCAGATCGGCGCGCGCCCGAAAGCCGTGCTGGTGGTCACGGCGCACTGGGAAGGGCCGCAATTTCTCGTCTCGGCCAGCCCCAAGCCGGGCATGATCTACGATTATTCGGGCTTTCCGCCGCACACGTATCAAATCCAGTACCCGGCGCCGGGCGCGCCGGAGCTGGCGGCGCAGGTAAAACAGTTGCTCGATGCGGCTGGCCACCCGGCGCGCCTGGACCACGAGCGCGGCTTCGACCACGGCACCTTCAGCGCCCTGTTCCCCATCTACCCGCAGGCGGACGTGCCGCTGGTGCAGCTGTCGCTCAAGCACGGCTACGACCCGCTGACGCACGTCGAGGTGGGCCGCGCGCTGGCCGGCCTGCGCCGGCAAGGCGTGCTGATCGTCGGCAGCGGCCTGAGTTACCATAACCTGCGCCAGTTCGGCCAGGCGGGCGCCGTCGCCTCGCATCAGTTCGACGCGTGGCTGCGCCAGACGATGGCCCTGCCGCCGGCGCAGCGGCTGCAACAGTTGCTGGCCTGGGACCGGGCCCCGGGCGCGCGCCAGGCCCACCCGCAGGAAGACCATCTGCTGCCGCTGATGGTGGCGCTCGGCGCGGCCGAGCAGGAAGCGGCGCACGTCGTGTATCACGAGGAGGATTTCTTTGGGGCGCTGGCGGTGACCAGTTTCAGGTTCGGGGCGGCGAGCGGAAATGAGCAGCAAGCCGGGGTCTGACCCTCAACACCGCTAACGGCTGGTTCAGCGTCAACGTAACCGGGGGTCTGACCCCAGAATTTGCTTTGGGGTGAATTCGGAAGCCGGGGTCAGACGGGGACGCCGAGTCCCGCAACACCGCCAACGGCAGGTTCGACGCCTACGTCACCGGGGGTCTGACCCCAGAATTTAAAAAAGCCGCTAGCTAGCGGCTTTTGTTTCATTACGTGCCGCGCTTGCCCCGCGCCGCATTCTTCGCCTTTTCAGCGGCAATTTCCGCCGCCTTCGCCGCTTTTTCCGCCATTTCGGCCGCATGCTGGGCCATCAGGGCCGCGCGCGTGTCCGGCGTTTCCAGCGAGATGCGCCCGAGGATGCCGCTGCGGTAGTCGAGCAGCAGGGTATGCGACGCTTTCTCGAAATCGTAGTCGCCGCCCTTGATGCGGAAGCCGCGCTTGGCGGCGATGCCCTCGACCACGCCGATGGCGTCGACTTCGCCGATCTTGGTGCCGTAGCGGGTTGCCAGCAAGTCGGGGTAGCGCTTGAGCAATTCCTCGGCCAGGAAGACGGCCACTTCCTCTTCGATCAGCGCGTTCGAGCCGATCGCGTGGCTGGCCGCCAGCATCAGGCCGTCGCTGGGGATGGCGATCTTCGGCCACAGCATGCCGGGCGTGTCGACGAGGATGGTGTTCTTGTCCAGGTACAGCTTTTGCTGCATCTTCGTCACGGCCGGCTCGTCGCCCACCTTGGCCACGCGTTTTTTCAAGAGCGCGTTCATCAGCGTCGACTTGCCCACGTTGGGGATGCCCATGATCATGATGCGCAGCGGCTTGGTCGGCACGCCACGGTGCGGCGCCAGCGACTTGGCCAGGTCAGGAATGCGCGCCACGTCGCCCGGCTTCTTGGTCGTCATCGCATACGCGGTCACGCCTTCCTGGGCATTGAAATAGGCCACCCAGGCGGCGGTGGCGGCAGGGTCGGCCAGGTCGGTCTTGTTGAGGATTTTCAGGCAAGGGCGCTGGCGGAACAGGCGCAGCTCGTCCACCATGGGATTGCAGCTGGCTGCCGGCAGGCGCGCGTCCACCACTTCAATCACCAGATCGGTGTTTTCCATGGTTTCGGCCGCTTTCTTGCGGGCCGCGTTCATGTGTCCTGGGTACCATTGTATCGCCATGCTCTTGCTTTCAAAATCGTTCGGTCAATCCGCTATTTTACGTGGTTGCCGCCGCGACGTCCCATTTTCCGCCGCCAGCGCCAGCCGTGCGACGCGAACGAGACAATTGGTGATAATTTGGCAGTTACACGAATGATAATATCCGCAGTCCGTCCAGCCTGGCCGGTTTCCACATTGCAAGTACAACCTGGCACGCATTCCATGCATCTTCCCCGTTTTCTCCTCCTCGTCCCCCTTTGCGCCTGTCTGCTGCCCGCCATGGCCCAGGAACAAGCGGCGGCGCCAGGCGACGCAGCGAACCAGGAAATACAACAGATTGTCGACGTGCAAGGCACGCGCGATCCCGACCTGCGCCCCTACCGCACCATGCTCAAGGGACTCGATGCGTACGCCGACCACCAGCGCCTGGCGCCAGGCGCGCCGCTGCGCTTCATGCTGATCCCCGCCACGCCGAAGGCCAGGCTCGAAGGCGTGACCCTGCACCTGTCGGCCGACAATCTGTCCATCCCCGTACCGCTGGCAGCGGACGGCGGTTTCACCTTGACGCGCGACAAGACCGCCTACGATGCAAATGCCGACCTGGTCAGCAACAAGAAGCGCGACACCGTGCGCTGGCGCGCCGACATTCACACGCCAGGCCTGCCCCAGAACGTGCGCCGCCTGGGCGACTTGCGCCTGGAATGCGAAATCCGCTGGGCCGTCGAGCAGGATGACCTGCCGTTTGTGCGGCGCAACCTGTTCCGTCTGGCGGGCGGGCCTTGCCACTCGTCGCTGATCCACGTGCCGTTTCCCGTATTCCGCAAGCTGCTTGCCGTGCAGGCGCGCTCGGGCGAGCGCACGCTGGACATCCGCATCACGGAAGACCGCCAGCGCTACGTGCCGCCGCTGCATGACGTGAGCTGGGACGACAATACCCTGCTGACCCTCACGTATGCCGATGACGGCAACATGGCGGAAGCCGCCCCGGCCCCCCCCCCAAGAAGGCGGCGCTGCGCCAGTGATACGCGCGCGGGAACCGGGTCAAATATTTCCACGCAGACTTTTATATTTACTGAAAGAAACAAAAAAGTATGCTCTAATATCGCCTCTTAAATGAAAAGCAATGTTTTCCGGACTGGCTGGCACAGGCGCAGGGAGACAGGCGATGGGATAGCTCGATATGATGATGGAACACACTGGCATGGCGCCCAAGCGCGTGCCGCGCAATGACTGGAAGAAGGAATGCCGGCAGCTGCAGGGGCAAGTGGCGCAGCTCGAGGAGCGCTTGAAACGTCAGAGCGCCGACAGTTATGGCTTGCAAATGCTGTATGACCAACTGGTCAATGAAATCAAGCACCACCGCGACATGTTGCAGCTCGACAGCTTCGATGCGGATAAATCATCGCTTGTCTACACGCAAGCATGGCGCCGCTTCATGGCCGGCGACGCGCTCGACTATCAGACCCACCGCCACACGCATTCCAGCCGCCGTCCCACCTTGCTGTAGTGCGCTGCGCCGTTACAGTTCCGCCAGCGCCTTCACGTGCGCCGCCACGCTGCGGCCCAGGGACGACAGGTTGTAGCCCCCTTCGAGACAGCTGACGATGCGGCCCTTGCCATACTGATGGGCCACGGCCATCATCTGCTGCGTCATCCATGTGTAGTCGGCCTCCACCAGGCCCATGCCGCCCACGTCGTCTTCGCGGTGGGCATCGAAACCGGCGGAAATGAAAATCATCTGCGGCTGTTGCCGGTGCAGCGCCGGCAGCCAGTGGTCGAGCACCAGCTGGCGCACGGCATCGCCCTTCGAGCGGGCCGGCACGGGCACGTTGACGCGCGTGTCGGTGTAGGATTCGACATCGCTGTACGGATAGAACGGGTGCTGGAAAAAACTCACCATCAGGATGCGCGGGTCGTGCGCCACGGACTCGGCCGTGCCATTGCCATGGTGCACGTCGAAGTCGACGATGGCAACGCGCTCGAGGCCACGCACGTCGAGCGCATGCTTGGCGGCGATGGCGACATTATTGAACAGGCAGAAACCCATCGGTTCGCTGGGCCGCGCATGGTGGCCGGGCGGGCGGATCGCGCAGAAGGCGTTGCTGATCTCGCCATCGATGACGGCATCCGTGGCTGCCACGGCCGAGCCGGCCGCAGCCAGTGCCGCCTCATAGCTGTGCGCATTGAGCAGGGTGTCGCCGTCGAGCGGATAGTAGTCGCCCTCCTGCGGCACATTGTCGCGCACCAGGCCGATGGCCGTGGCACTGTGGTTGCGCTCGATATCGGACAATTGCGCGCGCACGCCGTCGCGATGCTCGACCAGGTCGCTGATGTGCGCAAGGATCAATTGATCGTTGATTGCCTGCAAGCGGGCCGGTGATTCTGGGTGCCAGTCGCCCATTTCATGGCGCTGGCAATCGGGATGGGTATAAATGGCTGTGCTCATGCGCTGTACTGGTTACCTCTGTCTCTGTCCATTCTCCGGGAACACTGCATGGCATTCCTGTTCGCCCTGCGCGTTCTCGCATAAAATCACTGGCTGGTCTGTGCCGCCGTCGCTGCCTCTCTAATCTACCACGTGCGCGCAACGGGCGGGCGGCACGACTTGACCTGGCCAAAGCGATTGTAAATTAAATAATCCGACTTACTGTGATAGAAATAGCATGTTTTCGAAAATACACCAGGCCGCACAGCAGATCGGCGAAGTTCTCGTCGGCAAACACTTGCAGATCCGCCAGGCCCTCGCCTGCGTGCTGGCTGGCGGCCACCTGCTGATCGAAGACGTGCCCGGCGTGGGCAAGACAACCCTGGCCCATGCGCTGGCCATCTCGCTGGGCCTGCAATGGAAGCGCCAGCAATTCACCAGCGACCTGCTGCCCGCCGATGTGGCCGGCATGAGCGTGTATGACCGGGGCAGCGGCAGCTTCCTCTTTCATCCCGGCCCCCTGTTCACGCAAGTGCTGCTGGCCGACGAGATCAACCGCGCCACGCCGAAGACGCAATCGGGCCTGCTCGAAGCGATGGAAGAGCGGCAAGTGACGCTCGACGGCGTCACGCATGCGCTGCCGCAGCCGTTTTTCGTCATCGCCACGCAGAACTGCGCGCACCAGCTGGGCACCTTCCCCCTGCCAGAATCGCAGCTCGACCGTTTTCTCATGTGCGTCACCCTGGGCTACCCCGATGCGGCCGCGGAAAGGGCGCTGCTGCTGGGCGCCGACCGCCGCGCCATGCTGCACACCTTGCCTGCCGTCATGAACGCGGAAGAATTGCTGCAGGCGCAAGCGGGCCTGCGCGCCATCCACGCCTCGGCCGCCGTCGTCGACTACGTGCTGGCCCTCGTGCATGCCACGCGCGCGCCGGGCGTGTTTGCCGATGGCCTGAGCCCGCGCGCCGCATTGGCGCTGCTGCAGGCGGCGCGCGCCTGGGCCGCGCTGGCCGGACGCGACCACGTCACGCCCGACGATGTGCAAGCCGTGCTGCTGCCCGTCTGCGCCCACCGCCTGCATGCGGCGCAAGGCTCGCTGGATAGCCGCGCGCTGCTGCAGCACATGCTGTTGAGCATTCCCGTCTGAGCGGCATGCGCTGGCGCAATATCTCTTGGCTGCCGGCGCGTCCCTGGCTGGGCGCGCAGCGCGTGCACATCCGCCCTTCGCGCGCGGGTCTGGCGTTTGCCGCGCTGCTGCTGGCACTGTGGATCGCCGCCGTCAATTACCGCCTGGGCCTCGGTTATGCGCTCACGTATTTCGCCGCCGCCTGCGCCATCGCCGACATGCTGTTTGCCAGCCGCAACCTGGCGGGCCTGGCCTTGGCCGCCACGCCGGGCAGCCCCGTGTTCGCGGGCAGCCACGCCTTGTTCACCTTGCGCCTGATCAACCGCAGCGCGCGCCCGCGCCATGCGATCCACCTTGCCATCAGCGGTGTAGAGGCAGCGCCCAGCCTGGCCGACATCGCCGCCCACGGGGAAACAGCCGTCAGCATCGTCGTGGCGGCGCGGCAACGCGGATGGCTCGATGCACCCTCCGTGCGCCTGTCCGGCAGTTTTCCGCTGGGCCTGTTTGTGGCATGGTGCCACTGGCAGCCCGACGCGCGCGTGCTCGTGTATCCGCAGCCAGAACAGGGCGCGCCGCCGCTGCCCTTGCCTGCCTTCACGGTGCGGCCGGCAAAGCAGGCACGGCAGCCAGACCCGCCCGATGGCAGCCTGGAACTGGCCGGCGTGCGCGCCTACAGGCCAGGCGATCCCTTGCACCGCCTGGCCTGGCGCCAGATCGCCCGCCACGACGGCGAGCACGTATTCAGCAAGCAATTCCAGCCTGCCGCCGGCGCGCCGGCAGGCGCATCCCATGGCAGCATCGTGTTCGAGCACGCCTCGCTGCACGCGCTGGCGCCGGAAGCGCGCCTGTCGCGCCTGGCCGCCTGGGTGCTGCAGGCGGAACGCACGGGCTTGCCATATGGCTTGCGCCTGGGCGCGCTGACCTTGGCACCGGCCCTGGGCGCCAGCCAGCGCGACGCCTGTTTGCGCGCACTGGCCCTGCACGACTCACCTCCCAGCAAGGAGTCACCATGATCCGCTGGTTCAACAGCTTGCCGCGCGAGAAAGCCGACATTGTGCTGCTGTTGCTGGCGGCCGCCATGGTGCTGGCGCCGCACGCGCTGCACCTGCCCCCATGGCTGTCGATGGCAAGCGCCGCCCTGCTGCTGTGGCGCGCCGTCATTACCGTGCGGGGCAGGCGCCAGCCGCAGCTAACCCTGCTTGCGCCGCTGGCCCTGCTCGGCATTGCCGGCGTCTACGCCAGCTATGGCACCGTGCTGGGACGCGATGCCGGCGTGGCCATGCTGGCCTTGCTGCTGGCCTTGAAGTCGCTGGAAATGCATGGCCGGCGCGACATCTTCGTCTTCGTCTTCCTCAGTTTTTTCCTTTTGCTGGCGAACTTTTTCCATACGCAAGGCATCCTCAGCGCTGCCTGGATGCTGGCCACCGTCATCGTCCTGCTGGCCGCCCTGCTGTCGGCCCAGTACGGCACCGTGCAGCCCCGCCTGACGCAACGGTTAAATTTGCTGGGGCGCATGCTGGCACTGGCCGTCCCCCTGTCGGCCGTCATGTTTCTTGCCGTGCCACGCGTCGACGGCCCCCTGTGGGGCGCCGCACCAGAAGACGCGCAGGCACGCACGGGCTTGTCCGACAGCATGCAGCCGGGCGCCATCGCCTCGCTGGCCCTGTCAAGCGACCCTGTCTTCACGGCCCGTTTCAGCACGCCGATCCCGCCGCAAGACCAGCTGTATTGGCGCGGCGTGGTGCTGGGCGACTTCGACGGCGCCACCTGGACGCGCAGGGGGGCGAAGGGGCGCGCGCCTGCCAGCGACAGCCGCATCGACATCGCGCTGCAAGGCCAGCCCAGCCAATACGAAGTCACCTTGCAGGCGAGCGGCCAGCGGCGCATCTTCGCGCTTGACGTGCCGCGCAGCATCGAACGCTTGCCCGGCAACCCGTATGTCGTGTCGTCGGCGCTGGAAGTGCTGACCATACAGCCCATTACTTCGACCGTGCGTTACCGCGCCAGTTCCCAAGCGCGCTACCGGCTGCAGGCCGGCTTGTCGGCCGCGCAGCAACAGCCATGGCTGGCCTTGCCCGCTGGCAGCAATCCGCGCAGCGTGGCCTGGGCCCGCGCCCTGCGCGGCCATAGCGCGCATGCGCTGGCGCCCGCCGACGCCGTCGCCGCCGTGCTCGAGCACTTCCGCCGCGCGCCCTTCCGCTACACCCTGCAGCCGCCGCTGCTGGGCAAGCATGGCGTCGACGACTTCCTGTTTCGCACGCAGTCGGGCTTCTGCGAACACTACGCGGGCAGCTTTGTCGTGCTGATGCGCGCCATGGGCATTCCCGCCCGCGTCGTCACCGGTTACCAGGGCGGCGCACGCAACAGTGACGGCGCCAGCCTGACGGTGCGCCAGTCCGACGCCCATGCCTGGAGCGAAGTGTGGCTGGCGGGCCGGGGCTGGGTGCGCATCGATCCCACGGGCGCCGTCGCGCCCCTGCGCACGGAGCGCAACCTCGACGCCGCCCTGCCGCCGCCCCCGTCGCCGCTGACGGCGTGGCGCGCCCTGGCCGGCCTCGACGGCGGCGCGCAAGGAGCGCTTGCCGCATGGCGCCAGCAATGGCAGCAGGCCGAGCACGCCTGGAGCAGCTGGGTGCTCGACACCACGCCGCAGCGCCAGCGCGCCATGCTCGATGGCTTGAAAAACTTGCCAGCGAAGCAGCTGGCAGTCGCTTGCGCCGTGCTGGCCGTGCTGTCCGCCGTGGCCGGTGGACTGGTCTGGTGGCGGCAGGCGCGGCAAGGCGATCCGCTCGACCTCCTGTACGCGCAGTTTTGCCGCCAGCAGGCGCGGCGCGGCTACAGCCGTGCGCCGCATGAAGGTCCGCACGGTTATGCTGCACGGTTGGCCGCAGGCAAGGCCACACAAGAGGCGCACGCCGCCATCGCACAGTTTCTGGCAATCTATGCCGCGATGAAGTATGGTAATGCCCACCCAGACGAACAACTCCGCGCGCGGCGCAGCTTGCGCCGCCTGTTAACCCAATGCCGATGAGACGCTCCTTGTTACCGATCAAAACCTCCGCCCTGTCCCTGCTCCTCTCCCTTCCCCTGTGCCTGACGACCGCGCACGCTGGGGAAAACAGCCATATTTCCGCTGCCGACCGCGCCCGCGCCGTGCGCGCGGCCAAGGCCCCGCCCGCCAAGGCGACAGCCAAGAAAGCACCGGCAAAATTCGACTTCGAAGGCGAGTTTGTCGACTATGCCAACTGGAAAGAGGTCCGCGCCTTCCTCGACGACATGTCCGCCAAGCATGGCTTTGACCGCGCAGGGCTCGATACCCTGATCGGCAAGGTGCGCTATGTCGAGTCGACCGTGCAGCTGATGAAGCCGGCGCCGCCCGGCAAGCCGAAGAACTGGCAAGCGTACAGCGCCCGCTTCATCGAGCCGGTGCGCATCAATGCGGGCGTGAAATTCTGGGAAGAGAATGCGGAAGCGCTGGCGCGCGCCGAGCGCGAATATGGCGTGCCGGCCGAGATCATCGTCGGCATCATCGGCGTGGAAACCGTGTACGGACGCAATACGGGCCGTTTCCGCGTGCTCGACGCGCTGACGACCCTGGCGTTTTCCTATCCGGACAGCCCGACCCGCGCCGCGCGCATGGAATTTTTCAAGGGAGAACTGGAAAACGCGCTGTTGTACGCGCGCAAGGATGGCATCGATCCCTTGACCCTGCTCGGCTCGTATGCGGGCGCCATCGGCCTGCCTCAATTCATGCCCAGCAGCATCATGAAATATGCGGTGGACTTCGATGGCGATGGCCATATCGACCTGCGTAATTCCACGGCCGACGCCATCGGCAGCGTCGCGCATTTCCTCGTCGAACATGGCTGGCGGCGCGACGACCCGGCCATCAGCACGTATCCCGTCACCGTGTCGGCCAGCCGCACGTGGGAAAAGTTCGTCGGCCAGGGCTTGCAAGCCAAATACCGGCTGGGAGAATTGCAGGAAGCCGGCGTGAGTACCGTCGTGGCCACGCCCCAGAACATGTTGTTTGGCTTGATCGATTTACAAAATGGTTCAGAAGCAACTGAGTATCACTTGGCAACCAATAACTTCTTTGCTATAACTCAGTACAACAGAAGTTATTTTTATGCCATGTCAGTGATTGACCTGGGCAAGGCCATCAGTCAAGTGCGCGCACGCTAACCGAAAGTCAGTGTAAAGTTATAATATTACTTGTAAGAAAGCGTAAGCGATGTTGAAGCGACCGGCAAACAGGTCTATGGTGGGGCCGATAACATGTGCCAGCCTCGCTCGCCAGCCTTTGTGCGGCACGGGATGCAGTAGTGGTTTTATACTTAACTTTTGTCAAAGTACAATTTTTGCTCTATCATAGAGCATAATAAAGAATAAATAGGTGTTGCAGCTAGACAACACCGGTTCTGTACAAAGCAAGATTAGCGGGCTTTCCCGCCTGAAATTGAATCCTGTTGTACAATTGTGTATATATCATGAAAAACTGTATCCCGGATCGTACCGTGTGTGAATTCGTTCCTTTTAGTAAAGAATGAACATGAACGCAGCAAGAGCGAGCTCCGAGTGTTTTTTACTTTGCAGTGCAACTACAGAAGGAACAATAACATCATGACAAACCAAGTCGGCATTGATATGAACAGCGATTCGGACTCCGACGATCTGCTTCAGTACAACCCAAACAGACTGCTCGATACCCTGATCGAAAACCTGCGCCTGAAAAACGACGCAGCCTTGTCCCGCGCGCTGGAAGTGGCGCCACCGGTCATCAGTAAAATTCGCCACCACCGCCTGCCGGTCGGCGCATCGCTGCTGATCCGCATGCACGAAGTCAGCGACCTGAGCATCCGCGACCTGCGTTACCTGATGGGTGACCGTCGTAACAAATTCCGCATCAGCGACAAGCAATTCAAGCCAAAAGAAGGCGAAACGCCACAAGGCTGATCCTGCCAGTTTCGCAGGTTTTCCCTCCCCGCCATGGGGAGGGGGTATTTCCAGCAGTTCTCAGGCCGTTCTGGCCGACCTCACTTCACATCCTTCCCCGTTACGCAGGGAAAACACCTGTGGACAGATATCTGTCGCCACGGTCGCAGACGACGAACACGATGGTCGCGTTTTCCACCGTTTGCGAGATACGCAGCGCGATTTCGCACGCACCGGCTGCCGAGATGCCGCAAAACAAGCCCTCTTCCGCCGCCAGGCTGCGCGCCATGCGCTCGGCCACGCCCTGGCTCACGTACTCCACCTGGTCGACGCGCGATTTGTCGTAGATTTTCGGCAAATATGCTTCCGGCCATTTGCGGATGCCGGGAATCTGCGAGCCTTCCTCGGGCTGGGCACCGATGATCTGGATGGCGGGATTTTGCTCCTTCAAATAGCGCGACACGCCCATGATTGTGCCCGTCGTGCCCATGGCGCTGACGAAGTGCGTGACCTGGCCATTGGTATCGCGCCAGATTTCCGGCCCCGTGCTTTCATAGTGGGCGCGCGAATTGTCTTCGTTGGCGAACTGGTCGAGGATGACGCCGCGGCCATCCTTCTGCATCTGCTCGGCCAGGTCGCGCGCATACTCCATGCCGCCCGTCTTCGGCGTCAATAAAATGTCGGCGCCGTAGGCGGCCATGCTCTGGCGGCGCTCCACGCTCAGGTTGTCGGGCATCAGCAACAGCATCTTGTAACCGCGCAAAGCGGCCGCCATGGCCAGCGCGATGCCCGTATTGCCGCTGGTCGCCTCGATCAGAGTATCGCCCGGCTTGATGACGCCGCGCTCTTCAGCGCGCTTGAGCATGGACATGGCCGCGCGGTCCTTCACGGAGCCGGCCGGATTGTTGCCTTCCAGCTTGCCCAGGATGACGTTGTTGCGCGCGAGCGCATCGGCACCCGGCAAGCGCGTCAGTTGCACCAGCGGGGTATTGCCTATCGTATCTTCAAGTGTCTTGTAAGCCATCGTGTCTGTTTGAGTAGATTCAACAAAGACCCATTCTAATATGAGATGCTGGACGGCGTATCGCTGATCGGCGGCGGCATTCGGGCCCGCGCGCGCGCGCCGCTGCGCCGCCATTGGCCGCATGGCGCCTGCCGCCCCGCCATTTCCGGGCGTGCGCAAGGGGTATTGCGGCAGGCGCGCGCCGCATGCGCTAGACTCGCCACTGTTAGTTATTTTTGTTATTTGCTTATTCAGCCTCCGAACGGACCCGCCATGGCCAGCAGCACACCCGAATTCATTCCCGAAACGACGCAGGACGATCCCGTCCAGTTCGCCACGCTCGACTTGCAGGGCCGCAGCCACCAGATCTCGCCCGTTTTCAATGCGCTCGAACTGCAGCGCTTGCAGCGCTACGGCACGCGGCGGCGCTTTGCCGACGGCGAAACGCTGTTCGAGGCGGGCAGCAGCAGCTTCGGCATGCTGGTGATACTGTCCGGGCGGGTCAGCATCACGCGCCACGAAGTGCTGGGGCAGGCATCCGTGCTGCGCGAAGTGGGCGTCGGCCACTTCATTGCCGAGGTGGCGCAATTGTCCGGCCGCCCTACCCTCGTCAATGGCAGCGCCGTGGGCGAGGTGGAATTGCTCGACATCAGTTCGGAATCCTTGCGCGCGCTGATCGTGGCCGAGGCGGAGATGGGTGAACGCATCGTGCGCGCCCTGATCCTGCGCCGCGTGGCGCTGATCGAATCGAATTCGGGCGGGCCCGTGCTGGTGGGCCCGCGCGGCAATGGTAATCTGTTCCATCTGCAAAGCTTTTTATCGAGCAATGGCCATCCGCACACGGTGCTCGACCCGGCCACCGATGCGGCGGCCGCCACGCTGGCCCAGCGCTACCAGCCCACGCCGCAGGATTGGCCGCTGGTGGTCTGTCCGGACGGCAAAATCATGAAGAATCCCGGCAATGCGGAACTGGGACGCTGCCTGGGCATGCTGCCCGATTTATCCGACGACAAACTCTTCGACGTGCTGGTGGTGGGCGCCGGTCCCGCCGGCCTGGCCACGGCCGTGTATGCGGCCTCGGAAGGGCTATCGGTGCTGGCGCTCGAGCAGCGCGCGTACGGCGGCCAGGCGGGCGCCAGCGCACGCATCGAAAATTATTTGGGCTTTCCCACCGGCATTTCTGGCCGCGCACTGGCAGGACGGGCCTACGTGCAGGCGCAAAAGTTCGGCGTCGAGATCGCCACCCCGGCCAGCGCCGCCAACTTGCTGTGCGACAGCTGGCCCCTGCGCGTCAAGCTGTGCGACGGCACGCAGGTGCGCGCCCGCACGGTGGTGCTGTCGTGCGGCGCGCGCTACCGCCGTCCCTCGCTGGCCAACCTGAAAACGTATGAGGGACGGGGCGTGTATTACTGGGCCTCGCCCATCGAAGCCAAGCTGTGCCGGCAGGAAGAAATCATCCTGGTGGGCGGCGGCAATTCGGCCGGCCAGGCCGCCGTGTTCCTCTCCGGCCACGCCGCCAAAGTTCACATGGTGATCCGCGGCGAGGGACTGGCGGCCAGCATGTCGAGCTATTTGATCGAGCGCATCGCCGCCACGCCCAATATCACCTTGCACACGCACACGGAAATCATCGCCCTCGAAGGCGACGACGACGGCTTGACGGAGGTGCGCTGGCGCAACAACCAGACGGGCAAGGAGTGCGATTGCGCCGTGCGCCGCGTATTCCTGTTTGTCGGCGCCGATCCGAACACGGACTGGCTGCACGACTGCGCCGTGGCCGTCGACGAGCAGGGTTTTATCCGCACGGGCTTCGACGTCACGCGCGCCGAATGCCGCGCCCATGGCCACGGCGCGCATTTAGCCTACCCGCCTCCGGACTTGCCGGAACGGGCCGCGCTGGAAACGAGCGTGCCGGGCGTGTTCGCCATCGGCGACGTGCGGGCCGGCTCGACCAAACGCGTGGCCGCCGCCGTGGGCGAAGGCGCGGCCGTCGTTTCCCAGATTCACGGTTTCCTTGCCCGCTTGCCTGTCAACAGCGCCTAGCGCAAGGGCATGGGATACGTGGCCACGCTGACATTGCCGTCGCGATCGATGGCCTGGACGCCAAAGAAATAGCTGTCTTTCGACAGCTTGACCTTGGCCTCGGTGACCTTGCCCACATCCTGCGCGCCTTGCCACTGGTCGGCCGTCGTGGCGCGCCAGACGATGCGGTAGCCGGCCAGGTCCGGCTCCGTATTCGGCTGCCACAACAGCATGGTGGCGTTTTCCAGCTGGGCCGTGCGCACCTGCACGCCGGCGGGCGCGGCCGGCGCCAGGGCCAGTGACGCGAGCGCCGCCGCATTCACGCGCGCCACTTTCGCCACGTAGTCATAGTCGACGAATTGCGGCAGGTCGCCGTACTGCACGCCATTTTCCACGCGCACATCCTGGTGCTGGTGAGCAAAATCCTCGTGCGGTTCCGTGAAACGCAGCGCCGCGTAGCCTTGTGCCAGAAACGGCATATGGTCGCCGCCGCGCAGATAACGGTCGGCGCGCTGGATGACGTTGACCTTGAAACCGGGCACGTAGCGCTCGCCCAACTGCTTCACATGGCGCGCCAGCTGGCGCGAGAGGGAATCGTTTTCGCCGCCCGTCGCCACCAGGGCGCGCACGCCGTCGCTCATCTCCTTGACGGCGGGAATGCCCTCGGCAAACAGGCGCACCTGGCCGCCATCGACGGTGCCGTCGTCGGCGCGCGAACTGCCGATGATGTCGTTATTGAGCATGCCGGCGATGTTGAGCTTGTTCAACTTTGCCTGCTGCGCCCAATGGCCGGAACCCAACAAACCCTGTTCCTCGGCCGCCACGGCCATGAAGACGAGCGTGGCGTCGAACTGGTAGCGCGCCATCGCGCAGGCCATCTCGATCACGGCCGCCGTGCCCGAGGCGTCATCGTTGGCGCCGGGCGCGTCGCCCTGCGCATCCATCACGTCGGTGGCGCGCGTATCATAATGGCCGCTGACGACATAGATGCGCCCGGCCGACTGCGGCTGGCTGCCCGGCAAGGTCGCCACCACGTTGACGATTTCCGTCGGCCGCGCAATGCGTTTCGACACGGGCGCCACATGGCTGTCGAACGCCACCTGCAGCCGTCCGCCCGCCTGCGCGCCGCAGCGCTCCAGCTCGGCCTTGATCCAGCGCCGGGCCGCGCCGATGCCGCGCGTGTCGGACACGGTATCGGACATGGTGTGGCGCGTCCCGAAACTGACCAGCTTGCGCACATGCGCCTCGATGCGCTGCGGCGAGATGTCGGCCACCAGCTGCCGTATCTGCTGCTGTGCCGGGTCGGCGCCCGGCGCCGCCGCCACACTCGCCGACAGCGTGGCTGCCGTCATTGCCGTCATTGCCGTCACAATCCCTGCCATGCCGCCGTCTCCCGATGATTGATTGAGCTGACCATTCTCGCATTTTTGACGGCAGGCAAGGATGTTCCAGGTCGAAAATCGTGCATTGTAGAAACTGCTACAATCGGCCACTCCCCCGTTCACGAAAGGCACGCATGCGCCAGACCGCCCTCCATCCCGCACGCCGCAGCATGCGCGCGGTCCGCTGACGGTGCGCCGCATGCTCGTCAAATTGCTGCTGCTGGCCACCTTGTTTGCCGTGCTCAGCATCGCTGCCCTGTACAGCTACGGGCGCTTCGCCGAACGCTCGCAGGGCGCGCCGGGAACGGCCTTGCCCGTGGCGACGGATGCCACCCTGCTCGACCGCGTGCTGGCGCCGCAGCTGGCGCAACGCCCGGGCCACAGCGGCACGGCCCTGATCGACGACAACCTGGAAGCGTTTGCCCTGCGCGCCCTGAGCGCGCGCGAAGCGGGCCGCAGCATCGACCTGCAATACTACATCTGGCATAACGACGTCACGGGACGCCTGCTGGTGCGCGAACTGCTGCGCGCGGCTGACCGCGGCGTACGCGTGCGCGTGCTGCTCGACGATATCAACGCACGGGGCCAGGACGCCGCCATCCTCGCGCTCGACAGCCATCCGCTGATCGACGTGCGCATCTTCAATCCAAGCCGCAACCGCGACGGCATCTGGTGGCGCGCCGTGGAAATGGCCTTGCGCGCCGTAAGCCTGAACCGGCGCATGCACAACAAGGCCTGGATCGTCGACGGCAGGGTGGCCCTCGTCGGCGGGCGCAATATCGGCGATGAATATTTTGATGCCGCCGAGCAAGTCAATTTCCAGGATGCCGACTTGCTGCTGGTGGGACCCGCCGTGCAGCAGACGAGCGACATCTTCGACCGCTTCTGGAACAGCCGCGCCGTCCTACCCATCGGCGCCTTGCACGCCGGCAAGGACGCGCGCGCGCCGGAACTGCAGGCTGTGCGTGCGCGCCTCGATACGCTCACGGGCGAAGTGGGCGCTTCCCCCTACCTCCAGCAGCTGACCGATGCGGGCCAGCTGCAGGCCCACCTCGATGGCCGGCTGCGCCTGCACTGGAGCGGGCAAGTGCAGGTGCTGTCGGACCCGCCGGAAAAAGCCGCGCCCGTGGCCAGTTTGCAGCGCAGCGAGCACTGGCTCATGCACAGCCTGCTGCCCCAGCTGACGGACGCGCGCGAGGAAGCGCTGCTGACCTCGCCCTACTTCGTGCCCGGCGCGGCGCTGAGCACGATGCTGGCCGACAAGGTCGCGGCCGGCGTCCAGGTCCAGGTGCTGACCAACTCGCTGGCCGCCACCGACGTGGCCCTCGTGCATGCGGGCTATGCGCGCTACCGCGAAGCGCTGTTGGGTGGCGGCGTCGCCCTGTTCGAATTGAAGACCCAGCACCGCAAGCGCATCAGCCTGATGGGGTCGAGCCGCGCCAGCCTGCATACCAAGGCCGTGGTGATCGACGGCCAGCGGGGCTTCGTCGGTTCCTTCAACCTCGATCCCCGCTCGGCCCAGCTGAATACGGAAATGGGCGTGCTGTTCGACGATGCCGCGCTGGCGGCCGACATGCGCGCGCTGTTCCTGCATTCGACGGCGAGCGACACCAGCTATCGATTGTTCCTCGACAACGGCGCCCTGCGCTGGTCCGACGCCACCGAACAGCCCGCCAAGGTGTGGACGCACGATCCGGAGTCCGGCTTCTGGCGCCGCCTGCTGGTGTCCGTGATGCGCTGGCTGCCGATCGAATCGCAGCTGTAGGTGTATAAAAAAAACCCCGCGCGGCCGGTACCGCGCGGGGTTTTCTTCTCGTGCTGCGCGGCACCACCACGCAACACGCTTTACGACAAAACGCTTATTTTTTCTCGGCTTCCGCTTTCTTCGCCTCGGCGGTAGCCAGTTTCGCTTCTTTCTTCGCGGCAGCGGCAGCAGCCTTCGCTTCTTTCTTGGCAGCGGCAGCTTCCTTCTTCGCTTCGGCAGCCGTTTTCACGGGAGCGGCATCGGCCGCTGCAGCGGCAGGCGCGGCGGCAGCTTCTTTCTTGGCGGCAGCGGCGGCAGCCTTGGCTTCTTTCTTCGCGGCAGCAGCTTCTTTTTTCGCTTCAGCGGCTGTCTTGGCTGGCGCCGCAGCGGTGTCGGTCGCAGCAGCTGGCTTCGGTGCGGCTTCTTTCGCTGCAACTTCCTTCACAGCAGCTTCCTTTTTTACCGGGGCAGCTTTCGCCGCCGGAGCGGGTGCCGCCGGCGCGCCGGACTTGGCCTGGCCATTCACTTGCAAGCCCGCTTCCGACAACTTCACGGAACTTTTCGGACCGATGCCCTTCACGCGGCTTTCAAAATCGGCCCAATCCTTGAAGGCGCCGCCCTTGGCACGCTCGTCGATGATGGCTTTCGACGTCACGGGGCCGATGCCCTTGACGCTGTCGAGTGCCGCCTGGTCCGCCTTGTTGACATCGACCTGGGCAAAGGCAAAGCCCATCGTCGCGATCAAGGTGGCGATGGCCAGCAGTATTTTTTTGAACATGGGTATCTCTCCGTGGTGTGGTTTCAAGATGACTCGAACGCAAGGGAAGAGCAGCGCCTTAACGGCTTTAACGGCTGGGACGTGATACGGTTGACAAGACGGGACGGCGGAAGGATGGGAAAACCTGCGCCAGATCAAACGCTCCGGCGCAGGTGGTACAGCATGGTTACTGGGAGAACAGCTCGTCGCGGGTGACAGTGGCCGTGCCCAGCTTGCCGACGACGATGCCGCCGGCCCGGTTGGCCGTGCGCACGGCGTCGCCCAGGCCCATGCCGGCGCCCAGCATGGCCGCCATGGTGGCGATCACCGTGTCGCCGGCGCCCGAGACGTCGAACACTTCGCGCGCATCGGTGGGCATGTGCAGCACCTCGTCGGCCGTGTACAAGCTCATGCCCTCTTCGGAACGGGTCAGCAGCAAGGCGTCCAGGCCCAGCTGCGCGCGCATCTGCTGCGCGCGTTCCGTGAGCTGCTCTTCCGTGCTCCAGTTGCCGATCACGCGGCGCAGTTCCGACTTGTTCGGAGTGAGCACTGACGCTCCCGTATAGCGGCTGAAATCATCGCCTTTCGGGTCGACCATGACGATCTTGCCGGCCGCCCGGGCCGCCTTGATCATCTCGGCCACGTTCACCAGGCTACCCTTGGCGTAGTCCGACAGGATCACCACGTCGTAGTGCGGCAAGAGGGCATTGAATTGCTTGAGCTTGTCGCGCAGCACGGTATCGCTCGGTGCATCCTCGAAGTCGATGCGCAGCATCTGCTGCTGGCGGCCGATCACGCGCAGCTTGATGATGGTGGAAATGGCCGCATCGCGCTGCAGATAGCTGTGGATGCCGCCGCCTTCGAGCAGGCGCTCGACCTGGCTGCCGGCCTCGTCGTCGCCCACCACGCCCAGCAAGCTCGTCTTCGCTCCCAGCGCGGCCGCATTGCGCGCCACATTGGCCGCGCCGCCCAGGCGCTCTTCGCGCTTCTCGATGCGCACGATGGGCACGGGCGCTTCCGGCGAAATACGGCTGACATCGCCGAACCAGTAGCGGTCCAGCATCACATCGCCCACCACCAGCAGGCGTACCTGGGCCAGCGCGGCCGGCGCCGTCAAGGCGACTACCTCCTGGGCGCTCATGCGCGCGTCAGGATCGAGCGACCGATCCCGTGGTATTCGATGCCGTTCTCGGCCATGACGGCCGGCTCGAACAGATTGCGTCCGTCAAAGATCACTGCCTGCTTCAGGCGCGCCTTGACCTGCTCGAAGTCGGGGCTGCGGAAGGCTTTCCACTCGGTCACGATGACCAGCGCATCGGCGTCCTGCAGCGCATCCTTCGGACTGTCGGCAAAACGCACCCTGGCCAATTGCTCCGGCGTCAAGTCCAGTTGCAGCACGCGGCGCGCCTCGGCCATGGCGACGGGGTCGTACACGGCCACCGTGGCGCCGCGTCCCAGCAGGTCGGCCAGCAGCACGCGGGCCGATGCTTCGCGCATGTCGTCCGTATTCGGCTTGAAGGCCAGGCCCCACACGGCGAAATGCCGGCCCGTCAGATCTTCGCCGAAGCGAGTGACCACTTTGCGTCCCAGCACCTGCTTCTGCTGGTCGTTGACGGCTTCGACGGCGCGCAGGATCAGCAATTCCTGGCCGTGGCCGCGTGCCGTGCGCTCGAGCGCCTGCACGTCTTTCGGGAAGCAGGAACCGCCATAGCCGCAGCCCGCATACAGGAAGCTGTGGCCGATGCGCGGGTCGGAACCGATGCCGTGGCGCACGGCTTCGATATCGACGCCCACCTTGTCGGCCAGGTTCGCCAGTTCATTCATGAACGAGATGCGTGTGGCCAGCATGGCGTTGGCCGCATATTTCGTGAATTCGGCCGAGCGTACATCCATCCAGTAAGTGCGTTCGTGGTTGCGGTTGAACGGCGCGTACAGGCTTTTCAGCAATTCGCGCGCGCGTTCGCCGTCCGGCGTGGCGTCGACGCCGATGACGATGCGATCGGGGCGCATGAAGTCTTCGACGGCCGCGCCTTCCTTGAGGAATTCGGGGTTCGATGCCACCGAGAACGTGGCGGCCACGCCGCGCGCGTCGAGTTCGCCCTGGATGGCGGCGCGCACTTTTTCGGCCGTGCCGACGGGCACGGTCGACTTGTCGACGATGACCTTGAAGTCCGTCATGTACTTGCCGATGCCGCGCGCGGCGGCCAGCACATATTGCAGGTCGGCCGAGCCGTCTTCATCGGGCGGCGTGCCGACGGCGATGAATTGCATCGCGCCGTGCGCGGCGGCCGCTTCGACGTCGGTGGAAAAGGTCATGCGTCCGGCGGCGCGGTTGCGCGCCACGACTTCTTCCAGGCCCGGTTCATGGATGGGGATGCCACCGCTGTTGAGCAAGGCTACCTTCTGTGCGTCCAGGTCGAGGCAAAAGACGTCGTTGCCCAGCTCAGCCAGGCAGGCGCCGGTCACGAGGCCAACATAGCCGGTGCCGATAATAGTGATTTTCATGGATGTACCGTATGGATAAAAAGCAGGTCTTACATAGAAGTACACGCCACATTGCTCAGGGCAAGGTGACGTGTACGAATCAGTTCATGACGTTAAGTTCTTCTGTGCGGCGCGGTGGATACGTTTCCCACTTGTTGCAGCCAGGGCAGTGCCAATAGAACTGGCGTGCCTTGAAGCCGCAGTGGCTGCACTGGTAGCGGGCCAGCTTCTGCGTGTAGCCGTGCACGAGGTTTTTCACCATCGACAGCTCGGACCAGATGGCGGCCGGGGCGTCCATCATGCGCGCTTCCAGCAGTTTGTCGAGGCCCAGCAGGGTCGGCGTGCGGCGCAGCTCGGCGCTGACCAGCTGCTTCGCCGCTTCCACGCCGTCGAGCTCGATAACGGCCTTGAAGACGACTTCGATCAGGTCGATCGACGATGCCTCTTCCAGGTAGGAACGCAGCAGGTTGACGCCTTCCTGTGCACGGCCCAGCTTGGTGTAGCCATCCATCAGGCGCTGCGCGACCAGGGCCACGTGCGGCACGCTTTGCTGTTCCACGCGGCGCCAGGTGGTCAGCGCGCCTTCCACGTCGCCGCGCGCCAGCAGCACGTCGCCCGTCAGGATGGTGGCGCGCACGCTCTTGCGGTCCGTCTGCAAGGCTTTTTCCAGCAGCGGCATGGCGTCGTCCGGCTTCATGTGCACGAGGGCGTCATGCGCCAGTTCGCAATAGAACTGGGCGATTTCCTTCTGGCGCGCGCCGGCGCCCGATTCCTGCAAGCCCACGGCCGCTTCGATGGCGCGTGGCCATTCCTTTTCGCGCTGGTAGATTTCCAGCAGCGCGCGGCGCGCCTGGGCCGCATATTGCGTGTCGACCAGGCTGTTGAAGGTTTCTTCGGCGCGGTCCAGCAGACCTGCTTTCAGGTAATCCATGCCCAGCTCGTAGGCGGCGTGGCCCTGCTGTTCCAGCGGCAAGTCCGGACGGGCCAGCAAGTTCTGGTGCACGCGGATGGCGCGCTCCGTTTCGCCGCGGCGGCGGAACAGGTTGCCCAGCGCAAAGTGCATATCGGCCGATTCCGGGTCCAGCTTGACGACTTCGATGAAGGCGTCGATGGCCTTGTCATGCTGCTCGTTGAGCAGGAAATTCAAGCCCTTGAAGTAATTGCGCGGCAGGCTGCGCGATTCCGACACCAGTTGATGAATGTCCACGCGCGCGGCGATCCAGCCCAGCGCGAAAAACATCGGGATACCCAAGAGCCACCAGAGTTCAAAATCCATGCGATTGTTTTTATTCGAGTAAGAGAGATAGGAGCGACGGCGCCGCTTACTGCGCGCTCACGCTGTCCGGTTGCGGCTGGACATTGCTGGCCACGCCAACGGTCTGCAGCGCAGCAATGGTGGTCTTTTGCTTGTTCGCTTCGCGGCGGTGACGGAACACGGTCGGCGTCAGCGCCAGTACGCCCAGGCTGGCGCCGGCGACAAAAAAGCCCAGTAGCATCAGGACCAGGGGGCCGCGAATTTCATAATTGAGGAAAACATGCAGGTCGACAACCTGCGCATTCTTCAGCGCAAAACTGAAGAACAGGACGAAAAGAACACAGCCAACGATGGTGGAGATGATTTTCATCGATAGGTCCAGAGTGAACAAAAAAATGCCCGTACCACATGGCACAAACGTAGAGTGCTGATCAAACCGTAGCGAGCGGCAGCGATTTGTGGCCGAGAAGCGCAACCGTACTGAAGTACGGTGAGCATCGCCGGCCGCAAAGCGCGACGCGCAGTAGGTTTGAGCAGTGCTCTACAGCATATTAACAAAAAAAAGCGGCATCCAAGGACGCCGCTCTTTATGTCGCCTTCCAGCAGACGATTAATCCTCGATGATCGGTTGCCCGACCATCGCGTCCACCCGCTCGCGCAACTGTTTGCCCGGTTTGAAGTGGGGTACCCGTTTTTCAGGAACCATCACCTTGTCGCCGGATTTCGGGTTGCGGCCGATGCGCGGGGGCCTGCTGTTCAGGGCAAAACTGCCAAAACCGCGGATCTCGATACGCTGACCGGTCGCCAGGGCGTTGGTCATCGCATCGAGAATGGTCTTGACGGCATACTCCGCATCCTTCGCCACCAGCTGAGAATAACGCTCAGCGAGGCGGTTGATCAGCTCGGACTTTGTCATCTGCCGTATCCGCAGTCTTAGTTCTTGTTATCGAACTTAGCTTTCAACAAGGCGCCCAGGCTGGTGGTGCCCGAAGCTGCGTTGTTGTCGGTAGCTGCCATCTTCTGCATGGCTTCCTGGGTTTCAACGTTGTCTTTCGCTTTGATCGACAGTTGGATACCACGGGCTTTGCGGTCGATGTTCAACACCATCGCTTCGACGGTGTCGCCGACTTTCAGGTGCGTACCAGCATCTTCAACGCGGTCGCGCGAGATTTCGGAAGCGCGCAGGTAGCCTTCAACTTCTTCGGACAGTTGGATCACGGCGCCTTTAGGCTCAACCGATTTAACGGTACCGGTGACCAGCGAACCTTTGTCGTTCATGGCTGCGAAGTTGTTGAATGGGTCACCTTCCAGTTGCTTGACGCCCAGGGAAACGCGCTCGCGCTCAACGTCGATGGCCAGAACGATGGCTTCCAGTTCGTCACCTTTCTTGAAGCGACGCACGGCTTCTTCGCCGGTTTCGGTCCAGGACAGGTCGGACAGGTGCACCAGACCGTCGATGTTGCCGGCCAGGCCGATGAACACGCCGAAGTCGGTGATCGATTTGATCGCGCCGCGGACTTTGTCACCTTTCTTATGGGTAACACCGAAGTCATCCCATGGATTGGCTTTGCACTGTTTCATGCCCAGCGAAATACGACGACGCTCTTCGTCGATTTCCAGAACCATTACTTCTACTTCGTCGCCCAGTTGGACAACTTTGTTAGGAGCAACGTTTTTGTTCGTCCAGTCCATTTCGGAAACGTGTACCAGACCTTCGATACCCTGTTCCACTTCAACGAACGCGCCGTAGTCGGTCAGGTTCGTTACTTTACCGAACAGACGGGTGCTTTGTGGGTAACGACGGGACAGACCGGTCCAAGGATCGTCGCCCAGTTGTTTCACACCCAGCGAAACACGGTTTTTCTCTTGATCGTATTTCAGGACCTTGGCGGTGATTTCCTGGCCAACCGTCAGTACTTCCGACGGGTGACGTACACGGCGCCATGCCAGGTCGGTGATGTGCAGCAGGCCATCGATACCGCCCAGATCCACGAACGCGCCGTAGTCGGTGATATTTTTGACGACGCCGGTCACGACCGTGCCTTCTTTCAGCGTTTCCATCAGTTTCTGACGCTCTTCGCCCATCGAAGCTTCGATGACGGCGCGGCGGGACAGAACCACGTTGTTACGCTTGCGATCGAGCTTGATCACTTTGAATTCGAGGGTTTTGCCTTCGAATGGGGTGGTGTCTTTGACAGGACGGGTATCAACCAGCGAGCCCGGCAGGAATGCGCGGATGCCGTTGGTCAACACGGTCAGACCGCCTTTGACTTTACCATTGACGGTACCGACGACGATTTCGCCCGATTCCATCGCTTTTTCCAGAGCCAGCCACGAAGCCAGACGCTTGGCTTTATCGCGCGACAGGATGGTATCGCCGAAACCGTTTTCCAGCGATTCGATCGCCACGGAAACGAAGTCACCAACTTTGACTTCCAGTTCGCCGTGGTCGTTCTTGAATTCTTCGACAGGGATGAATGCTTCGGATTTGAGGCCAGCGTTCACGATCACGAAATTGTGGTCGAGGCGCACGACTTCAGCGGAAATAACTTCGCCGGAGCGCATATCTTGACGCGACAACGATTCCTCGAAGAGCGCAGCAAAACTTTCCATACCGGTAGATTCGTTAGTTGTAACAGTAGACATAGGGTTCACACAGGTTATCCAGCAGAGATCGCACGATGCGACTTAAACTGGGTTAGGTTTTTGACACACCCGGACAGGCCAGGAGCCGTCAACGGGCACCACATAGCATAGAAATCACACTATTTTGCTGCAGCTGCATACCATTTCAACACGGTTTCAACGGCATCATCTGCCGTCATTGCCGACGTATCGAGGACATGCGCCCCTTCCGCGGGGACCAGCGGCGCAATCGCACGGTGAGTATCACGTTCGTCCCGCGCCTGCAAATCCATCAGAAGGTCTTCCATATTAGCAGAAAAACCCTTGTCTATCAATTGCTTGTAGCGCCGTTGCGCGCGCGCCTCGACGCTGGCCGTGAGGAAGACCTTCAATTGGGCATGCGGGAAGATCACCGTGCCCATGTCGCGCCCGTCGGCCACAAGGCCCGGCGTCTTGCGAAAACCCAGCTGCAAGCTGACCAGGGCATGGCGCACAGTTGGCAATACGGCAATTTTCGACGCCGTGTTGCCCACCTCTTCGGCACGGATCTGCTCGGTGACATTTTCCTGCGCCAGCAGGATCTCGCCATTGGCGAAGTGGCAAGGCAAGTGCTCGGCCAGCTTGGCCAGCGCGTGCTCGTCGCGCAAGTCCGTGCCGCGGCGCAGCGCGCTCAAGGCCGTCAGGCGGTACAGCGCGCCCGAGTCCAGGTAATGAAAGCCCAGCTTGTCGGCCACGCGGTGCGCCACCGTGCCCTTGCCTGAAGCGGTGGGGCCGTCGATGGCGATGACTGGGATGGTGGATGTTGGCATTATTTTGTCACTTTAAAAAAACTAAACCCAAAAGGGCTGGGGTCAGACCCCCGCTTGCGTCAACGCCTGAACTGGCGTTGCGGGTGGAGAGGGTCTGACCCCGGATTTCGGTTAAATAAGAGTATCTTTGGCAATCCCCGCGAAGGCGGCGAAATACTCGGGGAAGGTCTTGGCCACGCATTTCGGGTCGTTGATGCGCATCTCGTTGCCGCGGCGCGCGGCGCCGTCCAGCGAAGCGAGCGAGAAGCACATGGCCATGCGGTGGTCGTCATACGTGTCGATGGTCGCTGCCTGGATTTCGGCCGGCGGCGTCACGCGCAGGTAATCGGCGCCCTCTTCCACTTCGGCGCCGAGTTTGCGCAATTCCGTCGCCATGGCGGCCAGGCGGTCCGTTTCCTTCACCCGCCAGCTGGCGATATTGCGCAAGGTCGAGGTACCGTCCGCGTACAGGGCGGCCACGGCGATCGTCATGGCCGCGTCGGGAATATGGTTAAAGTCCATGTCGACGGCTTTCAGCACGCCGTTCGAACGCGCCTCGATCCAGTTCTCGCCCATGGTGATGGTCGCGCCCATCTGCTGCAAGGCTTCGACGAAACGCACGTCGCCCTGGATGCTGTCGCGCCCCACGCCTTCCACGCGCACGGGACCGCCGCCGATGGCGCCGGCCGCCAGGAAATACGAGGCCGACGAGGCATCGCCTTCCACGTGGATCGTGCCCGGGCTTTGATACTGCTGGCCCGGCTGCACGGTGAACGACTGCCAGCCGTCATGCTCGACGGTCACGCCGAAACGGCGCATCAGGTTCAGGGTGATCTCGATATACGGCTTCGAAATGAGCTCGCCCGTGACATCGATGGTCACGGCATGGTCGCGCGCCATCAGCGGCGCCACCATCAGCAGGGCCGTCAGGAACTGGCTCGACACGTTGCCGCGCACGGCGATGCGTTGCGCGTGGATGTGGCCGCGGCGGATGCGCAGCGGCGGGAAGCCCTGCTCGCCCGTGTACTCGATCTGCGTGCCGACGGCGTTCAGCGCGTCGACCAGGTCGCCGATCGGGCGCTCGTGCATGCGCGACACGCCGTGCAAGGTGTAGTCGCCGCCGATCACGGCCAGCGCCGCCGTCAGCGGGCGGATCGCCGTGCCGGCGTTCCCCATGAACAGGTCCGCCTCGTGGTGCGGGAACACGCCGCCGCAGCCTTCCACGTGGTGCACCTGGTGGGCGGTGGCCGGATCGCCCGTCAATTCATCCTGCGTCCATTTGACGCCCAGCGACGTCAGGGCAGTCAGCATGACGAAGGTGTCGTCGGAGGCGAGCAGGTCGATGATCTTCGTCGTGCCCTTGGCCAGCGCGGCCAGCAGCAGCACGCGGTTGGAAATGCTTTTCGAGCCGGGCAAGCGCACCGTGCCTTCGGCGTGCATCACCGGCTTCAGATCGATATGGTGGGGGTAGTGCTTGGTCTGGGTCATGCTGGAATCCTTGAGTATTTATCGTGTGGGCGCGGCCGGTACTTCCGCCGTTTCGATCGCCTCGATCCATTGCTGGCGCGCGTGCTGGGCGTTCGCATACACGCCCTCGATGGCGGCGCCGTCGTGCGTGGCCAGGTGGGCGCGCAAGGTCGTCAACTGCGCCAGGTAGGCGTCCAGTTCATGCAGCAGCGCCGGCTGGTTGGCCAGGCTGATGTCGCGCCACATTTCCGGCGATGAGCCGGCGATGCGCGTAAAGTCGCGAAAGCCGCTGGCCGCGTATTGGAACAGCAGGCCCGCGTGCGGTTTCTTGGCGATGTCGTCGACCAGCGCAAAGGCCAGCAAATGCGGCAGATGGCTGACGGCGGCAAACACCTTGTCATGTTCTTCGGGGCTCAAGGTGTGCAGGATGGCGCCGCAGGCGCGCCATGCGACCGCCACGCGTTCCACGTCGGCGGCGCTATTTTCCGCCAGCGGCGTGAGCACCACTTTCTTGCCTTGATACAGGTCGATGATGGCCGCATCGGGGCCATTCGTCTCGCGTCCCGCGATCGGGTGGCCGGGCACAAATTGCGCCACCTTGCCCCCCAAGGCCGCGCGCGCGGCCGCCACCACGTCGCTTTTCGTGCTGCCCGCGTCGGTGACGATGGTACCGGGCCGCAGGTGCGGCGCGATGGACGCCAGGATGGCGCCCGTCTGCGCCACGGGCGCGGCGACCAGCACCAGGTCGGCGCCAAGCAAGGCAGCAGCCATGTCGCCGCCGATCTCGTCGATGATGCCCAGCTCCAACGCGCGCGCCATCGAGGCCGGCGAGCGGCCCATGCCGACCACCGTGCCGACCGCGCCCGCATGTTTCAAGGCGCGCGCGAACGAACCGCCAATCAGGCCCACGCCAAAGATGACTACCTTGTTCAGTGCAGGCGTCATCATATCGTCAGGCCAGCGCTTTCGTCAGCGCGGCGATGAGGATGGCATTTTCCTGCGGCAGGCCGATGGAAATGCGCAGCCATTGCGGCAAGCCATAGCTGCCGACCGGACGCACGATCACGCCCTGCTTGAGCAATGCCAGGTTGACACGCGCGCCAGCTTCGTCATCGTCACCCACCCTCACCAGCACGAAATTGCCGTGCGACGGCACGTATTCCAGGCCCAGGGCGTCGAACGCCTCCGTGAACTGCTGGTAGCCGGCCGCGTTGTTGCGCGCGCTTTGCTCGAGGAAGGCCTTGTCGTTCAGGGCGGCGATCGCGGCGGCCTGCGCCAGCGAGTTGACGTTGAACGGCTGGCGGATGCGGTTCATCAGGTCCGTCAGCACCGGCTGGGCGATGGCGAAGCCGATGCGCAGGCCGGCCAGGCCATACGCCTTCGACAAGGTGCGCGACACCACCAGGTTCGGATACTGGCGCACCCACGCCGTCGACTCGTACTGGTCGTCGGCCGACAGGAATTCGTTGTAGGCTTCGTCGAGCACGACGACGACATGCGCCGGCACTTTTTGCAGGAAGGCTTCGAGCTGCGCGGCCGACAGGAAGGTGCCGGTCGGGTTGTTCGGGTTGGCGATGAAGACCAGACGCGTGTCATCGGCAATCGCCGCAGCCATCGCGTCGAGGTCATGGCCGTAGGCTTGCGCCGGCACGACGATGTGGCGCGCGCCCAGGCCTTGCGTGGCCAGCGCGTACACGGCAAACGAGTACTGCGAGTAGACGACGGATTGGCCATGCTGCACGAAGGCGTGCGCGGCGATTTCCAGGATGTCGTTGCTGCCGTTGCCCAGGGTGATCCAGTCGGCCGGCACGTCGTAGCGCTTCGACAGCACGGCTTTCAAGTCGAAGCCGTTGGCGTCCGGGTAGCGGCCCAGGTCATCGATGGCGGCGATCATCGCCTGCTTCGCCGATTCCGGCATGCCGTACGGGTTTTCATTCGACGCCAGCTTGACGATGGCTGCCTCGTCGAGGCCGAATTCGCGCGCAACTTCCGCGATCGGTTTGCCGCTCTGATAAGGGGCGATGGCGCGGACGTATTCTGGACCGATATTTTTAGACATGGTGTTCTTTAAAAGTTGGTGAATGATTAGGCTGGTGGCTGTTGTTGGGTTACGCTGCGCTAACCCAAGCTACGGCTTACCGTGGTTGTTTGTTGGGTTACGCTGCGCTAACCCAACCTACAGCTTACCGTAGGTCGGATTAGCGCAGCGTAATCCGACACCAGTCAACGAAGTCACAAACTGACCGGATACGACCCCAGCACCTTGAAAAACGCCGCATTGCTCTGCAGCTCGGCCAGCGCCTGGGCGACGGCCGCGTCGTGCACGTGGCCCTCCACGTCGACATAGAAATAATACTCCCAGCTGCCCATGCGCGCCGGGCGCGACTCGAAGCGCGTCATCGACACGCCGTGCTTGGCCAGGGGCGCCAGCAGCTGGTACACGGCGCCCGCCTTGTTCGGCACGGCCAGCACCAGCGAGGTCTGGTCCTTGCCCGATGGCGCCGTCTGCAAGGTGCCCACGACGGCAAAGCGCGTGCGGTTGTGCGGGTCGTCCTGGATATGGCCCTTGACCACGCCCAGCTTGTACTGCGCGCCGGCCAGTTCGCTGGCAATCGCCGCCACCGTGCCGTCTTCGCCGGCCATGCGGGCCGCCTCGGCATTCGAGGCCACGGCGCGGCGCTCGATGTGCGGGTAGTTCTGGTTCAGCCAGACCTGGCACTGCGCCAGCGCCTGCGAATGGGCGCAGATGGACGTGACGCCATCCATGTTGCCGCTCTTCGTCATGAGGCTGTGGTGCACGGCGATCGCCACCTCGCCGCTGATGATGAGGCTAGTCTGCAGCATCATGTCGAGCGTGCGGTTGACGGCGCCTTCCGAGGAATTTTCGATCGGCACGACGCCAAAGTCCGCCGTTCCCGCCTCGGCGGAACGGAATACTTCATCGATGGACGCGCACGGCAAGCCTTCGACGGCGCTGCCGAACTGCTGATACACGGCCTGCTCGCTGAAGGTGCCGGCCGGGCCAAGGTAGGCCACGGTCACGCGCTTTTCCAGCGAGCGGCAGGACGACATGATTTCGCGGAAGATGGTCTGCACTTCGCGGTTGCCCATGGGGCCGGGATTACGCTCGGCCACGCCGCGCAGCACCTGCGCTTCGCGCTCGGGACGGAATACGGGCGCCTGCGTCTCGGCCTTCACGTGGCCCACCTGCTGGGCGATTTGCGCGCGGCGGTTCAGCAGTTCGAGGATTTGCGCGTCGATCGCATCGATCTGTTCGCGCAGCGGTTTCAATTTATCGGTCATGGATGGTTTGTTTCGTCAGCTGTACTTCAATCATGGCCGCGCGGCCTGCGCCGGCGGCGGGCCGGCGCGGTCGGTTAAGCGACTCAGCGTCCGGCAAACTCGTTCAGATAATTCACCAGGGCTTGCACGCCCTCGATCGGCATCGCGTTATAGATCGATGCACGCATGCCGCCGACGGACTTGTGGCCCTTCAGTTGCAGCAGGCCGCGCTGCTTGGCGCCGGCCAGGAATGCGTCGTTCAGACTTTCATCGCGCAGATAGAACGGGATGGTCATGCGCGAACGGTATGCAGGGTCGACCCGGTTTTGGTAGAAGTCGTCCGCGTCGAGCGCCGCGTACAGCAGCGCCGCTTTCTCAATATTACGCTGTTCCATGGCTGCAACGCCACCCTGGCGTTTGAGCCACTGGAAAACCAGGCCGGCGATATAGATGCCGTAGGTGGGCGGCGTGTTGTACATCGACTCATGTTCGGCCACGATGGTCCAGTCGAAAGCCGACGGGCAGATCGGCAGCGCCTTGCCCAGCAAGTCTTCGCGCACGATGACCAGGGTCAAGCCGGCCGGGCCGATATTTTTCTGCGCGCCGCCGAAGATCACGCCGTATTGCGACACGTCGATCACGCGCGACAAAATGTGCGAGGACATGTCGGCCACGATAGTGGTGCCTGGCGGCACGCTTGGCGCCTGCTGGAACTCCACGCCGTCGATGGTTTCATTGGTGCAGATGTGCAGGTAGGCGGCGCCTGGCGTCAGCTTCCATTCGGCGACGGGCGGCACGCCAGTGAAACGGGCAGCCTTCGAGGACGCGGCCACGTTCACATTGGCATACTTGGCCGCTTCCTGGATCGACTTGCCCGACCACGAGCCCGTGTGCACGAAGTCGACGGTGGCCGGCTGCTGCGCGGCCAGGCCCACCAGGTTCATCGGGATGATGGCGTTCTCACCCAGGCCACCGCCCTGCAGGAACAGGATTTTGTAGTTCTCGGGCACGGCCAGCAGCTCGCGCAGGTCGGCCACGGCCTGCTTGTAAATGGAGATGAATTCGGGACCACGGTGGCTCATTTCCATCACCGACATGCCGCTGCCGTGCCAGTCCTGCATCTCGGCGGCCGCTTGCGCCAGCACTTCCTTGGGCAGAACGGCGGGGCCGGCGGAGAAGTTGTAAATAGGGCTTAAGGCTTGATGGGTCACGATACAGTCCTTGGCGAAAATGAGAATTATTGGGGCGATTGCGTGGCCGCCCGCATGACCTGATCAAGCACGGCGTTCACGCGGGGGATCAGCACGCGCTGGCTGATGGCCATCGATTCGGCCGACAGCTGCGGCATGGTGGCCAGCATCTTGCGGCCCAGCGGCGTCTTGTAGAAGGCCGTCAGCTGCTCGACTTCCGGCACCGTGTAAAAACGCGCATACAGGGGCACCATTTCGTCGCCCAGCTCGTCGATCAGGGTCGGGTCGGCCAGTACCTGCGTCAGGGTGGCGATGGCCAGGGGGATTTCTTCCTCGGCGCTGGCCAGCGCGCGCGCCTTGCGCTGCTCGTCCAGTTTCGGGTTGCTGTTGATTTGCTGCTGCGCCGACTGGCGGATCATGGCCGGCACCGATTGCAGCATCTGGTCGAAGATGCTGCGCGTCAGTTGCGGGAACTGCATCGCGTCGAGCATGCGCCGCACGGCCACTTTCATGGCGGGGCTTGGCGCCGCCTGGCGGGCGGGCGTGGCTTGCGTGCTCTGGGCCAGGGCCGGCAGGGTCGCAAGAAAGGCCAGCGAAAACGCGGCGAAGAAGGTGGCGACGATTTTTCTCATGGCATGCGGGATGTTGAATGACTGGTAAAAGGGCACTGCCGGATGCATGTCGGCTTACGCCCGACGGGCTAAGCCGACCTACGAAATTCTGCTGGCAGCACCACGAAAAGACGCGCCAATAGCAATTGGGGCTCCCGAAAGAGCCCCAATCATCTTACTCCGGCTGGGCCGGGTCGACAGGATCGGCTGGTTCGGCCGCTGCCGGTGCGGCATCCGTGCCCGCCTCCGTCGTCAGCTCGACTTCGTCGATATCCGTTTCCACCACGCGCTGCAGGCCGGACAGCTTGGTGCCGTCTTCCACGGCGATCAGGGTCACGCCCTGTGTCGCGCGGCCCATCTCGCGGATTTCCGACACGCGGGTGCGGATCAAGACGCCGCCGGTGGTGATCAGCATGATTTCATCGCTGGCATCGACCAGGGTCGCGGCAACCACTTTACCGTTGCGCTCGCTGGTCTGGATGGCGATCATGCCTTTGGTGCCACGGCCATGGCGCGTGTATTCGGTGATCGGCGTACGCTTGCCGTAACCGTTTTCCGTGGCCGTCAGCACCGACTGCTGCTCGTTCTCGGCCACCAGCAGGGCGATCACGTGCTGGCCTTCTTCCAGGTTCATGCCACGCACGCCGCGCGCCGTGCGGCCCATCGGACGCACATCGTTTTCGTCGAAGCGCACTGCCTTGCCCGAATCGGAGAACAGCATCACGTCGTGCTGGCCGTCCGTCAGCGCCGCGCCGATCAGGAAGTCGCCGTCGTCCAGGTCGACCGCGATGATGCCGGCCTTGCGTGGATTGCTGAAGTCCTTCAGCGGCGTCTTCTTGACGGTACCGAGGCTGGTCGACATGAACACGTAATGGTCTTCCGGGAACGTGCGGTTCTCGCCCGACAGCGGCAGGATCACGGTGATCTTTTCGTTGTCCTGCAGCGGGAACATGTTGACGATCGGCTTGCCGCGCGAGTTGCGCGAGCCTTGCGGCACTTCCCACACCTTCAGCCAGTACATGCGGCCGCGATCCGAGAAGCACAGGATGTAGTCGTGCGTGTTAGCGATGAACAGCTGGTCGATCCAGTCTTCCTCTTTGGTCGCCATGGCCTGCTTGCCGCGTCCGCCGCGCTTCTGCGCGCGGTATTCGGTGATCGGCTGGGCCTTCATGTAGCCGGTGTGCGACAGGGTCACGACCATGTCCTGCGGCGTGATCAGGTCTTCCGTTTCCAGGTCGGTCGCGTTCAACTCGATCTGCGAGCGGCGCACGTCCTTGTTGCCGGCGCCGTATTCGTTCTTCGCCAGGGTCATTTCATCGGTAATGATGACGGTGACGCGTTCCGGCTTGGCCAGGATGTCGAGCAAGTCGGCGATATGTTCCATCACGTCCTTGTACTCGTTGACGATCTTGTCCTGCTCCAGGCCGGTCAGGCGCTGCAGGCGCATCTGCAGAATTTCCTGCGCCTGGTCGTCCGACAGCTTGTACAGGCCATCCGTCTGCATGCCGTAGTGCTTCGGCAGGTTTTCCGGACGGTAGGCATCGACGCCGCCCGGCGTCGTGCCGTCGCCCGTACGGGCCAGCATTTCGCGCACGACGGACGAATCCCAGGCCTTGGCCATCAGCTCGACCTTGGCGATCGGCGGCGTCGGCGCGGCCTTGATGATGGCGATGAAGTCATCGATGTTGGCCAGCGCGACCGCCAGGCCTTCGAGCACGTGACCGCGTTCGCGCGCCTTGCGCAGTTCGAACACGGTGCGGCGCGTGACCACTTCGCGGCGGTGCGACAGGAAGCATTGCAGCATCTGCTTGAGGTTCAGCAGCTTCGGCTGACCATCGACCAGGGCCACCATGTTCATGCCGAAGGTGTCTTGCAACTGGGTCTGCTTGTACAGGTTGTTCAGCACCACTTCCGGCACTTCGCCCCGCTTCAGCTCGATCACCACGCGCATGCCCGACTTGTCGGATTCGTCGCGGATGTCGGAAATGCCGTCGAGCTTCTTGTCGCGCACGTTTTCAGCGATGCGTTCCAGCAAGGATTTCTTGTTGACCTGGAAAGGCAGCTCGTCGACGATGATGGCGATGCGGCCGCCATCCTTGCCGTATTCCTCGAAGTGGGTCTTGGCGCGCATGACAACGCGGCCGCGGCCCGTGCGATAGCCGTCGCGCACGCCGGACACGCCATAGATGATGCCGGCCGTCGGGAAGTCCGGCGCCGGGATCAGCTCGATCAATTCATCGATCGTGCACTCGGGATTGCGCAGCACGTGCAGCGCGCCGTCGATGACTTCGGTGATGTTGTGTGGCGGAATGTTCGTCGCCATGCCGACGGCAATACCGGACGAGCCATTGATCAGCAGGTTCGGGATACGCGTCGGCAAGACCGTCGGTTCCTTTTCCTTGCCGTCGTAGTTGGGCTGGAAGTCGACGGTGTCCTTGTCGATATCAGCCAGCAGCTCGCCGGCGATCTTGTCGAGGCGGCACTCGGTGTAACGCATCGCCGCGGCGCCGTCGCCGTCGACGGAACCGAAGTTGCCCTGGCCATCGACGAGCATGTAGCGCAGCGAGAAATCCTGCGCCATGCGTACCAGTGTGTCGTAGATCGAGGCATCGCCGTGGGGATGGTATTTACCCATGGTTTCGCCGACCACGCGGGCGCACTTGACGTAAGGGCGGTTCCACACGTTATTCATTTCATGCATCGCGAACAAGACGCGGCGGTGCACTGGCTTCAAGCCATCGCGCGCATCGGGCAAGGCGCGACCGACGATCACGCTCATGGCGTAATCGAGGTAGCTCTTGCGCATCTCTTCTTCGAGGGAAATAGGAATTGTTTCTTTTGCGAATTGATCCATTGGCGGTTCGACTGATCTCAGGCTGTGGTTAACTTATCTGTTACGCAATGTATGACGCAATACTGCATATCCTGGGTGGCTGTCGTCGTGGACGCCGCGCCGCGCGCTGCTGGCGTGGCCCGGCTTCCATGTCGCAGAGTGCCAAAACAAATCGGCGGGCTGGCGGCAAGGCCAGTACGGGTACCGCAAGGGTACGTGCTGGCCATGCAGTGCCGCCGTGGGCATTTGCCCGGCACTCTTAACAGTCAAGCGCACGATTTTAGCATGCGCGCCCAGCTACCTGTACAAATTGGCCAGACCAGCAACATTGGCAGTTTGCACCGGGGTCGTGCATGTTGCTCTGCCGATAATGCACAACGGCAATGTCAGTTCAAGACACCTGCCCTTAAAAGTGGCAAGAAAAGCGATCAATTGTTACAGATGCGTTACAAATGGGCATTTTCGTTGCGCAAAAACAACGCACGGTCTAAAATCGGGCAAGCTTTGATTTAACCACGGTCGTGCGCCCCTGATGCGTGTGGCAAAATGACTGGGAAGTTAATTGCTAGTTTCGCAATCTGAAACGAGCGCATATGGTCTACATGATAAAATCTTGGCACGTAGCACCAGTAGCGCAGTGTTGTTCTGCGGATATCACCCCCCGAAAGGAAAAAAGAATGAATAAATTTGTAACGCTGTTTTTCGCTGCATCCGCAGTGATTGCTGGCTCGGCTTCGGCCCAAACCCCAACCTCCCCACCATTCGCGCCAGTTACCACTGACATCCAAGCACCAAGCCCGAAAAGCGCTTACGTGCAAGATGCCCGCGGCGTGATCGTGCGTGACCCATTCGGCCTGTGCTGGCGCACCGGCTACTGGACACCTGCTGACGCAGTGCCAGGTTGCGACGTACCACTGTGCGTAGAGCCAGAAACCCTGCAAGACGGCAAATGCGTAGCACCTCCAGCGCCAGTCGTACCTGCACCAGCACCAGCACCAGTCGTGCCAGTGCCAGTCGTCGTTGCTCCTACCTCGGAAAAAGTCAGCTTCGCCGCTGATGCATTCTTCGATTTCGACAAAGCTACGCTGAAGCCAGAAGGCAAAGCCAAGCTGGACGAGCTGACCGCACAACTGGGCGGCATCAACCTGGAAGTCATCATCGCTGTGGGTCACACCGACTCCGTCGGCACCGATGCTTACAACCAAAAACTGTCGGTACGTCGTGCTGATGCTGTCAAAGCCTACCTGGTTACCAAAGGCGTTGAAAGCAACCGCGTGTACACCGAAGGCAAAGGCGAAAAACAACCTGTTGCTGATAACAAAACTGCCGAAGGCCGTGCGAAAAACCGTCGCGTGGAAATCGAAGTTGTTGGTACCCGCAACAAGTAATAGCTGCCCCCTCGACTCGGCGCAAATCATCGCGCAAGTCAAGAACAGCTGAAAAACCCCGCCACGGCGGGGTTTTTTTTCGTCCGTGGCTGCCCAATTGTAAAATTGCCGCTATTATTCGACCTATGAACGCCGACCCTCTCGAAATCCAAAAATTCAGTGAGCTGGCCCACCGCTGGTGGGACCCCACTTCCGAGTTTCGTCCCCTGCACGAAATTAATCCCCTGCGCCTGGAATGGATCAACGCGAAAGTGCCGCTGGCCGGCAAACGCGTGATCGACATCGGCTGCGGCGGCGGCATCCTGGCCGAATCGATGGCCCGCAAGGGCGCCGACGTGACGGGCATCGACCTGTCCGACAAGGCATTGAAAGTGGCCGACCTGCACAGCCTGGAATCCGGTGCCAAGGTACGCTACAAGCTGATCGCCGCCGAAGCCATGGCCGCGGAAGAGCCGGGCCAGTACGACGTCGTGACGTGCATGGAAATGCTCGAGCACGTGCCGGACCCCGCCGCCATCGTCAAGGCTTGCGCCACCCTGGTGAAACCGGGCGGCCACGTTTTCCTGTCGACCCTGAACCGCAACCCGAAAGCGTATCTGTTCGCCATCCTGGGCGCCGAATACCTGCTGCGTCTGCTGCCGAAAGGCACGCACGACTATGACAAATTCATCACCCCGGCCGAACTGTCGCAATACCTGCGCAGTGCCGGCCTGGACGTCAACAGCATGCGCGGCATGGGCTACAATCCGCTGACCAAGATTTACTCACTTAATAGCGATACCAGCGTCAATTATCTGGTGGCCTGCACCCGGCCGCTGTAACCATCACGCACAATACAAGGCGGCTGCGGCCGCCATTTTTCATTCCCACTTGACACACTTTGCCCGCCATGATCACTGACCATCTGCCAGCCCCGCGCGCCATCCTGTTCGACCTCGACGGCACCCTGGCCGACACCGCGCCCGACCTGGCGGCGGCCATCAACCTGCTGCGCGCGCGCGCCGGCCTGGCGCCGACTCCGTATGACATCCTGCGCCCCACAGCCTCGGCCGGCGCGCGCGGCATGATAGGCGCATCGTATGGCGTCCAACCGGGCGAAAGCGGCTACGAAGCGCTGAAAGACGGTTTCCTGAACAATTACGAAGCGGCCCTGGCCGTGGAAAGCCGTTTATTCGACGGCATCCCCGCCATGCTGGAAGGCTTGAGCGCCCTGGGCCTGGCCTGGGGCGTGGTCACCAACAAGGCCGCCCGCTTCACCGACCCGCTGGTGGGACAGATCGGCCTGGGCGGCGCCGGCTGCGTGATCTCGGGCGACACCATGGCGCACCCGAAACCCCACCCCGCCCCCCTGCTGGAAGCGGCCCGCCGCCTGGAGCTGGCGCCGGAAGACTGCTGGTACGTGGGCGACGACCTGCGCGACATCCAGGCCGGCCGCGCCGCCGGCATGCGCACGGTCGCCTGCGCCTGGGGCTACTGCGGCCCCGTCGAGCCGCAGCACTGGAACGCCGACCATTTGCTCGATACGCCGCAAGCGTTGCTCGAGCTGGTGAGTACTGTGGTGAAGGCGGCGCAGGAGCGGCAGCTGGCGGCTTGATGGCTTGAAACTGCATCTGCCTGGCCTTCTATCCATTACTGCGAATGCATCATGCAAGAGTGGGCAGATTGCGCTACAATGAAGGTTCTGTGGGGACGACCTGGTTTCGACGTGGGTTGCAAAGCAGCGCAGGGCATACCGAGGGCGGGCTACCTCGTAAATACAACCTGAAAAAACTTAACTGCAAACGATAACTCGTACGCACTGGCAGCTTAATCGCTGTTAGCTCTAGAACACCTCGTCCCTGGGGTGGGCCGTCAAAAGCTCTAGAGTCATTTACAGGGACTCGTCGTATGCTGGGTTACTTAGCGTCCGACTAAATAATAGGTAACTCGCTTGCCCATAACGTGCACATCCGTGCTGGCTGAGTTAAATCAAATGATAGTGCTAAGTATGTAGAACTGTCTGTGGAGTGCTTGCGGACGCGGGTTCGATTCCCGCCGTCTCCACCACTGAATAAATAAAAGGGCTTCCCCGTTTTGGCGGGGAGGCCCTTTTTATTTATTCCATGCATGCAGAGCGCGGGCAGCGCATCCGCGTCCGGTACGGGCGCGGGGGTTGTGCGGGGCCTTCGGCGAGCGCAGCTCGGCGCCGCAAAACCGGGTTGCGCTTGCAAGCGCAACCCTCTCCGATTCGTCTGACTGGCTTTTGCGCCGCAGGCGGTTTTTCCTAACAACAACCTTAGCTGTTCAGGCTGTGGACGTATGCCGGGCCTGACCCTCGCTACTCCCCGCACACCGCCCCACCCACCGTTCCCCCAATACTCAAGCCCGTCGACAAATCAAACCCAAAATCACAGCGATAGCCATCCTTTGATCGATATCGGCACAGCAGCATGTCACGATTACGAATGCGTATTTGCGGATCGGCGCAGCCATCGCGCATATCCGGACCGATGGCTTCGAACACGTCTTTTGCGGCGGTGCCTGTCAAGCGAAACGCGACTTTGGTATCGCCCGCAACCGGGGCCACGGTATCGTCGAGATATCCACCGTAGATCGCGTACGAAGCTGAAAAATTTCTCTCTGCAAATTCCCATATAGCCCGGGCCTGGTTCGCCAACAGCAGGCACAGCAGCGTAACGCATAGCAGGCTGGCGCGTCTCAGCATATGGAGCCGCCGATGCTGCGCCCGGTCAGCAGGTCAAAGCCGAAGTCGCAGTGATGGCCATCACGGGGATGGTAGGAGCAGCTCACTTCCGCCCGCTGGCGCAGGCGATATTCGCCATCCACGCCGCACGCGTTGCGCAAGTCGGGGCCCATCGCATCAAATAGCTGTTTCGCCGCCTTGCCGTCGATCCAGAACGCGATGCGCTTGTCTTTCCTTGTCGGCGGCTGTGGATCGCTCAGGCTTCCGCCATAAATCGCATAGCGGCCTTTGAATGGCTGATAAGAAAATAGCCATTGGGGGGCGGATTGGGCCATGGCCGTAGCCAAAACAAAGAGAAGAAAAACAGCGAGAAGACGTTTCATGTCATCTGCCCCGCTACTTGATCGTGACATGAAAATGGTCGTCGTGGCGTATCAGTGGTCTTATCCGGGGGATGGTGGGGTCATTAAAAAAGATAACCTGGACAAAGCTGAATTCAAAAAATATGCGGATCAGCTGTGCCGTTGCATCGCGGTCGTAGTGCGTGTCAAACCTTGTTACAGCGCTCTCCATTTTGTCTTTGCGAAGCAATCGGACGTCGACGTCTTTTCCGCTTCGATGACCTTTATGTTCACTGTAGGGAGTTCCATCAGCCAGGCTGATATTTCCGAAACCAATTTTCCGGCTATCGATGCCCTGCCATTGATGTTCAACCAAGAATAGCAGCGAAAGCAACTTGGGATGAGCATACTGGCCGGCACCATTGGGCGGTGTTCCATAGGTGTAGTAACCCGCGCCTTCCGGCCTTTGCGGAAGATTAAAGTAGCCGCGTCTATCCATGGGCTGCAATTCCAGCATGCGCACTCCTGAATGTAAAACCTCAGCGCTCAGCTCAACGCAAATGGCGCCAGGTGATGCTCCCGTACATCTCACGGAGCATGTCACGCGCCGATGTAGTTGGCAGAGCTCGCACCTTCGCTCGCAAAAAAACATGCGCACGCGACGATTTTTGCCCTTATGCATTTTCTGGGCATTGCGTAGAATCAAACATCCATACACTGATGGCATCGTTTTCGGGTGTTCCCGCTACTTGAAGCCAAGATATTGATGCTGCGCAAAGGTGCGCCGCGCCACCTTGAAACTAAAAAACGTCCCCCCGTAAATACCCGATCGCCCTCCGATATTTCTCTATCCTCTCCAGATCCTTCTGCGTCGGCTCCCCTATCCGCGACAGATCGCTATTCTCAGCCAGATCAGCCAGCTTGACGGCCTTGCCGACCGGGTTCAAGGCCGCGTGGGCGATGAAATCTTCATACAACTCGCCCTCGATCTTGGTCACGGCGCGCACGCCGTCGATGACGTCCTGGGAAAATCCTTCGCGCGCCAGGTCATCGAAGGTGACTTTGCCATCGCTGTCTTCCACCACGTCATGCAGCACGGCGACGATCTGCTGGGCGCCGGGGGCGACGCGCAGCATCACGCGCAAGGGGTGCAAAATGTACGGCGCGCCGCCCTTGTCCGTCTGGCCGGCATGGGTGGCGGCGGCAATTTCAATCGCGCGCTCCAGGGTGCCGCGACTTGCATGTTCACTCATGTTCACTCCTTTTTACTCCACATTGATTGATGTGTCCCTTGCGCGCCAGCCGCGGCGCTGCAAGTGGCACACGCTGGTGCACAGCAAGGCTGGCACCAATAAATTGAGAACCGGCACGAGCATCAGCAAGCACAACAGCAGGCCCAGGGCAACAATCGCCGGACGCTGTTCGCGGCGCAATGCCACTTGCTGTTCCGCGCCAAGTACCTCTGCGGCCGCCGCTCCGTAGATCATCTGGACGTTCCAGGCCAGCAAGTACGCGATCAGCACGCACATGGCCCACACGGGGATCAGCAGGGAGAGCAGCAGCAACAGGCGCCGCCGCCAGGCGGGGCGCGGGACGGACGCATCCAGGCCGGCCGGCGCTTGCCACATGGCATAGCGGCGCGCCACAACGGCCTTGGCGCGCTCCAGCAACAACCAGCGCAGCGGCACGCGCACCGTGCCGATGGCGCCGACGACAAAGACCATCACATAGAAAAATGCAGCCAGCGCCAGCAGCGCCAAGGCGATCTGGCCGATCGACAGCAAGGCTTTGGCGGCGCTGCCCAGGCCGCCGGCGATATTGCCCATCTGCGTGACGGTGGCAGGCCCGTTGGCCAGTGTCCCGACGCCATCCATCACGCCCAGGCCCAGCAAGCCGGTAACGGACACCAGCGCCAGCATGGCGCTGAGCTCGACAAAAAAACGGCCGAAGCAGCTATACAGCACCAGCCACAACGCCACGACCGCCATGCACCACAGCGCGGAACGCCACCACAGCCCCGCATGACGGGCATCGCGCAGCCCCAGCCCCACGCAAGTGAAGGCTTCCCGCCAGGCCAGCAGCCAGGTTTGCAATGTTTTTGTCACCTTCGGGCAGACTCCGCAATCAAGGGGCGGATACGTCGATCCGGATGTTGCCGATTGTACATGGACCAGGCTGACGCACGCGCCGCCGAGAGCAAGGGACAAACCCGGCTCCGGCTTGCCATTGTTTGCGATCCCGCAATTCCAGGCGGAAAGAAATGCGAAACAATACCAACTCCACCACCGTTGCGCCTAGCGGAGTCGAGCATGCTTGAAGTTCAGCCCAGGGATAAGCGCGGGTTTTTCATCCTGCCCCAGGCTCCGGAAGACGCAGGGTATTACGTCTATGGCACCCCGGGCAGGGGCGCGGGCCAGTACGCGCATCCAAACATGATGATGGCGCTCCTGTATGTGGAACGCGAATGGCAAGCAATCGATGACCGGCAATTCGGGATTGGCAACATCAGTCTGGCTAACGGCACCGCCTACGGGGAACACTCAACGCACAAATCCGGCCTGGAGGTAGACATTCGTCCACTGCGCAGGGGCGGCCTTCAACTCCCTGTTTATTGGTACGACAAAGACTACTATCAAGCCGCGACGGCAAAGCTCATCGCACTTTTTCGGGCCCATGCCAGTGTGCGCAGGGTGCTGTTTAACGATACCGGCATTCCATTCGTGACACCATTCAAAAATCACGACCATCATTTCCATCTGGAACTGAGAGCCTGATATGAAAAAACTGTGGGCTGTGGCCTTCGGCGCCATCACCGTATTCTCGCTGGCCTATGCAGGCGGCAGCAGCGACTGGGGCGAATACAAACATTTCAAAGGGGCTTATCTGATTTATTCGAATACCTTGGGCGAGCAACAGCCGCCCACACCGCATGACCGCAAGATTTCTTTCGTGGTCACGGGGGCCGTTGCCAGGGACATGTTTGACTCGATGGCTCCGGATTCGAAAGAGCGCTGCAGTTTGGAGAAAGGCTATCGGCAGCGCGACAAGGAAAATGTTTCCTGTCTCCGGGATGATGACGGCTATAGGTGTCACTTCGGCTTTAACTTGCGCAGTGGCAAAAGCATTGCTGGATCGATTTGCTAGATCGCGTGGGGTGACCGGAGCCTTAGCCCAGCCAATCCTGCACGGCTTCCAGTCCCTGCAAGCGTACTCCGCAATGAAGAGGCGGACACGTCGATCCGGATGTTGCCGATTGTACATGGACAAGGCTGGCGCACGCGCAGCGCAGGGCAAACCCGACGCAGCGCCATCAGCCTTCAACAATGGCTATCGAAACGCCAAAGCCGTCGCAGCCTGATCGGCATGATCGCAAGCTGACGCATGGCAGACCCGGTTTCTCCCCGCTGCCTTGGCCTTGTACAGTGCCTTATCCGCGAGTTCAACCAGCTCGACCGCCTGGTTTTTCAGGTACGTCGGCATCAACGCCGCCACACCGACGCTGGCCGTCACCACGCCAAGAGGATTGCCACGATGCTCGATTCCCAGCGATTGCACGGCCTGGCGGACGTCTTCCGCCACCGTCAAGGCGCCCGGCAGATCCGTCCCCGGCAATAAAATGACCATTTCCTCGCCGCCATAGCGCGCCGCAAGGTCGCCCGGCCGGCGCATGCTGTAAGCCACCACCTTGCCGAGTTTTCTCAGGCACTCGTCGCCGGCCACATGGCCATAGATATCGTTGTATTGCTTGAAGAAGTCGACATCGATCAACACCAGTCCAAGTGAGCTATTTTCACGCTGCGCACGGCTGAACTCGGCAAGCAGCGACTGGTCGAAGTGGCGCCGGTTAGCCAGCCCCGTCAACCCATCCTGATTGGCAAGGCGGGCCAGGGTTTCATTGATCAATTCCAGCTCGTTGCGCGCTTCAAGCAGTCCCGCCTCGCTTTTCACCCGCAAATCGATCAGCCGCACCACGCGGTATCCGATAAACGCGATCAGCAATACCAGCACCCCGCCCACGGCGTTTTGTATCACGGTATCGAGGCGCCATGCAGCGAGGACTTCATCCTGTGACAATGCGGCAGAGACCACCAGCGGATATTCTTCGACTCTTCGATAGCTGTTGATGCGCGTCACGCCATCGACCCGCGACTTGATCACGGCCGTGCCTACGGGACTTTTCGGTAAATAATCATGAAATAAGGGAAACTGCGAAAGATCGCGCCCCAGCAAACTCTCATCGAATGGCCTGCGCAATAAAAGAATGCCTTTTCCATTCGCGATGAAAATGGCGCCTTTTTCTCCTATTGAAAAACGTTCATAAAACTGCCTGAAATAATGCATTTCGATGGTCGCCAGCGCCACGCCGCCAAAGCTGCCGTCAGGCAAATTGATCCGCCGCGATACCGTGACTATCCAGTCCCCCATCGATTTGCTGCGCACGGGCGGGCCGACATAAGGCCCCCGATCATCATGCGTTCGATGGTAGTTGAAATAATCTCGATCGGAATTATTCAGATTACTCAACAAAGTTTTCTGAGAGTTCACGAGCCAGCTGCCATCCCTGGCATAGACGAAGATGCCGTGCAGCTGCCGCAGCTCGGCTACGCGGGTGACCAGCAATTTATGGAGACGGGCCAGTTCAAGGTCGGAGACACCGTCCGCCTCCAGCCGCTCCACCAAACCGACCAGCACCGTATCGGCCTCCTTGATGGTGTCATAGGCATGCTGGGCAACAGATTGCGCCAGGTTGGCGCTTTCACGGCCCGCTTCATTCAATTGCACCTCGCGCGCACGCAAGGTCATCCATAACTGCGTCGCCAGGAGCGACAGGCATACGAGCACGACAAATGAGATCGCCAGCGGCAGCAAGGAAAATCCCCGGAAGCCCGCTCCCAGCAATCGTGGCGGCAAGCTGCGTGACCTGGTCATGGATACACTCCCGGTTTGATATCCGGCAAAGTGTGCACGAAATAGGCAGCGACATACTCACACTTGGTAACAAACATGATATAAAAAAGTCACCATGACACTTGCTGGGCCACGTCTCCCCTCGGCCATGGCATCGGTGAGTGCTATATCGGAGAGCACTGATGCATACTCGGCTTGCATGCTGCGCCATGGCGCTCGCTGTATTCTTACCTTCCCAAGCCGCGGACAAGCCGCCGGCATGGACTGGTGAACCACGACCCTTGCGGGGTGACTATCAGATCTATGGCGGAACGCTGTCCGAAATGCTGCCGCCCACGCGAAACGACCGGAAAGTGGCAATCATGGTCAAAGAGGAATTGGCACGGGAACTGTTTGCCCGGCTCGGCCCCGATGTGAAACAGGAACAGGCATGCAGCACCTCGGCGCACTACCGGGAGCGGCGCAGGGGGGACATTAGCTGCGTTCATACAAAAGAGGCGGGATACGCATGCTATTTCGGACTCGATTTACGCACGGGAAAAGGGATGTATGGAGCGATCTGCTAGCCTGGACGCCGCCCGGCACCGTTAAAACCAGAGGCCGCCTCATTGTACCGGCGCACAGCCTGCCGGATGCTTTCGCCTGAGCGGCTCTGCCTGCCTATGCCCCCGGAGCAAAACCCGATCCCCCATCCCTCACCACAAGCGCGTACACTGGCTCCTCTTCCATCAACGCATCGGTCCACAGTGAAACTATCGCGCTTTATTACCGGCCATCTGGAGCCGATCCTGGAAGAGTGGGAACTTTTCGCCAGGTCGCTTCCTATTCCGGGCACCGCCATCTCGAAGGCCGAATTGCGCGATCATGCGAAGCAGATGCTGGAAACCATCGTGCGCGACATGGATGTCATCGAAAGCGCGGCGCAGCGAAAAAAGAAATCGACCACGGGCGTGTCGGAAATCACGGGCAAGGAGACGGCAGCCGCCACGCATGGCTCGCTGCGCCAGCAGATCGGCTTCACGCTGCCGCAGCTGACGGCGGAATTTCGCGCGATGCGGGCCAGCGTCCTGCGCCTGTGGATGGCACAGGTGTCGGTGACGACGAAAACGGCGACGCAAGACATCTTGCGCTTCAATGAAGCGATAGACCAGGCGCTGCAGGAATCGGCCATACGCTATTCGCAGCAGAGCGACCGGACCCGCAATACCTTTCTCGCCATCCTCAGCCACGATCTGCGCAGTCCGCTGAGCACGATGACGATGGCCGGTGCGCTGCTGAGCAGGCCCAGCGCGAGCTCTTCTTCCACGGTACAGATCGGTGCGCGGGTCGCCCGCAGCGCAGCGACCATGACAACCATGGTGAACGATCTGCTGGAATTCGCCAGGACACAGCTGGGGGGACGCATGCCCATTTCACCCACCTTGGGCGATCTGGGGGAAATCTGCAAGACGGCCGTCGAAGATGCCTCGGCCGCCCACCCGCAGTGTAAATTCGAGCTGAGCACCACGGGCGAGATGATCGGCGACTTCGATGCGGCCCGCCTGGCCCAGCTGTTTTCGAATTTGCTCAACAATGCCGCGCAATATCGCACTGACGACCAGCCGGTGACCATCACGGCCTGCGGCGATGCCGATACGGCCGTGGTGCAGGTGAAAAATTTCGGCCGCCAGATCCCGGAAAGCTCGCTGAAGAGCATTTTCGATCCCCTGGTGCAGCTGGCCATTTCCGACGATCACAAGGCACCCAACGCCACCAGTATCGGACTGGGTCTGTTTATCGCGCGTGAAATCGCCAGCGCGCACGGCGGCACCATCGGCGCCGAGTCGAGCCTGGAGTCCGGCACGGTATTTACCGTGCGCCTGCCCAGGGTGGCGCTGAATGACAGAGGGAACGGCGGCTAGGGACTATCCCGGCAGAAAGCGGCATCCCACCGGGACAGGCTCGCCTCACCTGCGGCTGAGCGGCACATACTCGCCCGGCAAGCTGGCCGCTTCCAGCGCATCGGCAAAAGCCAGCAGGAACTTCGCCGGGCCATGTTCCGACACCAGCAGCGACGCGCCCTTGTGGCGCAGCAGTTTCAGCACTTCCTGCTGGTGCACCTGGTATTCCTGCGAATGGCCATAGAAGGTCTGATACATCTCCAGCGTTTCCATGGCTTTCGCGGCCAGGATGAATTCGGGTTTGTCCATGATGTCTCCTCGTTGTCATTGCTGCCAAAAACACGAAAAAAACCTGCAAGATGTGCGGTCCATGCCCGTCGCACTGCCTTGCGGCAACCACATCCGTATTTCCATCATACGCCTCAAGCCGGCCATTGCGCCGTCCTGTTGTGCATCTTTTTCTATTCCGACCGTCCGGCGTCAATTGCTGCTCGTTCACCTTGCGCGACTTCGCGTGTGCGCTAGCCGCCGGGTCCCGCGCATGGCATCATGCGCGTTGGCCACTCGCTCAGGGAACAAGCGGCCGCGCGCGCCGGGCTGCTCGCGCACGGCATACCGGGCGCCCTCATCGACCATTGACATCCATGACCCCACATTTATCGCTGCACTGCTACCTGCAAGACGAGGCCGCCGAACGTCCGCTGCCCTGTTCCGACGTGACCATCCAGGCCGATCCGGCCACCCTGCGCGCCATCGCCCGCTTCCTGCTGGCCAGCGCGGATACATTTGAGCAAGCGCAGGAGCGCGCCGGCATGCACGCCCATCTGCAAGACGAGTGGGAAGGCTGGCAGGACGACTTCCCCGACCTCGTCGTCGTGGCCGCCTGAGGTGCGGCGTAGCATGGCGCTCCGGCTGGCGCGCGTCGGGTAACATACGCCACCTTTGCAACAAGAGAACAACGATGCCCGATTTCCGAACCGCCCTGCCGCCGCTGCGCGCCGCCGTGCTGGCCGCCGCGCTGGCCAGCCTGTCCGCCTGCGCCAGCCAGCCCGCGCACGAGGCGCTGTTCCTCGCCACCACTTTCACGCCCGCGCATTCCTTTACCAAGGGCATCGAAGGCCCGGCCGTCGATGCGGATGGCAATATCTATGCCGTCAACTTTGCGCGCCAGCAAACCATCGGCAAGGTCAGCCCCGGCGGCATTGGCGAGGTGTACCTGACCCTGCCCGGCACCAGCATCGCCAACGGCATCCGCTTCGGCAGCCGCGGCCAGATGTATTTGGCCGACTACATGGAACACACGATCTACCTGGTCGACCCGGCCACGCGCGCGCTCACCATCCACGCGCGCGAGCCGCGCATGACGCAGCCGAACGATATCGCCATCACGGCCGACGACGTGCTGTATGCGAGCGATCCGAACTGGAAAGAAAACACGGGCCGCGTATGGCGCATCGCGGCCGACGGCACGGTCACGCTGGCGCTCGACACGATGGGCACGGCCAACGGCATCGAAGTGAGCCCCGACGGCAAGATTCTGTACGTGAATGAAAGTGTACAGCGCAATATCTGGATGTACGACATCGCCGCGGACGGCAGCCTGAGCGGCAAGCGATTGCTGATCAAGTTCGACGATTTCGGCATGGACGGCATGCGCGTGGACGTCGACGGCAACCTGTACGTGACGCGCTACGGCAAGGGCACGGTAGTAAAATTGTCGCCGCAAGGGCGCATCCTGCGCGAGATCAGCGTGCCCGGCGCCAAGCCCAGCAACATCACCTTCGGCGGCCCCGATGGCCGCACGGCCTACGTCACGGAAGTGGTGCAGGGCCGCCTGCTGCAATTCCGCGTCGACCGCCCGGGCCTCGAATGGCAGCGGGCGCAGGAGCGCCGCAAGGCCGAATAGCAAGCCACATGGCCCTGGCTGCGCATGACGCGATGTCGGCTTACGCGCTTGCGCGCCAAGCCGACCTACTCTACGCCACGATGCATGCGCAGGCCGGGTAGGTCGGCTTAGCCGGAACGGCGTAAGCCGACAAAACAAATAGCAAGCCCACGTGATCCTGGCGGCGCATGGCGCGATGTCGGCTTACGCGCTTGCGCGCCAAGCCGACCTACGTTCCACGCGATGCACGCGCAGGTCGGGTAGGTCGGCTTAGCCGGAACGGCGTAAGCCGACGAAACAAATAGCAAGCCGACGTGGCCCCGCCATGCCACGATTGCTCAAGGAATTGAAGCAGCGCCTGACGATCGGCTGAGGCTCAATATAAAACGTTCTTCGCTTCCGGCAGATCGACATTGGCCTTGGTGACGATCACCACGCCCGTGTTGACGAACGGCGCGACCTTCTTGCCCTCGATCAGGCTGACCAGGGTTTTCACGCCCAGCGCACCCATCGAGTACGAACCCTGCACGGCGGTCGCATACAGGGTGCCGTCCTTGACGAAGTTTTTCAGGTCTTCATTGCCGTCGAAGCCCACGGCGATCACCTTGCCGGCCTTGCCCGCCTGGGCGATGGCGCGGCCCATGCCCACGGCCGTCGGCTCGTTGGCGCCGAAGATACCCTTCAAGTCCGGATTCGAGGCCAGCACGTCGGTCGTCTGGTTCAGCGCCGTGGCCATCTGCGACTGCGAGTAATACGTGCCGACGATCTGCAGCTGCGAATTCTTTTCGATATAGCGCTTGAAGCCGCCCACCCTGCCCGTCTCGGAACCGGCGCCCGCCACGTACGACATCACGGCGATCTTGCCCGTCTTGCCGACCTGCGAAATGAGGGCCTTGGCGCTTTGCTCGCCGGCCGCTTCATTGTCGGTCGACAGGAAGGACTGGTAATAGCGCTTGCCGCTGTCGGCCACCAGCGAATCGATCAGCACCACGGGAATCTTCGCTTCCCACGCCTTCTTCAGGGCCGGCACCAGCGCGTCCGGGTCCGACGCGGCCAGCACGATGCCGGCCACCTTGCGCGTGACGGCGTTTTCCACCATGCTGACCTGGTCGGCGATGGCCGATTCCGAGGCCGGTCCCTGGAAGGTCAGGCTGTAGCCCTTGGCGTCGGCGGCGCTGGCCGTCGCGCCCTTCCTGACGTTTTGCCAGTAGTTGGAATTGGTCGTCTTGACGATCACGGCGATCTCGCCCGGGGCGGCGAAGGCAGCGCTGGCGCTCAGGGCAGAGGCTGCGGTCAACAGACCGAGCAAGACGGTGTTGAAGGCTTTGAAGGTGTTCATTGTCGTCCTCATTTAATTATAGATTTGGTGGATTGACTTCATGGCGTGCTGCTTGCTGCTTCAGGCGCGGTTGCGCTTCTGATCGATCCAGACGGTCAGCAGGATGACCAGTCCGATAATGATTTGCTGAATAAAGCTCGATACCCCGTTCATGTTCAAGCCGTTGCGCAGGATGCCGATGACGAAGGAACCGATGACGGTGCCGGAAATGGTGCCGATGCCGCCGATCAGCGAGGCGCCGCCGATCACGGCGCTGGCGATAGCATCGAGTTCATACATCACGCCTTCGTTCGGCTGCGCCGTCACCAGGCGCGACATCAGCACGCAACCCGTCAGGCCCGACAGGGCGCCGGACAGGGTGTACACCAGCAGGGTCACGCGGCCCACCTTCACGCCCGACAGGCGCGCCGCTTCCGCATTCGAGCCGACGGCGTAGATATGCCGGCCGAAGGTGGTGCGGCTGAGCATGATGGACACGGCCACGGCGATCACCACCATCAGCACCACGGGATACGGAATGCCAGGAAAGACGACTTCGGGAAAGGTGCCGCCCGTGTCGCGCTCGATGCGCCACAGCACGCCATTGCCCAGTTCGCCGAACGACTCGCCCAGACCGGAAATGGCGCGCGCGCCCGTCACCTGCAGCGCCAGGCCCCGTGCGATCAGCATCATGCCGAGCGTGGCGATGAAGGGCGGCAGTTTCAGCTGCGTGATGCAAAAGCCGTTGACGGCGCCGCACATGGCGCCCACCACGACGCCGCCCAGCATGGCGACCGGCACGGGCACGCCGCTTTTCACCAGCAGCGCGGCGGCCACGCCGGCCAGCGCCAGCACGGAGCCGGAACTGAGGTCGATGCCGCCCGTGATGATGACGCAGGTGGCGGCTATGCCCAGGTAGGCGATCGACGTGACTTGCAAGGCCACGCTCATGCCGTTGCTGACGGAGAAAAAGGCGTTGCTGGTCAGGGAAAACACCAGCAGCAACAGCGACAGGCTGCCCAGCGCGGCGAATTTTTGGATCAGTTCTTTGTTCATTTTTTTAAAGCTTTCTGTTTTTAGTGGACTGCCGCCTGGCCAGGGATTGGAGCGACGACGCGCCCCGACGCCAGCTGCATGATCTCTTCCTGCGACGACTCGCGCGTATTGACGATGCCGCTGATGCGCCCTTCATGGAACACGGCCACGCGGTCCGTCATGCCCATGATCTCGGGCAGCTCGGACGTGATCAGCACCACGCCGATGCCTTCCGACGCGAGCTTGTCGAGCAGCTGGTAGATGGCGAACTTGGCCCCCACGTCGATGCCGCGCGTGGGTTCGTCGAAGAAGATGATTTTCGATTCGCGGTACAGCCATTTGCTGATGACGATCTTTTGCTGGTTGCCGCCCGAGAGGTTGCGCGCGACCTGTTTCGAGGTCGGCGTCTTGATGCCCAGCGCAGCGATATACTGCTGCGCCACCGCCTCTTCCCTGGCAAAATCGATGAAGCCGAAACGGTTGGCCAGAGCCGAAACATTCGTCAGGGTCAGGTTGGCCGCCACCGACATGCGCACCGCCAGGCCGTGGCTCTTGCGGTCTTCCGACAGGTAGGCGATGCCGTGCCCGATGGCGTCGATGGGACTGGCGATCGTCACCGCCACGTCGCCCAGGTGGATGGCGCCGCCGGTGAGCGGGTCGGCGCCGAAGATGGCGCGCGCCACTTCCGTGCGGCCCGCGCCCATCAGGCCGGAAAAGCCGAGGATCTCGCCGCGCCGCAAATCAAAGCTCAGCGGGCCGAAGACATCCTTGCGGTGCAAATCGCTCACGCGCAGCAGCACTTCAGCCGTCGGCGTCGAGACGCGCTCGGGAAATTTTTCATCGAGGGTGCGGCCCACCATCCTGGCCACGATGGCGTCCAGGGTGGTAGCGGCAAAATCGTCGGTGCAGACGAATTTGCCATCGCGCAGCACCGTCACCCTGTCGATGATGTGCTGCATTTCTTCCAGCCGGTGCGAGATGTAGACCACGCTCACGCCGTTGCGCTTGAGTTCATTGATGATGTCGAACAGCTGGCCCGTCTCGCTTTCCGTCAGCGAGGACGTGGGCTCGTCCATGATCAGCACTTCCGTATTGAGCGACAGCGCCTTGGCGATTTCCACCATCTGCTGCTGGGCGCAGGACAGGTTTTTCACCAGCTGGCGCGGGTCGATGCGCAGTTTTAAACGGTCCAGCAGCGCCTGCGCATCGGCGCGCATCTTCTTGCGGTCGATGAAAATGCCGCGTACCGGTTCGCGCGCGAGGAAAATATTCTCCGCCACGCTCAGGTGCGGGATCAGGTTCAGCTCCTGGTGGATGATGGCGATGCCGGCCGCCTCCGCATCCACGCTGCTGGCAAAGCTGCACACCTTGCCCTTGTAGACCAGTTCCCCCTCGTCGGCCTGGTACACACCGCTCATCACCTTCATCAGGGTGGACTTGCCGGCGCCGTTTTCGCCGCACAGCGCATGGGCCTCACCCTTGCGCAGGCTGAAACTGACGTTGTCCAGGGCCAGCACGCCGGGAAAGCGCTTGCTGACCTTGTTCAAGGCCAGTATCTCTTCGGATTGATTCATGGTGTGTCTCCTCCACTCCACTGCCATAGGCCGGCGCGCCGATGTCTGAGCACCTTGGCGGCGCGCCGGTCTGCTACTCGTTTAACTGTCGATCAGTTGCGGATTCCACGCATGCACGGTCTGCCGCTGTTCGCCGAGACCGTCGATCCCCAGGCGCATGGTGTCGCCCGGTTTCAAATACACGGCCGATGGCTTCTGCCCCATGCCCACGCCCGGTGGCGTGCCGGTGCTGATGATGTCGCCCGGGTACAAGGTCATGAAGCGGCTGATATAGCTGACCAGATTCGCCACGCCGAAGACCATCGTTTGGGTATTGCCGTCCTGGACGCGCTTGCCGTTCACTTCCAGCCACAGGCCCAGGTTTTGCGGGTCCGCTACTTCATCGGCGGTCACCAGCCAGGGGCCGATCGGGCCGAAGGTATCGCAGCCCTTGCCCTTGTCCCACTGGCCGCCGCGCTCCAATTGGTATTCGCGTTCGGACAAATCGTTCACCACGCAGTAGCCGGCCACGTGCGACAGCGCCTCCGCTTCGCTCACATAGCGCGCGGTGGTGCCGATTACCACGCCCAGCTCCACTTCCCAGTCGCTTTTCTGCGAGTCCTGCGGCATCACCACGGCATCGTTGGCGCCGACGATGGCGCTGGTGGCCTTCATGAACAGCACCGGCTCAGCCGGCACGGCCATGCCCGATTCAGCCGCATGGTCGGCATAGTTCAGGCCCACGCATAAAAACTTGCCCACGCCCTGCCACGGCGGCGCGATGCGGCCGGGGTTGGCCACCACCGGCAGGCTGGCGATGCCGATGGCGGCCAGGGCCGCCAGGCCATCCTTGCCCAGGGTCGCGGCCGTAATATCGGGCAGCACGCCGGACAGGTCGCGCACGGCGCCGTCAGCATCGATCAAGGCAGGTTTTTCAGCGCCCTTGGCGCCATAACGCATCAGTTTCATGTGGTTCTCTCGTTGTAGTAATCAGTTGGACCAGCCGCCATCAATGACGTGAGTCATGCCGGTGGTAAAGGCGGATTCGTCGGAAGCCAGATACACGGCCAGGGCGGCGATTTCCTCTGCCCGGCCCACTCGTCCCATCGGCTGGCGCGCCACGAAAGCGGCTTGCACTTCATCGATACTCACGCCCGTCGCTGCCGCCTGGGCGGCAATGCGTTCCTTCAGCGAGGGCGATTCGATGGTGCCGGGGCAGATCGCATTGCAGCGGATGCCGCGCGTGACGAAATCGGCGGCCACCGCCTTGGTCATGCCCACCACGGCCGCCTTCGAAGTGCCGTAGATAAAACGGTTCGGCGCGCCCTTCACGCTCGACGCCACCGACGACATATTGACGATGGAGCCGGCGCCCCTGGCCAGCATCCCGGGCAGCACGGCGCGCATCAGCCGGTACATGGAACGGGCGTTGATGTCGAAGGAACGGTCCCAGGCCGCATCGTCGCAATCGAGGATGGTGCCGCCATCGACGAAGCCGGCGCAGTTGAACAGGATATCGACGGGACCGATCTCGCCGGCCAGCGCGGTGATCGCCGCGCCATCGGTCACGTCGAGCAGGCGGATGGCGCAGCCCGTCACTTCCTTCAGCGCGTCGAGTTGGGCCTGGTTGATATCGGTGGCGATCACGGTCGCGCCTTCGCGCACGAACGCTTCGGCCGTGGCCCGGCCGATGCCCTGGCCGGCGGCGGTGAGCAGGGCGATTTTTCCTTGTAGTCTGGCGGTCATATTGTCTCCTTTTATTTTTTTAACCCGACACCTTAAGTGCTGGGGTCAGACCCGGCGGGTCTGACCCCGGATTCTTGCTAAGCAAAGTAGAAAACCTGCTCCATCATCGCCCAATGCTCGCCCTCGGCGCGCGAGGCCAGCGGCTGCTGGCAGGGGGCGCAAAAGGTCCACCAGCGCTGCGTTTCCGGGTCGGCGGCGATGGCCGCCATGTCGGCTTCAAAATCCTCGCCGTGGTATTCCCAGTAACCGAACAACAGGTTTTCCGGTTCGCGCAAAAAGATCGAATAATTGCTGACATGCGCCGCCGTCAGCTTGGCCAGCACCTGCGGCCAGACGGCGGCGTGCAGGGTCTTGTATTCCGCGATGCGGTCCGGCGCGATGCCGATGACCATGCCCATTCTTTGCATTTCAGCTCCTTTTTGTTGGCTTACGCCGTACCGGCTAAGCCAACCTACAGTTGGCATCGAGGTGTTTCGTAGGTCGGCTTAGCCGGCACGGCGTAAGCCGACAAGCCAGCCACCTCATTTAAGCCCATAAAAGCGGCAAGCATTGAGGCCGAAAATATCGTCCCTGTCCTGCTGATCGAGATGCGCCAGCAGCGCCTCGCTGGCGGCCAGCCAGGCCGCATAGCCGCCCGCCAGGTCGACTACCGGCCAGTCGCTGCCCCAGATCACGCGCCGGGGGCCGAACACGTCCAGCACATGCGCCACATACGGCTGCAAATCGTCGACGCGCCAGCCGGGCCGCGCTTCCGTCACCAGCCCGGACAGCTTGCAGTGCACGTTCGGCAGCGCCGCCAGCTGCGCCATGTGTTCGCGCCAGCAGCCAAAGGCGGCATCGGCGATCGGCGGCTTGGCCGCATGGTCGATCACGACGGGGAGCGCTGGAAAATCGCGCGCGCATTGCAGCAGCGCGGGCAAGTGGCGCGGCAGCACCAGCGCGTCAAAGCGCAAGCCGTGTGCCGCCATGGCCGTCAACGCTGGCCTCAGCGCCGGGTTGGCGATCCACTGATCGTCGTCGAGGTCCTGCAGCATCGGGCGCAGGCCTTTGAGCTTGCCGTGCGACGCCAGGCGGACAATCGCCGCCGGTGCGTCTTTGGCCAACAAGTCGGTCCAGCCCACGACGGCACGGATAAAGCTGGTCTTTTCCGCCAGCGCCAGCAGGTAATCGGTATCGGCGGACGACGGCAGCGACTGCACCAGCACCGTTCCAGCGATGCCATGTTCGGCCAGCAGGGGCGCCAGATCGGCGGGCGCGAAATCGCGGTGGATGGCGGCCAGGGATGGCGGCGGCCAGTTGCCGCCGCGCGCGGCCAGTTGCCAGCAGTGCTGGTGGGCGTCGATGCGCATCATGCTGCTCCCTTGGGTACGGGTGCGCGCGCATCGATCAGGCCTGCTTCCTGCAAGGCCGTCCACAAGGCGTCCGGCAAGGGCGCGGCGAACCAGTCGAGGTTTTGCCGCAGCTGCGCCAGGTCCTGGCCGCCCGGGATGCAGGATGCGACGGCCGGATGCGCGAGCGGAAACTGCAGAGCGGCGGCCTGCAGCGGCACGTTGAATGCGCGGCAGATGGCGTCGAGCTGCGCCACGCGCTGGAGTATCGCGGCCGGCGCATCGGCATAATTGAATTTGCCGTTCCCGGCCAGCACGCCCGAGTTGAACGGGCCGCCGATCACGATGGCGTTGCCGCGCTCCACGCACAGGTCCAGCAATGGCGACAGCGAAGCCTGTTCCAGCAAGGTGTAGCGGCCGGCCAGCAGGGTGCAGTCGAGGTCGAATTCCGCCATCGCCCGCAGCACGATCTCGCATTCGTTGACGCCGAGGCCCACGGCCTTCACCTGGCCGCCGGCGCGCAGCTGGTCCAGCGCGCGAAAGCCGCCGCCGTCAGTCAGCTGGCGCCAGTATTGCTGCTCGTGTTCGCCATGCGTGGCCGTGCCGATATCGTGCACGAACAGGATATCGATGCGCTCGAGCCCCAGCCGCTGCAGGCTGTCGTCGTGCGAACGCAGCACGCCGTCATACGTGTAGTCGTAATGGGGGCGGAACGGCAGCGGCGCGGCAAAGCCGTCGTCGCCGGGGCGCACGCAGGGGTCGGGCCGCATCAGCCGTCCCACCTTGGTGCTGATCACGAACTCGTTGCGGGGCCGCTCGCGCAGCGCCGCGCCGAGACGGTGTTCGGACTGGGTATAGCCATAGAACGGCGCCGTGTCGAAGAAGCGCACGCCCGCGTCCCAGGCGCCATCGAGGGTGGCGCGCGCCTGTGCATCGCTGACCGGCTGATACAGGCCGCCCAGCGGCGCGCAGCCCATGCCGATGCAAGGCAGCGACAGGCCGCCACGCGGCAAGGTACGCAATTGTGTGACATCCATGAACCCGGTCCTCAAGCAGCGCGCAAGGGGAAGCAGCCTGGCCCCACCGCGTCGAATTGTTTATAGGTCAGCACGAACTCCTGGTGGCCCAGGTCTTCCGAGCGGCTCAGTTCTCCGTTGGCCACGTTCAGCACGGCGGCGACGATCTCGGCGCCCACTTCTTCCAAGGTGGCTGCGCCCGTGAGGATCTTGCCGGCGTTGATATCCATGTCGTCGGCCAGGCGCTCGAAGGTTTGCGGATTGGCGCACACCTTGATGACGGGCGAAATCGCCGATCCCACCACGGAGCCGCGTCCGGTAGTGAACAAGGTGATGTGGGCGCCGCAGGAAATGAGTTCGACGATTTCCGCGTTGTCCGACACGTTCGGGAAACCGAAGCGCGGCTCGCCGTCCGGCACCACGTCGAGCAGGTACAGGCCGCCGCCGGCCGGCTGGTCGCCCGGTTTCAGAATGCCGACGATGGGCGAGGAGCCGCTCTTGGCGTAGGCGCCCAGCGATTTTTCTTCCTGCGTGGTGAGGCCGCCATCGGCGTTCCCCGGCGAGAAGCTGCCATGGCCCATGATGGTGTAGTAGCGCGCGGCCTTGGCCACGGTGTCGACGATGGCGTTGCCCAGCTCCGGGCTGACGGCGCGCCGCTGCATGTGGTATTCGCAGCCCACCAGTTCGCCCGTCTCCTCGAAGATGCAGGGGCTGCCGGCCGCGATCAGCGTGTCGAAGGCTACGCCGACGGCCGGGTTGGCGCTGATGCCGCTGGTGCTGTCGGAGCCGCCGCAGATGGTGGCGACGACCAGTTCCTCGATCCCCATCGGCACGCGCTCCTGCCGCGCCAGGTGTTCCAAAGCCCAGCCTATCCATTCGACGCCGCTGCTCACGCTGGGGCGCGTGCCGCTGTTTTCCTGGATGGTGATCGTGTGCACGGGGCGGTCGCTGTCGGCCACGGCGCTGGACAGGCCATATTTGTTGAAGCCTTCGCAGCCGAGAGACACCAGCAGCACGGCGCCCACGTTCGGGTGCGTCAGCAGGCGGCGCATCACCTGGTCCGCGTATTCGTTGGGGAAGCAGCCCGTAAAGCCGATCAGGTGCACGGGCTGGCCGGGAAAGGCGTTGACCATCAGGCGCGCCACATGGTGCGCGCATTCGACCATATAGGCCACCACCACGATATTGCGGATGCCCTTGCGGCCATCGGCGCGCAGGTAGCCCGACAGGGCGGGTGTCGTTACGGGAGCGTTCATGCTTGGTCGTCCTTGTGCAGGAAATGGTGGCCGTCCTGGCCCAGGGTAAATGTGGGGATGTAGTCGCTTGCCAGGTTGTGCGTGTGGATATGCTCGCCGATGGCGACGGGAGCCGTGATGCTGCCGATCAGGGCGCCGTAGCGCAGCACCTTGTCGCCCACGGCCAGCGCGCGGCGCGCCACCTTGTGGCCGATCTGGATGTCTTGCGCCAGGGTGACGGGCAGGCCGTCGATGGCGACGACGTCGCCGCTGGCCAATGCCGTCCTGGCGATCAGGCAGTTATCCTCGGGCGACATCAGGAGCAGGCTGGCAGGCCGGGAAGCGAGGCTCATGGCGCACCCTCCCCGGCAAAGACGGCTAGGCGTCCGGCTGGCTCAGTTTTTCGCGCGTGCCTATCGAGGACAGCATGGTGCGGCGCGAGGAATCGAGGTGCGAACGCATGCACTCGAGCGCCTTCGGTATGTCGTGCTCCGCCAGCGCATGCAGGATCGCCAGGTGCTCCTGCACCGCGTACTGGTTGCGGCCCTTTTCCTCGCCCTTGTCCCACTGGTAGTGATAGTGGAAGACAAACGAGACGATATCGTAGAAGCCCTGCGCGAAGCGGTTGTTCAAGAGGCCAATCAAAAAGGTGTGGAACTCGCGGTCCAGCGCCGGAAAGGCGTTGTGGCGCGTGTCTATCCTGGCCGCCAGCTTCTCGTGCTGTTTGATCAGCCGCGCCAGTTCCGCATACGCGGGGTCGCCATGCGGCAGGTGCGCAAACTGCTCCACGGCCGCCATCTCGAACATGCGCCGCATGTCCGCCAGTTCGGTGGCGAACGAGCGGTCGAACGCGCACAGGCGCCAGCCGCCGCGCGGTTTCTTTTCGATCAGGCCGAAGCGCGAAAAGCCGATCAGAAATTCGCGCACGCTGACGGTACTGGCGCCCGCCTCGCGCGCCAGTTCCGCTTCCGAAAATTCCGCGCCGGGCGGCATGTCGCGCTGGTACACGCGCTCCATCAGCACTTGCTGGATGCGCTCGGCCCCCGACTGCAATTCGGAGATATCGAAGTAGTCGCCCGGTATGGGTTTGCGCAGCAGGCGCCGGTCCGCCGGGCTGGCGATCAGCCGCCGCGTCGACAGATACGCGATCGCGCTGCGGACCGCCGTGCGGCTGCCCTGGCAGATGGTGGTCAGGAACTGCTCCGTCGGCAGCGTCTCGCCCACTGCGACATTCTCGGCGAGAAATTGCAACAGCAGATTGGTACTGCGCTTGAAGACGGTGGCGGGTTTGGACATGGATGAATGAACGCGCTATGCCAGCGAAAGGGAAAGTGGATGAGTGGGCCATTTTAGTCGATATCGGATTGGATCGGCATGCAGAAAAGGAAACAACTGCGGCGGCGGGAGCCTTCATGGCTGCGCTCCCGGCGCCAGCATGGCGCGCAGGCGCGGCTGCGCCAGCGCGGGACAGAGCTGCCGCGCCAGCGCCGCCACGGGCGCCACGCGGCGCGCGATCTTGCCGGCGTGGTGCTGGGCGATGTCGGCCAAGCGGTGCGCGAGGAAGGGATTGCAAAAGCGTTCCCTGACCTGCGCCACATAGGCCTGCGCGGCGTCGCCGTGCCGCGGCCCCATGGCGGCAAATACGGGCAGCACTTCCTCCTGCCACAGGGCTTCCAGCGCGGCGCGCATGGCGCCATCGTCCATCGCCTCGCGCACTGTCATGCCGGCCGGGCTGCCCCGCTCCATCCACAGCTGCGCCAGATAGGTGTGACCGAGGTTCAGCAAGAACAGCTTGCGCTGTTCATAGTCGCGCAGGCTGCTAGTCACTACCACCTGCCGGTGGCGGCATGGCAGCAGCATGCCTTCCTGCGCCTCGATGGCCCACAGCGCATAGGGCTCGGCCACGGCGCCTACCGGTTCGATCGGCTCGGAAACGATGCGGTCGACGAGGGAATTGATCCACAGGCAGACCGTTTCCAGGTAGACGATGAACGCGGCATCGCAGCGCCACTGCCGCGCCAATGCCACGACCACCTGGCGCAGCACCGTGCCGTTGTCGGCCACCAGTTCGCACGGAAAAATCGAGAGGGGCGCGGCGCCGGCCAGGAAGCGCCCGTGCAGCAGCACCAGCAGCTTGGCGGGAAAGCTGGCGGGGACGGTATCGCCGTCGAGCATGCCGGCGTGGTCGGATTCGTCCAACTGATAGCCCGTGTCGCCCGTATTCGACAAGATCACGCGCGCGGCCACGGCCGCATCGCGTACCTGCCGCCAGTCGCTGCCCGCTTGCCACGCCTGCGTGACGGCGTGGGCGCGGCGCTCTTCATCGACTTGCACGCCGTCCTGCCAGCCGCGGATGCGCACGGGATAGCCGCCGGGCCGGCGAAACGCCGCCACGCGGGCCGCGCCCTGCGCGCTGCCGGTCGTTTGCACGATGGTGATCTGGCCCAGCGCCTCGCCCATGCTGGCCGCTTCGCTGACGAACAGGTCGGCGTGCGCCTGCAGGAAGCGGCTGGTGCCAAATTGAAGTATGGGGTTGAGATCGCTCATCTCAGACCTCGACGATGGCCTTGATGACGCCCGCCTCGGGCTGCATCCAGCGATCGAGCACGCCCGTAAATTCGTCGAGCGTGGTGCGGTGGGTATTGAGCAGCGCGGTGGGTACTTTCCCCGCCTGCATGGCCGCCACCACGTCCTCGAAATCGTCGACGGTGGCATTGCGGCTGCCCAGCAAGGTCGTTTCGCGCTTGTGGAATTCAGGGTCGGAAAAGGACAGGCGGTCGCGCACGATCGATACCAGCACATAGGAACCGCCGTGGGCGACGAAGTCCAGGCCACGCTCCATGGCGGCGATATTGCCGGTGGCGTCAAACACCACGTCGAAGAATTCGCCGCCCGTGGTCTCCGACAGCTGCTCCTTGTCGCCGTCGCCCAGCTGCACCGTGCGGGCGATGCCCAGCGCGTCGCGGCAAAACTGCAGGCGGTCGGCGCGGCCGTCGAGCACCGTCACGTCGGCGCCTTTCAACGACGCGAACAGCATCACGGCCATGCCGATCGGGCCGGCGCCCACCACCAGCACGCGCCTGGCCGCATCGACCGCGCCGCGCTTGACGGCATGCGCGCCGATGGCGAGAAATTCGATCATGGCCGCGTCGTCGAGCGAGATGCCTTCCGTCTTGAAGACGAAGCGCTCGGGCAGCGCCAGATATTCGGTCATGCCGCCGTCGCGGTGCACGCCCAGCACTTCGATGCGGGTGCAGCAGTTGGTCTTGCCCTGGCGGCAGGCCACGCAAGTACCGCACGACAGGTAGGGCATCACGTAGACCTGGTCGCCCACGGCCAGTCGCGAGCCGGCCGGCGCGCTGTGGATATGGCCGGACAATTCATGGCCCATCACGCGCGGATAGCTGAGGAAAGGCTGGGTGCCGCGGAAGATGTGCATGTCGGTGCCGCAGATGCCGACGCGGCGTATGCGCAGCAGCACTTCGCCCTCGGCGGGCACGGGCACGGGGCGCTGCTCCATGCGCAAACTGCCGGGCGTATCGCAAACGATACTTTTCATCATGGTCGTCTCTCTCGCCGTCCGGATCTTGCCGGCGGCATATTATATTTAACGTACAAACCAACTGTGAAAAAAATCCGTCTGCGCGGATTGTCTTTCCAGCCCTGCCAGTGGCGCGTCTTGCTGCGCCGCACAACGATCATGCCGTCATGCCGCCTGGCCCGAACCTGTTTGTTTTGCTGAAGCCGTCATTCGGTTTTATAAATATACCGTACAAAAAAATGAAGGTCAACGGATTCTTTTTCCGGTTTTTTCGGCTCCTCTGCTACATTCCTGCTTGACCCTGACGTAACGTCAGGCACCATCGTGATAGCACGCACTGAAGACAAGGAAAAGACGATGCTGCTGAAAATCGGTGAACTGGCCAGGCTCACGGGCCTGACCATCCGCACCCTGCACCACTACGACAGCATCGGCCTGCTCTCGCCTTCGGCGCGCACGCAAGCCGGCTACCGCCTGTACCAGCACAGCGACATGGACCGGCTGCACCGGATCATGGCGCTGCGCAAGTTCGGGCTGTCGCTGGCCGATATCGCCAATGCCCTCGCCGGCCCGGATCTGCCTTTGCATTCCATCGTGGCGCGGCAAATCGCCATGCTGGAGCGCCAGATCGCGCAGGCTTCCACCCTGCGCGAGCGCCTGCGCACCCTGCAGGCGCAACTGGCGCAGGGACAGGCGCCGGAACTGGCCGAGTGGCTTACCACAATGGAGTTGATGACCATGTACGACAAATACTTTACCCAAGAAGAACTGCAGCAATTGCCGCTGCTCTCCGATACGGCCGTGGAACAGGAATGGAAGGCGCTGGTGGCCAGAGTGCGCGCCCTGCAGGCGACGGGCGCCGGCCCCGGCGACGCGCGAGCACAGGCGCTGGCCACGGAATGGATGGTCAAGCTGGTGCGCGACACGGGCGCCCACCCGGGCCTGTTCGCGCGCCTGAACGACATGCACGAGCAGGAGCCATCGATGCAGGCCACGACCAGCATCGATGCGGAACTGATGCAGTTCATCCTCGCCGCCTTCAACGCCTCGCGCATGGCGCTGTACAAGCCTTTCCTCGACGAGCAGGAGTATGCGTATTTACTCGCCAACTACGGCAAGCGCTCGGGCGAGTGGCCGGCCCTGATCGCCGCCGTGCGCGCCGCCATCGATGCGCGCACACCGCCCACCGACCCGGCCGTGCTGCAACTGGCGCGGCAGTGGCTGGATCTGTTCCGTTCGTATGCGGGCACGAACCCGGCCACGCAGCTGAAATTCCGCCAGGCGCACCAGCAGGAACCGCGTCTGATGGAAGGCAGCTTCGTCGACGGGGCCATGGTGCAATACCTGGGCGCGGCAATGGCCGTGGTGGCGCAGGAAAAACAAGCGTAAAAGTTGGCGTGCGGCATTTCCAGGCGGTGGCCATGTAGAATCGGCCATCGCCAATCACAGGAAAATCCGATGCGCCGCTTTTTGTTGATATGTCTGACCCTGCCCGCCCTGAATTCCGCCATGGCGGCCGAGCCGCCCGTGCAAGGCGTGTGGCAGGGTACTTTGGGCAAGGCCAATATCGTCGCCTGCTTCAACCAGCCCAGTCCCACGCAAGGCGCTGACCGCAGCGGCAATTACTACTACACGCGCTACAAGACACCGATCATGCTGTCCATGGCGAACGGCAAGAGCGACTGGAGCGAATCCGACGCCAAGGGCGATACGACGGGCACGTGGCGCCTGGGTGCGCCGCAAGGCGGCAAACTGGCCGGCACCTGGACCGATCCGAAAAGCGGCAAGACCCTGCCCCTGGCCTTGACCCTGCTGGAAGCGGCGGGCGACCGCGAGCATCCATCCTGCGCCAGCGATGCCTACAACCTGGCGCTGGAAGACTTTCCCAACACTAAGGTCAGCAAACCCGTTACCTTCGAAGGCAAGCAATACCGCAACCTGCAAGTGGGCGACACCATCACCGTGGAACTGATGGCGCCTGGCGACGGCATCGCGAAAATCAACGCGCAGCTGCGCGCCGTGCTGGCGAAGAACAAGAAAGACCTGGAAGACTTTTATGCCACGCGCCGCGAATACCTGGGCCGCAACGGCTTCACGACGGAAGACGAAGTGTATGCGGAGCCCACCTACTGGTCGCCGCGCTGGGTGACGGTCAAGTTCTACCGCTGGGCGGCCGGCTATGGCGCCAGCGGTATTTCCATCCGGTTCCGCACCTGGGACGTGAAGACGGGCCAGGAAACGGACGTGTGGAACTGGTTTGGCGCCAGCGCCAGCGATAGCGACGACAAGGCCGAATTGCCGGACCGATTGCGCCAGGCCCTGTTCAAGGGTGTGACAATCGACGCCGAATGCAAGGGCACGGATTACGACGGCCACGGCCGCTTCCACCTGTCCTTGAAGCCGGAAGGCGTATCGTTCTGGGAAGATTCGAACGGCAGCGGCTGCGAAAACGATTTTTTAATGCCCTACAGCAAGGTCGGCCCCTTCCTCACCGTCAAGGGCCGCGCTGCGCTCAGCGATCTGCTGCCGAAGAACTAGGCGCGACCGCCTCTGCCACCATCTCCGCCGTCGCGGCCGCCAGGGTCCAGCCCAGGTGGCCGTGGCCCGTGTTGTAATACACGCCCGGTGCCTTGCCTGGCCCCACTTTCGGCAGCATGGCCGGCAGCATGGGGCGCAAGCCCGCCCACGGCACGACCTTGCGGGTATTCACACCAGGAAAGCACTGCTCGACCCATTCCAATAGCGGGCGGATGCGGTCGGCGCGGATGTCGTCATTGAAGCCATTGAATTCCGCAGTACCCGCCACTCTGAGCCGGTCCTCGCCCAGGCGGCTGCTGACCAGCTTGGTCGCATCGTCGAGCAGGCTGACGCACGGCGCCGCGGCGCGGCTGGCGCCGTCATCGAGCTGCACGGTAATCGAATAGCCTTTCACGGGATACACATTCACGTGGTCGCCCAGCATGGCCGCCATGGCGCGGCTGGCTGTGCCCGCGCAGACGACGACGGCATCGAACACGGCGCTGTCTTCGTCCATGGAGACACGCACCTTGCCGTGCTCGCGCGCCAGCGCGGTAATCTCCTGGCCATAACGGCAGGCCACGCCCAGGCGCACGCAGGCATCGGCCAGGCCGCTGGTGAATTTGTGGATGTCGCCCGTGGAATCGCTGTCCGTGTAGTAGCCGCCGTAAAAATCGCCGTGCAGGGCAGGTTCGATGGCGCGCATTTCTTGCGGCGTGACGGCGCGCCGCTCCAGGCCTGCCTGCGCCAGCAGGCGCGACACGCCGGCCGCCCGCTCGAAGCCGCGCCGGTCGCGGTACACATGCAGGATGCCGGCGCGGCGGTGATCGAAAGCTATCTTTTCTTCTTCCGCCCAGGCAAACAGATGTGCGCGCGCGGCAATCGCCATGCGCGCCGTGGCGATGGTGTTGCGCTCGTAATCCGGCATGGCGGCGAGAAATTCCGCAAACCAGCTCAGCTTGTGCCAGCCGGGAGTCGGATTGAGCAGCAGCGGCGCATCGCGCCGCGTCATCCATTTCAGCGCGTTCCAGATCGTCGCCTTGTGGTTCCACACTTCCGCGTGCGAGGCCGACAATTGCCCGCCATTCGCATACGACGTTTCCATGGCGGCATAGCGGTGGCGCTCGATCAGGGTGACAGCGACGCCCCGTTTCGCCAGCGCGTACGCCGTGGTGACGCCCGTGATGCCGCCGCCAATGACGGCCACCGTGCGGCTCATGGCGACCCTACCTTCTGCACGACGGTATCGCCCGCCTGCAGCACGCGGCCATCCTCGGCCAGCACGTCGATGCGGCGCACGGGCAAGCCTGAACCGCGCTGCAGCAGGGTGGAATGGGCCTCGCCTGGTTCAAACAATTGCGCCTCGCTCCACTGGCGCAAGCCGACGACGACGGGAAACAGGGCCAGGCCCTTGGGCGTGAGCACATATTCCTGGTAGGCCGTGCCGTCCGAGGCGGGCGCGACCGTAAAGATGCCCTCTTCCACCAGGGTATGCAGGCGGTCGGCCAGGATGTTCTTCGCCACGCCCAGGCTTTTCTGGAATTCCCCGAACCGGCGCATGCCGTCGAAGGCGTCGCGCACGATCAAGAGCGACCAACGCTCGCCGATCGCGTCGAGCGCGCGCGCCACGGGACAGGGGTCGGTTTTCAGGCTCTTGCGCTTGGCCACGGATGTCTCCTCGATTGAGTGGTTGCATTTTAAAACTAATCACCGTAGACTCCAAATGGTTTTAATTTGCAACCACTTATAGGCAAGCCCATGCGCGATACGACCATCCCCATCACGGCAGCACTTCCTTCCACTCTCGTCTGGCTGTTTGCCACGGCGGCCGGCCTCAGCGTGGCCAATGTGTATTACGCCCAGCCCTTGCTCGCCACCCTGGCGCACGAGTTCGGCATGACAGAGGCGGCCAGCGGCATGGTCATCACGGCCACGCAACTCGGCTGCGCGCTGGCCCTGCTGCTGCTCGTGCCCTTGGGCGACATGCTGAACCGGCGCCGGCTGACCCTGTTCCAGCTGGGCTTGCTGGCCATTTCCCTGGCGGCGCTGGGCTGCGCCCGTTCCACGGCCGCCTTGCTGGGCGGCATGCTACTGGTGGGATTGCTGGGCACGGCCATGACGCAGGGCTTGATCGCCTACGCGGCCAGCGCGGCGGCCAGCCACGAACGAGGCAGGGTCGTCGGCATGGCGCAGGGCGGCGTGGTGATCGGCTTGCTGCTGGCGCGCACCCTGTCCGGCGTGGTGGCAGATGTCGCCGACTGGCGCGCCGTGTATTTTGTCTCGGCCGCCATCGCCTGCGCCCTGTTGCTGCTGCTATGGCGCAAGCTGCCGCCGGCGCAGCCATCCGATCAAAAGCTGGCCTACGGCGCCCTGCTCGCCTCCATGGCGGACATGCTGTTGCACAACAAGGTCCTGCGCGTGCGCGGCATGCTGGCCCTGCTGATGTTTGCCGTCTTCAATATTTTCTGGAGCGCCCTCGTGCTGCCCCTGACGGCGCAAGGCTATACGCATGCGGCCATCGGCGCGTTCGGCTTAGTGGGCGTGATCGGCGCGCTGGGCGCGGCGCGTGCGGGCGCCATGGCGGACCAGGGCCGCGCGCAGTGGACGACGGGGGCGGCCCTGCTGTTGCTGCTGGCCGCGTGGCTGCCGCTCAGCTTTGCGGGCGCGGCCCTGTGGCCCCTGGTCATCGGCATCATCGCGCTGGACCTGGCGGGCCAAGCCATCCACGTAACGAACCAGAGCCTGATCTTCAAGGACGACAGCGACGCGCACAGCCGCCTGGTGGCGTGCTACATGCTGTTTTATGCGGTGGGAAGCGGTGTGGGGGCGATTGCCGCCACCAGCGTGTATGCGCTGGCGGGCTGGCATGGGGTATGCGCGCTGGGCGCGGCGGTCAGCTTGCTCGCCCTGCTGTTCTGGCGGCTGACCTTGCCTGCTGAAAAAGCTGAGAGCGCCTAATTCAGCATGGCCGTGGCGGAACCATGGCGATACGTCTTCAATGCATCGGGCTGGATCTGGATCAGCGAACCGCTGACTTTAATCAAATGCAAGTCCGTCAACTGGTGCAGCACGCGCGACAGGGTGGCGGGCGCCAGGTTCAGGAACGATGCCAGCAGACTTTTCTTCAGGTCCAGCTTGACTTCGTTCGAACGCTGCTGGTCCGATGCCTGCAACAGATACTCGACCACGCGCTGGGTGGCGTTCTGCACGGAGCAGCGTTCCACGTTGCGGATGAAACCCATCAGGTGGTGCGACAGGCTGTTCATCATCTGGCGCGCGATGCGGGGCGACTGGTCCAGCAAGCGCAGCAGCGCGTGCGGCGGAATGCGCAGCAGCAGGCAGTGCTCGAGCGCTTCGGCGCAGAATGGATACGGTTCATCGAGGAAAATCATGGCTTCGCCGAAACTCTGGCCCGGGCGGATCAGTTCCAGAACCTTGTCGGTCCCTTCCATGGAAAACACGCTCAGCTTGACGAGGCCGAAAACCACCACATAGGCGCCTTCCGCCACTTCGCCCTTGCGGAACAGCACTTTGCCTTTTTCCACTTCGACGCGCACGACATCCTGGCGCAATTGCTCTAATTGCGAAGGGGAAATATGGCGGAACAGAGCCTGGCTCGATAGCAAGCCATCGACGTTGACCTTATGCATGACACTCTCTTATTAGATTAGCGAATGACTAAGAGTGTAATGCGCAGGCACGGTCAAGGCCATACGTCAAAGGAACTAGGGTTGTCTAGGCCGGAACGCCATGCAGATCAAACAATCGCGCATTCCTTGTGGCTTTTTGGCACGGTATTTGCGCTTTGCTTGATCTTTATTTACCGAGTTCGCGCTCGACCGCATACACGGCGATCTGCACGCGGCTGCTGAGCTTAAGCTTTTTGAGGATGTTTTGCACGTGGATTTTCACCGTGCTTTCGGCCACGTCCAGCTGGCGCGCGATTTCCTTGTTGCTCAGCCCTTGCGCCAGGCACGCCATGGCTTCGCGTTCGCGCGGCGTCAATTTGTCGTAGTCGGCCTGGGGCGCGTTCTGCCCCGCGCGGAACTGTGACACGAGCTTGGCCGTCATGGCGTCGGCAATCACGGATTCGCCGGCGGCGGCGCGGCAGATGGCCTGCCCCAGCTGCTCGGCTTCTATATTTTTCAGCAAGTAGCCGCGTGCGCCTGCGCGCAGGGCCGCGCCCAGGTCGGCCGCGTTTTCCGACACGGTCAGCATCAGCACGACCATCTGCGGCATGTCCTGCAAGATCAGCTGCAGCGCTTCGACGCCGGTCACGCCGGGCATGTTCAAGTCCATCAGCACCACGTCGGGCCGCAGTTCGGCCGTCAGGCGCACGCCGTCGAGCCCGTTCGATGCCTCGCCCACCACCTGGAATTGAGGATTGCGCTGCAGCAGCAGCTTGACGCCGCTGCGCAGCAAGGTGTGGTCGTCGACCAGCAGGATTTTGATTGGAGCGTTCACTATGTTTGTTGCCTGATAAGGATGATTCATCTGTTACGCGGCCTGGCGCCGCGCCGCCGGCAAGGCCAGCGAGATCGTCGTGCCGCCGCCGGGCGTGCTGTCGATGGCAAATTGCGCACCGAGCCGCTCGGCCCGCTCCTGCATGATACGCAAGCCGATCTGCAATTCCGTTTTCTTGTCGCGCAGGTTGGCGGCAAAGCCTTCGCCATCGTCGCGCACCTGCAGCGCAAAATCGCGCCCGTTTTCCACGCGCAGCGCCACATTGCTCGCCTGCGCATGCTTGCGGATATTCGACAGCGCTTCCTGCACGATGAACAGGATCTGCAACTGCTGCTCTGGCGCCAGCGGCGCGCCGTTGCCGCTCATCTCCAGGGTGCCGGCGACACCCGTCTGCAGCTCGAACTTGGCCAGCACTTCGCTGAGTTTGCTTTCCAGGTCGCTGCCATGCCAGCGCGTGCGGAAATTGACGAGCAATTCACGCACGTCCTGGTAGCTTTGTTCGACGCCCATGCGCATCAGCGGCAGCACTTCGGCCGCCTCGTCGAGCTGGCCCCGGCGCACGGAATCGTCGAGCATCTGCACTTGCAGGCTGATGAAGTTCAGGCTTTGCGCGATGCTGTCGTGCAAGCCCTCGGCCAGCAGGCTGCGTTCGCGCGCCACGGCAAATTCCTTTTCGCGCGCGATCAGGCGCTGGTTTTCGATGGCGATGCCCAGGCTCTGGCCCAGCGTCTCCAGCCAGCCCTGCTGCTGCGCCTGCACGGCTTGCGGCTGAGCAAAGTGCAGCGAAAAGCTGCCCACCACCTGGTCGCGCGCGAGGATGGGAAAGACGGCGATGGCGATAAAGCCTTCGTCCTGGCAACGGTAGCGCTGCAGCGCTTCGACCTGGCGGAAATCGCGGATCTGGATCACGCCCTGCGCCACGGCCGCGCCGCACAGGCAATCGTTGTTGCGGATACAGTGTTCCTCTTCCACCATCGCGTCGGAAATGCCTTCGTGCACGATGATGTGCACGGTATCGTGCTGCGGATCGAGGATGCGCACGGTACCGCCTTCGGCTTGCGCGAACTGCATTACGTGGCGCAGGAAGCCGCGGCACAGCGCATCGATGGCGTGCTGTCCCGCCAGCAAGGTGGAAATGTCATGCAGGGTGGCCAGCTGGCGCTCCTGCGCGGCGCTCAGGCCCGATGCGGCTTGCGCCAGACGGCGCTGGCGCCAGCGCGACGCTGGAAGTTGTTTGCGGGAAGGTTGACTGCGCGGCGCATGCATGAAGAACTCGAATCTGAAAAGTGGTGCGCCCGGCGAACGCTGCGGCCTGCCGGGCAGGTAAAGGTTACAAACGGATCTCGGTACCGAGCAGCTTGACGAACTGCGCCAGCCACGCCGGATGCGCGGGCCAGGCGGGCGCCGTGACGAACTGGCCATCGGTGACGGCGTCCGTGACGGCGATGTCGGCATACGTGCCGCCCGCCAGTTTCACTTCCGGCGCGCAGGCGGGATAGGCGGAAATGCGCTTGCCGCGGATGACGTCGGCGGCGGCCAGCAATTGCGCGCCGTGGCAGACGGCCGCGACAGGCTTGCCCGCCTCGGCGAAATGGCGCACGGCGGCGATGACTTTGTCGTTCAGGCGCAGGTATTCGGGCGCGCGGCCGCCGGCGATCATCACGGCGTCATAATCGGCCGGGTCGATCTCGTCGAAGCTGGCGTTCAAGGTGAACAGGTGGCCCGGTTTTTCCGTGTAGGTCTGGTCGCCCTCAAAATCGTGGATGGCCGTCTTGATCGTCTCGCCGCTCTTCTTGCCGGGACAGACGGCGTGCACGGCATGGCCGAGCATCAGCAGGGCCTGGAACGGCACCATCGTTTCATAATCTTCTGCAAAATCGCCGGTCAAAAACAGAATTTTCTTCGCTGCCATTTAGTTCTCCTATGAAAGATTGATTCCGCAAGACGTATCTTAGCGCGACTTGGTAGCCATACTGGATATTTATCAAACTTTTGCGCCTTGATCGAGGATTTTACAGGCTGAGGCAGAATTTTTTACAGGCTCGCCGGTCAAATCAGGTACACCTCCTTGAAAGGCCGGGCCATGGACAGCAGCACAAACAGCGGCGGCAGCACGCTGATACGTATCTTCGACCATTTCCCCGATGCGGAGCGCGCCCGCATCCGCTTGCTGGCCGAAGGCTTTCCTCCTCACGCCGTGCAACTGGACGCGGGCGACGACGAGGCCGGCCCAGTGCAGGGCAATTTTACGGTCGGTAACCGCGACACCATGACCAGCCGGCTGGAACGCGCGATCAACGCCCTGTTCGGCGGCGACAACCATATGTACCGGCGTAACTACGGCAAGACGGCGTTTCGCGGCATGGTGCGCCTCATTGTCGCCGTCCGCGATCCGCAGGAGCAGGAACGGGCGCACGCCATCGTGCAGGCATGCAATGGCTGCGACATCGAACAGCGCACGGCCAGCCACGCGGGCAGCCGGCGCGCCGATGCAGGCACACCGGCGCTGGCGGGCTGACGCCCTCCCCTGCACGGCGAAATTATGGCAAGATCACCGTTCCTTCATTCCACAGCGGAAATTGCCATGATTTTTGAAATTGCCCACATCCAGATCAAATCGGCCACGCATGAAGCCTTCGAAGCGGCTGTAGCGAAAGCCGTCCCCCTGTTCCAGCGCGCGCGCGGCTGCGAATCGATGCGCCTGGAGCGCTCGATCGAAAACGGCGACGCCTACCGCCTGGTGGTCGGCTGGACGACCCTGGAAGACCATACCGTGCATTTCCGCGGCAGCGACGACTTCCAGGCCTGGCGCGGCCTGGTGGGCGAATTCTTTGCCGCCCCGCCCCAGGTCGAGCACATGAACACGGTGGTGACGGGGTTTTAAGCCGGGGGTTGCACACGGCACGCCGTCTGCCCGCCCAGCTTGTCGGCGAGTTTGTCGGCGGACTTGGCCGCGAAGTTGTCCGCGCAGTTGTCCGCGAAGTTGTTCGATTACGCGCGGCTTTGCCGCGCCTCGGCGGCCCCGCTAATCCGACCTACGCCACGCATAGGCGCCTGGGCGCAGCTTAGACGGCAGGATGATGGAACACCTGCCGCAGATACGCGAGGAAGGTTTCATCCTTGCACAGGGTCTTGCCCGGGGAATCCGACAATTTCGCCACGGACTGGCCATTGCAGCGCACCAGTTTCATGACGATGTTGAGCGGCGTCAAACCGACGTCGTTGGTGAGATTGGTGCCGATGCCAAAGCCCGTCATGATGCGGTCGGCGAAGTGCTGGTACAGGGCAAACGCCTTGTCCAGGTCCAGGCCGTCGGAAAACACGAGGCGCTTGGTGTTGGCGTCGATGCGCAGGGCCGCATAGTGGGCCAGCGCCTTCTCGCCCCACTCGACGGGGTCGCCCGAATCGTGGCGCAAGCCGTCGAACAGCTTGGCGAAATACAGGTCGAAGTCGGCCAAAAAGGCATCCATGCCGACCACGTCCGTCAGGGCGATGCCCAGGTCGCCCCGGTATTCCTGCACCCAGTCTTCCAGTGCCGCCTTTTGGAAGTCGCGCAGGCGCACGCCGAACGACTGGAACGACTGCATGTATTCATGCGCCATGGTGCCGATCGGCACGATGCCGAGCTTTTTCGCCAGATACACATTCGACGTGCCCTTGAAATACTCGGGCACTTCGCGCGCCAGCCGTTGCACCACCTCGTCATGCCAGGCGCCGGAGAAACGCCGGCGCACGCCGAAATCGGAAAATTCAAACGGATGCTTGCGCCTCGGCAGCTTGCCGAATTCCTTGACGGCCGCCACTTTCAAGCCCAGGCGGTGGCGCCCTTCGCGCATGGCCGCATCGAGGTCGAAGCGGCGGAAATACAGTTCGTTGATGATGTACAGTACGAAAATCTCGAAACCCATCACGTGCACCTGCGGCCCGGCCGCATGCACGATCAGGGTGTCGCCGTCCGTGCTGACGTCGATGAATTTTCTCTGGAAGCGGAACACCGTCAAAAAATCGACGAAATCGCTCTTCATGAAACGCAAGGTGCGCAAATAGGCCAGCTCGTCGTCGGCAAACGACATCGAACACAGGTGGTCGAGCTGTTCTTCCAGCTCGCCCTTCAGTTCGGCCAGGGGAAAGGCAGTGGCGTTGCGGCAGACAAATTCGTATTCGGTATGGGTATTCGGATGACCGTGCAGCAAGGCTTGCCACATTGTAAATTTATACAGATCGGTTTCCAGCAAACTGCGCACTATCGGGGTCATGTGTGTTTTCTCCAACTTCCTGAAGCCAGAATAGTACGCCACCGCAAGCATTTCAGCAGGGTTCGCTTGCAGGAAAGCATCAATCGCCTGCGTTGGCCAGCAATTCAGGCACGACCTCGGTGGATGTGGCCAGCCGCGCGCCGCGCTCATGCATGGCGGCAAGGAAGTCGCGCTGCTGCGCGGCAAAGCCCGTGACGGGGCTCATGCAGTCCGTCAGCAAGACCAGGCGCGACAGGGCCGCCTTGCCTTGCTGCGCTTCCAGGTAATCGGCGATGTGCTCGGTGCTGGCTTTGACGCAATGGCTGCCCGCTTCGCCGCCGATGTAGAGTTGCTGCGCCGGCAGCAAGGTGTCGAGGAATGCACGGTTGAGCTGGGTGGCTGCATCCTGCGCATCGGGCACTTCCGCCATGACGGCCGAGTAATGCTCGGTCCACGGATTGGAACCCTTGCTCAGCTTGGCCACCACTTGCAAGTTGGCCACTTCCCAGGCGTTGTAGGCGGCGCGCACGGCCGCGTGGATATTCTGGCCCCAGCTGCCGATCTCGCAGTGCACGGGCCACACCATCAGCTGGTAGCGTCCCGCCTGCTGCAAGGCATCGAGGTAAGCCAGCGCGCGCGGCAAGGCGCCGCTGGCGGCGGGCAGGAACAGGCGGTCGCGCACTTGCCGGGCGCTGATCTGCGTAAACGGCGGCACGGCGGCTCCATCGCCCGTGCGCCAGAAGGCGGGGTGGGCGATGTCGTAGCGGTGGTGGGCGTCAAGCGTTACGCTGATCTGCGTCAAGCCGCCGCCCCCTTCGCGGATCAGCTGCGCTACGCGCAGCATGTCGGCGTGGGCGCCGGGCACGGCCAGTGCAGGCGCCGCATCGGGCGGCAGCCAGGTGGCAGGCAAGTCGCAAAAATCGTTTTGCGGGTCAATGACGAGCAGGTGCAGCTGGCGTTTCATGGCGGTCCTCGTGCGTGGCAGGAAGTTGCATGATAATGGCAACATCGCCATCACGCCAATCCGGAGACCGCCATGCACCTTGTCAATCGCAATAACTTGCGTCCGAACAAGTTACTCAACAGCAAATGGACCGCCGTCACGCCCGTCAACAAGGAAAAACATTTTCTCGTCATCAAGCTGTGCGCCCCGGCCACGCCGGATGAACCGGCCACGCACGTGGAACTGGAAGCCGTGCATTCGGGCCGCGTGCACATCCTGCCCTGGCGCGCGCTGCAGGATACCGCGCAGTGGCATCAGGGGTGGAAGACATAGCGGCGCTGGCGCCGCTCGACCAGTTTGACGGCCGCCTCGCCCGCTTCCGCCATGGCATCGGCTTCCGTTGTAAACTGATGGTCGGCCGACACCCTGCGCTTTTTCACCAGGTTCACCCGGTGCATGGGGTTGGGCGAAGGGGCATAGATGGCGACATACGCGCCCCACAGCTTGCAGCCCCGCAAGCGCTCTGCCGTGTAATTCACCTCGTAAAAATCAACATACTTTATCGGCACGATGTGCGCTCCAAAAATGACATGGCCGGACAGCTTGTCTCTACGGACTGACGCGGTGAGGGTAAAACCATGCGCTCGCGATTGCTCAGGATACTCAATTCAGCTCTCTTTTTATCACGCGGCACAGGAGAAAAAGGATGAATGACTACATCATCTTCATGCATGACGACACGGAAACACCGATGGACGTCGCCATGTCCGCCTGGGACGACTACTTCGCCATGCTCAGGGCCAGTGGCCGCTTCTGCGGTGGCAGCTCCATCGGGCCCGGCATCTGCGTGCACCGCTCAGGCCAGGCCAGAGCGGTCACGCCACACTTGTCAGGCTATCTACGTGTGCAAGCTGAAAGTATAGACGATGCAAAAAAATTGTTGATCGGAAACCCCGTACTGAACGCAGGGGGCACGGTGGAAATCCGCGCGCTGCCGCGCGACTGACGCGGCATGGCGGGCGGCTATTTTCCTGCCTCGGCGGCGGGATGCATGGACCAGACGACGCTGAGGATTTTCCAGTCGCCGTCGCGCTTGACCATCTGCCACGCTTCCGCGCCATAGTTCGACAATTTGCCGCCGACGAGGAATTCGTAGTCGAAGTTGACCCACGCCACATGGCGGTCCTGGGTGATCTTGACGTTGTAGAATTTTTCTTCCGTGCGCTGCGGTTCGCGCTTGATGAAGTTGGCGAAAGCGGCGTAGCCACCCGCCCCGACGCCGTCGAAGTGGACGTCCGTCGTGTCGCGCATGTTCTTGATGAAAGCATCGTCGGCCGGCGAGGCGAACAGGATATTCGTGTGCAGCATCAGCGACGACAGCAGCCTGACATCCTTGGCGATCAGGGCCGCCTGGAAGTCGGCGACGACTTGCTCGATGGCGCGGAGATCCTCGTGCGTGGAGGCGTGGCGGCCCACGTGGGGCGGCGCAGGCGGCGCAGGCGGTGCGGCGGGCGTGGTCTGCGCCAGCGCCATGCCTGCCGAAAACAGGGAACAGCCGAACAGTATTGCGCTTGCCAACTTGTGCATGAGGGACTTTCATGGCGAACGGCTCGCCGGCCTGGCACGGGGCGTGCCGCCGGCAAGCTTATGTCAACCATGGCAGATTGGCAATCCCTCTTTGGAACTACGGCGGAGTAGACTCAGGCAGCCAGCGCTGCGATCGAGGCGCGGCCCTTGGCGAGCGCGCTGGCGACGGCATCCTCGCCCATGGCCACGCCTTCCGCTTGCACGAACTCGATGTCGGTGATGCCGATGAAGCCCAGCGCCGTGCGCAGATAGGTGCTCAGGTAGTCATACGCGGCGCCCGGGCCTTCGCTGTAGACGCCGCCGCTGGCCGTAAAAATATATGCTTTCTTGCCCGTGGCCAGGCCGACGGGGCCCGTTGCCGTGTACTGGAAAGTGCGGCCCGCGCGCGCCACATGGTCGATCCACGCCTTCAGGGTCGATGGCACGGAAAAGTTGTACATGGGCGCGGCCAGCACCAGCACGTCGGCGGCCAGCAATTCGTCGACGAGGGTATCGGACAACTGCACCGCCGCTGCCGCCTGGGCGCTGCGCTGGTCGGCCGGCGTGAAGAAGGCGCCCATCACCTCTTCCGTCAGGTGCGGCACCGGTTGCGCGGACAGGTCGCGCTCGACCACGCTGGCGCCTTGCGCGGCCAGTTTCGCGACGAATTCGCCCGACAATTGACGCGATAGGGAACCGCTGTTGCGCACGCTGCTATTGATGTACAAGACCTTGCTCATGAAGTGCTCCTGGGAAAACGGGTGACGGGATGGGCCGCATCGCAGCCCTTGCATACAGCATAGTTCAGGTCTACCATCGAGAAAACCATGTAAATATAAATGATTAGCATCGAATTTTTAGATAGGGAATCATCATGAGAGAACCGGGCCAGCCTTCGCTCGACCAGTTGCGCGTGTTCGTCGCCGTCATCGACGCGGGCGGTTTCGCCCACGCGGCGCGCCAGCTGCACCGCACGCAGTCGGTGATCAGCTACACCATCGCCAACCTGGAAGAACAACTGAATGTGGTGCTGCTCGACCGCGGCAAGCGCAAGCCCACGCTGACGGATGCGGGCAAGGCCCTGCTGGCCGACGCGCGCGCCGTGGCCCTGAAGGTCGACGGCATGCGCGCGCGCGCCAAGGCGCTGGCCGGCGGGCTGGAGGCGGAAGTGTCGGTGGTGGTCGACGTGATGTTCCCCACCTGCGTGCTGGTGCGCGTGCTCGAGGCGTTCCAGGCACAGTTCCCTACCGTCGCCCTGCGCCTGCGCATCGAAGCCATGGGCGCCGTGGCGCAGCTGGTGATGGATGGCAGCTGCCACATCGGCCTCGGCGGCTGGATGACGGCCACGGCCAGCGTCTTCGAGCGCCTGGCCGTCGGCCACGTGCGTCTGATTCCCGTGGCTGCGCCCAGCCACGCGCTGGCGCAGCTGGCCGGCCCGATTCCTTCCGGCGTAGCGCGCGAACACGTGCAGCTGGTGCTCAGCGACCGCAGCGTGCTGACGGAGGGCCAGGATTTCGGCGTGCTGGGATTGCGCAACTGGCGCCTGGGCGACCTGGGGTCAAAACACGCGCTGCTGCGCGCCGGCCTGGGCTGGGGCAACATGCCCGAAGCGATGGTGCGCGAGGATTTGACGGAAGGACGGCTGGTGCACCTGCCGCTGGCCGTCGACAATGGCGAGAATTATCCGATTTACCTGATCCAGCGCGCCGACACGCCGCCGGGCCAGGCGGGCAAGTGGCTGACGGAGCGGTTTGCGGAGCAGTTGCCGCTGCTGGTGCAGGGCTTCTAGAAGAACGCGCGGACGGGTATCATGCGGGGGCAAGCCCTAAACAACTACTGGGGTCAGACCCTCAACACCGCCAACGCAAAGCTCAGTGCCAACGTGTCCGGGGATCTGACCCCGATTTCAGACACAACCTTGAAGAGATTCACATGGCCGGTATCGACGACTTCGTCAACAAGCAAAAACCAGGCGCGCGCTTCGTCATCACGGCGCAGATGCTGCGCATGACGCCGCAGCAGTTCGACTCGCTGGCGCAGGAGTGGATGGAAGACTGCGGTCCCGGCTTCGACGTGGCCGGCATCCCGCACCGGGTCGTCGTCGATGGGCAGTTTTATATTGCGCGGCTCACCGTGGCACGCCACGGCGAGCCCGAATAAAAGCTACTCGACGCCCAGCACGTGCAGGCGGCGGCGCAGGCGCGCCACTTCTTCCGATAGATCGACCACCAGCGCGGCCAGGTCCGCGTTCGCGTCGAACACGGATTCGATTTCGTGCAGGCGGCGCGCGCGCACCAGATCCAGGCTGGTGAAGCGCCAGGCCGTCAGCTGGCCAGCCGGCGGGCCGTCCTGCAGCAGCACGCCGGTCTGCACATGCTGCACCACCCAATCCGGTTCCACCGCGCAGGCGCGCGCCAGTTCTTCCAGGCTCAGGGCACGATCTTCGAGCAATTCGCCAATTACCTTGTTTGTCATGATTTATCCTCCCAGCTTCTGGCGCGGATTGAAAGCCATCTCGCGCGCCATGGTTGCATACAGTTCGCGCGCCTTGTCATCGTTCGCCGGCGGCAGCACCACTTCCAGCAGCAGATACAGGTCGCCCGGCTGGGCGGCGGGAATGCCGCGCCCCTTCAGACGCAGCTTGCGCCCCGTCTGCGAATTGGGCGGCACGGTGACGGTCACGGTGCCCGATGGCGTGGGCACGTCGATCTCGCCGCCCAGCGCCGCTTCCCACGGCGTAACGGGCACCGTCTCGAACACGTCGCGCCCTTCCACCTTGTAGCGCGCGTCGGGCCGGAAGCGGATTTCCAGGTACAAGTCGCCGGCGGGCGCGCCGCCGCTGCCGGGATTGCCCTGCCCCTTCATGCGCAGCTGCTGTCCTTCCGTGACGCCTTTCGGTATCGTCACTTCCAGGGTGCGCTCGCGCGTCACCACGTGGCCCTGCGCATCCGCTTCGGGCACGCGCATGACGATGTGGCGCCTGGCGCCCTGGTAGCTGTCCTGCAAATCGATGGTGATGGCGGCGTGGCTGTCTTCGCCCTGCATCTGGAAACTGCCGCCGGCGCGGCGGCGCCCGCCCACGTGGGCGAACAGGTCGGCAAAGAAGTCGCTGTCGTCGGTGCCCGATGATTCGTAGCCCGAACCCCAGTCCGGCGGCGGCCGGAAGGGCTGGCCCTGCGCGCCCTGGTTACGGCCCAGTTCATCGTAGGCGGCGCGCTTTTCCGCGTCGCCCAGCACGCCGTAGGCCTCGTTGAGCGCCTTGGTGCGCTTGTCGGCGTCCGGTTCCTTGCTCACGTCGGGATGGTATTTGCGTACCAGCTTGCGGTACGCCTTCTTGATCTCGGCCTCGGACGCCGTCTTTTCGACGCCCAGTTCCTTGTAGTAGTCCTTGTATTCCACCGTGCCTGCTCCCCATGGTTGAACTGCCTGATGGAAGAGTACACGAATTAGTCGCTGGGCAGCGTGTGCACGATACAACGCCGCCCGGCAGCGGGATCAGCGCACGCGGCGCACCGAGGAAATGCGGCGGTCGAGGCCACCGTGCAGGCGGCCATAGCTGCCCGGTCCCATCACCACGCAGCGGCCGCGGAAGTTGGCATCGACGCAGAATTCCCAGCGGCCGTAGTTGACGACGACCGATTCGGCGCGGTCATTGAAGCCATAGCGGCTCAAGTCGCGCACTTCGCGGTCCAGGCGTACGGGCCGGCCGCGCATGCCCGCGTCGGGGAACAGCAGCACGGCGCCATTCATGTCGGGACGGTGGCCGCCGCCGTGGCCGGGATAGCCGGGGTGAGGACGCTCGGGACGCGGCGGGTAAGGCCGGTGGTCGCCGCCGCCATGGCCAGGACGGCCCACTTCGCGCACGGAGGAAACGGCGTCGTTCATGCCCGGCATGCTGCCGTAGCGGCCAGGTCCGAAGGTACGGCAATTGCCACGGTAATTGGCGTCCTTGCACACTTCCCAGGTGCCCGAGCGCACGATGATGCTCGAGGTCTTGTCGTTAAAGCCCATGCGCGACAGGTCGCCCGTGTCGGAACGCAGGGTCACGGGGCGGCCGCGGAAACCGGCATCTTCGAACAGGGTGATTTCGCCGGCGGATGCGGCAAGGGGGGCGAGGAAGGTAGCGGCGCACAACAGCGCGGGCCGGAAAGATAGAACCATGACAACTCCAATACTGATGACATTTTCGCCAGTGTAGACCAGGCGGCAGGCGGCGAGTGTAACAAAGGGCAAGCAAATGTCAGCGCACGGCAGCGAATGTAAAAACCGCCTGGCGGGATCAACCCGGCAGGCGGTCTGTCAGCACGACGTCAGGACGGGATCAGCGTACGCGGCGCAGCGAGGAAATCTGGTTTTCCATGCTGTTCAGGCGGCCATATTCGCCCGGCCCGATCACTTCGCAGCGGCCATGGAAGTTCGAATCGCTGCACACTTCCCACTGGCCCTCGTTGACGACGATGGACGAGGCGCGGTCGTTGAAGTTGTAGCGCACCAGGTCTTCCGCATTGCGGTCCAGCGCCAGCGGTTCGCCGCGCATGCCCGCTTCGGGGAACAGCAGGACGGCGCCGCGCTGCTGGTATTGCGGCTGCTGGTATTGCGGATACTGGGGCTGGTCGTACTGCGGCCGCTGGTACTGATTATCGTACTGCTGCTGGCGGCGCGCCTCGCGCTCGTCAACCATGCGCGCCGACGAGACGCGCCCATCGAGGCCGCGTCCCAGGTCGTCGTGGCGGCCAGGGCCGAAGATGCGGCACACGCCGTTGTAGTTCGAATCGCTGCACAGCTGCCAGTAACCGTTATAGACGACGATGCTGGTGGTGCGGTCGTTGAAACCGATATTGACGAAATCGTCCGTGTCGCGGTTCAGGCGCGCCGAGCCGCCATTCTGGCCCGCGCCCGAATACACTTCCAGGGTGCCGCCACGGCCATAGCCGCCATGGCCACGGTCGGGATCGCGTCCCGGGCGTCCTGGATTGTTGCCATCGCCGCGCCCCGACTCGCGTACCGAACTGATGGCGTCGTTCATGCCCGGCATCGAACGGTATTCGCCCGGTCCCAGGGTACGGCAATTGCCGCGAAAACCGGCATCGGTACACACATCCCACGTGCCCGAACGCACCAGGATGCTCGACACCTTGTCGTTGAACCCAAAGCGCGACAAATCGTCCGTCGTCTCGCGCAGGTTCACTGCGCGGCCACGCAGATCAACGTCTTCGAACAAGGTGATATCGCCTGCATGGGCGGCCGCATGGGCCCCCAGCGAGAGCAGCAAGGTCGCCGCGCATGCCAGCGTGTGTTTGAAAGGGCCCGTCATGATTAACTCCATTCTTCATTCTTTGGTGATGATTTGCCTGGCGGTTGCGCCAGGATGCTAGTGTAACAAATACAAGGCCATGCGGAAGGCCCGGTCATGCGTTCAGTACAGCCGGCGCAGCGAGGAAATACGCTTGTCGAGCGTCGTGTTCAGCACTTCATACTTGCCCGGCCCCATGCGCTCGCAGCTACCGTTGAACTGCGAGTCCGTGCAGACTTCCCAGGTACCCTCGTTGATGGCGAGGGATGCAGCCTGGTCGTTGAAGTTCAGGCGTACCAGGTCGCTGACGTCGCGGTTCACCTGCAGCCCAGGCCCCTTCAGGAACGCGCGGCCATACAGCACCACCAGGCCCTCGTCATTTTGCGGACGATTCTCTTCGCGCGGATCGACCAGGCGCGCAGACGACACGCGTCCATTCAGGCTGCCCAGGTCATCGTGGCTGCCAGGCCCGAACACGCGGCAGCTGCCACGGTAGTTGGAATCGCTGCACAACTGCCAGTAGCCATATTCGACACGCGCGCTGCTGGCGCGGTCGTTGAAGCTGATGTCGACCAGGTCGTCGCGGTCCGAGTTCACGCCGGCCGACGCGCCGCGCTGGCCGCCGTCGGCGAACAACTCCAGCGCCGCGCGGCGTCCACCGCCGCTGCCGCTGCCGCTGCCCTGCCCGGCGCCGGTTTCCCGCACAGACGAGATTTTATCGTTCATGCCCGGCATCGAGCGGTAGTCGCCCCGTTCCAGCGTCTTGCAATCGCCCTTGAAATCGGCATGCGTGCACACTTCCCAACTGCCCGAATCGACCTGGATGCTCGAGACGGTGTCATTGAAATTAACGCGCGACAAGTCGTCCGTCGTATCGCGCAAGACCACCACCCTGCCCTTGAAATTGTCATCGGTGTACAGGCGGATCTCGCCGGCCTGCGCCGCGAGGTGGACAAACAGCGAACTGGCACACAGCAGAGCAAAGGCGAACGGGCGATTCATGGGGCGGTCTCCGGTGGCGGCAAAGGTAAGTGATCGACATGACAACTGATGTCAGTGTAGCCATCCACAGAAAAAACGGTGTAACAAAGTATGCGAAAAGCACAATAAATTGTTACCAAAAGCAATAACAGGCCCCTGCGGGAGCCTGTTATTGCCACTTCGCGTACCGCCTGCCCCGCGTCAGCGCACTTCGCGCACCGACGAGATGCGGTTGCTCATGCGTTCCAGGCTCGCGTACTCGCCCGGTGCCAAGGTGCGGCAGCGGCCACGGAAGCCCACGTCTTCGCACACTTCCCAATAGCCGGATCGCACGCGCACGCTTTGCACCGTGTCATTGAAATCGCGCTCGCGCAAATCGGCCGAAGCGTTGCTCACGCTCAAGCTGCGGCCGGCGAAATCGTCGCGCGTATAAAAGGTCAGCTCGCCGCCCAGCGAGCGCCCGGGCAAATGGCCGCGCTCGCGGTCACGGTCACGGCGGCCGTCCCAGTCGCGTCCCCGGTCGCGCTCACCGTCACGGTCGCGGCCCCGATGGCCGTCCCAGCCGCCGCGCACTTCGCGCAGCGACGTGATCTTGTTGGCCTGGCCATCCAGTGACGGATACTCGCCCGTCTCGAGCAGGAAGCAGGCGCCGCGGAAATCGGCGTCCTCGCACGCTTCCCAGCGGCCCGAGCGCACGCGGATGCTTTGTGTCGTGTCGTTGAAACGCAGATCTTCAAGGTCGGCGACGGCGTCGCGCACGGTCTGCGAGCGGCCGTGATAATCGTCGCGCGAATACAGGGTCAGTTCGCCGGCGCCGGCCAGTTCGGCCGTCATGGCGGCGCCCAGCAACAGGGCGCAGTTCAGGGTATGTCTCAGCATGGTCTTGCTCCATAGTCAGGGTACTGCGGTTGACTATTTGGTCATTTTGCCAAATAGAGCGCGCAGTCTATCCGCGACTGGCCCACTTAGCTGTAACAAATGATTACCGTGCCGGTCCGGCCTCCGGGGCGCCCCGGCGGACAAGCACGGCGAATGCCGGTAGAATCTTGTGTTTAGTCAAGCTTGCCGCCCATGCCACACACTACCTCGTTCACCCTGCCCGCCATCCGCAATGAAGTCTCGTCGCTGTGGAAGCTGGCCTGGCCCATCCTGATCGGCCAGCTGGCCACCGTCGGCATGGGCGCAGCCGACGTGGCGATGACGGGACATACGAATCCCGAGGAACTGGCGGCCGTGTCGCTGGGCGCGGCCATCTGGTCCATCGTACTGGTGACGGTGAGCGGCATCATGATGGCGATCAATACCCTCGTGGCGCATGAAATCGGCGCGGCGCGCCACGACCGCGTGCCGCACATCGTGCGCCAATCGCTGTGGAAGGCGCTGCTCGTCGGCCTGGTCGCATGCCTGCTGACGAACATGGCGGCGCTGGTGTTCGACCACCTGATGCTGGAACCGGCCGTGGCGTCCAAGGCCAAGCTGTTCGTGCACATCATCAGCTGCGCGCTGCCGCCGTTCGCCGCCTACCGCGCGCTGTACGGCTACAGCACCAGCATCAACCAGACCAAGCCCGTGATGGTCATCGCGCTGGCCGCGCTGGCGCTGAATATTTTCGTCAACTACCTGCTGATCTACGGCCACTGGGGCATGCCGAAACTGGGCGGCGTGGGCTGCGCCGTGGCCACCACCTGCTGCGTGTGGATGATGCTGCTGGCCATGCTGGCGTGGATCCGGATCGCGCCCGCCTATCACGCCACGTATCCGTTCACGCACTGGGAATGGCCGCAACTGTCGTCCATCGGTCCCATGCTGCGCCTGGGCCTGCCCATCGGCGTCACGTATTTTGCCGAAGTGAGCGCCTTTGGCGTCATCAGCCTGCTGGTGGCGCGCTTCGGCGTGATCCAGGTGTCGGCGCACCAGATCGCCCTCAATTTCTCGTCCGTCGTCTTCATGGTGCCGCTCACCTTCGGCATCGCGCTGGTCACGCGCGTGGGCCATGCCGTGGGCGAAGCCAATCTGCGCCGCGCGCGCTTCATTTCATGGGTGGGCGTGGCCATGTCGCTGACGGCGGCCATCGTCTCGGCCACCCTGATCACCGTCTTCCGCCACCAGATCGCGCAAGCCTATACGTCCGATCCTCAGGTGCAGGCCCTGTGCGCGCAGCTGCTGCTGTTCGCCGCCCTGTTCCAGCTGTCCGACGCGACGCAGGTGGCCACTTCCTGCGCCATCCGCGGCTACAAGGTAACGCGCCAGCCGATGCTGATCCAGCTGCTGGCGTTCTGGGGCTTCTCGCTGCCGATCGGCTATGTGCTGGGCCTGGCGCCGCAAGGCTTCATCTGGTCGCCGGCCGAACCGATGGCCGCCGCCGGCTTCTGGATCGGTCTGGTCACGGGCCTGACGGTGGCCGCCGTGCTGCTGACCTGGTATCTGAACCGCCTGTCGCTGCAGCGCCTGCGCGCAGCCTGAGACAAGGAGCACACCATGCACAAGGAGCACACCATGCCGCAACCACGCCCCTTCAGGCAAGTCGACGTCTTCAGCACCACGCCCTTCTCCGGCAATCCGCTGGCCGTGGTGCTCGACGCGAATGGCCTCGACGATGCGCAGATGCAGGCCATCGCGCGCTGGACGGGCCTGTCGGAAACCACCTTCGTGCTGGCGCCGCGCGACCCGGCCGCCGATTACCGCGTGCGGATTTTTTCGCCCGAGATGGAATTCCCGTTCGCCGGCCACCCGACGCTGGGCACGGCGCACGCCCTGCTCGATGCGGGCATGCGGCCCAAGGGCACGCGCATCGTGCAGGAATGCGGCGTCGGCCAGGTACAGATAGAACGAGGCGCCGGCGGCGTGCTGGCGTTCCAGGCACCGCCCTGCAGCACGCGCGCGCTCGAACCCGCGCTGCTGCCGCTGCTGCAAACGGCGCTGGGCGGAGAACCGGCCGCAGGCGGCACCGTCGCCGACATGGGCATCCGCTGGCTGTGCGTGCCGCTGGCCAGCGCCGCGGCCTGCCTGGCCGTGCGCGCCGACGTCGCCGCGCTGACGCCATTGCTAGCCGCCGCCGGCGCCGACGGACTGGCGCTGTACGGCCCGCACGCGGCGGACGGGCCGGCCGACTACGAAGTGCGCGCGCTGCTCAGCGAACACGGCGCGCTGGTGGAAGACCCCGTCACGGGCAGCGCCAACGCCTGCATCGCGCACCTGCTGGCGGGCAGCGACTACACGGTCCGCCAGGGCACGTGCCTGCAGCGCGACGGCCGCGTGTCCATCAGTTTCCGCGCTGGTCACGCCTGGATAGGCGGCGCATGCCTGACCGTAATCGAAGGCATGATATTGGCCTGAACGGGGCAAAGCGCCATGGAATGGGCGGCTGCTGGACATTTTTGACGAAGGAAATACGGCCATGAACGGTTTATTCCGTGGCTGGCGCTATCGCATAAACAGGCACGCTCTGGTATCGTCTTACGCTTAGGCAACGCTCAAGCTCGCCTGTACATGCAGTGCCCTTCTTCTTCCAACTACCGAGACATCCATGCGTTTTATTCTTTGTTTTCTGGCCGCGATGGCCAGCGTTCCCGCATCGGCTGAAAAGCTGACCCTGGAACGCATCCACGCCGATCCGGCGCTGGCCGGCCCCGGCGTGCGCAACCTGAAGGTCTCGCCCGACGGCGAGCGCGTCACGTTCCTGCGCGGCCGCGCCGACAACCAGTTCCAGCTCGACCTGTGGGAATTCAAGCTCAAGGACAAGAGCACGCACCGCCTGGTCGACTCGAAGGCGCTGGTGCCGAATGAAACGATTTCGCCCGAAGAGCAGGCGCGCCGCGAACGCGAGCGCACGGCCAGCCTGAACGGCATTCTCAGCTACAGCTGGTCGCCCGATGGCAAGCAGCTGCTGGTGCCGCTGGCCGGCAATCTGTACCTGGTCGACGCGGCCCACCCGGACAAGGCGCGCCTGGTCGCCAAGGGCAATGTGCTCGATCCGAAAATCTCGCCGAAAGGCCGCTACGTGTCGTTCGTGCGCGACCAGAACATCCATGTGATCGACCTCAAGACGGACAAGGAACGCCAGCTGACCACCGACGGCAAGGGCACGATCCGCAACGGCGAAGCCGAATTCGTGGCGCAGGAAGAAATGGGCCAGCGCACCGGCTACTACTGGGCGCCCGACGATTCCGCCATCGCGTATAAGCGCTATGACGAAGCGCCCGTGCCCGTCGTGCGCCGCTTTGAAATCTTCGCCGACCGCACCGATGTCGTGGAACAGCGCTACCCGGCCGCGGGCGACCCGAACGTGCTGGTGCAACTGCTGATCGTCTCGCCGGAAACGGGCGTGCAGCGCCAGGTGGACCTGGGCACGAACCCGGACATCTACCTGGTGCGCGCCGACTGGAGCGCGGACGGCAAATCGCTCGTCTACCAGCGCCAGTCGCGCGACCAGAAGACGCTGGACCTGGTCGCCGTCGACGCGGCTACCCTGGCGCAGCGCACCCTGCTGACGGAAACATCGACAACCTGGGTCAGCATCCATGACGACCTGCGCTTCCTGTCGAACGGCACCTTCCTGTGGTCGTCCGAGCGCACGGGCCGCAACCATCTGTACCTGTACGACATGAGCGGCAAGCTGCTGCACCCCGTCACTTCCGGCGAGTGGGGCATCGACAGCGTGCTGGCCGTGAACCAGAAAACCGGTAAAGTGTTCGTGTCGTCGAACCGCGACGCCGTGATCGACAAGCAGACCTACGCCCTGGCCCTCGACGGCAGCACGGCCGACAAGCCGCAGCGCGTGACGAAAGCGGACGGCTGGCACGACACGACGTTCTCGCGCAATGGCGAAGTCTTCGTCGACACGTATTCCGACCCGGCCACGCCGCCGCAGGTGAGCATCCGCCGCCCGGACGGCGCCATGGTGAGCTGGCTGGAAGAAAACGCGCTCAACGCCAGCCACCCGTACTTCCAGTACAAGGCCGACCACCTGCCGACGGAGTACGGCACCCTGAAGGCCAACGATGGCCAGACCCTGCACTATTCGATCGTCAAGCCATCGAACTTCGATGCGGGCAAACGCTACCCCGTCTACCTGTCGACGTACGGCGGCCCGCACTCGCAGCACGTGGCGCGCCGCTGGGGCAACAACTTCGACCAGTACATGGCGCAGCAGGGCTTTGTCGTCTTCCGCCTCGATAACCGGGGCTCGTCGCGTCGCGAACGCGCATTCACGGACGCCATCTATCACAAGCTGGGCGCGGCCGAAGTGGCGGACCAGCTGGTGGGCATCGACTGGCTGGGCAAGCAAAGCTTCGTCGATGCGAAACGCATCGGCGTGTTCGGCTGGAGCTATGGCGGCTTCATGACCCTGCGCCTGCTGTCGGCCGCATCCGACAAGATCGCCATGGGCGTGTCGGTGGCGCCCGTGACCGACTGGTCGCTGTACGACACCCACTACACGGAACAATTCCTCGGCATGCCGAAGGAAAACGTGGACGGCTACAAGGCCAGCACCGTGTTCGCCCACCTCGACGGCCTGAAGTCGCCGCTGCTGCTGGTGCATGGCATGGCCGACGACAACGTCCTGTTCAGCAACAGCACGCGACTGATCGACGCGCTGGTCAACCGCGGCGTGCAGTTCGACCTGATGACGTATCCGGGCGCCAAGCACGGCATCTCGTCGCGCGCGGGCCAGCGCCACGTGTACAAGAAAATCGAGCTGTTCTTCAAGCAGAACCTGATGCAGCCAGCACAGTAAGTTTGCGCTGCATCAAATAAAAAACCGCCGCCTGTCTTGCGACAGGCGGCGGTTTTTATATGCTGGAGCAGAAATTATGGCTTGCGGGTCACAGTTTCGACTGCATCCTTGACGTCGCCAACTTTCTTCTGCACTTTGCCTTCGACCTGGTTTGCCAGGCCCTTGGCTTGCTGTTCTTCGCTGCCGACGACTTTGCCAGCGGCTTCCTGGATTTTACCGCCGACTTCCTTCAGTTTACCTTCGACTTGATCTTTGTTCATGATAAATCCTCATTGTAGTTGGTACATCTGTTGTCCAGCCCAAAGGGCCGGTACTGCGGCTCACACGCCGTTGCAAACTGCTTGCTGCGTGTCGATGTATCCATAGTACGCCCGAGGCCGCAAAAACTATGTACGGTTCCTAACACATGCCCAAATTCATACAAAATGCGTCCATCAGGCTGGCTTACGCCAGACGGTGGCCAGCCACGGCTGCTGTTCGCGCGGCAAGCCCGGCGGACGGTAGTACTGCTCGACGAGGGTAAAACCGGCCGCCTGCACGTACGTGGCCCAGCTCGCTTCGTCATGGTAGCTGCCGTAGCGCGCGCCATTCCAGCCTTCCTCGTTCTGCCCGCGCGGGTTCGAGCTGAACAGCACGCCGCCCGGTTTCAGGCACGCGTACAAAGCGCGCAGCACGCCGGGCAAGGCGGCGCTGGGCACGTGGAACAGCACGGCATTGGCGAACACGCCGTCGAAGTGTGCGGCGGGCAGGTCGAGGTCGACGAAATCCTGCTGCCACACGGTGCAGCCGCTGTAGGCGCGCGCCATCCCGACGAAACGGGAGCAGCCGTCGACGCCCGTCGCGTGGTGCCCCAGGGCCGTGAACGCCTTCAGGTCGCGGCCGGGGCCGCAACCGAGGTCGAGGATGGCCAGCGGCGCGGGCTTGCCGATGGCGTTCAGCAGCGCGGCGATGTTCTGGCTGACGTCGTGATCGCGCGTGCCTTCGAAAAACTGCTCGGCGCTGGCGTCGTAATGGGCCAGAGTGCGGCCCGTGATGGCGTGGATGGGATCTTGCGGTGGGGTCGGCTTCATGGCGCTCCAATCAGTAATCACGCCATTTTACGGTGCCGGCACGCTGCGCGCCGGCACCGCTTATGCCTACCAGACGCGCACGCGCTGTTCCGGCGCCAGGTACAGCTGCTGCCCCGGCTTGACGTCGAAGGCCGGATACCAGGCGTCGAGGTTGCGCACGGTGGCGGCGCGGTATTGCGCCGGCGCATGGCCATCCGTGAGGATTTGCTGGCGCGCCGCCGCTTCGCGCGCCTTGCTGCGCCAGCTGACGCCGTAGCCGACGAAGAATTCGCGGTCCGCCCCCGCCTGCGCCGGCTTGCCCTGCTGCGACAGGGTGAACGCGTCATAGGCGGCCGCCACGCCGGCCAGGTCGGCCAGGTTTTCGCTCAGGGTCAGCTGGCCATTCACGGCCAGGTCGGGGAACGGTTTGTAGGCGGCGAACTGTTCCACCAATTGCTTGGATGCCGCCTGGAAATGCGCCAGGTCGGCCGGCGTCCACCAGTCGCGCAGCTTGCCCTGGGCGTCGAACTGCGCGCCCTGATCGTCGAAGCTGTGGCTGATTTCGTGGCCGATGGTGGCGCCGATGCCGCCATAGTTGGCCGCATCGGATGCTTGCGGGTCAAAGAATGGCGGCTGGAGGATGGCGGCGGGGAAATTGAGCGCATTTTGCAGCGGCAGGTTGACGGCGTTGACCAGCTGCGCTGGCATGGCCCAGGCCTTGCGGTCGGGCGACTGGCCCAGCTTGGCCAGCTCCTGCCGGTAATGGAACTGCTCCGCCCGCTGCACATTGCCCAGCGCATCGCCGCGCACCACGCGCAAGCCCGCATAGCTTTCCCACTGTTCGGGGTAGCCCACGCCCACGTACAGAGTCTTGAGTTTTTCCTGCGCCTGCGCCTTGGTGGCCGGCGCCATCCAGTCCAGCTTGTCGATGCGGCGCGAGAAGGCGGCGACGATATTCGTCACCATATCTTGCACACGGGCTTTCGATTCAGGCGGGAAATAGCGTTCCACGTACAGCTTGCCGACGGCGTCGCTCAGGGCCGCATTCGTCGCGGCCAGCGCCCGCTTGCTGCGCAGCGACTGCTGCGGCGTGCCGCTCAGGGCGCTGCCATAGAAGGCGAAGCGCTGGTCGGCCGCCGCCTTCGGCAAGATCGTGCTGAAATGGTTGACCGCGTGGAAGGTAAGGAAATCTTTCCACGTGGCCAGCGGCACGCTCGCCACCAGCGCGGCGCTGCCCGTCATGGCCGTCGGATGCCAGACAATGAAATCCGTCTGCTGGCCCAGCCCTGCCGCCTGGAAGAAGGCTTTCCAGTCGAGTCCCGGCGCCTTGCTGGCGAAGTCGGCGGCGCGCCACGCATTGTTGCCCTTGGCCACATCGGCCGAATCCTCGCGGCTGGCGTGACTGGCGGCAATTTGCTGTTCCAGCGCAAACACGCGCGCGGCGCGGGCCGGCGCATCGCGGTAGCCGGCCTGCTTGAGCATGGCGGCAATATGCGCCTGGTAGCCCGCGCGCAAGCCCTGCATGCGCGCGCTGTCGCTCTGGTAGAACGCGCGGTCGGGCAAGCCCAGTCCGCCCTGCAGCAGGTAGGCCACATTGCGCGTGGTGTCGTTCAAGTCTTGCGCGACCCACAGGCCGAACAGGTTTTCCGTATAAAAATTGGTGGCGTTGAGCGGGTCGACGTCGGCGCGCAGGCTCTCGCCCAGCGCGCGGGCCAGCCCTGCCTGGTCGCGTATGCCGTCGATCTTCTTGAGCAGCGGCTTGATCGGCGCCCAGCCTTTCGCTTCGATAGCCGCTTCATCCATCCAGGAACGGTAAAAATCGCTGACCTGGCGCGCCGATGCATCCGCCTGCGGCGCCGCCGCCAGGCCTTCGACGAGGCCGATGATGCGCTCGTTGGTGGCGTTGGCGAGGATGGCGAACGAGCCCCAGCTGCTGCGGTCGGCGGGAATTTCCGTGCTGCGCAGCCAGTCCCCATTCACGTAATCGTAGAAATCGTCACCGGGCAAGGCCTTCGCGGCAGCGGGGGCGGCGACGCTGGCGGCCCCTTGCTGGCCATGCGCCCGGGCGGGCAAACCGGTCAGCGAAACGCCGGCCAGGGCGAGGATGATGGCGGCCTGGACTGGCGTCCGGGACCAGGAAAAACGCAAACCGTGCATGGCGATCCTTTCGATGTAATAGCCAAAATCATAACCTGAAAATCCTGCCTTTTTGGGGCGAAAAAGCATCCCCTAACTTTTTTGCATGCGGACAAAAAATCGGCATATAGTGGCACGACCGCATCCCGTACCGCACGAACGCCAAGGAGATTGCCATGCAACTGGAAGCGCTGTTCCAGCATCCCCACGCCCTGCCTGCCGCCCCGAAGATCGTCGATGAACTGGTGCGCAGTTTCGACAACCCCGCCATCGCCACCGAAGACATCGCGCGCAAGCTGGGAGCGGACCCGGCCTTGAGCGCCAAGCTGCTGCGGCTGGCCAACTCGGCCTATTACCATGTGTCGCGCAGCATCGGCACGGTGGAAGATGCCGTGCTGATGCTCGGTTTTGTGACCGTGCGCACCCTCGTCATCAGCTCGGGCCTCGTCAGCGGTTTCAAAGCCGTGCCGGGCCTGAATTTGCCGCAGTTCTGGCGCTACAGCCTGCACAGCGCCGTATCTGCCCGCTGGATCGCGAAGCAGACGGGCGACAACCAGGATCTGGCTTTCACCATCGGCATGATGCATGCGATCGGACAACTGGTGATCCATGCCGCCATGCCCGAGCAAGCAATGCAGCTCGACAAGATCGCCCCGCCGCTCGACGCGCGCCGGCTCGACGCGGAGCGGGTGTCGCTGGGCTACGATTATGCGCAGGTGGGCGCCGAACTGGCGCGCCGCTGGAAGTTTCCGCCCGCCTTTGCCGAGGCCATCGCCGCCTTCCCCGCTCCGCTGGCCAAGCCACCATTGAACCGCCTGGCCGCCATCATCCACCTGGCCGCCTGGCGCGCGCGCATCGATGAAAACCAGCTGAGCAATGAAGAAATCATCGCCTGCTATCCCAACGCGGTGGCCGAAGCGCTCGGTTTGCCGCCCTCCGTGCTGGTCGACAGGATGCCGCCGCTTGCCGAACTGAGCGCGGGCCTGGAAGAACTCGTCAAGTAAGCTGGCCGTTGCCCGCATCGCCAACCGAGCAGGCATGCGGGTTTGCGGGCATGCCGGCTGCCCGCAAAAAAACATCCAAATTATTTTCACTTTTTTTCAAAAACACCCTCAAGTTCCCGTTGGACCCGCCGTTAATCTAGACAAGCGGTAATCCATTCACTAGTTACGGGTGTGCTCATGACCTCCAACGACGTTCTCTCGATGTATGAAAATATTGCAGGAATGACCAATCAAATGGTCGTGGCCGCACGTTCGAGCGACTGGGATGGCTTGGATACCCTGGAAAACCAGTGCGCCAGCGCCGCCAGCGCGACCATGACGGGCAAGGCGCCTGCCCTGGCCGGCGCCTCGCGCCTGCGCAAGATCGACTTGCTCAAGCAAATCCTGGCCAATGACCGCGAAATCCGCGCCATCACGGAACCGTGGATGACCCAGCTGTCGAACGCCATGCCAGGTTCGCGCGCCCGCATGTAAGAAGCTTGCCGCGCCAGAAACGACAAAAGCACCCGCGGGTGCTTTTTTTACGTCTATCACCCTGGCAGCGAGCGCGCCATCTGCGGCGCTCAAAACGGCAAGGCGGGGGAATTTGGAAGGCGAGCCCCAGGTATCTCCTGGCGTCGCCTCGCTGCCGGTTGCATCCGGCGTTCGCGAGCACATCGTCGGCATCGCGAACCGCTTCCAGACCCAGGCGTTTATGCAACGCTACACCTGGTTTGCCGCGCCACACTATCGTTGGTGACTGCGCCAGGCTGGGGCTGTTTTGTCGTAGAGCAAGTCCACTGAATTCATCATAGCACCATCTTTAAGAAACAGGCAACGTGCTTGGCAAGCGTTTCCATGTATTTTTTCAATATCTTTTTTTATATCAAATTGTGGGCGGCCTTGCGGCAGCGCCTTGCGGCAGCATTAACGCGAGAACGGCTCCGGTTCCGGTTCGGCCGTCGCCCCTTCTTCCACCGCCTCCGTCAAGACGGGCACATCCTTCTTCCTGCGGCCGAACGGCTTGCGCAGCAAGACCCAGTATTTCGACGGCGCGCCCGGCCCCGCCGCTTGCCTGCGCTTGCGCACGATGTACACGATGAGCGCCGTCAGCAGCAGGAAGACCAGGGTGCCGATACCGAGCCACAGCATGCCGCCCGATTTCTTTTCCTTGTCGGCAGCCGGCGCCGCGTGCAGGGGTTTCGGTTTGGCATGGGGCGCTTCCGCCACGGCCGGCGCGGCGGCGGGCGGCACGGCGGCTGCAGGCAGGGCCAGCGCCTTTTGCAAGACGCCGATCTTGCCTTCCAGTTCGCCCAGCTTTTCAGTCAGGGCCGTATTTTTCTCGTCCAGCCCCACGCACGCTGCCGCCTGCCCCGTCTCCGCCTGCGGCGCGCAGGCGGCCACGGGCGCTGCGGCGCGGCGCGGCAGCGCGGGGGCGGCCAGTTTGGGTGCGGCGGGCGGCGGCACGAACACGCGCGCCGGACGCACGAGGCCCTCGGCCCGCGCGCGGGCCGCCAGCGCGGCGGCGTCGGGCGACGGCGCGACGGATACGGCGCGTGGCAACGGCACAGGCGTGGAGACCGGCGCGGGCAACGGAATAGCTGGCCGGACTGGCGCACTGGCGGGTACGGCGGCGGGCGGCGCCGGCGTCAGCCACAAGGTGCCCAGGCGCACGACGGCGCCACTGCCATTGCCCAGCAATAAATACAGGTGCACATGCCCCGCCTGGATCGCTTGCCGCGTGGCCACGCGCACATAATGGCGTCCACCGCGCTCAAACGGACTGATCGTCAAGGTTTGCAGGGCAGGATCCATGCCGATGCCGCCACCGCGGTACACATCGGGCGAAGCCAGGCGCACGGTCACGCCATTGGCCTCCTCGGGCGCCAGGGCCGTCAGTTCGAGCTCGGCCAGCAAAGGCTGGCCCACGTGCGACAGGACGGCCATGTCGCCCAGTTCGGCCGCCATGACGGGCGGCAAGGCCAGGCTGGCGGCGGCGCACGCGATCAAAGACCAACGGGGAAGGATGCTGCTCTGCATGGACTGATCGCTTTGATAACAGGATAAATAATGGGGGCTCGCCTGTCTTTAACGGCAGGAAATCGCAAAAATATAGATGGGCCAGGGCAAAAATGATGCAATACAGCATCATCCTGTGCCTTTTTGACGTCTGGAGTACACTCGATCCACCTCCATCGATGAAAGGGATGCCATGAGTAGCAGAATCGAACGCGACAGTTTCGGCCCGATCGACGTACCCGCCGACCGGCTGTGGGGAGCGCAAACGCAGCGCTCGCTCGAGCATTTCCATATCTCCACGGAAAAGATGCCACCCGAACTGATCGCCGCCCTGGCCACCGTCAAGCGCGCGGCCGCCCACGTCAACCTGGACCTGGGATTACTGGATGGCAAGAAAGCCATCGCCATCACGCAGGCGGCCGACGAAGTGCTGGCTGGCAAGCATGACGCAGAATTCCCGCTGGCCGTCTGGCAAACGGGGTCCGGCACGCAAAGCAATATGAACATGAACGAAGTGCTGGCCAACCGCGGTTCCGAGCTGATCGGCGGCTTGCGCGGCGCCGAGCGCCTGCTGCACCCGAACGACGACGTCAACCTGGGCCAGTCCTCGAACGACATTTTCCCCACCGCCATCCACGTGGCGGCCGCGCTGGCCGTCGCCAACACGGTCTTGCCGCCGCTGCGCCAGCTGCGCGCCACCCTGGACGCGAAAGCCACGGAATTTGCCGACATCGTCAAGATCGGCCGCACCCATTTGCAGGACGCGACGCCGCTGACCCTGGGCCAGGAATTTTCCGGCTACGTGGCGCAGCTGGACTTTGCCGAGCACATCATCACGGCAGCGTTGCCGCCGCTGCTGCAGCTGGCCGCTGGCGGCACGGCCGTGGGCACCGGATTGAATGCCCATGTGGAATTTGCCGGCCGCATCGCCGCCGAACTGGCGCGCCTGACGGGCCAGCCGTTCGAAACGGCCAGCAACAAGTTTGCCGCCCTGGCCGCCCACGATGCCTTGGTCGCCGCCCATGGCGCTTTCAAAACCCTGGCCACGGCCCTGATGAAAATCGCCAACGACGTGCGCTGGATGGCGTCCGGCCCCCGCTCCGGCCTCGGCGAAATCACGATCCCCGAAAACGAGCCGGGCAGCTCCATCATGCCGGGCAAGGTCAATCCCACCCAGTGCGAAGCACTGACCATGCTGTGCTGCCAGGTCTTCGGCAACGATGTGGCCATCACGGTGGGCGGCGCCTCGGGCAATTTCGAGTTGAACGTCTTTAAGCCCTTGATTGCACACAACTTCCTGCAAAGCGCGCGCCTGCTCGGCGACGGCATGCGCAGCTTCGACGAGCATTGCGCGCACGGCATCGCGCCGAACCGCGCACGCATCGCCGAACTGATGGAACGCTCCTTGATGCTGGTCACGGCGCTGGCGCCGCACATCGGCTATGACAAGGCGGCGCAAATCGCCAAGCAAGCCCAGCACGAAGGCACGACCTTGAAGGAAGCGGCGCTGGCCCTGGGCTTTGTGACGGAAGAGCAATTCGGCGCATGGATCGTGCCACTGGAGATGACGCGGCCCAACAAAAGCTGACTTACACCCTGCATTGCTGGCGGCTTCAGGTAAACTATGGATTAGTTGAGGTCGTCATCAAGTGTTGAAAACACATCATTGCAATAAGGGATACAATGCAAAAAGTAAGCTTTGATTTAACATCCGAGTTCGTCGAGCTGAACCAGCTGCTGAAGCTGGTCGGCCTGTGCGACAGCGGTGGCGCAGGCAAGGTCATGGTCGATAGCGGTGTGGTGAAGGTCGATGGCAAGAAGGAATTGCGCAAGACCGCCAAGATCCGCGCCGGCCAGGTCGTCAGCGTGGGCGATATCCGTATCACGGTCGTCGCTCCCGTTTGATGCCGGCATGGGGCGCGAAAGCGGCCCCATGCGTACAGCCAGCACTCCTGCCAGCCCGGCTGCCCAAGTCAAGCTGCGACACGTCGTTATTGTCAGATAAATATCGATTGCGGAAGGGGAGCGCCATGGACCATCCCGAACAAGGTACGCGCAGCCAGGAACGCCTGATCGGCGACTTGCGCCAGGTAATAGAAAACGCGGAAGAATTACTGCGTAACACAGACAAATACACCAGCAGCCTGTACCAGAGCGCGCGCGCCAGGCTGCAACTGGCCCTCGTCGCGGCCACGGCCGAACTGGCCCGCTTTGAAGAAGAGCAAGTCACGCGCATGATGGACGCCACCCTGGCCGCGAATGCCCTGTACCGCGATCAGACGGGCGAAGCGCGCCTGCTGCGCGCCTTCGAATAAACCGTCACGCTGCCAGGACCGCATGCGCCAGCCACTGGCGCAGGTGCGCGGCCAAGTCGAAGGCCCGGTCCAGCTCGAACGCCGCATCGAGCGCGGCCCCAAACGTTTGCCCCTGCTGCAGGGCTTGCAAGGCGGCATGCGCAGCCGCATCGAGCACCAGCAACTGCGCTTTCCAGCGCGGCCGGCAGACCAGCGCCCAGCTCGCCACCTGCAGATCTTGCGGAAACATCCCCGAACCGTCTTCCTCCTGATGCGCCTGCCACAAGGCCGCCACCTGCCAGTCGGACGCGAGCAAGGTGCAAGCGGGATGCAAGGTAAAACGCCGCATTTCCAGCTGATCGGGATGCAGGGCGGCCAGCGACTCGGGCGCCAGCGCTTGCGCATCGGCCGCGTAATGGGCCAGGTGCAAGGCCCATTCCAGGCGTGCCATGTCCGGCAGGTAGGGCAATGCGGCCACGGGCGGGAAAGCCGCCAGAAAATCGGCGAAACGGGCGCTAAACTGGTTCAAATCGGCGCTATCGGATGGCATCTGGCGGCCATACGCACGCGCCAGGCCGCCAAAGAAATCCTCGCCCACCAGCGCCAGCACGACGGGATAGGCGTGGCCCAGGGTACGGCGCCAGGTGGCGCTCAAGTTGCCGCGGTACAGCGCGAAACGCTGCGGCACCGCCTCGCCCGCGAACGATGGCAATGTTGCCTCGGTATCGAGCAAGGCTATGGCAAATGCCTGCTGGCCAGCGGCCAGCGCGTCAAGCGACGCGGGTAGCGGCGCGGACGGCGGCGACGCTGCCTGCCATGATGGCGTTTGCGGCGCATGGCGCGCCAGCATGGCTTGCGCCTTGTCCGCTTCGCCCAACAGGATATCGAGCGGCGGCAAATCCGTGTCCCATTCGACGAGGGTGGGAATGGCGCCAAAGCGTTGCAAGGCGGCCGCATATAGCTCCCAGACGGGATCGGCCACGGCGGCGCCATGGTGGTCGATCACGGCGTGCGGCGTCAGCAGATGGCCGCCCAGGTGCAGTTCCCCCACGCTGCCAGGCGCGATGGCTTGCATCGCAAGCATGGCGTCCTCGCCGTGGTTGCACTGGTTCACATACAGGTTATTGATATCGAGCAGCAGCCCGCAACCGCTGCGGCGCGCCAGTTCCGCCAGGAATTGCGCCTCGCTCATGGCATCGTCGGCAAAACGCAGGCAAGTGGAGACATTCTCCAGCAAGATCGGCCTTTTCAGCACATCCTGCACCCTCCCCACTCTTGCACACAGTAAATCGAGGGCGGCGCCATTCAAGGCCAGCGGCAACAGATCATTGAGTTGCTGCTGTGCCACGGCGCCCCAGCACAAGTGCTCCGACACGAGGGCTGGCTCGATGCGCTCGACCACGGCGCGCACGCGCTGCAAATGACTCTCGGAAAAGCCGCGCGCGGATCCCAGGCCGAGGCCCACCCCATGCAGGCTGATGGGGTAATCCTGACGCAGAGTCTGCAGCACATGGTTATCCCAGCCCGACGGCTGCAGATAATTTTCAGTGTGCACTTCCAGCCAGCCGACCTGGGGCCGGCGCGCCAGAAAGTCGCGGTAGTGCGCGGCGCGCAGGCCGACGCCGGCAAGCGCCTGGATGGGCGGCGGCATGGGCAGGCGGCGGACGTTTACGGCTGCGTGGCCGGCTTTGCCGTCTTGCCGGCCTTGATGGGCTTGACGGAACCGCCCGCCTGTTCGCACGTCCCCTTGGCGACATATGTCCATTCCGTGGGCAGGTTGTCCGCCTCCGCCTGGCCCGCGCAGGAATGCGCGCCGTCGGACGAAGCGCAATCGTTCTGCCCGGCCTTGGCCACGCCATAGCATTTTTCCTTGTCGCCTGGGGCGGGGCCATCGTGGGCGGCCGCATTGACGGAAGTACCGGCACAGAGGCCCGCGAGGGCGGCGGCGATGAGAGCTTGACGTTTGTTCATGGGGATTCCTCTTGCATGGGTCAAAGTAAAGTGGGCACGCCCCGGGCTGCACGATGGACAACGCGAGGTGGTGGACGTCATTCTACTGAATCGGCCGGATCATGGCGAACGGAGACGGGAGAAAGGCGAAAAGGACGGCGAAACGACAGACAAAAACGCCCACGCACCACCGTCGATGACGGTGGTATGGGCGTATCTATGGCGAGCGCCGGACTGGCGCCGCGGGACCGCGCTCAGGCTGTCGTGTTGATGCGGTTACCGAGATGAGCCGGCAGACTTGGCGCCGATTGTACCGGCGGCAACGCTGCCAGCAAGGCGGTGGCGGTCGAGCTTTGGATATCCTGAGCTTTTTTCAGGACAGTCAAGCCAACGGCTTGCCGCGTGCCTGTCTCCGCCATCGTGGTTGACAGTTGAGCAATGCTTCCGACGTCCATACGTTTCTCCAATGAGGTTCTACTCTTGTTAACGGATGCCGCCGGCAAACCTTTAGCTTATTTTTCCAGCCTGTGCAGCAACCAGGCCAGCACGTGCTCGCGGGCATTCAAGTCCAGCCATTGCACGCCCTCGCGCAAGTCGGCCGGCGCCGGACTGTCGGAGGCGACGGCGATCACATGCGGGTCATGCGGATACAGGGGCGCCTGCCCTACTTCCGGACGGAACACTTCCAGCTTGGGAATGGGGTCCGTCTTGAAACCCTCGACCAGGGTCAGGTCTGCCGGCCCCATGCGGGCCAATTGCTGCGCCAGGCTCGGCTCGGGAGCCCCGCGCAGCTCATGCACGATGGCAAAACGATACGGCGACGCCACCAGCACCTCCGCCGCCCCCGCCATGCGCAGGCGGGCGCTGTCTTTTTGCGGCGGTTCCAGCGCCAGGTCATGGTGGCTGTGCTTGACCAGGTTGACGCGCAAGCCGCGCGCCGCCAGTTCCTTCACCACAAATTCCAGCAGGGTCGTCTTGCCGCTGCCGGAACGGCCGATCACACCGAGTACCGGGTGTGGGGACATCGCATCGTGCATGGTCACTCCTTGATTGAGAAGGAATGATTATACGCAGCCCCACGGGCGCGACCGCCGGCGCAGACCCGGCGCATCGTGCAGCTCTTCACCCAAGTCACGCGACTCCAGGTTTTTCGCCATTCCCGTCGGCAAGAGGCGCCGGCTTGCCGCCCTGCCGACGGCGCCGGCCCGACGACTTCGGCGCTGCCGCGCCCGCCGTTTTACCCGCAGCTTTGCCCGCTGTTTTGCCCGCTGCTTTGCCCGCTGCTTTGCCATTTAGCGCATGTGCATTCCTGGCCGTGCGCGCCAATTGCCGGTGGGCGGCGATCGCGCCCGCCTCGGCATCGGACTGGAAGGGGACGGCGGCAGCGGAGGCCAGCTCGCCGTCAGGCTGGCAAGCGGGCGTCGGCGGGGCGAAATCCTGCGCCCGCACATCGGCCTCCCAGGCGGCGCGCTGCGCCACTACGGCGGCGGGCACGGCGGGCGCCACGCGGCCTTGCGCCAGGGTCAGCACGGCACCCAGGCCGCTGGCGGCCGCCACGCGCGCGCCCATCTGGGGCAAGCTGCCATCGGCGGCGCGGCAAAAACGCTGCAGGATGGTTTTGATGATCGACGTGTGATCGTATACCTCGTGGCTGACGCTGCCCGGCGCGATCAGCGGCGACACCAGCAGCATGGGCACGCGTACGCCGTACTGGCGAAACGCAGGGTCGTCGTCGATGGCGGGGCCAGGCGGCACATGGTCGAAAAAGCCGCCGTGCTCGTCATAACTGAGGATCAGCAAGGTGCGCGCCCAGGCGGGGCCGCGCGACAGGGCCTGGTAGACCTGCGCCACCAGCGCCTGACCGGCGCGGATATCGGTCGGCGGGTGGTCGTCGTTTTCAAAGAAATGCGGATCGATCCAGCTGACCGAGGGCAAGGCGCCCGCCAGCGCATCGCCGATGAAGCCATAGCGGCGCGCGCTCGATCCGAACGGTTCGTACAGCTCGGACGAACGGTAATGGTCGTCCGTCAGCGCCAGGCTCCAGGGCTTCCAGGCGGAATAAAATTTCCAGCTGACCTGGGCGCGGTCGAGGTGGCGCACGAAGGATTTGTTCGTGTACAGGGGCACGCGCTTGCTGTCGCGGCTGCCGGCCGCCTTGCCGCTGACCGCATACAGGCGGTTGGGCCAGGTCGCGCCAGGAACGGAGCTGTAGCAGCGGTCGCAGACGCAGAACTGCTGTGCCAGGAAATCGTACATGGGCAGGTCGGCCCCATTGTAATAGCCCATTACCAGGTCGATGTCGGGGTCGCCCGGATGCGTTTGCGCATAGTCGTCGACAAAGCCGCCATTATTTTTTTGCAATTGCTGCGCCACCGACGTGCCCGTATGCGACGGGTCTTGCTGCGGGCCAAAGGCCGTGCGCCGCAAATGGTGCACGGGATAACTGACACCCGCATGCACGTTGGCATGGCTGGCCTGCAAGCCATCGATATCGGCGCGCCCGCCTTCGAGGCTCAGGTAGCCGAGCATGTGATCAAAGGAACGGTTTTCCATCATCAGCACGACGATATGGTCGATGCGCGCCAGGTTACCCAGGCCATGCGCATCAAAAGCACCCTCACCAGCTGCGGCAGCAATCATCGGAACTCCCCGGCCGCGCACACGGTCGCAGCGACCCTGGTTCGACCAGGCCAGGCCAGTATGGTTCAGCTATGGGGGCCCGGCCTTGATGTACAACAACTCAATACGGCACGCGGTAGCGGTAACCCTTGAAACTGAAGATGGCCGCTTTCGGCTGCAATTTTTCCAGCACCAGGCCGGGCGCCAGTTCCTCGCCTTCATGGCGCAGGACCTTGTCGATCAGCAACAGGCGGTCCGCCGGATTCTTCGAATAGATATAGCCGCCGATGGCGACCGGGGGGATTTGCCGCTGTATCGGCTCGGGCAGGTCGCGCATGCCGGGCACGGCATCTTCGGCTGCCGGCGGCGGCACGGCCGGAGCCGGAGCCGGGACGACGGGAAGCGCCTGGCCTGGCGTTTCCTGCTTCGGTTCCGCCACAGGCCTGGCATGGTGCACGGGTGCGGCCGTGGCCGCTGGCGGCACGGGCGTGACTTGCGTGACGGGGGCCGGCGCGGATACAGGGACAGGTACAGGGACAGGTACAGGGACTGCCGGCGGGACGATTGCCGGCAGCGGCGCGGGCACAGCCTGGGCCAGCACGGCAGGAGCGGCCGCAGGTGCAGCCGTGCCTGCCTGCCAGGGCTGCCAGAACAGCAGGGCGGCGGCCACGGCCACCGTCACGCCGCCCAGCGCCAGCCAGACGGGCGCGCGCCGCCCAGCGCCGGACGCGGCCGTATCGTGCAGCTGCACTTGCGGTGCGTGGATCGAGGGCAATTCGCCCAGTTGGCGCTCGGCCTGCGATTTTTTCAGTGCTTCAAGTATGTAGGACATCTTTATTTCCCCGCCACCATCGCCGTCGCAGCGGGCGCCGCCACGGCAGGAGCCGCGCTGCTCAGGCGCGGCTCCGCATTGTCACCCAGCTGCATCAGGCGTATATACGTTTTCGGGCCCGCCAGGCCATCGGCCCGCAGGCTCTGGCTTTGCTGGAAAGCGCGCAGCTGGCCTTGCATCTCGGCATCGAGCGGCAGATTGGCGGCCGGCGCCGGCAAGCCCCGCTGTTGCGCCAGCCGCTGCGCCAGCCAATCCACGTCGGCGCCGCGCGCGCCCAGCGGGACTTCGTCGCGCCAGCTGCGCGGAGCGCGCCAGAAGGTCGTGAAGCTGCCATCGCTGCGCTGCGCCAGCTGAGCCAGCGGCAGGCTTTGCTGTTTGCCATCAAGCATCAAGGTGGCGGTATCATCGTGCAGACGCGTCAACAGCGCCAGCTGTTCCGTGCCACCCGCATCGCGCAAAGCCAGCATGGCGGGACGGTCCAGCACGCGCAACTCGGCGATGCCGCCCCGGCTGTGCAGGCAGCGCAGGCCGGCGCGGGCGCCCGCCTGGCAGGCGTCGCCGGCCGGCAACTGCTCGCCCCACAGGCTGGCCAGGTGGCGCAGCACGGCGTTGCGGTCCGGCACGCTGGCGGTCGCGGGCGCGGGAACAGGTGCAGCAGCGGGCACCGCCGGCGCCACCGCGACGGGTGCTTTCGCCACGGCCACTGTGGCAGGCGCGTGCGGCATGAAATGCCAGGCCAGCGCGGCCGTGAACAGCGCACCAGCCAGCACGCCAGCGGCCACGTGCGGCCAGCGCAAGCCCCGGCCGGCAGCCGGCTTGCCCTCTTCCGCAAAGACTTCCTCGGCGGCACGGCGCAATATCTGGCGCGTCACCTGCGGCTGGTTTTCCACGTAGGCGCCCAGCAGCGCGCGGTCGCACAGCAGGTTGATGCGGCGCGGCACGCCGTGGCTCATGGCGTGAATGTGCGCCATCAAACGGGGCGCGAACGGCGTCTGCGCAGTGCTGCCCGCCACGGCCAGGCGGTGGCGGACATAGCTGGCCGTCTCGTCCTCCGTCAGCGAGCCGAGGTGATAACGGGCGATCACGCGCTGCGCCAGCTGCTCCAGCTCTGGCCGGGCCAGCATGGCGCGCAATTCCGGCTGGCCGATCAGGATGATCTGCAGCAGCTTGCGCTCGCTCGTCTCCAGATTGGTCAGCAAACGCAACTGCTCCAGCACGGCGGCGGACAGGTTTTGCGCTTCATCGATGATCAGCACATTGTTCTTGCCCTGCGCATGGCTGGCCAGCAGGTGCGCATTGATGGCGTCGACATAGCCTTTCACGCTGGCCACGCCGGGCGCCACGGCGATGCGGAATTCCTCGCAGATCGACAGCAGCAATTCCTCGACGGACAGTTTCGGATTGAAGATATACGCGAGCTGGCAGTTTTCCGGAATCTGCTCCATGAAGCAGCGGCACACGGTGGTCTTGCCGGCGCCGATTTCGCCCGTCAGCAGCACGAAGCCGCCGCCGCTGCCCACGCCATACAGCAAATGCGCCAGCGCTTCGCGGTGGCGTTCGCTCATGAACAGGTAGCGCGGATCGGGCGCGATCGAAAACGGCGATTGCTTGAGCTGGAAATAATGCGTGTACATGGAGACCCTGCGGATGAAACAATCAAAATGCGCGGCGGCAAGCCGAGACCCTCAGCGGGTGCGGGCGGGCGGCAACGGCTTGTATTTGGCGCAATAGACTTTCGCCTTGCTACGGAAGTAGACGATTTTACTGCCAGGCATTGAACCACGGACAGGAAAGGCAGAATTGTCGAGTTTATTGAAGCGCAGGCCCGAGGCGCCGCGGATGGCCGGCTCCAGCTTTTCCGGCGTCGCGTCCGCCACCACGCCCATGAAGACGAGGGGACTGGTGTCGTCGCTGACGATCACGTCGGTAATCGGCGCGCCCCACAAGGTGGCGTCCGTGCGGAACCAGTAAGCGCCCCCTTCATGCTTGTAGGCGGGGCCGAAGGCCGTCAGCAAATACGCATAAAAAGCTTTGTTGTCGATCTGGTCGATGCACAGCACGGCATTGCCCACCACCTGCCCGAACGTGGACGGCGCCGGCTTTTGCTGCGCCAGCACGCCGGACACGGGCAGGCCAACGGCCAGCAGGGCGAACGCCGCCAGCAGGGCCGGCGCACGCCACGGGCGCGTCAATGAACGGCGCACGCGCATGATCAGCGCTTGCGCTCTTCTTTCTTGACCTTCTTGGCTTCCTTCTTTTCCTTCATGGTCTTGGCCGGTTCTTTCTTGGCTTCTTTCTTGCTGTCCTGTGCCTTGCTCATCATCTACTCCATGCCTGGGCGGAAATGCCTGGGCCATTATGACACTCCCCCATGAAAATGCCACGTCATTTCCCCTATGCAACAGACAGACCGCACCCGGCAAGCACAGGCAGCGCATGCACTTATTTGCAAAAAGACGTTTGCATTTTTGTTTTATTATGTTTTAATACACGAAATTTATAAATAGATATCATTCCGGTGCACTATAAGCAACGCCGGAAAGCATACAAACTGGGGACAGGACATGGGCCGGCATACGGCGGGACCATGTGTAATCGATTGACAGCCCTCGGCGGAAATAAAGAATATGATGAGAACAATGATCTTGCTGGGCGCGGCCCTGTCGCTCTGGGCCGCTGGAAGCACGCATGCGGCGGGCACGGCGCCGGTTCAGAAGGCCAGCTACCAGGCGGCACCCGCCACCCTGGCCACGCGCCTGGCCAGTTTCCAGTCGCAAGACGCCAGCCTGCGCGCCCCCGCTTCGCATGAGCCGGGCACACATTCGCTGCTGCTGGTTACCATCGTGCTGCTGAGCCTGCGCATGCGCGCCAGAGCCACCACGAGCAGCGAAAAATTCAGTAACTGACGTGAAAACGGCCGCGCAAGGCGGCCGTTCCAGTCACACGTCAGCGTACGATCAGTGCAGGCACAGACGGCGGCGCGTCTTTTCGATCAGCGCCGCATCGTAGGGATACAGGTTCTCGATAAAGAACAATTCCGTTTCCGCCTCATCTTCCAGGCACATTTCGATCATGACCGGGCCATCGCTTTCGCGGCCCAGGAAATCCTTCGGCCAGCGGTTCTTGCGGTGCGTGCGCATCATTTCCATGCCCAGCGCGGCCAGCGGCGCCGACACACCGGCGGCCAGCGCCTCTTGCTGCCAGTCGTCCCAGTACTCGCTCTTTGCTGCCTTGTCGTTCATCATGCTCTTCCAACTCAGGTGTAAAAGCCGGACTTTACTCTTCATGGCGCCCCTTGCCAAGCATGCATGCAAGCAATACCGCATCGCCAACAACAGACCAGTTGGAAAAAATTGGCATTAAACAAGGCCAATTTCAATACCATTCACGAAACACAAAAACTCCTTTATTAACAATCGCTTGCAATCACACCCTCGGGCATGGCGCGTCATCGCGCAACGCATTTGTTAATACCACTTAAATACCTGTTGACAAGCCATCGGGGCGACAATATAGTGCCTTCAGCTTTTTCGCCGCCCGACAAATAAAAGAACCGAGACAGGCGCACTCAACCAAATGCGGGACTGCACAACATGATCGAATACATAATCGGCGTCGACGGCGGGGGAAGCGGTACCCGCGTACGCCTGGCGCGCCTCGACGGCCAGGAACTGGCACAGGGTCAAAGCGGCCCATCCGGCCTGGGACTGGGCATCGAACGGGCGTGGACCTCCGTGGCGCATGCCGTCACCCTGGCCTTCCGCGCGGCCGGCCTGGAACAACCCTCCTTGCAGCGCATGGCCATCGGCCTGGGCCTGGCCGGCGTGCACAACAAGCAGTGGGCCGCCAGCTTCGTCGAACACAATCCCGGCTATGCCTTTGTGGCACTCGAATCGGATGCCCTGACCACACTGCTGGGCGCGCATGCGGGCCAGCCGGGCGCCATCGTTGCCATCGGCACCGGCAGCGTGGGCGAAGTGCTGCACGCGGACGGCAGCCGCCATGAAGTGGGCGGCTGGGGATTCCCTTCCGGCGACGAAGCGGGTGGCGCCTGGATCGGCATGCGCGCCATCAACCATGCGCAGCAAGTGGTCGACGGCCGCGTGCCCGGCAGCGCCTTCGCCACGGCCGTCATCGACGCCTGCGGCGGCCAGCGCGACGCCATGCAAGTGTGGCTGGCCGCCGCCAGCCAGACCAATTTCGCGCAACTGGCGCGCCTGGTGCTCGAACACGCGGCCAGCAATGCCGTGGCGCGCAGCATCCTGACCGACGCGGGCCAGCAGATCGCCCTCATCGCCAGGGCGCTCGATCCGGCCGGCGCCTTGCCCGTGGCACTGTGCGGCGGCCTGGCGGCGCCCTTGTCGAGCTACCTGCCGGCGGAACTGTTGCAACTGGTCGTGCCGGCACAGGGCGACTCGGCCGCAGGCGGTCTGCGCCTGATACGCAAGCACTTGCAGGAGCAATGACCATGCTGGCCAAACTGTCCGCCTTCAAACCGAATCCCGCCAGCGACACGCCGCTCTACATGCAATTGGCGAACATGCTGTCGGACGGCATCGCCAGCGGCGACTGGCGCGCCAACCAGGCCTTGCCTTCCGAGCGCGTGCTATCGGAAATCCTCGAAATTTCGCGCGTCACGGCGCGCAAGGCCATCGACATGCTGTGCGACCGGGGCATGCTGACGCGCAAGCGCGGCTCGGGCACCTACATCACGCCCAAGCTGGAACAGCCGCTGTCGCGCCTGACGAGCTTTTCGGAAGAATTGCGCCAGCGGGGCTTCACGGCCGGCTCGCGCTGGCTGCAGCGCGACATCGGCTCGGCCGCGCCGCTGGAACTGCTGTCGCTGGGACTGTCGCCGCACATGCCGGTGGCGCGTTTGCGCCGCCTGCGCACGGCCGACGAAGTGGTGATGGCGATCGAGACGACCACCATCCCCGCGCTGTACATGCCGGACCCGCAGCAGGTGACCGATTCGCTGTACGGCTACCTGGAGTCGCGCGGCACCATCCCGATGCGCGCGCTGCAGCATATCCGCGCCGTCAACGCCACGGCGGAACAGGCCAAGCTGGCCAATATCAAGACGGGTGAAGCCATGCTGCACATCACCCGTGTCAGTTATCTCGACAACGGCGCAGCGGTGGAACTGACCCACTCGTATTGCCGCAGTGATTATTATGAATTCGTAGCGGAGTCGCGCAGATGAGCAGCACTATCAAAGGCAATATCCTTACCCCCGGCGGCTGGATCCACGGCGCCATCGCCTTCGGCGAAAAAGTCGACAGCATCACCGGCGATTCCGTCCACCCGTCGGGCAACAGCGACGACTATATTCTGCCCGGCTTCATCGACCTGCACGTGCACGGCGGCGCCGGCAAGGACATCATGGAAGGCGGCGAAGCCGTCTACACCATCGCGGCCATCCATGCGCGCCACGGCACCACCAGCCTGCTGGCGACCACCATGACGGCGCCGCCGGAAGACATCGACATGGCCTTGACGGCCATCGGCATCGCCGCCAGGCACCGCCGCCCGAACACGGCGCGCGTGCTGGGCGCCCACCTGGAAGGCCCGTACATCAATTCCGGCAAGCTCGGGGCGCAGCCGAACTACGCGCGCGCCGCCACGCTGGCGGAAATCGAGCGCCTGCAAACCCTGGCCAAGCTGCGCGTCATCACCGTGGCGCCGGAAATCGCCGGCCACCTGGAGCTGGTGCGCGCCCTGGCCGACGCCGGCGTGCGCGTGCAGATCGGCCACACGCTGGGCTCCTATGAAGACGGCGTGGCCGCGCTGGAACACGGCGCCATGGGTTTTACGCACCTGTTCAACGCCATGAGCGGCCTGCATCACCGCGAGCCGGGCATGGTCGGCGCCGCCCTGGCGCACGCCGAATACGCGGAACTGATCCCCGACCTGCTGCACGTGCATCCGGGCGCCATCAAGGTGGCCCTGCGCGCTATCCCGCGCCTGTACTGCGTCACCGATTCGACCGCCGCCACCGGCATGCCGGACGGCGAATACATGCTGGGCCGCCACGCCGTGCAGAAATGCATGGGCGGCGTGCGCCTGCCCGACGGCACGCTGGCGGGCAGCACCCTGACCCTGGACCAGGCGCTGCGCAACCTGGTGGGACTGGGACTGGACCTGGCCGACGCATCCAAGCGCGTGTCGACCAACGCCGCCGATTATCTGGGCCTGGAAGAACGCGGCCGGCTGGCCCCCGGCACTTACGCCGATCTGGTGGTACTCGATCGCGATCTCAAACTCAAAGCTGTGTATATAGAAGGAGAAATCTGTGACCTCAATGATGCTTAAAGAAGCCGTTTCCGCCGCCGAATGCGTCGCCCTGCAACTGGCCAGCGACACGGAACGCTACGCGGAACTGGGCCGCAAATTGAGGAGCACCTCGTTCTCGACCGCGCTGACCATCGCGCGCGGCAGCTCGGACCACGCCTGCAATTACGTCGCCTACCTGATCATGGCGCGCCTGGGCCGAGTCGTGGCATCCCTGCCGATGTCGCTCGTGACCCTGAACAAATCGCCGCTGGTGACGCGCGATACCCTGGCCATCTCGATCTCGCAATCGGGCCAGAGCCCGGACGTGGTCGAACCGATCCGCTACTTCCGCGATGGCGGCGCCACCACCGTGGCCCTCGTCAACGACATCGATTCGCCGCTGGCGCACGCCGCCGAATGGGCCATGCCCCTGCGCGCCGGCAAGGAACAAAGCGTCGCCGCCACCAAGAGCTTCATCACCAGCCTGGTCGCCGGTGCGCGCATGGTGGCCCAGTGGCAGAACGATCCCGAGCTGCTGGGAGGGCTGGAAGCGCTGCCCGAAGCGCTGCTCGAAGCGACCCGCGTCGACTGGTCGCCCGCCATCGACGTGCTGGCGCCGGCCCGCAACATCATGGTCGTCGGACGCGGCATCAGCTTCCCCGTGGCGCTGGAGTCGGCCCTGAAATTCAAGGAAACCTCGGCCCTGCAGGCCGAAGCCTTCAGCGGCGCCGAAATCAAGCACGGCCCGATGGCACTGATCGAAGACGGCTACCCGCTGCTGATTTTCGCCACACGCGGCCCGACCCAGGCCGGCCTGCTGCAGCTGGCCACGGAAATGCGCGGCCGCGGCGCCAAGGTCTTGCTGGCGGCACCCGCCGACGTGGCCGAACGCGACCTGACGCTGCCCGTGGCGGCCACGCCCGATCTCGACCCGATCGTCGCCATCCAGTCCTTCTACGTGATGGCGGCAAAACTGTCGGCCGCGCGCGGCATGGACCCGGATGCGCCGCGTCACTTGAGCAAGGTAACAAAAACAAACTAAGCAATACCCAACCCGAAAGCGAAGACTGGGGTCGGACCCTGAGGGTCCGACCCCGGCACTTGCGGGGCCACTGGCAGGGATAATAATAATGATCAAGAGACTGTTGGCAGTGTTTGCCTGCGCGGGCCTGCTCGCGCCGCAGGCATGGGCTGCCGAGAAAATCGAATTCTGGACCTTCAGCATGAAGCCCAAGTTCACGCCGTATTTCAATGCGGTGGTGGCGCGCTATGAGGCGCAGAATCCCGGTGTCAAAATCGAATGGATCGACTTCCCGTGGGACGTCATCCAGACCAAGCTGGTCACGCGCATCGTGGCCGGCACGCCGCCCGCGCTGGTCAGCCTGAACGTGCCCTGGGCCGACGAATTTGCGCGCGACGGCTTGCTCACACCCGTCGATGGCCTGATCAAGGAAGCGCGCGCCAGCTACATTCCCAGCGCCCTGGACGACCTGCGCTTCAAGGGCCGCACCTACGGTTTTCCCATGTACAGCAATGTCGCGGTGATCGCCTTCAATACCGCCATTTTCAAGCAGGCCGGGCTCACGCGCGGCCCCGCCAGCCTCGATGAACAACTGGCGTTCGCGCGCCAGATCGCGCAACGCACGGGCAAGGCCGGCATCGCCCCTGCCCTCTCGAAGATCGACGGCCTGTTCATGCAACAGGGCCTGGCCGTCATCACGGACAACCGCGCCGTCTTCAATTCGCCGCAGCACGTGGCGCTGGTGCAGAAACTGGCCGACACCTACAAGGTGGGCGGCCTGTTGAAGGAAAGCCTGTTCGCCGAAGACAATTTTCCCGCCGTGATCGACGCCTACAAGGGCGGCCGCCTGGGCATGCTGCTGGCGCCGCCCACGGCCATGCAGCGCATCCGCGGCGACGCGAAAGATATCTACGCCATCACCGACGTGGCGCCTGCGCCGCTGGGTCCCACCGGCATCGCTGACGGCGGCTGGCTGGTGCACTTCGCCATCCCGAAAGGCGTGCCGGCGCGCCAGCTGCCCTCGGTGGGCAAGTTCGCGCGCTTCCTGACGAACGACGAAAACCAGCTGGCCTTCGCGCGCCAGGCCAGCGTCTTCCCCACCACCGTCAAGGCGGCGGCCGACCCGTTTTTTCTGTCCACGCCGCAAAACGCGGGCGCGGCCGAAAAAGCGGTGGCCGCCGGCGCCCTGTCGATGGGCCACTCGCGCACGCTGTACGTAGCCGGCATCGACGACTACGACGAGCTGCGCCGCTCGCTGGTGAAGGCCGTCGAGGCGGGCGTGACGGGCAAGCAGGACGTGAAGCAGGCGCTGGACCAGGCCGTCGCCATCTGGAACCGCAAGCTGGCCACCCTGCCGCGCCACTGAGGACACCATGAAACTCGCCCACCGCCATACCGTGCAAGCCTGGCTGTTCCTCGCCCCGGCCCTGCTGCTGCTGGCCGCCTTTTCCTTCTGGCCCGTCGGCTACGGCTCCGTGCTGGCCTTCACCGACTACAGCCTGATACGCGAGACGCGCTTCGTCGGCCTCGATAACTTCCGCTACATCTTCAACAACGAGATGTTCGTCTCGGGCCTGAAGAATTCGCTGATGTTTTTGCTGATGGTGCCCTTCGTGCAGGTGGGCGCCATCACGCTGGCCGTGCTGGTGAACAACCGCCTGCCCGGCATCCGTTTGTTCCGCGCCGCCTTCTACGTGCCCGTGGTGACCACCGTGTCCGTCGTCGGCATCATGTGGGGCTTCATGTTCCACGAACAGGGGGCGCTCAATTACGTGATGATGACGTTAAAACTGGTGAACGCGCCCGTGGGCTGGCTGACGAACGACAGCCTGGCCCTGTTTGCCGTGATGTTCGTCACCCTGTGGCGCGGCCTGGGCTGGTACATGGTGATGTACCTGGCGGCCCTGCAATCGATTCCGTCGGACATGCAGGAAGCGGCCATGCTCGACGGCGCCAGCCGCTGGCAGCGCTTCTGGAAGATCACCGTGCCGATGCTGCGCCCGACCATCATGCTGTGCTCCATCCTGTCCGTGCTGGCGGCCCTGAAGGCGTACCAGGAAGTCGACGTGCTGACCCAGGGCGGCCCGATGAATTCCACTTTCACGGCGCTGTATTACGCGTATGACCAGGGCTTGAAGCACTTGAAACTGCCGCGCGCGCTGGCGGCCAGCTTCGTCGTCTCGCTGTTTTGCATCGCCATCGCCCTGCTGTGCCTGCGCTATCTGAAACCGAAGCACCGCTGACAGGGCAATGACCATGACAACCCGTTCCCGCCCCCTGAAAAAGCGCCTGCACATACTGGGCCACTATGCCGTGCTGTGCGCGATCGCCCTCGTCTGCGTCTTCCCGTTCTGGTGGACCCTGGTGACGGCCATTTCCACGCAAGGCAATATCTTCGCCTTCCCGCCCACCTTCTGGCCGCAGGCGCCGTCTTTGGACAACTTCATCGAAGTGTTCAATGCGATTCCCATCTGGTCGTTCTTCAAGAACTCCGTGCTGATCGCCGTGTTTACCGTGTTCTGGAAACTGCTGCTGTGTTCACTGGCCGCGTATCCGCTGGCGCGCCTGAAATTCCGTGGCCGCAAACTGGTGTTCGGCCTGATCCTGGCCACCCTGGTGCTGCCGTCCGAGGTCAACTTCCTCGTCAACTTCATCACCATCACGCAAATGAGCCTGGTCGACACCTACACGGGCGTGATCCTGCCCAACGTGGTGACGGCCGTGGCCATCTTGCTGCTCAAGCAGGCGTTCGAGGAAGTGCCGCAAGACCTGATCGACGCGGCGAGGGTCGATGGCGCGTCCGAGTGGGTCATCTTCAGCCGCATCATGCTGCCCCTGATTACGCCATGGCTGGCCACCGTCGGCATCCTGACGGCCGTCGAATCGTGGAACGAGTACATCTGGCCTTCCATCGTCATGAGCAAGCCCGATGAATTCCCCCTGTCGGTGGGCGTGCTGTACTTGCGCGGCACCTTCGGCAGCAGCACGCGCGTGATCGCGGCCGGCACCTTGATCACCATCGTGCCGACCCTGCTCGCCTTCCTGTTTACCCAACGCTTCTTCATGCGCGGCATGGACGGCGCAGTCAAATGAAAACATCTCTCGATAAGGAAGCCTCCATGCACGACAAGCGCACCAACATTGGCAAACGCAGCCCGATTTCCTGGGTGCCGACCTTGTACTTCGCCCAGGGCTTGCCGTTCTACGCCGTGGCCCTGGTGGCCGGCCTGATGTTCAAGAGCATGGGCGTGCCGAACGACCAGATCGCCCGCTGGACTGGCCTGATCGGCTTTGCCTGGGTCTTCAAGTCGCTGTGGAGCCCCTTCCTGGAACTGGCGTCGAGCAAGAAGACCATGGTGGTGCTGTTCCAGTTCCTCGGCGGCCTGAGCCTGGGCCTGATCGCGCTGGCGCTGCAGACGCCGATGTGGTTTGCCGCCTGCATCGCCGTGCTGTTCGTCGCCGCGCTGGCCTCGTCCACGCACGACATCGTCTGCGACGGCCTGTATATCGCCAGCCTGTCGGACAAGCAGCAGGCGGCCTACGCGGGCTGGCAAGGCGCCTTCTTCAACGCGGGCAAATTCATCTCGCTGGGCGGCCTGGTGATCCTGGCCGGCTACCTGGAGAAAAAAATCGGCATCCAGCCCGCCTGGTCGGTCATCTTCCTGATCATCGGCGCCATGATGCTGTCGCTGGCAGCCTATCACCTGTGGGCGCTGCCGCAGGTGCGCAACGCGGCCGTGGCCGACAAGAGCGTGGCCGGCATCAGCCGCACCTTGTGGGACGTGCTGGTGGATTTCCTGAAAAAGCCCGGCATCTGGGGCATGATCGCCTTCATCATCCTGTTCCGCGCGGGCGAGGCGCAAGTGCAGACCATCGGCCCGCTGTTCCTGCGCGAAGCGCGCGAGCTTGGCGGCCTGGGCCTGTCGACGACGGAAGTGGGCGCCGTGTACGGCACGGCCGGCACCGTGGCCTTTTTGCTGGGCAGCATAGGCGGCGGCTACTTCACGTCGTGGCTGGGCCTCAAGCGCGCCATGTTTTTCCTGATCCTGGCAATGAACTTGCCGAACCTGGTGTTCTACTACCTGAGCCACAGCATGCCGACCGACCTGACCCTGATCACGGCCGCGCTCAGCGTGGAAATGTTCGGCTATGGCTTCGGCTTCGTCGGCCTGATCCTGTTCATGATGCAGGTGGTTTCTGTCGGCAAGTACCAGACGGCCCACTATGCGTTCGCCACCGGCGTGATGCAGCTGGGCTTCGTGCTGTTCAAGATGATCAGCGGCGACATCCAGACGGCGCTCGGCTACAAGACCTTTTTCCTGTGGGTGCTGGTGTCGGCCGTGCCCGTATTGATCCTGTCGCGCTTCATGCGCATCGGCCCGAAGGATACCTCCGACCCGTCTGACGCCGGCGCCACGTCCGCGCCGGCCAGCGCCAGCTAGGAATCGCACAACCCATGGCACACATCGTTTTAAAGAACATCGTCAAGCTGTACGACGACAAGCACCCCGTCATCCACGGCATCGACCTCGATATCCGCGACGGTGAATTCGTCGTCTTCGTGGGGCCGTCCGGCTGCGGCAAATCGACCCTGCTGCGCATGATCGCCGGGCTGGAAGACATCACGGACGGCGAGCTGCATATCGGCGGCCAGCTGGCCAACGATATCGCGCCGGCCGAGCGGGGCCTGGCCATGGTCTTCCAGAGCTACGCCCTGTATCCGCACATGACGGTGTACGAGAACATGGCCTTCGCCCTCTCCCTGGCCGGACATAAAAAGGCCGAGGTGCGCGCCGCCGTCGAGCGCGCGGCCGACATCCTGCAGATCACGCCACTGTTGAAACGCAAGCCGAAGGACCTGTCGGGCGGCCAGCGCCAGCGCGTGGCCATCGGCCGCGCCATCGTGCGCAAGCCCAAGGTATTCCTGTTCGACGAACCGCTGTCGAACCTCGATGCCTCGCTGCGCGTGCAGATGCGCGTGGAAATTTCGCGCCTGCACCAGGAATTGAAGACGACCATGATCTACGTCACGCACGACCAGGTCGAAGCCATGACCCTGGGCGAGCGCATCGTCGTCTTCAACGGCGGGCGCATCGAGCAGGTGGGCAGTCCGCACGAGTTGTATAACAATCCCGGCAACCTGTTCGTCGCCGGCTTCCTCGGCGCGCCGAAGATGAACTTCATCGCCTGCGAGGCCGTCGCCTGCGGCCCCGGCTCGGTGGCCGTGCGCCTGCCTGGCGGCGCCGTGATCGACATCGAGGCGCAAGGTGACGCTGTGGCGCCGGGCAACCAGCTGACCCTGGGCGTGCGGGCCGAGCATGTCAGTCTGCAGGACGGGGCAATGGCGAACAGCAACGTCGTCGACGCCACCGTCAGCCATGTCGAATACCTGGGCGACGTGGCCATCGTTTACGCCAGCATGCAGGGCGTGACCGAGATGCTGGCCGTCAAGCTGCCGGCCGAGGAAGGCTTGCGCCAGGCGGGCGACGCCATGCGCCTGCATCTGCCGCCGCAGCGCTGCCTGCTGTTCGATGCCAAAGGGCAAGCCTTGGCGCGCACGTTTGGCGCTCCAGCCCAGCCGTTTATGTGACAATAGCCGTTGTTTACCATGCTGCCGCCCTTTGACTTGTGCGGTCAGGATGGCAGAATACGTGTTTTTTTAGATTCCCTGCCCCCGGCAAATGCCGCCGCACCCTGTTGCGGCAACCAGTACCGGAGCGTATTTTTGTTATTGATTGAAGGATAACCCATGTCCCAATTCCGTCTTGCCCGTCTTAGCTTGCTCCTGGCCGCCATCGGCCTCAATGTCCTGCCAGCCCTGTCGCACGCGCAGGATGCCAAGCCAGCCGCCGCCGCTGCCGCGCCAGCCGATTCGGTACGTCCCGAAGTGTTCAAGCTGCTCGATCCGGTTGCCGTGAAGGCATCGATGGATGCGAAAAACTACGCCGACGTACAAAGCCGCATCGACCAGGCTGCCGCCATTCCCGCCCTGACGCCGTATGAAACGTTCGTGCTGAACCGCCTGCGCGTGGCGCTGGCGTCGACCACCAACAATGCACCGATGGCCATGACGGCGCTGGAAGCGGTCATCGAATCAGGCAAGCTGGACAAGAAAGCCCAGGGCGACTTCATCCAGGCGCTGGCCAACTACCACTACAACGCCAAGGATTATCCGAACGCCATCAAGTGGTTCACCCGTTACCAAACGGAAACAGGCGACGTGACCACCATGCGCCCGTACATCATCCGCGCCTACTACTTCAGCAATGATTTCGCGCGCGCGAAACAGGAACTGATGGCCGACCTGACGGCCAAGCAGCAAGCGGGCAAGACGCCGACCATCGAAGAATTGCAATTGCTGGCCAACACGGGTTCGAAAAGCAAGGACCCGGCCACCTACCTGGTCGCCATGGAAAACCTGGTGCGCTACTACCCGTCGGATGACTACTGGAGCGATCTGCTGAGCCGCACGCAAGGCAAGGCCGGCTATTCCGACCGCTTCGCGCTCGACGTGCTGCGCCTGCAATTCAAGGCCGTGGGCACCATGCCGCCGCAAGATTACAGCGACATGGCTGAAATCGCCCTGCAGAACGCCTTCCCGACGGAAGCGAAAAAAGTGCTGGACGCCGGCTTTGCCAAAGGCGTACTGGGCACGGGAGCAAATGCCGCCAAGCACAAGAAACTGCGCGACCAGGCCAACAAGGCTGCCGCCGACGATGCGAAGAACATCGCCAGCGGCGAAGCGTCGGCCATGAAGAGCAAGGATGGCACGGGCTTGATCAACCTCGGCTACGCCTTCGTGACGATGGACCAGTTCGACAAAGGTATCGACCTGATCCAGAAAGGCATCGCCAAGGGCGGCCTGAAGCGTCCTGAAGACGCCAAGCTGCGCCTCGGTTATTCCTACGCCATGGCTGGCAAGAAAGATGACGCCATCAAGGTCCTGGAAACGGTCAAGGGCGGCGACGGCGTGGGCGATCTGGCCCGCTACTGGATCCTGTGGCTGAACCGTCCTGCCACGGCAGCGGCGGTACCGGCAGCAGCGGCACAGTAATTCCTGTTCCCGCCAGCATGCGCAAGGCAGTTCCCGGCTCACGCCGGGGCTGCTTTTTTTTCGACCTTTTTTCATTCACACCCATGCCGCCAGCCACCGCCCCCGCAGCTGTACCTGCACCTGAACGATTGACCAGCCTGGATGCGTTCCGCGGCTGCGTGATCGTCGTCATGATCTGGGTCAACTATCTGGCCGGCATGCCCGGCATCGCCTGGTGGCTCGAGCATGCGGGACCCCGCGCCGACGGCATCACCCTGCCCGACCTGGTCTTTCCCGGCTTCCTGTTCATGGTCGGCATGGCCATACCGCTGGCCTTGCAGCGCCATTGCGGCCACGTCACGCCCGCCCTGCTGGGACGCCTGCTGTGGCGCTCCGCCAGCCTGATGCTGGCCGGCGTGGTGCTGGCGAATGCCTACCGCTACGATGCGCAGGCGGCGCCGCTGCCGCACGCCGTCTACTTCCTGCTGTTTTACGTGGCCATGATCCTGCTGTGGCGCCAGGGCGCGGGCAAGCTGGAACTGGCCGTGGGCGGCGCGCTGATGCTGTTCCTGCTGGCGACGTTCCGCGGAGAGCTGAACAGCGAATTTTTCAGCACCTGGCTGCAGCCGTCCTGGTGGGGCATCCTTGGCATGATAGGCTGGTCCTACCTGCTGTGCAGCCTGCTGTACCTGGCGTGCCGGGGCAGCGGCACGGCCCTGATGGGCATGTTCGCCCTGCTGCTCATGCTGTACATGGGCGGCATGGCGGGCAGCCTCGATTTCCTGCCGGCAGGCGTCAACGCCTTCGTCAACGTGCCGCAGGTGCTCGGCTCGACGGCCGCCAATGTACTGGCCGGCACCCTGGTGGGCCAGCTGTTCCTGCGCGGCGCCGCCCTGCGCCATGGGCAGCGCATCCGCTTCATGGCGTGGTTCGCGCTGGGACTGTTCGCTGCCGGCCTGCTGCTGCGGCCGTATCACCACATCAACAAGATCGCGGCGACGGAATCCTACACGCTCGTGTGCAGCGCCCTCATCCTGGCCTTGTTCCTCGTGTTTTATATCGTCATCGACGTGTGGCGCTGGCGCGCCTGGGCCGTGGTGCTCGTGCCGGCCGGCACCAATGCCCTGTTCGCCTACATCGTGCCCGACCTGTGGCAGCAGCTAGCGGCCGTGCTGCACCTGCCGTCTTTCTGGTGGCCGTATTGGGCAACGGGCGGCGCGGCCGGCCTTTGGAATGCCGCCGCCGTCACCGCCCTGATGCTGTTCTTCACTGCCCTGGCCACGCGTTACGGGCTGAAATTGAAATTTTAGACCTTGATGTAGATCTTGCGCTTGTCCATGGCGTAGGCAATCAGCCAGCACAGCAGCATGAAGCTGACGGCAAACAGCAGCGAGCCCACGCGCGCCGGCGCCCAGCCCGTAAACCAGTGCTGGTACAGCCACTGGTACAGGTTGCCGCCGCCGATGCGCACGGTAAACGCGATGATCACCAGCACTTCCGACACCAGGTAGATGAACAGGGTGTTCTTGCCGAAGACCTCAAAAAAATACGTCCAGCCCGTGATCTTGCGCACGTCAATGATGAACATCAGCAGCGCCAGCAGCAGCAAGTCCAGGCCGATACCGAGCATCACATAGGAGCTGCTCCACAGCTTCTTATTGATCGGAAACACTTCATTCCAGCACAGGGCCACGGCCACGCACATGGCGCCGGCCACGGCCAGCCGAACCAGGCTGGAACGCCATTGCGTCGGCGCCGCCTGGCGCACGCAGCTCCCCGCCAGGTAGCCGGCAATCACATTGACGATGGACGGCAAGGTGCCGAGGATACCTTCCGGGTCGAAGGCGATGCCTTCGCCGTGGTACAAATGGCTGTCGCCCAGCAGGAACAGGTCGAGCTTGGCCGGCGCATTGCCGTGCAGGCTGTAGTCGCCAAAACAGGCCAGGATGGCCCAGTAGCCGAGCAAGGCGCAGGCGCTGAAGACGAGCGCGCCGCGCGTCTTCCCGTAATGGAGGATCAGGGCGGCGGCCAGATAGCACACGGCGATACGCTGCAGCACACCGGGAATACGCGTGTGCGACAACGGCGACCAGGCGAACTGGCCCGCGTCGTCGATCTTGAAGAAGGGAAACCAGTACAGCAAAAAGCCCAATAGAAAGATCAGCGCGCTGCGCTTGCACAGCCGAGCCAGCACGGCGCCGTGTCCCAGGTGTTCATACTTGCCCAGCGCAAACGCCAACGCATTGCCGACGACAAACAAAAAGCTGGGAAAGACCAGGTCCGTGAGGGTAAATCCATGCCATTCGGCATGCAGGAATGGCGCATACACGGCGCCCCAGTCGCCAGGGGTATTGACGACGATCATCAGGGCGACGGTCAGGCCGCGCAGGACGTCGAGGGCGAGGTAGCGTTGAGAAGCAATAGTCATGGTCAAACAATTCAAAAAGATAAAAACCAGCTTCCCGCTTGTGGCGGAAAGCCGGTAAAAAAAACTACAACTTGGCGCGCAGGCCAAAGTAAAACTGGCGGCCATTCGAATACAGGGCCGTCGGCTGGTCCTGGTTGGCGCCGTAATACTTGAGCACCGGATTGTTCAGGTTCAGCACATCGAAGGTCAGCGAATAGCGCTCGTCGATCTTGTAGTTGAGCGATGCGGCCAGGTTGCCCACGCCATGCACATACTGGGGCGAGCTGCTGAACAGGCCGGCCAGGAAGCTGGAGCGGTAGGTATAGGCCAGGCGCGCGCTCAGCCGCTCGTCCTCGTAATAGCCTTCCAGGTTGTAGGTGCCGCGCGAGCTGCCGACCACGGCGGCGCCATCGTCGGCCTTGCCATTCGTATAGGTGTAATTGCCCACCACGCCGAAACCGCCCCACAAGCCCTGCTGGTAACTGAGCTCCACACCCTTGTTCTTGGCGCCGATATTCGTCGGCGACTGGATCACATAGGTGTTGAATTTCTTGAAGGTATTATTGTAGTAGCTCACGGGCGCCGTACCAAACGTCACGTACGATTTCATATCCATGTAGAAAGCCCCCACGGACAGCATGGCTTTCGGCGCGAAGTACCATTCCAGGGTGGCGTCGTAGTTGGTCGAGCGTATCGGTTTCAAATCCGGATTGCCGCCCGTTCCCGTCAGCAACTGGTCGTTCAGGTTGACGGCGCCCACCAGGGCGCTGTAGTCGGCGCGCGCCATGGTTTTCGCCACCGCCGCGCGGGCCACCAGGTCCTTGCTCAGGTCAAACTTGATGTTCGCGCTCGGCAGCACATCCGTGTAGCTGTGCTTGACGACGGTGGGCGTGTAGGTGCCGAAAATGTTTTCCTGGCCGATCGGGTTCTCGCCGCCCGGCACGTTCGTCACCGTCGTCTGCTGCGTGCGTACCACGCGTACGCCCACGTTGCCGCGCCACTTGTTGCCTGCCAGGTTGGCCATGATGTAGGCCGCGCTATCCTTTTCCTTCACGTCCAGTTCAGCCGGCCAGTTGCGCGAATTCGGGCCGCCCGTATTGTCATACTTGTTGGCCCACACCACCAGGTCGGCCGGATCGAGCTGCCAGTAGCGTCCCTGCGCATTGCCGCCCAGGCCCTTGCCATAGTCGCCCGGGTAGGTGCCGCCATTCCATGTCGGCAAGGGCGCATTCGTCGTGCCGTCGCACACGGCGCAGCTGCGGTTTTCCGGCCATGACACATTGCGGTGGTGTTCCGCGTAGCGCGCGCCGAACTTCAGCGATTCCAGCACGCCGTAATCCATGCTCAGCTCGCCATCGGCCTGGCCGTATTTTTCCGTGTCCAGGGTTTCCACATGCGAACCCCAGGCCGATGCCGTTACCGCATTCGATAACTTTGAAACATCGAGACCGGGGAAATTCAGCCTGGCCGGCGACAGGCCGTTCAGCTGGTACGACACGCCCACACCGGTCAAGCCCGCCTCATAGCCGAGGTCGACGGGTGTTTCGCCTATGCCGCGCGTGTAGCCGAGGCTGCCCGTGATGCGCAGGCGCTCGCTGGCGCGGTAGCTGCCGTTGAAGTCCACATACGCGGTCGACGAATTCGAGCCAGGGCGGTAGATTTGGTCCACCAGGGCCGGATACAGCTGACCGTTGTACGGCGTGGTGGCATTCGCGGCAGGAAATTGCGACGCGGGAAAATCGGCTGCCACCAGGGTGTTGTTCTTGACCGTAAACGCGCTGGGAATCACGCCCACATGCTTGCCGTCATTATCGACGGCATTCAGATTGGCGCCCGGCTGGTTATAAAAGCTGCGGTTGTAATTGGCCGCGTCCAGCTTGGAATAGAAGCCATTGACGTCCAGCATCAAATCAGACGTCGGCTTGAATTGCAGGTCGAGGCTGCCCCCCTGGCGCTTGCGTACCTGTTCGAACAGGGCCGAGTTGATGCCCAGCGGTGCCAGCACACCGGCAAGTTCCGGATATTTCTGCGCGGCAGGGCTGTCGGCGTCGATGGCGCCATACCCGAAGAATTCCTGCCCGTCACGGCGTTCGTGGCGCTTCTCGGAAAACACCTGGAACAGCACGCCCATAGTCTTCGCTTCGTTCTTCCAGTTAAACAGGGCGTTCATCTGAGGGTCGGTCTTGCCCGGCAAGTCCGCATAGATGGCTTGCACGGCCAATTCCGCCGTGAACGGCTGCTTGAAACTGAGGGGCTTGCGCGTCTCGATATTGATGGAGCCGGCCACGCCGCCTTCCACCAGGTCCGCCTGCGCGCTCTTTTGCACGGTGACGCGGCTGACAATTTCCGACGGCAGCAAGGCAAAGCTGACGCTGCGCCCCACAGTGCCCACCTGGTCGGTGACGAACCAGTCGCCCGTACCCACGGCGTGGCCGTTGATCAGGGTTTGCGTCAGGCTGGGACTGGTGCCGCGGATGCTGACCCGGTCATTTTCCGAGAAGCCGCCCTCACCGCCGGCCGACGAGGAAATGTTGACGCCAGGCACACGCTGCACGGCGTCAGCCACGTTCTTGTCGGGCAACTTGCCGATGTCTTCCGCGCTGACGACGTCGATCACGGAATCGCTGTTGCGCTTCTGGCTCAGCGATTGCTCCAGCGAGGCGCGGATGCCGGTCACGACCACTTCCTGCATGGGGGCTTGCTGCGCCTGGGCAGACATGCTCATGGATAGCAAGGCTGCGGCGGCGGCGATGGGATGTAATACGGGATGCAAACGGCTGTTCATAGACTCCTCGTTATGGATGCCCGCCGCGCTGGCGGGACGGTTTTATGGATGAGTACAGACGGCAAACGACGGGGTGCAGCAGAAAGCGACAAAGATCAGCGGGAGCGCCGAAAAAAAAGGCAAGCCCCTGAAACAGGAACTTGCCTTGAAAGACCGAGGAAGACCGGGCCTGACGCGGGTGCATCAGGCCAGATCGTCTTGTTTACAGCTTGGCGCGCAGGCCCAGGTAGAAGGTACGGCCGTTGCTATAGAAAGCGCGTGGCTGATCCTTGTTTTCCGCGTACATCTTGATGGTCGTGTTCGTCAAGTTAAGCGCATCGAACGTGATCGTGAAGTGTTCGTTGATCTTGTAGTTGAGCGAACCGGCCAGGCCGCCGGCGCCGGCAACGTGCTGGCTGGCGCCACGGTCCACGCCCGCTTTGTAAGCCGAACGGTAGTTGTAGGCCAGGCGTGCGCTGAGGGCGTTGGCTTCGTAGAAGGCCGTCAGGTTGTACGTGCTGCGCGATGCGTTGACCAGTTCGTCACCGTTGTCCAGCTTGCCATCGGCATAGGTGTAGTTGGCCAAAATGCCGAAGTCGCCGAACAGCGGTTGCTGATAGCTGAACTCCGCGCCCTTGTTCTTGCCGCTGGTATTGAATGGCGACGTGATCTGGTACACGGCGTTGGCATTGCGCTTGCTGTTGAAGTAGGTAGCGTTGACGGTACCGTTCGACACGACCGATTTCAGGTCCATGTAGAACAAGCCCACCGAGAAGGCCGACTTCGGTGCGAAATACCATTCGGCGCTGACTTCGGCGTTATCCGACTTCACCGGATTGAGGTTGACGTTGCCGCCGCTGCCGCTCAATGCATCGTCGTTCAGCGATACCGAACCACCAAGCGCGCTGTAGTCGGGACGGGCGATGGTGCGGGCCACGGCGGCGCGCACCACCAGGTCGTTGCGCACATCGAACTTGATGTTGGCGCTAGGCAAGAAATCGTTATAGCTGCGCTCATACAGATGCTGCGAGTACGCACCCCAGTCGGAACCGGTGATCGGGCCGCCGGCCTGGTTCACCAGGGTCGACTGCTTGGTGTGAACGGCGCGCAGACCGAAGTTGCCGCTCCAGTTGTCGCCCGTCAGGTTGGCCATGGCATAGATAGCCGAGGTTTTTTCCTTCAGCTTGAATTCGTCGGTCCAGTTATGGCGACGCACGTAGTCGAACAGGCGGTTGCCCGGTGCCGCGCCCCAAGCGCCCAGTGCCGAACCGTCGTACTTGAAGTAGTTGCTCGACAGGTTGCCGCCCAGGTTGTTGGCGAAGTCGCTCGGGTACATCGTGCCATTCCACACGGGGCCAGGATTGGAGAAGCCCAGGTCGCCCGGACGGGTTTCGAACGGATGCTCCGCATCGCGCTTGTGATCGGTCAAGCGGCCGCCGAACTTGACGGAATCCCAGATACCCGAAGACAGGCGCAGCTCCGCGTCGATCTGAGCATATTTTTCCTGGTCCACGGAACGCGATTCGCCGCCGCCGGCCCATGCCGTCGAGCCTGGCTTGGTGGTGGTGCCGCCGGGATAGGAAACACTGGCCGGGCTCATGCCGTTCAATTGATACACCATGCCGCCATCGACGTTGTTCTGGTAGTACACATCGTCGCGGTCATAGCCGACGCCATGGGTCTTGCCCAGCTTGCCAGTCAGAGTCAGGTCCTTGGTGGCGCGGTATTTGAAGTTGAAATCGAGGTAGTACGACTCGCCGCCAGCATCAGGACGGTAGATATTGTCGACTTCGCCAGAGTTTTTTGCGAAGGTGGCGCCTGTCAGTGTGCCATTCTTGACCGTGTAGTTGGTCGGCACCTGACCGGTCGAGACACCTTTATCGTTGGTACTGTTCACCGAGTTGGCCGGTGCAGCCAGCCAGTTGGTGTTTTGATGCGGTGCCTTCAGCTGCGAATAGAAGCCGTTTACGTCCAGTGTCAGGTCCTTGCTGGGCTTGAATTCGATGTCGAATGCGCCACCTTCGCGGGTTTTCTTTTGCTCGAACAGGCTGGCGCCGATAAAGGTCGGCACTTTTACGCCGGCCAGTTCAGGATGGGCCAAGGCCGCATTGCTGGTAGCGGAGATCGGCGTATAGCCGAGGATTTCCTGGCCATCGCGGCGCACCGTCGACTTTTGCGAGAAACCCTGCACCATGATGCCCAGGGTATTCGTGTCATTCTTCCAGTTTACCAGGCCGGAGAACTGCGGGTCCGTCTTGCCGGCCAGGTCATTATGGAAAGCCTGGATCGAGCCTTCGGCCGTGATCTGGTTCTTGAATTCCAGCGGACGACGGGTGATCACGTCGATCACGCCCGAGACGCCGCCTTCAGGCAGGTCGGCGGTGGCGCTCTTGTGCACGACAACGGAGCTCACCAACTCCGATGGCAGCAAAGAGAAGCTGCTGCTACGGCCCACGTTGCCGCCAAATTGATTCAAGACAAACCAGTCGCCCGTGCTGATGGCATGGCCGTTGAACAGGGTTTGCTGGAAGCTGGGGCTGGTGCCGCGCAGGCTGACGCGGTCGTTTTCGCCGAAGCCGCCTTCGCCACCGGCAGACGATTGGGTATTCACACCTGGCAGGCGCTGGATCGCGTCAGCCACGTTACGGTCCGGCATCTTGCCGATATCTTCGGCGGTCACCACTTCCACCACGGAATCCGCATTACGTTTTTGCTTCAGCGATTTTTCCAGCGAGGCACGCACGCCGGTCACCGTCACCACGGTGGCCACGTCTTCGGCGGGCGCTTCCTGCGCCTGCGCCGAAAAGGACAGACCGGCGACCATCACGGCAACGGCCGCAGCGATCGGCGTACGGCTACGCGAACCGGATTTCACGACGGCAGCTGCAGGTGTCAAATTGCGTTTCATGTACTCCCCCTTGATTTAGGCTCCAGGATTGGAACCTTTTCATTTTTAACGTAGGTCTTCTTTCCAGCCCGCCTACTCTTGCGGCATGCTGCAGACCCTTCGGCACAACCACTTACAAAACCAATTCAACGCCAATATACTACTATCCAATACCAGAACACTACCAGTTGCGACTTTTTTTTTATAACGTTGTTTGAATCACACAGACCACTTCAGCGAAATCAATTTGTAGCCCGTATGAGCGGGGTAAATACCAGCAAGGGCAGGCATAAATTGCCGCCCTGATAATTCAAATTGGTTTTATAACGGTCTTTTTTGGTATTATCCAGCGACATAAAACAGATACAGAGCGCGTCTGCAACGCGCCGTAACGGAGACCTTCAGCGTATGACAACCCTGGCTCACATCATGCAAGGCCTGGGGCAGACGAGTAGCCTGCCCCTGTACCAGCAACTGCAGCGCGCGCTGCGCGAAGCGATCGACAAGCGCATCCTCGGCCCCGACGAAGCCCTGCCGGCCGAGCGCCAGCTGGCCAGCGACCTGGCCGTCTCGCGCATCACTGTGCGCAAGGCCATCGATGGCCTCGTCAACGAAGGCTTGCTGGTGCGCCGCCCCGGCTCGGGCAATTTCATCAATACGCGCATCGAAAAAAACTTCGCCAAACTGACCTCTTTTTCCGAGGACATGCGGGCGCGCGGACGCACGCCGCGCAGCGTGTGGCTCAAGCGCGCAGAGGGCACCGTGACGCCGGAAGAGGCCTTGCGCCTGCGGCTGTCGCCGGGCGCGCCCGTGTACCGCTTCCACCGCATCCGCTATGCGGACGAAATACCGATGTGCCTGGAATACGCGACCATCGTCGCCAGTTGCCTGCCGGCGCTCGACGCCGTCGACGTGTCGATGTACGACGCGCTGGAACAGGCGGGCAACCGGCCCGTGCGCGCCCTGCAGCGCCTCAGCGCGCTGTTGCTGACGGGCGAGCAGGCCAGCCTGCTGCAGGCGGAGGAAGGCGACGCGGGCTTGTCGGTGGAAAGGCTGGGCTTTTTGCGCGATGGCCGCGCCGTGGAGTTTTGCCGCTCCTACTTCCGCGGCGATATGTATGACTTCGTGGCTGAATTAAGTACCAATTAATACCAATCGCCGCATTTCACGAATACCAGATAACACCATTTATTGCAGTGCAATATATATGCCGCCATCACGCCTATTATATGCACGGCCATGGCGAATGAATCGGCGGCGATTATGTAACCTGCGTACGGAGAATATAAAAAGGGCTGCGCAATGCGTTTTTGCGCATTGCAGCAAAATCTGACTTTTCCCATCAGGAAGAAGGCATGGCACGGCGTCCCGCGCACAGCAACATCACGCCCAGCGCCACGCAGAGCCAGCCGAACAGCGGCCCCAGCCATCCAGCCCAGGTGGCGACGGACGGGTGCGCCGGCAGCGGCGCCAGCAAGGTGCTGCCCGGCATGGCGCTGCTGGCCCGTTCCGCCAGCACGCGGCCATACGCGTCGCTGACCGTCAGTACCCCCTCGCGCGCCGCGCGCAGCACGGCATAACCGTTTTCCACGCCGCGCACCACCGTCATGCGCGCGCCCATCCAGCCGTCCAGCTGAAAATCCCAGGCCGGCACCAGCATCGCCTGCACCCCGGCCGCGCCATACGCCTGCCCCAGGGGCGCGAAATGCATGTCCTTGCAGATGGCCAGGCCCATGGCTTGCCCCGCCACCGGCTGCACGGCATACGCGCTGCCGGCAAGAAACTCGCGTTCGGGCGGCGCCAGATGATGTTTTTGATAGCTGACGGGCGCGGCGCCATCGGCAGCAAACAGCCAGGCCAGGTTGCGCCGGCCGGCAGCATCCTGCACGCCGATGCCCAGGGTAATCCACGCACCCGTCCCGCGCGCCAGCGCCTGGAAACGCTGCCGCACGGCATCCGCCTGCGCGGGCGCCAGCACGGCTATCTTTTCCGGCAACAGCACCAGCCTGGCGCCCTGCCCGGCCAGTTGCACCACGTGGCGCGCGTACTGGTCCCAGACGGCTTGCGCGCGTGCCGGCGGCGTGGCCGGGCCGATGAAGTCGTCGATGGCCACCAGTCCCGCCAGTGGCCCGCTTGCTGCCGGTGCGCCCTGCACGCGCCAGGCGCCACCGGCGAACGTGGCCGCCAGCAGCAACAACGTCGCCCCCGCCGCTGGTGCATACGCACGTCCGCCGGCCAGCAGCAAGGCCAGCGCGGACGGCGCCAGGCACAGCAGAAACAGCAGGCCAGGCACGCCGGCCAGGGCCGCTACCTGCAATATGGCAACATTGTCCGCTTGCGAATACGCAAGGCTGCCCCAGTTACCATCGGGCAGCAAGGCCGCCATCAGGGTATCGATAGCCACCCACAGCACGGGGTACGCCAGCACCGTCCACGACGCCCGGTAACGCAGCACGAGGCGCCGCGTGGCCAGCACTACCAGCAGCCACAGCAGTGCCTTGACGGTGATCACGGCCAGCACGGCCGGCAAGGGCATGAGCAGGCGAAAATAACTGAAGTTGGATGACAGACCCAGCACGGTGGCCAGGAAGGTCATCCAGGCCGCGTCGCGGCGCGACGCGCGCAGGGCCAGCCACAGCACGGGCAACGGCGCGCACCAGGCCAGCGGGCCCAGCGGCTGCGGTCCCAGCACCCAGTACAGGGGCAGGCCCGCCGCCAGCGCGGCGGCGATTTGCGACAGGCGACGGCGCAGCGCGGTAGTGCCGGCGAACAGGATGGGCGCAGACAAGGTATCGGGCATGCTCATGCTTTCAGGGGAAGCCAGATTTCCACGCCGCCGACGCCGCTGGCGGGATCGAATTGCCGGTCGTAGCGTTCAAAGTCGGGCGCGTCTGCCACTTCCAGCCCGGACTGCGGCAGCCACTCGTTCCACACCGTATGCCAGGTGGCGCGGATGGTGGAAATGTGGCCGCGGTGATGAAACACGGCGTAGCGCTGCGGCGCGATGCGCAGCCGCGCCCAGCCGTCGGGAGCCTGGGAAAAGTCGGCCACCGGCATGGCGCACAGGTAGTCGAAATTGCCCGCGTCGTCATTGTTGCAGCACACGCCATACACGAGCTGGCCGGGCGCCACATGGGGCAGGAAGCGCTGCCACAGGGCGGGGATGCCGGCAGACGATTCCGCGCAATACCGCTCAACGAGGCCCGCCACCAGCAAGGCGGGCCCTTGCTCGAAACGGGGCGGCGCCAAAGGCACGCCCGGCGCCACATCCATTTTGATCGCTTCCACCAGCACCAGGTTGGCGACGTGGCGCTGGGCCCGTACCGTTTCCGGCGTGACATGGAACTGTTCGCGGAAGGCCCGCGTAAAGGCTTCATGGGAACTGTAGCCGGCCTCCAGCGCGACGGCGAGGATGTCTTGCGCGCCCTGGGCCAGCGCGCGCGCCGCCTCGCTGAGCCGGCGCGCCCGCACATAGCGCATCACGGAGTGGCCCGTGGCCAGGCCGAACGCGCGCGTCAAATGACATGGCGAAGCGCCGCCCACGTGGGCGATATCGCCGAGCGAGAGATCGTCCGCATAATGCGATTCGATATACCAGAGTGCCTTGGCCAGATAGTGCATGAACGCTTCCCGTTGAACGAGCAGCGACTGTAGCATTTTCAGCAAGCCGTGACTTGACCGGAATTGCGCAATACGCGCTTACTTTCTGGTGCGCTTTTCGTGGACCAGCTGGCCGCTGCTGATGCGCGCCAGCTCGGCCATTTCCTGGGCCAGGAAGGCCAGCAAGTCGTCGATGCTGACAACGCCGGAAAGCGCGCCCAGGCTGTTGACCACGGGCAGGCGGCGGATGCCGTTGACACGCATGCGTTCGATGATGTCGTAGACGTCTTCGTCTTCGCTGGCGGTGAGCAGCTGCGCGCTCATGATGTCGCCCACCAGCAGGCTGGCGGGGTCGAGACCGAGGGCGATGACGGAAATAACGATATCGCGGTCGGTGAGGATGCCGATGGGGACGCGCTCGCCATTCGGCTGTTCGGCCACGATCAGGTCGCCCACGTGGTGCTGGCGCATCAGCAGCGCAGCGTCTTGCACGCTGGTGTCACGCTGGCAATGGATGGTATGCAGGGTACAGATGTCGCCGATGCGCATGTCGCCGCTCCGTTTGAGGCAGAGTGTCCACGCTACGCCAGCCCCGCCGTGGCGGGTTTGAGGTAAATCAATTGAAACGGTCTTACTTTTCTTCTGGGGGCGGCAAGAAGCAGGCTTCGACGATCTGCAGGTCGTTATCCTTGGCAAATTCGCGCACGAAGTGAAACGCCATCGGCTCGATCTCGCGCAGCTTGGTGTTGACCACCACCGACTTGACGCCGTTGACGACGGTCGGGCGCACGTAGGGCGAATACTGGAGGTGCGCATTGCGCCCGCCGCCGTCGGGATTGAAACAGGACATCACTCCGCAAAGGCGCTCGGCCCAATCGCTGGGTCGGAATTGCTTGCCATTGCTGGTGAGACCAAGGATGAAGAACTCGTCTGAGAGTTCCCCTGTTTTTTGAGATAACTCGGCCATGTGGCTTGTCGGGACTGGATTGCGTGAATGGCCCCGGCGGGTAAGCCGGGCTGGTAGTCAACTACGTTTGCTGCGGTAAGCCAGTATTATATCTTATAGAAGACTTGGGTTCTACCTCGATCTGCCCTGACGATGCAAACAGGGGCCGGCACGCTTGCGCGCCAGCCCCTATTTTAACCTTGTTCCACGCGCAAGGCGCATGGATGGCGCATGTGCGCCCGCGTCAGCCGAGGAAAACGGCGCCCGACATCAACAGCAGCAACAGCATCCACAGCAGCAAGGCGCGCCAGACGAGGCCCACCGTGCTCTGCAAGGCGCGCGCGCCCGGCTCTTCGCCCGGCAGGATATCGCTTTCGCTGTCGCTGTCGTCGACGGCCATGTCGGGCGTGACGAGCACGCGCGCGGCCGTTTCCGCTGGCGTGCCCAGGCGTACGCCCATGGCGCCGCCGCCGGCCGTCAGGATGATGCCGATGGACTCGTCCTGCCAACGCTGGGCGAAATTGCGCCAGGCGTAGATGGCGTCCTCGAAATTGCCGACCACGGCAAACGCCACGGCCGTCAGGCGCACGGGGATCCAGTCGATCCAGTAAAAGGCGCGCGCGGCGAACTGGCCGAACGCTTCATTGCGCATGTGCTCGGGCTCGTTCCAGGCGCGCGCCAGGTATTCGGCCACGCGGTACATCACGGCGCAGGCAGGACCCAGCGGCATGAGGAACCAGAAGAACACGCCAAACACATTGCGGTGCGTGGTGATCAGGGCTTTTTCCACGGCGATGCGGGCGATCTCGCTCGCTTCCATGCCCACCGTGTCGAGCTTGGTCCAGTCGGCCAGCAAGGTGCGCGCGGTCGCTTCGTCGCCGGCGCTCAGGGCCAGCTGGATCGAGGTGAAGTAATGGCTGTAATGACGGAAGCCCAGGGTCAGGTAGACGATGAGGACGTTCCAGGCAAAGGCCAGCAGGGTCAGCTGGTAGTGGAGCAAGATCCAGTACACGCCCGCCGTCGGCACCATCAGCGCGCCGATCATGAGGAACCAGCCCATGCGGCCGTGGCTGGCGTGGCCGGCATTGAACCAGGTCTCCATGCGCATCGCCAGGCTCTTGATTTCGGCGTAGATCGGATTGTCCGCGCGCAAAGGTTTGAGCTGCTCGATCAGCAATGCGCAAAGTATGGAGAGAAATGTCATCAAACGTCCTTTTTGTCTTTTTCAGCAATACCGCAATGCCCGCTACGATAGCGCAGTGCCGTGCTGGAATCAAACTTATTACGTGCGCGGCGCCATTTTACGCGCGCAGCAGGTGAAACAGATTGCGCAGCATGCCGGCCGTGGCGCCCCAAATGTAGAAGCGCTCGTACGGCATGGCGTAGAACGAGCGCCGTCCGCCCGGCAATTCCACCGACAGGCGCTGATGGTTGAGGCCATCCATGAGGAAGGCCAGCGGCACTTCGAAGATTTCCGCCACTTCGGACGGGTCGGCGCGCAGTTCGAACGGCGGCGTTACCAGGCCCACCACGGGCGTGACCTGGTAGCCCGTGCCCGTCAGGTAGTCGGGCAGGCAGCCCAGCACTTCGATGTGCTCGCGCGCCAGGCCCACTTCTTCTTCCGTTTCGCGCAAGGCCGTGGCCACGGGCGAGCCATCGAACGGCTCGCTGCGACCGCCGGGAAAGCTGACCTGGCCCGCATGGCTGCTCAGGTGGTCCGTGCGCATGGTCAGCAAAATGGTCAAGCCCTGCGGCCGCTGCACCAGAGGAATGAGGACGGCGGCGCGCACGGGCACGGCGCGGGCGGAGAGGAAATCCTGGGTGATCTCGGGCTGCCAGTCAGGCTGTTCGGCCAGGCGCTGGCGCAGCCAGTCCGGCGTCAGGCGCACGGCGTCCAGCGCCGCCTCGCCGGCGATCGAATCGATGGCGAGTTGTTTTGGATCAAATGCGATGGTGGCCATGGCAGCTTGTCCCATTAGCAATTCAGAATAAAAAAAGGGGCACCAATACGGTACCCCTTTTCCCAACGCAGACGCTGATATTACGCGCTTGCTTTCGCCACAACGCGGCGGTTTGGCAATTTTTCTTTGATACGCGCCGATTTACCCGAACGCTCACGCAGATAGTACAGCTTGGCGCGGCGAACATCACCACGGCGTTTCACTTCGATCGAAGCGATCAGCGGCGAGTACAGTTGGAACGTACGCTCAACGCCTTCGCCGGACGAGATCTTGCGAACGATGAAGTTCGAGTTCAGGCCACGGTTACGACGGGAGATAACGACGCCTTCGTAAGCCTGGGCGCGCTTGCGCGTACCTTCGACTACGTTGACGCTGACGATAACGGTATCGCCTGGTGCGAATTCAGGAATGGTTTTACCCAGACGAGCAATTTCTTCCTGCTCTAATTGTTGAATCAAGTCCATTTTTATAACTCCGAAAACCATCATGCCGGCGCACTGTGGATAGCAAGTATCCGCCCGGTAGAGGATGGGTAACACAATATGGGCAACATGCCCGGCACTACTGGCCACCCTGCCGGCCGTCCGGAGACGGCTTACAGGCTGGCCAAGAATTTTTCGTCGGTCTTGCTGAGCAAGCCGGCGGCGCGCGCACTGACCAGCAGGTCAGGCCGCTTTGTCGCGGTCGCTTCCAGCATGCGCTGGCGGCGCCACTTGACGATCTCGGCATGATTGCCACCCATCAAGACGGGCGGCACGGCCATGCCTTCGTATGTTTCCGGCCGCGTGTAGTGCGGCGAATCGAGCAAGCCATTGACGAAGCTGTCCTCGATGGCCGATGCCTCCGTGTTCAAGACACCGGGCAACAGGCGGATCACCGCATCCATCAGCGCCATGGCGGGCAATTCACCGCCCGACAGGACGAAGTCGCCGACGCTGATTTCCTCGTCGACGCACCGGTCCAGCAAACGCTGGTCCACGGCTTCATAGCGGCCACACAGGATCACCAGGCCAGGCTCGGCTTTCAGCTGCGTGACGCGCGCGTGTGTCAGCGGACGGCCTTGCGGCGACATGAACACCACGCGGGGCGCCGCCAGTCCCAATTCGGTCTGGCGTTGCCTGGCGGCATTAATTGTCGCTTCGAGGGGACGGGCCATCATCACCATGCCGGGGCCGCCGCCATACGGGCGGTCATCCACGGTACGGTGATTGTCGGTCGTGAAATCACGGGGATTCCACAAGGACAAGCCACATTTCCCCTGCTCGAAGGCGCGCCGGGTCACACCCGACTGCGTCAGCGCGGCAAACATTTCCGGGAACAGGGTCACGACATCAAATTGCATCGCTCACCATCCTGCAACGTTTGCCCGGCGCAAAGTTATGCGCAGGCGGTTTAATAATCGAGGCCCCAGTCGACCGTGATCTTGCTGGCAGCCTTGTCAACGTTAATGACAAACTGGCCAACAAACGGGATCAGGCGCTCAGGCGCCTTTTCAACGGTCTCATCGGCACTGGCGACGGGCGTAACGCGCAAGATCGACTGCGGACCATTGCTCATCATGTCGTGCACTGTGCCGAGGCACTCGCCTTGCAAATTCTCGACTGTCAGTCCGATCAGATCGGACCAATAAAATTCATCGGCCGACAGCGTCGGGAAATGGCTACGCGGAATTTGCACAGACACGCCTTTCAGCGCTTCTGCGGCATCCCGCCCGACCACACCCACCAGCTGGGCCACGACGTCGCCGCCGTGTAACTTCGCTTGCCTGACTTGAACATCATGCAAGGTCGGTTTATCAAACCACCAGGTTTTGACGCTTAATAATGCATCCGCATCGTCGGAGAAAGGAGTGATCCTGACTCCGCCAGCAATGCCATAAGCACCGGAGACATAGCCTACCTGTACCAGGTCATCGGGGACTTTCACCCCGGATGCAGTCTTGACCGTCAAACCAGTGATCTAATTAAGCTGCTGCTTTGTTGTTGCTGGCTACCAGGCGAGCAACGGTTGGCGACAATTGTGCGCCAACGCCTTGCCAGTAGGCCAGACGGTCTGCGGTGATACGCAGTGGAACTTCGCCACCTTGCGCCATCGGGTTGTAAAAACCGATACGCTCAATGAAGCGACCATCGCGGCGATTGCGCGAATCAGTAGCGACGATGTTGAAGAACGGGCGCTTCTTGGCGCCTCCACGAGCTAAACGAATAACGACCATAATATTTCCAAAAAGTGTGCTGAGGCGGAAAAAGCCGCAAATTATAGCGCGCTTTACCGCCAGGCAGCAAGCGTTATGATGACGGGCGTGTAATTTGGGCTAATCAAACATTATGACCAGTCAGGGCCGAAGACGCAATAGGCGTCTGCGTCTATCGTGCCGGCCATGGCTTGAACTCACGCGAAATCATTGCATAAACGCCACAGGAAAGTGCTATCGTTGTGCGAGGCAATGACCGATACTGGCAATCTTTACTGATGAGCAATTCTGGAGTCCCATGACCACCGCTACCATTTTGCAACAGTCGCACAAGAACAAGGCATTCACCACCCTGCTGGCCTTTTTGCTGGGCACGCTGGGCGCACACCGCTTCTACCTGCACGGCGCCAAAGACCGCTGGGGCTGGCTACACCTGGCCGCCCTGCCCGCCAGCGCACTGCTGCATCAGCTGTTTCCCGAGGCGGACTGGTTTTATCAGATATTGCCGCTGACCCTGTCCGCGCTGGGCGGCTTCCTGGAAGCGCTGGTCCTGGGCTTGATGCCGGACGACAAGTGGGACGCCCGCTACAATGCCGCATCAAGCCGCCTGTCGGACACGGGCTGGCCCCTGGCCGTGGTGCTGGTCGCTACCTTGATGCTAGGCGCGGGCGTGCTGATCGCCACCATGGCGCGCCTGTTCGACTTGCTGTACACAGGCGGCGCCTACGGTTAATTTCCGCATGGAAATGACATCTATCCGTCGCCCCGCACGCACATGTAAGTGTTGGTAAGCAATCATGATTTTCCTCTATACTGCATTCACAATGCCGACATTACTGGCTCATTTAACACCCCAAGGAGAAGATCATGATTCGTCGCCCACTCATCCTCGCAGTCGCCGTCACGGCCCTGTTCAGCACATCCGCCTTCGCGCAAAACCTGTCGCCGAAGGCGCAATACGCGTACGACACAAAGCAAGCCAACACGCGCTATGCGGACGACAAGAAATTGTGCGCAGAAGAAAGCAGCTCGAAAGCCCGCATGCAATGCCTGCGCGACGCCAAGGGCGAATACGACCAGGCCATCATCAATGCCAAGGCCGCGCAAAAGGCGGGCAACTCCTACGCCAGCCAGCCCTCCAAGCAGCCGCAGCATCAGATTTGCGCCGATTGCGGCAAGGTGCTGGCAGTCAACGTCACTGAAAAAGCGGGTGAAGGCGGTGCACTGGGCATGATCGGCGGCGGCGTAGCCGGCGCCCTGCTGGGCCGCCAGGTCGGCGGCGGACGCGGCAAGGACCTTGCCACCCTGGCCGGCGCCGCTGGCGGCGCCTACGCGGGCAAGCAAGTCGAAGGCCACATGAAGAACGCCAAGACCTGGACCGTCACCGTGCAATACGAAACGGGCGCCAAAGCTGACTTCGCGTTTGACCAGGACCCTGGCCTGGCCGCTGGCGATTTGGTACGCAATTCCGGCAACGGCATCGCCCGCCGTTAAGAATGCAGAGTAAATCTGGGGTCAGTCCCTGTGGGATCGGAATGCGCGCCATTGGCGCACATTCCCCCGGCGGGTCTGACCCCGGCATTTGTCTTTGTGGTTAAAAAAAGCGCTGGAGAGTGATCTCCAGCGCTTTTTTTGCCTTCTGCGGGCCTTCAGCACACTGCTGGGGTCAGACCCTCAACAATGCCAACGTCAAACTCGGCGTTAGCGGATGAGGGGGTCTGAACCCGGTTAAAACTGCTCTTCCGACAAGGCCATCACGCCGGCGCTGCCGTCGATGATGGTGGCGCGCAAGCCCGGTGCCTGAGACAGGATGTGGTCGGCAAAGAAGCGGGCCGTGGCGATCTTTGCCTTGTAGAACGCCGCGTCGCCGCTGCCCTCTCCCAGCTTTTGCTGCGCCACGATGGCCGCGCGCGCCATTTGCCAGCCGCCCAGCACGATGCCGGCCAGTTTCAGATACGGCACGCTGCCGGCAAACACGGCCTTGATGTCCGTCTTCATGTTTGCCACCACATATTCCACGACCGCTTCCAGCGCGGCGCTGCCTTCGGCAAGGTGGCGCTGCATGGCCTGGAAGTCGGCGCCGGTCAGTTCGCCCAGCTGGGCTTCCGTGGCGCGCACCTGGGCGATGATGGCTTTTGCCACGGCGCCGCCGTCGCGCACCGTCTTGCGGCCCACGAGGTCGTTCGCCTGGATGGCCGTCGTGCCTTCGTAGATCGTCAGGATCTTGGCGTCACGGTAATGCTGGGCGGCGCCCGTCTCTTCGATGAAACCCATGCCGCCGTGCACTTGCACGCCGTCGCGCGTGACGTCCTGCGACATTTCCGTGGCCCAGCCCTTGATGACGGGCACCAGGTATTCGTACGTCGCCAGACTTTCCGCGCGCACGTCGGCGTCCGGATGGTGGTGCGCCACGTCGCTGATGGCCGCGCCCACGTAGGCCAGCGCGCGCGCCGCCTCCGTCTGCGAGCGCATCGACATCAACATGCGGCGCACATCCGGGTGGTGGATGATGGAGACCGGACCGGGCGAGCCGGCCAGGTCGCGCGACTGCACGCGGTCCTTGGCGAACGCCACGGCCTGCTGGTAGGCGCGCTCGGCTAGGCCGATGCCCTGCAGGCCCACGCCGAAGCGGGCCGCGTTCATCATGATGAACATGTATTCGAGACCGCGGTTTTCCTCGCCCACCAGGGTGCCGATGGCGCCGCCGTGGTCGCCGAACTGCAGCACGGCCGTGGGGCTGGCCTTGATGCCCAGTTTGTGCTCGATGGATACGCAGTGCGCGTCGTTGCGCGCGCCGAGGCTGCCGTCCGCATTGACGAGGAATTTTGGCACGATGAACAGCGAAATGCCTTTCACGCCGGCCGGTGCGTCCGGCGTGCGGGCCAGCACCAGGTGGACGATGTTTTCCGCCATGTCGTGCTCGCCGTACGTGATGAAAATCTTCGTGCCGAACACTTTATAGGTGCCATCGTCCTGCGGCACGGCGCGCGTGCGCACGGCGGCCAGGTCGGACCCCGCTTGCGGCTCCGTCAGGTTCATGGTGCCCGTCCACTTGCCGGAGACCAGATTTTCCAGGTAGGTGGCCTTCTGTTCGTCGCTGCCGGCCGTCAGCAGCGCTTCGATGGCGCCGTCCGACAGCAGGGCGACCAGGGCGAACGAGATGCTGGCCGAATTGAGCATTTCGATGCAGGGCGTAGCCAAGAGCTTGGGCAAGCCCTGGCCGCCAAATTCCGTCGGATGCTGCACGCCCTGCCAGCCCGCTTCGCCGTAGGCCTTGAACGCTTCCTTGAAGCCTTTCGAGGTCGTGACCTGGCCGTCGTGCCAGAAGCTCGGTTCCTTGTCGCTGGGGCCGTTCAGGGGGGCCACCACGCCGCCGCAGAACTTGGCGTTTTCTTCCAGCACGGCTTCGGCCGTGTCGGGTGTCGCGTCTTCGCAGCCAGGCAAAGTATGGATTTCGGCCAGGCCAGCCAGTTCGTTCATGACGAACAACATGTCTTTCAGCGGGGCTTGATAGCTCATCTATTTCTCCAAGAAAAAAGCCACGCGCGGCTCGCCGTGTGGGGCGGGCCGGCGTGGCTTCGTGATATACAAAACCTGATGGGTTTAAATTAACCCAGTTCTTTGACCAGTTGCGGCACGATCTCGAACAGATCGCCCACGATGCCGTAGTCGGCCACGGCAAAGATCGGCGCTTCCGGATCCTTGTTGATGGCGACGATGGTTTTCGAGTCTTTCATGCCGGCCAGATGCTGGATCGCGCCCGAGATGCCGACGGCGATGTACAGCGATGGCGCGACGATCTTGCCCGTCTGGCCCACTTGCCAGTCGTTCGGCACGAAGCCGGCGTCGACGGCGGCGCGCGAAGCACCCATGGCGGCGCCCAGCTTGTCGGCCAGCGGCTCCAGGATGTGGAAGTTCTCGGCCGAACCCATGCCACGGCCGCCCGACACGATGATTTTCGCGGCGGTCAGTTCAGGACGGTCGGACTTGGCCAGTTCGCGGCCCACGAAGGCGGACTTGCCATTGTCGGCAACGGCGGCGACGGTTTCGGTGGCAGCCGAACCGCCGGTGGCGGCAGCGGCGTCGAAACCGGTGGTGCGCACGGTGATGACCTTGACCTTGTCGCCAGATTGCACGGTGGCAATGGCGTTACCGGCGTAGATCGGGCGCTCGAAGGTGTCAGGCGAGTCGACCTTGGTGATTTCCGAGATTTGCGCTACGTCCAGCTTGGCGGCCACGCGCGGCAGGATGTTCTTGCCGTAGGCGGTGGCTGGCGCCAGGATGTGGCTGTAGTTGCCGGCGATGACCAGCACTTGCTCGGCCACGTTTTCGGCCAGGCCGTCGGCAAAGTATGGCGCGTCGGCCACGATGACTTTCGTCACGCCGGCGATTTGCGTGGCGGCAGCGGCGGCAGCCGAGGCGTTCGAACCTGCGACCAGTACGTGCACGTCGCCGCCGCACTGGGCAGCCGCGGTCACGGTGTGGTGGGTGCTGCCCTTTAAGGTAGCGTTGTCGTGTTCAGCAATAACTAATGCGACCATGATATGTCCTGTAATTGTTCTGGAGTGACGGCAAAGCCGCTTAGATGACTTTGGCTTCGGTACGCAGCTTGGCGACCAGGGTAGCGACGTCCGGCACCTTGATGCCGGCCGAGCGCTTGGCTGGCTCGACGACTTTCAGGGTCTTCAGGCGTGGCGCAACATCGACGCCCAGGTCTTCCGGCTTGACGGTCTCGAGCGGCTTTTTCTTTGCCTTCATGATGTTCGGCAAGGTCACATAGCGTGGCTCGTTCAAACGCAGGTCGGTGGTGATGATCGCTGGCAAGGTCAATGCCAGGGTTTCCAGGCCGCCGTCGACTTCGCGCGTGACGGTGACTTTGCCGTCTTCCAGCACGACTTTCGAAGCGAACGTGGCTTGCGGCCAACCCAGCAGGGCAGCGAGCATCTGGCCCGTCTGGTTGCTGTCGTCATCGATCGCCTGCTTGCCCAGGATGATCAGTTGCGGCTGTTCTTTCTCGGCCAGGGACTTGACCAGCTTGGCCACGGCCAGCGGTTCCAGGTCGGTCGTCGTTTCCACCAGGATGCCGCGGTCGGCGCCGATGGCCATGGCCGTGCGCAGGGTTTCCTGGCACTGCGTCACGCCGCAGGAGATGGCGACCACTTCAGTGACCTTGCCGGCTTCTTTCAGGCGCATCGCTTCTTCCAGCGCGATCTCATCGAAAGGGTTCATCGACATTTTGACGTTGGCGGTATCGACGCCAGTGCCGTCACTCTTGACGCGGACTTTGACGTTATAGTCGACCACGCGTTTGACGGGTACCAAGACTTTCATAGCTATGCCTTTGGGAAATTATAAAAATGACGGATCAAGTGCTGATTGTGCGTTCGATTATAAGAGAAATTTGAATCCTGAACCGAATTTAAGCACGATCGTGCGATTTTTTGTTAGAGCAATCCATCTAAACTGTCCAGCTTCGGGGATTTCAAGGGGGACCGCCGCTACGCTGCAGGGCAGCAAAAGGGCTGGTTCGGGAAGGAAAACCAGGCCGCGCCACGGCGGCCCCGGCTGGCAGAATTATTTGCGTTGCATCAAGAAGACGAATTCGGTACCCGTCTGCACATGCGACAGCAGGGCATTGCCCGTTTGCTTGGCGAAAGCCTGGAAGTCGCGCACGGAACCGGGATCGGTTGCCATGATGCGCAGCACTTCCCCGCTCTGCAACTCTGACAAAGCCTTTTTCGCCTTCAGAATCGGCAACGGGCAATTCAAGCCGCGCGCGTCGAGTTCTTTGTGAAATTCCATAATCTCGGTATCAAGTAGTGTGTCGCTCATCATCAATATCCCACCATTGTTTTGTTGTACTGATTTTCGACATACTACTCTAAATCAGGGGCATTGACGCGCTGCACCAAAATAGTTCATCGGCTGTTGTGGTGTCACAACGAGATTCCACACGGCAAAACGGCCCGCAAACACCGTCTGCGGGCCGTTTTCAAGGGGCTGTGGGGCGAAAACCCCGCATGCCTTCTAGCTTACGCCTTATTTTGCGCGTTCGCCGACCCAGGCCGGCACGCCGGCCAGGGCGTCCGCCAGGCCACTCGGATCGGTGCCGCCAGCCTGCGCCATATCGGGGCGTCCGCCGCCTTTTCCGCCCACTTGCTGTGCAACGAAGTTCACCAGCTCGCCCGCCTTGACCTTGGAAGTCGCGTCCGCCGTCACGCCGGCGATCAGGCTGACCTTGCCGTCGGCCACGCTGGCCAGCACGATGGCGGCCGTTTTCAGCTTGTCCTTCAGCTTGTCCATGGTTTCGCGCAGACGTGCCACGTCGGCGCCGTCCAGCACGGCCGCCAGCACCTTGATGCCGTTGACATCGACGGCTTGCGTGACCAGCTCATCGCCCTGGCCCGACGCCAGTTTCGATTTCAGCGCGGCCAGTTCCTTCTCCAACGCCTTCACGTGGTCCTGCACCTGGACGATGCGGGCCGTCAGTTCTTCCGGCTGCGCCTTCAGGGCGCTGGCTGCTTCGGCGAGGCGGCGGTTGATGGTTTGCACCAGCGCCAACGCGCCCTCGCCCGTCACCGCTTCCACGCGGCGGATGCCAGCGGCCACGCCGCTTTCGCCGATGATCTTGAACAAGCCGATGTCGCCCGTGCGCTGCACGTGGACGCCGCCGCACAGCTCTTTCGAGCTGCCGATGTCGAGCACGCGCACTTCGTCGCCGTATTTTTCGCCGAACAGAGCCATCGCGCCATGCTTGACGGCATCGTCAAACGACATCAAATGGGCTTGCGTGGCGCGGTTTTCCAGGATCTCTTTGTTGACGATCGTTTCCACGGCGGCGATCTGCTCGGCTGTCATCGGTGCATTGTGGCTGAAGTCGAAGCGGGTCTTGTCCGGGTCGACCAGCGAACCCTTTTGCGCCACGTGGCCGCCTAGCACTTCGCGCAAGGCCTTGTGCATCAGGTGCGTGGCCGAGTGGTTGCGGATCGTGCGCGCGCGCTTGGCCGTGTCGACTTCGGCCGAGACGGCGTCGCCCACTTTCAATACGCCCGATTCCAGCACGCCGTGGTGGCCGAACACGTCGGCCTGGATTTTCAGGGTGTCGCTGACGGCAAAGCTGCCTGCGCCCGAGGCGATCACGCCCTGGTCGCCCACCTGGCCGCCCGATTCCGCGTAGAACGGCGTGGTGTCGAGCACGACGATGCCGTCCTGGCCCGCCTTCAGTTCAGCTACCTGCGTGCCGGCCGCGTACAGCGCGACGACCTTGCTGCTGAACGTCAACTGGTCGTAGCCGACGAATTTGTTTTTCTCACCCGTGTACTCGACCTTGCTGTCCTTGTGCGTCTTGCCGCCCTTGCGCGACAGTTCCTGGCTTTCCTTCAGGGCCGCATCGTAGCCAGCCTGGTCGAAACTGATATTGCGTTCGCGGCAGATGTCGGCCGTCAGGTCCGGCGGGAAGCCGTAGGTTTCGTACAAAGTAAAAGCGGTGGCGCCGTCGATGCCCGTGGCATCCTTGGCCAGCTGCGCTTCCAGCACTTTCATGCCCGTTTCCAGGGTTTCGCCGAAACGCTCTTCCTCGGCCTTGAGCATGTTGGCGACGTTTTCTTTCGCTTCTTCCAGCTCCGGATAGGCGCCGCCCATCTCGATGGCCAGATCGGCCACCAGTTTGTAGAAGAACGGTTTCGTCTGGCCCAGCTTGTGGCCATGGCGCAAGGCGCGGCGGATGATGCGGCGCAGAACATACGCGCGGCCTTCGCTGCCCGGAATGATGCCGTCGACGATCATGAAGGCGGCGGCGCGGATGTGGTCGGCGATCACGCGCAGCGACTTGTTTTCCAGGTCGGTGGCACCCGTTTCACGCGCGGCAGCCTTGATCAAATGCTGGAACAGGTCGATTTCATAGTTCGAATGCACGTGCTGCAGCACGGCGGCCAGGCGCTCCATGCCCATGCCCGTGTCGACGCACGGCTTCGGCAGCTTGTGCATGACGCCCGCTTCGTCGCGGTTGAACTGCATGAACACGAGGTTCCAGATTTCAATGAAGCGGTCGCCATCTTCGTCAGGCGAGCCCGGCGGGCCGCCGGGAATGTCGGCGCCGTGGTCGTAGAAGATTTCCGTGCATGGACCGCATGGGCCCGTATCAGCCATCTGCCAGAAATTGTCCGAAGCGTAGCGCGAACCCTTGTTGTCGCCGATGCGGATGATGCGCTCGACAGGCACGCCGATTTCCTTGGCCCAGATGTCGTACGCTTCGTCATCTTCGATGTACACGGTGACGGTCAGCTTGTCAGCCGGCAAGCCGTACACCTTGGTCAGCAGTTCCCATGCGTACTGGATCGCGTCGCGCTTGAAATAGTCGCCGAAGCTGAAATTGCCCAGCATTTCAAAGAACGTATGGTGCCGCGCCGTGTAGCCGACGTTTTCCAGATCGTTATGCTTGCCGCCGGCGCGCACGCAGCGCTGCACCGAGGTGGCGCGCGTGTACGGACGGCTGTCCGTGCCCGTAAACACATCCTTGAACTGCACCATGCCGCTGTTCGTCAACAGCAAGGTCGGATCGTTGCCTGGCACCAGGGAGCTGGAACGGACGATGGAATGGCCCTTGGACTCGAAAAATTTGAGGAACTTGTCGCGGATTTCAGTTGATTTCATGTTTTTTTGGCAAAGAGTGGCGGCAGCTTTAAAGGGAAGATTATACGTGATATGGGGTGCGGCATTGACGGCGGGCACGGGCATTGTTGCGCACGTGCCAACATCGACAGCCTGCCCGCTCAGGCCGGGTCGTGGCCGCTGGCGCAGGCGTGCGGGGCGGCACCGGCGGCGACCGCACTGGCGCCGGCGGCCGCATTGCAATCGGCGCAGCGGCCGTACAGGGTCAGTTCGTGGCGCTCGACAACAAAGCCTTGCGGCGCCATGCGCTTCAAGTCGCCCGGGCAGTCATGCACATCGAACACGCGCTGACACGTGGTGCACTGGAAATGGTGATGGTGGTGATTGGCGGCCGTGTTCGACTCGTAGCGCGGGTTTTCGCCCGGCAAGGTCACCACGTGCACCTTTTCCTCCAGCACCAAGGACTTCAAGTTGCGGTAAACGGTGGCGATGCCCAGCTGCGTCACCTGCAAGCTGGCCTGTTCGAGGATTTCCTGCGCCGACAGGGGGCGCTGGGCCGACTCGATGGCGGCTTGAATAGCGGTTTTTTGACGTGTTGTGCGTTCCATAGCCGACAGAATACACCATCCGCCTGTATCTACTGCCCTGAAAAACTGTCACACATTAATGATAATGGGTTATCATTATCATCTTAGGGCAGGCTATTTCCTGTTCATGCGCTGCCCCAACCCTGCCAACACCGATAGCTGATAAAGGAATTCTTGCCCATGTCCGTCCGTCCTCACCAACCCACTCCCCTCGCCCTGGCCATCATGCTGGCCTTTGCCGCCCCCGCCAGCGCCCTGCCGCAACAGGCCGCCACCTTGCCTGCCGTCACCGTTTCGGCCAGCGCACTGGCCCTGGGCAGCGACGACATGAGCACGCCCGTGACCGTACTGGAAGGCGAGGAACTGGTGCGCGCCCGCGAAGCGACCCTGGGCGAAACCCTGGCCGGCCAGCCCGGCATCACGTCCAGCCATTTCGGCGCCGGCGCCAGCCGCCCCATCATCCGCGGCATGGATGGCCCCCGTGTGAAGATCCTGTCCGATGGCGCCGAAGTGCAGGATGCGTCGACCATCAGCCCCGACCATGCCGTCGCGGCCGAACCGATGCTGTCGGAACAGATTGAAGTCTTGCGCGGCCCGTCCGCGCTGGCCTACGGCGGCGGCGCCGTCGGCGGCGTCGTCAATGTGATCGACAAGAAAATCCCCACGCGCGTGCCAGCCAAGGGCTTCGAAGGCAGCGCGGAAGTACGCGCCAACTCGGCAGCGCGCGACAAGGCGGGCGCCTTTGAAGTGACTGGCGGCTCCGGCAACATCGCCTTCCACGCGGAAGGCGTCAAGCGCGACGCGAAGGAATACAAGGTCGGCAGCGGCTGGGAAGGCGGCTCCAAAGTGGCCGGCAGCTACAACAAGACGGACACGGGCAGCGTGGGCGTGTCGTGGGTGGGTGAACGCGGCTTCCTGGGCCTGGCCTTCACCAGCCAGCATGCGGAATACGGCTTGCCTGGCCACAACCACGAATTCGAAAGCTGCCACCCGCATGGCACGCACCTGCATTGCGGCGGCCACGACGGCCACGACCACGGTGCTGAAGAGGAACATGAGCACGAGCATGAAAGCGTGCCGTACGTGAAGCTGAAGAGCGAACGCTGGGATGTGCGCGGCGAATTGCGCGACCCCGTGCCCGGCTTCGCCAAGCTGCGCCTGCGCGCGTCGTTCACCGATTACAAGCACGATGAAATCGAAGGCACGGAAATCGCCACCACGTTTAAGAACAAGGGCCACGACGCGCGCCTGGAAATGGAACACCATCCCGTCTTCGGCTGGCGCGGCGTCGTCGGCCTGCAAACGTCGAAGCGCGATTTCTCCGCCCTGGGCGAGGAAGCCTACGTGGCGCCGACGGTCACGAAGAAACACGCGGCCTTCCTGGTGGAAGAATACAAGCTCGACCAATGGCGCTTCGAAGCGGGCTTGCGCCACGAGTGGCAAGACATCGCGGTCGACAGCGCCACCTTGCAGGACCGCAGCGCCAAGGGCACGTCGGTCTCGCTGGGCGCCGTGTGGAAATTCGCGCCCCAGTATTCGCTCGGTTCGACCATTTCCCGCACGCACCGTTTGCCCAGCGCCGAGGAACTGTATGCGCACGGCGTGCACATGGCCACGGCCACGTATGAACTGGGCAATCAAAACCTGGGCAAGGAAACGTCGAACAATATCGACTTGACCTTGCGCAAATATGCGGGCGCCACGACCTTCTCGGCCAGCGCCTACCGCAACAAGGTCGACAACTACATCTTCGGCAGCACGCTGGACAGCCATGAAGGCTTCCAGCTGATCCAGTACGCCCAGCGCGACGCCACGTTCACGGGCGTGGAAGGGCAAGTGCGCCAGCAACTGAACCCCATGTTCGGCGCCAGCGTGTTCGGCGACTACGTGCGGGCCAAGCTGGCCAACGATGGTGGCAACTTGCCGCGCATCCCGGCCCAGCGCGTCGGCGTGAAGGTCGACGCCAACTGGCAGGCGTGGAGCGGCGTGGCCGAGTTCTACCGCGTGGGCAAGCAAGACAAGGTGGCCGCGTTCGAAACGGCAACCCCGGGCTACAACATGCTGAACCTGTCCGCCAACTACGACACGCGCATCGGCACGACGCCGGCCCAGTTCTACATCAAGGCGAACAACCTGACGAACGAACTGGCGTACAGCCACACTTCATTCATCAAGAGTGCGGCGCCTTTGATGGGCCGAAATGTCACCGTCGGCATGCGCGTGACTTTCTAAGCCGCTTGAAACGTAGGTCGGCTTAGCGCGCAAGCGCGTAAGCCGACAACACCAATAACGTCAACAATGTTGTCGGATTACGCGGGGCTTTGCCCCGTTAATCCGACCTACGCCATGGATGGAATAATATCTATCCTGTCCGTGCAAAACCCATCCACGCCCCAGGCCAGCAGCTCGCTGGCCCGTTCGGGCGTGTTGACGGTGTAGCAGAACAGCCCCAATCCCTCCTCTTTGACTGCCAGCGCCAGCGCGCGCGTCAGTTGCGTGTGGTCGCAATGGATCGCCACCACATCCAGTTCCTTCGCCGTGTTCGCCCAGTCGTCCGGTATCCGTTCGACCAGCCAGCCGCGCGCCAGTTCCGGGGCCGCCTGGCGCGCCGCTTCCAGGGCGGCGATGCTGAACGACGAGAGCAAGGGCAATAACTCTCCTTCAGCAATTTCCTTTGCAAAATAATCGCGCGTGGCCTGCGCCACCGTCTCGCCCGTCGGCACGTCGAAGCCGGGCGCCGGCTTGATCTCGATATTCATCCAGATGTGCTGCGCCTTGCAATACGCCGCCACGGCCTCGAACGTGGGCACGCCCTCGCCCGCAAACTGCGGGCCGAACCAGGCGCCCGCCTCCATCGTTCCCAGCTGTGCGGCCGTGTAATCGTTGACGTGGCCGCTGCCGGCCACCGTGCGGCCCAGCTCGGGGTCGTGCACGACGACGGGCACGCCGTCGGACGCCAGCATGACGTCGAATTCCACGGCGCGGTAGCCGTAGGCCAGGCCGCAGCGCAGGGCGGCCAGGGTGTTTTCAGGCGCCAGGGTGCCGCCGCCGCGGTGCGCCAGGGTGCGTGGGTAGGGCCACATGAGGTTTCCTTTATAGCAAAGACTGTCTTGCCATACTATCCCGCGCCCATCGTGAAAAGTAAAGCGGCCCCGTTTGGCGGCGCGACGCTGCGAATGGCGACGCGCCGGCACCGTTTCGTCGCAGCCCTGTTGCGCCCTGGCCTGCGCTGGCACACAATGCCCCATCGCTACCAGCAGACACTTCCATGAACTCCGACGCCCCTTCCGCCCACGCCCCCGCCAGACGCCGCTTTCCCTACTACCGCATGCTGCTCGACTCTCGCTATGCGCTGGTGCTGAACGCGATCTGCGCGCTGGTCATTACCTTCATCCTCAATCCGGGCAGCCATTTCGGACAAAACCTGATCGCCTCGATGTGCATCGGCACGATCGCCTTCCTGCTGATCGACGGCATGCGCCTGACTTTATGGGGTGCGGACCAGCGGCCCAGACTCCTGCCCTTCATGCTCATCATCCTGCTATCCGTGCCCGTGGCGCAAATGCTGGGCCTGGTTCTGTTCGGCTGGCTGACGGGCGTGGACGTGGGCGGCTTCGACAAGCTGTTGCCCACGCAAATGATGGGCACGCTCGTGTTCACCCTGCTGGCCACGGGCGGCGCCGTGCTGTTTTTCTCCAGCCGCGAAAAGATTGCCCGCCTGCAAATGATCGCCGCCGAGGAAAAAGCCCGCGCCGAATCCGTGGCGCGCCAGGCCATGCAGGCGCAGCTGCAACTGCTGCAGGCGCAGATCGAGCCGCACATGCTGTTCAACACCTTGGCCAACCTGCAGGGCCTGATCAGCTTTGATCCGGACCGCGCCCAGCTGCTGCTCGACCAGCTGATCCAGTATCTGCGCGCCACCTTGAGTTCCTCGCGCGCCGGGTCCACCACCCTCGCGCAGGAGTTTTCCCTGATGCAAGCCTACCTGGGACTGATGTCGATACGCATGGGTGCGCGCCTGAGCTATGCGCTGGACTTGCCCGAGGCCTTGCGCGATATCAAGGTGCCGCCCATGCTGCTGCAGCCGCTGGTGGAAAACGCCATCCAGCACGGCCTGGAACCGAAGATCGAAGGCGGCCATATCCACGTGCAGGCATCCACGGACGGCGGCGCGCTGGTGCTGACCGTCAGCGACGATGGTCTGGGCCTCGACCATCCAGGCCAGACCAAGGGCACGCAGCTGGGCGTGGCGAATATCCGTGAACGGCTGCACGGCATGCATGGCGATGCCGCCAGCCTGTCGCTGGCCCCCAACACACCGGCAGGCGTCATCGCCCGCCTTCAATTACCGATACACTCCACCACCGCGAGCCCCACGCCATGACCAGTTCCACCCCGCGCGCCCTGATCGCCGAAGACGAACCCATACTCGCCGCCGCCCTCGCGCATGCCCTGCGCCGGCTATGGCCGGAACTCGACATCGTTGCCACCTGCGCCAATGGCGTGGAAGCCTTGCAGCAAGGCCTGGCGCTGCAGCCCGACATACTATTTCTCGACATCAAGATGCCGGGCAAGACAGGCCTGGAAGCGGCCGAGGAACTGGCGGAGCAGTGGCCGGACGGCGTCGCGTTCCCCCATATCGTGTTTGTTACCGCCTACGACGAATATGCGCTGGCCGCCTTTGAGCACGCGGCCGCCGATTACGTCTTAAAACCCGTCAACGATGCGCGCCTGGCCAAGACGGTGGAACGCTTGCAGCAACGCCTGCGCGACAGCGCCGGCGCCAGCGGGAGAGCAACGCCAGCGGCGGCAGCGGCGGCAGCCACTGCGGCGGCGCCGGTGGTGGCAACCGTCACAGCGGCCCCCAGCGACGACAACCTGGCCCGACTGCTGGCCCAGTTGCAGGCCATGGTGCCGCCCGCGCCGCGCCTGCAAATGATACGGGCGGCCGTAGGCAACAGCGTGCGCATGATCGCGCTGGCCGACGTCGTGTATTTCGAGGCGCTGGACAAATACATCAACGTCGTGTGCCAGGACAGCGAAGCGCTGATACGCACGAGCCTGAAGGAACTTTTGCCCCAGCTGGACCCGCAACAATTCTGGCAAATCCACCGGGGCACCATCGTCAATGCCAGCGCCATCGCCGCGGCCGTGCGCGACGAGGCGGGCAAGCTGTCGCTGACCCTACGCCAGCATCCGGCGCAACTGCGTGTCAGCCCTTTATATGCCCATCTGTTCCGGCAGATGTAGCGCGCAGGAGCCAGGTTCTAGTGGAGCTGATGCTTCAGGTCCGATAGTTCATCGTGGACCTTGAGCACGGCGCTCTTCATTTCCGGCGTCACGCTGGTCGCCGTGCCGCACGCCCGTTTGGCGCGGTCGCCCAGCGATTCCATCTGGTCGACGGCTTGCCGGATGCGCGCATCGTCCTGCGTGTCGATGGCTTGCCGCACGGCGCTCTTTTGCTGGTCCAGCTGATTGATGCAATCCTTCAAGTCCATCGGCATGCCCTGCTGCTTGCCGCACAACTGGGCCGCCTGGCCGATCGCGTGTTCGATGGCGCCAAAGCGCCGTGCCACTTCCTTTACCTGCATCATGATCTGTCCTCCCATGGTATCGAGAGTTGGATCGTCAGGCCGGCCCAAGGTTCCCCGCCACGCGCCATGGCATTGAAATTTCCATGGTGCACTTTTTTGTAAGTGCTTGTGACATTCTAGATAATTATCAAATCCTTCAGATACATTGGCGTACCTGAACCACCATGCCCTCCATGACCTCGCTGCCACCCCTGCCCCGCCGCGCTCCCGGCCTGCTGCTGATCGTCCTGCTGCACGCGGGGCTGGCCTATGTCGTGCTGCAGTCGCGCCCCCGCCTTGCCGCTGACGAGCACTTGCCGCAGGGCCCGGCCATCGCCTGGCTGCGCTACACGCCCCCTGCGCCGCCCAAGCCGATAGCCTTGCGCAGCGCAAAACCGGCCGCTGAACGTGTGCCGCGCCGAACCATACCGGCGCCCGTCAGCCGCCCCCTGCCCGCGCCCGCCGCCGAGCCGGCGCCAGCACCGGCAATGCAGGAAGCGATCACGGCGCCGCCAGCGCCCAGCGCCGCCGATATCCTGGCGCAAGCCAAGCGCGACGTGGGCAAGATCGACAAGGATTTACGCAAGGAATTCCCCCAGCGGGGAGAACAAAAACTGGAGGACACGGGCTTCAAGCGCATGCAGCAAGGCTTTGCCGAAGCCTACGCAGCCGTGCCGCCGAAATGGTACGAGGCATCGAAAATCGAGGAAGTGGGCGCGAATGAGGCCAGGGGCAGCCGCACGTATAAAATCACCAGCGCGCTGGGCACCTTGTGCGTGACCACGCGCGCGGGCAAGCAGGGGGAAACGATGATCGGCAACTGCCCCAAATAGCCGCCTCAGCCCACCGCTTCGCGCGCGCCCAGCGGCTGCAGATGGCGCAGGCGCAAGGCGATCAGCACGCCGCCGCTCAGGCATACGCCCAGCATGATGATGACCCCCGTCCAGCCGTCGAAGCCCCACATCATGCCCGAGGCGGAACCGATCAGGCTGGAACCGAGGTAATAGAACAGCAGATAGAAGGCCGAGGCCAGCGCCTGCGGCGCGCGGGCGCGGCGGCTAACCCAGCTGCTGGCGATCGAATGCGAGGCAAAGAAACCGAACGTAGCCAGCGCCATGCCGATGACGATCAGCGGCAGCGAGTCGAACAGGGTCAATACTATGCCGGACAGCATCACCGACAGCATGATCCACAGCACGCCCCGGCGCCCCAGCCGGTCCACCAGGCGGCCCGCCCACACGGAACTGAAGATGCCGATCAGGTACAGAAAGGCCAGCAAACCGACCGTGCTCTGGCGCAAGCCAAATGGCGCGGCCAGCAGGCGGTAGCCGATGTAGTTATACAGGCTGACGAAACAGCCCATCAGCACGAAAGCCAGGCAGAACAGCCATGGCAAGCCCCGGTCGGAAAAATGTTGCTTGATCGCGTGCGGCAGCGCATTCCAGCCTCGGGTTGTGGGCACGAAATTCTTCGACGCGGGCAGGCTGCGCCAGAATTCCGCCGCCGCCAGCACGCCGGCCACGCCCAGCACGCCCAGGGCCCAGCGCCACGACAGGAAATCGCTGAGCATGGAAGCGATAAGGCGTCCCGACATGCCGCCAAACGCGCTGCCTGCAATATACAAGCCCATCGACAATCCCAGCGACGGCCCCTCGATTTCCTCGCCCAGGTAAGCCATGGCCACGGCCGGCATGCCGCCCAAGGCGATGCCCAGCGCGGCGCGGATGGCCAGCAGTTGCGCATAATCCTGGGCGAAGGCGGACAAGATCGTCAATATCGCGGCGGAAAACATCGACGCCACCATCAGCGGCTTGCGTCCCACCCGGTCCGAGACGGCGCTGAGCAGCACCAAGGAGATGGCCAGCAAGCCGCTCGACACGGACAAGGACCAGCTGCTTTGCGCCGGCGTCAGATGAAACTGGTGCGACAGCGGCGGAAACAGCGGTTGTATGCAATACAGCAGGCTGAAGGTGGAAAAGCCGCCAAAGAACAGGGCGCGGTTGCTGCGCTTGAATTCGATCGAGCCCTTGGCGATGGCCGTGCGGGGCGCGGGTGCGGCGGGAGAAACCGCGATGGCAGACGAGGTGGCGGGGGCAAAGGAGAGCGATGAATCAGACATGGCCGTGTTTCGGAAAGGAAGCGAGTCTTCATCTTAGGATTGCCAACTCATATCGTCCAATATATATTCAAGGCCCAACTCATACTTTTAAAATATTACTTATATGGAACTGCGCCACCTGCGTTACTTTGTCGCCGTTGCCGAAGAGCTGCACTTCACGCGCGCGGCCGAGCGCCTGCACATCGGCCAACCGCCGCTGAGCCAGCAAATCCAGGCGCTGGAGGCGGAACTCGGTGCGCAGTTGTTCGAGCGCAACAAGCGCTCCGTGCGGCTGACGCAGGCAGGCGCGCTGTTTCTCGACGATGCGCGGCGCATCCTGGCCCTGTCGGAACAGGCGGCCGTCACGGCGCGCCGGGCCCAGCGGGGCGAAGCGGGCGAATTGCGCATCGGTTTTACCTTTTCCACGCCGTTTACGCCCTACTTCGCGACCGTCATCAACCGCTACCGCCAGCAATTCCCGCACGTCACCTTGACCCTGCATGAAATGGCGACATTGCATCAACTGGAAGCGATCTCGGCCAGGACGATGGACCTGGGCTTCGTGCGCCCGCCGGAAACGACGTACCCGGACGACATCCGCCTGACCGAATTGCGCCAGGACCCGCTGTTCCTCGTGCTGCCCGTCGCCCACGCGCTGGCGGCCAAGGACAGCATCGCGATTGCCGACATGGCGGGCGAAGGCTTTGTCATGTATCCCAAGGATGCGGGCACGGGGATTTATCCGCAGATCTTCCGCCTGTGCAAGGCCGCAGGCTTCGTGCCCCAGGTCACGCAGGAAGCGGGCGAAGCATCGACCATCATCGGCCTGGTGGCGGCCGGCTGCGGCATTTCCGTGCTGCCCGCCTCGTTCGACCGCATCCGCATGGATGGCGTGTGCTACCGCCCCATCGCCGACCCGCAGGCGACGACCAGCTTGTTACTTGCACAACGGGAAGAAGAGACGTCGCCGCTGGTGGCGGCATTCGTCAAGCTGGCCGAGGAAGCGGCGCTGGAAGGGGGAGCGTAGGCTGCAATGTCGGCTTACGCTGCGGCTGTGCCGCAGCTAAGCCGACCTACGGGACGCGCGCCGGCGTAGGTCGGATTAGCGGTGGCGAAGCCGCCGCGTCATCCGACACCAGCGGTCACGAATAATCCGCATCCAGCTCGGAACCCGCGTAATTCTCCAGGTCCTCGAACAGGCTCTTCATGCTGGCCCGCGTGAGGATTTTCTGCACCACGGTGCAGCTGCGGCGGTAGGACGCGATGCGGTCGAGCAGCACGGGGTGGTGCTGCACGGGCACCTTGGCCACCAGGGCGGCCCAGCCTTCCTCGAAGTCGGGCTTGTTCTTGCGCACGGAACGCACGAAGCGTTCAAACTCCTTTTGACCCGTGCGCGCCACGATGCGCCCGCCGCCTTCGATGGCGAAGATGATGGCCAGAGCGATGACGCCCTCGGCATTCAAATCGCTGTCGCTGACGGGGCCGTTGTCGTGGTGGCGGCGCAGCCAGCTGGCCAGGCGCACGACGGCTTGCACTTCCTTGCGCTGTTGCAACTGCAACGCATACTTTTCATAGCCGGCCCAGTTCTGGTTCGGGTCGGCCTGGCAAATATCGATGAACAGCTCGCGCAAACGGCGCTGCAGGTAGACGGGGTCCTGGTCGTATTCGCCGACGAGGGCGTCTTCCGGCAGCTGCGACAGGTCCTTGATCAGGCGAAAGCCGACCTGGAACGCGTGCTCGGCGCCGTGCTCGACAAGGAAGTCGAGGGCGGCCTGGTCGCCCTCATGCGTGACGGCCTGCTCCAGGCCCAGCGACACGCCGCCCACCGTCAGGTACAGCGCCTTCTGGATGCCGTCGGCCGTGCGTTCATTCGTGAACTTCTCGGCCACCATGGCCGTGATGCCCGTCAATTCGTCGGCCAGGTTCAGCGCCGCGTCTTCGCGCGGGTCGCCCGGCAACAGCTTGATGGCGCGCACCAGGCGCGGAAGATTCTCTACAACAATTGCTGGCAGCATTAGTGATTCCCTGCTTTCATTACGAGAAAATGCCAGTGCCCAGGCTGCGGCGCGTGCTGGAACGCGGCGCGCTGCGCGTGCTCGGCACTTGCTTGCGCAGACGGTACAGCAATTCCTTGGTACTGCGCTGCAACATGGTCGGTTCTTCATCCGGGTCGTCCGAGTATTCCGCGTCGGCCAGGTCGGCGCTGTGGCGGAAGTCGGGGAACAGTTCGAACAGCGAGCGGTCCCAGCCGTCTTCATTCGCTTGCGCCAGTTCGATGGCCAGCGGCACGATGTCGTTGTCGGACGACGTCACGCCCGTCACGTACGGTCCCTTGATGACGATTTCGCCCGCCACTTCGAGGATTTCCTTCGGCGCCATCGAGAACAAAATGGCGAACGCCGTGGCGCCCCAGTCGGTGGCGGATGCTTCGAGCAGCAGCTCGCGGCGGCGCTCGGCGTCGTCGGTGGAAAACACGACGCCGTGGATGTGCGCGAACAGCGCTTCGGCGATGCGTTCCGGATCATCCTCGATCTGGTCATCGCTCCAGGTGGCGGCGATGAAGGCCAGGCTGTCGGCCCACGCTTTCGGCGGCACCAGCAAGGTGGCCAGCGACATCTTGCCGCCGTCGAAGCCGGCCAGGTGCAGGGCCGTCACCTGCGGCGGGATGGAATTGAGCACTTCCACCACGGCCAGGTCGCCGTACTGGTCGGCCGCGTCCGCAAACGCCTGCTCGGCGTGGCCCAGCGAACCGGACAGCACCAATTCCGTGACCTGCTTCGTCAGCGCGGGCAGGTTGCTTTTTTGTTCATTATCGGCCATGGTCATCTCCATCCTGGTCAAACATCTGGGCGAAATCGTCGGTGGCTTCGTCTTCATCGTGATCGTCGTCGCCGTCGTCATTGGCGGCCAGCTGGTCGAGCGACTGGTCGTCGTCGTCCCACAGGCGCGGGTTCTTGTGCAGGAAGGCCGTGATGATGGCCTGGCGCGCCAGGTCGGGGAAGCTCTCTTCGATGGCGGCGTACATCTTCGCCGCTTCCGGCGCGGCGCACGCGGCCATGGAAAACACGCGGGACGGGTCGCCGAACTCGTAGTCTTCGCTTTCGGCCAGCAAGCCCTTCGGGTCGCTGAAGGTGATGTGATCGACCAGCGCGAAGGCCAGCATGTTCACGTCTTCGATGCCGCCGCCGCTCGCGTACTCGCTCACCAGTGCGTCGACCATGCTTTTGTAGTTCTTGCGGTTCGGCGGGTCGCCGAGGATGCCGTCGATCTGGCCTTCCAGCTCGCGCGACTGGTACGCGAATTCAGGGTGTACTCTTCTCATGCTGTGCTTTCCAATGTGATGCGCGGCGCTGTTACATTAAAAGCGCCGTTGTTGTTGTTTTTAAAATCATCCGGACTGTACCGCGTCTCACAGAACCGTAGCGAGCGGCAGTGAGGCTCGGCGCCCCCGTTGGCCTAAGAAGCGCAACCGTACTTTAGTACGGTGAGCATCGCAGGCCGCAAATCACGACGCGCAGTAGGTTATGTGAGACGCCCTCAATCGGCCGGTAGCACGGTGCCGTGAAGGCGGAACACGCCGCACCACAGGGCATAGGCTTCCGCTTCCGGATCGATGATGATGCGGTGGTTCACGCTCTGGTCGTATTCGGCGCGCTTGGCCGGGTCGGCCAGGATTTCATACGCCTTGGTGACGCTCTTGAAGCGCGCCTCGGCGCCGGGGGCCTGGTTGCGGTCGGGGTGGAAGCGCATGGCCAGCGAACGGTAAACCTTCTTGATTTCATCGTCGCTGGCATTGGGCGCGACACCGAGGACGTTATACAAATTTTCCATAAATGGCTCCGGGGTCACGTTTTGTTTGCTAATTAAAGGCGAATTATCCTATAGAACGGCGCCCGCGTCGCTTGCATGCTGGGATATGGGGCCAAATACGTGCTTATAAAGCGCTTGCGGTACGGTAAAATGCTTTTTACTGTCACTCTTCCGCATTGATCAATGAGCAACGATAAACCGAATACCGCCGCGCCAGCGCTGGCGCCCAATTTCTTGCGTAACATCATCGAAGCCGACCTGGCTGCCGGCGCGCACGTGCGTCCCGGCCTGCCCCAGGTGATCACGCGTTTCCCGCCGGAGCCTAACGGCTACCTGCACGTGGGCCACGCCAAGTCGATCTGCGTCAACTTCGGCCTGGCGCGCGATTACGCCGGCCAGTGCAACCTGCGCTTCGACGACACCAATCCGGCCAAGGAAGAGCAGGAATACGTCGACACCATCATGGACAGCGTGAAATGGCTGGGCTTTGACTGGGAACCGAAGACTGCCGATGGCCAGAGCCACCTGCACTACGCGAGCGACTATTTCGACCAGCTGTACGCGATGGCCGAGTACCTGATCACGGCCGGCTTTGCCTACGTGGACAGCCAAAGCGCCGAAGACATGGCCGCCAACCGCGGCAATTTCGGCCAGGCCGGCAAGAATTCGCCGTTCCGCGACCGTCCGCGCGACGAATCGCTGGCCCTGTTCCGCGCCATGAAGGCGGGCCAGTTCAAGGATGGCGAACACATCTTGCGCGCGAAGATGAGCGAAGATGCCATGAGTTCGCCGAACATGAACTTGCGCGACCCGGCCATCTACCGCATCCGCCACGCGCATCACCACCGCACGGGCGACGCCTGGTGCATCTATCCGATGTACGATTACACGCACCCGATCTCGGACGCGCTGGAAAACATCACGCATTCGATCTGCACGCTGGAATTCCAGGACCACCGCCCGTTCTACGACTGGCTGCTGGAAACCCTGGCCGCCGGCGGCTTCTTCCAGCAACCGGTGCCGCGCCAGTTCGAATTCTCGCGCCTGAACCTGACCTACATCGTCACCAGCAAGCGCAAGCTGCGCCAGCTGGTGGAAGAACACATCGTCGACGGCTGGGACGACCCGCGCATGCCGACCCTGGTGGGCATGCGCCGCCGCGGCTACACGCCGGAAGCGATTCAATTGATGTGCGAACGCACGGGCGTGACGAAATCGGACGGCTGGATCGACTACAGCGTGCTCGAAGGCTGCTTGCGCGAAGACCTGGACCCGAAGGCGCCGCGCACGGTGGCCGTGCTGCGTCCGTTGAAGTTGATCATCGACAACTTCCCGGAAAACGAGAGCGTCGAGTGTACGGCGCCCGTGCACCCGCACTTCCCGGAACGGGGCTTGCGCACCTTCCCCATCTCGCGCGAGCTGTGGATCGAGGAAGACGACTTCATGGAAGTGCCGAACAAAGGCTATTTCCGCCTGTATCCGCCCATCGACGACAAGCCGGGTAGCAAGGTTCGCCTGCGCTACGGCTATGTGATCGAGTGCACGGGCTTTGACAAGGATGCCGACGGCAAGGTCATCGCCGTGCATTGCAACTATTTCCCGGACAGCAAGTCGGGCACGGAAGGCAGCGCCAACTACAAGGTCAAGGGCAATATGCACTGGGTCAGCGCGCCGACGGCGATTGCCGCCGAAGTACGCCTGTACGACCGCCTGTTTACGGACCCGCAGCCGGACGCGGGCGGCAAGGACTTCAAGCTGGCCCTTAACCCGCTGGCCAAGGAAGTGGTGCAGGCGTGGCTGGAACCGGGCGCGGAACTGGCCCAGCCGGAACAGCGCTTCCAGTTCGAGCGCCACGGCTACTTTGCGGCCGACCGGGTCGACAGCCAGCCTGGCAAGCCCGTCTTCAACCGCATCGTCACCCTGAAAGACAGCTGGCAGCCCGCAAAATAAGGCGCCGGACGACCCACAAAAAAACCGCTGCGGCGGTTTTTTTTCGTTTCAAGAACATATATCACCCCAGAATATTGCCTGTTGACTACATTCACGATAATTTTGTATATTAGGCAGCTATTGAGCAATTTGCAATTTCAATAGCGCTTGTATAACACTGTCGCCCAGGCGGCCCCCGATTCCTCTTCCTGATGCGGATGGCGATGTCTTCTACTGCCAGCGAACACCCCTTATCTGCTGAAAAAAAACCGCTCTGGCTGCTCGGCTTCGTGATGTCGATGGTGGTGGGCTTGCTGTTCTACATGGCTGCCTCGCTGTCGATCGAAAACGACGCCAGCGAGCTGTTCGACAATCTGGCCCGCAATACGCGGAAAAACATCGAATCGCGCGTCAAGTCGTATGCCAACCTGCTGCGCGGCACGGCCAGCCTGTTCCACGCCAACGAACACGTGAGCCGCGAGCAATTCCACCGCTACGTGGCAAACATTGCCCTGCAACAGAACTACCCGGGCGTGATGAATCTCAATTACAGCCAGGAACTCGACGACGCGCAGCGCGGCGCCTTCGAAGCGGCCATGCAGCGCGACTATCCGCCCGGGCGCGACGGCTATCCGGCATTTGCCATCCATCCACCCGCCCCGCGCGCCCGTTATTCCGTGCTGGTGTACATCGAGCCGATTGCCAGCGCCCCGGAAAAGTATGGCCAGGATATCGCCGCGCGCCCCCTGATCGCGGAAATGCTGGCGCAGTCGCGCGATTCCGGGCAGATCAGCAATTCCGGCGTGCCCGTGCCGATGGAAGGCCGGCCCCAATTGACAGGCATGGCCATGCGCCTGCCCGTGTACCGCTACGGCATGCCGGTCGATACGGTGGAGCAGCGGCGCGCCGCTTACCAGGGATCCGTCGGCATCGGCTACGACCTGGTGACAATGATGCGCAGCGCGCTGGCCGACATGCCGGTGCGTAACGTGCGCCTGACCCTGTTCGATATCGGCCCCCAGGCGCGCGAAGCACTGAACTTGCCGCACGACATGCGTCCCATCTTCGACAGCACGACGGCGGGCATGCATGCGCCGTGGTGGCTGCCCGGCAGTTCGGGCCGCTACCTGAGCAGCACGATGCTGATTGAACACAATGGCCGCGTCTGGCAAGCGCTGTTCAGCGTGCGCAAGAGCGACCTGTATACGCGCTTCGATGTTTTTTTGCCATGGCTGGCCCTGCTGATCGGCTTTGCCAGCGCCATGCTGCTGTACATGCTGTTCCACACGCTGGCGTCGTCGCGCCGGCGCGCCATCCAGATGGCGACGGGCATGACGGAGGAATTGCGCGCCAGCCAGATCCGCCTGCAGCTGTCGCACCAGAAACTGCGCCGGCTGGCGGCCCACGCCGACCAGATCAAGGAAGAAGAGCGCAAGCGCATCGCGCGCGAAATCCACGACGACCTGGGACAAAACCTGCTGGTGCTGCGCATCGACGCCGACATGCTGGCCTCGCGCACGCAGCGCCGCCACCCGCGCCTGAACGCGCGCGCCCGCTCGACCCTGGAGCAGATCGACGCCACCATCAAGAGCGTGCGGCAGATCATCAACGACTTGCGCCCTACCGTGCTGGACCTGGGCGTGAATGCGGCCGTCGAATGGCAGGTGGCGCAATTTCGCCAGCGCACGGGCATCGCCTGCGAAGTGCATGAAAGCCATGGCGACATTTGCCTCAGCGACCAGTGCGCGACGGCCCTGTTCCGTATCCTGCAAGAGTCGCTCAGCAATATTTCCCAGCATGCGAATGCCAGCCGCGTGCAGGTCAAGCTGGAAAAGTGCCGCGATACGGTATCGATGAGCATCAGCGACAACGGCGTGGGCGCGGCCATCGACGGGCGCAACAAGCTGGGCTCGTTTGGCCTGGTGGGCATCGAGGAACGCATCAAGTTGCTAGGCGGCACTTTCTACATCGAAAGCAGCCCCGGCGCCGGCATGAGCGTACACGTGAGCGTGCCGCTGGGCGCGGACGCCACCGCGTTTCCCTACCAAGAAGAAAGCCGGGCCAGCAGTTGATCGGCGCCCGCCCGCATGAAGCAAGCTCAGCTTGCATATTTCGTAATTAGATGCAATATTGATGTTGAACAACTCAGCGCCCGCCCGCCATGGGCAGGCATTCCTCGACTACTTGCCAGGAGTACACACCCGCCGCCTTCCCTTGTTTCACCGTATTTCCCACAACGCTCTTTACAAAAGGACATTCATGGATACGAACGACAGTTTCAAAGCAATTGCCGATTTGAATTTGGACGCGATCAAGGTCAAGCTGATGCACCGGGAGTCAGGCGAAGGATGGAGCCTGGAAAAGGCAAATGCCGTGGAATTCGAATACCGCCGCTTCCTGATCCTGATGAAACAGTTTCCGGAGGAAGAAACGGCGCCACTGATGGATGTCGATACTTTCTGGCACTACCACATCCTCGACACCCTGAAATATGCGGCGGACTGCGAGCAGGTGTTCGGTTACTTCCTCCATCACTTTCCGTACATCGGCTTGCGCGGCGAAGACGACGAAGCGGCGCACCATCGCGTGGGCGAGCGCATGAAGCAGTTGTATGAGCAGACGTTCGGGGAAGATTACATCCGCGCAGAAACGGCGTATTCGGGGCGCGCCGTACAGGCGGCGTATTCGGGACGTGCGGTACAGGCAGCGTATTCGGGACGCGCGGTACAAACAGCATTTTCCAGTGCCGCGGTACAGGCCACCGCTTACTCGGGCCGGGCCGTGCAGACGGCGTTTTCCAGTGCGGCCGTGCAGGCGACGGCGTATTCGGGCCGCGCGACGGGCGCTGCCAGCACCGCGTTTTCCAGCGCGCCGGCCTCTCTGACCGCAGCGGTGGTCAAATCGTCTTCGACTGGCCTGGAAATGGGGCGCTTCTATGTCGATCGTCCGGTACTGAACCGCGACCCGCAATAGAACGGCGGAAAACAGATGTGGCTGCCGCACGCGGCAAGCCTGACTTACCCAGACGGCACCTCTCAGTTTGCCGTCTGTCAGGCGCTCTTAGGCAGCCATCAACTCGCGCAGTTCACGAATGCTGAAATCGCTGATTTCATGCATGCGGATGAGGATCGTGGCGCCGATCGGCAAGGTGTTGTGACGAATCTTGCTGATAACAGGTGGCGCCACTTCCAGAGCTCGCGACAAGGCGGCATCGTTTTTCAGTTGCAGCTTGTCGATGATCGCATCGAGGACGCGATTCGGGTTGTAGGTAGGCAAAGAAGTAATTTGTTTGAGAGACATGATCAAAAATCCGTACTTGTTGTATTAGAGCAAAAAGAAGCCGAATGCCTCTTTCGCTATAATTCAGGGTAAACACACTAAAAAGCGCCATCACTTATGCGGCTTTTACGCCACAAACAATATAATACACGCTATTGTTGATTTTTGCGTAACTTAAAGCAAAATTGTGATAATTGAAGAGAATTGACGCACTTGGAATGTGCTAGAGGATAACCCAAATCGGAAAAATTTGCTGCAAGTCATCAATTTTTACAATGAGGAACGCCGCTGCGCATGAGCCAGGCAATCGCCATGAGGGCGCCCAGGCGGGCGATTTCCGTCGATAAATGCCAGCCTTGCGCGGCCACGCCGGCCGGGGTGGCCAAAAGGCAGTTGCATGAAAAATCGTCGATGCGGCACCAGGCCAGTTGCCGGCGAATTTCATCGGGCGGCGGCGGCGGTTGTAGCGCACGTTCGCGCCGGCGCATATACGCGCGGACCTGCTCCTTGCTGGGGTGACTCGTAGCTCGCATGGCTCGCTCCTGCTGACGGGAAACAGCGTCGCGCTAATTGTAGATGCCGAGCCCGCCACAAGAGCCCGGACGCGTGACGACATTGCTCACCATATCGCCAGCGCGCCATGACACGTTTGCGCTGCATCAAATGGCACGGTCCCGGCGTTGCGCCGCAGCCCGTGCTGCCCCGCGACCTGACGGCCAGAGGCACAGCACACCATTTTTATTTCTTTTGCTGGCGCACGCGCTGTTGTTGTTTTTCCTGCGTTTGCTGACGGTTCTGCTTGCGCTCGAACAGGGCGACCGCATCTTTCTTGGCTTGCTCCACGGTACGCATTTCCTCATGCGCATCGTGCGGGACAAAAAATTCGGCGTCCTGCGCCGCCACGACCAGCTTGATGGCGGCATCGTCATCGAGGTCGTACAATTCCGTCAGGACGGTGGTGACCTCGTCCAGGTATGCTTCGTAAGTGAGGGTGCTCATGCTGTCTTCCTTAAGTGAGTGGCGCAACGCGGGAACGGCGCGCTGCGCGCCGGCCCAGCAAAGTGCGCAGATAACCGACCATTTTACCCGATGCGGCCCGCGCCGGCTGCCAGCGCCTGCAAGGCATCGGCCACGCGCGCGTAGCGCAGGCGCACGCCCAGCTCGCGCTTGATGCGCGTATTGTGCAGGCGGCGCGATTCGGACATGAACGACAGCAGCATCGGCGTGACCACTTGCCGCAGCTCGGCACAGGGCAGGCGCGGCGGGCGCGGCAGCCCAAACGTATCGGCCACGGCATCGAAATACTCGGCCATTTTGAGTTCACTGTCATCGCTGGCGTGATACACGCGTCCCGGCTTGCCGCGCCACAAGGCCCGTTCGATGATGCGCGCCAGGTCATCGGCATGGATATGGTTGGTGTACACGTCGTCATCCGCGGCCAGGGCCGGCGTGCCTTCGCGAAAGCGTTTCAAAGGCAGGCGGTCATCCGCATAAATGCCCGGCACGCGCAGGATGGCCACCGTGGCGCCGCGGCGCGCGCCCCAGCCACGCAAGACCTGTTCGGCGTCCACTCGCCGCTTCGCCCGCGCATTGGCAGGCGCCACAGGCCGCGTTTCATCGACCCAGGCGCCGCCGCAATCGCCATACACGCCGCTGGTACTCACATACACCATGCGGGCATGCTCGGGTAAAATGGCGGCCAGATTGCGCGTGCGCCGGTCCAGCAAGCCCGACGACAGGGGCGGCGCCAGATGCACGATCATCGTCGCCAGTCCCGCCAGCCGTTTCAGGCTGGCGCGGTCGTCGAGATTGGCCACGATGGGCACGGCGCCGGCCGCGCGCAGCTGCGCGCAGCGGGCCGGCTGGCTGGTGACGGCAAAGACGCGAAAACGCGCGCGCAGCAGGGGCAGCAGCCGCATGCCGACGTCGCCGCAACCGAGGATCAGCAGGCGCGGCAGGCCCACCGGCTTGCGCAAAGAGTGCATTAACATATTTTTCATCTCAAGGATTGTATGACTTTTCAAGTTACTGTTCAGCCCAGCGGCCACCAGTTCAGCTGCGAAGCGGACGAAACCGTGCTGGCGGCGGCGATACGCGCCGGCGTGGGCTTGCCGTATGGCTGTAAAAATGGCGCCTGCGGCTCGTGCAAGGGCAAAGTGCTTGCCGGCACCGTCCAGCACAAGGCGCACCAGCAGCGCGCCCTGACGCCGGAAGAGGAAGCGGCCGGCTTTTCCCTGTTCTGCTGCGCCACCACGGACGCCGACCTCGTCATCGAAGCGCGCGAAGTGGCGGGCAGCAGCGACTACCCGATCAAGAAAATGCCGTCGCGCGTGACCACCATCGAGAAGGTCGCCCCCGACGTCGTCGTGCTGACCCTGCAGTTGCCGGCCAGCGAGCGCCTCAACTACCGCGCCGGACAGTATATCGAAATCATGCTGCGTGACAACAAACGCCGCAGCTACAGCATGGCCAGCGCACCCGCCGAAGGCGGTCCCGTGACCCTGCACATCCGCCACCTGCCGGGCGGCCTGTTCACCGACCAGGTGTTCGGCACGATGAAGGAGCGCGACATCCTGCGCTTCGAAGGCCCGATGGGCACCTTCTTCCTGCGCGAAGACTCCGACAAGCCCGTCGTGCTGCTAGCCTCGGGCACGGGCTTTGCCCCGCTGAAAGCCATCGTCGAGCACATGATCAGCGAGCAATCCCCGCGCCCGATCACCCTGTACTGGGGCGGCCGCCGTCCGCACGACCTGTACATGGACGCGCTGTGCCGCCAGTGGGCCGCCGACTTGCCGCAGTTCACCTATGTGCCCGTCGTGTCGGAAGCCTTGCCGGAAGACGCCTGGGAAGGCCGCACGGGCTTCGTGCACCAGGCCGTCATCGCCGACTTGCCCGACATGTCCGCATATCAGGTGTATGCCTGCGGCGCGCCCGTGATGGTCGATGCGGCCCACCGCGATTTCGTGCAATTGTGCCGGCTGCCAGCCGACGAGTTCTACGCCGACGCTTTCACGACGGAAGCCGACCTGGCCAAATAAGCATCCAGACAGCGGGGTGCTGCTGGCGCGGCATCCGCTGCCGTCACCCGCCCCACCCCGCTGTTTCCTGGAAATGTCATGTCTCTCGCTTCCGCCGGCAACGGCTTCAGTATCCTGCGTCACCGCAATTTCGCCTGTTACCTGTCCGCCCGCGTGCTGGGCACGGTCGCCGTGCAGATGCAAAGCGTGGCCATCGGCTGGCAGGTGTACCAGATCACGGGCAGCCTGTTCGACCTGGGCCTGATCGGCCTGGCGCAGTTCGCCCCCTTCCTCGTCTTGATTTTACCGGCCGGCCACGTGGCCGACCGCTACAACCGCCGCAACATCATCGCCTGGTGCCTAACGGCGCAGCTCGCCTGCGCGCTGGCCCTGCTGGCGTTTACGTTAAGCAATATTTCCATCGTCTGGCCCGTGTTCGCCGTGCTGGTGCTGTTCGGCAGCGCGCGCGCTTTCATGATGCCGGCCACGCAAGCCGTGCTGGTCAACATGGTACCCACGCAACACTTCAGCCGCGCCCTCGCGCTCAGTTCGTCGAGCTCGCACGTGGCCATCATCCTGGGACCGACCTTGGGCGGCCTGCTGTATTACTTCGGCCCCAAGGTCGTGTATTTGATCTCGTCGGCCTTGCTGGTGCTGTCCGTGCTGCTGATGCGCGCCACCACGCCGGCGCCGCAAGTGGTCAAGCGCGAGCCCGTCAGCTGGCATACTTTGCTCGAAGGCTTGCGCTTCGTCTGGTCGAAACCCATCGTGCTGGGCGCCATTTCGCTCGACCTGTTCGCCGTGCTGTTCGGCGGCGCCACGGCCCTGCTGCCGGCGCTCGCGCACGACGTGCTGCATATCGGCCCCAGCGGACTGGGCCTGCTGCGCACGGCGCCCGGCGCCGGCGCCGCCCTGTGCTCGATCGCGCTGGCCCTCTTTCCCATCACGCGGCGGGTGGGCGCCTGGATGTTCGGCGGTGTGGCCGTCTTTGGCCTGGGCACCCTGGTGCTGGGCAGCACCAGCTATTTCCCGCTGGCCCTGGCGGCGCTGTTCCTGATGGGCGCCGGCGACATGGTCAGCGTCTACATTCGCCACCTGCTGGTGCAGTTCGAGACGCCGGACGAGATTCGCGGCCGTGTCAGCGCCGTCAACGCCGTCTTCATCGGCGCCTCGAACGAGCTGGGCGAATTCGAATCGGGCTTGACGGCCGGCTGGTTCGGCCTGGTGCGCGCCGTGCTCTTCGGGGGCGCCGCCACCCTGGCCGTGACGGGCGTGTGGGCCGTGCTGTTCCCCGTGCTGTCGCGCATGGACCGCTTCCCCCACCACGAAAAGGAAGCGGCCGCCAGGACGTCCACCGCGACCGCAAACTAAAGGCTAAGATGCGCTATTGCCACTGACGAACTTGCACCATGAAAATCACGCTTCCCTTGCACGGCTTCATCCGCAGCCGCCCCCACCTGAGCATGGCCACGGCCATCGGCGTGGCGGTCGGCCTGCTGTTGCCCTCTTCCTGGCAACAGATGACGCGTTTGCTGACGGCGTGGAATGTCGCCGTCTGGTTCTACCTGGCGACGATGGCCTGGATGATGATGCGCGCCAACCATCACAAGGTCAAGGTGATGGCGGCGCGCCAGGATGAGCGGGCCACCACGGTGCTGTCGGCCCTGTCCGTCGCATCCGTGATGAGCCTGGTGGCCATCGTCTCGCAACTGTCTTCGATGAAAGACATGGCGCCCGACGAGCGCGCGCTGCATTACGGCTTGACAATCCTGACACTGGTCGGTTCCTGGTTCCTCGTCGGCACCCTGTTCTGCTTCCACTATGCCCACCTGTATTACCAGGCCGACCCCGCAGTACGCCCCCTGAAGTTTCCCGACGACGAGCAAAACCCCGATTACTGGGATTTTCTGTATTTCGCCTTCACCATCGCCGTGGCCGTGCAAACGTCGGACGTTTCAGTACAGACGCGGCTGATGCGGCAGATCGTGCTGGGACAATCCGTGCTGAGCTTTTTCTTCAACCTGGTCGTACTGGGGCTGTCAATCAATATCGCGGCCGGCCTCATCAATGGATAAAGCTGGCGCCGGCTTGAAAAAATTCCGTGAGGAAACTTGACCTGGGTGTAGGGTTAAGCTCATCTTAATCGTGCGCACCCTCTTGAAATACTGGAAAGAGGAGTAAGATAAGTTCCATGCACAGACGTCATGTGCATGAGGCAGCAACCAGGCCGCAGCACGCCTGAGATGGGTTTTTTTTGAATTGACAGGAGTAAGCATATGCAAATCAATATTCATACCGACAGCACCATCGCCAACACCGCTGGACTGAACGAACATGTGCAATCCGTACTTGAAAGCGCACTGAGCCGCTTCCGCGACAACCTGACCCGCATCGAAGTCCATATCAGCGACACGAATGGCCCGAAAGGCGGCGCCGACGATATCCGCTGCGTCATGGAAGCACGCGTTGCTGGCTATCAACCGATTGCCGTGACCGAACAGAACGCCACCGTGCATCAATCCGTTGCCGGCGCCACCGACAAACTGAAACGCGCCATCGATAGCGCCCTGGGCCGCCTGCAAGACAGCAAGCGCCACGCCACCGGCAAGAATGCCGTGATCGATACGGCCGAAGCGGAAGAAACCGCCGAGTAACTCCCCTCCTGCAGGATTTCCAGAGACTGAGGCAGCCGTTCAAGGCTGCCTTTGCACATCTGGAGCCACCTTCCTGCGCGACAACATCCATAGTAGAACAGCAAGCATTTCAACTTATTAACACGGCAATGAAATAATTGTCGTATTTCCCACAGAAAGTGACACCAAGCAAGCCTTTGCCGTTACAGCCAAGGCCGCTTTACGCTATCATGAAGCTACCGGCCCCCTGCTCGCGCGCGCCGGCTTTTTGAAAGTGTGATTGTGGAACAGATCGGCAACTTCGGCGCTTCAGGCTGCAACATCGGCGATTTACAGCTATTTCGCGATGGGGCGGATAGCCAGACGGCCGCCATGCTGGCGCCCTGCCCCGTCATGCGCCTCGAAGCGGGCGAAGCCATTGCCGACACACAGGGCACCAGCCTGTATATCGTCCTGCGCGGTTCGCTGGCTGTGGCCGCCGACATCCACACGGGCATGGATGACGGCACCATCAGCAAGGTCTTGCCCGGCGAAAGCGTGGGCGAACAATCGGTGCTCGACGAAGCGAGCAACCTGGCCGCCATTTCCGCCCTGGAAGAAACTGACTTGCTGGTGATCGACGCGGCCGTCGTCTGGGAATTGATCGAACAATCGAACGGTCTGGCGCGCAACCTGCTGCGGCTGCTGTCTTTCCGCATCCGCGCCGCCAACGCCCTGCTGCGCCGCCGGCAGAAGCTGGGCGAGTTCTACCGCCAGATGTCGATGGTCGACAGCCTGACGGGCTTGTACAACCGCGCCTGGCTCACCGATTTATTGCCGACCATGATAGTCACGGCCCACGCCAGCGGCTCGCCGATGTCGCTGGTGATGATAGACCTCGACCATTTCAAGCGTTTCAACGACACGCACGGCCACCAGGCGGGCGACCAGGCGCTGCGCATTGCCGCACAAGTGCTGGGAGCGGCCCTGCGGCCCACGGATTTTGCCGTGCGCTATGGTGGCGAGGAAATGATGGTGATCTTGCCCGATACCAGCGAAAACGTGGCCTTGCGGGTCGCCGAACGCTTGTGCGAACGCATGCAGCAAGCCGTCATCTTCGCCGACATGCGCAGCGCGCTGCCGCACATCACGGGTTCCTTCGGCGTGGCCAGCCTGGCGACCGAACAGGACGACGAAGCGTTGATCGCGGCGGCCGACGCGGCTTTGTATCGCGCGAAGGCCGGCGGCCGCAACCGGGTCATGCTGTAGCTCAGGCAGCCTTGCTGTCGGCCGGCTTGGCAGCATCCGGCTTGGCCGCATCATCCTTCTTGCTGCTGTGCGCGGCAATGAAATCCGCATAGCCCTTCTGCACCAGCTCATACGTCTTGTCAATATTGCCGGCGATATCGCCGTTCAGCACTTTCAAGCCGCCCAGGATGTCGCGCGCTTCCTTGAAGCCTTTTTCCATGCCGCCGCTGATGGTGTCCATGAACTTGGTCAGCGCCGTATCGTCATCCATGCCGGGGTTCTGTTTCTTGAACGCGTCAAAAAAACCCGTCGACAGCGAGACGATGCGGCTCGCCGTCGCTTCGGCGCTGTTGTCCTGCGACGCCGCGTTCTGGATCGCATCGTCGCCATACTGGCCTTTCAGCGCTTCATTGATGTTGGTGATGGCCGTCTTGTACAGCAGCGCCAGCGGCTCGTTCTCGGAACCGATGGACACGTTCAACGACGCCTGCATGATGGACGCGTTCAATTGCAGCTTGCTGCGGTCATTCACGCTCATTTCAGCGTTGACGCCGTGCTGGACTTTATCGTCCTTGCCGGCAACGCCCGGACTGACGGAAGTCACGGAAGGGGTGGAATTGCCGCCTGCGGCGATGGGAATTGACACGATAGACCTCCTTGAACGGACAATGTATGCCACCATGCGGGAAACGCGATAATGACCATCCTCTCGTGTAGTATCGGCAGGTTTTCAGAAAACTGAAGCGGCGGCTTGTTTTTAGCGGCCCGGATAACCCATTCAGCAACATTAAGTTACGACCATCAATGACTAACCAGACCTTTCTTTGGCACGACTACGAAACCTTTGGCGCCCAGCCGCGCCGCGACCGCCCGGCCCAGTTCGCCGCGATCCGCACGGATGCCGAACTCAACGAGATCGGCGAACCGATCATGTTGTATTGCCAGCCTGCAAATGATTTCCTGCCCGACCCGCAATCGTGCCTGATCACGGGCATCACGCCGCAGCAATGTCTGCAGCTGGGCGTGCCCGAACACCAGTTCGCCGCCACCATCGAAGCGGCCTTTTCGGAACCGGGCACCATCGGCGTCGGCTACAACACCATCCGTTTCGACGATGAAGTCACGCGCTTCCTGTTCTGGCGCAACCTGATCGACCCGTATGCGCGCGAATGGAAGAACCATTGCGGCCGCTGGGACATCCTCGACGTGGTGCGCATGACGCACGCGCTGCGCCCGGAAGGTATTCAATGGCCGAAGCGCGACGATGGCCAGACCAGTTTCAAACTGGAACACTTGAGCAAGGCCAATGGCCTCGTCCACGAAGCGGCACATGATGCGCTGTCCGACGTGCGCGCCACCATCGCCCTGGCACGATTGATCCGCGAAAAGCAGCCGAAACTGTTCGAATTCTGCCTGGCCCTGCACAAGAAGGACCGGGTCGCCAGCGAAATGGGCATGCACCTGGCCGCCGGAGAGCGCCAGCCCTTCCTGCACGTGTCGGGCATGTTCCCCGCCGAACGCGGTTGCCTGAGCGTCGTCTGGCCGCTGGCCACGCATCCGAGCAACAAGAACGAGATCCTCGTCTGGGATTGCGCCTACGACCCGCGCGAACTGTTCGAACTGGACGCTGACACCATCCGCACGCGTTTGTTCACGCGCAAGGAAGCGATGCCCGAAGGGATGACGCGCCTGCCCGTGAAAAGCGTGCACCTGAACAAGTCGCCCATGCTGGTCGGCAATTTAAAGACCTTGTCGCCGGCCATGGCCGCGCAATGGGGCATCGACGTGGATGCGGCGAAGATCAACGCCCAGCTGGCCGCCGCGGCGCCGAACATGGACGCCATCTGGGCCGAAGTGTTCCAGCGCCCGGGTGCGGCTGCCGCGCTGGACGTGGATGAGGATTTGTACAACGGTTTCGTCAGCAACGACGACCGCCGCCTGCTCGAATCCTTGCGCCGCGAAACGCCGGCCAAGCTGGCCACGGCCCGCCCCTCGTTTGCCGACGAGCGCCTGCAGGAATTGCTGTTCCGCTACCGTGCCCGCAATTTCCCGCAAACCCTGAGCGAAGCGGAAAGCCTGCGCTGGGAACAGCACCGCGCCGCCCGATTATTCGACGGCGACGGCGGCGCCCGCACCATCGAGATGCTGTTTACGGAAATCGACGTGCTGTCGGAGTCGGTCGATGAGCGGGGGGAAGAGATTCTGGGCGAGCTGTACGATTACGCGGAGATGGTGGCGCCCATGCGCGACTGAAGGACCAGGCCGGGTAGGTCGGATTAGCCGTAGGTCGGATTAGCTCGTAGAGCGTAATCCGACAACATTGTTGGCCCGAGCGTGGTGGTGTCGGATTACGCGGCGTCGCCGCTAATCCGACCTACGCTGCGCGGTGTTGATTGATCGCATCGCGCGTTTCGATCGCCACGCGGCGCGCCGCGTCGGCCCAGTCTTCGCCGTCCTGCGGCGTGGCGTAGATGATGGCGCGCGAGGAGCTGATCATCATGCCCATGCCGTTCGCCGTCTGGCCAGCGCCGACGGTGGCGGCGATGTCGCCGCCCTGGGCGCCGATGCCGGGCACCAGCAGCGGCATGTCGCCCACGATGGCGCGCACTTGCGCCAGCTCTTCAGGGAAGGTGGCGCCGACGACGAGCGCGCACTGGCCATTCTTGTTCCATTTCTCGGCCACCAGGCGCGCCACGCGCTGGTACAGCGGTTCGCCGTCCGTGTCGAGGAATTGCAGGTCCGAGCCGCCCGGGTTCGAAGTGCGGCACAGGATGATCACGCCGCGGTCTTTCCACGCCAGGTAGGGATCGAGCGAGTCCTCGCCCATGTAGGGGTTCACGGTGACGGCGTCAGCGCCGTAGCGTTCGAACGCTTCGCGCGCGTATTGCGTGGCTGTGGCGCCGATGTCGCCCCGTTTCGCGTCGAGGATCAGGGGGATGTGAGGATAGTTCTCGCGCACGTAGCGGCAGATGTCTTCCAGCTGCTTTTCCGCGCCCAGTGCGGCAAAATAGGCGATCTGCGGCTTGAAGGCGCAGGCCAGGTCGGCCGTGGCATCGATGATGCGCGTGCAAAAGGTGGTGATTCCATCGGGCAAGTCGCGCAGCTCGGCCGGCAGTTTCGCCAGGTCAGGGTCCAGGCCCACGCACAGCAGGGAATTATTGGCCGTCCATGCGGCGGATAATTTATTGATGAAATTCACGGCACACCTTCTCTATATTCAGTTGCAAACCCCGTATTGTAACGCGGCGCTGGCCAGGGAAGGCAGGCTGAGGCGGCGGCCGACGCTTATTAAACCGACATGGCGGGCCGTTTCAGGTATATTTGCCCCACCTCCTTTACTCTGCACGGAACCCATCATGCAAATCACCAATCAATTCACCAAATGGCTGCGCCTGGCCCTGAGCGTCACCGTCCTGGCCGGCATCCTGACGGGCTGCGGCTATAACGACTTCCAGAGCAAGGACGAAGCCACCAAGGCCGCCTGGGGCGAAGTGGTCAACCAGTACCAGCGCCGCGCCGACCTGATCCCCAACCTGGTCAACACCGTCAAGGGCTATGCCACGCACGAGCGCGAAACGCTGGAAGCGGTGACCAAGGCGCGCGCCGCCGCCACCAGTTTCCAGATCACGCCCGAAGTGCTGAACGACCCGGCCGCGTTCGAGAAATTCCAGCAGGTGCAGGGCCAGCTGTCGTCGGCCCTGTCGCGCCTGATGGTGGTGTCCGAGAAATACCCGGATCTGAAAGCCGACACCAGCTTCCGCGACTTGCAGTCGCAGCTGGAAGGCACGGAAAACCGCATCACCGTGGCGCGCCAGCGTTACATCGCCGCCGTGCAAGATTACAACGTGCATGCGCGCAGCTTCCCGAACAACCTGACGGCGATGATCTTCGGCTACAAGGTCAAGCCTTCGTTCACGGTGGAAAACGAAAAAGCCATTTCGACCGCGCCGACCGTCAACTTCGGCAAATAAGATGAAAGCCTGGTCTTATCTGGCGGCGCTGGCGACGGCGCTGCTGCTGTGGACAGCCTTGCCCGCCAGCGCGCAGGGCTTGCAGCCCGTGCCGCCGCTGGCGGCGCGCGTGACGGACAACGCCGGCATGCTCGATGACAAGCAGAAAGCGGCACTGGAAGGCGTGCTGGCCGACTACGAAGCCAAGACGGGCAGCCAGATCGCCGTGCTGCTGGTCAAGAGCACGGAACCGGAAGCCATCGAGCAATACAGCATCCGCGTGACGGATGCCTGGAAGCTGGGCCGCAAGGGCGTCGATGACGGCGTGCTGCTGATGGTGGCGAAGGACAACCCATCGTCCTTGCGCCGTTTGCGCATCGAAGCGGGCCGTGGCGTACAGGGCGTGCTGACCGATGCGCAATCGAAACGCATCCTGCAAGACGTCATCGCCCCCCATTTCAAGCAAAACGACTATTACGGCGGCCTGGTGGCCGGCATTGGCGCCATCGCTACCTTGCTGAACCAGGAGCAATTTCCCGCACCGGCGCAAAAACAGGCCCCGGCAACCGTGGAAGCGGGCGGCATGACCTTCTGGCTGCCGCTGCTGTTCTTCGGCTTTCTTGTGCTCGTGACCGTGTTCCGCTCGCGCGGCGGGCCGAACCGGCTGCAGCGCGGCAGCAACTGGTCCAGCGGCGCCACGGGCGTCGTGCTGGGCAGCATCTTGAACCAGGCGCTGAACAACCGCGGTGGCGGCTTCGGCGGCGGTGGCGGTGGTTTTGGCGGTGGCGGTGGCGGCGGTGGTTTCGGTGGCGGCGGCGGCGGTTTTGACGGCGGCGGCGCCTCGGGAGATTGGTAATGACGAAACAACTGACATTCGGACAGCGCTGCGGACGGGCCCTGAAACATTTGCGGGGCACGCCGGCGACGGCGCGCCAGGCCTTTCCTGAGCGCACCCTGAAAGCCATCGAAACGGCGATTGCCGACGGTGAAACGATGCACCGGGCGGAAGTGCGCCTGATCGTCGAAGCGGCCCTGACGCCGGGCATGGCTTACCAGGGCGTGAGCAACCGCGAGCGGGCGCGCGAACTGTTCGCCCAATATGGCGTGTGGGATACGGAAGACAACGTTGGCGTGCTGATCTATATCAACCTGGCCGAACACCAGGTCGATATCGTGGCCGACCGCAACGTGGGCCGGCGCGTGACGCCGGAGCAGTGGCAAGCCGTGTGCCGCACGATGACCAAAGGGTTCAAGGATGGCAATTACCACGACAGCACGCTCGATGCCTTGCAGCAGCTGAATACCTTGCTGCAAAGCCACTTCCCCGCCAATGGGACGCGCGGCAACCAGTTGCCGAACGAACCCATCCTCCTCTGATTCCTGCCCAGGGATTACAATCCGCCATGGCCCCGCAGCATGGCGGCGCCCCCACCCGCCGAGGAGCACACATGAAATTAGTCAATAAAACCGCCATCGTCACGGGTGCCACGCAAGGCATCGGCCTGGCTTGCGCCACCCGCCTGATCGCCGAAGGGGCGCAAGTGATGCTGGTCGACATCAAGGAAGAAGGCGCGCAGGCGGCCGCCGCCCTCGGCCCGCAGGCACGCTTCTTTTGCGCCGACGTCAGCCAGAAAGCGGACGTCGATGCCATGCTGAAAGAAACCCTGGCGCAGTTCGGGCACATCGATATCCTCGTCAACAATGCGGGCGTCACGCATGCGGCCGATTTCCTCGACGTGTGCGAAGACGATTTCGACCGGGTCATGCGCATCAACCTGAAATCGATGTTCCTGTGCGGCCAGGCCGTGGCGCGCGAGATGGTCAAGCGCAACAGCGGCTGCATCATCAATATGTCCAGCGTGAATGCGGAGCTGGCGATCCCGAACCAGGTGCCGTATGTGGTGTCGAAAGGCGCCATCAACCAGCTGACCAAGGTCATGGCCCTGAACCTGGCGCCGCACGGCGTGCGCGTGAACGGCATCGGGCCAGGCACCATCCTGACGGAACTGGCCAAGCAGGCGGTGCTGTCGAGCCCGCAAGCGCGCCACACGATTTTGTCGCGCACGCCGCTGGGCCGCTGCGGCGAGCCGGAAGAAGTGGCCGGCATCGCCGCCTTCCTGGCCAGCGATGACGCTACCTACATGACGGGCCAGACCATCTATGTCGATGGCGGACGCATGGCGCTCAACTACACGGTGGCCGTAAAAGAGTGAAACAGGTGAGTTATATCAAAAAAGAATAATGCATATCTAAAAAGATCATTAGACACATATCGTGCGACGCAGCATAATGCACCTGTCTCCACTATTCTCCTCCAAGAAAATAGTTTTAAGCCCGCTTTCACCAGCGGGCTTTTTTTTTGCCATCGCTGCTGCAACATGGCCATTCTTGCCATTTCTCACAATCTACCCGTTCATTCTGTCTGCCGCAAAAAAATGTTGCGGCGTGTCATCAGCCCGTCATTTTCGCCCCCTATACTTGCTTCATCTGCTGTACAGGCAACCGATATGCCTGACTACAGACAGGTGTGCCGCCATGGCACACCACTCCCCTTTCATGACCGTGGCGGGCGCCGGCAAGGCGCGCGACAGGGTAAGTACCGAGCAACTCTCAACTCTTGACCCTTTCATTTGGGTTTTTGGCCCGCGCCCCCGCGGGCCTTTTTTTTTCCTGTCCGGCAAGCTCTTGCGCAAAAACACGGTGCCCCGCCACGCCCATGATATTGTGACTGCCTTTCCACCCATCCTGACGCATCATGCCTGCAGCCTTGTCCGAACTTTGTTTTGCCGACCGCTACGAACGCCTGCGCTACCGCACAGCCCTGCTGTTGTATGTGCTGGTGATTTTGATCGGCGACATCCCCGGCGTGCGCGCGGACGTGGGCCAATATGCATCGGGCGGCGTGCTGCACTCGTTCGGCTATGGCGTGCTGGCCCTGATCCTGTTCAGCGGCACGGCCGGCGGCATGGCCCGCCGGGCGCTGCTGTCGGTGCTGATGGTGGCAGCCATGGGCGCGCTGGACGAATTTATCCAGAGTTTCCTGCCTTATCGCCATGGCGCCGTCAGCGACTGGGTGGTCGATATCACGGCCGCCACGGCCGTGGTGCTGCCGCTGTACTTCCTCTGGCCCGGCATGGCCGCCGCCGCGCTGAAGAAGGCGCGCGGCTGATCAGGGCGCCGCGCCGTCGCTGGCGCTCAGCGCCAGGGGCAACTGGCCTTGCCCGGCCGCGGCCCGGCCGGCGATGCGGCGCAAGGCCGCATGCATCTCGCGCCGGCTGTGCGCTCCCGCCGCGCGCGCCGCATCGCGCCGCATTTCCATCAACTGCTCCGACCGTGACAACCTCGTCAAGGCATGCAGGGCCTGGGTCAGCGCATGGCGGGCGCGCATATCGTTCGCCGTGCCCGGCGCACCATACACCGCAATCACCAACTCATTGATCAGCTTGACGCTAGTGGAATCGGAAGCCATTTATTCTCCTGAGATAAGCAGCGGGAAGGACAGCGGGACAGCGCTGACGCTGTGCACATTCGTACAAGAATGTCTTTTATACCAAGCTCGACAATTGAAGCGCTTGATGTATCTCAATGTGAAATAACAAGGATCGAACATCTTTCCTTCCCTGCTCTCTTACTAGCAGTAGTTACGGCCATGCCTGGCATGCGCCATTGACGCTGACCTCCGCCACACCCTGAAAACCGGGTTACCACTTTGTCAGACCAAGAGGAGAACAAGATGAGAGCAAAAAAAACCATGGCGCTGGCCGGCCTGCTGTGTACGCTGGCCGCCTGCAATTCGAATCCGAACAACACCGGCATGAGCAGTACGAATGGCCGCAGCGGTGAAAGCTACAGCAATACGGCCGGGACGGGCAGCACTTCGACCGGGGCCGGAACCGGGACCGGGACCAGCACCAGCAGCACGATGAGCAATGCCGGCACCGGCAGCGCCGACACGCGCACCTCCTCGGCCAATAACGCCATGAACATGGACGGCAGCCAGACGGGTGTCAGCATCGCCTCTGCCACGGTACAGTCGATCGAGCCAGTGCCGCGCGGAATGGATCAGCGCAGCGGCGACATGCAATCCGGCAGTTCCGGCACAGCGGGCAGCACCTCGGGCAATACGCAGTACCGGGTCACCCTGCGCCTGGACGACGGCAGCACACAAACCCTCATGCAAAACTCCCAGCCCAGCTACCAGATCGGCGATCACGTCAAGGTGGTCAACGGCTTGCTGCAGCGCTACTAGGCATACCGCGTCGCCATGCGCGATAGCATCCGGGACTGGCGTTCCCGGACGCTGAACGCCAACGCGACACCGCGCCGCCAGCGTGCTGACACAGGCAAGGCCGGTATTTCATCTGCCTTGCCTGTTGCCTGTTGCCTGTTGCCTGTTGCGTGTTGCGTGTTGCGTGTTGCGTGTTGCCTTTTCTTGTCTACGCCTTTCCCTGCCTTTCCCCATTTGCGCCTTTTCCCTGTTTGCGCCTTTTCCCTATTTGCCTATCCATCCTGCGCCGGGAGCGCCGTTCCAGGCTCCCCCGGCGCAAGCGCCTATTCCACCATGCTCACCTTGCGCCGGCTGGCCGCCAGCCCGGCGATCTGTTCCGCCGCTTTTTTCCCGGCCAGGAAGGCATGGTCGGAATTGTAGTATTCCCATTCGCTGTAGCGCCCCGCCAGCACGATATCCTGCGTGGCCAGCCAGGCCTTCACCAGCGCCACATTGGCGGCCCGCGCGTGGTCGTACACGACATAGGCGTAAGGCATGTCCACCTGGTTGGCAGCCAGCAGCCGGTCGTCGTCGCGCAGCAAGCCCACGGCGATGCAATCGGCCATGCAACGGTCGATCAGGGCTTGCCCATCCAGCGGCAACGGTTTCCAGGGCGAATAACTGATCTCGCACGTCAAGCCAAAGCCGCCCGGCGCATTGCAGTGGGGGCTGGCGTTACCTTGCAGGAAAATGCGGTGGAATATCGTCTCTTCCGGGTAGTAAATCCAGTGTTTCTCGCTGATGTTTTCACGTGCCACGCCCAGGTTGACGCAGCGCACGGAAATATGCCGCAAGGCGTGCGCCGCCGCCCGTACCTGCTGCGGCGCCTGCTCGCCGCTCAGGCGCACCAGTTCCGGCAAGGGCATGGTGCTCAGCAAGTGCTGGTAGCGGAAGCGGCGGCCGTCGGCCAGCACGATTACATGCTGGCGCGGCAGGATCTGCACCACCTCGGCGTTGAGCTCCAGCTGGCCTTGCAGATGCGGCAGGAAGCCCGACATCAATGCCTGGAAACCACCGCGCAAGGGATAGCCGAAACGGGCATTCGGACCCATCGGCCTGCCCACCGGTTCGAGCGCGCCCTCGATGATGTCTTCCAGGTTCGGCAACGGTACCCGCCCGCCCAGCCACGACGTTTCCATCTCGGCCAGCGGTACAGTCCATAATTTCTTGTTGTAGGGAATGGCGAAATGGCGGGCGATGCCGCTGCCCCATACCTGATGGATGAACTGCTCGAAATTGAGCCCCGCCTGGGGCGGTGCCGCCACGGCATCGTGCGCCTGTTCCAGCCCCGTGCCGCCGTCGGCGCAGCAGTCTTCCACGGCGCAGGCCCCCGCCGCCGCATGGCCCGACACGGCAGGCGCCTTGCCGTAGCGCGCCTCGATGGCTCCCATGATGCATTCCTTGATGACGGCTGGCGGCAAGCCGTACAGCGCGCCCTGGAAAGGATAGCGCGTGTAGACCTGCTTGCTGTACACCCAGGCTTCGCGGTTTTGCCAGTGCAGGTTGGTGCCCAGCAAGGTGCGGTACATGTCGAGCACATAGTCATCGTTGGAAAACATGATGTGGCCCGCATGGTCGAAAGTAAAACCGCGGTCGACGATGGAGCGGCACCAGCCGCCCACCGTGGCATTTTTGTCCAGCAACAAGGTATCGGCGCCCAGGTGATAGGCGGCGCTCAAGCCCGTCGGACCCGCACCGATGATGGCGCAGGCCACGGCTTGCGGCGCACCGGGCGGATGCAGGAGGTTGACGCCGGCGCCCGGTGCGGCAGCCTGTGCCATACTGACGGCGGGCGCCGCCTGGCGGGCCCCCTGCGCCGGCGGCGTCGTGTCGAGCAAGTGGCGCATCTGTTCCACCGTGGCATCCCAGGAGGTACCCTCGACGATGGCGCGCATGCCGGCGGCCATGGCCGCGCGCTGCTCCGGCGTCGCAGCCAGCGCCGCCTCGCAGGCGGCAACAAAGGCATCGGGCGTGTCGGCGATGGCCACGATGCCGCCATACGGCACGGCCACGTCGGTGATCGAAGTGCTAACGATGGGCAACTGCGCCGCCATGTATTCCAGCACCTTGGTAGGACTGATGAAGCGGGTCGCCTCGTTCCGGGCGAAGGGCAGCAGGCACACGTCCCAGCCGGCCAGGAAGTGCGGCAGCGCCTGGTACGGCTGCTGGCCCAGGTAATGGATATTTTGCCGCTGCGGCAGGCTGGCCGGGTCGATCTTGAGGATGGGGCCGACGAGCACGATTTGCCAGTCGGGATGGGCATCGGCCAGCGCCGCCACCAGGGCAGGCTCGAAACGCTCGTCGATCACGCCGTAATAGCCCAGCCTGGGACGTCCGATCTCCGCTTGCGCGGGATGGCCGTTGTGGCGGTCCAGCGCCTGTTCGAAGTGCACGGTATCGACGCTGCTGGCGAAGCAATGGACGTTCGCATGGCGCGTGCGTTTCGCCTCGAACAGGCTGGGGCCGCCCGCGAACACCAGTTCGGCGCGCGCCAGCAGGGCCGTTTCGCGCTGCAGTAATTGTCGCGGAGCATTTTTGAATGCGGCCAGTTCATCCATGCAGTCATACACCACCAGGCCCGCGTGCAGGGCCGGCAGCAGCGGCAGCGCCATCGGCGTATAGAACCAGACGATGGGGTCGTCGGCGGGCGTGATCTGGGCCAGCAGCGGTTGCAGCACGGCCAGCTGGTCGTCGTGAAAACCGGGCGCCCGCACGGCCGTGCGGGGCTGGCACACGGTCACGTTCGGCGCCGGGGTGGACAGCTCCAGCGTGCCCGGCCCGTCATGCCAGACCGGTTCCTCGATGAAGACCACGCGGTAGAACTGCGCCAGCCGCGACAGCAGCTGTTGCGGCCGCTGATACACGAAATTCCAGCGCAGGTGTGAAAAGACGATAATGGTTCGCATGTCAGTTCCTTTCTGCCCCGCCGGGGCAAACGTTGAACAAAGGTGTGCGGTCAGGCGCTGGGCCTGCCGTAGTGCCGCCGCGTAAGGCGGCGAAAGGATGCGCCGCAGCCGCTCCCCTCCCGCCTCTTCCAGGCTGACATCCCACAAGCCGCTGCGGTGCCAGTGGCTGGCATCGTCCCAGTCGGGGCGGTCGATGACGGGATAGATGCAGATGCCGCGCAGGTCCGCGCCGTGCTGGACGGCCAGCGCCGCCTCGGCGGCCACGTCGCGTATCCAGGCGCCGCGCCCGCTGCCCACGTGGCTCGTTTCCGCCAGCAGCAGCGGCCGCCCATAGCGCCGCCCCACTTCCAGCAATAGCTGGTACAGGGGCATGCGGCGCGGCTCGCCCAGGTGCCACCACAGGCGCAGGTTGCTGCCGCTTTCCCACTGGTTGCTGTGGTAATAGTTCAGGCCGATCAAGTCCAGGTAGCGCGGCGCGCCGCCCAATTCCGGCGCCCGGCGGCCGCACAGCATGTCCCAGGCCTCGAACTGCGAAGCGCGCCAGGCGGCCGCCTGGTCGACCCAGTCCGGCCGTCCCGGCGGCGCGATCACGTGGATCAGGGGATCGCATTGCAGGAAACGCGCATGTGGGCTGACGGCGCGGATGGCGTCGCAGCCGGCCACGGTGGCGCGCACCAGCTGCCGCTTGCCTTCATGACCTGCGTCCGGCCGCTGCATGTTCAGGCACTGGAACATGTGCACCGACAAACCCCAGCTGGTAAACGAGATTTCGTTGACGGGCGAATACACGGGCTTGCTGCCCGCATAGGGCGCGAGAAACTGCGCCGCCGCCCTGCAGTAGCGGGCAAAGCGCGGCACGAAGTCCGGCGAGAACAGGTCGACGTCGGGCGGCCAGCCGTAGTGGCAGAAGGTCCAGTTGACCTGCAGCCCCAGTTCCCGCGCCACGGCGGCGCGCTCCTCGATGCAGGAAAAATCGAAACGGCCATCGCGTTCGGCCAGGCGCCAGCCTATGCTTTCGCGCACGCTGCGGATACCGAACTGGCGCAGCAGCAGGTAGTCTTCGCGCACCCTGTCCAGGTGGCCCGTGGCGCGGTTCATGTCCAGCGCCTGGCCGCCGTGCGTGACGTGGTCGGCGCCCTCGTAGCCCGCCTGCCAGTAAGTCAGAAACGGCGCTGCCGCGCCATCGGTATCGGCCATGCCTGCTCCTGTTAATGTAGGGACCAGACGAAACTTGTCAGGCCCGGCTTGGGTTCAATTGAGCCGGATATTGCGGGTGGCCGCGCTGAGCAGTTCCAGCGCGGCCTTCGGCGTTCGGTCCGCCGTCAGCAGGCCATTGGTTTCCTGGAACGTGTCGGCGAACTGCGTGTAGCAAAAGCCGCTGAACATTTGCGCCGTATTGACGACCGTCATCAGGCGCCGGTACAGGTCGAGGAAGGCCGCCTCGTTCCCCACGCGCGCATAGCCCCAGGTATCGGTTTCCCCCTGCTCCCGGTCAAAGGCGATGCCGCCAAATTCCGTGAGGACGATGGGCTGGCCCCGGTGCGGAAAACCGTCGAGCGTGAGGATGCGTCCGCCCGGGCGGCGCTGGTCGAACAAGGTGGTGCGGGCCGAATCGCTGATCGCATAGCGCGCCTGCAGGCGTTCCGGATCGCAGTCGTAATCGTGGATGCCGAGGATGTCGGTGGCCGACGCTTCCCAGCCGTCGTTGCCGATCACGGGCCGCGTGGGATCGAGCGTGCGCGTCAGGTGGTACAGCGCCTCGACGGCGTTGCGGTGGGCCTGGATGGCCGTCAGGTTGGGCACGCCCCACGATTCGTTGAACGGCACCCAGACGAGAATGCACGGGTGGCTGTAGTCGCGTTCGATCACGTCCGTCCATTCGCGCACCATGCGCGTGATGGCCTTGCCGGAAAAACGGTAAGTGGACGGCATTTCTTCCCACACCAGCAAGCCCAGGCGGTCGGCCCAGTACAGGTAGCGCGGGTCCTCGATCTTCTGGTGCTTGCGCACGCCGTTGAAACCCATGGCCTTGGCCAGTTCCACGTCGTGCCGCAAGGCCGCATCGGAAGGCGCCGCCAGCAGGGTGTCGGGCCAGTAACCCTGGTCCAGCACCAGGCGCAGCGGATACGGCCGGCCATTGAGCATGAAGCGGTCGCGGTTGATCGCCACCGAGCGCAGCGCCGTGTACGACCTGACCGTGTCGAGCAAGGCGTCGCCATGCCGCAGCGTGACTTCGGCATCGAGCAGGATGGGCCGCTCCGGGCTCCACAGCAGTTCGTTGCGCGAATCGTCGATGCCGGGATCGGACAGGGCGATCTTGCGGCTCGCTTCGTTTTCGATCAGCTTGTACTGGTCGTCGGCCAGCAGATTGTCGCCATGCCAGATGCGCACGCCCACGATGAGATCGTCGTGCAGCTCGCCCATGGCGAACACGTCGCAGCCGATTTCATAGCCCTCGAACACGGGCGTCCAGCGCAGCTTGCCGATATAGGTGGTGGCCACGCGCTCGATCCACACGCTTTGCCAGATGCCCGTGGTGCGCGGATACCAGATGGAATGGGGCAGCAGTTGCCAGTCCTGCTTGCCGCGCGGCTTGGCCAGGTCGTGCGGATCGTCCTCGACGCGCACCGTCAGCACCTGCGGCCCGTCGGCCAGCAGGGCATGGCTGATGTTGGCAACAAACGGCGTGTGGCCTCCCTCATGCTCGGCCACCACGTGACCGTTCAGCCAGACCTTGGCATGGTAGTCGACGGCGCCGAAATGCAGCAGCACGCAGGGTCCGCCCGGCTGCAGCAGGAAGTCGCGCTGATACCAGCACACGCGGTGAAAACCGCGGTCGCCCACGCCGCTGGCCTGCGATTCCGGCGGAAACGGCACGATGATCTCGTGCGTCCAGCCGATGCCGCCGTCGGGCAGGCGGTAGCGCCGTTCATTGTCGAAGGTGAAACGCCAGGCGCCGTTCAGCGATTGCCAGTTCTCGCGCACCATCTGCGGGCGGGGATAGGCAAAGCCGCCCGCGCCAGGCAGGGCAGTACCGGCCAGGCCGTCATTCGTATGGGGTGGGGAGAGATGGTCATCGAGCATGCCAATTGGATGCATGCGGCATGGGGCAAGTTCCGCCGTATGGGGCTTGGGCGGTGATGCATGAGCAGGATCAAACCATGCTCAGTCGAGCGGAACCAGCATGCGTGCGTGGCGTCCCAAAGCGTTAAAGCGCTGTACCACCGTACGCCCCGCGCTGGCCGCGCATTGCTTGCGGCACAGGGCCACGCAAGCGCCGCCAAAACCGGCGCCCGTCAGGCGCGCGCCGTACACGGCCGACTGCGCCGACAGCAGCGCCACCAGCGCATCGAGCACCGGCAGCGATACCTCGTAATCGTCGCGCAGGCTGGCGTGCGACTGCGCCATCAGCTGGCCGAAGCGCACGGGACCATGCTGGCCGCAAGCCTGCAGCACGCGCAGGTTTTCGCTGACCACGTGGCGCGCGCGGCGGCGGTACGGCTCGGGCAAGCCTTCCACCACGGACGGCTCGCGCACGTCGCGCAGTGCCGCCACGCCCAGCAGGCGCGCCGCCTGTTCGCACTCGGCGCGCCGCACGTTGTAGGCGCTGCCGGCCAGAGTGCGCGGCACGCCGCTGTCGATGACCAGCACCTCGCTGTCATGGGGCAGCGCCAGCAGTTCATGGCGCAGGGTGCGTGCGTCGAGCAGCAGCATGTGATGTTCGTCGGCCAGACTGCATGCCATCTGGTCCATCACGCCGCAATTGACCTGCGCGTAGCGGATTTCCGCCTGCTGCCCCATCAGCGCCAGCGACACGTCATCGATCTGCAGTCCCAGCAACTGGCGCAGCGCGCGCAGCATGGCGATCTCCAGCGCGGCGCTGCTCGACAGGCCGGCGCCCGGCGGCACGTCCGAATCGATATGGCCGCGCACGGCCGGCACCGCGACGCCGCGCTCCTCGAGCAGGCGTATGCAGCCTTCCAGGTAGCGGCCAAAGCCGGGCGGTGCGGCGCTCTGGCGCTCGAAACGCACGAGTTCGTCAAGGGTGGCGGAATAGAACTGGTGATGCCCGTCGGCGGCCAGCGCCAGCATCACCCGCGTGCGCTGCGGCGTGGCGCACGGCAGCATGTAGCCATCGTTGTAGTCCGTATGCTCGCCCAGCAGGTTGACCCGTCCGGGCGCCGAGGCCGCCGCCACGGGGACGGCGCCGAAATACGCGTCGGGGGTAATCATTGCACTTCCAGGGTCAGCGGACGCCGCCGTCCCTGCACCGTTGCCGCCGGCCAGTCGGGATCGCAAGTCAGGTTGTGCAGGCGCCCGCCGCTGAGCAGGAAAGTGTCTTCCACCATGCTGCCGGGCAGGCTGGGATGGAAGGCCACGGCCATGCCGTCCTTCAGGGCGATTTCCGTATGCGCGCCGGCGGCCACCTCGGGCGCGCGGTAGCCGGCGATGCCGCCCTGCCGGAATTCCTGCACCGTATCGGGCTGCCCCGCATAGGCATAGGCGCTGTCGAGCGCGTGATACACCATGCTCAGCGCATGCCCCGCCACGCAGGCATCGAGCGCCACCGCTTCCAGCGCCAGGATGGCCGCGTCGGCTTCGCCGATGCCGTCGCGCGCGGGACGGAAACGGCGCTGGCGGCTCAGGCTGGCGCACAGGCCAAAACCTTGCGCGCACAGCGCCAGCACGGCCCGTTCGCCCAGCGGCGACGCGGCGGGCGGCGCGCGCCGGTAGCGCTCGAAGCGCTCGGCGCCGGCCGCCAGCACGTACACGGCATGCAGGCCGCGCGACCATAGGGCGCGGGCGCAGGCGCCGGCCAGTTCCTGCTCGCTCCAATCGGGCCGCGCGGCGCGCAGCGCCTCGCTGGCGGCAGCGGAGGCCAGCCGCCCCACTTCGCGGTAGCGCGCCTGTTCCGGCGCCAGCAAGGGCAGGCGCTCCTCGCGCAGGGCGACGGGCAGGCAGCGCTCGTGCAGGCCGGGCCGGTCGCACAGCACGGGCCTCCCCTGCGCCGCATGCTGCACGAAATGCTCGCGCAATTCGGCCAGCCGGGGTTGCATCCACGGCGTCACTTGCCAGGTCCAGCAGCCGCGCACCTCTTCCTGGCGCAGCCGCTGCGCCTCGGCCGCATCGGTCAGGATGTAGGCCGCATCGCGCGTGACGAGCACCTCGGCACAGCCGCACTCGGCCGTCTGGCAGGTGCTGCCCGACGCGCCGGCCGTGGCCCAGGCGAACCAGTCCACGCCGCGCAGGCGCAACGCGCCGGCCTTTTCCTGTTCCAGCCAGCCACGCATCTGCGCCAGTTTGTGCGCAATTTCCAGTTCGACATTCCAGTTCATGCGATTTCCTCTGCCATTTCCCATGCCACGCGCACTTGCTGCAGCTGCCGCGCCGATTCCTCGGGCAGGGCATCCATGGCGTACATGCCGGCGGCCAGCTCGGTGCCGGCCAGATATTTGAGCCGTTCGCGCGTGCGATACGGCGGATAAAACTGTGCGTGCAGCTGCGTTTCCGGATGCGCGCGGCCGTCCGGCGGCGCCTGGTACCAGGCCATCAGGTAAGGCATGGCGCGCTGCCACAAGCCGTCGTATTTCAGCAGCACGGTCTTGAGGGCGCGCGCCAGGTCGTCGCGCTGCAATGCCGACAAGGCCGCGAAGCTGTCCGTCTGCCGCAGCGGCATCACCCACGCTTCATACGGATAGCGGGCGCAGGCGGGCACAAAGGCGATCGCCTCCGGTCCCAGGTACAGCAGGCGCGCGCCGCCATCGGCTTCGCGCCGCGCCATGTCCACCAGCAGGGCCTGGCCATGGCTGGCGAAATATGCGTGTTCCTGCTCCAGCATGCGCGCCGGCACGGGCGGCACAAAGGGGTAGGCGTAGATCTGGCCATGCGGATGGTGCAGGGTCACGCCCACTTCCGCGCCGCGGTTCTCGAACGGCAGCACGTACGCGATGCCTGGCCGGCTGGCCAGCTGTGCCGTGCGCTCCCCCCACACCTGCAGCAACAAGGCGATGTGGCCGGGCGCCAGCGTGCCCAGCGAGGCGCCGGCATCCTGCGCGAACACCACCACTTCGCAATGGCCGCGGGCGGGCGCCGTGGCGACCGTCAAGTCGGGCGGATCATGGGCGTGCGGCGCCAGGGTGGGAAAGCGGTTGTCGAAGACGGCGATATCGTAGTCGCCGGCAGGCAATTCCGTCGGCTGCGCGGGATCGCGCGTGGGTGCCAGCGGGTTGTACCGGGCCGGCGGCAGGAAGGGGCGGCCCTGGCGGTAAGCCGCATACGCCACCCATTCGCCGCGCAAGGGATGCCAGCGCAAGTGCGGATTGGCCTCCTGCGGCTCGGGGAAGGGACTCGGTGCAACGCCGGCGACGACGATGGGACGCCGGCTGTACAGGGTCAGCTGGCGCCCGTCGGGCTTGGCAAGTTGCTTGCAATACATGATGTTTCGCATTCTTAAGACACGAATTCTTAAGACTGGCACTGGCAACAAAAGTTCCACAGTCTGCAAATATTTTCCAGGGTCGCTCAACACCGGTTTCCCGTCGAGACGAGTTTTTTACCGATCAGTACGCAAATTCCCGATTCGCATTATCATGTGCACAGCCTGTCATCCCTGCCGCTTTCAAGGCCGACCCTGTTGTCGTCAGGGGATAGACAAATCGTCCATTGTGATTTTCCACCACGTCCCGATATCGCTACCATGATTCCATTTTCCATACTCGACCTCGCGCCCATCGCCGAAGGCAGCAACGCCAGCCAGTCGTTCAAGAACACGCTGGACCTGGCGCAGCACGGCGAACGCTGGGGCTACAACCGCTACTGGCTGGCCGAACACCACGGCATGCCCGGCATCGCCAGCGCCGCCACGGCCGTCGTCATCGCCCATGTGGCGGCCGGCACCAAGACCATTCGCGTGGGCGCGGGCGGCGTGATGCTGCCGAACCACTCGCCGCTCGTCATCGCGGAACAGTTCGGCACGCTGGAAGCGCTGCACCCGGGCCGCATCGACCTGGGCCTGGGCCGCGCGCCCGGCTCCGACCAGACGACGGCGCGCGCGCTGCGCCGCGACTTGCAGTCCGACGCGGAACAGTTTCCGCAGGACGTGCTGGAATTGATCGACTATATGTCCGACGAGCCGCGCCAGCGCGTGCTGGCCGTGCCCGGCAAGGGCGCGAAAGTGCCCGTGTGGATACTGGGGTCCAGCCTGTTTGGCGCCCAGCTGGCCGCCCACCTGGGCTTGCCGTATGCGTTCGCCTCGCACTTCGCGCCACAGATGATGATGCAAGCCGTGGCCTATTACCGCGAACACTTCAAGCCGTCGAAGCAATTGGCGAAACCGTACGTGATGCTGGGCTTTAACGTCTTTGCCGCCGACACGGATGCCGAGGCGCACCTGCGCGCCACGTCGATGCAACAGGCGTTCGTCAACCTGCGCACGGGCCGCCCGTCGCGCTTGCAGCCGCCCGTGCCCGGTTACCTGGAACAGCTGGGCCCGCAGGAACGCGCCATGCTCGATTCCGTCCTGTCCTGCACGGCCATCGGCGCGCCGGACACGGTGAAAGCGAAAATGGCCGCCTTCATCGCCGAAACGGGCGCCGACGAGCTGATGATCACCTCGCAAATCTTCGAGCACCAGCACCGGCTGCGCTCGTATGAAATCACGGCGCAAGTGCATGCGGAGCTGGCGCGCGCGCAGTAACTTCACTGTCTTCCTCGGTATTTCCCCAAATACCCTTTTCCCGGCCGTCGGCAACGATCGCCGGGATTTTTTTGCTCGCGTCCAGTCACAAAATCGGCCGCGCCCGGCAAGAAATGCGCAGCCCCGCTATCATGCTCATCCAAAAGCATCATTCCAAGAAAGTTGTACCGCATGAAATCCGCACCATCGAATGTCGACGCCAGCACCCTGCTGAGCTCCACCCGCATCCTGTTGTTCGCCCTGTCCGCCGGCGTGCTCGTAGCCAGTCTGTACTATGTGCAGCCGCTCACGTCCATGCTGGCCGCCTCGTTTGGCGTGAGCGTGCCGCAAGCGGGCTACCTGGTCACGGCCACGCAGATCGGCTATGTGCTGGGCATCGTGTTTTTGGTCCCCCTCAGTGACGTGCTGAACCGCCGCCAGTTGCTGACGTGGATGCTGATTGCCAAGATCGGTGCCCTGCTGCTGGCCGCCACCAGCCAGAATATTATCGTCTTTGCCGTCGCCAGCGTCTTGATGGGGATCACGGCCAGCGCCTTGATGGTGGTCACGGCCATGGTGGCGTCGTATGCGCCCGACCACAGCCGGGGCCGCATGGTGGGCACCGTCATGACGGGATTATTATTGGGCATCTTGCTGGCGCGTACCGTCTCCGGCACCGTGTCGCAGATCAGCGGCGGCTGGCGCACCGTCTACGTGCTGGCCGCCATCGTCGTGGCGGCCCTGCTCGTCATGCTGCGCCGCATCCTGCCGAACGAGGCGCCGCGCGGCACGCTGCAATACGGCAAGCTGATGGCTTCCCTGGCCGACATCATCCGCCAGGAACCCTTGCTGCGCCAGCGCGCCCTGTTCTCTGGCCTGGGCCTGGGCACCTTCAGCGTGTTCTGGACGGGCCTGACCTTCTTGCTCAGCGGCGCGCCGTACCACTATTCGGAAATGCAGATCGGCCTGTTCGGCCTGGCCGGCGCCACGGGCGCCTTTGCCGCGAATACGGCGGGCCGCATGGCCGACCGCGGCTATGCGCGCCAGGCCACGTGGCTGCTGGCCGTCGCCTCGATCGCGGGCTGGGCCCTGATCGGCTTCGGCGCCCATTCGCTGGTGCTGCTGTTGATCGGCATCGTGCTGCTGGACATGGGCGTGATGGGTTTGCAGGTGACGCACCAGTCGATCATCTATAAACTGGCTCCGCATGCGCGGGCGCGGGTCACCACTGTCTTCATCGCGGGCGGCTTCATCGGCGCGTCGGCAGGCTCGGCCCTGGCCAGCGCCAGCTTTGCCGCCGGCGGCTGGCCCGCCCTGTGCATGGTCGGCGGCGCCATGCCGCTGTTGCTGCTGCTGGTGTGGGGCAAGTACCGGCATAAGCAGCGCAGGCTGGAACGGGCGGCTTGATCCGGCGCTGTGGGGCTGCGGGGCCAACAATGTTGTCGGGTTACGCGCTGACGCGCTAACCCGACCTACGCACTTGCTCCAAGCGAACAGGCGTAGGTCGGATTAGCGGGGCCGCCGAGGCGCGGCGAGGCCGCGCGTAACCCGACAAAGCATGCACAGACCACGTCTTATTTCGCGGCTGGCCCGCGCGCCTTGCCGAACGCATCGCCCGCCTTCCAGGCCGGCATCTTCGCGCCATTTGCCACGGCCTGCCCCAGGTTCAGGGTGAATTGCGCCTGCTGCGTCATGCCGGACAAATCCCAGCTGGCATCGTACTCATCGGTGACTTGATGGTAGCGGGGGCCGTAGGCGGCCGCCTTGGCTTTCGACGCCGCCACGTCCTTGATGTACTCGCGTCCGCCATTGATGGAAAACGCGGGCACGCCCGCCTTGGCAAAACTGAAATGGTCGCTGCGGAAATAACCGCCGGCCAGGTCGGGACGCGCGGCAGCAATGTGCATGCCCATGGCTTTGGCCACCGTGGCGGCAATCGCGCCCAGTTCCGTGCGCTCGCTGCCCTGCGCGCCGATGTCGTGCGTGGCGCCGACGAAATTCAGGCTGTCCAGGTTCAGCGCGGCGGCCGTCTTGTTCAAAGGCCACAGCGGATCGGCCGCATAGGCGGCACTGCCCAATAAACCCTGCTCTTCAGCCGCCACCCACAGGAAGATCTGCGTGCGCTTCGCCGGCTTTTTCACCGCTTCCTGCGCCATGGCCAGCAAGCCGGCCGTGCCCGAGGCATTGTCGACGGCGCCGTTGTAAATCGTGTCTCCAGCGTCACCTTGCTTGCCCAGGTGGTCCCAGTGACCGCTGTAGATGACGGCTTCATCTTTCAATGCCGGGTCGGTGCCCGGCACCATGCCGGCGATATTGAATTGCTCCACCTTGCGCACGATGGACTTCATCTCGCCCGACAGCTTGGCGTTCAAGGCGACGGCCTGGAAATCCTTGCTTTCCGCCTTGGCGCGCAAGGCGTCCAGGTCCTGGCCGCCCGCCGCAAACAGCCGGCGCGCCGCGTCTTCCGCGATCCAGCCCTGCAGGGGCGTACCGGCAGTGCGATCGGCCAACTGGAAGCGTTCGCTGCCGCTCCAGCTGTTCTGCACCACGCTCCAGTCGTACGAGGCGGACGGTTTCGTGTGGATCAGCAATACGCCCGCCGCGCCCTGGCGCCTGGCTTCCTCGAATTTGTAGGTCCAGCGGCCGTAATAGGTCAGCGCCTTGCCGGCGAAGCGGTTCGGATCAAGCGCGGTCGGCTGCGGGTCGTTGACCATCATGACGACGATCTTGTTTTTGACATCGGCGCCCTTGAAATCGTTCCAGCCCTCTTCCGGCGCCGTGATGCCGTAGCCGACGAACACGAGCGGTGCGTCGAAGGTGTGCGCGGCAACGGAGTCGCCCGTGGCCCACACCCAGTCGGGGCCGAACGCCAGCGGCACGGGCTTGCCGCCGGCCACGGCCTGCAGGCTGCTTTCGGCAGGCAGCGACTTCACGCCGGCGATTTGCACGCTCTGGCGGTAGCTGTTGCCGCGCACGGGTTGCAGTCCGGCCATCTGCGCCTGGGTTTCCAGGTACGCCACCGTCAGGTCGGCGCCGCGCTGGCCCGTGCCCCGGCCTTCGAGCAAATCGTTGGACAGGAAGGCCAGGTGGGCGCGCAAGGGCGCTTCCTGCACCACGGGCAAACCGGTAGCGGCCTGGGCGGAAAACGCCAGCGCAGTCAAGGCCAGGGAAGAAAACAGCTTCTGCATAAGATCCTTTGGATAAGAGGAGACATTCAGTCCGGCGGATAGCCGGGCCGGCGATTGTATGCCATGGGGCAGGCGCTGCAAAATGCGGACGAAAAAAATCCCCGCGGCAAGGCGGGGATGTCATGGCCGAGTAAATTACACGAGCAAGGCGGCCGCCAGCGATTCGATCTCTTCGGCCGATTCCTCGAGTATCGTATGCAGGGTGCTGCCGCCGATACCGAAATCGATCTTCGCCGCCGCCTGGCGCCGCGCGGCGCTTTCCGGCGGGTGCAGGGGCGAGCCGACGGGCGACAGATCGTTGGCCAGCACCAGGGTCGCGCCCAAGGTGCGGGGCGGGAACGTGCTGCCGCCGTGCCACATGCCTTCCACGGCCTGCAAGACCATGTCGGGCACTTGCAGCTGGCGCAGCACGCCGCGGCCGATCAGCTTTTCGCCGTATTCGATCCAGTCTTCGGTATTGTCATCGAGCAGGCCCGGATATTCCTCGGCGCGCGACAGCAGATAAAAGCCGCCCACTTCGTGCACGATGGCGGCAAACATGGCCGTTTCCACATCCACGTGCGTGACTTTCCGGGCGATCACCTGGCTCAGCGCGGCCACGTGGGCCGTATGTTCCCACAGCCTGGCCGCCTTGGCGCGCAATTGCGGGTCCGTGATCTGGCTGCCCAGCTGGCGCACGATGACGGACGCCACCATCGATTTCAAGGTGGCAAAGCCCAGGCGCGAAACGGCTGCGCGCACATTGGCGATTTCATTGCCGGAACGGTTGTAGGCGGCCGAGTTGGCCAATGCCACGACCCGCGCCGACAGCAGCGGCTCGGCCATGACCATGCGGGCGGCCGCTTCGATATGGCAATCGGGGTCGTCCAGCGCTTCCTGCAGCTTCAAGGTGGCCTTGACGTTGGCGGGGAACGTCAGCTCGCCCTTGCTCGCTTGCAACGCGATAATCTTGAATACTTCCAGTCTGTCCATGGGTCAATCTCCGGTACGGGCCTATTAGGCTCTGCTGTGTGGGTGGGCCGGGAACGCGCATGTATCCCCGGCCTGGCTCCCGTTTCCGGCAATATTACAGCAAGTTTATACGCAACCCTATTACTTTCCGGAAACTTTCCCTGCCACGCCTTCGACAAAATAATCCATCTTCGTCAGCGCCGCATCATCGAGCACGCCTTTGTCCAGGCGCACCTTGCCATCGTTATCCTTGATCGGCGCGCTGAAAGGATTGAGCTTACCAGCAACCAAGTCTTTCTCGCGCGCCAATACAAACTGTTTCACGTCGGCAGGCACGGCCGCATTGATGCCTTCCAGCTTGACCATGCCATCCTTGATGCCGCCCCAGGTGCTGCTGGACTTCCACGTGCCGTCCAGCACGGCCTGCGCCTGCTTCGTGTAGTAGTCGCCCCAGTGGTGGGTGACGGCGGCCAGCTGCGCCTTCGGCCCGTACTTTTTCATGTCCGAGTGGTAGGCGATCGCATACTTGCCCTTCTCTTCCGCCGCCTGCACCACGGCGGTCGAGTCCGTGTGGTGGGTGACCACGTCGGCGCCCTGGCCGATCAGGGTGATGGCCGCGTCGCGTTCCTTGCCCGGATCGAACCAGCTATTGACCCACACCACTTTCACTTCCGCCTTCGGGTCGACGCTGCGCATGCCGCGCGTGAAGGCGTTCACTCCCTGCAACACTTCCGGGATGGGAAACGCCGCCACGTAGCCGGCCACGTGGGTCTTGCTCATCTTGCCCGCCAATACGCCAGCCAGATAGCGGCCTTCGTAGAAACGGGCATTCGTGTTGGCCACGTTGACGGCCGTCTTGTATCCCGTCAAATGAATGAACTTCACATTAGGAAATTGTTTCGCCACTTTCAAGGTGGGATTCATGTAGCCGAACGAAGTCGTGATGACCAGCTTGCTGCCCGTTTGCGCCAGGTCGCGGATCACCCGTTCCGCATCGGCGCTCTCCGGCACGTTTTCCACAAACCTGGTGCTGATCTTGTTGCCCAGCGCCTTTTCCATTTCCTTGCGCGCCTGGTCGTGCTGGGTGGTCCAGCCCGCGTCGCCGATGGGGCTGATATACACGAAGCCGACGTTCAGCGGAACGGTGGCCGGTGCGGCAGCCATGACGGGCATCAAAACAACACTGCAAACGGCAGCGCATACTAGTTTCTTGGACATGGTTTTCCTTGTGGTGAGTGATTAATTTCCAGGATTGAAATTTTTCCCCAGTGAAGCGGGCATGTTGAGCTTGATGTAATTGGCATTGCTGGAAATGAGCACGAGCACGACGATGGCTGCCAGATACGGCAGCATCGACAGCAGTTGCGACGCGATGGGCACGCCCAGCGCCTGCGCGTGGAACGTCAGAATCGTGATGCCGCCAAACAGGTAGGCGCCGCCCACCACGCGCGCCGGACGCCAGGTGGCAAACGTGGTCAGCGCCAGCGCGATCCATCCCCGTCCCGCCACCATGCCCTCGACCCACAGCGGCGTGTACACGAGCGACAAAAACGCGCCGGCCAGGCCGCAGCAGGCGCCGCCGAACAGCACGGCCGCCAGGCGGATGCGCCGCACGGGATAGCCGAGCGCATGCGCGGACGCTGGCGACTCGCCCACGGCGCGCAGCACCAATCCTGCCCGCGTGCGGTACAAAAACCAGGCGATGGCAACGCACAGCAGCAGGGACAGATACACCATCGGATGCTGGCGGAACAGGGCCGGCCCCAGCACGGGAATATCTTCCAGGAAAGGGATGCCGAAGCGGCCGTTCTGCAAGCTGTTGCCCACGTACTTCAGGCCGATGTACGTGGACGCGCCCGCGCCGAACAGAGATAAAGCCAGGCCCGTCGCGTACTGGTTCGTGCCCAGCCACACGGTCAGCCAGGCAAAGAAGCCGGACAGCACCATGCTGGCGCCCGCACCCGCCAGAAAGCCCAGGGTGGGGCTGCCCGTGTTGACGGCCACGGCAAAGCCCGTGATGGCCGACACCAGCATCATGCCTTCCGCGCCCAGGTTCACCACGCCCGCCTTTTCATTCACCAATAAACCGAGCGCGGCCAGCATCAGCGGCGTGCCCGCGTTGATGCTGGCGGCAATCAAGGGCGCTATCGTCAGGGCCAGGTTATCCATGTTTCCTCCAGCGCAGTTTGTATTGGATCAGCACGTCGCAGGCGAGCAAGGCGAACAGCAGGATGCCCTGGAACACGCCCGTGATGGCGCTGGGCAAACCGAGGCGCGACTGCGCCAGTTCGCCGCCGATATAGAACAGGGCCATGACGAAGCTGGAGAAAATCACGCCCACGGGATGCAGCCGCCCCACGAAGGCGACGATGATGGCGGCAAAGCCATAGCCGGGCGACACGGTGGGCGTGAGCTGCCCCATCGGCCCCAGCACTTCGCACGCGCCCGCCAGGCCCGACAGGGCGCCACAGATCAGCAACGACGACCATAAGGTCTTGCGCGAGGAAAAGCCCGCATACCGGGCGGCGGCCGGTGCCATGCCGCCCACGCGCAGGCGGAAACCGGCAATGCTGCGCGACAGATACAGCCAGCCGCCCAGCGAGGCCAGCAAGGCAAACACGATACCCACGTGCAAGCGCGTGTCGCTGATCACCATCGGCAACAGCAAGCCGTCCGATAGCAGTTTCGACTGCGGAAAATTAAATCCTTCCGGATCGCGCAGCACGCCGTACACGAGATAGCTGAGCAGCAATTGCGCGATGTAGACGAGCATCAGCGAGACGAGGATTTCGCTGGCGTTGTAGCGGTCGCGCAGCCAGGCCACCAGGCCCGCCCACGCCATGCCGCCCGCCATGCCGGCCAGCAGGGAAATGCCGATGATGGCCGCGCCGCCCACGCCATCGTCGAGGTACAAGGCGGCCGCGCCGCCGCAGATGGCGCCCAGGGTCAGTTGGCCTTCCGCGCCGATGTTATAGATGTTGGCGCGAAAGCAGATGGCCAGGCCGACGGCGATCAAGAGCAGGGGCGCCACCTTGAGACCCAGCTCGGACCAGCCATGCGCGTCGCGCAAGGGTTCGACAAAGAACACGGCCAGGCCCGCCAAGGGATCGTGGCCCAGCGCGATAAACAGCAGCGCGCCGCACAGCACGGTCAGCAGCACGGCCAGCACGGGCGACATCCACGACATCAGGCGCGACGGTGCAGGACGGGCTTCCAGGCGCAAGGCAAACTTAGCCATGGGCAGCCTCCTGCGGCCACAGCCCGCTCATCCATTGCCCAACGAGATCCACGCTGGCCTCGCCCACGTCGAGCGACGGTGAAATCTTTCCTTTTGCCATCACCAGCAGGCGGTCGCTGATGTCGAACAACTCATCGAGTTCCTCCGACACGATGAGCAAGGCACAGCCAGCGTCGCGCAGCGCCAGCAGTTCGGCGCGGATTTGCGCGGCCGCGCCCACGTCCACGCCCCAGGTCGGCTGCGCCACCACCAGCACCGTGGGCTCGCGCATGACTTCGCGCCCGACTATATATTTCTGCAAGTTGCCTCCCGACAGGCTGCGCGCCAGCGCCTGCGGCCCGCCCGCCTTCACCTGGAAGCGGGCGATGATGGCGGCCGCCCGCTGCGCGATCGCGCCACGGCGCAGGAAGCCGTGGCGGATGGTGGCGGGGGTCTGCAAGCTCAATAAGACGTTGTCGGCCAGCCCCATGTCGGGCACGGCGCCGCGTCCCAGCCGCTCTTCCGGCACGAAGCCGAAGCCGAGGGCGCGCCGGCGTCCCGGCGGCAAGCGCCCGGCAGGCGTGCCGTTCAGCACGATGCTGGCCGGAGCCGCGCGCAGGTCCTCGCCCGACAGGGCGGCCAGCAATTCCTGCTGGCCATTGCCGGACACGCCAGCGATGCCGACGATCTCGCCCGCGCGCACGTCGAAATGGATGTCGATCAATTGCGTGGCGAACGGGTGGCTCTTCGGCAAATCCAGCTGCCGCACGCTCAGCATGGCCGCGCCGGGCGCGCGCGCCACGCGCGTGACGGCGGGCGGCTCCGCGCCGATCATCATGCGCGACAGGCTGGCCGCCGACTCTTGCGAAGGGTCGCACACGCCTGCATTTTTGCCGGCGCGCACCACGGTGCACGTATGGCACAGGGCGCGGATCTCGTCGAGCTTGTGGCTGATGTACAGGATGCTGCAGCCTTCGGCCGCCAGCTGGCGCAACGTGCCAAACAGTTTTTCCACGGCGCCCGGCGTCAGCACGGACGTCGGCTCATCGAGGATCAGCAGTTGCGGCTTGGCCAGCAAGGCACGCACGATTTCCACGCGCTGGCATTCGCCGACGGACAGCGTGTGCACGTGGCGCTGCGGTTCCAGGTCCAGGCCGTACTGGCGCGCAGTGTCTTCGATGCGCTGGGCCAGCTCCGCCATGTTGGTGCCGGCGGGCAAACCGAGGGCGATGTTTTCCGTGACCGTCAAGGTATCGAACAGGGAAAAGTGCTGGAACACCATGGCGATGCCCAGCGCGCGCGCGGCCGACGGGTTGGCGATCTCGACCTCGCGGCCATTCCACAGGATGCGGCCGCCATCGGGCTGCACGGCGCCGTAGATGATTTTCATCAAGGTCGATTTGCCGGCGCCGTTCTCGCCGAGCACGGCGTGAATTTGTCCGGGCGCGACGGTGAGGTCGATGCCGTCATTGGCCACCACGGCCGGATAGCGCTTGCTGATGTCGTGTAATTCCAGGCGTGCCGTCATTGTTTTTTTCGTGCCTCGCTGCGGGGTCGCCGGCATCATCGCCGGTGGAAAAATTCAAGCTCTTGTCTCTATCGTATCGGCATCCGCGGCGCTTGGGGGATGGTGTGGCGGCGCGCATTTCTATTTCCACAAAAAAACAACACCTGTATACAATTTTGAAAAAAATTATCAGCTTTACAGCGGCCGCCTTGCCCCGCAAGGCTGAGAAGGTGCGATGATTATATGCAAGAACTGATAGTAAGTATGCAGATAAGACATATCGCCCAGCGCGGCGCTTCTCGCATCATGGATTGAACGGCGCGCAATGCCTCACCGCAGCGCTACCTGCGCGCCAGTGGGTTCCCCCCTGCGCCCAGCCATCCCAGTTCCCGTTTTCCAACACCGCCATCAGGAGCCGAAAGTGCCAAAAAACCTACCTTGTCTGTTGCTCTGCCTCACTACCACCCTGGGCGTGGGCGCGACCGCCCAGGCTGCCGAATGGAGCGATACCGCGCTGAGCTGGCGCGCCGGCAATGACTACCGCGAGCCGTTCAACCCGGACGACATCAAGAAAAACATCTTTGCCATCACGCACGCCAGCGGCTACAAATACGGCAGCAACTTCGTCAACCTGGACTTCCTGATGTCCGACAGCAAGGACCCCGGCGCGCTCGGTAAAACGTCCGGCGCGCAAGAGGCCTACCTGGTGTACCGCAACACCATCGACATCGGCAAGGTGCGCGGCAGCGACATCAAGTTCGGCCCCGTGCGCGGCGTCGGCGTGACCCTGGGCTTCGACGTCAACACGAAAAATGACGTCGGCTACAACTCGCGCAAGCGTATGCTGGTGGCCGGCCCGACCCTGATGTGGGATGTGCCCGGCTTCTTCAACACCAGCCTGCTGTTGCTGCGCGAAAGCAACGCCCCCAGCGGCGCCTTCCCGCCCATCTCGCAAGTGACGGGCCGCTACACGTATAAAACGCACGCCATGCTGACGGGCGCCTGGGCCATCCCCTTGTCGCCGCTGTTCTCGTTCGAAGGCTTTTTCAACCTCATCGACTCGAAAGGCAAGGATGAAGTGGGGCGCGACACGGCCGTGGAAACAAATATCGACATGCAAGTGATGTACGACGTGGGCGCGGCCCTGGGCAGCGCCAAGAACACCTTCCGCGTGGGCCTGGAATACCAGTACTGGAAGAACAAGTTCGGCAACTCGCCCGCCACCACGGGCAACGTGGGCCAGACGGCGAAGACGCCGATGATACGCGCGGAATACCATTTCTAAGAATCATTGTTTCTCATCAACACCCACCGTCGCGCCTGATGCCAGCATGAAGCTTTCCTGCTGGCGGAGAGCGCGACCGTGGAACAACTGCTGCCGTATTATGAGCGTGAGCTGGGCCTGTTCCGCCAGTACACGCGCGAGTTTTCCAGCCGCTATCCGAAGGCGGCCGGGCGCCTGCTGATCGCCGGCGAGACGTGCGAAGACCCGCACGTCGAGCGCCTGATCCAGTCCGTCGCCCTGCTCACGGCCAGGGTCGCCAAGCGCCTCGACGACGCCTATCCGCAATTCACCCATTCCCTGCTCGACAGCCTGTACCCGCACTATCTGCGGCCCTTTCCTTCGTGCTCCATCGTGCGCATCGCCGCCGACGAAGCGCCGGGCGGCGGCCAGCTGGCCCAGGTGGCACATGTGGCGCGCGGCACCGTGCTGCGCTCGCAGCCGGTGCAGGGCGTGGCCTGCAAATTCACCAGCGCGTATGACGTGACCCTGGCGCCGCTGGCTATTTCTCGCCTGCATTTTTCGCCGCTCATCGACGCGCCGCCCGGCCTGCGCCTGCCCGCCGGCGCCAGCGCCTTGCTCAGCATTCAGTTCACCAGCAGCAGCGACAACTACCAACTGGACCAGGCCGGCTTGTCCAGCCTGCGCCTGTTTGCCGATGGCGAACCGTCCGTGCGCGCGGCCCTGCTCGACGCCCTGTTCCTGCGCGGCATGGGCGCGTATGTGGCGCTGGACGAACACAGTCCGTGGCTGGCCGTCGACGGCACGCCGATGGCGCCGGCCGGCTATGCCGACGACGATGCGCTGATCCCCGTTTCCGCCCGCTCGCACCCGGCCCTGCGCCTGCTGACCGAGTATTTCGCCTTCCCGGAAAAATTCCATTTCATCGATGTCGCCTGGTCCCTGCTGGCCGCCTTGCTGCCGAAACAGTGCCGCCAGTTCACCTTGCACCTGCCGCTCAAAGGCGTGCGCAGCGACAGCCACGAGGCGCGGCTCCTGTCCGGCGTCAGCCGCGACAACCTGCTGCCCGGCTGCACGCCCGTCGTCAACCTGTTTGCCAAGTCCGGCGTGCCGATCCGCCTCACGCACACGGAGCCCGACTACGCGCTGGTGGCCGATGCCACGCATGCGTTTGCCTACGACATCCACAGCATCGAGACCGTCACCCTGGTGCGCAAGGACGAGGCCGGCGAGCGTCTGAGCACCTTCTTGCCGCTGTATGCCACGCTGCAGGGTTCTCGGACTGAGCATGGCCAATACTGGCTGGCGCACCGCGACGAAGCCGTGGCGGCCGTCAGCCCCGGCCATGAAATGCGCCTGAGCCTGATCGACCCGCAGTTTTCGCCGGGCAGCGCGGCCTGCGCCACCGTTTCGACGCAGCTGCTGTGCAGCAACCGCGACTTGCCCACGCAGCTGCACTATGGCTCGCCCAGCGGCGACCTGCTGGCCGAAGACGTGCCCGACGGCATCCCCGCGCGCTTCCTGCGCAAGCCCACGCCCAGCATGCGTTTCCTGGCGGACACGCATTGGCGCCTGATTGCGCACCTGTCGCTCAATTACTCGAGCCTGACGCAGGCTGGCCTGGGCGACTTCCAGAAAATGCTGAGTCTGTACGACCTGCCCCATTCGCCCACCACGCAACGGCTGATCCAGGGCATCGTCACGCTCGAGCACGGCAGCACGCGCGCGTGGATGCCAACCGTGCCGTTTCCCACCCTGATGCCCGGCATCGCCATCCGCCTGGGCATTGACGAGCAAGCGTTTGTCGGCAGCAGCGTGTACATCTTCGCGCAGGTGCTGCAGCGCTACTTCGCCCTGAACAGCCAGCTCAACTGCTTTAGCCAACTGACGCTGCTGTCCCATCGCAGCGGCGAGGAAATCCTACGATGCCCAGAACGCAGCGCCGACGCCACGCCAGCGTGATCCAGCAATTGCTCGACGCGCCGCAGCGCTTCGAGTGCTTCCAGGTGCTGCGCCTGCTGCTGGCCTGGCTGGCCGAACACGGCATCGATGAACACACGGCGCTGGTGAAGGTCATGCGCTTCGACAATAGCGTCTCGCTGCGCTTTCCCGCCAGCCAGGTCGAGACGCTCACGACAAGCGGCATCGCCGACGCCGATGCCTTGCTGCAAGCGCTGCTGTCGGGTCATGTACACCATATCCACATCACGCCCGCCTTCATGGGCCTGCTGGGTTGCCAGGGCAGCTTGCCCAGCCACTACTCGGAGCGCATTGCCGCCCACCAGTACAGCGAACGCGAGAATAGCCCGCGCGCTTTTCTCGACCTGTTTTCCAGCCGCACCGTCGTCCTGTTTTACCAGGCCTGGCAAAAATACCGCATCGAGCAAGCCGGCCACAGCGGGGACTTCCTGACGCGCCTGCTGGCCCTGGCCGCATGCCGCCCGAGCCAGGACGAGGCCGCCGCCGGCCTGTACAGCGGCTTGCTCCAGCAGCGCAACATCTCGTCCGTCGTCATGGCGCGCATTCTCGCCGACCACTTCGGCGTGCCCTGCCATATCGACGAGGCGACGGGCGCCATGGACGTGCTGGCGCCGCGCGAACAAACGGCGCTGGGCATGGCAAACGCCGTGCTGGGCCAGCGCGCCACCGTCGGCGAGCGCTGCCGCCGCCCCGACCTGGCCGTGCGCCTGCGCCTCGGCCCGCTCACCGCGGAACAGCACGCCAGCTTCCTGCCGCGCGCCCCGGCCAGCGTGGCACTGCGGCACATGCTGATGCTGTTCCGCCAGCCGCTCGTGCGCTACGACATCGTGCTGGTGCTGCGCGCCAGCGATGTGCGGGGGACGACGTTGACGGCCGCCGGGCAAGCTGACCTCGGCCGCAACAGCTTTCTCGGCGATGCGGCAACGCCGCGCCACCGCGACGACATGCATTACGAAATGCAATTGATGCCTTCACTCAACGATTGAATCTTGTTGCCGCGCAAAAACGCTTGTGTTCGCTATTGCTACAGTCGGCCAACGATTCCTACCGTGAAGCGATGCGCGATGAGCCAGTTCCCCGATACGACGGCGGCATGGACGGCATTAGTGGGCGACATGCAGGGCCAGCGCCTGCTGCGCCTGCACTTTCCGCATGGCGACGGCCCTGCCGGCGTCCAGTTCCTGGCCAACAGCCTGGCCGCCAGCGAAAGCCTGTCGCGCGATTTTTCCTACGTGGTGGAAGTATTGTCCGACGACGCCTGCATCGCCCTCGACAAAGTCATGGGCAAGATGGTGAGCATCGAACTGGTGCGCGAAGACGGCACCTTGCGCTACTTCAATGGCTATGTGTTCGAATTCCGCTTCCTGCGCACGGACGGCGGTTTTGCTTTCTATGAAATGGTGCTGGAACCATGGCTGGCGCACCTGCACTTGCGGCAAAACAATGTCGCCTTCCACGGCTTGACGGTGGCGGCGCTGACGGACAAGGTCTTCGATGACTACCTGATGCGCGACTACAAGCTGGCCGCCAGCGGCCTGGACCCCGCCATTACCTATACATGCCAGCACAACGAGAGCGACCACAACCTGCTGCACCGCCACTGGGAGCAGCTGGGATGGCACTACCGCTACGAACACCGCTTTGACGGCCACACCTTGTGGCTGTCCGACGACAGCACCACCGGCAAGCCCATCGATGGCGATCTGAGCGAAATGCCCTTCCAGCACCAGGCCGGTTCCCTGGAAGACGATGGCGTGCATCAATGGAGCACGGTGCGGCGCATGGCCCCAAGCCAAATGACGGTAGCCAGCTTCAATTTCAAGAATCCGCGCAGCGCCCGCGCCAGCCGCGACTCATTGAACCGGCAAGGCGCCGTGCCCGCCTTGGAGGTATATGAAAACACGGGCAGCTACGGTTTTAAAAACATCGATGATGGCGAGCAGCTGGCCCAGCGCCGCATGGAAGAGCGCGATGCCCAGGGCCAGCTGTTCGAGGCGCAGGGCAACGACCGCACGGCGCAACCGGGACGCTGGTTCACCCTGGGCGGGCATTTCGACAGCGCAGCCAGCGAATACCTCATCCTGTCCGTGCACCACTACGCCAGCAACAACTATCAGCAGGGACACGGCGCCACCTCTCACTACAGCAACACATTCACCTGCATCGCCCGTGACATCCCCTGGCGCCCCGGTCGCAACTTCCATAGCCGCGAACCGAAGATCTACGGCGTGCAGACGGCCACCGTGGTCGGGCCGCCCGGCGAGGAAATCCACACGGATGGTTACGGACGGGTAAAGGTGCAATTCCACTGGGACCGACTCGGTACCTTCGACGACAAGAGTTCACCCTGGATACGGGTGATATCGAACTGGGCCGGCCCGAATTTCGGCCACATCAGCCTGCCCCGGGTGGGCATGGAAGTGGCCGTCCAATTTCTCGACGGTAACGTCGCCATGCCCATCATCATCGGCTGCGTCTACAACGCGCGCAACATGCCGCCATGGGAGCTACCGGCCAACAAGACGCAAAGCGGCATGCTGAGCCGCTCGTCAAAAAAAGGTTCCGCCGCGCACGCCAACGCCCTGCGCTTCGAAGACCGCAAGGATGCGGAAGAGCTGTGGCTGCATGCGGAAAAGGACCAGCGCATCGAAGTCGAGCATGACGAATCGCACTGGGTCGGCAACGACCGGCGCAAAACCGTCGACCGCGATGAAACCGTGCACGTCAAGCGCGACCGCACGGAGACGGTGGACCGCGATGAAGACATCACCGTGCACAACAACCGCAGGGAGCGCGTCGACCATGACGAACACATCGACATCGGCGACAACCGCCGCGAACACGTGGGCGGCAACGAGCAGGTGCAGATCGACGGCCACCGTTCGGAACGGGTGACCCTGGCCAAGGACGAAACGATCGGCCTGGCCAAGGTGCTGACCATCGGCGCCGCTTACCAGACCACCGTCATCGGCGCCATGAACACCACCGTGGTGCTGGCGCAGGCCGAGCAGATCGGCCTGGCGAAAAGCGTCATCGTCGGCGCCGACAGCACACTCACGGCCACCGATTCGCACACGATGACGGTGGGCACGTCCAGCATCACCATCACGCCGGGGCGCATTGAACTGGTTGCCGATGAAATCATCATCCGCGGCAGATCGAAGGTGCAGATCCACGGCGACGACATCGACAACAATCCGGGCTGACGATGAACGACGCCGGCACCGCCCATTTCAACGTTCCCAACCTGCTGTTCGACAACCGCACGCCGCACGCGGCCAGCCAGTTCGACATGGTTGATCAATTCGGCGAGGCCTTTCATGTGGTGGTGGCGCGCATGGGCTACACCCTGGGCCCCTGCGGCGAGGATGGCGTGGCCAGCCTGCTGCCCATGGCACGCCAGTCGCCGCTGGCCACGGAAGACCGGCACTTGCACGACGACACGCAGGCGGGCACCGTGCAGGAGAGCGACTTCGCGCCCTACAAGCCGCGCTGCGACGTGATCGTCAATGGCGTGGCGCACGCGCCGCACGGGCAGGCCATGCCGCAATTTCTCGTCAATTTGAAAGTACAGTCAAAAAAGAAGACCCTGATCGACAAGACCTTGCAGGTGTGCGGCGAGCGGGCCTTCCGCAAGAAAAGCATCCTCACCCGCCTGGCCCAAGGCTGCGCCCGCGTCGCCACGGCGGGCTTGCTTCGGCCCAATCCGTGGCACTTGTCCACGCCGGAACCGTTCCTGCAATTGCCGCTGCACTATGCCTATGCGTATGGCGGGCAATGCCGCATCAAGGCCGACGACTGCAACGCGGCGAAGCATGATACCTGCCAGGCCAATCCGCTGGGGCGCGGCTTTGCGCGGCACTGGTACCTGGATGCGAAACAGATCAATGAGGTGCCAGCACCGCGCATCACGCAGCCGTCGCAGCCATGTACGGCCGCCCAGTTCTGGCAAGGCGCGGGCGGCAAAGAGCTGCCCGCGCCGGCGGGGCTGGCCGTTATCGGCCGTGGCTGGCTGCCGCGCCGCGCACTGGCCGGACACATCGTGGAAAAAGACACATGGGGTGCCGACGAAGTCCCCTTGTTACCGGAAGACTTCGATTTCGCGTACTGGAACAGCACGCCGCCCGACCAGCAATGCCCGCACCTGGCGGGACTGGAACAATTTACGCTGACCAATCTGTGCCGCCACGACCATCCGTCGGCCCGCATCGACCCGCGCGGCAACACCGTGCTGCGCTTCGCCCTGCCCCAACAAGTACTGTGCCTGCTGCTGGCGGACAAGAACGACCTGTTGCTCGTCTGGCGCCTGGCCATCGATACGGTGCTGATCGATCCTGAGGCGGCCAGCGTGGAACTGGTGTGGCGCGCCATCGTGCCGGCCGACGCGGGCCAGGTAGAGTCGCGCCTGCTGCACGTGATGGAGCCGGCGCAGATCGCACGCATCGAACTGCTGGAACAGGCCCAGGAAGCACTGGGCAAGGCGGCCGAACAAGGTAAAGACAAATGACGAATGAAACCGTCACCAAAGCCTCGCGCTTCTATTGCGTCAGCCTCAGCCCCGACATTTGCAAGACGCCCGTCGGCTCCAGCACGCCGCCTATTCCCTACAACATCATCGGCGAGTTTGCGGAAGCGCAGAACGCCTCGCCCAACGTCAAGTCGCACAGCGAACCCGTCATCCTGCACCAGCGCAGCACCATTCCCACCGTCAAGGGCGACGCGGCCGGCAAGGCGGGCGGCGTCAAGAGCGGCACCGTCGGCAAGCAGGTCGACACCAAGGTCGCCAGCCCCATCCACCGCGCCAACGGCGCCAGCCTGGTGCAGATGGGACGCGAAGTATGGATGAATTCGCGCAATACCGTGGGCAAGATTTACGAGCGGGGTGCGGAAGCGGCCAAGCCCGTGCTCAAGGAACTGAAGGCGGCGATACGGGAGGCGGCACACGATTACAAGGATCATGGCTCGAAGAAAATGCATGGCGCCGCCGAAGACCTGGTGGACGCGGGCGGGACCGTCCTGACAGGCAGCGCCGTGCTGGGCGTGGCTGGCGTTGGCGTGGCGGCAACGGGAGTGGGCGCCCCCGTTGCCGCCGCGATGGAAGCCGGGGCGGCAGCAGGCGCCGTTGCCGGCACGGCGACCGTTGCCAGTGGAACGGCAGTGGAAGCCTCTGCCACGGTACTCGACCAGGCGGCCGACTACATATTGACAGGCAAGACACCTGACTTGTTCAATACCGCCGCGGACATCGGCATGAATATCGCCGGCAACGTATTGCAGGCGGCAGTATTCAGCAAGTTTCCCGGCGGAAAAATACTGAGCAAGTTCCTGGGCAAAAAAACGGCGCCGACGATCAACAAGGTCAAGGACAAGCTGGTCGGCAAGAAACCGGACAAGCCGCCCCAAAAATTCGACAAACCGCCCCCGAAAAACGGCGGCGACGACGGCAAGAGCCGTGGCAAGAAAGAACCGAAATCGGAGCCGCCCTCCGACTGCTGCCCGAAAGATAGCGGCCCCGCGAAAAAACCCGTCAAGGGCCGCAAGCCCGTGCATTTCGGTACGGGCCAGGAAATCCTGTACCAGACGGATTTCGCGCTCGAGCGCAGCATCCCCATCGCCTGGATGCGCTGCTACCGCTCCGGCGCCGAATGCGAAGACTGGGGCTTGCTGGGCGCACGCTGGTCCACGCCCTACACCACCAGCCTGTCGCTGAGCGACGCCGGCATCGTGTTGCACGACGACAGCGGCCGCGCCCTGCGCCTGCCTGGCCTGGAAGCGGGCCAGCGGCACGATAGCCGCAAGGAAGGTTTTACGCTCACGCGCGACGGCACCGACTCCTTTACCGTGCTGTGGCGCGACGGCAGCAGCGACCGCTACGCGCGCGCTGAAGGCGGCTGGCTGCCGCACGGCTACGACGGCGTCAACGCCATGCTGGCCCCGTCGGCGCCGATTGCCACGCAGCGTTTTGCGCTCGTGCGCAGCGAAGGGCGCGATGGACGCGGCATCAGCATCGACCGTTTCATGGAGGCCAAACCGGGCGAAGTACTGCTGCGCCTGCGCAGCGACGATGGCAGCGTGCTCGAAGCCATGCGCGGCGAGACAGAACTGTCCTGCAGCATCTGCCGGGTTGACGAAGTGCTGGCGGACGGCAGCCGGCTCTGCCATGTCCGCTACGCCTATGCCAGCGAAACGGACGGTAGCCAGCCGCCCTTCGCGCCCCGCTACAACCTGGCCAGCCAGTCGAATGCCTTGGGCGACATGCGCCGCTACAGCTATCGTCACCACCTGCTCACGTCGTGCAGCAGCTACACGGGTTTTACGTACGAGCTGGAATGGATCAGCCTGGACGCGCTGCGCGCCCGCTGGCGCGGCTCGCCATTAAGCGAACAGGAACTGGCGCAGCGCCATCCCGTCAGCTTGGCCAACAGCTACCAGGCGCGCGCCATCGCCACGCGCGCCCGGGATGGCAGCGAGCACACGCGCATCGATTACGTGGACAACGACACCAGCCGCGTCACGGAAAACGGCGGCGTCCTCGAATACACATTCGACGCCAACTGGCTGGTCACCGAAGTGCGCCGCGTCATCGACGGCAAGGCCGCCTCGCTGGGCCGGCGCGAGTGGGACCGCGATGGCATGCTGCTGGCCGATATCGACGCCAACGGCGCCGCCACGCGCTACGCCTACGATGCCGCCGGCAACCTGACCCGCAGCACCGATGCCAAGGGCAACAGCAGCAACATCGCATACGATGGCCAGAACCAGCCCGTCGCCTTCACGGATGCGCTGGGCAACACCGCACGCCGCGAATACGATGCGGCAGGTCGTCCCGTCAGCATCACGGATGCACTGGGCCATGTCACGCGCTACCGCTACGACCAGCGCGGCCAGCTGGTGGAACTGATCGACGCCAGGGGCGGCAGCAAGCATTTTCAATATAACCGCCAGGGCTGGCTTACCAGCTACACGGACTGTTCCGGCCACACCAGCGAATATGCCTACGATGCGCTGGGACGGCTGGAAACGACGCGCGACGCGCTGGGCCATGCCACGCGCTACGAGTATGACGCGCTGGGCCGGCTGATCCACCTCACGGCGCCCGATCAAACCCGGGAACAGTACGCCTACGATGCGGACGGCAATCTGGTCTTGCACGAGGATGGCGCCGGCCAGCAGACGCGCTACCACTACAACGGCCAGGGCTTGCCCGTGGAACGCACGGACGCCATCGGCCAGACGGTGCAGTACCGCTACGATGCCGCACTGCAACTGACGGAATTGATCAACGCCAAGGGTGAAAGCTACCGGCTCGCGTATCACACGGAAGGCTGGCTGACGTCGGAAACGGGCTTCGACGGCAAGCGCACGCAATACAGCTATGACCAGGCCGGCAACCTGAGCGCCACCGAGTGCGGCAAGCAACGCACGGAACTGCTGCGCGACGCGCTCGGTTTGTTATCAGTCAAGACCACGTCGGATGGCGTGGTGCGCTACGCCTACGATGCGCTAGGGCGGCTGACGGGCGTGTCCGCGCCGCAAGCGGAACAGCGTTTCTTCCACGACGCGCTGGGCCAGCTGATAGAAGAGCGCAGCGCCTGCTTTTTGCAAACGCTGCCCGAAGCGGCCAGGCCGCCGAATACCGCGCGCGCGCCGGACGCCAGTTTCGTCATGACGCACGCCTATGATGAGCTGGGCAACCGCATCCAGACGGTCATGCCGAACGGCCGCCGCATCGACACTTTGCGCTACGGTTCCGGCCACTGGCATGGCGTGCTGTGGCAAGGCCAGACCGTGGTCGATGTTGAGCGCGACAAACTGCACCGCGAAAAACAGCGCACCCTGGGCAACAGCGGCATGCTCGCCACGCGCCTGTACGACCCGCAATCGCGGCTCACCCAGCTGACCCTGGCGCGCGGCGCCGACGCACCCGCCCCCGTACGCGAACGCCGCTTCGAATACGATGCGCAAGGCAACCTGACAACCATTTTTCAGACAGGCGCCACCGCTGTCGGCCCGCTTGGCAAACTCAGCTATACCTACGATCCCGTCGGCCAGCTGCTGGCCGCCGTGCAGCCGGGCCTGGCAGAACGCTTCGCCTTCGACCCTGCAGGCAATCTGCTCGACAAGGCTCCCGCGCCCGGCAACGTCGTGAACAACTATGGCGATACCGACTACGATTACGACGAGCAAGGCAACGCCACCGGCAAGCGCTTCCATCCTCCAGGCAGGGAGTCGACCTGGAGCGACCTGGAACTGCACTACGACGCCGAAAACCGCCTCAGCCACGCCAGCAGGATGGAGCGCCAGTCGCGCCACCGCGCCCGCTACTTTTATGACGCCTTCAGCCGTCGCATCGCCAAGCGGGTAGAAGAAGCACGCTGGAGCAAGCAGCAAGACATCAGCAAAGACCAGCCCGCCCGCACGAGCGCTGCCACCACCTTCTTCGTCTGGGACGGCGACACGCTGGCGCAGGAACTTGGACACGAAGAGACGGTCACATACCTGTACGAGCCGGACAGCTTCGTGCCGCTGGCCAGGATCGCTTCGCCAGCCTGCCGACAGGCAAGCGCCGTACACCGGCCACGCGTGGCGCAGTGGGATTTACCCGCCACCCGGCACGATGCCGAACTGCAAGCGGCGATTGCGCAAGAACAAGCGGATACCGAAGCGCTGCATGTCTCCGCATGGCAGCATACCCTGGCGGCAGCCGACGGCGCGGCAGCGCACGACCGCATCACCTACTACCACTGCGACCACCTGGGCACGCCGCGCGAACTGACGGATGCGCAAGGGAACGTGGTCTGGAGCGGACGCTACAAGGCATGGGGACGCTTGCTGCACGTCGAGGGAGAAATCAAGCAGCCGCTGCGGTTTCAGGGGCAGTATGAGGATGGGGAAACGGGGCTGTTTTATAACCGTTACCGCTACTATGATCCGGATGTAGCCAGGTACGTGACCCAAGATCCAGTTGGCTTGCTTGGTGAATTAAATACATATACATATGCACCAAATCCCACTGGCTGGAGTGACCCATTAGGGTTAGCAAAGAAATGTGCAAAAAACACACCATGCAATCCTTGTATTGGTAAAAATCCATCAGCTTCAGCAACAAAATGGCAAGGTAAGCCGCCCTACCCAGGAGTCGATGCATATACAAATATTGTTTTAAAAAAAGGGACTATCTTATATTCCCTTTATCCGTACGGTCCCAAACCCGGAAATTATTACAGCGACAGAATGACACTTATTTCCGCAAATGGAAGCGCATTGGCATACAATAATTTAACGCAAATCTCACATTCCGGAAACACTCCAGGGGCGCGACCGATGAGAGATCAGGTTCAAGCATTCAAACTATCGGAAGATATCTGTGCAGGCACGGGAAAATCATTGGCAAATACATTACTAGGCGCAGGAGGAGGAAACCAATACTTTATTGATGATTCAGACATACCAAAACTCAAAGCCAACGCAAAAATATTTAAATTTCCGAGGCCGTAAATGAATATAAATAAAAATACTGGAGATATTGAAATAAATGAGAATTTTCACGTAAACAAAAACACATCAATCAAAGAAATAAAAAACATAAATTTTCTTGAAAGCTTTGGAAAAATAAATGAATTTGAAACATATAGCATGCAAAATATTCAATTTCTCAATCTGGAAACAAGAGTAAATCTCAGATTTAAAAATGGAATTCTTTATATTATTGAAATAATCTGGACAGATGGAATCACCAATAGACTTGGCTATGACTCCAGTCACTCGGACATGATCAATGAAAAAAAATATCTAAGTAAGTTAATTTCAAAATCACTAGATCAACCAGCTGAAACATCGACTAAGTACGAGGATTTTTTTTCTTTCTCGTGGGGATACATAATAGTCAAAGCAGATCAAAAATCATCACTTTGCTCAACAATGATAATATATGGCAAAAATACAAACATATGATAGAGAATAAATATTAATTAACAGAGTACTCCAATAAACCTTTCCTATTCCGATAGAGATATGGAAAAACATACACCCAACATAGAAAACTTAGAAGAAAAAATTTCCGGAAAAAATCTTGAAAAATTGCTCGTGGTTTTGGATGAATTCAAAAAAGAACAAAGAAATATTTCAGATTTTGAAATATATATTCAAAACAACAACGAAGATATTAAAATAACTTTCGTACCAAATTTTGCATCCGTCGAAAAAATACTAGGTGGAAAAACATCATTGGGAAGATCCATCACTTATACCATTTCAAAAAAGACGATAAAAATCATCAGTTCAAACTATCATAGATAAAACGAGACTATCAATGAATTAGAATTCATTATAATTAACTATGAAAAAATTGCGTCTGGAAGAAAAATATCTTAAAAGCTTGCGAAAAAAAATTATCGCAAAGAAAACTGCTCCACTTACAAGCAACGAGCTTGATTTTTTTGCTCGCTCGCTCGAACACCAATTTTATTGCGCGGAACTACATCGGATTATCTGGGATATAGCATGGCAAAGTCCGCCAAACGCAGCCATGTTGAAAATTGCAAAAAACATCATCACCATCAATGTATCTGCCGACGACGACAACGTTTTCAATGGCCATATTGAACCTGTATTTAGTTACTACCTACACAACTCACCAAGCCACGAACAAGAGAAAATTCTCGATAGCTTCGAAAAAAGCAAATCCCTGAGATTGCGCATGATTGTGGCCGAATTCCATATGTTAAAAAATCATATTTTGAAAGGTTTGCACATGATGGCAAAAATACTTGATGAAGCCAATACAGATCATGCTATCTCTGATTCAATCTGCATGTGGGTCACGCAAAATGGAACTTTGGAACTAAAGAACTCTTTTCTTCATGATGCGACTCAAGAACGGAAAAAGGAAATATTTCCTATGCAAAAACTCTAGAGTGGATATGCGAAAATCTAATCCGCTAGCGCTCATGGTGTAGTGTCAGGTTGGGAATTATCATATTATCACTCCTTAACCAGGGCATCCGGCAAGGTTTTAAAAAATGAAAAAAGTATCATTTGACACAAAAAATGGTTATCTCCTATTGGACGGCATCATGATGGCGCCACTTAACGAATCTGATTTTATTAAAATTGCAAAAGAAAATGACATTGAAATAGAAGACAACAAAACCAATACTTTCGTGCACAATTTATCAACGTGCGGAAGCTTGAATGAATTTGAGTTTGGCATAAATTTTATCTTTGAAAATTATTGCATGAAGAGTGTATGGCTATCGTGGGATGGAGGAAATACCAAAAAATATGGATACAACTCAACGGAAAATCAGTTGATATCCGACAAGAACAACCTGGCCAGATTACTTGCTAAAGTGTTGGAAAAAAATCCTGACGAAGTAAAAAAATCTTTCTCCGCATTCAACTTTCCATGGGGCAGCATTTCAGCTTCAGCATCTATTCAATCCGCGATGGCATCAATTGGAATATCCTGGAATATGCACTATTTTCATACACAATAAATCAAAGGACAAAAATGAAAATTCTTATTTATCCACATAAGGATTTTTTGTCAAGCATGAAGTTTGAAATTAACAAGGGAGCTGATATGCACATTAAGCTATCCAAGGCTTGGAATGCCAAACTAATCACGCCAGAAATAATTAATCTACTGATCAATGAAAATTCATATAAAAAGAGTTGGAAATATGTTTTTTGCATTTTTCTAAATTCAAGTTTCTTCTCCGCTTACTTTTATGCCAAATCAGAAAACTATAAGATAAGCCTGGTTGATGAAAATAATAAACTGATAAAAATTCACAAAATTAAAATTATTGACAATGGATATAATTCGTGATGTCAAATTTGAAGATGGATATTTTTCTGCAAACGAATCAATCATTCTATTTAGAGGGATGAAAAGAAAAAATCTACACTCGATGGATCAAGACTGGGAAGCATGGGTAATGCATGAAGAAGAGGTAATCGCCTACAAAACAAGTTTCAAACTAAAGAAATTGAGAATAATCGTTATTTGTTTTTTTGAGAAAGATGATGGCCCCATAAAATGCTGGGATTTTGGTCCGGAAAATTGCATGGATGGTTTTCAGTCTAAACCAGAAGGAAAATATACAAGAAGAGTGAGACGCTGGTTTCTGGATGATTTTGGCATCGTTCTGCCGCAATCAGGGCCGTGGGGGAAAATAGACGCCTGCCACGACCCACATAATCAAACCACATCAGTTTTTTGCGCCTATCAATAAAACCAATATTAAATTCAGATTACCATATATATGAGTATTTCCGATATAGGACACGAGATGGCAATTTTAAACATACCATCAAATGCTTTCTCGATTGGCGATCCGACTCAGGATGAGAGTCTGTGCATCAGAGAAAAAAATGGATATTGGGAGGTTTTTTATTATGAACGAGGAATAAAAACAGGGCTTCGCTTTTTCAAAGAAGAACATGAAGCCTGTGAAAATTTTTTATTCACAATAAAATCCTGGCTTATGTAATTTGAAAATAATATTTTTCGTATTTATCCTCTATTACAAGAATAACCATGAGACCCATAAAAAGTCACATTTTAGACACTATCAATATAGGAATACTCTGCCTGAATTTTGACGAAGCAAAAGAATTTTACATTGATAATCTCGGATTTTTTATTACGATGGATAGCATCATTCAGTGTAATTCAGGCACCAGTCGCCGTCTGACAATGACACACGAGTCCAACAAAAAATTCTCAATAGAATTCATGCATCCTTCAAAAATTGAGCAAGCACATCGCGTAGGTAGCAAAGGTGGCACGATCAATCTATCACTTTACGAACGAAAAATATTGACACGCTCAAGGAGCGACTGGAAAAAACTGTTTTTTCGTCAATTATGTAGAGGCTCCCTACGCAAGTTTTCTGAACGTCGAAGATCCGATGGGGAACAATATCTACCAACCGTGCTGAATCACTGTAATAATTCATACGAGATGCCTCATTCAAAATTCCGCATAACAGAATGAAAAAATTTGAAATCCCAAGCTATATTTTTGATTTCATTGATGGATTACTGCTCGTCAATGGAGAGATTGCATTATCGAAAAAAACTCCAGCAAACTATTTCATAAATAGCATTATCAATACATTCCACACCAAACCCACAACAACAGGGGCTGGAATGTATATTTTTGATATCAATGGATGGGTAGGCGATTACGTTGTCGAGTTGATTATTGTAAAAGAAAATTTCCCCGAAATAGATTACGTAATAATGCATTACTTTGAAAATAATTCTGTAGGCAACGGCGTGAGTGAATCATCGTTAGTCAAAAAAATTCAAAGAAAGTCTGGCATTCCCGGAAAAATGAAAGGGTTATCAGAAATAATATTTCAATTTCCGTGGGGAAGCGTTATCGTACAACATGACATAAAAACATCCTCATCATGCATAATCTTGCAGTACAAAATAGCCAGAAAATCACCCATCCGATTGAAAATGAATGATAATTGTGAATCGCATATCAATATAGATAAATCGATAAAAGTGCAGCAACGAATAATGGAATCCATAAAAAATAGTAATACTTTTTTCCCAAAAACAAGTGAGATACAATGGCTGAATTTATTGAAGAAGCTACCTCGAAGATTAAAAATCTGTCTTCTCAATGAAATTTCTTTTGAAAATGCATTGATAGCAATATATTCTTCAAACTGGCCAGATGAGGGGAGCGTTGTAGCACTGCTGAGTAACAAGTTCAGAACGAAGAAACTCGACAAGGATTTACATTTCCGAGAGCTGAATGACCCGCATTACTGCAATGAAGAAATTTCATATGTTGAAGATAACGTTACACACTTGATTATCAATTAGGCAGCACCTGGAACAACCCAGGATTTGACTTGCCCATCGCCCTGCACGATACTTGCCGCTGTCGCCAAGCTACCGATCCTGCGCAATAAACCATCAGTGCCTGTCACCACCGCCTACACTTACAGCATGCCGTCTCCGAACTCCCCCACCGCTCCCTACATCGGCCGCTTCGCCCCCTCCCCCTCCGGTCCCCTGCACATGGGCTCGCTTGTTGCCGCCATGGCCAGTTATCTCGATGCCAAGGTGCATCAGGGCACATGGCTGCTGCGTATCGAGGACCTGGACTACGACCGCAACGTCGAGGGTGCCGATATGGCGATCCTGGCCACCTTGCAGCGCTGCGGCATGGCGTGGGATGGCGAGGCGACGTGGCAGAGCCGGCGGCTGCCGTTGTACGAGGCGGCGCTGAAGCAGTTGCAGGACGATGGCCTCGTGTATGCGTGCGGCTGTTCGCGCAAGGAGATTCAGGATTCGGTGCTGCAGGCGGGCGGACCAAAGATTGGCGCCGCCGTGTATCCGGGTACCTGCCGCCATGGCTTGGCGCCGGGCAAGGCGGCGCGGGCCTGGCGGCTGCGCGTGCCGCAGGGGCCGCAAGCCGTGTACGGCTTTACGGACCGCTGGGCGGGTCCGCAGCGGCAAGACCTTGCCAGCGAAGTGGGTGACTTCATCGTGCTGCGCGGCGATGGCTTTTGGGCGTATCAGCTGGCCGTGGTGGTCGACGATGGCGCACAGGGCATCACGCAGGTGGTGCGTGGGGCGGACTTGCTCGACTCCACGCCGCGCCAGCTGTATCTGCAGGATGTGCTGGGCTTGCCTCATCCCGGCTTCTTGCACGTGCCTGTCGTCACCAATGACAGCGGCGAGAAACTGTCGAAACAGACAGGCGCCCTCGCCTTCGATACGGGCACCGATGCGGCTGAACTGCTGGCGTCGGCGCTGCTGCCGGCGGCCCGCTTCCTCGGACTCGACGTGCGCGCCGACAACGTGGAAGATTTCTGGCGGCAAGCCATTCCCGCCTGGGCGCAGCGGCTGGCGCGCCTTCCCGGGCACGCATAAAAAAACCCGCCGCGGCGCGAGCCGGGCGGGTAGCAATGCAGGAGCCAGCACATGGCCGGCGCCTGGAACCGAACACTTAAGAAAACCGTAGCGAGCGGCGGTGAGTTGCGGCCGAGAAGCGCAGCTGTGCTTTAGCACAGTGAGCATCGCAGGCCGCAAATCACGACGCGCAGCAGGTTTGCTTATGTGTTCTTAGAAGTTGCCTTTGAACTGCACCCCAAATTGACGTGGCTCATTGATAAAGCCCGTGCGGTTGTTGAAGTCGATGGCGCCCGTGATACGCTGGGTGTCGGTGATGTTGCGGCCGAACGCGGCCACTTCATACTTGCCGGCATCCCAGGTGTAACCCACGCGCAAGCCACCTTCGACCATCGGCTTGCCGGTGAACTCGGTTGCCTCATACAGGAAGAAGTTGATCTTGCTGCGGTAAGCCCAGTCCGTGAAGACGAAGAATTCACCGTTTTCCATCGGGATCGAATAGCGGCCCGTGGCGGTGATCGTCCACTTCGGCGCTTGCGGCAATGGATTGCCGTCGATGATGGCACGGTTACCCGTGGTCAACGGATCGGTCACGGTGCAACGCGTTTGCGCGCAGGTGGCGATCGACAGGCTCGGGTCCTTGATTTCCGTGAAGTTGTAGCTGCCGCCCAGGGACATCTTCAGGCTCGGCGTGACAAAACCTTCCAGTTCCAGCTCGGCGCCGCGGCCGTTCGTCTTGGCGGCATTGATCAGGCGCGTGATGTTCGACGTGCCGCCCACCACCGTCAGCTGCTGGTTTTTCACCTGGTAGTCATACACGCTGAACGCGACGCGGGCGCGGCGGTTGAACAAATCGGCCTTGATGCCCGCTTCGTACGAGGTAATCGTTTCCGCATCGGCCACGGTGACAGGCACGCTGGTGCTGGCCGGGGCGATACTTGGCGCGCGGAAACCGGTGGCGATACGCGCGTAGAAGTTCACGTCCTTGTTGTATTTATAGGTGCCGCTCAAGTCCCAGTTGACCTTGGCTTTGCTGACATCGGCGCTGGTCGGGTTGACCTGCACGATGTTGGTCGCTTCCACCGTGTTGAAATCCTTCTTGTCCTTGGTGTAGCGCAAACCGGCGCGCAGCATGAAGTCATCGTTGACGGCGTAGTTGACGGAACCGAACGTGGCCCAGGCCGAGTTCTTCTGGCGGCTGGCCAGGTGCGTGGTCAGCACGTGCGTGTTGGTATCGAAGTTGTCGGTGAAACCGTTGGCATCTTCGTTGAAGTAGTACACGCCTGCCTGCCAGTTCAGCGGACCGGCATTTTTCGATTCGGCACGGAACTCCTGCGAGTATTGTTTCACGCTGGTAATGCCGCCGGCCGTTTCAACCTGGAAAGGAATGAAGCCGGGGCCCGTCGGCGTGCCGCCGTCGATGTCGCCATGCGACACGTAACTGCCGACCTGTTCAAAGCCAGTGATCGAGTACAACTTGACGCCGTCCAGGTCCCAGCTCAGGCGGGCGCTGGCGCCGTTGGTGCGCAGGTGCTGGAAATTCGGCGCATTCGTGAACGACTTGTTCGGGTCGAAACCGTCGACGATATCGTTCGTGCCCTGCTTGATCATGTTGGCGTAGAAGACGCGCGCGCTGCCCGTGGTGTTGCGCTGGTGCACATTGAACAGGGCGTTGAACATGGTGTTCGGTGCGTACAGCAATTGCACGCGTTCAGCATGTTCGTTGTAGCCGTCCAGCGCGTTTTTCTGGCCCGTAAATGTGTTGTCGACGTAATCGTCGCGGTGCTGGCGCAGGGTCGAGAAGCGCAGCGCCCATTCTTTGCTCAGCGGCACGTTGACGGCGCCGTCGAAGTTGGTCGTGTTGTGCGTGGCGGCGGAAACGTTGTAATAGCCTTCAACCTTGTCCAGCTTCGGCTTGACGGATTCGAACTTGACCACGCCGGCCGGCGTATTGCGGCCGAACAAGGTGCCTTGCGGGCCGCGCAGTACTTCCACGCCAGCCACGTCGAAAATCGGATAGCCCTTGAGGATGGGATTTTCTTGCACGACATCGTCGTAAATCAGGGAAACAGGTTGCGATGCAAAGATGTTGAAGTCGGTATTGCCGTAGCCGCGGATGTAGAAGCGGGGGAAGGTGCGGCCATTCGACGATTCCACGTTCAGGCTCGGCACTTTGCCGGCCAGCACGCGGATATCCTGGCCGCTGGACACGAGCACGTCGAGCTTCTCGTCGCGCAGCAGCGACACGGAGACGGGCACGTCGCGGATATTTTCCTTGCGGCGCTGTGCCGTCACGGTCACGGTTTCCAGCTGGCTGGCGGCAGGGGTCGTATCAGCAGCGACTTCATCAGCATAAGCCGAGCCGATAGGCAAGGCAGCGGACAGTGCCAGCATAGCAGCGCTTTTGGCGCACAAACGCTTGTGCATCTTGGACATCTTGATCATGTGGTTTCCCAGAAGTTTAAAAAAGAATTGCGAAATCTGTCTTTCTTGCAACCTGTCTCCGGGTTATATACGGCGCTGGACGATCGTTTGCACCATCACGGTGCAGCAGCGCGAGCGGATGTTCCCCCGCTCTCGGCGTCACTGGCTCTGTCCTGGCTGTCACTCAAGTTGACAGCGGTTCCGGCCGCATCTCTCGGATGTCTGATGAACACCAACTTTTAAGTAAGGCGCCAATTTAATTCAAGCGGCTTATGCGCTGCAAGAATATTGTTATGTAAAATATTTATTCACCAACATAAAAGCCTGACTAGTGGTTATTCAGCCACAATACGCTCAGGAGCTTGCTGTTTTGCCCATTTTCCGGCCCTGGCGCCGCCATTGCGCCGCGGCGACGAAATGCTGCCTGCAAGACAGGCTCCGGCCGGTATTTGACTGTAATATCGCCATACTTGACCTTGCCGCGCTGCCCCATCCCAGTGCAGCGGCGGCGCGCCGCACCATTGCCGACCTTATCCATGCCAGAACCGAGCCAGCACAGCCACGACATCATTTCCTCCCCCGCCGCCGCGCAGGCCGCGCATAGGCTGCTGGGCGCCCATTGCGACATCGTCTGGAGCACGAAAACCTTCGGCCAGTTCGATGCCGACCAGCCGTCCTGGCGCGCCTTCACGGGCCAGACGGAAGCCGAACTGCGGGGCCGCGGCTGGCTCAATGCCCTGCATCCGGACGACCGCAACTTGCCTTACGTCATGCCGTCGCATCTGACGACCGTGTTCGAGGCGGAATACCGGCTGCGCCACGTCAGCGGCAGCTACCGCAACATGCTCGTGCGCATGCTGCCCGTGCTGGCGCCCGACGGCAGCATCGTTGAATGGCTGGGCTCGCATTGCGACGTGACGCAGCAGCGGCAGACGGAACAGCGGCTGCGCCTGGCCATGCAGGGCGGCCGCATGGGCACGTGGGAAATCGACCTGGGCAGCGGCAGTATGGCCGGCTCCGATGCGTTCAAGGCCAATCTGGGCCTGCCACCTGACAGCCACATCGATTATGCGCAGCTGACGGGTGCCATGCTCGACGGCGATCTGCAGCAATGGCAAGCGGTGGTGCACGCAGCCATTGCCAGCGCCAGCGATTTCGAGATCGATATCCGCGTGCGCTGGCCCGATGGCGCGCTGCACTGGGCGCACATGCGCGGCACCTGCGCCAGCGACGGCGCCGGCAACGTGATCGCCCTGTCCGGCATCTCGCTCGACCTGACGGCCAGCAAGCAGAACGAGGAAACCCTGCGCCTGACCCTGGCGGCCGGCGAAGTGGCCACCTGGAACTGGGACATCGTTGCCGACCGCGTGACGGCCGACAGCAATATGGCGCGCCTGTTCCCCGTCAATGCCGATGCGGCCACGGCGGCGCCGTTGGCGCGCTACCTGGACATCATCCATCCCGATGACCGCGAGCAAGTCAGTGCGCAAATTGCCCATGCGCTGCACGCGCACGCACCGTTCGAGGCCAGCTACCGCGTCGCTGCCGGCGATGGCCAGTACCGCTCGGTCATCGCGCGGGGCCGCGCGGAATATGCGCCCGATGGCACCCCCTTGCAATTGCCCGGCGTGCTGCTCGACATCACGCGCCAGAAACAGGTGGAAGATGCGCTACGGCGCAGCGAGGAACGCTACCGCACTCTGATCGAGCTGATGGACCAGGCCTTTTGCGTCATTGAAATGCTGTACGACGAGCAGGGCCGCCCCGTGGACTTCCGCTACCTGGAAGGCAACGCCGCCTTCGTCAAGCAGTCGGGCCTCGACAATGCCATCGGCAAGACCATCCGCAGCTTCGTGCCCGACCATGACCAGCACTGGTTCGACCTGTACGACCAGGTCGTCAAGACGGGCGAGCCCGTGCGCTACGAAAACGAAGCCGTGGCCATGGAACGCTGGTTCGAAGTTTTTGCGGCGCGCCTCGGCGGCCCCGGCAGCCGCCTGCTGACGGTGCTGTTCAGCGACATCAGCGAGCGCAAGCGCTCGGAACAGCAGCTGCGCCAGCTGGCCGACAACCTGTCCGAGATGGACCGGCGCAAGACGGAATTCCTCGCCACCCTGGCGCACGAACTGCGCAACCCGCTCGCGCCGATCCGCAACGGCTTGCAAATCATGCGCCTGGCCGCCGACAAGCCCGCCACCGTGGCGAGAGTGCGCGACGTGATGGAGCGGCAAGTCAATCAGATGGTGCACCTGGTCAACGACTTGCTGGACGTGGCGCGCATCACGCGGGGCCAGATCGAGCTCAAGCTCGAACGCGCAGACTTGAAAACCATCATCGCCAGCGCCGTGGAAACGAGCATGCCGCTGATCGAAGCGAACCATCACCAGTTGCAGGTGACGCTCGACGAGCAGGCGCTGCCGCTCGAGGCCGACCCCACGCGGCTGGCGCAAGTGCTGGGCAACTTACTCAACAATGCCGCCAAGTACACGCCCGCCGGCGGCCACATCGCCTTGCGCGCGGTACGCAACGGCAATGAGGTCTTGATCGAGGTGGAAGACAGCGGCGTGGGCATCCCCGCCGAGTCGATCGCCACCGTCTTCGACATGTTTACCCAGGTGGGACAAAACATGGGCCGCGCCCAGGGCGGCCTGGGCATCGGCCTGTCGCTGGTACGGCGCCTGGCCGAATTGCATGGCGGCAGCGCCACGGCGGCCAGTCCCGGCGCCGGCCTGGGCAGCACGTTTACCGTGCGCCTGGCGCTGCTGAAGGAGGAAGCCCCAGCCCCCGCCGCACCGGACGCGCCCGCCCCCGCCGCCAGCGGCCGCCATTTCCGCGTACTGGTGGTCGACGACAACGTCGATGCGGCCGAAACCCTTGCCGCCGTGCTCGACATGATGGGCCATGCCACGCACGTAGCCCACGATGGCGCGCAGGCGCTGGCCGTGGCGCCGCAATTTTTGCCAGACGTCATCTTCCTCGATATCGGGCTGCCCGGCATGAACGGCTACGAAGTGGCGCGCGCGCTGCGCCGGATACCGGCCGGCGCCAAGGTCGTGCTCGTCGCATTGACGGGCTGGGGCGCCGAAAACGACCGCAGTCAATCAAGCGCGGCCGGTTTCGACCACCATTTGACCAAGCCGGCCAACCTGCTCGCCATCGGCGAACTGCTGGCCACCCTTTCCACTCCAAAAATAGCTACAGACCATGACTGACTCCCCGAACCACGTCCGCCGCACCCTCCTGCTGGCCGCCGGCACTACCCTGCTGTGCCCGGCACCGCTGCTGTTTGCCGCACCCGCCACCAGCATCGCCGCCGCCCACACGCAACTGGCCGCGCTGGAACAGGCCGCCGGCGGACGCCTCGGCGTTGCCGCCTGGAGCCAGGGCAGCGAACTGCGCGTTGCCTACCGCGCCGACGAACGCTTTCCCCTGGCCAGCACCTTCAAGGCCATGCTGGCGGCCGCCGTGCTGGCCCGCAGCGTCAGCCAGCCGGGCTTGCTCGACCAGCACGTGCGTTACGAGAAAAAGGAACTGGTCACCTATTCGCCCATCACGGAAAAACATCTGGCCGACGGCATGAGCGTGGCCGACCTGTGCGCCGCCACCTTGCAGTACAGCGACAATAGCGCGGCCAATTTCCTGATGAAAATATTGGGCGGGCCGCAAGCCGTGACGGCGTTTGCACGCAGCATCGGCAATACGGTATTCCAGCTGGAACGCTGGGAAACAGAATTGAATAGCGCCATCCCCGGCGAAATGCGCGACACGGCCAGCCCTGCGTCGATGGCGCACAGCTTGCAACAAGTGTTATTGGAAAATAGCTTGCCGGCGCCGCAGCGCCAGCAACTGGACGCCTGGATGCGCGGCAACACGACGGGCGACAAGCGCATCCGCGCCGGCGTGCCGGCCGGCTGGCAAGTGGCCGATAAAACGGGCTCGGGCGCCTACGGCAGCGTCAACGACATCGGCGTGGCCTACCCGCCCAGCGGCGCGCCGCTGCTCATCGCCGTGTACTACACGCGCGAACAGAAAAACGCGGACACGAATCAGGACATCATCACGGCCGCCACGCGCATCGTGACGGCCGCGCTGGCGTAATTACTTCGGCAGGGCGGCCATGAAGCCGGCATAAGTCGACCAGGCGGGGTCGGCCGCGCTGCGGATTTCAATCGGAAATTTCGGGCGCGGCGCCAGCGCCGTGTTCAGGCGATTGAAGAATTCTTCACCCGACTGCGTGTAATAAATCCATTCACGCAAGTTTTCACCCGTCGACACGAGCGCCAGGGTGGCGAAGCCGTCTTCTTCCACCACGGGCGCCAGCGCCGCTTCCAGCTCCTCCATGTGCTCGCGCTCGTTCGGCGCGGGCATGCCCGTTTCATCTTCATAACGCCAGGCGATGATGATGCGGTCCGGCTGCGACGACAGGTCCCAGTCGTCATGGAAGGTGTCGACATAGCGGTAGATGATGGCCATCTCGTCGCTATGCGTGACGATGGTGCCCCAGCTGCGGGCGGAAGTGGAATTTTCGTTCATGGTTGCAATAGTCAAAAAATAAATCGAGGGAGCGCAGCTTACAGCACTGGGGGGCAAGTCACATTCCAGGCGTCATACTGGGCGCCGCTCTTGCGCAGCCAGACGCGGGTGTAGCTGTCGCGGTCGCTCTTGAACACCAGCGCGTAGCGCTCTTCGGCGCGCGGGGCGGCGGCGCCCACGTCGACGGCTGCCAGCGTAAATTTCAGCGCCCGTAGCGGCGCGCAGGCCGTGTTACCCGCCATCAATAATCGCGCCCGCTCCAGCAGCGGTTTCTGGTACAGCAACACGCCTTCCAGTTCCACATCGGGCACGCGCTGCAGCATGCGCACGGGTTCGGCCACCGCGCGGCAGGTGCCACGGTCGAGCCAGGCGTAATACTCCATGCCCGCCTCCTGCCAGCGCGCCTGCTTGCCCTCGCCGTGCAGCACGAACTTGGTGCGCTGCGTCCGGCACAGCGCGCCATGGCCGCGATACGGCGGCGTTTCCACGCTGCCCACCACTTCGCGGCCGCGGCCGCCGACCACGGGCACGCTCTCGAACACGGTGCGCGTGGCCGGTTCGCCCGGATATTGCTGCGCATAAAACTCCAGCAAGGACGCGCGCTGCTGCGCATCCACCACCGCCTCGGCGGCACTGGCAGACAGGCACGCGGCCGACACTACACACAGCACCAATGGGCGCACGATATATCTGGGCATGGCATTCCTTCAATCGACGTTCAGGGACGGGTATCGCCCAAGCGCCGATTATATAGTTAGCAGGAAATACCAGGCGGACGGCCGTCAGGACGTGCGCAAGGTGGCAAAGGCGAAACAGACTTGATATTTAGTAAGAATCTGTCTTGCTGCTCAATACATCCATCAACAATTGCCGCTTCGCCAGCAGGGTGGGATCAAACGCCGTCCACTGTTCCAGCCGCAACGCATACGCGGGCGCCATCATCCAGCCGAACACCTCCGCCTTGTCTTCCTCGGGGCCGTAGGCGGCGTACAGGCTCACCAGCCCGGGCTGCGGGTGGCCCAGGTTCTGGAAACCCTTGCCGTAGGCCGTGGCGCCGCCCTGGCCATAGGCTGTGCCGGGCGGGTTCAGGGCCAGCCAGGCGGGGTCGCGGTAATAGAAATCGTTGAACAGCCGGTATTCGATGAAGTGGTAATACTCGTGGTGCACGCGCAGCTCCATGCCGGATGGACACAGGGCGGCCAGCAGGTTGTCGGCGTAGACGACGCTGTCGATGTCCGGCGCCGGCATGGCCAGGCGGCGCTGGCCGTCCACGCTCAAGTCCTTCACCAGCACGACGTGGCGCAAGCCCGTGCGCGCGAAGACGCCGGCCGGGTAGCGCTCCATGGCCGGCAAGACGATGCTGAGCAACAATTGCAGCCCGGCACGGTCCTGCGCCGAGTCCGTAAAGGCGTGCGCCTCGCTGCCGGGCATGGCCAGAGTCCAGGCGGGCGCCAGCTGCAGGGCCGCCAGGCGCGCCGTGGCGATGGCCTGCAGTTGCGCCACGCTGGCGTCCCTGGGCGCGATGGGCGCATAACGCACGTTCCAGTCGCACTCGCTGCGCATGCTGTCTTGCTGGGCGGCACGCTCGAACGCTTGCAGGTCGGCCGCCGATGGCGCGGACGGGCCGGTGCCGGCGCAAGCGGACAGCAATACAACGGCAAGACAGGACGGCAGGCGGCAAGCAGGCATGGGATCTTTCACGGGCATAAAAATGGGGCGCAATTGCTGCGCCCCATTGTACAAGCTGCTAGTTCCTTACAGCATCAGCGCTGGTAATTCTTGAAGAAATTCCAGCTGATCACGGTGGCGTCCGGGCCCAGCTCGTCGCTGAATGGCCAGCCGGGAGGACCGCCGCTCCACGCGTGGTTCATGCCCTCGATCGTGTACTTTTGCGCGATGACGGCGCCGTTGTGCAGGTAGGTGTCGATGGAATAGCTGCGGCCGTACGGCACCGTCTGGCGCACGATGCTGTCGGCACGGTAGCGCACGCTGTCATTGTCGAGGCCATCGTCGCCGTAATCGCTGGTCTGCAGGAATTGCTCGATGGTCTGTTCGCCGTTGACGGGATTGACGACGATGTCGGAAGTGCCGTGGAACACCATCGTCGGCATCAGCCGGCGCGGCGAACCGGAGCAGCGCCAGGCATCCTTGCCGCGCACTTTCGGGTCGAAGGAGCTGCCGTTGAACAGCGAATCAGCCGCCGTGACCAGGCCGGTGGCGCCCTTGTACATGCCGCCCGAATGCACCATCACGGCAGCGAACACGTCGGAATAACAGGCGGCCATGATGGACGCCATGGCGCCGCCGGCCGAGATGCCCGTCACGTACACGCGGCTGTCCTGCACCGCATATTTGCTCTTGACCTTGTTCAAGATACCCATCAGCACGGCCGGCTCGCCCGTGCCCCGCTCCTGGTTCAAGGGCAACATGAAGTTCCAGCAGCGCATGGGGTTGGCCGTGACGTTCTGGCGCGGATAGACGACGATGAAGTTTTCACTGTCGGCCAGCTGGTTGTAGCGGCTGACGGCAGCCATGCTGTTGGGCTCGGAGCCGCAGCCGTGCAGCATCAGCACGACGGGCAGCGGCGTATTCGGATTGTAATTGCTCGGCAGCCAGACCTGGTATTCGCGCGAGCCCCACAGGCTCGCGTACAGGCCGAAGTCCCACTGCCCGGCGGAAGCCGGCAGCGCGGCCAGCAAGCCGCAGGCGGCGATCAGTGCAGAAAATAAATGACGCAGTTGCTGATGCAGATGTGCCATGCCAGTCTCCTGATTATTATTCACGACGAAAACAGCGACAACGACCCGGCTTGACGCCCGTCAAGCCGGCACTTCCGACCCGCGAGGCCCGACCCAACGGGTCCGGCCCCGGCAGTGAAGAACTCTAAAATTTGTAGCCAGCCTTGGCGATGATCTGGCGCGGCGGACCATAGAAACCGTCGAGGATAAACACGGCGGGAATGTTGTAGCCATCCGTGCGGTAGCGCTTATTCCCCAGGTTGCTGCCATGCAAGCTGAAGGTCCAGTTCTTTGGCGCTTCCCACACGACGCCGGCCGTCCAGATGCTGTAGCCGCCCTGCGCCAGGGTTTCGCTCAAGTCCGTCGTCGGATACACCTTGCTGCGATAGCCATAGCCGAGCATGCTGCGCAAGGCGCCGCCGAACACGTCGCGGTCCGTGCGCGTCACGTTCAAGCCCACTTGCCGGGCTGGCGTATTGCTGAACTTTTGCGTATCCGCAATGTTCTTGCCTCCGCTCATGAACTCGTCATAGTTGGCATCGAGCAAGGCGAGGAAGCCGTTGACTTCCCACTGGCGGTTCGGCCGCCACGAGAATTCGAACTCCGCGCCTTTCACAGTGCCCTTGCCCGCATTCGTGAAGTCGCCATAGAAGCCCGGCACGCCGCCCGGCTGCACATAGCTGGTGAAGACGGACAATTGAATATCCTTGTAGCGGTTGTAGAACAGGGCCACGTTGGCGTCGAAGGTGTCGTCGGGCGCCGCATACTTCATGCCCACTTCCAGCGCGTCGAGTTTTTCATCCTTGTAAGGCCGCGCGGAATCGGGCACCACCAGATTGTTGGCGCGCACGTTGTAGCCGCCGGACTTGAAGCCGCGCGACAGGTTGCTGTAGAAATTCGTCGTCTTCGACGCTTCATAGCGCACGGAAATTTTCGGCGAGGTATTGCTGACGGACAAGGACTTGTCGAAGTCGGCCGCCGTCTGGATGGGCCGCGTGAAGCCCACATCGGCAAAAGCGCGGTTGAGCACGATGGCGCGCTTTTCCTCGCGCGTGTGGCGCAAGCCCGCATTGATGCTCCACACCTTGCCCAACGGCCAGGTCCAGTCCGTGTACAGCGCCGTGCTGTCCGTCTCCACCGTGCTGACGGCGGTCGTAAACTGGCGCCCCAGGAAGTTGTTGTAGATGCCGCCGCCGGCCGTGCCTTCGAAGCGGTACAGGCCGATCACGCCGGCGCCGTAGTCGCCGCTGTACGAGGCCTGCAATTCCAGGCTTTTCTGTTCGTCGCGCGAATCGCCGAACACGTCGGCAATCGGTTGCGGCAAGCCGTCGAAGTCGATGGTTTGCTCGGACGTGCTGCGCCGCTTGGCGCCGATCACTTTCACGGACCAGTCGTTCGACAAGGTGTAGTTGGCCACCAGCGAACCGCCCCGGTTGTGCGTGAAGTTGTTGCCCGGCATGCCACTCTGGATGTCATACGCATCCGTGCTGGCGGGCCGCTTGAGCGGATCGAAAGCGCTCACGCCCATGCGCTGGAAGCCGCGCACACCGGACTTGTCGTCCGTGGCGTCCAGGCTCAGCACGACGGTGAGCGGTATGTCCTGCGGAAAGTAGCCGACGGACAGGCGCGCGGCCGTGCTGTCCTGGTCGCTGACCTGTTCGCCGTTAAAGGTGTTGCGGCCGAAACCGTCGCGGTCCAGCTTGGCAGCGGCCAGGCGCGCGCGCCAGGTGCCGTTCTCGTTGGCCACATTGAAGGCGGCCTTGAAGTTGCGCTGATTGTAATTGCCAATCCCTACTTCCGCCGAGGCACCGTTTTCCTTTGCCAGGGGGCGCGAAATGTACTTGATGGCGCCGCCGATGGTGTTCTTGCCGTATAAGGTGCCTTGCGGGCCGCGCAGCACTTCGATGCGCTGCACGTCGAACACGTCGAGCAGCGCGCCTTGCGGACGGGCCATGTAGACGTCGTCAAAATAAATACCCACGCCCGGGTCCACGCCCCAGACGGGGTCGGCCTGGCCCACGCCGCGGATAAACGCGGTCAGGGTGGTATTCGTGCCGCGCGAAGCGTACACGGTCAGGTTCGGCACGCGCTCCTGCAAGTCGGCCAGGTTCTGGATATTCGCCCGTTCCAGGGCCTTGGCGGAAAACGCCGTGACGGCCAGCGGCACGTCCTGCAGCCGTTCTTCGCGGCGGCGGGCAGAGACCGTCACGGTTTCCATGCGTTCTTTTGCGTCGCTGGCTTCCTGGGCGCTGGCGGCGCCAGACGTGGCGGCCTCCTGCGCCTGGGCCTGGGTGGCAAAGGCGCCGGCAACGGCAAGGGCGGCGGGCATCAATTTCAAAGCAAGTTTCATAGCGTCTCCAATGTCAGGCTTGCTTACCACCAGGGAAGACGGCCGGATATCAGGATCGCAAGACGTCACGGTACCCGCGCGCGTGAAGCGTGCACCTGCCCTGCGATGACTGTTTCCCGGCCCCTGCCCGTGCGGCGAGTGGCCTGTTTATTTTGAATGTGTGGCGAGGAAGGACTGCAACAAGGTATTCACACGCTGCGCCTGGTCCAGGGGCGTGGCATGGCGCGAGTTCGCGATGATCTCGATCTCGCACTGCTGAAACTGTGCGGCAAAGGCCCGCTTGCTGGCGACGGGCGTGTAATCCTGGTCGGCCGCCATGATGAAGACGGGCATGGCCAGGGCCTGGAAATGGATGTCGATATCCCAGTGGAAAATGGCGTCCAGCGCGGCCAGGTAGGCGCGCTTGTCCATGCCCGCCATCTGCGTGGCGAAGCGCTCGACCAGAGGCTGCTGGGCAGGATCGGGAAACAGTTTCTTGCCGATGATCTTGCCCATGGCTTTCAAGCCGAAGGTGGCGATCACCGTGCGCCGCAGCCAGTAGGCAAACAGCAAGGACGCCGGCTTGCTGCCCTGAAACGGTTGCGAATTGATCAGGCACAAACTGGCCACCCGGCCAGGGGCGCGGTTGGCCATTTCCAGGCCCACCATGCCACCCAGGGAAAAGCCGACGATGTGCACGCGCGGCACATCGAGCTGGTCCATCAAATTGAAAAGGTCGTTGGCGAAGTCGCCGATCTGCCAGTCGCCGTTTGGCGCGGGACTGGCGCCATGGCCACGCAGGTCGGGCACGATCAGGCGAAAGCTGCTGCCGAGGGCATCGATCTGCGGACGCCAGTCTTCGGCGCAGGAACCGAGGCCGTGCAACAGAAAAATAGGCTCTGACTGCGCGGGATCGCCCTGCTCCCTGCCCAGGTCGAGGTAATGCAATGGAACATCGGATGTCGTGTGACGCCGCATTCTGTCTCCTTGCTGTTGAACATGCTTTGTGTTCAGATGCAGGAATATGTTTTCCTGCTGTTGGAAAACATAATACGGAATCCGAATTCCGATTTCAAGTTAAATCGCTAAATATCTCAAGTCAGGTAATTTAAAGCAACACGCACCAGTTCATCCTCGAGCGCCGCGCCCGACAAAAAGGATAGCGAACCCGTCAAGGTATGCTGGTTCAGGATGCCCAGCAGCACGGGCGGCACCACCATCATCGCCTGCGTGGGGTTCGGGTGGCGGATGCTGGACGACTTGCTGGCCAGCACGGCGACCGTGCGCTGCGAGATCAGATGATTGATCTGGTGCACCCTGTCGCGAAATTGCGCATCCTGCGACGCGCGCGTGATCAAGGCCCGCAAGACGCCGCTGCGCCCGCCATTCACGGCCACGAACATGGCCACCATGGCGCGGATGAACTCTTCCAGGCTGCGCCCTTCCCACTGGCGCAGTTCCGTCAGGGTCTCGACCTTTTCCACCATGTCGGAAAAAAAGCGCTGCAGCAGCAAGCGGCTCAGGGTGTCCTTATCGCCCAATAAACGGTAAAACGTGCCGACGGATGTTTCCGCCAGCCTGGCCAGGTCGGCCACGCCGATTTCATCGAAACGGTTTTCCGCCAGCAACTGTTCCCCCACCAGCAGCAGGCGCTCGAACGCCTGCTTGCTGCGCGCCTGAGTGGGCTCCGGGGGAACGATCATCTGCGGGAAGGGCATCGGGAAGGAAGGCATGCGGCGTCGGCGTCTCTCGATAGTGGAACCGTGGTTCCGTTATGGGAGCACGTATTGTAACGCGGGAGACGGCCGATGGGGAGCGCCGCGTGGCGCCCTGGCGTGTGCTACCTGCCCTGCCATTCCATGTAGACGTCGGCGCGCTGGTAATGGGCGTCGCCGGCGGGCCGCGCCACATGGGTAAAACCGCTGCTTTCGTACAGGCGGATGGCGGGCGCCAGCTTGCTGTTCGACTCGAGGAACAGCAGCTTGGCGCCGCTGGCCTCGAAGGCGTCGAAGGCCCGTTCGATCAGCCGGCGCGCAATGCCCAGGCCCTGGCATTCCGGCGTGACGGCCATCTTCGACAGCTCGATGCTGTCTCCGCCGGCGCGGATCAGGGCGCAGGTGCCGACGATCTTGCCGTCCAAACGCGCGAGGAAAATCTGCCCGCCATCGTCGAGGATCGAGCGTTGCGGATCGGACAGCACCTTGTCGTCGAGCGCCTCGACATAGAAATAGCGCTCCAGCCAGGCGATATTCAGGCGCTTGAAGTCGGCCGCGTAATCGGCGTCGTAGTCGATGATTTCCACGGCCGCCCGCTCGCGCTGGCGCCGGCACGCGGCGATCGTCTCGCCAAAGCCCTGCGCCTGCAAGCGCGCTTCGGCCCGGTCCAGGCTGGCCATCAGCTGCGGCGTGCCTTGCTCGAATACCGTATCGACGGCGGCGCGCACGTCGTCCCACAGGGGCGCCATGTTGCGCAGCAAGGCTTGCCCGGCGTCGGACAGCGCCAGCAGGCGGCGCCGCTCATCCTTGGCGTCCGGCAGCTCCGCCACCACGCCGGCATCGAGCAGCTTGCGTCCCAGCTGCACCACCACCGGGTGCGTCTGCCCGATCTGCGCGGCCAGGGCCGTGATCGCCGTGGGGCCATTGTCGCGCAGCAGTAATAACAAGGGAAAACAGCGTGACGTCAGCTCGACGCCGGCCGCCAGATAGCTGGTATCAACGCCCGCATACAGTTGATCGGAAAGACGGCGCAGGCGGCTGGCCAGCATCAGCGAGCCATAGGTTTGCAGGTTGGAGGACATGTTGAGCAGAATATAGGTAAGTAGTTACGTATACCCTAACGTAAACGGGCTTTCGGCGTCAAGCCTCAGCGTTTGTTGATCGCTTATTCATCATCGTCATCGGCCAGCGCCGCTTGCAGCCTGGCCTGGAACACGGTCTCGACCACCTCCCCCAGTCCCGGCCACACCTGTGTCAGCCAGCGCCCGCCATCCTCGCTCACCTCGACATACGGCGCGTCGCGCGTGGCGCAGTCCAGGCCGATCGCGATGACTTGCCCCGCATCGTCCAGGCCGCCCGCGATCATGGCATCGATGGGGAATACGATCAGCCCGGCGGTCAGATGCGGACGCAGCAGGCAGGCGGGCGCGATGATGGCAAACGATGCTTCCACGTAACTCCAGCAATTGGTGGGCCAGTGGGCAGCCTTGACGGCCTCGAGGAAGGCCGCGTCGCTGATCGTTTCAGGATGGGCTTGCGCCTGCGCATACAAGGCGGCAAGGGCGACGAGTTGGGGCGGGGAAGTCCAGGTGGGCATCAATCATGATCCAGGCAAAGCCGCACCGGGCTGGCGGCATAGGCGGACTTTAGCATGTTCAATTGTCACGCTGAAACACCAATGATCCGGGCATAATCATGTCCGCCGCCACTCTCGCCAGCCACAGCCATGCCAACAGCCTTTGAACTCTGGAAAGCCGAATTACTAATTGTGGGCAACATTATCCAGGATGGCGACAAGCACACGCCGCCCGATGAAGCGCAGCGGCGCTTCCAGCGCTACTGCGCCATGCTCGATGCGCTGACGGGGAATGAGGGCGCGCACTACGCGCTGGCGATTGTGCAATCCGTACAGGCCGAGCACGATTACGGCGCCTACCAGACGGCCAACCGCGCCGCCTGGCGTTTCGGCGAGACGGCGTATTGCACTGCCCTGCTGCACGAACTGCCGCGCCTGATCGCCACCCTGCCCGACTGGGCGGGTGACTTTCTCGTTGGCATCGCCAACGGCGCCGGCACACCCCACGCCTCGGCCATCACCTGCTTCAACACCCTGCTGGCCGCCGCGCCGCCCGCGCAGCAGGCGCTGACCGCGGCATTTATTGCCACGGAAGAAGACGATGGCTGGTTTGAGCATTGCCCGGGCGTGCTGGGCGCCGCTGCCGGCGAACGCTACGCGGGCATCATTCCGGGTCAGGATGGCACCGCCGGCTACCAGTTGTTCCTGCTGCCCGGCGAGGCCGATACCCTGCCCTGGCAAGCCGCGCTGGACTGGGCCGCAGCGCGCGGCGCCTGCCTGCCGACGCGCAGCGAACTGGCCCTGCTGCACGCCAACCTGGGCCACGCATTCCCGGATGCCTGGCACTGGTCGTCGGAAGCGGACGCCAGCCTGCCCCGAATGGCGTGGAGCCACGATTTCGACAACGGCACCCAGTACAACTATCGCAAGACTTATTCAGGCCGCGCCTGCGCCGTGCGCCGGGTCACATTGGCGCCATCGGCCGACGCGCCCATCGCCCTGCAGCCGGGCGAACGCTATGCCGGCCTGATCCTCGGCTGGGATGGCGCGCCCGATTACCACCTGGTGCTGCTGCCGGACGAGTACGAGCAGGAGAACCATTCCTGGCAAGCCGCATCCAACTGGGCTACCAGCCTGGGCCACAGCCTGCCGGATCGGCGCGAGCAGACCTTGCTGTATGCGACATTGAAAGAGGCGTTCCGGCCGAACTGGCACTGGTCAAGCGAGCCTGGCGACATCGAGGACGAAGCCTGGTGCAAGGATTTCGACACGGGCGTCGCCTACCAGAACGCGCGCGAATTTGACGGCCATGCGCGCTGCGTGCGCCGGGTGCTTGCTTAGCGCTTGTATAGTGCGCGTTTGCTCACCCGAGCTGTCCCATCAAGGAAACCCATGCTGCTATCACTCGACGATCCCATCTGGCCCACCCTGGAAGGCGGCTACCGCATGCCCTACGACGCGGCCGGGGCGCTCAAGGCCATGCAGGCGGGCGAGGACGTCTGGCATGAGCTGTGGGAAGAGCTGCACCACCAGGGCGACGTGGGCGTCGCCTCGTATGCGGCCGTACCCCAGCTCGTCCACCTGCTGGGCAACGCACCATCGCGCGAGGAAGATTTCTATGCGCTCATCGCCCTGATCGAGCTGGAGCGCCACCGCCCGCACAATCCGCCGCTGCCGGACTGGCTGGCCGCCAGCTACCAGGCTACTTGGGCGCAGCTGCCCGCCATCGCCGCGCGCGAGCTGCAGGGCCAGCTGGATCCCGCCATGCTGGAATCCGTGTTCGCCGTGCTGGCCCTGGCCAAGGGCAACTTGCGGCTGGGCGCCCTGCTGCTGCACATGGACTCGTCCGAAGCGGATGAGTGGCTGGAAGAGCGTCTCGGCTGGTCCGAAGTCTATGGCAAAGACGCCTAGCGGCTAAAAACGCTCGTCGCGCAGCGCCGGCAGTACCAGTTCGCGCACGAACGAGGCACTCGACAGGTTCAGCAGCATGCGCACGACGGCGACGACGTCATGCACGGGGATCAGCTCGCCTTCGCCCCGCGCGGCGGCGTCCGCCAGCGGCACGGACAAGCCATCGTAGGTATTCAGATAGCCGAGCTGCAGCGCCGTCACGGCCAGTCCCTGTGCACGGAAACCTTCGCGCAAGGCATCGGCGATGCCGTTCAGGGCGAATTTCGAGGCGCTGAACGTCACTTCCGGGCGGCCGCTCTGGCGCAAGCCTGACGTCGACCCCGTGAGGATCAGCTGCGGCTTGCCGCTGGGCAGCAAGCGCGGCACCAGCCGCTTGAGCAGCAATATCGTTGACGTGATGTTGGTATTGACCATGTCGACGATAGTTTCGTCCGCATCGCCGAGGAAAGCGTAGTCATCGCTGAAGGCTTTTTCTTCCCACACGCCCAGGTTATAGATCACCGCGTCCAGCACAGCGGGCGCTTCGCGGGCGATGCGTTCGACAGCCTCCGCGGGTGCGGCCAGGTCCGCCGCGATCCATTGCAGCCGCGTGCCCTGGCCGGCAGGCAAGTCGGCGGGTTGCTGGCGCGATACGCCGATGACAGCATGTCCGTCAGCAAGCAAACCGTCCACCAGTGCGCGTCCCAGGCCCCGGCTGGCGCCCACGATCATGATATGCATACTGTGTCCTTTCCAATGAAGTCAACGCCGATGATAGCGGCGTTGTATTAAGCACAGCTGAGGCTGATCCCCATACGCCCCGCGTTTACTCACGCGGCGGAAATGCGTATGCTAGATCTGGCAATCTCCGATAACACACAAGAACGAGACACATGCCTACTTCCAACACCGCCGCCATCCACGCCGCAAGCCGTCCCCTCACCCAGCAAGACTATAAAACCCTGTCGCTGGCCGCCCTCGGCGGCGCGCTGGAATTCTACGATTTCATCATCTTCGTCTTCTTTGCCAACGCCATCGGCCAGTTGTTCTTCCCGCCGGAAATGCCGGAATGGCTGCGCTTGCTGCAAACCTTCGGCATCTTCGCCGCCGGCTACGTCGTGCGTCCGCTGGGCGGCATCGTCATGGCCCACTTCGGCGACTTGCTTGGCCGCAAGCGCATGTTCACCTTGTCCATCCTGATGATGGCCGTGCCGACCCTGCTGATCGGCCTGCTGCCGACCTACGCCAGCATCGGCCTGGCGGCCCCGCTGCTGCTGCTGCTGATGCGCATCTTCCAGGGCGCGGCCGTGGGCGGCGAAGTGCCGGGTGCCTGGGTGTTTGTGTCCGAACACGTGCCGAGCCGTTACACGGGCTTTGCCTGCGGCGTGCTGACGGCCGGCCTGACGGTGGGCATCCTGCTCGGCTCGCTCGTGGCGACGGGCCTCAACACCGTCTATACGCCGGCGGAAATCAGCGAGGGCGCCTGGCGCTATCCCTTCCTGCTGGGCGGCATCTTCGGCTTCGGCGCCATGTATTTGCGCCGCTGGCTGCATGAAACCCCTGTTTTTGCGGAAATGCAGCAGCGCAAGGCGCTGGCGACGGAAATGCCTTTGAAATCCGTGCTGCGCAGCCACCGCGGCGCCGTCGTCGTCTCGATGCTGCTGACCTGGATGCTGTCGGCCGGCATCGTCGTCGTCATCTTGATGACGCCCGCCCTGCTGCAAAAGATCCACCACATCGCCCCGCGCACCACCCTGGTCGCCAATACCGTGGCGACCCTGTGCCTGGCCTTCGGCTGCATCATCGCCGGCATGCTGGCGGACCGCCTGGGCGGCAAGCGCGTGATCTTCACCGGCTCCGTACTGCTGGCCATCAGTACGTATCTCTTCTACACCACCGTCGGCAACCGCCCCGACCTGCTGCTGCCCCTGTACGCGATGACGGGCCTGTTCGTCGGCGTCGTCGGCGCCGTGCCCTACGTGCTGGTGCAAGCATTCCCGGCCCAGGTGCGCTTCTCGGGACTGTCGTTTTCCTACAACTTGTCGTATGCGATCTTCGGCGGCCTGACGCCCGTGGTCGTGACCCTGATGCTGAAGAACAATGTGCTGGGTCCCGCCTATTACGTGATCGGCGTGTGCGTGATCGGCATGCTGACGGCGCTGTTCATCAAGGATCAGCGGCAGACCGTGGGACGCTAAATCAGCCGCCAGCGGCCAAGGCCACCTTCGGGTGGCTTTTTTTCCGCCCAGATTTTGTCGCGCTGCACCAAATTCTGAAAAGACGTTTCACATCGCGGAATTCCGAACAGCAGACTCAGCAATAAATCCTCTCACTTTTTGAAAATTCATTTCACATCATGAAAAATAATAATTAAGCCGTTGAAAAACAAAGACTTAATTTAAGTTATATGTCTTATATAAGACTTGAAGATCGGCGCGAATCGGCCTACTATTTAGTCATGCAGTTTGCTTCGACAAGACGTTGTGGCGCACTCGGCGATTTTCTCAAACATAGCTTTTCTTTTTAGGAGATTCACATGTCCCAATATCAAGACGACATCAAAGCTGTTGCTGGTTTGAAAGACCAACAAGGCAGCGCATGGAACGCCATCAATCCCGAGTCCGCCGCCCGCATGCGCGCCCAGAACAAGTTCAAGACCGGCCTGGACATCGCCAAGTACACGGCGAAGATCATGCGCAACGACATGGCTGCCTACGATGCGGACCCATCCAAGTACACCCAGTCGCTCGGCTGCTGGCATGGTTTCATCGGTCAACAGAAGATGATCTCGATCAAGAAGCACTTCAACAGCACCGACCGCCGCTACCTCTACCTGTCCGGCTGGATGGTTGCCGCCCTGCGCTCCGAGTTCGGCCCGCTGCCGGACCAGTCGATGCATGAGAAAACCGCCGTCTCGGCACTGATCAAGGAACTGTACACCTTCCTGCGCCAGGCCGATGCCCGCGAACTGGGCGGCCTGTTCCGCCAGCTGGATGCGGCCCAAGGTGCTGAAAAGCAAGCGATCCAGGCCAAGATCGACGGCCACGTGACCCACGTCGTGCCCATCATCGCCGACATCGACGCCGGTTTCGGCAATGCCGAAGCAACGTACCTGCTGGCGAAACAGTTCATCGAAGCGGGCGCCTGCTGCATCCAGATCGAAAACCAGGTATCCGACGAGAAACAATGCGGCCACCAGGACGGTAAAGTGACGGTGCCGCACGAAGACTTCCTGGCCAAGATCCGCGCCATCCGCTACGCATTCCTGGAATTGGGCGTGGACGACGGCATCATCGTCGCCCGCACCGATTCGCTGGGCGCCGGCCTGACCAAGCAGATCGCCGTCACGACTGAACCAGGCGACCTGGGCGACCAATACAACTCCTTCCTCGACTGCGAAGAAGTGTCGGCCGACGCGCTGGGCAATGGCGACGTCATCATCAAGCGCGAAGGCAAGCTGCTGCGTCCAAAACGCCTGCCGAGCAACCTGTTCCAGTTCCGCGCCGGTTCCGGCGAAGAGCGTTGCGTGCTCGATTGCATCACCTCGCTGCAAAACGGCGCCGACCTGCTGTGGATCGAAACGGAAAAACCGCATATCGCGCAAATCGGCGGCATGGTCAGCGAAATCCGCAAGGTCATCCCGAACGCCAAGCTGGTGTACAACAACAGCCCGTCGTTCAACTGGACCCTGAACTTCCGCCAGCAAATCTTCGACGCGATGAAAGCGGCAGGCAAAGACGTGTCCGCCTACGACCGTGCCCAGCTGATGAGCGTGGAATACGACCAGACGGAACTGGCAGTCCAGGCCGACGAGAAGATCCGCACCTTCCAGGCCGACTCGGCCCGCGAAGCCGGCATCTTCCACCACCTGATCACCCTGCCGACCTACCACACGGCCGCCTTGTCGACCGACAACCTGGCCAAGGAATACTTCGGCGACCAGGGCATGCTGGGCTACGTGGCCGGCGTGCAGCGCAAGGAAATCCGCCAGGGCATCGCCTGCGTGAAACATCAAAACATGTCCGGCTCGGACATCGGCGACGATCACAAGGATTACTTCAGCGGCGAAGCGGCGCTCAAGGCGGCTGGTAAAGACAACACCATGAACCAGTTCTGAGCTTTTGGCTTGACTGTAGAGTGACAATGCCCGCTTCGGCGGGCTTTTTTGCGTCTGGCCCGCCGGCGGGCGGCAGTTGCGTAGGTCGGCTTAGCGGAACGCGTAAGCCGACATGCACAGCCGCAAGCACTGATTGCAACGGCCTGCGATTCACCCGGCAATACCGCTGATACCAACTCACTTACCGGCAATCGATATCGATCTCGTTCTGCCCGGCCTTGCGGCCTTTCCTGTAGGTGAACTCGCACAGGCTGACACTGTCGTCCATCCTCCGCGACAGCGTGACTTCACCATGCACGCCATAGCTGCATTGCAGCCACTTGCCGTCTGGGTAGGGGCCTTCCAGCCGGTAGCTGAGCGTCGCTCTCCCTTGCTTCGTGCGCTCCCCGCTGGGCACGAGCTGCCCCCTGCGCGCCGGCGCACCGTCGATCGGCGCCGCGGCGCTCAGGTAGAGGGGGCCGCCGATATACGGCGTCCAGCCGGCCGGCACGGCGCTCAGGCTGATCGTTGTCGCAGGCACGCTGTCCGGGCAAGCATTCACGGCGGGCAGCGCAGCCTGCGCAAACACAGGGAATAGGCAGCAGGCGGCACCGGCCAGCAAACGTTGATGTTGCATCGATGCTCCCTTATTCGATGACGAAAAAAGCGTCGGCATTATTGCTGGGGTCGATATGCAAGCCATTCTTGTACTGGCCTTTGGCACGCAAGGTGCGCGAAGTCACGATGCCCGGGCGCTTGCCCGCCCACTGGTCCATGACAATGATCCCGTCCAGCGCCTGTCCCATATACAGGGCCGCGTGATTGCCTTGCTGATGATTCGCATACTTGCCGTTGACGAATATGGCAATGGCCGTGCCATTGCGCAGCAAACGGTTCCCCAGCACTGCCTCGCCCTGCTTCCAGGCCAATGTGGCAGGCGCACCCGCGTAGTGGCGGACCAGCGCGACGCATTGGTGGTTGCCAACCATGGTGGTTTTTTCCAGATCGTCGACTTTGGTGCAGGCATAGGGCACGGGACTCTCCGGGGGTGATGGGAGAGGCTTACGATACATGCGGGAAACAATAGGGGAGTTGAGATGGGATAAGGTTTGCGGGGGAATAACGGCGGTGGCGGCGTCCGTGAATTACGCATCCCGCGTCGCCGTGCAGTACATGGGTTGTACAGGACTTCGGTAAGCCGCATATCGTCGACAAAACAGATTATGTATTTGCGCGTACCTTGCTCCCGAAGATATGGCTGTAGTGTCACGCTCGAGCAGACTCAGCACGACATGCTTATGGCCGGGACTTTAACATAACAAAATAGTCAGGTGACTCTTCAGGATCACATTGTGCCAACCGCCTCTTTTCCGCCGGCTTGCGAGCTGGTTCACAACTTGGATCATAAAGCTGACCCGGCCCCAGCACCTGCGCCCATAATTCCTTCTTTCTTTCAGAAATCTGCGTACCAAAAAGCTGTGCGGCTTGTTGATAATTAAGGTGAATATCAACGTCTCGAATCTGATCATCTATCACTGGGCGTGCAATCACCCTGATTTCCTCATTTGTGGCTGGATTGATAATCCTCAGCCTTTTCCATGCATAGTCTGCACCTATTGGTACATTGACATAAAACCGACGTGGCTGATCTGGACCTATTTTGGGAACGCCTGCCCATAGCTTGAGGCCCAGACGTTCAAAGGGAGCCTCCGTTCGCTCCGCCCGTCTCCGTAGTTCGGCGACAGATGGAGCTGCGTCAATTTTTTCCTGCATTTTCTGCGTTCTCTCAAGTATCCCCAACTTCAACTCATTCTTGTCGAGTTTTACTAGCTCGCTCAGAGCACGAGGCAAATCAGTATCAGAAATAGGATATATCTGATGTCTCTTCAGTGCAGCCACTGCCTCTAGCTTTTGCTGCCCCTCCAGCAGATCCTTGATAGATTGTTCCGCTGGTAATTGATAAATGGCGAAAGCTGACAAAGCAAGCATTCCAAACGCCACCACCATGAACGCAGCAAATGCCAGTTTGAGTTTAAGTGCCCTTCCGTGCAGAAGCTGTGTAGCAATCTCAAATCGCCGCGCCAGAGGTAATTTGTCCACATTGACACGAAGCACCTCCAGCACGCCTTCGAGCAATATGCGCCTGTCAGATTCTTTGGCGCTATTGATTAGTACCTCAGTACGTTTAAGCTGGGTGACATAAACCCATGCCACAACGGCAGCAAGGAATGCTACGAGCGTCAGAGGCGAACTCACATAGGTTATCGCTTTCCATACATCCATGGCTGCACCCGTTCCTTGTTGTTATGTGTTCGAACCTCGGCATCATCAACGATGACATCAAGAAGGCCCTCCCACATCACAAACAGGGATAGATCACCGACGTCTACCCCACATAACTAAAATAGAATTCTTCTTGCAAATAAGGGGAATGGCAATGAGTACTGCTACGTGGGCGCAGCACAATTCATACACTGAAAGGTATGCTCAACACCCACGGCAAGGTATGTGATAGGTCAATAGAAACGGACTTACCTAATTCAACAACCCATGCTTCATGCGGCCTGGACCGATGTTGCAGAGAGCAGCGCCTCTCCTCCGAGCTGCCGAGTTCGACCAATATTGCATGAGAAAACAGGCATGAATATCCCCCCTGTCATTTTTAAAGATGCTGCCAGCGTGTACGCATCGTCCAAGCGCGTGCCTGCCCGATCTCCATGATGGGAGGCAGCCGATTGATGTCAGTGCTTCAACTGCCGCCAACAGAACGCGCCGCAAAGTATCGTGCCGGGGAGTCGCCGAAGGAACGGCGAAACATGGCGATGAAGTTGCTCGGTGAGGCATAGCCCAGCGTGTCGGCAACATGCGTGATCGAGTCTCCACGCGCCAGCATTTCCAAGGCGTGCGTGAGTTGTGCCTGCTGGCGCCATTGGGCAAAGCTCAGGCCTGTTTCAGCCTGCATCTGACGGCGCAGCGTTCGAGCCGACATCGCGCCCCAATCTGCCCAAGCTTCCAATGTTCGAATCGAACCGGGATCGTCCAGGATCGCCCGAGCGATGCGCTCCAGCCGAGCATTTGTCGGCATTGGCAAGTGCAGCGACTCATGCGGCGCGCGACGGATTTCGTCAAGGATGACGGTAACGACGTGCTCTTGGTCCAGTGCCAGCTGAGCGGACTTGTCCCATTCGGCGGCCCGGCGCACCAATGCGCGCAACACCTCGGTGATGCCGATCACGCAAGGCTGGCTCGGCAAGCACGCACTGGATTTCGGCGTGATGAACACGCTCCAGCCGGCAAGAGCACCGCTGACACGTACTTGATGCGGTACCCCTGGCGGCATCCAGCCGGCCCGGTTCGGCGGGAGCAACCACGACCCGTGAGCTGTCCGCACATGGATGAGCCCGGCTTCTACGCAGAACACCTGCCCTCGATGGTGGTGATGCAAACCGTACTCGCGTGTTCCGAGGCGGTACTCGCTGGCCTGATCGTCATTCCCCAACAAGGCGATCAGACGAGGGCCATCCGACCACTCGCTGAAGTTGTCTTCCGGTTGCTCATGCTCAGGATTCAGTTTGGCCATTTATCACCATTTTAAGTCCATTTACCGTTATATGACTTTTCATGCTGTTCAGCATACTTGGCTCCTACCAAACTTTTAGGCGGCAGTCGCCGCCGTCATCGTGCTGAAAGGTCAACAAATGTCTATATCTTCCGTACCGGCGATGCCGCCACCGCTGCTGCGCAGTGGCGTATCGACCTGGATTGCTACCTTCGTCGCCTGCGTGTGTGCCTTCATGGTCGTGGTGGACGGTGCCATCGTGAACGTCGCGCTACCGGCGATGCGCGATGACCTGGGTCTGTCACCTGTCCAATTGCAGTGGGTAGTCGACATCTACCTGCTGTTGCTGGGTGGCTTCATGTTGCTCGCTGCACGCGCCAGCGACATCTATGGGCGCCGGCGCCTTCTGTTGTGGGGTTTGACGCTGTTCACTGGAGCCAGCCTGGCAGGTGGCTTTGCGACTTCCGGGAGCATGCTGCTGGCATCGCGCGCAGTGCAGGGTTTGGGCTCGTCGGTACTGGCGACCTCACCGCTGGCAGTCATCGTCGCCGCCCATCCCAAGGGGGCGAGTCAGGAACGAGCGATCGGCCTGTGGGCGGCCTGCGCCGCGATGGGCTCCGCCTTTGGCGTGGTCATTGGCGGCTTGCTGACGAGCCTAGCCAGCTGGCGCTGGGTGATGTTCGTCAACATACCTGTCGGTATCGTCCTGGCTGCGGTTGTTGCCGGCTGTCTGCGACCACAGCTAACGGACGACGCCCGGGCGAAGCTCGATGTTCTGGGAGCGTCCACTGTCACGCTGGCGTTGGCCTCGTGTCTCTATGCGATCTCAGAATCGGTACATGCAGGCTGGACATCCAGTACCGTGCTCAGTGCCTTGGCTACCGCGCTGATCATGTTCGTCGCCTTCATCGCAGCTGAACGCCGTTCGGCCCAGCCCCTGATCAATTTCGAAATATTTCGCCTGCGAAACGTAACGGTCGGAATGGCTATGGTGTTGAGCCTCGGCGCGGTTCTCACGGTGTCGATGTTCTTTCTGTCGCAGGCGCTGCAGCGAATCGACGGGCGCAGTCCGCTCGACACCGGACTGGCTTTACTGCCAATGGCTTCGGCACTGGCTATCGCATCGATCGCATCACGCTATTTGCGGGACGCTGGCTTTAAACATTTGCCCTTCATTGGCAGCCTCGTGTCGGCAGCAGGCCTGATCTGGCTCAATTGGCTACCTGTTCACCCATTGCAGGTCAGCGAATTTCTGCTGCCTACATTGCTGGTCGGCGCTGGCAACGGCTTGGTGATGATGAGTGCCACGCAAGCAGTTCTTTCAGGCGTTCCACGGAAAGACTCGGGTCTTGCAGCAGGACTACAGAACACTGCACGCCAGCTGGGTGGCGCAGTGGGCATAGCAGTACTCGGTGCCGTCGCCCATTCAGTAATGGCGACGCAATTGGCCGGCGGGCAACTCCCCCAGGCGGCCGAACTTGCGGGTTACCGGTTCGCATTCTTGATAGCAGGCATCGTCAGCGTTGTCTCGGCAGTTGCGTCGCTCATGCTTCGAAGGACGCAGGGTCAGGTCTGCCATTTGGACACGAACTGATACGCTAGGCGCCGTAAAAGCATGCTCATTCACAAAATTGATTAGAACCACTAATGCGCTGGGCTTCAGCGCAGCGACAGCAGTTGGTCGATTCGAAGCGCACTGCCCTGCGCCTGAGGAACGAAGTGCTTCTCTCCGCGTATAGACGAAAAAAGAAAAAGCTACCCGAAGGTAGCTTTTTCTTTTTTGAGAGGGGGATTCAAATCATGGCTGGTAACACGCATGGGTGGCTGAGTTCGACGGATAGTAAATTGGAGAATCCCCCCAACGATGCCCTTCCCAAAGAGTTGTCTACCTATACCATGAATTAATGCAACAAAAAATATCCATTCGAGCTAAGGATTGAAAATCCTTGTGTCGGTGGTTCGATTCCGCCCAGGCCACCAAGAATATTAAATAAAATCAAAGAGTTACAAACGAAATCCTGTAGCTCTTTTTTCGCAATGAAAAAGGTAGCCAATAGGTAAGATAACTTTGGCAAATTCGCCCCAAAAGTGGAACGAGTGACACAGGCGTCTTTCTTCCATGGGAGGCCCGAGCTCATGTAGGCAGGGTCCGTAAAAATTTCCCCGATTTTTCCAAAAATTCCACCAATTTCGCAGTAAGCATTCCCGCAAACGATCTGTGATCCGCCATCGCCCAAGAATCAGTTACAATCCGCACCCGTTTCTCTTACGACACACTCTGCCAAGGATATAATCTCAGTCCTTTCAAGCTCGGAAAACACACTGCGATGCCTAACGCCTCTCCATTTCTATGCTTTCTCGGCAGCAACGACGATGACAACTCACTTTGTTTGCAATATTGGGCACGCGACTCGCTAGGCGAGTGGACCGTAGAACTGAACGATCTTGCTCAGGAACGAGGTCTAACAAAACAGAATGTCACCAAGCTTCTAAAAGCTTCATGTCGTGCTTATATGCTTGCGGGCAGGTGCGCCGAATGTAATAGCCCCGCCGAGGTCACATCACGTACCGACTACAACACCTCCAAGTCCATATTCGCGTCTGGGCGCTATTCAAAATATGCGAACACGTGTGATGAATGCAGGGCCAACGCTCGCATTGTGCAACAACGCGCTGCTGAAACAGCAGCCAAAAATCTGAGCGATAGGATCGCGCAGGCACTTCAAATATCAGAGGCCAATCAGTCTCCATACGACTATAGCTCGCTCAGCTACACAAACACTGTGCTCTTGTACGCAGCGCTCGTCGCAGCAAATGATGACTGGCAGGACCGCGACCTAGCGTCACTGAGATCACAATCCAGTGGATTCACTCCCACCGCCGACCTAGGCGCTGAAATCTATGTGCGCCTGTATAGGGAAGGTGTGCTGTCACTTAGTGCATCATCGGATTCATCAGCAATTGAATTACTGGACGACAACCGAGGCTTTAACTTTGATCCGGAAGGCGTTGACTGGGTTCTGGCAACGGACGCGTCAGGGCTGCCGGCGAGTATGCTGCTAGGCTTGTTAGAAGAAAAGATTGCCTACCCCGATCCTGCTGCGCTAAAAGAATTATGGTACCTAGTCGCGGTAGACGAATGCAAACGATATTTTTTTGAGCAATGTGATCGCTTTCGTCTACCAAGCGCCACTCTATACACGGAACGGGTTGCCGAATCGATTCGTTACTGTATCGAGCGAGCTTCGATCCCACAGGTTTGGAACGTAATCTGGTGCGTCATAGGAAACATTGTAAAATTAACACAGGATCGCAACTACACCCGACAACATGTTTACAACATGGTTTCCGGAAATATTCGACGCGATCTAGACAGGCGTATCGCCAACAATATTCCGATAAAACCGTGGACACGACCGACGCATGAACGGGAAGCGTTCTTGACCAGCATTATTTTCGACAAGGTCTTCGCTGGAGGCACCGCATCATTTAATTCTGTGAATGGCGCGAACGTTTCAACGTATTTCGATGCATTTCTTGGTGACCAATTTCCCCTGGAGGGCACGGAAATGGTCGAAGCAATTGACATTAATTCTGATCGATTCCTGCAACCAATGCCAATACAGAAAGACAATTCGGGAAATTGACTACATTCGGTAATTCTGGCTCGGCTAAGCCCGGGAAGTTATCGAGCAGGCCAGTGATGAACATCTGATGCACGCTGGTCTAACGCGCGCAGGGTCAGGTCCGCCATTTGGATACGGATTGGTACTGTGGTTGCAGTAGAAGCCCTTAGGTTCTTGTCGGCAGCATCGCGTGCCGAGGACGTGCGTTCTTTATTCTAACTGACCGGGCTTCTGCAGTGCTCAATGCATCAGCCCGTGTACAAATGGTGGATCTGACCCCGGCCCTTTACTCCGGGCTTTGCTGTGTTAAACCATATTTCTCGAAAAATTTTGACATTGAATCGTTACCGCCAAATTGGCGCTGCAGTAGGCGAAGACGTTGAAAGAGCTTATCGGAGTCATTGTATGGCACATCAGTCCAGCCACGAGGAAGCCCGAACGCCTCTTCTATGTCTTCGATAGACCAACCCAATAGACTGAGTCCTCTTTCTGTGAAAATAGCACTTGGGTCAATATATTGCCAAAAGTCTCTATAGCAGAGATGAATGACTTTAAGTATTTCAATTAAATATTGCTCAGATAACTGTAGAATTTCACCTTCTGGGGCTCCCTTTAAACCCTCTACATCAATGAAGTGCGCACCACTCCTTAACTTTCCAAATCTAGTGGCCCCGGAATGACGGACAGGAGCATCGCCTACTTTTTGCATATGATTGCGAAGATTTACGAAGTACTTTGCTAATCCATTAGATTTCAAACTGGATTGATGCGGAGCATACCAGACATCAAAATTAGGGTATTTACACATCACAGCTTGAAGCGAAAAAGTTATACTTCGAGCTGCCGAGGAAAAGGCACTTAAGTTAAACGAGAAATCATCAAAATGAAACTGAGTTTCACGCATCTTTTCCAAGAAGAAATCAGCCTCTGCAAACTTCTGAGCGACAATGTAGAAGCCACGAGATGGGAAAATGAATTTCTCTACCATTTTTAGTAGTTAAATCGTCATCTTGCTGCGCGTTGCGCTGCATCAAATTTAATGATATCGGAAAGCGTTACCGTAAGAGCCTCAATGTAAGGGTTACCTGCGCCGCCGTTATCGATTATAAAGCTAACCGAAGCTCGCAATGCGTTCGCATCTGTGGCATGACCTCTACTTTCGAGTTCCGCTACAAGATTTTTCTTAGCGAGTTGATTATCATTGGCACTTGATTTTGCTTTATCTACACCAACCAATTTTTCGAAAAGCACCTGCTCTGGACATACAGCATTAAGAAAAAATACTCGATCCCGAACCCATTTCAAATAAGATAATGCAGGCTCTGAATGACCATCTTTGACATGAATCGGGCGGACTTTATATCTGTTATGTGTGAGAGTTCCTAACTTCAGCTTTTCCTTATCTGTAAAATCTTCTAAATCTATTGCATCCACTGGTTTCTGGTCGCCGTCCAATATAACGAAAACATTTCTTTTTTCGGCAAGCCAACCAGGAATGTCGTAAGTTAAAATATTATCCGCGCCAGTAGCAGGGGTATGAAATATCAGTGCTGCTTGGTCGCCAACTGAGAGTCTCTTGGCCGCCATCTGAACTAATGCGGTCAAAAGAGCATCCTCTACGACTACCGTAATCTTATCCTTTGATTGGTGGCCTAACACGTTAAACGCCGCTTCGGTGTGATTTACTGCGACGATTTGCGTTTTACCATCCGGCGTTTCTTCGAGAATTTTAACTGCGGTTGGTGGAAGAATATTAACAAGAGTCGGCGAATGGGAGGAAATGACAACTTGAAAATGTCGAGTCCTGACCATTTCCATGAGAAAGCCCATAAGACGTTCTTGCGCGCCAGGATGGAGGGAAGTCTCAGGCTCGTCTAAGAGTACTAGAGAGAACTGCGGATAGCTTAAGATTTCAATTACAGCGCGAACTACTGCTAACTCTCCACTACCAGCAAAAGCCTCCGAATAGGTTAAGTTTGGTCTCTTGAAAACCACTGTAGGGGCTTCTAGATGGCTATATAGCCTATGTAGTACGTACCGCGCGCTTAGATATTCACGACCGAGAATATAGCTAACCCATTCCAATTCTTCACCAGTTAAGTCTCTGTTCTCAAAAACAGCTTGGTGGCCGCCAGGCTTGTAAGATTGATACCCTTTTTTAATTACGCGATTCAGCCTAATTGCATCTTTTGCAATTTCTCTTTGGCGCTCTTCTAAGGTCTGACTTCTATCTGCGAAATAAAAAATCCTATCGAACGCACTAAATTCACATTTGAAATTTAAATATTTGACTTCGCGCGCGGTGGGTGTCCAACGGTCTGCCGAACGAAAAGGACTATCTTTTTCGTTCAGGTCTGGCATTACAGCCATGCCATCGCTTGGCAAAGCACGTGCCGGCTCCCAATAACCTAAACGTTTCCTACCGCGTACTTTACGCGTTTCTACATAACGATTTAAATCTTTAATCCAGTGCTTATAATGGTAGCGAGGAATACCATTCCCTCCTCCCTCAACAATCGGGTCTACAGCGGTTGAAAACCAGAATCTACTTGTACTCTTTCTTAATGGCATGCCCCACAGTGCATGTAAGATTGAGCTCTTGCCTATGCCGTTTGGGCCAACAATAACAGTTACAGGAAAATCAAAAGATATCTTGGTACCCGGTGCTAAACCCTTAAAATTAGAGAACGTGGCTTCACCGATGAAGTTTTCAAGTGGACGACCTGGCTTAAAACGGGATAGGGAGGTAACTAATGCAGGAATATCGAGATTTTTTGGCATTGGATTACGATTTAGCAATTGCGGCAGCATGAGCAGCGATAAACTTCGGAGGAAGTGCGTTACCAATCATCAGGGCAATCGCCTCTTTTCCATGTTTTATTTCAAACTTGTAGTCGGGAGGAAAACTTTGCAATAGGGCGGCTTCACGTAAAGTCACATTCCTGTGAAAAACTGGATGTAAAAATCGTCCTTTTGATGGATTGAAGCAGCCACCTGTTATCGTTGGCGAAACCTCATCCCACGCCATTCGGCCATACACATCCGAGAAACCGTCAGATTTTTTGTGGCAGTCAAGTTGCTTTTCTAGAGGCAAGTCTTTCCTGCTTCCACCATCTAGTGGAATTAGTTTGATTAGTTCTTTCACCTTATCAGAGCGCTTTTCAGCCATATCGTGAAGCGCATCCCCACTTTGTCCCGCCGTGGGTAAGTGTTCGATAGCGTCGCGCACCGTTATACGTGTGGTGGTAGGCATCGCCAGCACTGGAGACCCATATAAAGAGCACGAGACAATTAGGCGTTTTCTCCGCTGGGGAACACCGAAATCAGCCACATTTAACACTTCCGCAACTACGCTGTAACCAGCAGATCTTAAGACAGATTTAAATTTTTTGAATCTGTAATAATCGAGAAGTCCCGGCACGTTTTCCATCATCACTTTTTTAGGACGGAATGCTAATACAAATCGCTGAAAGTCTTCTATCAACGCGTTCCGGTCATCTTTTGCAGATACGGATTTGTTACGTTTACGCATCCGAGAGAACCCTTGGCATGGAGGGCATCCAGCTAAGAGGTCCAATTCCTCTGGCTTTAAACCTAAATTGACCATTAGTTGCCCGGGGTCAACTTCGCGGATATCACTACCTACTATTGGGGTGTTTGGATGATTCAAAGAAAAGGTATATCTAGCCTTCGCGTCAATTTCAATAGCTGCTACGACATCGTAGCCAGCTTGGCGTAGCCCAGCCGTAAGCCCTCCGCATCCGCTAAAGAGGTCTATTGCGCGTAGCTGGCGAGGTGATTTTGGCATTCAAGAAGCTCTAGTTGGGTCGACACAAGTATACCGTACCAGAGTGAGTATCGAAACCTATTGTTATGAATATAACATCTAAAAGTTCGACGTTCTCATTTAGATAACGTGGTGCAGATGATTTCCCAACACTTTGAAGGATATCTGTGAGAGAACACTTTGCACGAGGTCATCGGCGTCGCCAAACGCCTGTCATTATCAACGCCCATCGCCATAAAGTGAACGGGTCGGCCGCCATCGGACCTTGCTCACTAACTTGTCAACTCATCCGGCGTAAAATCTGCTTGCCACAGGGGCCAGCCTTGTCACACTGCGCACGAGAGCGGTTCAACTGGTCCCCGCAACTGCGCCGAAATCAAGCTGCCTTTGCCCGCCAGCGCCTTGGCCGCTTGCAGCGCAGTGCGCTGCTGCATGGTGGCAATCGGCACCGCCCGGTACTTGCCGCCTTTGGTCCAACTATCCTGCAGCCTCAGGATGTTCCCGCCATCGGCCCACCACAGCTTGATCTTGATGTTTTCCTCGCGCCGCAATCCAAACGCCGCCTGCAACTGCAAGGACGGGCGCGTATGACCGTTGAGCACGAAGTGCGAATAAGCAGGTGGGAAGTTAGCTAACCAAAGGTTAGCTAACTTCACCTATCCTGCCCCGCTTCGCGCAGCGACTAAACCACAAAAATCGTCGGACACAACTTCGACCAAACCATTTTTTTACAGGTACGAAAGCAAATTTAGCAGGAATGTATGCCGAAACTAGCACGGTAGTTCCGCCCCGTGCAGCGACTGCCCCCTTAAATCACCGGGTAATACCTCGGTCGAACCATTTTTTTGCAGGTACGAGAGCAGATTTAGCAGGAATGTATGCCGAAAGTAGCACGGTTGATCAGCGGCAATAGGCAGCGTCCAAGTGGGAACATTTGACATGCATCTGGGCCGACCTTGATCAATGTCAGCAACAAATTTTCATAGTCTGCTGTACGAGTACTACACGGCAATAGCGCGCTTCTCCTCCGATGGCTGCGCCTTTCCGCGGGACAGAAAGAGCTCCCCCTGGAGACGGTCAAAACGATTACTGACAGGTATTGACGGCGTGAGATGCAAGCAGTCGCATGCACATGTGGCGGCGATACAGCAACAGGACCAATGAAATCAGGGCCGCGCCAATGCATCTATCGCATGAAGAATGCGCTGTCGATTGCCCAATTTTTAGCTGCTAAAGCTTCCACGAACCCGCTCCTGTGTCCAGCCTTGATCTCACGCATAGTGCGCGGCAGGCTTGATCCAAGTGGCATGGCAGGCCGATTCTTGTTGCACCAGCGATTACGGCATTCGATACTGGACCCATGTTTTCGGAATAATGATTGCGAGCGCGTCTCGACGAAGGACGAATCGGTGGCAGGGCAAGGCCTGCCACATATGCCATTCGCCTCGGTGTTGCCGCTGGCATTTTTGGTTCACGAAAGGGGACGCCATGAAAGCAGCGACAGCCGAATACCTGAAAGAGCGCCGCGTTGAACCTCGCATGGGTGAAGAGCGCTTCATCCGCTTGGGCGAAGTGCTGGCAACCTGCGGCAAGTCGCGCAGCAGCGTTTATGCGGGCATCAAGGAGGGCACCTTCCCTCCCCCTGTCAAGCTGCAGGGACGTTCCTCTGCCTGGCTCAGAAGCGAGGTGCTACGCTGGATGCAAGCTTGTATCGAGACCAGCAGGCCGACAGCTACGGCGTCCACAATAAACGATCATTCCCCAGGCATTGATCGTATCGGCAAGCGAGGTACCTGAGGGCAAGTAACCGAGATTATTCCGGTATAAACACAATAACCAGCCAACCCTGTCTCAGCCCCCCCCCCCAAAGCGGTCGGAGCCATGAAGAGCAATGCAAGATTTAGTTTCCTTGGCCGATGCCGCCGCTAAGGCCCATGACAGTTCCAGCACGGTAACAGGCTAGATTTTCCCAGGCTGTGCATTGATGAAAAGCACTAAATCCATCACTGTGTTCACCTTCCCATACAGCGGATTTTCCTCAACCCGGACCAATGTGTGCGCGCTTCGCTCTGCAATATCCCGCAACAAATCCTCTACATCCTCCGGGTCTATTCGTAAGTCTACCAATAGCGAGTCTGAAGCACGGACAGGAAACGCTGCCACATAGGAGCGCAGCAGGAGCTGAATTTCCTGATACGCAGCACGAATAACCCAGGTGTCGGTAAGCCGCGTATCAAAGCTGCGAGCAAAGTTGCAGATTGACTCGCCATGTCGAGAATTTGCCAGTAATTCAAGTCGATGCCGCTCTCGTCGATTCAAGACAATGGTGAAGCAGCAGAACACGCATACCAGGAGAGCCGCTATATATAGGACCGGCGCCGAGGAATAATAAACAAAACAGCCCGCTCCGACTGCCAAGCCAGTAAAGAATGACAGTTGCGGCCAGCCAAGGGTGGGGCTATTGCGGGTAGTTGGTGATAGTAGACGGGATGGCAAGCGTATCGTCTTCATTGCGCTCCGCAGAGTGAAGTTAACTATCAGGTAATAGCCATTCGCTGCCGTTGATCGCCACCGCCGCACGTGCAGGCAAGCTATTCTCATAGGACTTTAACTCATTTGATAACTAGCACAACAAAAATCTCGACAAGCAAAATCACTCCCAACTAGCCAAGCATCGAGAAAGCCGCAACACCTGCAACGATACAGCCGCTGCAAGCAGGCATTCACCTCCGCCGCTGCGCCACCCGGGCATCCCTCATGGCCTCGATCAAATCATCTTCATCAATGCCCAATCCAAGGCAGCCAAAGATGATGTCGGCGCAGTAGTCGTACAGCAAATCAATCACTTCGGCGCTGCGCTCCTTCTGGATTTTCTCCAGTATGATCTGCATGTCGCTTCTCACGCCTTCGTCGGCCACGACGCGGCTCAGCGCCGGGAATACAAGGCCGTGCAACCGCTCCAGCGCTTGCCTGCCAACCTGGCTTACGCAGCGCTCCACCTTTCTGTCGTCCATGGCAACTGGAAGCAGGCAATGCCGCCTGACGGGCTTCGGTGGACGCATGTGGGCCGCGTCGAACTCTGTACGCGGGTCCAGCCCATCATGCAGCATCTGGCGGGCGACTGCGCGGCGGCATCGAGCAAGCGCCGACGAGACTTCCGGGTAGTGGCCGAATGTCAGGGCATTTTCCTTGCCGTCCTTCTGGCGAAATTTCATGCGCCAGACCTTCGAGCCAGTCGGCATGACTTCAACATACAGGCCGTAGCCATCGAATAACCTGAATGGCTTGTCCCCAGGCTCTGCCTGTAACAGCTGCTGCTCTGTCAGAGGTTCAATTCGTCTTGGCATGGCTGCCTCCTTAACGACGCGGCGCTGGCCACACCAGTTCCAGCGATCCATGATGGCCTGGCTTCGGCGTATCGCCGCGCTCCACGGCTTCCAGGTAGTCGGCCCACTCCTGCATCATCTTGCGGCGCTCAGACAGGAACTGGGCGCGGTCGTAGGCGCTGGCCACCTTGTCCTTGGGTGCGTGCGCCAGCTGGCGATCCACCACTTCATGGCGGTAGCCCAGGCGCTCCTTGATGGTGCTCATGGCCAGCGCCCGGAAGCCGTGGCCGGTCATGCGGCCCTTGTAGCCCATGCGGGCCAGCGCCACCAGCAGCGTGTTGTTGCTCAACGGCTTGTCGTGGTCGCGCTGGTTCGGAAACAGGTACGTGCCGCGGCCCGTGATGGTGTGCAGCTGGCGCAGCAAGGCCAGCGCCTGGCGCGAAAGGCAGACGTGGTGATTGGTCGTGTCGGGGTTGACGGTCAGCTTGCCGCGCTTCATGCGCTGCCAGGGAATGATCCACTCGCCCTTCTCCAGATCGACTTCGCTCCATGGCGTCTCTATCAGTTCGCTGGTGCGTACGAAGATCAGCAGCATCAGGCGCAGCGCGATGCGCGTCGGCTCGAACATGCGCGCCTCGTTGCGCGCCAGCGTGTCCAGGAAAACGGGCAATTCATCGGCATCGATAGCGGCGAAGTGCGAAACGCGCTTGGTCTTCAGGACGTCCTTCATGTCCACCACCAGGTTGCGGTCGGCCAGGCCGCACTGGATGGCGTAGCTGAATATCTGCGAGCAGACGGCTTTCAGGCGATGCGCGATCTCGGTGGCGCCGCGCTCCTCGATCTTGCGCAGCGTGGCAATCAGTTCACGGTGCCTGATTTCCGTGATCGGCCGGTCGCCGATACGTGGAAAAATATCGGCCTCCAGGCGCTGCAGCATGTTCTTGGAAGTGCGCTCGCTCCAGGTTGGCACCTTGTTTGCGTACCACTCGCGGGCGATTTTCTCGAAGGTATTGGATGCTTTTTCGGCGGCGAGCCGCCTGGCGTCGTCTCGGTACTTGCCGGGGTCGATTCCCTGCAGCTGCAAGCGGCGCGCTTCCGTGCGCTTTTCACGCGCCACCATGATCGAAATTTCCGGATAAGGCCCGAAGGTCAGCGTATTTTCCTTGCCGTTCGATTGACGGAATTTCATTCGCCAGATCCGCGAACCGCTGGGCATCACTTCAACGTACAGGCCGCCGCCATCGAACAGCTTGTATGACTTTTGCCTGGGCTTGGCATTTTTGACCTGGAACTCGGTCAGGGGAGGGATAATCTTGGCCATGGCTGGTCTCCTCAGCATATGCGTCAGAAATCACTTTAGACCGGCGAATGAGGGCTTGGTTGCGAGACTTGGGGTAAGCTGATCTGTATCTAGCTCCGATTTTTGCTGGCTGCAGCTGGACAGTACTGGACGCCAGAATACAAAAAAACCGCTTTAGCACGGGCTAAAACGGTTTTTTGTGGACGTTCTTGGACTTCCTTGAACTGGCCAATTTGTATCTTTGGCGGAGAGAGGGGGATTCGAACCCCCGATAGGCTATGAACCTATACACGCTTTCCAGGCGTGCGACTTCAACCACTCATCCACCTCTCCTGCAGGCAATGCGTCTACTTGCTCGCATTGCGTACTATTTCTCGCTTGTCGCGAAGCCGCAGATTATAGCAAAGATTCTACGGACTGCCAAAGTTATTTACCGTGGGGTAAAACATTCAGGCATCGAAAGTAAACCCGGAAGGACTAGGGTCGGCCCCTGAGGGGGCCTGCGTCCCAGTGGGGCGCAGGCCGATCCAGAAGGGACTGACCTTCTTAAGACGCTTCCTTCAACTGCTCCAGAATCGCCGGGTTTTCCAGGGTCGACACGTCTTGCGTGATCGTCTCGCCCTTGGCCAGCACGCGCAGCAGGCGGCGCATGATTTTGCCGGAGCGGGTTTTTGGCAGGTTGTCGCCGAAACGGATTTCCTTCGGTTTCGCAATCGGGCCGATTTCCTTGCCGACCCAGTTGCGCAGCTCCAGGGCCAGCTTCTTGGCTTCCTCGCCTGTCGGACGCGCCTGCTTGAGCACCACGAAGGCGCAGATCGATTCGCCTGTCGTGTCGTCCGGACGGCCGACTACCGCCGCTTCGGCCACCAGCGGGTTGGCCACCAGGGCCGATTCGATTTCCATCGTGCCCATGCGGTGGCCCGACACGTTCAGCACGTCATCGATGCGGCCCGTGATGGTGAAGTAACCGGTGTCCTTGTTGCGGATGGCGCCGTCGCCTGCCAGGTACATCTTGCCGCCCAGCTCTTCCGGGAAGTAGCTGGACTTGAAACGCTCGGGGTTGTTCCAGATCGTACGGATCATCGATGGCCATGGACGCTTCACCACGAGGATGCCGCCCTGGCCGTTCGGCACGTCCTGGCCCGCTTCGTCGACGATGGCGGCCATGATGCCCGGCAATGGCAGGGTGCAGGAACCGGGGACCATCGGCGTGGCGCCAGGCAATGGCGTGATCATGTGACCACCCGTTTCCGTTTGCCAGAAGGTATCGACGATCGGGCATTTCTCGCCACCGATGTTCTTGTAGTACCACATCCACGCTTCTGGATTGATCGGCTCGCCTACCGTGCCCAGCAAACGCAAGCTGCTCAGGTCGTAGTTGCTTGGGTGGACTTTCGGGTCCACGTCGGCCGCCTTGATCAGCGAACGGATGGCCGTGGGGGCGGTGTAGAAAATGCTGACGTTGTGTTTCTTGATGGTTTCCCAGAAACGGCCCGCGTTCGGGTAGGTCGGGATGCCTTCGAACACCACTTGCGTGGCGCCCACGGCCATCGGGCCGTACGCGATGTAGCTGTGGCCCGTCACCCAGCCGATGTCGGCCGTGCACCAGAACACGTCGTCGGGCTTGATGTCGAAACTCCACTTCATCGTCAGCGCGGCCCACAGCAGGTAGCCGCCGCTCGAATGCTGCACGCCCTTCGGCGTGCCCGTCGAGCCGGAGGTGTACAAGATAAACAGTGGATGCTCGGCATCGACCCATTCCGGTTCGCATTGCGCGCTCTGGCCTTCGACCAGGTCGTGCAGCCACGTGTCGCGGCCAGCCACCATCGGCAGGTCGCTGCCCGTGCGTTGATACACGATGACGTTTTTCACGGAGTCGCAGCCGCCCAGCGCCAGGGCTTCGTCGACGATGGATTTCAATGGCAGCTTTTTGCCGCCGCGCAATTGCTCGTCGCCCGTGATGACGGCCACGGCGCCCGCGTCGATGATGCGTTCCTGCAAGGACTTGGCCGAGAAGCCGCCGAACACCACGGAATGGGTGGCGCCGATGCGCGCGCAGGCTTGCATGGCGGCCACGCCTTCGACGGACATCGACATATAGATGATGACGCGGTCGCCCTTGGCGATGCCTTTGGATTTCAGGCCGTTGGCGAACTTACAGACTTTTTCGTGCAGTTCTTTATAGGTTGCCTTGGTAACGGTGCCGTCGTCCGCTTCAAAGATGATGGCCGTCTTGTCGCCCAGGCCATTTTCGATGTTGCGGTCCAGGCAGTTGTACGACACGTTCAGCTGGCCGTCTTCGAACCATTTGTAGAACGGGGCGTTGTCTTCGTTCAGGGTGCGGGTGAACGGCTTTTTCCAGCTCAGGTTCTCGCGCGCCAGCTTGGCCCAGAAGCCTTCGTAGTCGCGTTCGGCATCGGCCACCATGGCGCGGTAGGCGTCCATGCCGGAAATCGTTGCCTGTGCGGCAAACGCTGCCGACGGTTCAAATACGCGCGACTCTTCCGGTCCCTGCTGCTCAGTGCCCTGCCCTTGGTTCTCTATAGCGGCCATGCTAGTCTCCAGTGTAGTAATTGTTTATTAACACAATATTCCTGCTGTCTTACGGACGCCTTACATGCAGCGTTTTCCCCGATCCATTCTAACCATAATCGCCACCGGCGACGGGCGTCAAGCGCGCGCCGCCCAGCATTCTGGATGGGAAAACTGATAACAAGTCAATTAGTTGGCGTCGCTTTGTGTTTCATCAAGCCCAAGAATCCAAATCGAGGGCATGCGCAGTGATCAGCAGCAAGTGTAAAATGTCGGGCATACCAAAAATTGGTATTTACCCCCAGGAAACTCCAGATGATCGACCATTCACAAAAACCCAAACATAGCAAACTGCATCCCCTGTCCGCCTTCATCTTCATGTCGCGCTGGCTGCAGCTGCCGCTGTACCTGGGTTTGATCCTTGCCCAATGCGTCTACGTATTTCATTTCTGGGTGGAACTGTCGGACCTGATCGGCGCCGTATTCGGCAATGACGCGGCCCTGCAGCACGTCTTGACGGCCGTGGCCGTACCGGGCGGCGCCCTGCCGACCAAGCTCAATGAAGCGACCATCATGCTGGTGGTCTTGGGCCTGATCGACGTGGTCATGATCTCGAATCTGTTGATCATGGTCATCATCGGCGGCTACGAAACGTTCGTGTCGCGCATGCACCTCGACGACCATCCGGACCAGCCGGAATGGCTGTCGCATGTGAATGCGTCCGTGCTGAAGACGAAACTGGCGATGGCCATCATCGGCATCTCGTCCATCCACCTTCTGAAGACGTTTATCAATGCCAACTCGTACAAGATCGAAGTGATCATCGCGCAAACGGTGATCCATATGGTCTTCATCCTGTCGGCGATGGCGATTGCGTACACGGACCGCATCATGACGGTGACGCAGAACCAAGCCAGGGCGCCCCACTAAGTTCTGGCGCTCCCATACTGATTAGCAAACAGCATCAAAGTCCTACCCTTCTTATCCACCGCGAGAACACCATGACTGTCATAAAGCAAGAAGACCTGATCGAATCCGTCGCCGCAGCGTTGCAGTACATTAGCTACTACCACCCTGCTGATTACATCGAGCACCTGGCGCGCGCCTATGCGGCCGAGCAAAGCCCGGCGGCAAAAGATGCGATCGCGCAAATCCTGACCAACTCGCGCATGTGCGCGGAAGGCAAGCGTCCTATCTGCCAGGACACGGGTATCGTCAACGTCTTCCTGAAAATCGGCATGGGCGTGCGCTTCGAAGGTTTCAGCGGCACCGTCACCGACGCCGTCAATGAAGGCGTGCGCCGCGCGTACAACTTCGACGACAACAAGCTGCGCGCCTCCATCGTGGCCGACCCGCATTTCGACCGCAAGAACACCAAGGACAACACGCCAGCCGTGGTGCACATGGAACTGGTCGAAGGCAATACCGTCGACGTGAAAGTGGCGGCCAAGGGCGGCGGCTCGGAAAACAAATCCAAGATGATCATGATGAACCCGTCCGATTCGCTGGTGGACTGGGTCATGAAGACCGTGCCGACCATGGGCGCCGGCTGGTGCCCGCCCGGCATGCTGGGCATCGGCATCGGCGGCACGGCCGAAAAAGCCATGCTGATGGCAAAAGAAGTGTTGATGGAGGACATCGACATGTTTGAGCTGAAGCAACGCGGCCCGCAGAACAAGCTGGAAGAACTGCGCATCGAGCTGTGCGACAAAATCAACTCGCTGGGCATCGGCGCACAAGGCCTGGGCGGCCTGACGACCGTGCTCGACGTGAAAATCATGATGCACCCGACGCACGCCGCGTCGAAGCCTGTCGCCATGATCCCGAACTGCGCCGCCACGCGCCACGGCCACTTCGTGCTCGACGGTTCCGGCCCTGCCTACATGACGCCGCCGTCGCTGTCGTCGTGGCCGGAAGTGCACTGGACGCCGGACACGGAAAAATCCAAGCGCGTCGACCTGAACACCCTGACGAAGGAAGAAGTCGCTTCGTGGACGCCGGGCCAGACCTTGCTGTTGAACGGCAAGATGCTGACGGGCCGCGACGCCGCGCACAAGCGCATCCAGGACATGCTGGCCAAGGGCGAAGAGTTGCCGGTCGATTTTAAAAACCGCGTGATCTATTACGTCGGCCCCGTCGACCCCGTGCGCGACGAAGCCGTCGGCCCGGCCGGTCCGACGACCGCCACGCGCATGGACAAGTTCACCGACATGATGCTGGAAAAAACGGGGCTGATCGCCATGATCGGCAAGGCCGAACGCGGCCCGGTCGCCATCGAATCGATCCAGAAGCACCAGTCGGCCTATTTGATGGCCGTGGGCGGCGCCGCCTACCTGGTGTCGAAAGCCATCAAGCACGCCAAGGTGCTGGGCTTTGCCGACATGGGCATGGAAGCGATCTACGAATTCGACGTCGTCGACATGCCGGTGACGGTGGCCGTCGATGCGAAGGGCACGTCGGTGCACAACACGGGCCCGAAAGAGTGGCAGGCGAAGATCGAGCAACTCAATAGCGTGAGCAAGATTCCCGTGACGGTTGCTTAAACAAGCTCTACCATAGACGCCGCGCGGCAACACCAGCGCGGCGTTTTTTTATCTTCTTCGGCTTTATATGACTTCTATTGCAAGCACTGCCCGCCCAGACGCGCCCATCGGCATCTTTGACTCCGGCGTGGGCGGCCTGTCGGTGCTGCGCCATATCCGCGCGCAGCTGCCGCAGGAAGATTTGATTTACTTTGCCGATTCCGCCTACGCGCCATATGGCGACAAGACGGAACAGCAAGTGATCGACCGTTCGCTGGCGATCACCGCCTTCTTGTTGCAGCAAGGCGCGAAAGCATTGGTGGTGGCGTGCAACACGGCCACCATCGCCGCCATCAAGGCGCTGCGCGCACGCTATCCCGACCTGCCCATCGTCGGCGTCGAGCCGGGCCTGAAACCGGCGGCCGCCATCAGCCGCAACGGCAAGATCGCCGTGCTGGCCACGGAACGTGCCTTGCGCGGCGACAAGCTGCTGGCCCTGCGCGAGCAGGTGAGCGCAGCCACGGGCGCCACGTTCATCTTGCAGCCCTGCATCGGCCTGGCCGACCGCATCGAGCAGTGCGAGCTGGGCAACGACCCGCTCGACGCCACCAGCGCCATGCTGGAACGCTACATCGCGCCCATGCTGGAACAAGGCGTCGATACCCTCGTGCTCGGCTGCACCCACTACCCCTTCGTGCAGGACGCCATCGCACGCACGGTGCGCGCGCATACGCAGGAAACGATCACCCTGGTCGACACGGGCGACGCCGTGGCGCGCCAGCTGGCCCGCCTGCTCGACGCGGCAAGCTTACGCCGCATCAACAACGATGCGCCCCAGCTGCAGGGCTACACAACGGCCAAGGTCGAATCCCTGGCGCAAGCCTTCGCCGGCTTGCTGGACTTGCACCCGCCTGTCGAACACCTGTCCGTGTGAGCGAAAACAGGCGTTTTCATGCAATCTTTCGATTCTTTAAAAAAGACTGCATTTAGATTTGCCACTTTGCCGAGTTCTTTGTATAATTCGGCACCTGTTCAGCAAAACAGCTAAACAGGCAAGTAAGACAGTGGTGGCTGTAGCTCAGTTGGTAGAGTCCAGGATTGTGATTCCTGTTGTCGTGGGTTCGAGCCCCATCAGCCACCCCACAGAATAAAGAAGAGCCCGGTTTTCAAACCGGGCTTTTTCTATTTCAGAGCAGGTTTTTATGGCGTAAATCAAACACCATGACTATCTGCACAGGATGGCGATGTTGCGCTCACCGACATGCTCACCTTGCCGATAAGTAAAAGTACAGCTGTTGATACTGTCGTCGAGCCGCATCGCCAAAGTCAGCTGACCCGTGCCGCCGTAACGACAGGCCAGCCATTTCCCGTCCGGAAACTTGCCATCGAGCCGATAAGTATCTACCCAACCTTTTTTCAAGCGCTTTTGCCGGAAGTCCGACAGCTCGCCCAACTGCTCCGGTGGCCCGTTCATCGGCGCCGCCGCATGCAGGTAAAGTGGCGAACCGACATAGCTGGTCCAGCCTTGCGGTACATCGGCAAGCTGCAGCGAGCCCTGGGAAATCGACACTGGGCAGGCAACGGGCGCGGCGCTGGCTGTCGATTGCTGGCACGATATGGCCAGCAGTGCCATTGCAGGCCAGCAGATCCGTGCTGCCATTGTCGTTTTTGAGTATGCCATGACCAACCTCATTCAATCACGGAAAATGCATCGGCGTTATCGCTGGCGTGGATGTAATTACCGCGCTTGTCCTTGCCTTGCGAGCGTATCAGCCGCACCGAAATTTCGGTCTTGCCGTCGGCTTTCCATTGGTCTGCAATATAGATCCCGCCTATCGCCTGGCCGATGAACAAGGCGGCATGATTGCCATGTGGTCGGTTCGGGTAACGCCCCCTGACCAATGTGGCGATCGCGGTTCCCGGTTTGATGATGGCGTTCCCCAACACCGCTTCGCCCTCGCGCCAGTTTGCCGTGACTGGCGCGCGAGCATAGTACTGCACCAAAGCGACGCAGTGGCGACTACCGACAACGGGCCTGCCTTTCAACTCGGCGACATTGGAATAAATATAGGGCATGAATCATCTCCTTGAGATAGATGTCATGCCACTCTATGCCGGATCAGGGACGGCGCTTTTAAGCAAGCACAACTGTTTTCCCAATCCCAGGCGCATTCTTGCAAAAAAGCCGGCATGCAGCCGGCCCTCTTCGTCTTTTACTGCAGGATACCTATCCCGCCAGCACCGACTGCACCGTCGTCGCCAGGTCGTCCAGGCGCACCGGCTTGACGAGGAAGTGGCGGAAGCCCACGGCCAGCGCGTCGTCCATGTACATGGGCAGGCTGTGGCCCGTGACGGCGATCAGCACGGCGTTGGCCGTCTCGGGATTGTGGTGCAGGCGGCGGCCGATTTCGATGCCGCTGATGCCGGGCATTTCGATGTCGAGGTAGACGGCGTCGGGCACGCACAGCTTGACTTGCTCGACGGCCATCTGCCAGTTGCGCACCACCACCGCATGGTGGCCCAGCGCTTCGAGCAGCATGGCCAGCGATTCGCCCACTTCCTGGTTGTCGTCGACCACCAGCAGATTCAATTTGCGCGCAGCACTTGCCGGCTGGTCGCCCTGGCGGCGTTCCACGGAGGAATCGCCTGGTGTCGTTTCAGTTGTCTGGCTCATTGTACGTTCACGTCTGACGGCTGCAAAAGCGGCAGTATACAAGAAGCACGCAAAATGCCGCCGCACCCCAGCAATGGTGCCAAGCGGCAATCCAAACTCCTTCCTGTACCGCGCCAGCAACACTTCCCGCCTTTCTCCAGGCAAAGCCCATCCTACGCAGTTTGCGCAATTGACGGATAAAATGAGAATCATTATCATTCTTATCCCCTTGCGCCGGATGTCCACGCCACGATGTTGTCGCGCCGCCCGATTGCCCGCGCAAACATTGTCATTACGGAGATCCATGCATGGCTGCCACACCTGTCACACTGCCCTTTTCGCTGCGCCCGTGCGCGCTGGCCATCGCCCTCGCCTGCCTGGGTGCCCCGCTTGCCGCGCAGGCGCAGGACGCCAATAGCGCTGAGAATGCCGGTCCCATCCTCGAATCGATTCAGGTCAGCAGCAACTTGCTGGGTACCAGCATGGCCGCCAGCACGAAGAATTTCGCGGGCGCGCGCACCGTGGTGCAAAAGGACGATATCGAGAACTCGGGTGCAACCAGCCTCAGCGACGTGATGCGCCGCATTCCCGGCGTGCAGATCAGCGACAATTCGGGCAGCGCGGGCAGCGCCATTTCGCTCAACATCGGCGTGCGCGGCCTGGCCGGACGCTATTCGCCGCGCAGCACGGTGTTACTTGACGGCATTCCGATGTCGGTCGCGCCGTATGGCCAGCCGCAACTGTCGTTCGCGCCCGTCAGCCTGGCCAATGTCGAGACTGTCGACGTGGTGCGCGGCGGCGGCGCCGTGCGCTTCGGCCCGCAAAACGTGGGCGGCATCATCAACTTCAAGACGCGCCGCGTGCCCACCACGCCAGGCATCACGGGCGACGCCACGGTGCGCTACAACTCTTACAGCGAAGTGGGCCACAACACGCAGGCCAGCGTCTTTGCCGGTACCCAGCTCGACAGCGGCTTGGGCCTGGCGGTGCTGTATTCCGGCATCCGCGGCAGCGACTGGCGCGTGGGCAGCGATGAAAAAGTCAACGACTTCGCCCTGAAATTCCGCTACGACCTGAGCCCGACGGCCGAGGTGTACGGCAAGCTGTCCTACTACGACGTGACGTCGCGCACGCCGGGCGGCCTGACTGCTGCGCAATACAAGCAGGACCCGTTCCAGAACACGCGCCCCACCGACTTCTGGAGCGGCGAGCGCAAGGCCTTCGACATCGGCTACCTGAATGCTATTTCGAACACGCAGGAATTCGAAGTGCGCGCCTACTACAACAAGAGCTCGCGCGAAAGCACCCTGATCAGCGGAAAAAACCTGGGCCACCAGCCGCGCAACTATGAAACGACGGCCATCGAGCCGCGCTACACGGAGCGCTTTATCACCGGCAAGGTCACACAGGACGTCACCGTCGGCTACCGCTACCTGGCCGAGCGCGCCGACGAAGCCATCTACAACGTGGTCATCGCCAGCGGCGTGCGGCAGGCGCCGACGCGCTTTGCCGACAATGCCACCGATGCGCAGGCCGTGTATATCGATGACAAGATCGCCATCGACGCCTGGCGCATCACGCCGGGCGTACGCTACGAGCACATCAAGACGGAACGCTTCAACCATTTGCCGGTCGACCAGAAGATCGAACTGCTCAACAACAAGGCCCTGCCCTCGCTGAACGTCGCCTACTTGCTCAATAACAACGTGACCCTGTTCGGCAACTACAACAGCTCGTTTGGCGCCGTGCAAAATACGCAGCTCAATGCGCAGTCGAGCAAGAACCCGCTGCAACCGGAACTGGCAAAAACAGCCGAGCTGGGCGCGCGCTGGAAGAGCGGCCAGCTGTCGGCCGAAGCCACCTTGTTCAACATCAAATTCGACAACCAGATCCAGTCCGTGGGCAGCGGCGAGAACGTCGTCTTCTACAACGTGGGCGCCACGCACCACCGCGGCCTGGAAACGGCCGTCGACTACCGCTTCGACAAGTCCGGCCCGCTGGCCGGCTTGAACGCCTACGCCACCTACACCTACACCAAGGCAACCTTGCAGGATGGTGCGAACGCGGGCAACGACGTGCCCTTCTATTCGCGCACCACGGATACCGTCGGCGTCCACTATCAGCTGGGCGCCTGGGGTGTTGATTTGTCGAGCAGCCATCAGAGCCGCCAGTTCGCCGACGAAGCGAATACCGTGGCGGAAAACCCGGCCGGCAACCTGGGCGTGATTCCCGGCTTCCGTACATGGAACACGCAGGTGAAATGGACAGTACCGGGCCAGAACGGCCTGGAGCTGGTTGCCGGCGTCAACAACCTCGCCGACAAGCGCTACTTCACGCGCACCTCGGACGGCAACCTGGGCAAGCTGGTGGGCGCGCCGCGCATGGTCTACCTGCAGGGCCGCCTGGCGTTCTGATGCCTGCGCGAAGGCGCCTATCGAATCGATATGCCGCTACGCACGGCAGTTACCTGAAAAAACCTGCATCGTTGTTGTTACGATGCAGGTTTTTTTACGTCCCGATGTCACAAAAATACCGTGACGCAAGTAACTCCAAGCTTGCGTTCGCCTTGGAGCTTCACAGCAATTCATTCACCATAGAAATTAATTTCCATGTAGACACAAATGATTTCACAATTGCAAATAATTTTAGCGAGCGCGTGTTCTTTTTGTGAGTTTTGGTGATATTCTTTAAATGTCATTTAAGAAATCAAATTATCTTTTAACCAATCAAACGAGAACCCATGAAAACGCCAGCCACCCTCCTGAAGATCGCCGCACTGGCCACCCTGGTCACCGCTGGCGCCGCCAACGCCGCGACCGAACTGGTGGTCAATGGCAGTTTCGAAAACAATGTCATCGCCTCAGCCTGGGCCCCGCTCAGCAGCGTCACAGGCTGGACTTCATCGGCCAGCGGCAATTCGGCCTTTGAAATCCAGAAAGGCGCCACGCAAGGCGGCCAGGGCGGATTCAATCCCGTCGCCGCCAGCGGCACGCAATACCTGGAACTCAATACGGACCGCCTGACGTCGGTATCGCAAGCGATCGCCACCACGGCCGGCAGCACCTATGCGCTGTCGTTTGCCTACTCGGGCCGTCCCGATACGGCGGGCGGCGCGAACAGCCTGATGAATGTCTACTGGGGTTCGACCCTGCTGACGCCAACGGCATTGATCGGCAACACGAGCGGCGTGTGGCAAACCTACAGCCAGAACGTGACCGCACTCGGCTCGTCGAGCCTGCTGCGTTTCGAATCGATCGGCCCCGTCTCCGCACCGACCTATGGTTCCTACCTGGACAACGTCTCGGTGACGGCCGCCGTGCCGGAACCTGAAACCTACGCCATGATGCTGCTGGGCCTGGGCTTGCTGGGTTTCATGGCACGCCGCAAGACAGCCGCCTGAGTCCGGACAGACGCCACGCAACAGCCGTCCCGCCGTTTGGCCGGGCGGCTTTTTCACGTCCGAAGAAGCGTGCACTGCCGCATTAGATGTTGCCCAAAAGAATTAAATTGGCGCTACAATAGCGGGGTATCAAGCAATGCCAAGCATCGCTCCGCCAGGGCCCCTACCCCGCCCTGATCATCAGCACGCATTTTTTGAACAGGATGACTGGCGCTGCCGGACCCGATTGCGCTCCCGGCACGGCCACCACACACGCACCATGTCCGCAGAAAACACCATTACCGAAACGAGTTCCTACGGCAAGGAAACACCCGTGGGACGTCCCGACATCGATGGCCGCGCCGGCATTTTCGTGCCCACGGCGGAATTCGACATCAGCAACACCACCACCATCCGCAAGGGCGCGGGCATTGTCGGCTTCGGCAACCTCGACGGCACCCTGACCGTGTACTTCGAAGCGAACCGCTTCGACGAAAGCAATCTGCACAAATGGGAACACAAGGCGCGCAAGGCATATGACCGCATGGTCATGGGCGCACCCACGGTGTCGAAGGCGAAGATCGACGCGCGCATGCTGGAACAGGTTGGCATCATCGATGGCATGGGCATCAATCTCAAGCATCCGGAACGCCTGACGCACTGGCTGGCGATTTCGAACGTGCCGGACACGGCGCCGGAAGAGCCGGTGCTGCGCTGGAAAAACCGCTAAGTAATCCTCAGGAAATTATTGTGAAGTTATGACGAATAGAACCGGATGCTATGCAAGGCGCCCGCTGCGACTTAGTGCGAGCACTGCTAGCAGTGGGCAACACCGCAGAGCGCCGGTTATAGAAGTCAGAAATCGCAATAATTTATTGGGGGTTACTTAGGCCGCCGGAGAGCGAGGCGGGGCCTCAGCGACGAGGTGTTGTCCTACATCGTGGCGGACATTCATCCGATGCCCGAGAGCATTTATTCGACCTATGATGAAAGCCTGACAACCCACCTCACACCATTCAGGAGTACGACATGTCCCGCCTCATCCCGATCAGCTTTGGCGCCTTGCAAATAGGTCTGGCAGCGGCGGCGATGTATATCCTGTGCTCGGCGGACGTGCTGCACCAGAGTTCGGTATATTTCCACTGATTGAGCTTCGCGGCCCTGCTCGTCATCGCCAATGAGAAAGCGCGCCGTGCTTCGTAAAGCACGGCGCGCTTTCTCACGCCAGAAGGACTACGTCCCGCGTCTAGCGGCGGCCGTGGTAGTGTCCATGCCCGCCCCAGCCGCCGCGGCGTCCGCCATAGCGCCCAAAGCCAAACATGAAGTCCAGCCCGATCGATACGGGCGGATTGTAATAATACGGTTGCGGCGCGTACACGGGCGCCGGCACATACACGGGCTGCTGCACGTAGACCGGCGACTGCTGCACGTAGACGGGCTCATTCGTGTATTCCACGCGCGGCGCGCTCATCACGCGGCCCGACTGCACCGGCTCGGACGAGACCGTATGCCATTCATAGGGATTGTAGGCCCCCTGCGGCGCGCGCGAACCGTAATACGCGGGCCCGGGCGGGGCCACGACGCAGCCACCCAATGCGGCCAGCGAAATTACTGCCAACAGGGTTTTCATCGCAATTCTCCTAATATGTACTACCTCGAGTAAGTACTATAAGAAATTACGCCGTGCTTTGCTGTGCTTTTACCGATTGTTACACCCCGACGCACGCCGCAACATGAAATGTGGCAATGGCGCCACAAGCGGCCCATGCGCCATGTTTCCTCAGATAAATGGAATGTCGCACGTGTCGATGGCCTTGCCTGCGGCATCGTAGCGCTGCACACACACCTGGTAGCGCACGCCGTAATCGAGCTCGACCTGCTCGACCTTGCCATACTTCAATTTCCAGCTGGGCTGCACACGCTGCTTGCCCGCCAGGGCCGCCACGTCCTGCGGTATCGCCATCGCCGTTTGCGTCTCGCCCTGGCGCGCATCCTGGCGCCGCGCCACGTCGATCGCAACGTTCACGGCCAGGTCGACGCCGCCGTCCGCATAGGCCAGCTTCGGCGCGCTGCGCTGCGCCCGCATCACACCCCAGCTGCAAGCCTTGCCGCCGGCCTCGCATTGCTTCAATTGCGCCAGCGGAAAATATTCAGGGGCAATCTTGCCATCCTTGATGGGCCAGCTGGTGCGCACGCCGTCGCGCTTGCCCGTCAGGGGATTGTCCCAGCTCAGGCTGTTGACGACGGCGACGGTCTGCCCCGCCTGCAAGCCCACAGGCGTGCCCAGGGAAGCGCAGGCGGAAAGCAGCAAGCCGGTGGCCGCCAGGGAAGAAAGTGTCAGGATGCGCTGCATGGTAGGCCTCTTGTGGTGGGATATCCCGAAGGTATGTTTCGAGGGTAACAGAATCCGCGGCGGCAGCGCCGTTGGCTGCCGCACATAACAATACGGGCGGCACCCTCGCAGGCGCCGCCCGTAGCGGATACGGTCATGCCGGGAGCAGCGCTCCCGGCAGTGCCTGGATCAGTCCAGCTTCCAGGCGTAGTCGACCTTGGTCCAGGTTTGCGCAGGGGAACCATCCTTGGTGCCCGGCTTGAACTTGCATGCGGACAGGGCCTTGATGGCGGCCTTGTCCAGGTTCTTGAAGCCGCTGCTCTTCTCGACTTTCGAATCGGCAACGCTGCCATCGGCATTGACCAGGAAGGACATCGACACGGTGCCCTGCTCTTCGTTCATCAACGAGGCTTTCGGATAGTCGGCCTTGCAGTTCTTGGCATCGAACGACGCGGGTACCTCGGCAGCGAAGGCTGCGGAAGAAACGGACACCAGCAAGGCTGCTGCAACACTCATCAAACGCTTATTCTCAAACATGTGCTTCCCCATGATTATCAGATACGGTAATTACAACTTCCTGTGCGCTGTTGGCCGCGCTTAAAACTCTTCCCATTCGTCATTGCTGGTGCTGCCGGCCCCTGCCGCCTTGCGTGGTGCCGCGGCAGCCACGGGCGCGGCCGCTTCGGTCTTGCGGGTCAGCGATTTCACCGGACGCAATGCGGGCGCCGGCTTGCGCACGGCCGCTGGTGCTGCAGCCACGGGTGCCGGCACAGACGCCGCTGCCGGTTTCTGTTCGCCTTCGACCAGTTTGAAGATGCTGACCACGTGGGCCAGTTCGGCCGCCTGGTCCTGCAGGCTTTGCGCCGCAGCGGCGGCCTGCTCCACCAAGGCCGCATTTTGCTGCGTCATGCCGTCCATCTCGATGATCGACAGGTTGACCTGTTCGATGCCGGCGCTTTGTTCCTGGCTGGCACTGGCGATCTCGCTCATGATGTCGGTCACGCGGCGCACGCTGTCGACCACTTCGCCCATCGTCACGCCAGCCTGGCCGACCAGACGCGTACCGCGTTCCGTCTTCTCGGCCGAATCGTCGATGAGGATCTTGATTTCCTTCGCGGCGCCAGCGGAGCGCTGGGCCAGGTTGCGCACTTCGGACGCCACCACGGCAAAGCCGCGGCCTTGCTCGCCGGCACGTGCCGCTTCCACGGCCGCGTTCAGCGCCAGAATATTCGTCTGGAAGGCGATGCCGTCGATCACGCCGATGATGTCGACGATTTTCTTGGCCGACTCGTTGATCGAGCTCATGGTGTCGACCACTTGCGACACGACGGAGCCGCCCTTCAGGGCCACGTCCGACGCGGTCGCGGCCAGCTTGTTCGCTTCCCGTGCATTGTCCGCATTCTGTTTCACGGTCGAGGTCAGCTCTTCCATCGCGGACGCCGTTTTTTCCAGCGCGCTGGCCTGCATTTCCGTGCGCGACGACAGGTCGATATTGCCGTCGGCAATTTCACGCGATGCCGTGCCGATGGTTTCCGTACCGACGCGCACCTGGCCGACGATGCCCACCAGGCTGTTGCGCATTTCCTTCATTTCCGCCAGCAGGCTGGAATTGTCCGATGGCTGGGTGTGGATGCCGATCGACAGGTCGCCATTGGCGATGCTGCCGGCGATCGATGCCGTGTAGTCAGGCTCGCCGCCCAGCTGTTTCAGCAGGCCGCGGGTAATCACCAGTGCCGCCGCCACGCCCATCGCTACGGCCAGCACGCCGAGGATGATCATGAACAAACGCGCGCTGTCGAAGGCCTTGCGGGCATCCGACTGCATCTGTTCATTGAGCTTGTCTTCCAGGGTGGCCAGCTGCTCCAGCGCTTCCATCCATTTTTTCTGTACCGGGCGGATTTCCTTGATCATCACGCGCGTGGCGCCTTCCGCATCGTTGGCCATCCACAGTGCGGATGCCTTGGCGATGGCCGGCATGGCGGCCGCTTCGTATTCCTTGATCGAAGCGAGCAGGGTCTTTTCTTCGGCAGTCGACTCGATGGCGAATTTCTCCTCGAGCTTCTTCTGCGTTTCCTGATAGGTGCTCGTCTGCGTCTTGATACGCGCCATTTCCGGCTCCATATCGCTCGCGTCGGTCATCAGGGTGAGGATGCGCAGCGAGGTGATGCGGTCGCTGACGTTGCCACGCATATCGATCACCAGGCGGGTGACGACATTGTTGACATTGATCACGTGATCGAGACGTTCCTGGATTTGCGCCATGCGCGCGATGCCGAGGACGGTCACGGCCACCAGCAGAACCAGTACCAGGGCGAAACCCAGGCCCAGGCGGGTACCAACCTTCATTTTTGCTAAATTCATTTCGGCTCTTCGTAAATGAAACTATTGATAAGGATTTTTTGCCCGGCACGACAAGACGAAGGCTGCGGTACACCGGTATCCGCCCTTACCCATTGGTATGCTGGCGGTATCCGGCTGCACGCAGCCTGGGGTACTTCCTGGTCCTTCGCCAGCCCTGAAACAGCCAGTGACTGCGAATGCAAACTTGCTCCACACGCTGAATTTTTGACACTGATGATATGAGATCAACATCAAACATTCATATGAGAAATATTTGTCTATAATCAATTATAGGTGTAAATTTTGCCTCAAAGCAAGCAATAAGTACCTGAATAAATGGCAGATTAACTTTCTTCGGGGAAATGGCAACAACGCCGATTCTTGCCTCTTAGAAATGCCCCATGGCAGTGCGGGCGTGCGCCGAAACGGCGCATTTACAACACATGGCGTAGCCATATTGCATCGTTTTGGAAGAGGTGCTCAGAGGAAGGGGGAGTACGGACAATACCACTGCGCAGAAGCAGCGGTATAGACAAGTTGGCTCAGCTGTCCCAGCTGCAATGCATCACATAGGCGTGGCACTCTGTGCCAAAGACAAAGACGCTCCAGATGGCGCCCAATTGCCCGGTCAGGCTGATCTGGCCAGATGATACCAATTGATACCAGCGCGGCTCGCCGCGCAGCAGTTCGGCCAGTTCGCGCTCGAAACCGTCATATAAACGCGCATCGAGCGGCTGGCGGTCCGCCTCGCTCATGGGACGAAACCGCTCCAGCAACCACTGGCGCGGCGTGCAGGCGATGCCGCTGCACACCACGCTCTCGAGCGGCTGCAAGGACAAGCCCGCCGGCGCAATCCGCAGCGCGCGGCACAAGGCATCGAGCGATGCCTGCGGCGCGACGGGTTCCAGATACTCGCAAAGAAACAAGCTGCCGTCATCCTTCAGGGCGCTGACGGCCAGCAAGTAGCCCTCGATCACGCGCGCAAGGCTGTGGCAGTCGCCGCTCATCAGGCAGGCAGCGACAAACGCGCCGCCGCTTCCAGCAGCAAACGGGGGTCGCCCGAGGCCAGCTTCTTCGAGTCCGACAGGGTCTGGCGGAAGCCGCGCGCGCCGGGCAGATTTTGCATCAGGCCCAGCATGTGGCGCGTGACGCTGTTCAGTTTCAAACGCCCCGCTTCTTTTTCCAGCTGCGCGCTAATGTACGGAATCATCGCCTCGAGCACCTGTTCGCGCGTTTTCACGGGCGTGTCGTCGCCGTAGTAGCGCTGGTCGAACTGCGCCATCACGTACGGGTTGTGGTACGCCTCGCGGCCCAGCATCACGCCATCAAGGTGCTGCAAATGCAGGTCGATCTCGTCCAGGGTCTTGATGCCGCCGTTGATGATGAACTCGAACTGGGGAAAATCGCGCTTCAGGCGGTAGGCGTAATCGTATTTCAGGGGCGGCACTTCGCGGTTTTCCTTCGGGCTCAGGCCTTTCAGGATGGCATTGCGCGCATGCACGATAAACGTCTTGCAGCCGGCGTCCGCCACGGTACCGACGAAGTCGCGCACGAAGTCGTACGATTCGCTGTCGTCGATGCCGATGCGGTGCTTGACCGTGACGTCGATGTCGACCACGTCGCGCATGGCTTTCACGCAGTCGGCCACCAGTTGCGGTTCGGCCATCAGGCAGGCGCCAAACGCGCCTTTTTGCACGCGCTCGGACGGGCAGCCGCAGTTCAGGTTGACCTCGTCGTAGCCCCACTGCTCACCGAGCTTGGCGCTGGTGGCCAGGTCTGTCGGATCGCTGCCGCCCAGCTGCAGCGCCACCGGATGCTCTTCCTCGTTGAAGCGCAGGTGGCGCTCCACGTCGCCGTAGACGAGCGCGCCCGTCGTCACCATCTCGGTGTAGAGCCAGGTGTGGCGCGTGATTTCGCGGTGGAACTTGCGGCAATGGCGGTCGGTCCAGTCCATCATCGGGGCGACGGACAGGCGGCGGGAAGGCAAAGAAGAGGAAGTCATGGTCTCTACAAAAAACAGGGGCTGCAAATGACAAACCCGCTGCGCGCCTCACCGGTGAAGGAAAGGCGGAGCAACGGGCTTGAGCGCGGCATGGCCCGCAGGCCATGCTTTACAACAGATTACGCATCACGCGACGCTTTTTTACGCTCGTGCTCTTTCAGGAAGCGCTTGCGCAGACGGATCGATTTAGGCGTGATTTCCACCAGTTCGTCGTCCTCGATGAATTCGACTGCGTATTCCAGCGACATCTGAATAGGCGGCACCAGGCGCACCGCTTCGTCGGTACCCGACGAACGCACGTTGGTCAGCTGCTTGCCCTTGATCGGGTTGACGACAAGGTCGTTGTCGCGCGAGTGGATACCGATGACCATGCCTTCGTAGACTGGGTCATTGTGCGACACGAACATGCGGCCGCGGTCTTGCAGTTTCCAGATAGCGTAGGCAACGGCGGCGCCGTCATCTTGCGAGATCAGCACGCCGTTACGACGGCCAGCCATTTCGCCACGGGTGTTGTCGACAGGCGCGTATTCATGGAACACGTGGCTCATCAGGCCGGTGCCGCGGGTCAGGGTCATGAATTCGCCCTGGAAGCCGATCAGGCCACGCGCCGGGATCAGGTACTCGAGACGCACGCGGCCCTTGCCATCCGATTCCATGTTTTGCAGGTCGCCGCGACGACGGCCCAGTTCTTCCATGACGCCGCCCTGGTTGGCTTCTTCCACGTCGACCGACAGATTTTCAAACGGCTCGTGGCGCACGCCATCGACCATCTTGAACACCACGCGTGGACGCGATACGGCCAGCTCGAAGCCTTCGCGACGCATGTTTTCGATCAGAATCGTCAGGTGCAGCTCGCCGCGGCCCGAAACTTCAAAGATCGTGTCGTCGTCGGTCGGCGCTACGCGCAGAGCAACGTTGGCTTTCAATTCTTTTTCCAGACGGTCACGCAGTTGGCGCGAGGTCACGAACTTGCCTTCGCGGCCAGCCAGTGGCGAGTTGTTGACCATGAAGTTCATGGTCAAGGTCGGCTCGTCGACGGTCAGCATCGGCAGCGCTTCCGGGGTGTCCAGTGCGCACAGGGTCGAACCGATGCCGATTTCGTCGATACCGTTGATCAGGCAAATGTCGCCGGCAACAGCTTCGTCCACCAGCACGCGCTCCAGGCCCTTGAAGTTCAGCACCTGGTTGATGCGGCCTTTGATTGGCGTGGCGCCTGGGCCATTGATGACCAGCACGTCTTGACCAACTTTCACGGTACCGCGGTTGACGCGGCCAATGCCGATCTTGCCGACGTACGACGAGTAGTCCAGCGAGGTGATCTGCATTTGCAGCGGGCCTTCCGGATTGTCGTCACGTACTGGAACGTGTTCCAGGATGGCGTCGAACATCGGCTTCATGTCGCCGCCGCGCACGTCTTCGGTCAGGCCGGCATAGCCGTTCAGGCCGGAAGCGTAAACGATAGGGAAATCCAGTTGCTCGTCGGTTGCGCCCAGCTTGTCGAACAGTTCGAACGTCTGGTTGATGGCCCAGTCAGGACGTGCGCCTGGACGGTCGATCTTGTTGACGATCACGATAGGCTTCAGACCCAGTGCCAGCGCCTTGCGCGTGACGAAACGGGTTTGCGGCATCGGGCCTTCCTGTGCATCGATCAGCAGCAGAACCGAGTCCACCATCGACAGAACACGTTCCACTTCGCCGCCGAAGTCGGCGTGGCCTGGGGTGTCGACGATATTGATGTGGGTGCCTTCGTACTCAACAGCGCAGTTCTTCGACAGAATCGTAATGCCGCGCTCCTTTTCCAGGTCGTTCGAGTCCATGACTCGGGTGTCGACCGCTTGGTTTTCACGGAAGGTGCCGGACTGGCGCAGCAGCTGATCCACCAGCGTGGTTTTGCCGTGGTCAACGTGGGCGATAATGGCGATATTACGAATTGCGCGTTTTGTATTTGACATGGTCGTAGTAGTTACTGAAAAACTGCGGAGTGCGTACAAGGTGTACGAGATACCCGAATGCTAATCTATTTCCGGAACCGCGTAGTATAGCATGTTGCGTTGCAACGCTATCTAAAAATGCTGGCGGCTCCCGCAGTCGGGGACGGATTGTTTAAAAATACGACACCGGGCTAGCAGTGTCGCTGATCAATATGACTTGACCATGACTTACCTATGACTTAACGACACCTGACAAAACCGTAGCGAGCGGAAGTGAGTTGTGGCTAAGAAGCGCAGCTGTGCGTATGCACAGTGAGCATCGCAGGCCGCAAATCACGACGCGCAGTAGGTTTGGTCAGGTGGTCACTGATGCGCCGTGGCAATGAGGCGCTCGGGCGCGAGGATGCTGTATTCCTGCAACTGGCCCGTGCCCAACAGCTTGCTGTCGTGATACACGCGCACCCTGCCCGGCTCGTTTGGTACGGCAACGTCTTCCTTGCCCAGCGCGATGCGCTGGCCATGCAGGAAACGCTTGGCCAATTCTTCCGTCAGCTGCACGGCGGGGAAACTCGACAACAGCGCATCGACGGGCGCCAGCAGACTCAGCGGCGCGGCATGCGCCGTCAGCTCATCGAGGGTCACGACGCCGTCCAAAGTCAGATTGCCCACCTGCGTGCGGCGCAAGGCGTTCAGATGACCACCGCAACCGAGCGCGTGGCCGATGTCTTCGCCCAGCACGCGGATATACGTGCCCTTGCTGCACATCACGGACAATTTCAGGAACGGGGCTTCGTAGCCGAGGAACTCGAGCTTGTGGATGGTCACGGGGCGCGCTTCGCGCTCCAGCGTGATACCCTCCCTGGCATACTCATATAAGGGCTTGCCATCCCTTTTCAAGGCCGAGTACATGGGCGGCGTCTGCAGGATAGGCCCGCGGAACCGCGCCAGCACGGCTTCAATCTGCTCTTGCGTGACGTTGACCTCGCGCGTTTCCAGCACTTCGCCTTCCGTGTCACCCGTATCCGTCGTCTGCCCCAGGTGCACCAGGGTTTCGTAGGTCTTGTCGGCTTCCAGCAAGTCCTGCGAGAACTTGGTCGCCTCGCCAAAGCACAGCGGCAGCAAGCCCGTGGCGAACGGATCCAGGGTGCCCGTATGGCCCGCTTTTTTCGCGTTCAGCACGCGCTTGGCCTTGATCAGGGCATCGTTGCTGGACCAGCCCACGGGCTTATCGAGCAGCAAGACGCCATCGACCAGGTCGCGCACCCGCTTGATGCCCGGTGGTTTCTTCGGACCCGCCACTGTTATTGCTCGTCCGCTTCTGGTTTGACATCCGGCTCGGCGTCGGCCGCGCGCGTGGCATTGGCCTTGTCGATCAGGAGCGACATTTCCATGCCGCGCGAGGTCGAGCTGTCGTGCACGAAATGCAGCATCGGCAGGGTGTGGATGTGCAGGCGCTTGCCCAGCAAGCCACGGATGAAGCCCGACGCGGCCATCAGGCCTTCGGTGGTGTTCTTGATGGCTTCCTTGCTGTCTTTCAACATCGTGAAAAACACCTTGGCGTGCGCGTAATCGGGCGTGATCTGCACTTCGGTGATGGTGATCATCGTGCCCACGCGCGGGTCTTTCAATTCGTAGGCGACGATCTCAGCCAGATCGCGCTGGATCTGGTCGGCCACGCGCAAGCCGCGCGCTGGCATGGTTTTGCTATGTTTAGCCATGATTTTATGCTGTCCTAAGTGCCGCAGGGCGCATGGGTCAAACGGTTGCCCGTTGACCAATGCGCCCCACGTGTTTGCGCGGACAACGGTATGTCCGCGCGGTTTTCATTGCTGCTACGATTACAGGGTACGAGCGATTTCCTGGACTTCGAACACTTCCAGGGTGTCGCCAACCTGAATGTCGTTGTAGTTCTTCAGCGACAGGCCGCACTCCAGACCGGCGCGAACTTCTTTCGCATCGTCCTTGAAGCGTTTCAGGGAGTCGATCTCGCCGCTCCACACCACGATGTTGTTGCGCAACAGGCGGACGGAAGAAGCACGCTTGACCACGCCATCGGTGACCAGGCAACCGGCAATCGCGCCGACCTTCGAGACCAGGATAACCTGGCGGATCTCGACCTGGCCGATGACGGTTTCGCGTTTCTCTGGTGCCAACATGCCCGACAACGCCGATTTGATCTCGTCGATCGCATCGTAAATGATGTTGTAGTAGCGAATGTCCACGCCATTCGACTCGGCCAGCTTGCGTGCCTGGGCATCAGCACGGGCGTTGAAGCCGATGATGACCGCTTTCGAGGCAACTGCCAGGTTGACGTCCGATTCCGTGATGCCGCCGACTGCCGCGTGAACCACTTGTACGCGCACTTCGGAGGTCGACAGTTTCTGCAGCGAACCGACCAGCGCTTCTTGCGAACCTTGCACGTCGGTTTTGATGATCAACGGCAAGTTTTTCACTTCGCCTTCGGCCATCTGGTCGAACATGTTTTCCAGTTTCGCAGCTTGCTGCTTGGCCAGTTTCACGTCGCGGAACTTACCTTGACGGAACAGACCGATTTCACGCGCCTTGCGCTCGTCAGCCATGACGACGACTTCTTCACCGGCAACCGGCACTTCCGTCAGACCCTGGATTTCGACCGGAATCGAAGGACCCGCTTCAGCGATGGACTTGCCGTTCTCGTCCAGCATGGCGCGAACACGGCCATACGAAGAGCCCGCCAGAATCACGTCGCCGCGTTTCAGGGTACCGGACTGCACCAGGATCGTCGCGACAGGACCACGGCCCTTGTCCAGACGCGCCTCGACTACCAGGCCGCGCGCTGGCGCATCGACCGGTGCCGTCAGTTCCAGCACTTCAGCTTGCAACAGCACTTGTTCCAGCAGATCGTCGATGCCCTGGCCCGTTTTGGCCGATACCGGCACGAATGGCGATTCGCCACCGTATTCTTCCGGCACGACTTGTTCGGCGACCAGTTCCTGCGTCACGCGGTCCACGTTGCCGCCCGGTTTGTCGACCTTGTTGATCGCCACCACCAGCGGTACGCCGGCTGCTTTCGCATGGGCAATCGCTTCTTTCGTTTGCGGCATCACGCCATCGTCGGCGGCAACCACCAGAATCACGATGTCGGTTGCCTTGGCGCCACGGGCACGCATCGCGGTAAACGCTTCGTGGCCCGGGGTGTCGAGGAAGGTGATCATGCCGCGTGGCGTATCGACGTGGTAAGCGCCGATATGCTGCGTAATGCCGCCCGCTTCGCCGGATGCTACCTTGGCGCGACGGATGTAATCGAGCAGCGAGGTCTTGCCGTGGTCGACGTGACCCATGACGGTGACCACCGGTGCGCGTGGCTTGGTTTCGAAGTGCGCGTGTTCGCCCACGTCGGCCAGCAGCGCTTCCGGATCGTCCAGTTCGGCGGCGAACGCCTTATGGCCCATTTCTTCCACCAGAATCATGGCGGTTTCCTGGTCCAGCACCTGGTTGATCGTGCACATCTGGCCCAATTTCATCAAATGCTTGATGACTTCGGATGCCTTGACGGACATTTTGTGCGCCAGTTCGGCCACGGTGATCGTTTCCGGTACGTGCACGTCCTTGACGACGGCTTCCGTCGGTGCCTGGAAGTTCGATTCACGGTCGTCATGGTGCGTCGGGCGACGGCCCTTCGCGCCACCGCGCCAGCTGTCACGGCCGCCTGGGCCGCTATTGCCGCGTGGCTTGGGACCACCGGTGGTGCCGCGTTTTTTCGCGTCATCGGACCAGGTGGACGACACATTGGCCGACTTGATGGATTTCTTGTCTGCGACAGCAGGCTTCTTGTCGCCCGGCTTGTCGCCAGGTTTCTTGTCAGCAGGCTTGTGCAGCGTGCCTTCCGGCGCCTTTGGCTTGACGGGAACCGGTACGGGTTCCGGTGCCTTGATGGCGCGGCGTGGCGCGTTCATCATGGCCTTGATCTGGGCGACTTCGTCGGCAACGGCCTTGCGTGCACGCTCGGTGGCTTCCGCTTTGTCAGCGGCTTCCTTGGCGGCAACAGCAGCGGCGGCGGCTTTCTTTTTCGCTTCTTCAGCGGCAGCGGCTTTTTTCGCTTCGGCGGCGGCGTCGTCAACGACAGGCGCAGCGGCGCTGGCGGCAGGCGCGGCGGCAGCTTTGGCTGCCGCTTTCTTCGCTTCCGCTTCCGCTTCTTTCTTCGCAGCCAATTCAGCCTGTTGCGTGGCTTTCGCCTGGGCTTCTTTTTCCGCGTCGAGCTTGGCCAGACGTTCTTGCTTTTCGCGCAGATCGGCTTCCTGGCGGGCGATCAGTTCAGCCTGTTTACGGGCTTCTTCTTCACGGCGCGCCACGTCGGCGGGATCGATCACCGGCGCGGCAGGCGCGACCGGTTCTGCCGCGACCGGCGCAGCTTCGTCACGCTGGACGAAAGTGCGTTTCTTGCGCACTTCCACCTGGATCGTGCGCGATTTGCCGGTGGCGTCTGCTTGCTTGATCTCAGTCGTTTCCTTGCGGGTCACGGTGATTTTTTTCTTTTCTGTGTCAGCCGCTGCGCCGTGTGTGCGGCGCAGATGATCCAAAAGCTTGTCCTTATCATCTTTCGACAATGGATCTGACGTCGAACTTTTCTCGACGCCGGCAGAACGCAGCTGCGTCAGCAGCAAATCTGCAGGCATCTTCAGTTCGGTGGCAAATTGGGCTACGTTGTTACTCGCCATTCAGTCCTCTTTTCTATGTGTCGCGGAGATGATAAAGATACTCAAATTAAGCCTTTGCGGATTCGGCCAGACTCCATGCCTTGGCTTGCAACGCCTTGGCACGATCGTCGTATTTCGAGTCAACCAACTTCATCTCATCGTCGGTCACATCTTTAAATTCACTTGTAATCAGTTCACGCGCACGGTCCGCAGACAAGGCCAGGATTGCGCCAAATTCGTCGTATGCCAGTGCTGCAAATGCTTCTACGGTCTTGATACCAGCCAGACCCAGCTTGCCGGCGGTGATGCGATCCATGCCTTCCAGATTCACCAACGCCTCGTCCATGCCTTCCAGACCCTCTTCCGAAGCGATCGCTTCGGTCACGAGCGCATCACGCGCACGGGTACGGAGTTCATTGACGGTATCTTCGTCAAACGATTCGATTTCCAGCATTTCGGAAATTGGCACGTAAGCGATTTCTTCCAGACTGGCGAAACCTTCTTCCACCAGAATATCGGCCACTTCCTGGTCGACATCGAGCTTTTCCATGAACAGGATGCGCACGGCAGCCGTTTCCTGGGCAGCTTTGTCGGCCGATTCTTCGGCCGTCATGATGTTGATCTTCCAGCCGGTCAGGTCCGAGGCCAGGCGCACGTTCTGGCCGGAACGGCCGATCGCGATTGCCAGGTTTTCTTCATCCACGACGACATCCATCGCGTGTTTTTCTTCATCGACCATGATCGACGACACGTTCGCCGGCGCCAGGGCGCCGATGACGAACTGCGCCGGATCTTCCGACCACAGCACGATGTCGACGCGTTCGCCGCCCAACTCGCCGGTGACAGCCTGCACGCGCGAACCGCGCATGCCGACGCAAGTACCGATCGGGTCGATGCGCTTGTCGGCCGTGTAGACGGCGATCTTGGCGCGCACGCCGGCATCGCGGGCTGCGGATTTGATTTCCAGCATGCCTTGCTCGATTTCCGGCACTTCCAGCTCGAACAGCTTCATGATGAATTCCGGCGCGGTGCGCGACAGGATCACTTGCGGGCCGCGCATATTACGGTCGATGCGCAAGATGTATGCACGCACGCGGTCGCCGATACGCAGATTCTCTTTCGGGATCATCTGGTCGCGTGGCAGACGTGCTTCGATCTTGCCCGATTCGACGATGGCGTCGCCGCGCTCCATGCGCTTGATGGTGCCGGTGACGAGCGAATCGCCGCGTTCCAGGAAGTCGACCAGGATCTGTTCGCGTTCGGCGTCACGCACGCGCTGCAGGACCACCTGTTTGGTATCCTGGGCGAAACGGCGGCCGAATTCAACGGATTCGATCGGTTCTTCGATATGGTCATCGACTTCGATATCGGGAATCTGTTCTTTTGCCTCGAAATGCAGGATCTCCTGATCCGGCAATTGCAGGCCCGCTTCATCGGGCACGACGTGCCAGCGGCGGAACGATTCGAATTCGCCCGTTTCGCGGTCGATCGAAACGCGGATGTCTACTTCACCCTCATACCGTTTCTTCGTGGCTTGCGCCAACGCGAATTCGAGGGCGCCGAAGACGACATCTTTATCGACGTTTTTTTCGCGCGCCAGCGCGTCAACCAATAATAAAACTTCGCGGCTCATGCTTTGCGTCCCTTAAAAACCACCTGCGGCACCAAGCGTGCCTTATCCACATCGGCGAGCGTAAACTCCAACATCGCCGGACCATCCTTACCTTCAAATTCCAACGACAATTTATCGCCCACGGGTTCTTGCAAGATCCCCTGGAACGATTTCCGGTTGTTCGTACCCGGCATCGCCACCATCAGCTTGACGATGATTTCCTGGCCTGCGAAACGGACGAAGTCTTCCAGCTTGCGCACCGGACGATCGAGACCCGGGGAAGAAATCTCGAGACGCTCGTAAGGAACGTTCTCTACCGTCAACACATGCGATAACTGGTGACTGACCGTGGCACAGTCTTCGACCGTGATCGGACCTTTTTCAGCGGCATCGGCGGCGCTGAAATCAATAAAGACGCGCAGCAGCCCGCGCTCGGCACGTTCGACATCAACGAGCTCATAGCCCAGACCTGTAACTGTCTTTTCAATTAATCCCAACTGCTGCAAGAAATTCTCCAGAAATAAGGCCCGTTTTCGGCATGACAGCGCCGCAATAAGCGCCGACAACATGCAAAAACACGCATTCAAGTCATATATGGCCCCTTGCGGAGCCATTACAAACGGTTCAACAAAAAAAAAATGGGCATCTGCCCATCTTCTTGTATTTTCCCAACCAGATGAAAGCACTCCCCACCAAACAACCCTGCGGAGAACTTTTATTAGGCTGCAGATTATAACCTCTTATTAACTTCGCCGCAATGCCGCACACGAGGAGCGGCCCGGCTTACAACAGTTACAAGAGCGCGCACCCGCGGCAGATCGGCGGGCGCGCAAGAAGAAACTCTTCCCGATTAACCTTTGCTGCGGCGGCGCGGCATGCCATCCATGCCGCCGCGATCCATGCCGCCGCGCGGCTGGCCGCCGGAACGTGCTTGCCCACCGGCACCACCGCCGGCATTGCGGCGCGGACCCGTGTTGGCGAAGCCGAAGGCCGTTTGCAGCGGATCGGGCTGGCGCGGACCGCGCTGCGGCGCGCGGCCTTCGCCACCCGGACGGCCCTGGCCTGCCGCACGCGGCGGACGGCCCTGGCCTTGGCCTTGCGCACCTTCGAACGATGCCGACGAACGGGGCTGGCCGCCCTGGAACGGACCTTGCGGCTGGCCGCGGCCCGGACCACGCGCTTCGCCTGGACGGCCGGCGCCGCCCGGGCGGCCCTGGCCTTGCGGACGGGCAAACTGGCCTTGCGGCTGGCCACGGCGCGGCGCGACAGGGAACGGATCGGCGTTGCGGTTGCTCACATCGATGCGGTTGCCATTCGGCTCGTCATCGCGGCTGGCCTTGCGCGCTTCGCGGCCCTTGGCGGCGCCAGCGGCACGGGGGTCGCCCGATGCCGGCATTTTCTTTTCGATGCCGTAGGCGGTCAGCAGGTCGCGCACGGTGTTTTCATCCATCTCTTCCCAGCGGCCGCGTTTCAGGCCGCTCGGCAGGGTCATGGCGCCGTAGCGGGTACGGATCAGGCGCGAAACGGTCAGGCCGATGGCTTCGAACATGCGGCGCACTTCGCGGTTACGGCCTTCGCCGATCACCACGCGGTACCACTTGTTGATGCCTTCGCCGCCGCCATCGGCGATCTTCGAGAACTGCGCCAGGCCGTCTTCCAGCTCGACGCCGGCCAGCAGCTTCTGGCGCATGCCCTCCTCCAGCTCGCCCAGGGTACGCACGGCGTACTCGCGGTCGATGCCGTAGCGCGGGTGCATCAGGCGGTTGGCCAGGTCACCGGACGTGGTAAACAACAGCAAGCCTTCCGTGTTGAAGTCGAGGCGGCCAACGGCCAGCCACTTGCCCGCCTTCATGGTCGGCAGGCGGTCGAAGACGGATGGACGGCCGTCCGGGTCGTTGTGGCTGACGATTTCGCCGGCCGGCTTGTGGTAGACCAGCACGCGCGGCGGCTTCTTGCTGACGCGGCGCTGGATCAACTTGCCGTTGATGCGCACATGATCGCTCGGCAAGATGCGCTGGCCGATGTGGGCCGGCTCGCCATTCACGGACACGCGGCCCGAAATGATCAGGTCTTCCATGTCGCGGCGCGAACCGAGACCGGCTTCGGCCAGTACCTTGTGCAGCTTCGGCGCATCGTCGTCGGACGTCAGGTCGCGGCGCACGGCCGCTTTCTGTACACGGCCCGTGCCGCCTTCTTCACTGTCGAAGGCGTCGGAAGTAACGAACGAGAAGACGGCATCAGCGTCGCTGAGCTTGCCTGGCGCAGCCTGGCGGCCCTTGCCCTTTTTACGGCTCTTGCCGGCATTCTTGCCGGCACCCGGCACGTCGTTGCGGGGACCGCGCGGCAGGCGCGGGCCGGACACGAGGTTGCCTTCGGCATCGAACACGTCGGCGACAGGCGCGGCAGCTTGCTCTGCGGCAGGCGCTGCGGCAACGGCATCGGCCGCCTGCGGCGCTTCGGCGCGCGGCGGCTGGCGCAAGGCGCGCTCCGCCTGCACGCCGCGCATCTGGCGCGGACCGCGGGTCGGGCGTGCTTCGGCCGGCTTGTCAGCGACGGCTTCCGGCGCCGTTTCAGCGACGGCGGCAGCGGCCTTGGCGGCGGCGCGGGCGCGCGGCGGACGCGGCGCAGGTGCAGCGACGGCTTCGGCAGCCGCTTCAGCGGCGTCGGCCACGGCCTTCAGGGCCGGCTTGGCGCGGGTTTTCTTGGCGGCGGGCGCAGCGTCGGCGGCGACAGCTTCAGCGACGGGCGCATCGGCGGCCACGTCGGCTTTCGTGCGGCGCTTCGGCTTGGCGGCGACAGCGTCGCCAGCCGTGCCGGCAGCAGCCGCGTCAGCTTCGATCTGGGCCTTGGTGCGGCGCTTGGGCTTGGCAACGATGGCTTCGTCGCTGGCGGTTACTGTCTCGGGTGTGTTCGGATTATTCATTCTTCGTTTCTTGGCTGTGCTGACCTGGCGCAGCGTCAACCGTTAGTTCTGGCGCAGGGTCGTGAGTGTAGGCTTCGTCCATGGGCGAAGCATCGGGGCCGGCATCAAGGCTTGCTGTCACATCTACATCTGTCACAGCCGTATTGCTACCTGCACCAAGCTGGGGGACAAGCTCATTGCTTGCCTTGTCAAAATTTTCCTGCAGGGCCGCTTCCAGGGCTTCAAGCCCATTGCCCTGCATCTCGCTGATTTGCTGCAAAGGCGGCAGCTGGGACAGCGATTGCAAACCCAGATCATCCAAAAATTGCTTGGTGGTGGCCAGCAAGGCCGGCCGTCCCACCACGTCGCGGTAGCCGATGGCATCGACCCAGCCACGGTCTTCCAGCATCTTGATCGTCTGCGAATTGACGGCAACGCCGCGAATTTCCTCGATATCGCCGCGCGTCACCGGCTGGCGGTAGGCGATGATGGCCAGGGTTTCCAGGGTCGCCCGCGAATACTTGGGCGGCCGCTCGGGCGTCAACCGGTCGAGATACATCTTCATTTCCGGGCGGCTTTGAAAGCGCCAGCCCGAAGCCAGACTGACGATCTCGATGCCGCGTCCTTCCCACTCGTCGCGCAACTCTTCCAGCAATTGCTTGATCGTGTCGGCGCCAACGCCGACACCGCGCACACGACCATTCTCGTCCGCATCGACGAACAGCTTTTTCAGGCTGTGGATCGTCAGCGATTCACGAGCGCACAGCAACGCGGTTTCGAGGACTTTTTTAGCCTCAATTGTATTCATAGCAATTCTGTGCGGATGTGTGTTGCAATTCGTATGCAGAGAAAGAAATCAAAAACGTTCATTTCAACGTAACAGATGGCAGACATCGATAATGACGCCGTGCTGGGTTACTAGTTGAGGCTGTTTTTCCGACGCCTTGGCCGATGCGCGCAAAGCGGGATTAAAGCGGATGCAGTGAAAGTCCTGCCATCCATGGTGCTGGCCTTAATTAACCTTCACTAAGTAACCAGCAATGAAACGATCTCCGGAGCAGCTGCTTTTCCCGTGGCGGCGAACCAGCCAGACAGGAGAGCGACAGTCGTCGTTTCATCCAACGATGCCAATTGTACCTGATAAAAAGCGGAAAAGCGCAAAACCGGGCAAAACACGCGTTTTACCCGGCCCTGGCGCGACACATCGCCCGTACCTTGCGCATCACAGGGAGGCGAGTTTCTCCGAAAGAATGGCCGATGCACCCAGGAAAGCTGGATACTGCGCCGTGATGACGAAGGTCGGCACTTGTGACACATAATTGGCGAAGCGGCCCTTGCGCTCGAAGCGGGCGCGGAAACCGGAGCGGTCGAAACGCGCCCCCAGGCGTGGCACGATGCCGCCGCCGATGTAAATGCCGCCCAGCGCGCCCAGGGTAACGGCGACGTTGCCCGCCACCGTGCCGAGCATGCAGCAGAACGCTTCGATGACGTCGTCGCACAGCTGGGATTCGCCGGCCAGCGCGCGGCGCGTGATTTCCGCCGCCGGCAAGGCTTCGGCCGGCACGCCCGCGCGGTCGGCCAGGGCGCGGTAGATCAGTTCCAGGCCATCGCCGGAAATCAGGCGCTCGGCCGAGACGTGCTCGTATTCGCGCCAGGCAAATTGCAGGATGCTCACTTCCGTCTCATTGAACGGCGCAAAGCTGACGTGGCCGCCTTCGCTTTGCAGGGCGATCCAGCCGCCGTGCGAAGGAATCAGGCCCGACACGCCCAGGCCCGTGCCGGCGCCGATCAGGCCGATGGCCGTGTTCGGACGGGCCGTGCCCGCGCCCACCTGGTGCTTCTGTTCGCTCGACAGCTGCGGCAAGGAACGCGCCAGGGCCGTGAAATCGTTGACCACGTCCAGGGTCGTGAAGCCGCACTCTTCGCGCATGGCGCGGATCGAGAACGACCAGTGGTGGTTCGTCATGCTGAGGAAGTCGCCGTCGACGGGGTTGGCAATGGCGATCACGGCATGGCGCACGGCTTGCCCGCCTGCGGCAGCGATGTGCGGCAGGGCCAGGTAGGCTTGCAGGGCGGCGGACAGGCTCGGGTAATCGGCACAGGGCAGCACTTCGACCAGGGTGATGTGGCCGGCGGCCACTTCCAGGGCGAAACGGGCATTGGTGCCGCCCACGTCGGCCAGCAGGCGCGGTCCATCGGCAAAGGCGGAAGTCGGCAGTACGGGAGAAGACGAAGCGCTCATGATTTTAAATGATGAAGTGGGACGCATGGGACGCCAAGCTTAAAGGATGAATGCGCCCGGAGGCAAGCAAAGTTTGTAGTTTAAGTACATCAAAACAAGCCTTTATTGGTAGTTCCACTCCAAATGCAACAGGCAAGGCTAAAGTTACTCGAAAACAATGATTTATAGTAAGTACTTGCACTCAGTAGGCGCACGAAAAGCATGCTGCATAGCAGCAGGAATCGCCTGAAAACAAGAGTATGCCGCAGTTTGCGCAAAGCCGCTTTGTAGGGGGCGGCGCAGGCGTGGCGGCGCCGTCTTGGCGGCCCCACGACAGCGCTTTCGTATTATTACTACCGGTTTTTACGGTCGGCCTGCGATGCGGCAGGCATGCGCCGATCAGGAGGGCAAGCCTTCGCCCAGCAGGCTGGCGGGTGCCGGCTGGTCCGAGCGGTAGGCGGCATTCCACGCGTCGAGGCCGCCATGCAGGGGCTTGGCCCGGTGAAAGCCGTGCTGGTGCAGCAGCTTGGCCACTTGCGCGGCCGTCACGTCGTTGGGGCAGCTGCAATACACGATGATGTGGCGGTCCTTGTCCATGGCGATCATGGCGGGCACGGGCTCCTTGCCATTGAAGAACAAGGCGCCCGGCACGGCCGGTTCCAGCGCTTGCGCCGTGGCGCTGCGCGCGTCGACCATCAGCGGCTCCTCGCCCTGCTCTATGAGTTCAAGCAATTCATCGATGCCGATGCGCTCGATCTGCAAGGCCTGGCGGAAACGCCGGCGTTCGAGGAATTTGTACAGCAGGAACAAGCCCAGCAAGGCGGTCAGCATCAGCAAGGCCGTACTGCCCATGGTGCTGAGCAAGTCCAGCACCTGCTGCACGCTGGCGTGAAAGATCACGCCGACGGCGATGCCGGTGCCGCTCCACAGCAAGGCACCCAGGCCCGCATACAGGAAGAACAGGCGCGGCGGCGTGCCCAGCGCACCCGACATGGGCGCGGCCACGGTATTGAATCCCGGCACGAACTTGGAGACGATCAGGGCTTTCGGCCCCCAGCGCTTGAATTTGTCTTCCGTCTGGCTGACGCAGTAATCGGGCGACAGCGAGATGCGGCACAGCAGCCGCAGGATGCGCTTGCCGAAATGGCGGCCCGCGCGGAACCACGTGAAGTCGCTGATCAGGCAGGCGCCCAGCGCGGCGGCCAGCACCAGCCCCCCATTCATGTCGCCATCGACGGCCAGCGCCCCCGCCACCACGAGAATGGGAAAGGCGGGAATCGGCAGGCCGAGCTGCTCCACCAGCACGATGCCAAAGACAATCAGGACACCGTAATGTTCGAGCAGATAAATGAGGTTGGGCATGGCCGCTATCTTACCGTAAAAAGCCCCCTACAACTGCACGCCCTTCGGTATGGCGCTCAACAGGGTGCGCGTGTACGGATGCACGGGATTGCGGTACAGCTCGTCCGAATCGGCCAGCTCCACCACTTGCCCCTTGTGCATCACCATCACCTGGTCGGCGATGTATTTCACCACTGATAAGTCGTGCGAAATGAAGATGTAGGACAGGCCGAATTCATCCTGCAAATCCTGCAGCAGGTTGAGCACCTGCGCCTGCACGGACACGTCCAGCGCCGAGACGGATTCGTCGCACACCAGAATCTCCGGCTGCATGGTCAGGCAACGGGCAATGGCGATGCGCTGGCGCTGGCCGCCCGAGAACTCGTGCGGATAGCGGTGGAAAGCCTGTTCCGGCAAGCCGACTTTATCGAGCAGCCAGTAGGCCTTGGCGATGCGTTCCTTGTCATCGACGCCGATCTTGTGGATGCGCATGGGTTCCAGCAAAATCTGCCCCACCGTAAAGCGGGGATTCAAGGACGCATACGGATTCTGGAAGATGATCTGGATGCGGCGTTTATAGGGCAAATACTCTTTGTTCGGCATGGCAATCAGGTCCTTGCCGTGGAACATGGCCGTGCCGCCCGTGGCCTGGTGCAGGCGCAGCAGGGTCAGGCCCACCGTCGTCTTGCCGGAGCCGGATTCGCCCACCACGCCCAGGGTTTTTCCGCGCGGCAAAGTGAACGACACGTCCTTGACGGCCTGGAATTCGCGCTTGCCGAACAGGCCCTCGCGCGTATAAAAGCTTTTACTGAGGTTATTCACCACCAGCACCGGTTCGTCCCCCGGCGTATAGCCGCGCGTGCGCTGTTTCACCTCCACGCCGGGTCCCGCCTTGCCCTCCATATAATCGGCGATGACGGGCAAGCGCCATGGGCGCTCGTCCAGCGAGGGGCGGCAATGCAACAGCGCTTTCGTGTAACTGTCTTGCGGCGCTTCGAATACCTGGCGCACTTCCCCCGTCTCGCGCACTTCGCCGTGGCGCATGACGATCACCTGGTCGGCGATCTCCCCCACCAGGCCCAGGTCGTGGGTAATGAAGAGCACGGACATCTGGTGCTTCTTTTGCAGCGCCGCGATCAGGTCCATGATCTGCTTCTGGATCGTCACGTCCAGCGCCGTCGTCGGTTCGTCCGCGATCAGCAGTTTCGGCTCGCAGGCGATCGCCATGGCGATCATCACGCGTTGCTGCTGGCCGCCCGACATCTGGCTCGGGTAGGCGTCGATCTTCGTGGCGGGGTCGGGTATGCCCACTTCCTCCAGCAATGCCAGGGTACGCGCGCGCGCCTGCTTGCGGTTCATGCCCATGTGCTGGCGCAATACCTCGGCGATCTGGAAGCCAACGGTGAAGACGGGGTTCAGCGACGACATCGGCTCCTGGAAGATCATCGAGATATCCTTGCCGCACATGGTGCGCCGCTCGGCGATCGACAGTTGCAGCAGGTCGCGCCCGCCGAAGTGGATGCGCGATTGCTTGTCGATGATGGTGCTGTCAGGCGGCAGCAGGCCCATCACGGCCAGGGAGCTGACGGACTTGCCGCTGCCCGACTCGCCCACCAGGGCCACGGTGCTGTTGCGCGGCACGTTGAACGAGATGCCCTTGACGGCTTCGAACGTGGTCTTCTTGTCCAGGCGGAAGGTGACGCGCAGGTCGCGCACTTCCAACAGGTTATTCTGGTCCATGAGCAACTCCTATTTCACTTTGGGGTCGAGCGCATCGCGCAAGGCATCGGTAAACAGCGAGAACGCCGTCACCAGCACGGCCATCGCCGTGGCGGCGGCTGTCAGCTGCCACCATTTGCCCAGGATCAGTTCATTTTGTGCCTCATTGAGCATGCTGCCCCACGAGACGGTGCCTACCGGCACGCCAAAGCCGAGGAAACTCAAGATCACTTCCGCCTTGATGAAGCCCACCACGAGAATCGACATTTGCACCAAAGCAACGTGACTCACGTTCGGGAAAATGTGCGAAAACATCTTGCGCCAGTGCGAGGCGCCGATGGCGTCGGCCGCCATCACGTATTCGCGCGCCTTGTGCTTGATGTATTCGGCGCGGATCAGGCGGTATGGCCCCGTCCAGCCCGTCAAACCGAGGATCAGCACGATGGTCAGCACGCCCTTCTGCTGCAGCACGGCCGCCACCGTCAAGATCATCAAAATCGACGGGATCGACGTGAAGATGCTGTAGAACCAGTTGAAGAAATCATCAACGATGCCGCCGAAGTAGCCGGACACGGCGCCAAAGATCGTGCCCAGCACCACGGCCAGCAAGGCCGCCACCAGGCCCACGACGATCGACGTCTCGCCGCCCTTGATGGTTTTCTGCACGATATCGTGGCCCCACTTGTCGGCGCCGAACGGCAGGGTCGCCGCCTTGTGCGCGATCAGCTTTTTCGTCTTGCCCATGCCGGCGCGCAAGGCCGTCAAGTCGTCGGCCAGCGGGTCGGTGACGCCGTACATCTCGACGCCGGCAGAAGGATTGCTGCCCATCTGGGCGCGCAGTTCGGCGATATCGTCGGCCAGCGGATCGAGCACGTTGACGGGTGTCGGCGCGCTGCGCTCGTCGGCCAGGGGAATGGCGCCGTCGGCGGCACCGGCCGCATCCTTGTCGGCACCGACAAACGTGGGCGGCGCATAGCTGACGGCCACTTCGTCTTCCCAGTTCGCCGCCACCAGGCCGCTGGCGGACGCCAGCACCAGCAGGAAAAATGCGCCGACCACGGCCAGCGATACCATTGCAATCTTGTCGCCGCGCAAACGGCGCCACGCCAGGGCCCACAGGCCGGGCGATGTATGAGGTTTCGACATCGTCTCTTTCTACTTCAGTTGTACGCGAGGATCGACCGCCTGGTACAGCAGGTCGGTGAGCAGGTTGAAGAGCATGGTGGCGGCGGCAACATACACGGTGATCGCCTTGATCACCGGAAAATCGCTGCGCTCGACGGCCAAAATCACTTCACGCCCGATGCCGGGGATGCCGAAGAAACGCTCGAGCAGGAAAGCGCCGATCAGCAGGGCCGGCAAGTTCGACATCACATAGGTAATGATGGGAATGCCGGCATTGCGCAGCACGTGGACCCACATGATGCGGCCTTCCTTGAGGCCCTTGGCGCGCGCCGTGCGCACGTAATCCTGGTTCGCCTCGTCCAGCACGAAGGTGCGGAACAGGCGCAGCGTTGGCGCAATCGACACGGCCAGACCGATCAGGATGGGCAGGGTCGAATAGCGCAGCAGGTTTTCCCAGAAGCTGTCGCCCCAGCCCTGCACGGGGAACAGGCCCAGCTTGTAGGCAAAGCCGTACTGGAAGACGATGATGTAGACGAGGATGGAAATCGACATGCCCACCGTGCAGGCGATCATCACCATGCGGTCCGTCAGCGAACCGCGCACGAACGCGATGGCCAGCGCCAGCGCCACGCCGAAGAACGTTTCCAGCACGGTCAGCGGGATCAGCACCATCATCGACGGGCCCAGGCGCGAGGTGATGATGTGCGACACGGACTCGCCAGTCGCCCAGCTCTGGCCGAAATCAAAGGTGACGATCTGCTTGATGAAGATCCACAGCTGCACGTAGTACGGCTGGTCGACGCCGAGCTGGCGGCGGATGTTGGCGATGCTTTCCGCACTAGACATCTTACCGGCCAGGATGTAGGCGGGGTCGCCGCCCACCCAGTTGAACAGGATAAACACCAGCAGGACCACGCCCAGCATGGTGGGCAGCATCTGCCACAAGCGGCGCAGGATATAAGCAAACATAATGATTCCTTGTCGTATATGGTGTTAAAAGCGGCCGCGCTTATTTTTTAGCCGAGTCAGCCGCAGGCGCCACCGGCGCGCCCGTGCTGTCGATATCCATATACGCCCATTCCTGGAACAGGATCGGGTGCTTCTTGTAACCGAGCACCGACTTTTGCGCCAGCATGTTGCGGTAGCGCGCATAGCCGATCAGGGCGCCCGCATTGACTTCCAGGCGGCGCGCCATCTTGTGGAACAGCTCGTCGCGCTCGGGGCTGGCCGGCATGGCCTGGCTGGCCGCGTACCATTTATCGTACTCGGGGTCCTGGTAGCAGCCGTTGTTGTTCTGGTGCGTGTTGGGGCCGTAGAACAGCTGCATGAAATTGTCGCCGTCCGGATAGTCGGCCAGCCACGGCGCCGTGCGCGTCTGCATCTTGCACTGCTTTTCCGTCTTCAAGATATCGGAAAAGATCATGCGGTCGTTTTCCATGCGGATGCCCAGCGAGTTGTACGTCTTGCGCCACATTTCCGCCTGCAGCACGCCGTTGGCTTCGTTGCGCGAAGCATAGCGGATCAAGAGCGGTTTGCCATCCGGCAAGGTGCGCCAGCCGTCGGCGCCCTTCTTGTAGCCGAATTTATCCAGCAATTTGTTGGCCAGCACGGGATCGTATTGCAGCAGGGATTTATAGTGCGGGTCGTAGCCGACCACGCCGGGCGGGATCGGATAGTCGAGGCGTTTGGCCTGGCCATTCCAGATGATGCGGATTTCCTCATCGATATTGTGCGCCATGGCAATCGCGCGGCGCAGGGCGATCTTTTCCTTGCTGAAGCCACCGAGCGTGGGGTCTTCCATATTCCAGTAGTAATAGCTGATTTCCGGGTCCAGCAGGCGCGACAGTTGCACGCCCTTCTCCGCCAGCTCGGGACGCAGCTTGCCATTCAGCAACGCCTTCGGCGCCAGCGGGCCGTCGAGCCAGAACACGTCCGTGCCGCCGCTCTGGAACGACAGCCAGCGCGACTGGTCTTCGATCATCACGGAAATTTCGATGCGGTCGATGGCGGGAATGCGCTTGCCCTGCATCTGGCGCACGATGCGCTGGTCGTCCGGGTCGTCGCCGGCCATGAAATTCCATGTCTCGGACAAGTGCTGCGGATTGCGGTTCAACACGATGCGGTTGCCGCGCGTCCATTCGCCCAAGGTGTAGTAGCCGGTGCCGACGGGATTCGAGCCCACTTCGCCCTTCACGTCGCCGTATTTGTCCACCACTTCGCGCGCCACGGCGGCCGTCGGCACGTAGGCGAGGATCATGGGGAAATTGAAATCGGTCTTGGTCAGCGAGATGCGCAGGGTGTACGGGTCGAGGATTTCCAGTCCCGCCACCTTCTTGCTGTAATCGAGCTTGTTCGACTTGGCCGCGTCCTTGGCCAGGTCGTCCAGCCCCACCACCTTGCCTTCGAACAGCCAGCTGTGCGGCGACGCCAGGCGCGGATCGAACAGGCGCTTCCACGAATACACGTAGTCGGCCATCGTCAGTTCGCGGCGCTTGCCGCCGAACGCGGCGTCAGGCGTGTACAGGATGCCTTTTTTCAGGCGGATGGTATAGGTCTTGCCGTCGGCCGACACTTCCGGCATGGCGGCCGCCGCGCCGGGCACCACCTTGACGGGGCGCGCCAGGTAGTCATAGGTGTACAGGGTGTCGAAGACGGCCTGCGTGATGTGGTTCGAATACAGGTCGCGCGCGGTGGCCGGATCGAAGCCCGTCTCGGCGGCCGGCAGGATATAGCGCAAGGTTTTGACCGGCGCGGCCGCGGGGGCGGCGTCAACGGCCACGGCCGCCAGCGGCAGGGTGGCCAGGCAGGCGAGCAGCGCCACGCGCCGCATCCATGGTGACTTCATGTAATACCCTTCATCTCGATTATCTGTCGCACCGTATTGGTGCGCTTGTACTGGCTTCCCCCTGGGATACAGGATTCCACCGCCAAAACCAGTCCATCCTCGCAAGATCTATGCCTTGTTCATCGCCAGCCGGACCTGCAAGCAGGCGAGCCGGAAAAAGGCGTAACGATAACGCATATTCCGTTCGCCGGGCGAAAAGCCGCAGCACTGGCGTGGCGTGGCGTCACGCTCACCTGCCTCGCCGGGAGAATCTTGCGCAGCGCAACAAAGACAGGTCGCCGCCATGAAAAACCGGCCTGGCAGTAACCCTTACGGCTTCGAATGACAGCCGTTTTTATCGCAGTACGGAAAATGCGCATCGCAGTGCAACATTGAAATAATTGCAAATATTGAAACACGTCAACATTATAAAAAACACTGTTGTTTCCATGCTGAAAGCGGGTGTGTGTGCGTTGACAAGGTTTCTCGACAAATGGTCTTATCGATCACGACGGCTCACACGATATGCCGTTTGATCCATAGCGATTGCCGACGCAGCAATCTTTATCACCCTGGCAAAGCTGTGCCGCACAAGGGCCGGCCGAGCATACTTTCGGAGTTCTGAGAATGATGATGGAAACAGTGATGTCCCGCTCCGTACGCCTGATTTTTTCGGGTAGCGTAGCAGCGCTCAGCCTGGGCATGATGGCTGCGCCGGCAATGGCGCAAGACGCCAATGTACAACGTGTGGAAATTACAGGCTCGAGCATCAAACGGGCTACGGCCGAGACCGCGTCGCCGGTACAGCTCATCACCCGCGACGACTTGATGAAATCGGGCAAGGCCACCGTGGCCGAATACCTGCAAACCCTGACCGCCGATGGCGCCGGCTCCCTGCCGACGGGCTTCGGCAACGGCTTTGCCGCCGGCTCCACGGCCATCTCGCTGCGCGGCCTGGGCGCCACCTCGACCCTGGTCTTGCTCAATGGCCGCCGCATGGCGCCGTTCGCGCGCGCCGATGACGGCCAGAAGAGCTTTACCGACCTGTCCACCGTGCCGATGCAGATCGTCGAGCGTATCGAAATCCTCAAGGACGGCGCCTCGTCGACCTACGGCGCGGACGCCATCGCCGGCGTCGTCAACATCATCCTGCGCAAGGACTTCGAAGGCCTGACCCTGAAAGGCGACACGGGCATCTCCGGCGACAGCGACGCCAAGCAGCACCGCGCCTCGCTGACCTTCGGCAAGGGCAACCTGGATACGGATAAATTCAACTTCGTCCTCAATGCCGAGTACAGCAAATCGGACATGCTGATGAACAATGACCGCGCCGGCCGCAAATGGATAGGCAAGGCCGACCTGCGTCCGTATGGCTATGCGATCAACACCCAGTTCGCCGGCGGCTACATCAATGGCAACAACGATGCGAATGCCGCACCGACGGGCCTGATCCGCGACCCCGTCACCAACAACTATGTGTCCCTGCCCGGCTGCGCCAACCTGTCCGTGTCTTCGCCGCAAGATCCGAAGGGCGGCTGCCTGTGGCACCACGACCAGTTCCGCTCGATGCAGCCGAAGATCGAATCGATCAACCTGTACACGCGCGGCACCTGGCAAGTCAATGCCGACACCCAGGTGTATGCGGAAGCGGGCTACTCGAAGCGCGATACGGCCTTCACCCTGATCCCGCCCTCGATCACGCCGACCATCGCCTTCCCGCCGAACGCCACCAGCCCGACTGGCGTCGTCAACTACGGTTCCGGCGCCGGCACCACCATCGTGCTGGCCGCCAACCATCCGCAAAATCCGTATGGCGTGCCGGTGCGCGTGCGCTACCAGGCTTTCGATGCGGGCGCCAGCACGCGCCAGGCAAACAATGAGTTCAACCGCATCGTGCTCGGCGTCAAGGGCAACGCCATGGGCTGGGACTACGATGCCGGCTATACGCACTCGGAATCGAAGCTGCACCTCGATTACAGCAATATGCTGAACATGGCCGTCGTCAAGGATGCGTTGGGCAATCCGAACAGCCAATATTTCCCGTACTACATCGGCGCGCAGGCGGGCAAGAATCCCGCCTCGCTGTACGCGGCCATGGTGACGAACGCCACCTCCGATTCCACCACCAAGCTCGACATCATCGACTTCAAGGCCTCGCGCGAGCTGATGCAGTTGCCGGGCGGCGCCCTGGGCCTGGCCGTGGGCGCGGAACACCGCCGCGACAAGCTCGACAATCCTTCGCTGTCGGGCACGCAGGACGGTTCCATCAACTCCAGCTATGTGGCGGCCAAGGGCGACAGCAAGGTCTCGGCCGTGTTCCTCGAAGTGCTGGCGCCCGTCATCAAGACGGTGGAGCTATCGGGCGCCTTGCGTTACGACAAATATGACCGTTTCTCGTCGACCACGCCGAAACTGGGCGCCAAGTGGACACCGGTGAAAACCTTCGCCGTGCGCGGCACGTATTCGGAAGGCTTCCGCGCGCCAGGACCGGCGGAAAGCAATTCCAATTCGCAATCGACGGGCACCTCGACCGTCAGCGATCCCGTGCGCTGCCCGGGCGGCACCCGCCTGCCGGGCGCCAATGCCAGCGATTGCGAACTGCAGGTGGCGGCCGTCAAGATCGGCGACCCGAGCCTGAAGCCGGAAAAGTCCAAGGGCTACACCCTGGGCCTCGTGTGGGATCCGTTCAACGATACCAGCCTGTCGCTCGATGCCTGGAAGATCAAGCGCGAAAACGAGATCAACCCGCTGCCGTACAACGAAGCGGCCGCCCTGCCGACGGCCGTGCGCGCCGACAACAACCTGACCATCAATGGCGTGGTGGTGCCGAACACGGGTACCTTGCTGATCACCAAGGCGCCGTACCGCAACTCCAGCTATACGGAGATCAAGGGTATCGACCTGGACGTCAAGCAGCGCGTGCGCCTGGGCGACTACGGCCGCGCCACGTTCGGCCTGACCTGGACCCACATCGCCTCGTGGGTGCGCGCCGAGTCGGCCACCGTGCGCTACCAGTTCGCCGGCACGCATGGCAATTGCGATACCTCCAACTGCGCCGGCACGCCGAAGGACAAGATCAATCTGACCGGCTCGTGGGACCTGGGCAACTGGAACGTCAGCGGCGTGCTGAACTACCGTTCGGATATGAAAAATATCAAGTTTGAAGGCGATCCTTGCGCCTCCAAACTGGCGAACGGCACGCCGGCGCCGAACGGTTGCAAGCTCGCTTCGTTCACCACGCTCGACCTGTCGAGCCGCTGGAACGTCAACAAACAGTTGCAATTGTTTGCCTCGATCAACAACGTGACCGACAAGATCGCGCCGCTCGACCCGCTGACCTACGGCGGCATGAGCTATAACCCGATGGATGCCAGCGGCGCCATCGGCCGCTACTTCAAACTGGGCGCCAGCTACAAGTTCTTCTAAGCTGACACCCGTATCCTGGCGCAAGGCGGTGAGCAATCACCGCCTTTTTTTCGTCCGCGACTGTGGCGCAAGGCACTCATCCACACGCCTATTGCGCCAGCGCAAACCTTACCTGCTGTGCGCCTGTAAAACTCCCTTGCAGGCCACTTGGCCCATGACCAAGCCACAGGAGTGTCAGATGACGCAAACCCGCAGTCCCTCCCCTACCTTGCGCCTGTTGTGCGCTGCCCTGCTCGGCGCGTATGGCCATGCGGCCATGGCGCAGGACACCGGCGCCGCCGGCGAGCCTGCCGCCATGCAGCGCGTCGAAGTCACCGGTTCCTCGATCAAGCGCCTCGTCTCGGAAACGGCGACGCCCCTGTCCATCTTCAAGGCCGAGGATTTCGCCAAACAGGGCCTGACGACAGCCCAGGAAGTTCTCAGCAAGATCCCCTCGAATGCGTCCAGCATGGGCAGCGGCAATGCCGTCGGCGGCAATACCAGCGGCTTGCCCACGGGCGGCCAGGCCAGCGCCGACTTGCGTGGCCTGGGCGGCGACAAGACCCTGGTCCTGCTCAACGGCAGGCGCATCGCCAACCATCCGTATGACGGCGCCAGCGTCGACCTGAACATCATCCCCATCGCGGCCCTGGAAAGAGTCGAAGTGCTGCGCGACGGCGCCTCGGCCATCTATGGCACGGACGCCATCGGCGGCGTCATCAATTTCATCACCAAGCGCTCGGTCAACGTCACGAACATCACGGCCGAAGTGGTCGCCCCCGAACACAAGGGCGGCGGCGAGCACCGCATCAACCTGTCGACGGGTTTCGGCAAGCTCGACACGGACGGCTACAATATCTTCGGCGTGCTCGACTACCACAAGCAAAACGTGCTCACGTCGCAGGACCGCGCCTTTTCAGCCACCGGCATCGTCCCCTCGCGCGGCCTGTCCATTACCAGCGGCACGACGTTTCCTGGCAACTACTTCGACGCGGCGGCCAACGGCGGCAATGGCCTGGCCGGCAACCCCTACGCGGCCAGCGGCTGCCTGCCGCCGCTGTCGGTGCCGGCCGTGCCGGCGAACGGCACCTGCCGCCAGGATTACACGCGCCAGATCGACGACTTGCCCGCACAGCAGCAAATAGCCTTCTTCGGCAAGGGCGCCTTCAAGCTGGGCGGCGGCCACCTGGCCACGGTGGAATACCTGCATTCGGAAAACAAGGTGAAGGCACGCACGGCGCCGCCACCGCAAACGGGCCTGATTCTGCCCATCAGCAGCAAATATTATCCGGGCAATGCGGGCGGCGTACCGGCCCAGCCGGGCTTGTCGGGCCAGCCGCTGAGCGTCAACTGGCGCCCCGTCGAGGCGGGCCAGCGGCAGATCGATTCGGACGGCAAGGCGGACCGCCTGGTGCTGGCCCTCGAAGGCGAGCTGGCCGGCTGGGACTACAAGACGGGCCTGAGCCATGCCATCAGCAAGTCGTCGGAAAAATTCACGAACGGCTATGTGCAGGATGCGGGTTTTGCCGCTGGCGTGCTGAACGGCATTCTGAACCCGTTTGGCGAGCAGGATGCGGCCGGCAAGGCTTACCTGGCCAGCACGGCACTGCGCGGCGAAGTGCAAAGCGCCAAGGTCACCACCACGGGCTTCGACATCAAGGGCAGCCGCGAACTGATGCAGCTGGCCGGCGGCCCGCTGGCCATCGCGCTGGGCGGCGAGGCGCGGCGCGAAAAGGCCGACTTCAACGTCAACCGCGACATCGCCGGCCAGGCTGCCAGTTCCGGCCTGTCCGGCTCGCTGTCGAAGAGCGGTTCGCGTACCATCGAAGCTGTCTTCGGCGAAGTCAACTTGCCGCTGATCAAGGACTTGGAAGTACAGCTGGCCGCCCGCTTCGACCATTACAGCGACGTGGGCAGCACCACCAATCCGAAGCTGGCCCTGCGCTACCAGGCCAGCAGCGCGCTGGTGCTGCGCGGCTCGGCCAGCACGGGTTTCCGCGCGCCCACTCTGTTTGAAAAGAATGCGCCGCCGTCGAAGAACGATACCAACGACACCTACGACGACCCGATTTTGTGCCCCGGCGGCGTGCCGCAGCCCGGTGCCAACCCCTTGCGCGATTGCGACTTGCAGCAGTTCAAGCTACAGGGCGGCAATGAAAAGCTGAAACCGGAAAAATCCACGACCTTTGCCCTCGGCCTCGTGCTCGAACCCGTCAAGGAAGTCACGCTCGCCATCGATTACTGGAACATCCATTTGAAGGACAAGATTTCGTCCTTGCCCGAGCAATCGATCTTCGGCAACTACGAGAAATACAAGGCCTTGTTCCTGCGCAATCCCGATGGTTCGCCCTACGCCATCCTGGACTTGAACGACAATCTCGGCGAAGTGAAAACGGACGGCATCGACGTCAGCCTCAATGCGCGCCTGGCCCGTGGCGCGTATGGCGATGTCAGCGTGTCGGTCGATGGCACGTGGACCCACAAGTATGACTACCAGAACGAACGGGGCGGCGCCTTCATTGCCAACGTGGGCCGCTACGCGGACAACAATCCCGTGTTCCGCTGGAAACATACGGCCGCGCTGAACTGGCGCATGGGCAACTGGGGCGCCACCGTGTCGCAATCGTTCAAGTCCGGCTACACGGATCAGAATCTGGTGGATCCGCAGTTCCGCCACGATGTGCCGTCGTACAGCCTGCTGAACGTGTCGGGCAGCTACGCGTGGAAAGGCTTGCTGCTGACGGCCGGCGTGAAAAACCTGTTCGACAGGGAACCGCCGTTCTCGAACCAGGGCACCTTGTTCCAGAAAGGTTACGACCCGCGTTACACGGACCCGATCGGGCGCGCCTGGTACTTGCGCGGCAGCTATACGTTTTAAGGGGAATTTTCAGGTCAATAGATAAAACAGGCAGCGCTGGCAACAGCATGCCAGCAACAGAAAAGCGGCGCCATCAGCGATGATGTGCGCCGTTTTATTTTACGCATCTGAGCAAGGCTGACAAGGGCTCACGATACTTTATTGCTGAAGGATTACAAAAAAAACAGGGAAATGTTGCATTTCGTCCAAAAAGTCCGCGTGAAATTGACAATCTGAATCGTGAATGTTTTGATGAGGGCCCAGAAAATTTACAGAATTTTCATTGGTGGATTTTCAAAAAGGCAAATAAATTGTTGGCAAGCAACAAGTTATTTCAAAATAATTGCCGCCTTTATCACAATAACAAGGAATTTCAGATGATGATAGAAAATGTAATATCGCGGTCGCTGCGCCTGATGTTTGCAGGCGGCATGGCCCTGAGCATGCACGCCGCGTACGCACAAGAAACAACAGATGGCACCATGCAACGCGTGGAAGTCACGGGTTCGAGCATCAAGCGCATCGCTTCCGAAGCGTCGCTGCCGGTGCAGTCGTTCAACCAGAAAGACATCAAGAAAACCGGCGTCACCACGGTGACCGATTTCATCCAGCAAATTCCTGCGATGCAGGGCTTCTCCGTGGCCGCCGATTCGGTGGGCGGCGGCGGCGGCGGCGTCACCACGGCCTCGATCCACGATATCGGCGCGGCCTACACGCTGGTGCTGCTGAACGGCCGCCGTATCGCGCCATCCAATTCCGGCACCACCATCGACCTCAATTCGATCCCCCTGTCGGCCATCGAGCGCGTGGAAGTGCTGACGGACGGCGCCTCGGCCCTGTACGGCGCCGACGCCATCGCCGGCGTGGTCAACTTCATCCTGAAAAAAGGCGCATCGCCGCTGGAAATCAATGCCAAGTATTCGCGTCCTGAAGAAAAAGGCGGCGCCAGCAACTCGATCTCGATCAGCAAGGGCTTCGGCGATATCGACGAAGACGGCTACAGCATCTTCGTGTCGGCCAGCCATGACGAACAAAAATCGCTGAAGGCATCGCAGCGCAGCTTCGCGAAAAGCGGCATCATCAATTTCAACGATCCGAAGACCGGCAAGGCACTGCAATTCATCAACGGTTCCTCGCGCTCGGCCCCTGGCAATGCCACGGTCGATTACAAACGCACCGATGCGAACGGTAATGTGGTCATCAACCCAGAGACCAACAAGCCCTTCATCGACAACGTCAATCTGAACCCGTACGCCCTGGCCCATGGCGGCAAATGCGCCGCCAGCAACATGGATTTCTACGGCGACGGCAACTGCTATTTCGATTCGCCATCGACCATCGAAATCAATCCGGAATCGAAGCGCGACGCCATCTTCAGCTCGGGCACCGTCAAGCTGGGCAAAACCGGCTTCCAGGGTTTCTATGACCTCGCCTACACCGAAGCGCGCGTCGTCGCCAGCATCGCGCCGTACCCGGCCGATTTCTCCGTCGATGTCGGCTCGCCGCTGTTCAACAAATATCTGGCACCGAACCTGACGCCGGCGCAGTTGGCCAACGCCACGGGCGCCGTCGCAAAATACCGCCTGTCGGAAATGGGCAACCGCGTGTACGACTACGGCACCAAGGCCACTCACATCGTCGCCGGCATCGATGGCAATGCATTCGGGTGGGACATCAACTCGGCCGTGACGTACTCGAAAAACAAGCAGACGCAGAAATACGTCAGCGGCTTCCCGCTGGCCGACAAATTCGACGCGCAAGTAGCCGCCGGCAATATCGACCCGTTCGCCTACCCTGTCGGTTCCATGCCGGACGCCATGCGCCAGGCCCTGCTGGGCACGGGCTTCAGCGGCACCTACAACACGCAAACCGTGGAAATGAAGGGCATCGACGGCCGCGCTTCGCGCCCTGTGTTCTCGCTGCCAGGCGGCACGGCCATGCTGGGTGTGGGCGCCGACTACCGCAACACCTCGTACAAGGTGAAGCAGGCCGACGTCGCCAGGCAGGCGCAGATCCTGTTTGACAATGCACAAGTCGACAGCGAATACGCGCGCGACAATGCCGGCGCCTACGCCGAGCTGATGATGCCGATCTCGAAAAAACTGGAAATGACCGGCTCGCTGCGTTATGACCAGATCGGATCCATCGACGACAAGCTGACAGGCAAGACGGTAGGCAAGAAAGAAAACGCCACCACCTGGAAAGTCAGCGGCAAGTATTCCGCCACCAAGAGCCTGATGTTCCGCGCCGCTGCCGGTACCGGCTTCCGCGCCGCCAGCATGCAGGAAATCGCTGGCCCACTGGAAGACTGGGGCGTCACGGGCGGTAACTACCAATGCCCATTGACGGCAGCGAACGGCATGGGCGGCCACCCGCTGGCCGGCTACTGCAGCGGCGTCGGACGCCAGCAGTTCGAAGCCTTCCAGGGCGGCAACCCGGACCTGAAGCCGGAAACGTCGAAGCAATGGAGCATCGGTACCGTGTTCGAGCCGATCGACAGCCTGTCGATGTCGTTCGACCTGTGGAACGTGGAAATCCGCGACCAGGTCACGGCGGTTTCGGAAGGCCTGATCTTCAACGATCCTGCCAAGTACGCCAACCTGTTCACCACCAAGCACATCAGCTCGACGGGCAAGGACGTGTTGGCCATCAAGCTGCTGCCGATTAACATCGGCAAGGTGGAAAACCGCGGTATCGACTACGACTTCACCCACAAGATGAAGCTGCTGGATGGCCGCCTGACGAGCCGCCTGATGGGTACCTACCTGCTGCGTTCGCGCTACACGACGCCGGGCACCGATGATCAATGGGAAACCAGCCTGAACCGCTACGGTTCGAACGACAAGGTCAGCTTCCGCAACATCATCCGCGCCACCACCTCGTATGAGACGGCCAAGTTCACGCATACGCTAAGCGCCAGCTACCGCAACGGCTACACGGACAAGGAACAGACGGCTGACGATTGCGCCGTGATCGTGGCCGGCAGCCCTGGCGAATGCTATGGCATCCAGCTGGAAGTGCCGAGCTACACCACCTTCGACTTCCAGACGGCTTACCGTCCGCTGAAGAACGTGGAAATCACGGGCGGCATCCTGAACCTGTTCGACCGCAATCCGCCGTTCACCCTGCGTAACACGGGTTCGCATCAAGTAGGCTACAACCCATCGTACTCGAGCGCCCTGGGCCGCCAGTTCTACCTGAGCGGTTCCTACAAGTTCTAAGCTTCCTGTCAGCTGAAAACTGAAAAAGCCCGGAAAGCTTAGCTTTCCGGGCTTTTTTTCATGCTGCGCGCCATGTTAGTCCGCGTCGCCCTGCAAGCGGCGCTGCTTCACGGCCGCCGCCAGGTTTTCCAGCACGGCCACGCTGGCGCTCCAGTCGATGCAGCCGTCCGTGACGGACTGGCCATAGATCAATTCCTTGCCGGGTATCAAATCCTGGCGCCCCGCCACCAGATGCGATTCCACCATCACGCCGACGATGCGGCCATCGCCGCCCGCCACCTGGCTAGCGATGTCGGCGCACACGGGGATCTGGTTTTCCGGTTTTTTCGAGCTGTTCGCATGCGAGGCGTCGATCATCAGGCGCGCCGCCAGCCCTTGCGCGGCGATGGCCTTGCACGCCTCGTCCACGCTGGCCGCGTCATAGTTCGGCGTTTTTCCGCCGCGCAAGATGATATGGCAATCCTCGTTGCCGTTGGTCGAGACGATGGCCGAGTGGCCGCCCTTCGTGACGGAAAGAAAATGGTGCGGCTGCGAGGCGGCCTTGATGGCTTCCACGGCGATCTTCACATTGCCGTCCGTGCCATTCTTGAAGCCAACCGGGCACGACAATCCCGACGCCAGCTCGCGGTGCACCTGCGACTCCGTCGTGCGCGCGCCGATGGCGCCCCAGCTGATCAGGTCGGCGATGTATTGCGGGCTGATGACGTCGAGGAACTCGGTACCGGCAGGCAAACCCAGCTCATTGATATCGCGTAACAATTCGCGCGCCATGCGCAAGCCGTCGTTGATGCGGAAGCTGTTGTCCATGTACGGATCGTTGATCAGGCCCTTCCAGCCCACCGTCGTGCGCGGCTTCTCGAAGTAGACGCGCATGACGATTTCCAGTTCGCCCGCGAAACGCGCGCGCTCCTTGACCAGCAGGCGCGCATATTCCATCGCCGCCTTGGTGTCGTGGATGGAGCAAGGCCCGATCACCACCATCAGGCGGTCGTCCTGGCCATGCAAAATGCGGTGCAGGGCGATACGGGCGCTGGCGGCGGTCTGTCCGGCTTGCTCCGAGCAGGCGAATTCGCGGATCAGGTGGGACGGCGGGGTCAATTCCTTCATTTCGCGAATTCGCAAATCATCGGTGCGGGGCATCATTTTCTCCAAAATTTAAGGATGGGTAAAACATCTGGGTAAAAAAAAACCGCCATCAGTGGCGGTTTTTTAGAATGTGCTGGGGTCTCGTTTTTTGCTGCTACGTGAACCGACCGCTACTCCACCGCCTTTGGGGTTGGAATTGCTAAAGTAAAAATAAGCGGTAAAAAAGTGGCGAGCGAACATGCGAGTCATCCCTAAGTGATGATCGACTATAAACCTAAATCGCAAGGGTTGGCAAGCGTATTTGTCGGCAAAGCCGCATGCCGCTGCCGTTTCACACTGAAAAACACGCCAAAAAGCGTAAAAAGTTGCGCGCTGCAGGTCCGCACCGGCTGGCCAACAACGCTGGGGCCGCCGTGGCGCGCACGCCACGCCAGCCCGTTTTCACCTTGGGAAGCGACGCACTACTGATGTAGATCGAATCCCCGCCAGGCCGCACGGCCAAGACTGCAAGGTGTACCTCACCTTTTTCTGTCTGACCTTCCGGAGACTCGCATGATCTACAAACAATCTGTCCATCCATTTTCACCGCCACGCATGGGCCTGGCTCTGGCAAGCGCCCTGCTCGCCCTGCCCGTCCTGGCACAGGAAGCGGCTCCCATTGCCCGCGTGGAAATCACCGGCTCGAACATCCGCCGCGCGCAGGCGGAAACGGCGTCGGCCGTGCAAACCCTGAACGCGGCCGACATTGAAAAATCGGGCAAGTCCAGCGTGGCCGAACTGCTGCAGACCCTGGCCGTCGACAACCAGGGCTCCGTGCCCACTACCTTCGGCAACGGCTTTGCCGCCGGCGCTTCCGGCGTGTCGCTGCGGGGCCTGGGCACGGCCTCGACCCTGGTGCTGCTGAACGGGCGCCGCGTGGCGCCATATGGCCTGGCCGACGATGGCCAGAAGGTATTTGCCGACCTGAACATCATTCCCCTGGAAGCGGTGGAACGGGTGGAAATCCTCAAGGATGGCGCCTCGGCCATCTACGGTTCGGACGCCATCGCCGGCGTGGTCAACGTGATCCTGCGGCGCGACTACCAGGGCACGGCCATCAAGGGCAATTACGGCAAAACGAAGGAATGGGACGGGCGCGACGCGCGCGCCGCCATCACGCACGGCTTCGGCGACATCGACAGCGACCGCTACAACGTGCTGCTGAACCTCGAGTACAGCGAAAAGGCCGCCATCTGGAACCGCGACCGGGCCGGACGGGGCGCCGTCGGCCGCAGCGACTTGCGCGACCAGGGCTTCAGCGCGCAGGAGTCGCTCAGCGGCGCGGGCGCCATCACCACCAACAACGCGGCCGGCAGCGCCGTCAACGGCAATGTGCGCAATCCCGACACGCTCGACTACTACAACCGCGGCAACCTGGCCGGCGTGGGCTTTACGCGCACCTTCCCCGGCGCCGCCTGCGGCAACTTCACCACACATCCGCAGGGCGACCCGGGCGGCGGCTGCCTGACCGATGCCGCGCAGCAATACGGCCAGATCCAGCCCAAGCAAAAGAACATTAATTTCTTCGGCCGCGCCGCCTGGCAACTGACGCCTGCCTTGCAAACGTATGCCGAATTGAACGTGTATCACAGCGAATCGAATTCCGTCACCACGCCCTCGACGGTCAGCGGTTCGGTCGGCTATCCGGGCGGCCCCGTCAGCAATGCCGGCGTGTCGCTCGGTGCTGCGCACCCGGACAACCCGTATTTCGGCACGGCGGCGCGGCTGCGCTACCTGGCGGCCGACGTAGGGCCGCGCCTGTCGGAAGTCGACTCCACCTTCACGCGCTTCGTGGCCGGCATCAAGGGTAGCGTGGCGGGCTGGGATATCGACAGCGCCTTGCTGTACTCGCAGAATAAGGTCTCGAACGACTTGAACGGCTATCTGCAGCGCGACGTCGCCTTCGCCCTGCTCAACCCGACAGCCGCCAATGTGGCGGCTGCCAGCCTGAACCCCGCGTATGCGGCCCTGCCGGCGGGCAGCCTGTGGCGCATCGCGGAAAACGCGGGCCTCAATTCGCCCGCGCTGTACGCGGCCCTGTCGCCACGCATCTCGAACGACGCCAAGACGCATATCGCACAGATCGACTTCAAGGCCAGCCGCGAGGTGGCCAAGCTCGACGGCGGCGGCCTCGGTGTGGCCGTGGGCGCAGAATTCCGTCACGAAGCGACGGAACTCAAACCCACCACGGGCACGGAACGGGGCAATATCATTGGCCTCGGCTATTCCGCCTACAAGGGCAGCCGCAACGCCTCGGCCATCTATGCCGAAGTGCTGGCGCCCGTGCTGAAAACCGTGGAACTGTCGGGCGCCCTGCGCGCCGACCATTTTACCGACGTGGGCAATTCCTACACGCCGAAAGTGGGCGTGAAATGGACGCCCATACGCGAACTGGCCCTGCGCGGCACCTTTGCCAAGGGCTTCCGCGCTCCAAGCGCGGCGGAAAACGGCGTCGGCGGCCTGGCCGCGTTCTCCACTGCCAGCGATCCGCTGCGCTGCGCGCTGGGCGTGGAAGTGGCCTGCGATCCGGCGCCGATCGCCGTCATCACCTCGCCCAATCCGAACCTGTCGCCCGAACGTTCGCGCAGCTATTCCGTGGGCGCCGTGTGGGACCCGCTGCCGCGCAGCAGCATTTCCGTCGACCTGTGGCAAATCCGCCGCAAGAATGAAATCAACCAGGAGCAGACGGATGCGGCCATTGCCGCCGGCAACGTGGCGCGCGACCCGTCCACGGCCACCGGTATTCCCGGCGATCCGGGCGCCATCACGGCCGTGCTGGCCAACTATGTGAATTCGGCGCAAACGACGGTGCGCGGCATCGATATCGACGCGCGCCAGCGCTTCAACCTGGGCAGCGACTATGGCAACCTGGTGTTCGACCTGAAGTGGACGCACCTGTACAAATGGCTGCGCACGGAACAGGATGGCACGCAGCGCGATTTCGCCGGCACGCATGGCAATTGCGACGTGTCCAACTGCATGGGCACGCCGGACGACCGCATCAATCTGGGCGCCACCTGGGAACGCCAGAACTGGCGCGTCACGGCCAACGTCAACTACCGCGCCCCGCTCGACAACGTGCGGTTCAAGAATGACCCGGACGGCTGCGCCACGCATTTTGCCGACGGCACGGACGCGCCGCGCGGCTGCCGCATCGCCTCGTTCACCACGGTGGACCTGACGGCCCGCTGGCTGGCCACGCCCAAGCTGGAAGTGTTTGCGACGATACAAAACCTGTTCGACAAGATCGCCCCGCTCGACCCGCTGACGTATGGCGCCACGGGCTACAACCCGCTCGACTACGCGGGCGCGGCGGGACGCTTCATCAGTGCGGGGGTGAAATACAAGTTCTGAAAAATCGGGAGCGTAGGCCGGATTAGCGGGGCGCAGCCACGCGTCATCCGACAACCGTGTTGACGCGGCCGGCAGTGGTGTCGGGTTACGCGCCTTGCGCTAACCCGATCTACGCGAGCGCCATCTCGGAAAAGTAGGCCGGATTAGCCCGGAGGGCGTAATCCGACAATCGCGTTGACCTCACAGCAGGTAGGTCGGATTAGCGGGGCGCAGCCACGCGTCATCCGACAACCGTGTTGACGCGGCTGGCAATGGTGTCGGGTTACGCGCCTTGCGCTAACCCGACCTACGCCAGCGCCATCTCGGAAAAGTAGGTCGGATTAGCCCGGAGGGCGTAATCCGACAATCGCGTTGACCTCACAGCAGGTAGGTCGGATTAGCGGGGCGCAGCCACGC